>CAVRBB010000012.1:0-215717 GCA_963719195.1 Bryobacterales bacterium | reverse complement strand
GCGCTCGCGGTGCTCGGCGATCGCGAGCGTTGAGCTCGGGTACGCCGAAGCTGCGCGAGTACTGGTTGCGCCCGTGTTCGATGGCGGCGATCGCGGCCTGCTTGAGAAACGCGGGACCGTCGAAGTCGGGGAAGCCCTGCCCGAGGTTGACTGCGTCGTGGCGCAGCGCGAGCGCCGTCATCTCCGCGAAGATCGAGGTGCCGAACCCCTGCAGCTTGGCCGTCAGGTGGGGAAGCCGCGCGCTGCTCATGCGCCCGGCAGTGTGGCATAGTCGGCGCCGCGATGGCCAAGCGAACCAGCCCAGCGCATCGTCCGCTTCGCCGCTCGGCGCGCCGCAGCAGCGCCGCATCGCCACGCATGGCAGCGGGGCTGGTCGGATCGGAGATCCTCAAGATCGCGGCGGAGATCCGCACGCGGATGCGCGACGGCAAACGGATCTGCAACCTGACCGTCGGCGACTTCGCACCGAGCGAGTTCCCGATCCCCGACGCGCTGCGCGAGGGCGTGCTGGCGGCGCTGGTCGCGGGTGAGACCAACTATCCGCCGTCGTCGGGCGTGCAGGAGCTGCGCGAGGCGGTCTCGCGCTTCTATGCGCGCGAGCTCGGGCTCGACTATCCGGCGCTCGGTCCTGATCGCCGGCGGCGCGCGACCGCTGATCTACGGCACCTATCATGCTAAGTACTTCCCCGCTGAGAAAATCCACGAAGCTCTCCAGCAGACCAATCGCGCTAGCGTCCGCGAGCGCGACCTACCGGCGCATGTGGTGGTCTACTACGTCATCGCACTGGCGCTGTATATGCGGTCCTCCTATCGTGAGGTATTGCGCTGCCTGTTGGAAGGGATGCAGTGGCTGCTCGACCCTTCGGCAAAAGTGAAAGTGGCCGGAAAATCGGGCATCTCGCAGGCCCGCAGCCGCCTGGGGGCTGAACCGCTGAAGAAACTCTATGACGCCGTGGTGGGTCCCATTGCCGAGAAGCGCACCAAGGGTGCTTGGTACCGACAATGGCGATTGGTCAGCCTGGATGGCAGCACGTTGGATGTCGCCGATACCGCGGAAAATGACAAGGCATTCGGGCGACCCGGCGCCAGTCGAGGATCCAGCGCTTTTCCCAAGATCCGGTTTGTGGCCCTGCTGGAGAATGGGACGCACCTGTTGTGGGGCGCGCACATGGACCGATACGCCACCGATGAACTGACCTTGGCCGAGCAAGTGATTCCCTCACTCCGCAAGGGAATGTTGTGCATGGCCGACCGATTCTTCCCCAGTTACAAACTCTGGCGGATCGCCGCGAGGACGGGAGCGGATTTGCTATGGCGCACGCGCCAGAATGCACGCCTGGACGTGGAACAACGCCTGCCCGACGGCTCCTATCTCAGTCGCATTTACGCCTCCACCAAGGACCGGCGGAAGAAACGCAACGGGATCGTGGTCCGCGTCATTGATTACCGCTTGAAAAATGTCGCGGACGCCGAGCCGCTGTACCGGCTGATCACTACCATCCTCGATGCCCAGCAGGCACCGGCCAAAGAGTTAGCCGCCCTGTATCACGAGCGATGGGAAATCGAAACCACCCTGGACGAGTTGAAGACCCATTTACGCGGCGCTCAGATTGTATTGCGCAGCAAGACGCCGGAGTTGGTCCGGCAGGAGTTCTTGGGTCTGCTGATGGCGCATTTTGCCATCCGCGCCCTGATGCACGAAGCCGCCCTGAAAGCAGACGAAGATCCCGACCGGCTCTCGTTCGTCCACTCGGTGCATGTTGTCCAGAGACGGATGGCACGTTATGGCGCTATTCCCCCCTCGGCAGAGAAACGTCTTCCACGAGACGATCCTCGACGAAATTCTTGAGGAACGGGTTGTTTCAAGTCGCAACCGAATCAATCCCCGCGGCGTGAAGCGCAAGATGAGCAACTATAAGCTGCGGCCTCGCAAGCGCCAGCGCACAAGACGTCTCGATTTCGCCACCCAAATTATGGTACTTAAGTGAACAGTATTGGGGCTAGATTTACTAACCCGCATTTCACACCGCATGTAGCCGGGTATTGATCTGCCCTGCATGGAGGGCAGTGCTTGGGCAGATCCAGCAATAAGGACGTACACCTCCGTAACGTGTATAGCGCAGAAGCCGTGCCGGGCTCGCCTGACGCGTGCCAATGCACTCGAAACACGGTGCCGTCGCGAATTTGAGGCAGGCTGCGCCCGACCATGCGCCGGGGAGTGTATCTCAAGAAATGGATGAAGGCCGGCCTTCGCTTCAGCCTTCAGGCCGTGCTCATCAGATGGGCGTGGACACGCGCGAAGATCTCTCGGAACGGATAGCCGGCAGCCAGGGAGAGGCAAACGCGCCGTACGGTCACCCGGATCTGCGCTCCGATTTTGAGCAACTTCAGCCGGATCGTCTGGCATTGTGCCTGGGCCATCTCGGTGCCCTTCAGTCCGAGCCGCCGCAGACCTTGCATCAATTGATAGGCGAAAGTGGAGAAGTATAGACGCAACTGGTTACTCCGCATCCACGCGGTGGACGTGCGGTCGGCAAACAACGCCAGTTGCTGTTCCTGGATGCGGTTCTCCATTTCTCCGCGCGCACAATAAAACTCCTCGTACAAGGCCTGCGCCACAAACTGCTCATTGGTAAGCGAGGTCACCACAAAGCGTGGATTGGCGCCCTTCTCCAAATGCTCCGCCTTGGCGATCACGCGCCGCTCTCGCTGCCAAGTCTTGCGGGTCTGATAGGAGAATTCGCTGAACACGCGCGCGGCTTTCTGCTCCTGCTCAAACTTCAGCTTGGCCTCATGTAACTGCCGCCCGATGATTTTCAACAGGCGCTTATTCTTCGCCAAGCCAAACACATAATGCACGCGGTGGTCTTCACACCAGCTCATGATGGCGTCGCGGCTGAAACCACCATCGCCGCGCAGCACGATTTCCACCCGTGGCCACCGGGCACGAATCTGCGTCACAATGCGTTTGACTTCTTCCAGCGCCCCAGCCGAGGCATCGATGTTGCTACTCCGCAGCCGTGCGCATAGCACGAACTCGCCACAGATGATGTACAGCGGCAGGTAACAATACTCGCGATAATAGCCGTGAAAGAATCGCCCCTCCTGGTTGCCATGGATCGGATCATCGGTCGCGTCCAGATCCAGCACGATTCGCTCTAGCGGCTGATCATGCGCTTCCAGGAACAAGTCCACCAGTAGCCGATCCATAGCGTCGCCGTCGTAGACAATTTTCTTGTAGCGTGCCTTGGCATCGGCATCGGCCGGCGTCAACTCCAGCCGGTTCAGCGTGCTCTTGCCGGCTCCCGCCTTACCCTGATCCTGTTTGCGCCGGCGATCGATCCCCTGTGGCTCCGCCTTGCCCACCAACACGCCCATCAGCGGATCGGCGCGCAACTGGTCATGATCGTTCAGATCCTCGTAACCCAACGCCAGCCCGTAGAGACGTTGTGCCACCAGTTCCCGCACTTGGTGTTCTACCTGGTCTGGCCGCCGATGGTCGGTGAAGCAACCGGCCAGCCGCTCGGTCAGCCTCAGCCGCCGATCCACCTCACGCAGCAACAAGCCACCCGCATCGGTGGAAATATCACCGCCGTCGAACTGGGCCACCACCTCGCGCCGATACAGGGCAGCAAAACCGAAGCTGGATTGGGTACACTCTGTCATAGCAAAAGCCGTTCTCCTTTTTGGCTGGAACATTGTGTTGAACCTGCCCCCTGAGGTGAGACAAACAGTTAAGACACTGTTCGACGTCCGCTGAGAATTCATTGTACGGCGTGTTGCTTCGATTGCAAAATTGCGGTCGTGGACAACCGTGGATTCTTTCTGACCCGGCAGGCCATCCATAGCCAGCTTGCGGCGATGCCCAACGAGTTGTATCTGATCCGTTTGATTCACCACCAAACACGTCGCCCGTTTCCCGGCGAACGTCTTTGGACGGCGACCCAGTTGGCAGGTGCGGCCACCATCCGGTTTCTGCGCGTCCGCAACTGCGAGGGATGTGACGTGTACATCCAGCCCTATGCCGGAAGCCAGAACGCAGGCTATATTCTGGTCGATCTGGATGGTGCCGATCCGATGGTCGTCGAGTCCATGCACGCCAATGGGCATGACCCTTGTGTAGTGTTGCAGACCAGCCCCGGTCATCTGCAGGCTTGGATCCGCCTCAGCACTGCTCCGCTGGCACCGGCGCTGGCGACCGCTGCCGGCAAGCACTTGGCGTGCCTGTATGGAGGCGATTTGGCCAGCACCGACTGGCGTCACTTGGGACGGCTCGCCGGGTTCACCAATCAAAAGCCCGCACGACGCACACCGAAAGGTTACGCTCCGTGGGTGAAACTCATCCACGCCGGTGTGGGTTTGGCGCCGTGCGCCGAGAGGTTGCTGCGGTCCGTCAGGCAATCTGCTCAACCACTGTGGCATCCGGCCTCGCGATTCAGTATCGACTCGACAGCCACACAGCCTGGCCCGACCAGCGCGGAAGAGGCGACCACGATCTACCGGAACTGTATGCAACGTTGGCACATTCTCGAACGCTTTCCGCAGCCGGACTGGAGCATCGTGGATTTGTGGGTCGCCAGGTACTTGCTCTCGCAGGGCCAACTCGCCCCTCACGTCGAAGCCATCCTCCGGCTCGCCAGCCCGCATTTTCCGCGCCGGCATGGCGATCCCGATGACTACCTGCGGCGCACCGTCGCACACGCCGCTTTTCCCTTCCCCGGGCGCGCTGTGTGCGACGATCATGCTCGAACCTCCCCGCCGCTGGAAACCGACAGTGCTTGCTCGAACTCCACCGGCGGCCGGTAACCCAGTGCCGAGTGCAGTCGCTGCTGGTTGTAGACTTGGTCGATGAATCGTGCAATCGAAGCCCGCGCCTCGGCCAGGTCGCGGTATTCCTGCCGATACACCTCTTCGTACTTCAGGGTTTTCATCCACGATTCGCAGCCGGCATTTTCCCAAGGACTCGCCTTGCGGCTCATGCTGATTGCGCAGCCGTGTTCCTTCAGCAGATCTGTGTAATCGCCGGATGCATACTGGCTGCCACGATCGGAATGATGTACCCATCCGACGGGCGGCCGCCGCAACTCCAGCGCCATGCGCAGCGCCGCCAGGGTGAGCTCGTCTTCGACATTGCGGTCCAGCGCCCAGCCAATCGCCCGCCGCGAAAAGGCATCGATGACCACCGCCAAATACACGAATTCCGTCTCCAGCCGAATGTAGGTGATGTCGGCCACCCAGAGCTGGTTAATACCGGTGAGCGTCATCTGTCCCGCTAGATTCGGATAAACCTGTCTCTTGTGGTTGGAATCGGTGGTCACCCGGAACTTCCGCTTCCGGATGCACAGCAGGTTGTCCTCACGCAGCAAGCGGTAAATCCGTTTGGGATTCACGATCCAACCCTGCCGGCGAAGCGCGGCCGTGATCCGCGGCCGTCCGTAGCTGGGCCATTCCAGCGCCATCCGTTGGATGGCGTCGCGCAGGTCCATGTCGCGATCCGGCTGCGCAGCGGCCTCTTCGTCATAGCGGTAAAAGCTGGAGCGGCTCACGCCGCCCAGTTCTACCATCCGCGCCATCGTCAGTCCCCGATCGGCTTTCATTTCTTCTTGGACCTTCCGGTAGACCGCGGACTTCCAGTCAGTGCCTGCAGCATCCGCTGCTCCTCGATGCGCTGCAAGCACCCCTTCAAAAAATCGATCTCCAGGGCCTGCTGGCCGACCTTACGTTCCAACTCGGCGATCCGGCCTTCGGACCAGCGCTGCTTCCCGTTGCCCGGAAATACATTGCCCGGTCCCTGCCGGAACTCCCGCCGCCAGCGGTGCAACACGTTGGGGTTCACCTCCAACGCCCGCGCCGCTTCCCCAATTGACACCCCTTGTTCCAGCCGCCGCACGGCGGTCAGTTTGAACTCTTTGGTGAACTGCCTACGCGATAATCCCATGACTCAATTCTCCATTCAATGAAAAATGAGTCTTAACCGTTTGTCTCAAAATTGGGGACAAGTCCATGTGGAAACTATGTTTATGCCATGAAGTGGCGGCTTTTGCCACTCTATCGGTGAGAATTCCGGGCTAATCGAGCCGGCCTCCTCCGGCACCTCCACGGCATCGATCAGGGCGTCTTCAATGTCCTGGTGATCTGCAACGGCCAGAGCCCCGACCAGGTGGGCCACCCGCTCGAAACTGGCGCGCGAATACGGTAGCCGGCCAAACTCGCGCGCGCTCGCTTCCGCTTCCCGCGACGGGCCTTGCTGCACCGCATGGGCCATCGCCCGCGCCGCCTGGGGCAGCCAGCCGTCCTCCACCACGCCGGCCCGCAGGCGCACCGCATCCACTACCCGGCCGCCCGGCTGCCCCCCGCGCTCGCCCGATTGACGGTACAGCGATCTCTCGACGGAGACCGAACCCACCATCGTGTGGTAGGGCGCCTCGCACCGCCCCACCCGCGTGTAGCGCACCCCTCCGATGATCACCGCAGGAAGGTCAATGTCCAAGCTCTGCAGAATGGCGCGGTGGCCGGCCAACTCCGTGCGTCCCGCACTTTCTGCCATCGCCTGTTCCATTTCCGCATAATCCACCGCTTTCCCGCCACCGAGGCGGGACACCGTCCGCTGCAAAGCCGCCAGATACGCGGCCATCGCCTTTCCCACTTCCGCAAACTCCTCCGGAACCTCAATCACCATCTTGGGCATAACACCTCCTGACATTAGGCCAAGCTTATTCCAGGGTAGTGGCATCGATCGAGACCGTCCGCCCACTGACCAACTCCTCTTCCTCGAGGATCTTCAGCACCCAGCGGAAGATCGCCTTGTGCGTCTCCAGCCAATACCAGCGGCGCGTCCGCGAGATCGTGGAATGGTCCGGTGTAGCCTCGTCCAGCGCGTAACCTAAGAACTTCCGTAACGACAGCGAGTCGGCCGAACGCCACGCGATTCCTCTTTCCGAGTCCAGACCCTCGAAGTAGCCGATGAGGAGCGACCCAAAGTAGACCCCGGGAGCCATGCTCGGCCGGCCGTAGGGACTCTTCTTGTAGAACCTGAGGCACAGTCGCTCCACCTTGGCATCGAACTTGTGCTCGTCCAGGATCTGGTTCAATCGGTCATAAAAGGCATTCGCAGGTGTCTCCACTACATCCTTGGTCGCGATCCACAGCTCCTGCTGCCGCTCCCGTTTTCGGGTTCCCATCGCCATGTCATATCACTCTCGTCCAAGATAGGCTATTCTTCGAAAACCTGCTGTTGATTTCAAAGGACGTACCTACCCTTGGCCGGAGCTGATCGCAGTTCCAGCCGTCACCCCCGTTTGGACTGAGTCCTCTAAGTTCTCCGCATCATGCTGTCCAATTTACTTGCTCCAAGTCCTGACCTACTGGCTTTGATTGACTGGTGCTTCGGCCGCTGCTGTCCAATTGCGGCTTACCACATCACCGGCATCGCCAATTGCTCCCCAAGCTGGCGCGCCGCGGGCGGCCCCTCCAGCGGAGCGTTGAGCCAAGCCCACAAGTCGCGGAAAATAAACAACTGTTGCCGCAGCAGCGCCGCCAGATTGGAAAGCGACCACCCAAAGGTGGACTTCATCTGCAGATATTTCAAGATCAACATGGCGATCAACGCCCTCCAGATTTGGGTCTTCACGGCGTTCGCACTGGTGCCCAGAAACGTTTTCACCTTCAGCGTCTGCTGCAGCGCCTTGAAAAACAATTCCACTTGCCAGCGGTCCTTATAGATGGCAGCAATCGTCGACGCCGCCAAGTGCAGCAGGTTGGTGAAGAACACCAGGATTTCCCGCTTGTCCTTGTTCCAATACTCGATGCGCCGGAACAAGACCGGCTCCTCGCCAGCTTGCCTCCATGCCGGCAGGCGGATGATCTGGTCGCGCAACACGTTCCCGTTTTCCGGCACCTCGCACTCTTCCTCCACCGTGTAGACGGTGTTGGTCTTCATCCGCGTCACGAAGAAGACGCCCTCTACAGTCATTTCCGCGAACCACTCGTAATCCTTGTAGCCGCGGTCGATCACCAGGATGGTGCCCGGCTCCAGCCGCAAACCCCGCGCCACTGCCACCTCGCTATGCTTGCCTTCCGTCACCACCGCGAACGATGGCAGATAGCCATCGTGATCCAGTAGCAGATGCAGTTTGATCGCTCCTTTGGTCCGCCGGTACTTGGCCCAGTCAAACATGGTCGCCGACAGATCGATAATGCTACCGTCCAGGCGCACCAGCCGGTTCTTGAACCGGAACTTCTTGCGCCCGCTCCGCGCAGCCACCTCCGCCTGGCATTTTTCCAGCAGTTGATTGAAGACCGTTTGGTAGAGTTCCCACGGCCGGTTTTCATTGGCATACGCCAGCGTCGATTTCTTGGGAGTCTCGCTGACGCCCAAATGCTTCAGCGGCGCTTCACACCCGGCCAAGCCCATGCAAACCTCCCGCAAGGACTTCAACTGCGCCACCTGACAAAACAGCATCGCCACGAACTGACCCCAACAAGTGAACCCCTTTGCATTCCGCTCTGCGGAGTGTTGCTTGACCGCCCGCGCGAACTCTCCGCGCGAAAACAGTTGCAACAACTGCGAAAACACGCTACATACTTGAGTCACGGCTGATCCTCTTTTCTCTGGAAGTGGTTCTTGGCATGAACCCACTCCAGAGTACTGGGGATCGGCCTGCTCGCGCGACCGTCAGGCCGCTGCAGTTACCGTTCTATCTTGGACAGCAATGAGATGATTTTGTAGCTGCAGAGAGCCCTCAGCTTCAACAGAGATCCACAACTTTCAACAAGCAGGCGCGATCTCGTTGAAACGTAAGCAACTAGAAATAGGGCACTTCGCTCCGTGGTCGGCAACCGTCTTGGGCACAGTGGATCTCCAGTGAATACCTCATGCATATTTCCCTTTTGTTTCAATAGCTTGGCCGTTAAGATGCCCCCGGCCCTCTGTCTTCTTTTGGGAATCAACAGCGACACTTTTGACTACAATCAGCACGCCTGGTTCTGCGGAAGGCCCGTCAATAGCTGGTTTCAGTGGGGGCGACCCTCTGTTTTTGCGGCAGGTGGTCGCCCTCCATAGGACCGAGCGGACCTCGACCAACCCGGCACTGTGGCGGAATGACGGAGATCCGCGCATTCAGAATAGGAGCAGACTACCGGCGCGCCATCTGCCGCACGACAGATAGAATATATTGGGCCAGCGACGATGGCGAAGATTGTCATTCTGGGTGCGGGGGTGATGGGCAGCGCGTTGACCGTGCCCCTTGCGGATAACGGCCATCAGGTGCATTTGATTGGGACGCATCTCGACCGCGACATCATCGCGGCAATCCGGCAGCACGATGCGCACCCCCGGTTGCGGGTGCGTCTGCCGGACGCGGTCGTGCCCGGCACCCACGACGAACTGGCTGACGCTTTGCGCGGGGCCGAACTTCTGGTCCTGGGCGTAAGTTCCGCGGGCGTGGATTGGGCGGCCGGGCAACTGGCGTCCCTCCTGCCTCCAGACGTGCCCATCGTGATGGTCACCAAAGGACTGGCGGGAGAAGGCGATACCATACAGATCCTTCCCGACTACCTGGAAGACCGGCTGAGTGGGGGGTATCGCGGCGAAATCTGCGCCATTGGCGGGCCTTCCATTGCGGGGGAACTGGCGGTGCGCCGGCCGACCTGTGTCACGCTGGCCGGGCGGAACGGGGTGCTGGTGCAACGCTTGGCGGAATGGCTGCGGACACCGTATTACCACGTTTGGCCCGACACGAACCTGGTGGGGGTGGAGGTGTGCGCGGCGTTAAAGAACCTGTACGCCTTGGGGATCGGAATGGCTGCGGGGATGCTCGATGACGTGCCGGCAGCCGGGAACGAGGCCCGGATGCACAATCTGGCGGCCGCCTTGTTCGCGGAGGCGGTGTGGGAGATGTCCTACCTGGTGACCGCTTTGGGAGGCGACGCGCGAGCGGTGTGGACGCTGGCCGGCAGCGGCGACCTGTATGTGACGTGCCAGGCCGGGCGGAACTCTCGCATGGGGCGGTGGCTGGGCCGGGGCCTGCGCTACAGCGAAGCCAAGCTGCGATACATGCGGGACGACGTGGTGGAAGGTGCGGAAACTGCGGTCGCGATCCAGGCTTCTGTGGACAGGATGATCGGACGGGGCCGGTTGGAGCGGAAGTTGCTTCCGATGACGTGCGCCATCGTGGATGCAGTGTGCCAGGACGTCTGCGGGCCAATTCCGCTGGAGCGGTTTTTCGCATCGCGGGGCATGAACGGGCAGCACGAATCCGCGGCAGGATTGTCGTAATCCTCGGGAGATTGTTCTAGTACAGGGCCAGGCACGATGGTATCGTTTAGGCCCATGAGGCGTGCAATCCTGCTACTCGCATGCGGCTCTAGCTTGGCCTTGGCGGCTTCGGTGCGGATCGAACAGTACCGGCCGCACGATTTCGTGTTTTCGGCGCCAGAGAGCGCCAACCCGTTCGCGGTTGAAGTGTGGGGCGAGTTCAACGGCCCAAAGGGCGCCCGGATGCGAATACCCGGATTCTACGATGGCGATGGGGTGTGGAAGATCCGGTTCGCGGCGCCAACGCCCGGCACATGGGCGATGCGCACCTTCTCGGCGGTCTCGGCACTGGACGGGAAAACCGCGGAGGCCGATGCAGTGCCCAATTCCAATTCCAAGAACCACGGGGTGCTGCGTGTCGATCCCGATCACCCGTTTCACTTTCGATTCGAAGATGGCTCGCGATTTTTTCTGATGGGCTACGAAGCCGACTGGCTGTGGGGAGCCGACATGCTGGACCCGGAGCGCAGGGTCATGCGGCGTCTCATTTCCCTGATGGCCGAGCGCGGCTTCGATCACGTGATGGTCAATATTTACGCGCATGACACGCGGTGGTGCCCCGGGAAGTCGAGCGACTGGGACTACGGTCCGGTGCCGGTGTACCCGTGGGCGGGAACCAACGAGAAGCCGGACCACAGCCGGTTGAACCCGGCCTTTTTCAAGATCTACGACGGCATGATGGATGCGCTGCTGGAAAACGGCATTGTGGCGCAAATCATGATCAAGGTCTACAACAAAGACGTAAACTGGCCGGAAAAGGGCAGCCCCAACGAAGCGCGCTACTTCCGCTACGTGGCCGCACGTTACCAGGCATACCCCAACTTGATTTGGGATTTTTCCAAGGAGGCGCGCAACGAGACCGACAAAGACCTGGAGAAGAGCCTGATCCTGCTGGTCCGGACCGCGGACGCGTATCGGCACCTCACCACGGCTCACGACGACGATCCCTACGAGTGGGACTGGCAGCGCAACCAGACGCTGGATTTCCGCACGGAGCAAAAGCACGGGGATTATGCCGCGTGGATTGCGTTCGGACGGGCGATCCGGCCGCGACCGGTCCTCAACGCGGAGTTCGGATACGAGTTCGGGGTGGACAAACTGCCTACGCACACGCACCCAAATCAGGTTGACTGGAAGACATTGCTGGACCGCGCGTATCGCATCTACTTTGCCGGCGGGTACGGGGTGTATTACTACAACAACACGGCTTGGGACGTAGTCAAACCCGATCCAGAGCCCCCCGGGATGCGGCGCTGGCAGATTCTGAAAGAGACCCTGTCAGCGCTGCCTTATTGGCGCATGGAGCCGCACGATGAGTTGGCCGCCGGGGGATCGTGTTTGGTGGAACCGGGCAGAATCCACGCATTCTATGCGCCGGGAGCGAACATCGCGGTGAACCTGCGCGGCCGCGGAACGACGGGCTCGGCCGAATGGATCGACACGTGGACGGGCGCGCGTCAGTCGGCCGGGGCTCTCGATCCCGGGTTGCTGAAACTTCAAAAGCCGCAGAGTTTTGGGGATGCGCCAGCGGTACTGATAGTGCGCTGAAAGCGCGGAGGCTGCGGGCTTCGGCGGGACTGGCCAAAAGATCCAGCAGGATTGTCCTAAAACTTGTGCGATCTTCCTAGTCTTGGCCGATACACAAGCACACAATTGACACAATCCGGGAAAAAAGAGAGAAAAGGAGTCGAGCATGAGGTTTACCTGGCTGAAACGTTTGTCCGTTTGCGTGACCCTGATGAGTGCGCTCGGTATCGCGCACGCCCAGATGAGCACCGGGACGGTGCTGGGCAACGTAAGAGATCCCCAGAACTCCGCAGTTCCCGGGGCAACCGTCTCGCTGGCCAATACGCGGACCGGCGATGTGCGGAACACGGAGACGAACAATCTCGGCGAGTTTGTTTTTCCCGCTTTACCTCAAGGTGATTACAACCTGAAAGTCGAAAAGGCCGGGTTTCGCCCGCTGGAGCGGCAAGGGCTGGCGCTGAGTACGAGCCAGATTCTGTCGACCGGTACGATCGTCCTAGCCGTTGGGCAGATTTCGGAAAGCGTTACGGTCGCGGCCGAGGGCGCCACGGTGCAGACTGCCAGCTCCGAGACCTCGTCGATGATTGAAGCCAAACAAACCGAGATGACTCTGGCCCGCGGCCGGGACATCATGAGCCTGATGCAGATGATGCCGGGAGTTTCCTCCAGCACGAATATTACGTCCATGGGCGGGGCCACCGGCACGCCACTGCCAAACGTGAACGGGGTTCGCGCGATGATGGGCAGGATTTCGGTGGACGGCCAGCAGGGAACCGACGACGACTCGGGCATCGGGTTTGTCGGCCCTGTCAGCATGGACTTCATTCAGGAAGTGAAGGTTCTGGCCAATAACTACCAGGCAGAGTACGGCGGCAACTCGGGAGCACTGATCAATATCCTTCAGAAAAGCGGAGGCTCGGAGTACCACGGCAGTGTTTCCTGGTTCATGCGCAACGAAGATCTGAATGCCAACGACTTTTTCAATAACCGAAACGGGCTGGAAAACCCTCTTTATCGATTCAACACGTTTACCGGCTCGCTGAGCGGCCCGATCGCCATTCCCAAAGTGTTTACGCGCATGCGGAACAAGCTGTTCTTTTTCTACGGTCACGAGACGTGGCGTGTGGCGGAACCGGCCAGCGTGAGAAGTGTGACGATGCCGACGGATCTGGAGCGCGGCGGCGACTATTCGAAGACGCTGGACGTGGGCGGAAAGCTGGTGCCGATCCTGGATCCCACCACTGTGAAACAGTATGCCGGTAACGTAGTTCCCAACAGCGCCATCAATAACTATGGCCAGGCGATCCTGAACCTGTTCCCCGAGCCGTTTCTGTTTGACAGGAGTGTAACTGGCGGCTCCTATAACTATCAGTTCCAGGATATTCTACGGCGGCCCAAGCACCTGGACACGGTCAAAGGAGATTACCTGGTCACGAAGGATGACCACCTCTCAATCCGCTATCGTCACTGGAAGCAGGCGACAGTGAGCTATACCGGCAGCACCGCTTTCAGCTCGAACTGGCCGGAGCTCAAGTTCCAGTACCGGAAAGCGGAAGACGGCGCCGCGTTGAATTACACCCGAATCATCAGCCCCACGATGGTGAACGAGTTTTCGCTGTCCGGGCGGAAGATCCTGGAAGGCGTGCCGGATATCGCGGACTTCCCGCTCACGAATGTTCAGACTCCCACGGCACCAGGTATGAAGGGTTTCCCCGAACTCTACTCGGCCGCCAACCCGTTGAACATCATCCCGGCGGTCTCGCTCTCGGGTGTGCCCAATGCACCGACGATCAGCTACGATACCCGCACACCGATCGGCGTGGGACCGAATGGAGAATTCGTCCCGACTGGAGATACACGTTTTTCCTGGAGCGATAATTTCACCAAGATCGCCGGCCGGCACACGTTCAAAGCGGGATACTATTACGAGTTTCACCTTCAGGACGAAGGCCATACTTCTCCCTCCTTCGGAGGAAGCTTTAACTTCTCCGTGGACAAGAACAATCCGGGGGATACCAATTACGCTTTCACCAATGCGTTGCTGGGAAATTTCCAGTCGTTTACGCAATCGAACCGGTATGCGATCCGCCTCGCTCAGCTTCAGTTCAGCGAGTTCTTCGTGCAGGATTCCTGGCGAGTGACGCCCCGACTGACTCTCGAGCTGGGCGCCCGTTTTTCATATTTCCCGCCGTGGAACCCGCAGCCCAACAATCCATCCGCGGCCTTCGTCGCGTCGAAGTATGACCCGTCGCAGGCCGTGCGGTTGTACCGGCCGGCCTTCGACGGTACGGGCAAGCGCCTGGGCTACGATGCCATCACCAACACCTACGTACCCGCTACGTTGATCGGCGCGATCGTGCCGGACTCGGGCAACCTGTTCAACGGAATCGTGGAGTCCACCAATTACGGAGACATTCCTCCGGGTTGGCAGACGCACGCGCCGCTCGAACCGGCGCCGCGTCTTGGGTTTGCCTGGGATGTATTCGGCAATGGCAAGACGGCCATCCGCGGGGGATTCGGCATGAATATACAAACCGTAATTGGCTCCAACCTTGGAAACACGGTTTCGACCGTGCCTCCCGAGATCGTGACGCCGGTAATCTATTACGGGAACATCGCCACGTTCACCACTCAAGGGTCGGGATATTACTTTCCGTTAACCAATGTGTACGGCTTCCAGAAGGACTACAAGCCGGGGGCAGTCTACAACTATTCCTTTGGCGTGCAGCAGGCGCTGCCGGGCGACGTTGCGCTGAGCGTGGGATACGTGGGAAATCAGGCGAAACACCAGACCATGTTCCGCACCATCAACCAAGTTCCGTACGGGGCGCACTTCGCACCGGAGAATGCGGATCCGACCAAGCCTGGGGTGTCGCTCCCGGACAGCTTCCTGGTGCCTTACGTGGGCTTCTACCCCAACATGTATGTTATCGATTTCTCCGGGTGGGGGAACTACAACGGTCTCCAAATAACCGCCAAGCGCCGATACAGTAAAGGACTCCTGTACGGCGTGGCCTACACCTGGTCCAAGGCGATGAACTTGTCGGATTCGGAGACCGGAAGCATGCCCACGTTTCACGATGCGTCATGGGTTTACGGCAAGGCCGGCTACGACCAGACTCATGTCCTAACTTTCAACGTGGTATGGGACGTGCCGAAGGGCAGCAGGCTGGTTCCACAGTCGGCGCGAAAACTGACCGGCCTGGTGCTGGACAACTGGCAGGTTTCTACATTTACAACCTTCGCCAGCGGGACGCCGACCGGGATCAGCTATTCGACCACCGATAACGCCGACATTACCGGCGGCGCCGGAGACGGAGCCCGTGTCCTGGCGATTAGCAAGGCCCAGTTGTCGCCGGGCCAGCGCACCTTTGATCAATGGTTCGATACCACGGCGTTTGGGCGGCCCCCAAAGGGCGACGCGGGCAACGCCCCCAAGGACGTGTTCCGCGGGCCGGGCACCAACAACTGGGACGCCTCTCTCTTTAAGAACTTCCCACTGGGCTCGGAGAAGAGGATCCTGCAATTCCGTAGCGAGTTTTACAATGCGTTCAACCACACGCAGTACTCGAGTGTGAATACATCGGCACGCTTTGACACCACCGGTAAGCAGACGAACACGCAGTTCGGCCAGGTCACTGGGACGCGGTCGCCACGGGTTATCCAGTTCGCTCTGACGGTGCGGTTCTAGTATGTTGACACCGCAGGGCGGACCCCTGGTCCGCGGCCTGTCCCCGACCGGCCGTCGGCCGCGGGCGAGGGCGGCCGCCCTACGTTTTCATTGCCATGGATGAGCCATCAGGCCGAATCGAGAGACAGATGCACAGGCAATTCCCGGCGGCGATCGTTTTTGCGGTGGCATGCGCCGCGGCGGGACTGGCGCAACAGGCGAAACCGCCGGCCGTGGCCGTAACCGGTGAACTGAAGCGCTGGCACAAGGTGACGTTCACACTGGACGGGCCGGCCACTTCGGCGACCGCCACACCCAACCCCTTTCTCGACCTTCGCATGGACGTCACGTTCACGCATACGGGGAGCGGCACGACCCGCCGGATACCGGGGTTTTTCGATGCCGACGGGAACGCAGCCAATACGTCCGCGACGAGCGGCAACAAGTGGCGCGCAATCCTCGCACCCGACAAAGTTGGGGAGTGGACTTACAGGATTTCGTTCCGGAAGGGTCCGGGTGTGGCCGGAGCCAACTCACCCACTGCGGGGACGGCACTGGCACCGTATGACGGCCGCACGGGTTCGTTCTCGATTGCCGAAACGGACAAGACCGGGCGCGATTTTCGTGCCAAAGGCATGTTGAACTACGTCAACCGGCACCATTTACGGTTCGCCGGGACGGGCGAGTACTTCCTCAGGGTCGGCTCCGACTCGCCCGAGAACCTTCTTGCCTACGACGACTTCGACGATACACCCAACTACACGTGGGAGGGCCGGCTGGGCGGCGGCTTCCGCAAGAGCTGGGCACCTCACGTCCGCGACTGGAAGACGGGCGACCCGACCTGGAAAGATGGGAAGGGCAAGGGCCTCATCGGCGCGATGAATTACCTGGCGTCGGAGGGACTCAACTCGCAGTCGTTCATTACTTACACGATCCACGGAGACGATCGGAACGTGTCTCCCTATATCGATTCCGAAGACCGGACCCGCATTTCCATACCGAAGATGGACCAGTGGGAAATCGTGCTGGATCACATGGACCACCTGGGACTCTTCCTGGAAATCAAGCTGATGGAAGTCGAAACGGACTGGGACATGGATGGCGGTGAGCTGGGACCGGAACGGAAGTTGTATTACCGCGAGCTGATTGCCCGGTTCGGGCACCACTTGGGTCTCAATTGGAACATCGGCGAGGAAAACAACAACACGCGCGCACAGCGCATGGCGTTCGCAGATTACATTTACGCCAGCGATGCGTACCACCATCTCATCGTGATTCACCCCACCAATTGGGAGCGCTTGTATCTTCCACTGATGGAGAAGGGTTCGCACTACCGGGGCGCTTCGTTGCAAATCAACTTCTACGACGTTTTCGATGTGACGCGTTTCTTGCGCATGGCCTCGGAGCTGGCCGGCATGCCATGGGTGGTCACGATCGACGAAACCCGTCCCGGGCCAGCGGGGATGGCGCTGGGACACGTAAACGCTGCGGTGGCGCGCGACGTTGCCGATCCGGAACACAACGAGGGCCGGAAGGGCGCCCTGTGGGCCAATATCATGGCTGGCGGCGCCGGCATGGACACCTATGTCGGCTTTGGAACGGATGTGGGCGAGCGAAGCACCACGGCCTCAAAAGTAGATGTCCCCGACCTGATGCTCGAAGATTTCCGGGCCTATGAGAAGTGGTGGGACCAGATGCGCACCGCGCACGAATTTTTCATCGCCAACAAGATCCCGTTCCAGAATATGAGTAACCACAACGAGTTGCTCTCTACCGGTTGGGGGCTCGCGGGTGCCGGCATGATCGTGGGCTACTTCCCCAACGGAATCGGGGGCAGACGCTTCGGCGACGCCTTCGGCGCCGCGGCTGCCTACGGCCCCGCGTCTCCCGTGGCGGGTGGGGGTGGACTGGGTGGTGGACGAGGATTGGGCGGTCGCGGCGGGCGGCGTCCCGGCCTCCGGCAGGCCCCGGGCGCGATGGGCGGCGTAGGCGCCGTAGGTCCGGACGCGGGCGGCGACCGTCATGGCAAGGCACCCATGGCGGGGCCGGGCACACCGCCGGCAAGCCCAACAGTCGATCTGCACGCCTGCAAAGGTGCCTACCAGGTTCGCTGGTACGATCCAAGAAACGGCGGAGCGCTCCAGTCGGGATCGGTCACGGCACTGACCGCGGGTGGAAAGGACCCGGTGGAACTAGGAATGCCGCCGAGCGACCCGCAGCGGGATTGGGTAGTGCTGATCCGGCCGGAGGCGCCGGGTGCCGGGACGGCCGCACGCTGACCATCGGGGGTAGCAGAATGCGCATAGCAGTGGATTGCGACGAAGCCGGAATCGAACTCAAGGCGGTCATCGTAGCGCACCTCCGCGCGTTGGGTGCGGCGGTGGAAGACCTGAATTTCCTGGGCGCGCAGAAGGCGGACTATCCTGATATCGGCTACAATCTTGCGAAGCGCGTCGCCGAACGGGAATTCGACCGCGGAGTGCTGATCTGTGGCACGGGTCTGGGGATGGCGATGATCGCCAACAAGGTGGAAGGGATCTATGCGGGGGTCTGCCACGACGTGTACTCCGCCGAGAGACTGCGGAAGAGCAACGATGCGCACATCCTCACCCTGGGCGCGCGGGTGATCGGAGCCGAGGCCGCGAAGTGCGTGGTGGCGGCATGGCTGCGGTCGGAGTTCGAGGCGGGGCGGTCGCTACCCAAGGTCGCGCGCATGCGCGAGTTGGAAAGGGGAGAGCGGGCGCGGAGCGAGGCGCCGCAGGCGGCCGCAGTGTCGTCCGATTCGTAGGTGTTACCGAGGCGTCGCTTCCGGGAGTCCGCCATCGACCGGGAGAGTCGCCCCGGTGGTCGGCGTCTGATGGCTTGCGAAGTACAGCACCGCGTTGCCTACGTGCTCCGCGGTCACTTCGGACTTCAGAAGACAGCGGCTGCGGTAGTAGGCTTCGAGCTGGTCGGCGGTCATGCCCTTGGACCGCGCGCGATCGGCGCCGACTTCCGCCCACAGTCCGGAGGGCCGCGCTCCATGACGAAACACGGCGTCCGGCGCTACCATGTTGACGCGCACCTCCAATTCCGCGAACTCCAGGCTGGCGATGCGGGCTAACTGGTGCGCGGCGGCCTTGGTGGCGCTGTAGGCGCCGAACTTGGCACCCGGCGCGAACACGTTCTTGGTCGAGATCAGCACCACATCGCCACCGCAGGCCTGGAGCGCGAAGTGACGGGCGCACTCGGATAGGATGTTGAGGGTTCCCTCGATATTCACGTGCTCCAGCCGGCGGAAAGCCTCCAGCCGCATGTCGGCGAGCGACGAGACGTGCGCGATGCCGGCGTTGGCCACTACCAGGTCGAGGCCGCCCCATGCGAGGGTCACCTTGCCAAATGCGTCCGCCACCTGGGCAGGGTCCGAGACATCGAACGGCAGTTCCAGAGCGAGCTCGCCGTATCTGGCACGAAACTCCTGGAAGGCGGCGCTCAGGGTTTCGCCCGGGAGATCGGCCAGCGCAACAGCGCATCCGTTTCGCAGCAGCACTTCGGAGATGCCGGCGCCTATCGCTCCGGCCGCGCCTGTGACCAGCGCAGTCCGGCCCGCGAGGGGCGCCAGCGCATCGGGAGGCTGCAGGAAGGGGCTGTATTCGCAGCGGAAGAGGTCGCTCTCGGGAATGGCGTGCCCGGCTGCCGTGGGGGCGAGGCGGCTTCTTGGGAAGAACGTGGCCTGCGCGGCGTCGCGGACAGCGGCAGAGGTGCGTACATCCGGACCTGCGCACAGGGCGCCGAGCCCTGGCAGGAGCACGACCCGGGGGGCGGCGTCTACCCTGGTGGCGGGTTCGCGGCCGGCGGCGTTGCGCGAATAGTATTCCTCGTAATCGCGCGCGAACTGGTCGAGCGCGTGGGCGACTTGTCCGCGCAGGCGTGCCGGATCAAGGTACCCGGGCGAATCGACCCACATGGGATGCGGTTTTGTAATCGCCACGTTGTCCAATGCCAGCGGGGGCATCAGTGCCAGTTCTTTGCCGCAGTCCCCGGCAAGGAGGGCGTTGACCTCGGGGCTGCCGAGAGGCCGGACGATCACACGGCCGAGGACCTGGCCCGAGGCAGCCTGCCTGCGGACAAGCAGGCCGCGAACGACAGGGGCGGCGATCTTCGTGCGCGCTTCGATTTCGTGGGCCGCGGGAAGGACGTAAGCAACCGGCCGGGTCTCGCGGTCCAGACACACTTCCGCCCGCGTAACGATTTCCACGAGCGCATCGAAAGCCTCGCGCGCCGTTTCGCCCCAGGTCAGAACACCGTGATTGGCCCAGATGACGGCCTGGGCATCTGACTGCACGTCACAGGCTTGGGCGGCGGCTTTGGCTGCTGCGAACGCCGATGTGCAGCCGGGGAGCAGAATCGCCGGGCCACCGAGCCCGTGGCCCGCCACAGCCAGCACGGCGCTGGAATGTGCGTGCACAACATACTTCATCGGGAGAAAGGCGTGGGCGAGCGTTTCCGGAGGAGGTGTTGGGGTGCCAGACCCGAATACGTGAGTGCGGAGTTCCTCGAGCAGTGCGGCGTCGGCCAGAGAGTTCAAGGTACGCAGTCTGCGAAGGTACGACAGGTCCACCTCGGCGGCTGCCGGCAGGTCGCTGCCGGCTTCGATGATCCACAACGCCGGAACGTTCTCGCCGAAGACGTTGCTGCGCGAGCCCTTGACGGAGACGCTCGCCCAGCCGGGCAGCGCGAGTTCCTTTTCGGTCGCCAGAAGGTGGGCACAATAGGCCTGCAACGCCAGATCTTCGCCCCAGAGGGGCGCGAATCGCTCCTGGTATTCCGCAGCTTCGCTCTGCGTCCAGCGGTTCTGCATCGGTCTATGCTCCTGGGCTATCCTGCTACGGCGGCTTCGGCCGGTTCCGCGCAATAGAACTCGTAGGCATGCTCCGGCGTTTCGCCCTCGTGAACCACCTTGCGAACAGCCTGGATCATGCGCACCGGTGAAGAGGCCTGGAAGATGTTGCGGCCCATGTCGACGCCGAGAGCGCCCCGCTCGACAGCATCGTAGGCCATTTTGAGGGCGTCGAGCTCCGGCAGCTTTTTGCCGCCGGCGATGACGATGGGAACGGGACAGGACGCCGTAACCGTGTCGAAGCCTTCGGCGACGTAATAGGTCTTCACGTAGCTGGCACCCAGTTCGGCGCAGATGCGGCAGGCCAGGCGCATGTACCGGGCGTCACGGACCATGTCTCTACCGACCGCGGTGACGGCCAGGGTCGGTATTCCATAGCGGTTGCCGATATCCACGAGGCGTGTCATGTTGTGCACGCTTTGGGTTTCGTATTCTCCGCCGATAAACACCTGCACCGCCAAGGCGCTGACGTTGAGGCGCAAGGCATCTTCGATATCGACAGCAATCTGCTCGTTGGACAGTTCTTTCAGGATGCTGGGGCCCCCACTGGCGCGCAGAACCACTCCCCGGGCGAACGCCGGGGGGATGACGGAGCGGAGAATTCCGCGGGTGAGCATCAGGGTGTCGGCGTAGGGCAGGAGGGGGCGGATAGAAATATCGACGCGCTCGAGGCCGGTGGTGGGACCCTGAAAATAGCCGTGGTCGATGGCAAGCATGACGGTCTTGCCGGACTCGGGGCGGAAGATGCGCGCGAACCGGTTCTTCATGCCCCAATCGAGCGCCTCTGCGCCCTTGAGGAAAAAGGGCTCGTTCTGCTGTTTCACGTCGGTGTAGAAATTCTTCTTTTCGCTTCCGTTGTCCATGTCGAACTCCTCTGCCCTCAAACCGCTGTGGCTGAAGCTCACAGGGCGGGCCCCGACCTTTCGAACGGTGGACGGCCACGGACCAGGGGGGCCAGCCTAAGTCTGCCACCAAAACTGTAACCCGGGCCTGCCAGCGGCTCTAGCAGGATTTCCCGGCTATTTGAACGATCCTGCCAAGGTGCGAACCTCGCGGGGAGACTGCTTGTAGTGATGCCGGAAACGGCGGTCGAAATAGCTCTGGTCTGAAAACCCGACGTCGGCGGCGATGGTGGCGATGGAGTGGTCGGTTTCGAGGAGCAACCGGTGGGCGTGCGCGAGGCGTAGCCGCGTCAGGTAAGTGACAAAAGTAGTGCCGGTGGCCTTGCGGAAGAACTTCATGAACTGAAAATCGCTCAGGCCGAGCATGGCTGCGGCGCGCGAAACCGTGATGCGCTCGGCATAGTTCTCCTGCAGGTATTCGTAGAGCCGTCCGAACTGGAAGGACTCGCGGCGGCTGCTGTCATAATCGGCGGCCTGCGGGTCGCCCATCCCGAAATGGACGGAGAGCAGGTAAAGGACTTGCAGAAGGTAGACCTTACAGGCCGCCTGTCGCAATGGCAAGGCAGTCGAGTCATCCAGATAGCAGCGCAGCATATTGCCAAGGGCGGAATGGACATCGGCCGAAGCCCTGTCAGTCGTGCGCACGGCGGGATCGAGCTTCGCCGGCCGCGAGTAGAACGGGAGCAGATAGCTCGAATCGCAAGGGTAAGAGAGTGGATTGCTCACCAGTTCGGGCATGAACGTGATGACCCCGACGAGGCGGTCCTGCCCACGGTAGCTCGCCACACCATGCAGCTTGAGATTATCCACCACAATGATGTCGCCGGCCGCGAAATCCAGCACGCGTTCCCCCATACGAAAGGTTCCCCGGCCTGCCAGGCAAACGAAGAGTTCCAGCCGTTCGTGCCAATTGAATCGCAGGGGGCTCGAAAGCGCTCCCGGGGGATACGACAGCACCCTCACGTGGAAAGGGAACTTGGGATTGAGGGCGAGTTTGTAATGCCGCCAACGATTGACATCGTGGTCGACGTCGAACGGCTCTACGGGGAGCCGGGAGAGGAAATCCAACAGCACGAACCATTATGCCACCTGGCAGGATTGTCCTAGTAATCAAACAATCCTACTAGCGACAGGGGCGCCCGGCAGATCACACTGCACAGTAACGGTATGAGGAAGAGTGCTGGTCTCGCCGGTTAGGACTTTCCGGAGAATTCGGCACAATTATCCGAGGTCAAATCATGAGGCACGCCATCCCGTTTTGTGTGGTCCTTTTCGCCGCGGCGATCCCTTCCGCGGCCATAACCGTTGAGCAGTACAACTCTTACGACTTTCCGTTGCCGGCCCAGGTGTCCGGAAACCCGTTCAATGTCGAGGTGGTGGGCGATTTCAACGGGCCGGGCGGGGTGCGGCTCTCGGTGCCCGGCTTCTACGATGGAAACGGCATCTGGAAGATCCGGTTTTCGCCGACCGCGGTGGGAACCTGGTCCATGCGGACCCGGTCCTCAGTGCCGGCGCTGAACGGGCACGCCGAGGATGCCATCGAATGCGAGCCCAACCGCCACCTGGCCATCCACGGCGGCCTGCGGGTGGACCCGCTGCATCCGTACCACTTCATCTACGAAGATGGCACCCGCTATTTCCTGCTGGGATACGAGGCGGACTGGCTGTGGGGAATCGACATGCTCGACCCGGAACGCCGCCAGATGCACAAGCTCATCAACCAGATCGCGGCACGGGGGTTCAACCACGTGCTGGTGAACGTGTACGCCCACGATACGGGTTGGGCTCGCGGCAAGAGTTGCGACTGGGACTACGGTCCCCCGGAAATGTACGCCTGGGAAGGCAGCAACGAGAAGCCGGACCATTCGCGCCTCAACACCAGGTTTTTCCAATTGTATGACGGCATGATGAACGCTCTGCGGGACAAAGGAATCGTGGCGCACATCATGATCAAGGTTTATAATAAGCAGGTCAATTGGCCGCCGCCGGGCAGCGTAGACGAGGAACGCTATTTCAAGTATGTGACCGCCCGTTACCAGGGCTATTCCAATGTCGTGTGGGATTTCTCGAAGGAGTGCTTCAACGAGCGGAACAAGACCCTGCAAAAGCGGCTGATCGACCTGGTACGTTCCAACGACGCCTACCACCGCCTCTTCACCGCGCACGACAACGACATCTACGACTGGAATCCGGAACTGAATACGAACACGGACTTCCGCACGGACCAGCAGCACACGGATTGGGCCGAGGCGGTGGCGTTCGACCGCAAGCTGCGTAAGTGGCCGGTGATCAATGCCGAGACGGGAGGTTACGAAATCGGTGTGGACGACCTCCCCACCTACAGCCGAAAACTGCCATGGCAGGAAGTGCTGCGCCGCGCCTATCTGACTTACCTGGCGGGCGGGTATCACGTGTACTACTACAACAACACAGCCTGGGACGTGGTGAAGCCGGAGCCGGAATCGCCCGGCGCGCCGCGCTTTCAGCAGTTGAAGGAAACGCTGTCCGCGCTTCCCTACTGGCGCATGGAGCCTGCCAATGAACTGGCGATTGGGGGCTCGTGCCTGGCCGCACCCGGAGAAGTCTACGCCTGTTATTCGGAAAGCGCCGGCGAAGGCTTCGGACCTCCGCCCGGCGGGCGTGCTCCGGGCGGCGCCCGGGTGGTAAATCCGGGCAGGGCCGGTGCAGCGCCGGGCGGCGGACGCGGAAGGGGAGGCGCTAATGTGTTTCGCGGACGCGGCGTAATCCTCAACCTGCGGGGACTGAACGGTCCCGCCAAAGCCGAATGGATCGACACCTGGACTGGTGCGCGAGAACCGCAGCCGATCTCCGGCCCTGGAGTGTATCAACTGGAGAGACCGCGGTCGTTCGGCGAGGCGCCGGGCCTTTTGATTGTTCGCGCCGGGAGTTAGGATATGGCAGTCCCACGGCGGCGGCAATTCGACATGGGATTTGAACTACTTGGGAGGACACTATGAAACATGCGGTAATTACGGCATTTCTGGGTAAGTTACGCGATCGCTTTTGCGAGTACCAGGAGCCACTGTCGATCAGGGAGAAGCTGGAACGGCTGGCGCAGATACCAGGCGTGAAGGGAGCTGAGGTGGTGCATCCCTACGAAGTGGAATCGGTAGAGGCGATGCAATCCTATCTCGGCGGCTTGGGACTCGGGGTCGCCGCGGTGAACGTCAACATCAAGGCCGACCCGGCGTTCGCGTGCGGATCCCTCTGTTCGCCCGATCCGGCGGTACGCCGCAAGGCATGCGAGATGATCATGGCGGCCAAGGACTACGCCAAATCCCTGGGCGCCGACAAGGTGACCTGCTGCCCGCTGAGCGACGGATACGACTATCCGTTTCACACCGACTACCGGAAAGCCTGGAGCCGCATGGTGGATGTAATCCGCGAAGCCGCGGCCTATTTGCCCGAAGTGCCGCTGTTCATGGAATACAAGCCTTCGGAAACGCGTGTGCACTGTACGCTGGATTCCGCGGCCAAAGCGCTGCTGCTTTGCGACGCGGTGGCCAAACCGAACCTGGGCGTGACTATCGATTTCGGTCACTCGGTGTACGGCGGCGAGAGTCCCGCCGAAGCGCTCGCACTGGTGGCCGGGAGCGGTTTCCCGTATTACGTCCACATCAACGACAACAACGGCAAATGGGACTGGGATTTGATGGCCGGGACCTGCAATCTCTGGCTCTATATGGAGTTCTTGTACTACCTGAAGGAACTGGGCTATGACGGGTGGATTACTTCCGATACCTCGCCGGTGCGCCAGGACCCGATCGAGACGTTCGCCTTCAACGTGCGGATCACGGACCGCATCTGGAACTGGCTGGACGAAATCGACCGTGACATGGTGCGGCACCATCTCGAGCGTCACGAGTACCTGCCGATCCTGAAGATGTTCGAGCCGTATCTGTTCAGCGGCGCTCCGGTGCTGAGCGATGCCGCGGCACGCTGAGGTTGAATACGAAGGGTGGTGCTAATTTGACGCCAACAAAGATCGGTGCCAGTTCATACGTATTTCGTTATCTGCTGGCGGATCCGGCCAGGGCTCCCCGGATGTGGGATTTCCTTGGAATCGCGCGGGACGCGGGACTCGAGCGACTGCAGGTTTGCGAGAACAGCCGGCCGCTGGAACTCTCCTGCGCCGAATGGAACGGCCTGCGGAGGCGAGCGGATGAGCTGGGATTGGAGATCACGCTCGGCTGCATGACGCTCGACCCGCAGGTGGTGACGGAGTATCTCGACCGGCTGGAGGCCATCGGTCTGTCTCAGCTTCGTATCGTACTCGAGCACGAAGGCGGCGGGCGCATTCCGGGCAGCGAGATACGCGCATTCCTCGATCGCATCGTGCCATGTCTGGAGAAGCGGGGGGTGCGGCTGGCGATTGAGAACCACTTCGACATTCCCTGCCGCGTCCTGGCCGGCGCGGTCGCCGAATATCCGGAGGAGGCGGTGGGGTTCTGCCTGGATGTCGCGAACTCGCTGCGAAATTTCGAAGACCTCGATACGGTTTTCGACCTGCTGGGCCCGCGCGCCCTGATGTATCACTTGAAGGATTACAGGCTAACTGGCTCCAATGTGGGATTTGCGGTAACCGGCACCCCCTTCGGCGAGGGCCAGATTGACCGCTCGAAGTTGTTCCGGCGCATTTTCGATCACACCCAGACGCCCGAGTTGTACCTGGAAACCTGGACGCCCCGTACCGGCGATTGGGAAACCGACGTGGCCTCGGACGCACTGTTTGTGGCGGCGTCCATTCGCAATCTACGGCGCGAGCTGGCTTCCAATCTGGCACCCGCCTGATCCCGGGGAGTCATACGGCCAATGAAAAAGCTGATCAACGATCCCAATGCAGTCGCCGCGGAAACGATCGAGGGCTTGGCCCTGGCTTATCCGCACATTCTGAAAAAGCTGGACGGCATCCAGGCGGTGGCGCGGAAGGATATTCCGGTTCCCGGCAAGGTCGCGGTACTGACCGGCGGTGGCAGCGGACATGAACCGCTGTTCGCGGGGTACGTCGGCCGCGGGCTGGCGGACACCAGCGTGGCGGGCAACATCTTCGCCTCGCCGCCGCCCATGCCGATTATTGCCGCAGGCCGGCAGGTGCACTCCGGGCCCGGCATCCTGTTCCTGTACGGGAACTACTCCGGCGATATTTTGAACTTCGACATGGCGGCGGAAGAGCTGATGGCCGATGGGATCGAAGTCGTGACTGTGCACATCAGCGACGACGTGGCGTCGGCCCCCCGCGAGCGCCGGCACGAGCGGCGGGGAATCGCTGGCGACATCTTCGTGGTGAAGGTGGCCTGCGCCGCGGCCGAGGAGATGCTGGACTTGCAGGCGGTGGCGGCGGCGGCGGAAAAGGCCAACGAGAATACCAGCAGCATGGCCGTGGCGTTGACCTCATGCATCATTCCCGCCTCCGGCAAGCCAATTTTCGATATCCCCGACGACCAGATGGAGCTGGGGATGGGGGTGCACGGCGAACCCGGCGTGGAGCGCGGTCCGCTGCGCCCGGCCAACGAGGTGGCCGAATTTCTGGTCCGTCATATTCTGGAAGATCTGAAGATCCCGTCCGGAGAGGAAGTGGCCGTGCTGATCAACGGCGCCGGCGCCACACCCATGGGGGAACTGCTCATCATTTTCCGCAGCGTGCACCGGCTGCTGGCGGAGGCGGGAATCAGCATCTTCCGGACGTACGTGGGCAATTACGCGGCTTCGCTGGATATGGCCGGTTGTTCGGTGACCCTGATGCACCTGGACGCGGATTTGAAGCGCTGGCTGCTGGCACCCTGCGAGGGACCGGGGTTGGTGCAGGCTTAGGTGACCATCATGATGGATGCAAGGGCGCTCAAAGATGCGCTGGCGCTGGCAGCGGAAAAATTCCAACAGGCGGAGGCCCGCCTGAACGAGCTGGACGGAGCTCTAGGCGACGGCGACCACGGAATCACGGTTCGGATCGGCTTCACGGCGGTGCGCACGGCAATCGGCGCGCTGGACGACAACACCACGCTTGACGCCATTCTCCGGGCGGCCGGCATGGCGTTCATGAGCGCCACCGGCGGCGCCATCGGGGTGATTCTCGGACGCGCGCTGAGCGCGGGTGGCCTGGCCCTGAGGGGGATCCCACTGGTCGGCCCTTCGGAATTCATATCGATGCTCAAAAGCATGGAGAACGCGGTAGCGACTGCGGGCAAGGTGAAGCCGGGCGATAAGACGATCCTCGATTCCATTCACGCGGCGGCGGCGGTGACGCCCGGGCCGGATCTCGTCGAGACGATCCGGGCCGCTTATCGGGCCGCCGAGAAAGGCGCCGCGGAAACAGCCGGCTGGCCCTGCAAAGTGGGGCGCGCGAGCCGGTTGGGCGACCGCGCCATAGGCCATCCCGATCCGGGAGCGGTCTCGTTCAGCATCTTCCTGAAAGCGATGCTGGAATCGGTCGAGACCCAGGACGAGCCGCTTGTGCCGAACGATGCCCGCCTGGGCAATGCCGTCGGCAAGCGCTGACTTGACCCGCGGGATTCCACGCGGTCACCGATTTCGGTTTGAGGTAGGGACATGAAGCGATACGCCGTCGTGTTCGTGCTGTTTATCCTCTCGATGATCACGTACGTCGACCGGGTCTGTATCTCCGCCGCCAAGGAGCCGATCTCCACCGAGCTGGGCTTGTCCGATGCGGCGATGGGCTTCGTCTTCAGCGCCTTCGCACTGGGTTACGCCATCGCGCAGATTCCCTCCGGCTGGCTGGCCGACAAGGCGGGTCCGCGTCTGGCGCTCACGGTAGTGGTATCTCTGTGGAGCGTACTGACGGTGCTCACCGGAGCCGCCTGGAGTTTCGTTTCGCTGGTGGTCATCCGGCTGGTCTTCGGGATGGCGGAGGCCGGCGCATTTCCAGGGGGCGCCCGCGCGATTTGCAACTGGCTGCCCACGGGTGAGCGCGGGCGGGCCAACGGCGTACTATTCTCGGGGTCGCGCATCGGCGCGGCGGTCTCTTTCCCGTTGCTCGCCTGGATGCTGACGCGCTGGCAATGGCGGACCTCGTTTCTTCTGCTGGGCGGGTTGGGAGCGGTGTGGGCGGTTTACTGGCTGCTGTGGTTCCACGACCGGCCGGCGAAGCCCCTCCCCGAAGAGGCGGTCTCGCTGGCAACCGGCGGCGGGCTGTCCAAGATTCTGCTGTCGCGGCCTATGGCCCTGGCGATGTTCCAGTATTTCGCCGGAAACTTCACCTTTTTTATTTGCCTGTCGTGGATGTTGCCGTACTTGAAACGGCAGTATCACCTGGGCGATTCCGAGGCGGCGGCCTACGCCATGGCTCCGCTACTTCTGGGCGCCACGTCGCAATGGTTTGCAGGTTGGATGGTGGACCGCATTTATCGCTCGCGATACCGCGCCTGGTCGCGGCGGGTGCCGGGAATCGCCGGGTTCGCGCTGGCGGCCGCGGGGATTATGGCGGTGACCGGGGCCGATTCCGCGGGAACGGCTGCGGCGTGGTTTACCCTCGCCGTTTTCGGGGCCGATATGACCATCAGCCCTAGTTGGGTCTTTTGCGCCGATATCGCGGGCAAAGATACCGGCCGGGTGTCGGGCGCCATGAACATGCTCGGCAATATCGGCTCTTTCGTGAGCGCCAATGCTTTTCCGTTTCTGGAACGTGTGACAGGCAGTGCGTCCGCTTATTTTTTGACTGCCGCGGTGTTGAACGTGATCGCAATTACCTGCTGGTTCAACATGCGGTCGGTCGAGGAAACCAAGCCGGTGATGGCCAGGGTCGGATAGAGCCGGGGAGTCATTCACATGAAGCGCTATGTCTTCGTCTTGGCAGTGATTGTCCTGTTCGCGGCATCTGCGACGGCCCAGTCGGGCGGCACGGTGGTAGGCATCCGCGGGCCGGTGTTTACCATCAACGGTCATCCGACCTATACGCCTGAGGCGGGTTTCCCGAATGCCGACCCGAACCTGGTGGGCACGTTGCTCAACGTGCGCGCCGTGCAGGCGACGTTCGATGACGCCAACTACCCCAAACAGGGATCGCGACAGAACCCCTACCACACGGCGGTCATGGGCGACGTCTTTTGGGATTACCCGGACACCGGAAAGTGGGCCCCCGAGCGCAACACGCAGGAGTTCATCGCGGCGCTGCCGGAATGGCGCCGGACCGGCCTGCTCGCGTTCACCGTGAACCTTCAGGGTGGCGGGCCCACCGACGGCAACTTCGGCCTGGGCGGTCAGCCGCACGACAACAGCGGCTTCAATGCCGACGGGAAATTGAAGCCTGCTTACGCCAAACGTCTCAAAGACATCATTGCCGCCGCCGACCGCAACGGCATGGTGGTGATCGTTGGCTTTTTCTATTTCGGCCAGGACCGGCGCGTGACCGTCACGCAGGATGACGGCAACCTCCGGCAGGCCATCGTCAACGGTGTGGAATTTCTCAAATCGTTGCCGAACCGCAACATTATGGTGGAGATCAACAACGAAGCGAACCCAGGATATAGTCATCCGCTGCTGCGGCCAAACGAACGGCTGGCGGAAGCGGTACGGTTGGCCAAGCAGGTGGCCGGCGGCCGCATTCCGATTTCGTTCAGTTGGGTAGGCGGTGTCGGGCAACCGGGCGTTCCGGGTGAACCGGCCATGCAGGCAGTGGACTATATCATGTTTCACACCAACGGGCGCACGCCCGAAGAGGTCCACCAGATGATTTTCGATATGCGGCGATGGCTCGGATACGACCGGCCGGTGCTGATCAACGAAGATGGCGTGAGCCCAATGAACCTGCATGCGGCCGTCGAGGAACGGGTCGGGTGGGGTTACTACGACCAGGGCTGGAACAACTACCTCGACGGGTACCAGTCGCCGCCCACGAAGTGGGGAATCAGCACGCCCGTGAAATGGATGTTCTTCGAGCAGGTGGCGCGGCTTACCGGTTCTTCCATCCCGCCCATGCCGAAATACGATTCCGACGATGCGCCGGTCATCAAGCTCGTCGGCCTGACGCCCGGCGCGGTGCTGGGTTCGGGCGCACGGGCCCTGGTGGAGGTGATCGCCGAGGACCGGCATCCCCGCTGGCCGATCAGCCGAGTGGAGTTTTACATCGACGGACGACCGTACAGCTACACCAGGATTGCGCCGTTCCGGGTCGGCGGTCGTGGCATGGCCGGGTTGTCGCTGGCGTCATTCGGACCCGGCAGGCACACGCTGCGGGTTGTGACATACGACCGCCGCGGCCCGGCATTCTCCGAATCGTGCAGCATTCTCGAAGTGCCGTTCGTGCTGGAAAGGTGAGGCCATGCGACACGCCATCATCACCGCATTCCTGGGAAAGTTGCGCGACCGCTTCTGCGAGTACCAGACTCCTCTGCCTGTCGAGGGAAAACTCGACCGGGCGGCAGCCATCCCCGGCATGCGTGGCGTGGAGTTGATTTACCCGGACGAATGTGGGGATATTGCCGGCTTGCAGGCGGCGCTCCCGCGGCTGAAACTCATGGTGGCGGCGGTCAACGTCAACCTGAAAGGCCACCGCGATTTCGCCCGCGGCGCATTGTCTTCGCCGGATGCGGGAGTTGGCCGCATGGCCGTGGAGTTCATCCGCGGCGCGAAAGACTGCGCCTTCGCGCTCGGCTGCCCGCGCGTCACCTGCGCTCCCCTGGCGGACGGCTATGACTATCCGTTTCAGATCCACTACCGCAGGGCGCGGAACCGGATGGTGGAGGTGCTGGCGCAGGCCTGTGAATACCGCCCCGAAATCACCCTCCACCTGGAGCACAAGCCGGCCGACCCGCGCACACGCGGGCTTCTGAATACCGCGGCGGGGGTGATTCGTCTGTGCCGGGAAATCGGCAGCTCCGGGGTGGGGATTACGTTCAATATCGGACACGCCTTCTGCGGCGGCGCCACCCCGGCCGATGCTTTCTCCCATGTGCTGCTGGAGCGCCTTCCCTATTACCTCCACACGGGAGACGCCACCGAGGATTGGGATTGGGACCTGGTGGTTGGCTCGCGTCACTATTGGCAATGGGTGGAGTTTCTCTATTATCTGAAGCAGGACGGCTACACGGGATGGCTGACTTCCGACGCGTTTCCGGTTCGCCAGAACGCGGCCGACCTCTTCGCCACCGAGATTCGGATGACGGATGCGATCTGGAATTGGCTGGACGCGCATTGGAACGAGATCAACCCGGAGGAACCACTTGCCGCGCTCAGGCACCTGGAGGGGTGTCTTGCTTCGCCTGCCGGACGGCAATCTCGATGAGGGTGGCCATCCCCGAAGGCTGCCACGCGGTTCGGCCGACGAACAGGCCGTCGACCCCCCCACGGTCCAGCAAATCGGAGGCATTCTCCAGGTTCACGGAGCCGCCATACAGCAGCGGGATAGAGGATGCGGCTTCATGACCGCAGAACCGGACCAGCGCTTCGCGTAAACGATGGCAAACCTGCCGGACGTAATCGGGGCCGGCGGGAACGCCGCCGGTGCCGATCGACCAGTAGGGCTCATACGCCATGATCAGTCGCGAGGCGTCGCCCTCGCCGATGCCGTGCAGGGCGATTCCAGCCTGCCGGATTACGGCCTCGGCCCCCACTCCGGCGTCGCGTTCTTCGCTGCTCTCTCCCACGCAGACCAGCGGCCGGATGCCGAACTCCAGGGCTGCCAGAACCTTACGGTTCACCTGGGAATCGGTTTCATGGAAGTGATGCCGGCGCTCGCTGTGGCCAAGCTCGATCAGGTCTACCCCAAGCTCTTGCAGCATCACAGGGGAGATCTCGCCGGTGTATGCTCCTTCGGCGGCCCAGTGCATATTCTGGGCGCCGACCCAAAGCCGCTGCCCGGCAGCCTGCTTTACCGGCCCCACAGCGGTGTGCGGCGGAATCACGAAAAGCTGCACGCTCTCCGCGCCCGGAATCCGGTCCCGCAGCTCCAAGACCTCGCGAACGTACTGAAGCGATTCGCGAATCGTCTTGTGCATTTTCCAGTTGGTGCCGAGCAGCAAAAGCAATCGTAACCGCAAGTGCCGCGGCGGGTCAACGCGGCAGGATCGTCCAACTGCCGGAAAGATCGTTCTAGGGCTCGTCCGCGGGCCACCGTATACTGTCAGCGAGTTCCATGCACAGCAAACGCATCCTCATAATATTGGCTGCCGTCACCCTGATGTGCCAGGGCGCCACGCACTTTCCCGGTCAGCAGTGGGAACAACGCGACCCGGCGGCCGCAGGTCTGGAAGGCGCCTGGCTCGACCGCCTGGCCGACGCGCTCGGCGGAAGCGGCTGCGTGATCAAAGACGGGTACATCGTCAAAGCGTGGGGATCGCAGTCGGAAAGGAGCGACTGGTTTTCGTCGGCGAAGCCAGTGCTGAGCACCCTCCTGATGTTCGCGATTCAGGAAGGCAAGGTGGCGAGCCCGGACGCTCTCCTTCGCGACTTCGGTTGGAAGCTCTCCGAGAAAGACCAGGGGATGACCTTCCGCCACCTGGCCAACATGACCAGCGGGTACGGGCGCCCGGAAGCGCCCGGCGCGGCTTTCGCTTATAACGATTACGCCATCCAGTTGTACCAACTGACGCTCTTCGACAAGGTGTTCCGCACGTCGCCCGAGGTCGCGGCCAACGACCCGCACAGGCTCGGCGAGCTCGGACTCGAAGACGGGCTGACGTTCCGCGCCAAGGACCGGCGCATGTCGGCCTCGGTGCGCGACTTCGCACGCTTCACGTGGTTCTGGCTCAACCGCGGCAACTGGAATGGAAAACAGGTCCTGTCCGAAAGCTACTTCCGCGATAATCAGAAGCCTCAGGTTCCTGCCAGCCTGCCTTACACCAAACCGGCCGAGACCGACGATTACCTGCAAGTGGGCACCTACGGCGGCGGGTCGGACCAGGTGCGCGTGACCGGGCCGGGCAACTACGGCTTCAACTGGTGGTTTAACGACATGGGCGCAAGGCTCACGTGGCCGGACCTGCCGCGCGACGCCTTCGCCAGTCTCGGCGCGAGGGGCAACAATACGTTCATCATTCCCAGCCTGAACTTGGTCCTGGTGTCGGCCTCCGGAGACTGGTCGTCGTTCGTTCCGGGCGCCACCAACACGCGAATGAACCGGCTTCTCAAGATTCTGATGCAGGCGGCCAACCGCGCGCCTGCCGGGAACGTCAGCATCCAGCGATTTCACACGCACGACTTCACGTTCCACGCCGCGGTGCAAGGCAACCCCTGCGACGTGGAACTGGCGGCCGAGTTCACCGGACCAGACAACGCGCACCTGCGTGTGCCGGGATTCTTCGATGGCGGTGGCGCCTGGAAAATCCGCTTCTCGCCCACTCTGGAGGGGACATGGTCCATGCGCACGGTGTCGTCGCTCGCCGCGCTGGACGGTAAGACCGAGCCCGCGATCTGGTGCTCGCCGAATCGCGACGCGGCGGTTCACGGCGGCCTGCGGGTCGACGCCGCGCACCCGTACCATTTCGTGTACGAGGACGGGTCCCGCTATTTTCTGCTGGGATATGAAGCCGACTGGCTTTGGGGCGCCGATATGGAGGACCCCGAGCGCAAGCTCATGCATCACCTCATCGACCAGATGGCAGCGCGCGGCTTCAACCACGTGATGGTGAACGTCTACGCGTACGATACCGAGTTGGAGCCCAGGTCGGAAGCACCAGTGGGACTGGGGCCCGGCGCCCATCTATCCATGGGAAGGCAACAACGAAAAGCCCGATCATTCGCGGCTCAACCCCAAATTCTTTCAGATCTATGACCGCATGATGTCCGCCTTGCAGGAGAGGGGAATCGTCGCCCACATCATGCTCAAGGTCTACAACAAGTTCGTCAACTGGCCGCCTCCCTACAGCCGCGACGAGGAGCGGTATTTCCAATACGTGGTGGCGCGCTACCAGGCGTATCCCAACGTTGTCTGGGATTATTCCAAAGAGGCCCACAACGAGAAAGATTGGAACCTGCAACGCCGCATGATGGACCTGGTGCGATCCACCGATGGATACCGGAGGCTCATCACAACTCACGACGACGATGCATTCTACTGGACGCCCGAATACAACCGCAGGCTGGATTTCCGCACCGACCAGCAGCACACCTTCTGGCCGGAGATGATCGCGTTCGACCGGTCCATCCGGGCCTACCCGGTGCTGAATTCGGAGTTCGGTTACGAGCGCGGAGTGGACAAGATGCCCTCCTACCGCGTGGAACACGACTGGGAGGAGCAACTGCGGCGGGCCTACCTGATCTACCTGGCAGGCGGCTACGGCGTCTATTACTATCACAACACGGCTTGGGACGTGGTCAAGCCCGATCCGGAACCGCCGGGCATGCGCCGCTTTCAGATACTGAAGGACGCGCTTTCGGCGCTGCCTTACTGGCGTATGGAGCCGCACAACGAACTGGCGGCCGGCGGGCCGTGCCTGGCGCTGCCGGGGGACGCGTATGCGTGTTACGTCGAGGGCCCGCAGATCACGCTGAACCTGCTCGGCCTGGCGCAGCCGGAAAAAGCTCGCGCCGAGTGGGTGGACACGTGGACGGGCGCACGGGAACGGATCAGCGTAGCCGCCGCGGTGATGCGCCAGTTGGCCAAGCCGCTGGCGTTCGGAAAAGCGCCGGCGCTGTTGATCGTACAACGCTGAATTCGCCGCAGATTGATCCGCGGCGCGCGGAGCTGCAATGGGGAATGAAGACCGGCGTCTGAAAATTGCGGCTCATCAGAGGCGGTATTTCAATGCCTTGGCAGGCGTATTCGATGTCCCCCAACCGGAAGACGTCATGGATCGCCTGCGGCAGATCGTCGCCTCGGCCGCACTGTATCCCGGCGACGTGGTCCTCGACGCGGGTACAGGAGCGGGTGTGCTGGTCCCGCTGATCGAGTCGTATCGGCCCTCGCTCGTGCTGGCCTGTGACCTGGCCGAACAGATGCTGGCGCGTGCCCGCAACAATAACCCGCGTGTGCATACCTTCCAGTGTGACGTCATGCGCCTTCCGCTGAGGGTCGGCGTCGTAGATGTCGTCTTCATGAACGCGATGTATGGCAACATCGCAGACAAACCTGCCGCCTGCGCCGATTCGGCAGCGGTGCTCCGGCCCGGTGGACGGCTGGTGATCAGCCATCCCGAGGGCAAGGCCTTCGTCGACCGGTTGCGCGAAACCACCGATCTGTTTATCGAGCCGTTCCCCTCGAAAATCGAATTTCAGTCATTGGTCGAGCCCGTGGGCCTGGAGGTGATTCAGTTCCGGGATGAACCTAGGCTGTACCTGATGGTGGCGCAGAAAATCCGGAGCATTGACCCAGAACCGGCCGCTCCGGTTGAAAAACAGAATGACGCAGATTGTGCCGGAAGTGGCGGTCACTTTGCTTTGTTACGGAATCAGTTTCTGGCGGGTCTCAAACCCACGGGGATTCGACTGCAGCGGCCTGACGGTCGCGCGAGCAGGCCGATCCCCAGTACTCTGGAGTGGGTTCATGCCAAGAACCACTTCCAGAGAAAAGAGGATCAGCCGTGACTCAAGTATGTAGCGTGTTTTCGCAGTTGTTGCAACTGTTTTCGCGCGGAGAGTTCGCGCGGGCGGTCAAGCAACACTCCGCAGAGCGGAATGCAAAGGGGTTCACTTGTTGGGGTCAGTTCGTGGCGATGCTGTTTGTCAGGTGGCGCAGTTGAAGTCCTTGCGGGAGGTTTGCATGGGCTTGGCCGGGTGTGAAGCGCCGCTGAAGCATTTGGGCGTCAGCGAGACTCCCAAGAAATCGACGCTGGCGTATGCCAATGAAAACCGGCCGTGGGAACTCTACCAAACGGTCTTCAATCAACTGCTGGAAAAATGCCAGGCGGAGGTGGCTGCGCGGAGCGGGCGCAAGAAGTTCCGGTTCAAGAACCGGCTGGTGAGCCTGGACGGGGGTAGCATTATCGATCTGTCGGCGACCATGTTTGACTGGGCCAAGTACCGGCGGACCAAAGGAGCGATCAAACTGCATCTGCTACTGGATCACGATGGCTATCTGCCATCGTTCGCGGTGGTGACGGAAGGCAAGCATAGCGAGGTGGCAGTGGCGCGGGGTTTGCGGCTGGAGCCGGGCACCATCCTGGTGATCGACCGCGGCTACAAGGATTACGAGTGGTTCGCGGAAATGACTGTAGAGGGCGTCTTCTTCGTGACGCGGATGAAGACCAACACCGTCTACACGGTGGAGGAAGAGTGCGAGGTGCCGGAAAACGGGAACGTGTTGCGCGACCAGACCATCAGCCTGCCGGCATGGAGGCAAGCTGGCGAGGAGCCGGTCTTGTTCCGGCGCATCGAGTATTGGAACAAGGACAAGCGGGAAATCCTGGTGTTCTTCACCAACCTGCTGCACTTGGCGGCGTCGACGATTGCTGCCATCTATAAGGACCGCTGGCAAGTGGAATTGTTTTTCAAGGCGCTGCAGCAGACGCTGAAGGTGAAAACGTTTCTGGGCACCAGTGCGAACGCCGTGAAGACCCAAATCTGGAGGGCGTTGATCGCCATGTTGATCTTGAAATATCTGCAGATGAAGTCCACCTTTGGGTGGTCGCTTTCCAATCTGGCGGCGCTGCGGCGGCAACAGTTGTTTATTTTCCGCGACTTGTGGGCTTGGCTCAACGCTCCGCTGGAGGGGCCGCCCGCGGCGCGCCAGCTTGGGGAGCAATTGGCGATGCCGGTGATGTGGTAAGCCGCAATTGGACAGCAGCGGCCGAAGCACCAGTCAATCAAAGCCAGTAGGTCAGGACTTGGAGCAAGTAAATTGGACAGCATGATGCGGAGAACTTAGAGGACTCAGTCCAAACGGGGGTGACGGCTGGAACTGCGATCAGCTCCGGCCAAGGGTAGGTACGTCCTTTGAAATCAACAGCAGGTTTTCGAAGAATAGCCTATCTTGGACGAGAGTGGAATGACATAATACGTTACGAAGATGCCATTCGCGGCAGAACCGTTAAAGAAATGGAGATAGTAAAACTTGTCCAAAGCGTACTGGATTGGCTTGAACAAGATTTGAAGTAAGAGCAGGGCCAATAGTGCCTTCATGATGAGATTGGTTCGTGCAGATCTCATTGGCTTGGTAATGTTATGGAATCTGGACAAGGTTCATTAAGGAGATGCCACTGCCGGGCGATATCATAGGTCGCTGGGAGGGAGACCCGCCTGAAGTGAAAGCTGCAGGCCTGAAACGTGGGACGCAGAATGCGTAAGCCCCTTTAAGGAAAGAATAGCTGAGCGCTAGTTGTCTGGCAAGGCAAGTTTTCCACAGGGGGAATTTTTCCGCACTTTTCTACTCCCTCGCCCCGAGGAGTGATCGTATCAGGCGAAACGTGGGTGGCAACTCGGAATACTCGGTGATCGTTGGGCTTCGCTGGATTTTGTATCTACAAAATTATCTACAGTGGAATTTCAGCCGGGCCTGGAATCGGCTGTAACCTATTGAAAATAATGGTCGGGGCGGGGCGATTTGAACGCCCGACCCCCTGCGCCCAAGGCAGTTGTCGGCCTCCATCCGGAGTCCCTTTAGATCAAGGAGATGCGAGCGCCCTGTTGCGGCTTGTTGGACCCTGTTGAACGAGAAGGCTCTTAGCACCTACAAAATCATCTACAGCTTCGGATTTAGGACGCTACTAGATCAGCGTTCTCTAGATACCGATACATTTGACCCGATTTATGTTTTAATGGGTCATTCGAATCGGCCCGGGCGTACCAGAAACCTCAGCATCCGGCTTCTGCGGAAGATTTGGCAACTCCACCAGATTCCACCAGGGTACAGCTTGTAACATTGCTCCCGGTGGTATGCTGGGCCCTCGCAACTTGATCCTGGACCGATCAGTTCGTAAGGCGCGGCGATGGTCTCGTTGTCGTCGGCGCGCGCCAGCGCGCAGGCTTTCAGGAAGGCCCGCCAGTAAAAAGCGTCCTGCGCGATAGTGGCGCGAAACAGGACTTTCTCGATTGGCGCGCGGTCCATTATGAATTCGTCGCCGTGGTGTCGCGTACGCTCCCGGCCATCTCGCGCTCGATCTGTTCGAGCGTCTTTCCCTTGGTCTCCGAGACGTACCGGAAAACGAACAGGAAGCCGGCAACGCAGATCGCGGAGTAGAGCCAGAAAGTCCGGGCGGGGCCCATTGCCGCATTCAGCGAAGGGAAAGTGAAGGTCAGAGCGAAACAGGCGATCCACAACGCCGACACAGATACCGCGACGGCCACGCCGCGCGCGCGGTTCGGAAAGATTTCCGATATGAGCACCCACGTGACCGGCGCAAGCGACATGGCGTAGCATCCGATGGCCCCCAGGGTACAGATCAGGACGGGCAGACCCTTCAGCCCGAGAAAGTAGGACAGACCGATCAGGAAATGCGAGATCGCCACGCCCGCGCAGCCCGCCAGCATCAGTGAGCGACGTCCCAAGCGGTCCACGATTCCCAGGGCGACCGCCGTAAACGCGAGATTGATGGTCCCGGTGATCACGATGTTGAACATGATGTCGCTTACCCCATATCCGGCGTCACGGTAGATATCCTCCGCGTAATTGAAGATGACGTTGATGCCACTCCACTGCTGGAGTGCCGCCAGGACAACGCCGATTCCGACGATCTTCGGCATACCCGGCGTGAGCAAGGCCCTCCACCGGGCACCATGCGGAAGTCGCTCGCCGGTGCTTAGCAAGTCGGCAAGAGCGTTCGCTGCGTATGCTTCGCCTCCGATGCGGGCTAAAGTGCGTTGCGCGCGGTCCTTCCGTCCCCGGAGAGCGAGCCATCGGGGGCTCTCCGGAATGACCAGCGCTCCCGCCAGGAAGACAAGCGACGGAATGGCTACCGCCGTAAACATCCAGCGCCAGCCGAACTGCCCGTTCCAGGATGCTCGGATCATCTCCCCGGTCGCGCCCGCGGGGACCTTTTCCGCGATCAGCCAGTTCACAATCTGGGCGGTCAGAATTCCGGCCACGATGGTCATCTGGTTCATCGACACCAGCCGGCCGCGCCAAGGTGCGGGGCTCACCTCGGCGATATAGACCGGCGATATGTTGGATGCGATCCCGATAGCCACGCCTCCCGCGATCCGCCAGGTGACGAACGCTGCGAACGTGTAGGCCCATCCCGTAAGCACGGAAGAGGTGGCGAACAGCACGGCCGAGGCGACGAGCAGCGGTTTGCGTCCCAGGCGGTCAGCCGCGGCGCCGGAGACCAGCGAGCCCAGAAGGCACCCCAGCAGCGCACAACTATTTGCCCAGCCGACTTCGCTCTCGGAAACGAGCCGGAAGAATTTTTCGTAGAACGGTTTGGCTCCGCCGATAACCACGAAGTCATAACCGAACAGGAGGCCGCCCAAAGCGGCCACCACGGTCAGGAGCCAGACATAGCGCGCGTTGTATCGTTCCCGGCCGTTCACGGCTTCCATACCGCGGTATCCGCCGGGAATCCGGTTGGCCGGAGCACGTCCAGCATCACCCGAACGGGACGGAGCTCCGTGAATTTCACGGTGACGGACGTCTGCTCCCCGGGGGCGAGCGTCGGCAGATCCGTTTCGATGCGCTCGACGGGGATATTGCCGAAACCGTACGCTACGGTCCTCAGCCTGTATCCCCGCAGCGAATAGGCGGGTACGGCGCTTCGAGTCTTCAGCCGCACCGTGAGTTCCCCGGGTTTGCCTGCTACCTCGAATGCCTCCAAGGGGCTGGACTCGGCGCGCAATTTCGCATAGGAGGGCTTCTGCGCGCCGTAGGCGTCCACCACGCCGTGGACCCGTTGTTTCAACACTCCCAAGCCGCGGTCGCCAACGTGAGTGCGGTAGTCGTTATAGCAAAAGAAGATCATTCCGGCCACATAGTCTCGCTCGCGAAAGACCGCGTCGTGCGCAAGCAGTACCGCGATTCGCGCCCCGTCGCCTTCGGGGCGTTCCGGCGTACAGGCGCAGTACCCGTATTCCGAGATGACCAGTGGTTTGGACGGAAACGCGCGGTGAATCTCGTCGAGAATCCGCGCGAGGTCGTCGGGCGTCCCGGCCTGCCAACTGCCGACATACTCGTTACACATCACGTAGTCCATGACTCCGCTGACGTCCCTGGCGGGAGTGCGAAACAGCGAGTGAGAGGCGTAAGAGACCAGCCGTTTGGGATCGAGCCTCTTGGACTCCTCGTACATCCGTTTGGCGAAGGCATAGGCGGGCGGGCTCTGGCCGCCAATTTCGTTGCACATGCCCCAGGAGAAAATGCAGGGGTGGTTGCGGTCGCAGGCGATCATTTCACGCAGTTGCTCGAGTCCGTTGTCCATGATCTCCGCGGAAGGTCCGGCACTCATGCCCCGGAAAGTTCCGCTGCCCCACGCGGGGACCTCCGTCTGGATCATCATGCCGTGGCGGTCGCACCAGTCCAGAGTGGCGTGGTCTTGCGGCCAATGGACGCGCGTATAGACGCAGTTCAGCGTCTTCATATCGGCATGGTCGTGAGCAATCCACTCCGCGGGTTCCGCCATCCCATACCTCGGGTTGCTGCCAGCCATCCGCTCGACTCCCATCAGGCGGACCCTTTCACCGTTCAGGTAGAAGGACGTGCCCCGAATTTCGATTTTGCGAATTCCGAAGACGGACTCCATCACGTGGCCGCCGTCCAATTCAGCGGCGAGGGTATAGAGTTCCGGCTGATCGAAGTGCCATAGGCGCGGCTCACGAAGCGTAGCTGTCCGCAAGGCGACGGTCCGGGTTTCGCCGGCCGCCAGTTGAACCGGTGCCGCATCCGGGACCGCGAGCGCCTGGTTGCCGGTGTGCTCCTCCGTCACGCGGTAGCCGATTCTGCCCTCCCATGGCTTCCGCGATGTGTTTCGCACCACGGCCACGACGCTGATGGCCGCGGTCCGTGCGGCGAGGTCGGGATCGGCGTCGATGGCGACGCTCTCGATAAACGCCTGCGGCGCGATCAGCAGCCGGACCGGCCGGTAGATGCCGCCATCGTGGGCCCAGTCGCTGGAACGTCCCCGCGGAAGCATGGCTTCGCTGAACGCGTTATCCACTTTCACCACCAGGCTGTTGGGAGCGCCGAAGCGCAGCAGCGGACCGGCATCCAGCGTGAACGCCGTATAGCCTTTGCCGACGTGCCTTCCGGCCTCCTGCCCGTTCACCCATACGATCGCAGTATGAAATACCGCTTCGAACTCTATTCGGACCGCCATTTCGGACCACGCCTGAGGCGCGTCGAAGGTCCGACGGTACCACGCCGCGCCGTAGTATTCCGTGTTCTCCGGCTCCACCTGCCAGGTGTGTGGTACGCGAACCTCCCGCCATCCGGCGGTTGAGGCGTCGCCCAGCGTCCAACCCGCGGCTTCGCCCTTGCTATCGGGGTCCAGGCGAAACAGCCACGCGCCATTCAGGGAAACGCATCGGTCCGAACAATGCGGGGTGGGTTCCTGCGGCGGGGCGGCCTGCGAAGTAGACCCAGCAACAAGCGGAATCGCGCTGCCGGCGGAGAAAAAGCGTCGTCGGCTCAACATGGGCTACATCTCCTTTCGTTTTCCTCTAATGGGCTTGCACCGAAAGAACACAGGGGAGTTCGGCGCTGAGCGGTTGAGGCATACCGCGGCTCCCTATGGAATTCCCGCACGGCATCGACCCTGCGACGAGGTTGGCCGGCGTGCTGGTCTGCACGTTATGAACGGGATTGAACACAAATCCACCCCCGCGAGAGAAGATCGCGCATCCCTCCAGAGGTTGCTGGCGGACCGCTTCCGGCGAGCCGAAAGGAAGGGTCCGCTGCGTGTCCACGCCGGCTCCCCAAACGTCAGGCGTCCATCGTGTGCTTTCGATCAGCAAGTTCTCGACGCGGCACTTGGCCGAGAGCCGATTCATAGTCTCCAGGGACAGGCTATACGCGCTCTTCTCCAAGTGCCGACGACCAAGCCCGCGATATGCGACTGACATCGGTCCTAACGCTATCTGTAAATTTTCGCACATCGCGGGCCATGAAGCACTGTACGATACCCGCCATTGATCATGCCGGATTCCACCAGGTCAGGGCGGCCATCGTTGTCGAAATCGCGAATATCGGCGCCCATCCCGGCGATGGGTGAACCATCCTCGCGCAACGCTACGCCGGCCTCCATCCCGATTTCGCGGAACGTCCCGTCGCGCTGGTTTCGGAACAGGAAGTTGGGGACGGAGTCGTTGGCACGAAGACATCCGGGAAACCGTCCCCGTCGAAATCGGCGAATGCCAGACCCATGCCTTTGCCGATGTGCTGCGCGATGCCGGAACTCTGGGAGACGTCGGTGAACGTGCCGTCCCGGTTGTTGTGAAAGAGCTGGTTGGGAAGCCCCCGGTAGACGTTCGGATGGCAGTAGAAGCGGTTCTCGGGCCGGCCCGCACAATGGTTCCGTCGCCGGATTCCAGACCACGTAGTTGGAGACAAACAGGTCGAGCCATCCGTCGTCGTCGTAGTCGAACCAGCCTGCCGAGATCGACCACGGCTTGCCCAATTTGGGATCAACGCCAGTCAGATGGGCCTTGGCGGTGATATCTTCGAAGCGGCCATTGCCCAGGTTTCGGTAGAGGATATTGCGGTCTACCCCCGGCCACGAAGATGTCCGGGTAGCCGTCATTGTCGAAATCAGCGGTTGCCGCAGCCATGGAGTAGCCTTCGCCGGCAACGCCGGCCGCCATGGTCACGTCGGCGAACGTTCCGTCGCAGTTGTTGCGATAGAGGCGGTTGTAGAACTCGGGGCCGATCTTGCACAGGCTGGGGATCACCGCCCCGTTAGTGAAGTAGAGGTCCATGCAGCCGTCGTTGTTGAAGTCGAGCGCGGCAAGCCCGCCCACCATCAACTCGATCTGATGAAACCGGGTTCCGGCGCCGTTGCGCAGATGGAAGTCCAGCCCCGCCTTCCTGCCGATTTCTTCGAACTGGATCTGCGCGCCACCGAGGATGGCGGCCACCGCGGCCAGTGCGAGGAGGGCGCAAACCGTGCGCATGCGAGTTCAGTCAATATCCGGGGTCCGAGCAGGCGCAATTGCCTGGGGACCGATCGGACTTATTGCCGATTGAGCGAATCCAGCGCCGATTTCGCGGCCACGTGGGCGGGATTGATGGCCAGCGCAGCGCGGAGCTCTTCTTTGGCCTGGTCATCCTCCCCGAGCCCGAGGTGGCCCAAGCCGGCGGCGTAGTGGGCCTGCAACAGGGGAGACTGGCGCGACTGCGGTCCGCCGCGTCCGCCCCTTCCGCCTCGCGCGCCTCCAGTTCGGGGTTCTGGATTCTGCAACGCCTGGTTTGCGGAGGCCAGAAGCTGCTGAAGCGCAGCTTTGGCTTCATCCGAGCGCCCGAGTTTCCGCAGCGCCAGCGCCCGATAGTAGGACTGAGCCGGGTTCATCAGGCCGCCCTGCGCTCCTCCACGACCGAACCCGCCCCGCCCTCCACCGGTACCAGAGGGAGAGACGGCGCCGTTCCACGCTTGCCTGGCTCTATCGAGGTTGCCGAGGCCTTCATAGGCGATTCCGATCCAGTACGAGATCTCCGCGGAGCCGGCCCCGCCCCTTCCGGCGGGGAGGTTGTCGGGAATCCTGCGACGCAGTCTCGAAATCCGCCAGAGCTTCGCGATATTGCCGGGCGGCGAGCCGCTGCCGGCCGCGAAGCAGGTGCGCGTTGGTCCAGTCTTCCGCCACGTTGAGATTCGTTCCTTCCCAGGAGGCGAAATGCCGGCCCGTCATCAGTTGAATCGCATCGTCGTACTTGCCAGCCACCACCTTCATCGAGATCTCGCGCGACAGGGAATCGTCGCGTCCAGCCACCACGGCGTGATTTTTCTCCAGCAGGGCGAGCCGCTTCTCCGGAGGCGCGCCAGTGCTTTCGTAGAGGTCATCCAACTCGGTGAAGTGCATGGCATACTTTCTCTCCTGCGATACCGCCTTCTCCAGTTCGGCTATGGCCTTCGCGGGCGGATCGCCGCGGTGGGAATACGCCACCGCCAGGTTGCGGAACGCGATCGCGAAGGAGGGATCGAGAGCGGCGGCCTTTTCCCAATATCGTGTCGCCTCGGCCGGCTGCCAGTCGTACAACAGATTTCCGAGGTAGTACGCCGCCCGGGCGTCGGAATCGCGTGCCTCCAGCGCGGCGCGAAGCACTTCGATCTCTTCGTATTGGAACGGGAAAACGTAGTCAGGCGGCATGCGCCTCGCCAGCGCATAATACTCTTCGGCCTTGCCGGCTTGTCCGGACTTCGCCGCGAAACGCGCCAGGTAGTAGTAGACCATCGGCGAGATCTTCGACTGGTCGGGCGCCGCCGATGCCGCCTGCGAAAGGACCGCAGCGCCGTCCTGCCACAGTCCGGCGTGCATGAGCTCGGACGCGGTCTCTTCCGCCAGAGCCGGGAAGCGGTTGAACCAGAGGTTGATGGGCTGCGCGTCCGCGCGGCTTCTGGTGGCCAGCCACTGCTCCGCCATGAGGCGCGCGTCCAGCGGATCGGTCGATGTGGCGCGCGGCGGCAAGCGTCTGAAGCGACCTCCCTGGAGCGGCCCAACTTTCTCGCCATGGCCGCTTTCAACGCCAGAGCGCGCGATGTTGAGGCCATTGGCTTCGAGCGATCGGTCCGCCAGATCGGCGGCGGTGGAATACTCGCCGCGCATGGATGCGATCTCGGCTGCTTCACAATACCCCGCGGCTCGCCAAGCCATGTTCCAGGTGGCCTTTTGCAGGACCTCATAGGCCTCGTCGAACTTACCCTCGGCCTTCAGCGTCAACCCCAGGTAATAGGTCGGCTCCGCATCCTTGGGCGTGGTGTACTTATCGGTAGCGCGCTCCAGCGCCTTCCGGAAGAAATGCTCGGCGTCGGCGAAACGAGCCTTCTTGAAATGGTTGATGCCCATGGCGGTGTTCACCCGAACATCTCCCGGGTCGCGCCGCAGCGCCTCCTGCCAGTAGGCCAAAGGATCAGCGGCGCCGGGGGTGTTGAACTGCTCGATGCGGAGCCCGGTCAGGTAAAGTTCTTCGTTGGTCTTGATCTGGTCCGGCGACGCGTATCCGGTTACCGGTTTCGGCATAGGCTGCTTCTCCAGGCGGATTGGCGAGTAGGCCACCAGTTCCTTGCCGCCGGCGGAAATCGACGCCCGCAGATCGTGCTCGTCCACGCCCGCCGGCAGGGGGACCGTTTTGGTGTAGGGCCTGCCGGGTCCGATCGCCGTCTTCTCTTCGAGCAGCACTTTGCCGGCGGCTTTCAGCGACACAGTGGCCACCGGATGAGCCGCGGTGGTGTAGAAGCCGAGCTTCGCGTTTCCGCCGTCGACATCCAGGTTCACCGCCGCATCCAGATTGGCGTTCTTCAGCCCGTCGATGTCGCGGAACGGATACCAATACATGCTGAACGACTTGGTCTCGTAGGGCTGCAGCCAACTGTAGTCAGGCTGATTGTCCGAGTAAGCGCCGACCATCAACTCCACGTACGGGCCGTCTTCGTCGGTGAGGATATGGTCCCACTGCCGGCCGGCGGGGCCGTTGCCCCACGTCCACATCTTCTTGCCGGGGACCACGTGGTGGTCGGCGTACGACACAATTCCCGCTTTCTTGCCGTGGTCGTATCCGCCGAAGAAATCGTCCTGGTAGTTCCAGGCGAAGATCGAACTCGACGAAATGTGGTTCTTGTACCAACTGACATCCACGCCCTTGGTAAAGTCGGAGCCGCTGTAGCGCTGGTGCGATATGGGCCATTCCGTGAACTGGTTCTTGCTGTGATAGGTGCCGAACTGTGTGCTTGGCGGGAATATGGTCTGGTAATTCTCATTGACGTGCACCGCCACGTTGGCGAAGCAGAGCATGGTCTCCACAACCGGCGTGCGATTCAGGATGCGCAGTTTGGCCTCCAGATACGAGCGGCCGGGCCGCAGCGTGTACCCCACCGCCCAGCGCATGCGCGTGCGCACCTCCAGTTCACCCACCCATATGGTCTTGCTGCCATCCGGATTGTCTTCCAGCTTGTACTGCACGGGAAGTGCGGACGTGGCGCGGTGGTGGTGCGGAATGTTCCATTCGATGCCGCCCGAGATCCAGGCGCCGATAAGACCGATGAGCGCAGGCTTGATCACGTGCTGGCGGTAGATGAAATCGTAATTATTGGTTTTGTCGACCGCCTCGAACAGCCGGCCCCCTACCTCCGGAAGGATGCCGATTCGGACGAACTCGTTTTCGAGATAGGCAATCCGGTACTTCGTGTTTTCCTTTTTGAAGGTGAGGTTGTCATACAAGGGGTAGGGGTAGACGCGGCCCTGAGCGCCTTGCGACGCCTTACCGAAGTAGAAACATCGGATTAGGCTCCGGGTCGCCGATGGCGTAGGTAGGAATGACGACGTCCTCCTCCCACATCCGAACCCCGGCCCTAGCGGGCGCCGCCTTACTCGCAGCGCTAGGGGCCGCTGTTTTGCGGGCCGGGGCCGGCGAACCGCCAGTCTGCCCGCGGAGCGCCTTCAGGAGAGGCCAAGCCGCAAGACAGAGTGCGCAAACGACCATCAGGGAGGGGGCCCTGTAACGCTCGATAGATTTCATATCTGATTCTCCTAATTATCGAGAAGCGTACCACATGGCTTCCGGGAACGATGTATCGCCGACACCGTCGGGCTGCCGGGGCTTGCGGCCAATACCGGAGAGTGCGACTCGTCGACGGCGCAAGCTGATCCGGCTCGCCAGTCCTTACGGCCGCCGGGCTGACCGGAATCGGTCCCGACGGAGCGCAGAAATGGATCGGCAGGATGAAGTAAGTCGCGCCCGTTCATCGTCATAGACGCTTGGCAGGTTTTGTGGTCATACCACATTAGTTGCCGTTATAGGGGCCCCAACGAGAATTTTGTTCTCGTTGTCGGCGTTCAGGCGGCGACCTTGAAGCCGACAGCGCGCAAGAGCGCCTCCAGGTCGTCGCAGATGTTTTGGTAGAGGCGGTCCAGTGTGCAGCGTTTCTCCTCTGGCAGTTCGCGATCTCCGCGGAATGGCGCGAGTAGGCCCGCGGTGAGGGGTGCGTAGATCTTTTCGAAGAGCTTGAGGAAGGCCACGCAAATCGCGTAGCCCTTGCCGACCAGGCGATAGCGACGCGAGTGTGGAATCCTTTCGACGAGGCCTTTGGCGCGCAACTTGGAAAGGTCATAGCGGAACGATGCCAGCGAATACTGAGAGCCGGTCATGCCAAGAGCTTCCAGAGCCGGAGGGTAGAGATCGGCCGTGGTGAACTGGCCGCCGGCGGCGACGTTGGCGAAGCGTACCAGCGAATGCATCACCGCCAGTTGTCGCGGGTGATCCAGCTTGAGGCCGGGGATCCGCCTTCCGCCGGGGAGGATGGTGGGCTCGGCCAATTTCCGCAGTTGTCCCCGATCGATGAAGGTTTCCAGGACTCCAGCTGCACGTCATGGTAATTGTCGACGATCTCTGACATCCGGCTTCGCGAAGTCGGGGGAGGTTCTCGACGTCTTTTTTGACGCCATAGTCGTACACGTGATTGGTGGCAGGCTCCGTTCTCAAGATCCGGTCGTCGCGGACGTACTGCTTGGCGAAGCCGTGCCCGTAATGACTGCGGATGACCGGATTGGGAGGTCGAGATCTTCGATCACCGTCTGTAGTTTCCCCTTGTACTCTTTGGTGCCTTTACGGCCGAAGATCATGGTGATCTTCTTGGGCTGTCCGATGGTGCGATTCAGGTCCAGCAGTCGTTCGGTGAGTGCATCCACCGCGGCCCGACGATGGAAGATGAGGTTGTCGCAATACTCCACTTGCGAGAAAAACAGACGGTGCTGACAACCAGCGTGCTTACGTTCCCTGTCGGAAATGAACGGAGTGAATGCGGCCAGCCACTTCTGCCCGCATCTCAGAAGGTCCTGAGGGGTAAGCGAGTCGGCGAGTTCTTGCAGGCGGGCGGGATTGCCGCACTTGAGGAATGCGTTGGTGGACTGCTGAAAATCGATGCCCTCTGCCCGCATCCGAATCGCCAGCCAGTGATGCTGGTTGAGGCAGACCCGCGCCGAAAATGGAAAGTAGGGACACATGCGGACGAACATCCGCCCCCAGCGTGGGTCGTTCAGGTAGAAGTTAAACTGGTTCACCCAGCGTTGCTTGTACTCCAGATGCGGGCTGTCGTTGTCCTTGTCTCCGATGGCCACCAGAATGCGGGCCGGCTCCCGCGCTTTGAGGATCGCCACCGCCTGGTTGGGTTGGGCATTTTCGAAGTAGGGGTCCAGGAACTTGTCCCGCCGGCTCTCGTCACCGTTGCCGTCGGGAGGTTCGAGAATCGGCGCGCCCCACTTCTCGGATCGGTTCTTCAGCCAATACTGGAACTGATCGGCGATCTCCGTCAAGGTTTTCCTGGTCACTCGTCTTCCCATCGCGATAGGTGTTGAAGAAGCCCAGCACACGCTCGGGCTGTTGGAATGGCTGGATCAAACCGTTCAGCAGCAGCCGGTCAAAACACCGATACCCAAACTGGATGCTATTCTTGTGATGCTCGACGAAGGCGTTCATGGCACACTCCTGTGTGGTGAGATACCAGGAGCATACCGCTGTGGGCGCCTCCTGCTCATGGCCCTTTCGAAACCAGCCCGGACGTTTCAGGATCTGCTGGTCTGGCAAAAGGCTCACCAGTTTGTGCTGGGAGTATCCGCCCTCACTACGGCTTTTCCCAAGCAGGAGACCTACGGGCTGTCTCTGCAGATGCGTCGCGCGGCGGTGTCCATCCCGGCCAACATCGCCGAGGGATTCCGCCGTCGTGGCAAAGCCGACAAGGCTCGGTTCCTGAATATGGCCGAGGGATCCGTCGAGGAATGCCGCTACTTTCTGATCCTCGCCAAGGACCTTGGCTACGGTGACACCAAAAAGCGGTCCGCCCTGCTGGAAGAAGTCAGCCGGCTCCTTGGCGCGTACGCCGCCGCCATTCTGGCTTCTGGCTCCTGACTTCCTCGACTCCCATATCCCGCAGAGATATCAAGGCGAAGCCTTGGCTAGTCAGATCGGTAAGACCACGGAGCAGGCGAAAGGGGGAGGTGCGTGAAGACGGTCCAAAGCCGCCGGTCTGTTCTCGGTGGTCTCGGTCTGGCACCGCTTGCGGCGGCGCAGAGCGAAGCGTCTGGCCAAGCCGGGACTTCGGCGCCGATTTCCTCTAGGGACAACCTGAGAATCACCAGGCTCGAGACGTTGCTGGTCAGACCACGCTGGCTGTTCCTGAAGATCCACACGAACGCGGGTATTGTCGGGCTCGGCGAGCTATATCTGGAAGGCCTGGCCAAGACCTGCGCCGAGGGGGTGAAAGAGGTTGAGCCCTCCCGCGGAGGTCGGTTTCCTGGAGCGCTGCGGCGTTCACGGAATGGTATGGCCGCAGATTGCAAGCGAATACTCGAGACTGACCAGGGGCGAGCGGTTGCGCGGGATGGAGGCCATGCGTATTTGGAACCGGAACCGCTTACTACAGCGATTTCCGCGGCAAGCGGCCGGCCGGTGGAATCGGCCAGCATTGGCAAGCGATTCTCCATTCGCGAGAATGTACTCCTCAGCATCCGGGCGGAGTTCTTCAACATTTTCAACCGGAACGAAGTCGTCTCCGATCCCTCTACCGGCAGCCCGTCCAACCCGCCCACGCGGGACGGCCAGGGCCGGCTGACAGGCGGGTTCGGCTACATGAACTATACGGCCGTGACCTCGAACAGCGTAGGCGGCACCTTGCCTGCGCCTCCAACCGGGCAGATCGTCGCCCGTTTCGAGTTTTAGCGGGCGCCGGTTTGGCGCCAGGCTGCCGGCCGCTCCTGGTGGCGGCCGGCAGTGAGGTCCCGCGGCGCCGAAGAGGCGCCGCGGACCGATTCGCCACGGGAGTGTTCAGTATGTTTAACTGGTGTTTCGCCGGCGGGTAGCGCCGGGGCGCATGATGCCGTTGCCGCAGTTACCTGGGGAGGATGGCCGCAAGATGGCGCAGTTCGAGAGCGCAATACCAATCCGTTGGGCGGGCGGTCCGCTGGAGATCGCCGCACGGGGGAAAGCGGGTAGTCTTACCCCTCAGACCAGTCAGGCGTTGGAGCGATGCCACGATCCGGCCTCTCTGGGAGTTTTGGAGGGATCGCCTTTCGACTGCCTCTTGGTGACTTGGGCCGGCGGACTGCCCGAAGATGCGGCGCAGCAGCAATCGATGGGCCCACTGGTGCAGGCGGCGCGCAAACGCAATCTCTGGGTGGTGGGGTACGTCACCGGCGAAGCCGACCACAATTCCGCCATCGCCGCCGCGAAATCCGCGGGTTTGGATGGATTGGCCATTCAGGCCTTTCACGGCAAGTCAGACTTTCCGGTGATCCCATGCTGCGAGCGGGCTGCCATGAACTGGGACTCGACTGGCCCGGCTCTCTGTGTGACGGACAACGTTTGGCCCGGAGTGAGCCGCCAGAGCTTCGGAGCGAATGCCGGGCCGACCAGTGCGCCGTGGCTGGATTCCAATGGCTGGTACGTGCAACTGGCGCGGGCGCGCTTCGCGCCGCCGATTTGGCTGATGTTCGATCCGCCCGGCGATCGCAACGTAATGGTGGCGCAGAACTATTTGACCGCGATCTGCGATACGGAAGCGGCAGGGGCACGGTGGGTCATTTCGCTTGACTCCAACTTGGTGAACGGTCTGGCTGAGGGCGCTTCCGGGGCGAGGGAGACGCTGAAACAGATAGGAGCGGCAGCCGGCTTCTTCCGCAAACACGCGGAGTGGAAAACGTTTCGGTCGCTGGGCGTCGTTGGCATAATTTCGGATTTTACGGGCCATAACTTCGAAATGAGTGGCGAGATACTGAACCTGATGGCGCGCCGCAACCTGCAATTCCGCGCCATATGGAAGCCGTTCGCCATGGCGAAGCCGTTCACCGGTTTGAAATCTCTGGTATATGCCGATACGGCGGCGCCCGCCCCCGAGCTGCGGCGCAAGATGATGGCGTTTGTGGAGCAGGGCGGGCTGCTTGTGACGGGCCCGAACTGGGGAGCCGAAGGGAAACCCGCGAATCCGGATTTTCCCACGCAGTTCGAGGTGCGCTCGGTTGGACAGGGACGCCTGGCGGTGGCCCGGGAGGAACTCGCGGATGCGTACCAGGTGGCAGTCGACACGCAATTCCTGACGAGCCACGCCAGCGATCTGGTGAAGGTGTACAACAGCAGCAGCTCGGGGTGCGCGCTGTTCACCGGCTCGCCGGACGATAAAAGGGCGTTGCTTCAGATCGTGAGCTACGCGGGCGGTCGCGCCTCGGCTTTGCGGACTGTTTGGGTCAACCGAACGTACCGGAGCTGCCGGCTTTGGTCCATTGGAGCGGATGTGCCCACACCGCTCGACGGGTCGCCGTCCGAGGAATACTTCGGGGTCGAGTACCAGATCCCTCAGGCGACGCCGGGTTATTTCGCGTTGGAATTCGAGGCCTGAGGCCAGAGGAGAGATCGCATGGGAGTCCGGATCAATCGGCGGCAGTTCATGAGTGCGGCGGGCGGCGCCGGCTTCGGTCTTTTGCCGCCGCCGCGGGTCCGCGCGGCGGCGCCGGCTGCACCGGTGGCCGTTGCAAGATGCCGCGGCTACGGATCGGAATACGTTACCGCGACGGAAAAGATGTTCGACCAGTTAGGCGGGCTCGGGCGGCTGGTCAAGGGCAAAACGGTCACCATCAAGATCAACCTGACCGGCAACGAGAACACGCGGCAGGACCATCTCCCCGCCGGGCGCACCATCTGGACCAACCCGCATACTGTGGGAGGCGTCATTCACCTGCTCGACAAAGCGGGCGCGCGGCGCATTCGGGTGGTGGAGGGCGCGTGGGCGTGGCCGGCTTCGCTTGAGGAGTTCATGTACAAGGCCGGCTGGAACCCGAAACTGTTGACCGGCGCGGCGCCTCGGGTGGAGTTGGTCAACACCAACATGCCGTACAAAGGCGCCAGGCCTTATACCCGGTTTCCGGTGCCCCATGGGGGCCACCTTTTTCCGGCATACGATCTGAGCACCGCCTATGCCGAGTCCGACGTGCTGGTGTCGATGGCCAAGATGAAGGAGCACCTCACCGCAGGCATCACACTATCCATCAAGAACTGCTTCGGGATCTCGCCGACCACCATCTACGGCGACCGTGTCCCGGTAGATGAGCCGGCTCCCATTCCCTATGCCGGTCGCAACCAGATCGGCCATACGGGTAGCCGTCAGCCGCCCAAGAGCTCATTGCCCGAAAAGGACCCGAAGAGTCCGCGCCAGGCCGGCTACAGGATTCCGCGCTTCATTGCCGATCTGGTGGCGGCCGTTCCCGTTCACCTGGCGCTGGTGGAAGGCGTCGAGACCATCACCGGGGCGGAATTGCCCCGCCCGGGCTTCACCACGTTTGTAAGCCCCGGGATCATTATCGCGGGCACGAACTGCGTCACAACGGACGCCGTGGCGATGGCGGTGATGGGGTTTGATCCGATGTCTGACCGCGGAACCGCGCCTTTCGAAACCTGTGATAACACCTTGCGGCTGGCCGAAGAACTGGGCATTGGAACTCGTGACCTGAAACAGATCGAGGTAATCGGAGTTCCCATCCAGGAGGCCGTTTTCAGGTTCCGGGACCACGGCAAACGCCCCCCGGCAAGAGGCGGCCGCAACAACGGTTGATCTCTCTCTGAGCTGAGCGAGGCCCACGGAGACGGAGACTGGCGTCGGCGTTCCGGAAACGAAAACACTGACATCGGTTGATGGCAGATCGTTCCTCGAAGCGTGGCCGCTGCCGGTGTCCCCCCTCGGTTTCCACCGCCATTTGCCGTTCAGGAACATCCGCCCGCGCGTCGCAGGGGCTTCGGGCGGCATCGCCACGCACAACGGCGCCGCGAGAATACCGAGTGCCCTCCGCCGCAAGATTCGTCACAGCTATGCCTCCGGGCCGCGCTCAGGGCTCGATGCGAGTCCCGAGAACTTTCAGAAACTGGGCCAGCCACACGGGATGAGCCGGCCAGGCCGGAGCGGTGACCAGTTTCCCGCAGGTGTGCGCCTGGTCCACTGCAACCTCCGCATACGTTCCGCCCGCGGCGGTGACTTCCGGGTTGACCGCCGGGTAGCAACTGCACGACTTCCCTCGAAGCACGCCAGCACCGGCGAGCACTTGCGCACCATGACAGATGGCCGCAATCGGTTTATCGGCATCCGCGAAATGGCGCACCACCTCCAGCACGCGCGGGTTGAGCCGAAGGTACTCCGGCGGCCGGCCTCCCGGAATTACGAGCGCGTCGTAATCTTCGGGCCGCACATCGTCGAAGGTCGCGTTGAGAGCGAAGTTGTGGCCGCGCTTCTCGCTGTAGGTCTGATCGCCCTCGAAATCGTGGATGGCGGTACGAACGGAATCGCCGGCCCGCTTATTGGGGCAACGGCGTGGACAACATGCCCGACCATGAGCAGTGCCTGGAACGGGACCATCACCTCGTAATCTTCCACATAATCGCCAACGAGCATCAGAAGCTTCCTGGCAGGCATCGCATCGTTCTCCTCAGTTTCATGGTCGCACCGAGCCGATCATCCGGACGCTTAACTATGGCGATGTCGTTTCGGTGGCGCGAGTTCTTCGCCCGCTGGAAGGAGCAACAGAGGACGGCCCGGGAACGCTGGCTTGCCCGGTTTGAGGGCCGGCCGGAGCGGCCCGCTGCGATTACCGGACGGGCGGCGAGGTCACCGCGCATCAAGAAACAGGCACTGGACTGCGCCGAAACAGCGTGTTGTGGCAGCGGCATCGGCATGGACAAGGGCAATCATCTTCCCCGAACCACGTGCCACACCTGTCCGGCCCGACACGCCCGGCAGAACATCGTGGCCATGTACGAGGCCGTGCATGACGTGCAGTAGCCAGTCGTAGAACCCCTCCGTGACTCCACTTGAGTCACGGCAATCCGACAAGTGTTTGATTCTAAAGGAGGGCACTTTCTCGCCGTGACTCCACTTGAGTCACGGGAGGTTCTACCACGGGCTGGTAGGACGCGCCCCCTCCCGTCAATTGAGCCGCACAACGTGCAGGAGCCAGTCTTTGTACTCGCGGTTTGCCGGATAGTCCTCCGGCGCTTGGAAGGTCCGGATGGCACCGCCGTTGACGGTTCCGGTCCGGGCGTCCTTTGAGGCAGCCAGGTCGATCCACGTGAAGCGGAACTGATCGGACTCCGCCGAGGACCGCATATCGAGCTTCAGTTGGCCCCCGTATCGGGCGTAAACCACGTACTCTTGTGCGGGGATGGCGGCAGCCAACGGCTGGGGATACTCCAGAACCAGCTCCGGATGCGGCTCCAGCTTCCACCATTCGATGCGTCTTAGGAATTTGGATAGAAAGCCCATCGAGACGGCGCCGGGAAAATCCAGCGTGTCCACCGAGAGGGGAGGCCTGGGCCATGCGTCTTTGCGGGGCGGGAGCGATGGGTCCGGAATGTCGGCCCACCACTGATGCCCCCCGCCATAGGTATGGCCCGCGGCGCCGGAGAGAATGGCCGACCACGCCGCGAAACGGACGTCCATGGCCGGCGCGCTGCCCTCCGCGAATTCGTACCACGGCTCGGTGATGATCACCGGCTTGGCGGGCTGGCGGGCGTAGTCCCGGGAGATGATCTGCGGAACCATTTCGTTTCGCCATTTGCCGTGCCCGACCTGGCTGCCGTTGAAGTCGAGCCATGATTCGCCGTGCAACACAGACCCGGTGGACCATTGCGCCGAGTCACCCATCTCGCCGGCTGACCACCCCGGTGGCGTATTGTGAACGCCGATGGCGTGAGCGTACGGATCCTCATGGCGCATCAAGGCGCCGAGTTCTTTCCAGAATTCGAGGCCCAGGCCGCCGTAGTCATACATGTTGTACTCGCCGCCTACGTTCCAAATCACGTTATAGGCAGCCAGACGATACACCACATAGCGGGTCCAACGGCGCATCTTTTCGGGGCCCGCGCTCTTGTCGAGGTTGTTGGCGCTCCACCACGGCATAACCCACAGAGTGATCCCCTGGCTATTGGCATAGGCAATGAAGCGCTCCGCATCGTGGATGGCATCCAGGTCTGGAGTGGCGAAGTCCCTGCCCGCTAGGCGCGTCGCATTGTTGGCTCCGAAGACCACCTGGCCGATGGTGAAGCCGCGGGCTGCGCGGTCGTCTATGACCGCACGCGCGCGCGCAAACGGAACCCCGCGTTTCAGCCACGGCCACCAGGTGTCTCCGATCCAGAGGAAGGGCGTTCCATCCGCGTATTCGAAATACCGGCCGGCGCGGGAGCCGCTTCGGACCACCCGGACGAAGCCATGCCGGGCGGGGTCAGCGAGTTTCTCGGCCGCGGTCCAGCCAACGCATTGCAGGGTGCCGCTCACATGCTGCAGCGCCGCATCTTTGGAAGCGGCAGCGTACGACCATTGACCGGCCGCGGGCGCGGCGAAGCGCGCCTTCCATGTCTGGCCTCCATCCCAAAAGCCAGGCACAGAGTAACGCAAACCCTTCGCATCGCCGCCGGTGCCGGTGAACGTGACCACGACAAAAGGTCCGCCGCCATCAGGCAGGCCGGCCACGTATGGATTCGCGAGTTCGGCGCCGGCGGTCATGCTGACTTCAAATGGCTCCCATTGGCGGGTTTCGAAGGTTTGAGCGGCTGAAATCCATGCGCCGAAGGAAAGGATCAGGGCGACTCGTTTCATGTGATCTCGTCTTTCATACAAGCCTATCTGAATTTGTGCCAGGCCGGTGACCCCGCGTCACTTCAGTCACTTCACGGGTCGCAGTTCGGCTTCAGATGCGTTACCGTGGTTTGCTGTGATTCCAAAATCGTATGCCAGGAGGGCTCGTTGAATCAGTCATTCCTTATCCTTTTCTGCGGCATCGGGGCCGCGCTTTCCGCCCAGACTTCGGAGCAGCGCCGCCCGCCAGGCTCCAGCCCGGATGACCCGCAACCTCGCGTGGTGACGCCAGGCCGCCCTGGACAACCGCCTTCGGACGGCGTGGTCCTCTTCGACGGCACCAACCTGGCGCAGTGGACCTCGCGCGACGGTTCTCCATTGCGGTGGGTCGTCCGGGACGGCGCCATTCTCTCCACTTCCGTCCATAAAGAAAGCGGTAAGACCCAAGACCTCGTAACCAAGGAGAAATTTGGCGCCGCGCAGATCCACCTGGAGTTCTCGATTCCCAGCATGCCGGAAATGAAGGGTCAGGCGCGCGGCAACAGCGGCGTGTACCTGCAAAGCCGTTACGAGGTCCAGATTCTGGACTCATACCAGAACCCAACCTACCCGAACGGCAGTTGCGGCGCGCTGTACAGCCGGTTCGCTCCGCTGGTAAATGCCTCGCGTCCACCCGAGGAGTGGCAGACCTACGATATCGTGTTCCATCCGCCGAAGTGCGCCCCGGATGGGAAGTTGGCTGAAGCCGGCAACCTGACGCTGCTTCACAACGGTGTCCTGGTACAGGATCACGTCCCCGTGACCGGGCGCACGTGCAACGCCGAGCCGGGACCGTTGCTGTTGCAGGATCACTACCATCCCGACGCGCCGAACACTCCCATGAAGTTCCGGAACATCTGGCTTCGCACCCTGGAAGAAGTCCCACGAGGGCGGTAGCGCATGCCACCGAAAACCACGCTGTCCCCTTTTGTGGCCCTTCTGCTCTCGGTCGGTTTGTTCGCTCCGGCAGCGCGCGCCGCATGGGCCGACGCCGCCGAATTCGGATTCTCCCCCGACGCGACGGGACTTCAGAACACCAGGGCGCTGCAGCGCGCCGTAGACCGGACCGGAACGATTATGGTCAGCCGGCCGGGTATTTACAGCATTGCCGGCACGGTCTATCTCGGCAGCAACACTTCGCTCGTATTCGGTAACAACGTATTCATCAAGAAGGTGGCGGAACCGGACCCGTTCACCCATGTGCTCCTGAACAAGGGAGCTTTAACCAAGACATACGACGAGCACATCACGGTCTCCGGCCTGCAACTCATCGTGAACGGCATCGACGTCCGTAAGTGGCAGGTCTATGGGCTGCACGGCCAGATCGCGTTCTTCTATGTGAAGGATCTCCGTATCGAACACTTCCGGTGTCTCGATGGGGGCCGGGCGCAGTACATCATCCACGTGTGCACGTTCGAGGACATCACGATCGAGGACATCCGCATAGAGGGCGCCAAGGACGGCGTACATCTAGGGCGCGATAAGCGTTTCACCATCCGCGACGGCAGGTTCGAAACCGGTGACGACGCCATCGCGCTCAACGCGCACGACTACTCGGTGGGCAATCCCGAACTGGGCTGGATCGAAGACGGCGTAATCGAAAACATGCACGACCTGCCCAATCCGAAACAAGAGATCGGCTATTTCTGCCGCATCCTGGCGGGTGCCTGGATCGATTGGCGGCCCGGCATGGAAGTCCAGCAATCGGATACCGTTGTCTCCGGCGGCAGGCTTTACCTCGTCCAGGCTAGCCCCAATACTGTTCACTTAACAACATATCTATGATATTCTGTTTTGGGGCTAATGCCTCCAGAAGGAGGTTGTCCCATGCGCATTTCCGCCGTGGATTCAGCCACGCTTTTGATGGTTTTCTACGACGACGCCCGAGAACTGTTGCAACTCGAGTTCTGTAGCCGGGCTGTCTATCAATATTTCCAGGGGGTGTGGCTCTCATACTGGACATTGACATGACGGTCAAGCCGCGCGGACAGACTTTCGTAGCGGGCGAAGAGTTAGAGCAATTGCAGGGCCCCATCGATCACTCAGGGCGAGGGCGCGTAACTGCACGATGTGCTGACCCGTCTCCTCCTTCCACCGTGCGCCGCAGCGCTTCATGCGGGTTTCGAAGAGACTCTTGCAGGTTGCCTCGAGGTTGCCAGTGCCAAGCGCCAAGCCTAGTCGGCGCGCCCGAGCGTAGTTCATACGATCGGCGTCGGCGCTGTGACTTTGGAGATAGGTGATGGCCGCATGGACGGGGTGATCCGTGCCGACACCCTCATCCCTGCCCGAGGCGGTCAACTCCTCCAGAATGCCGCTTGCCGCACCGGCGCGGTTCAGCAGGCTCATCTTCCATCGCCGGAGCTTTTGGTCGGCCCCCGTGGCATCCTCGATGGCGCGGGCGGCGGCCCCAAGCTTCTCCATGAGGTGGTGCAGATCCACCAGGCGGTAGAGATCGTTACCGAACTTGGCGACGAAGCCCTCGTCTAACACATTCCACATCTCCGGAGCCCCGTCGCAGAGTAGCTCAATCTTCAAATCCGGTTTCTTGCTGCGCAGCGTCGCGACATCGGCAACCAGACGGTCGCGCAAACCGGTGAGATCTCCCTCCGGCATGCATCCATAGCGAATCGTGTGCCGTCCCACTCCGTTTGCATCGTGCAGCGTCACCGTACCGCAATAGGCCATGCGAAAGTTCCGTTCCACCGGCTTCTTCGGCGCGCCCTTTTTCGGCCGCCCCGCCGGCCGCCGCCGCGGTTCCTCCATCGGCACACTGACCCGATCCAGAGACACACTAATCGAGCCGGCCTCCTCCGGCACCTCCACGGCATCGATCAGGGCGTCTTCCATGTCCTGGTGATCCGCAACGGCCAGAGCCCCGACCAGGTGGGCCACCCGCTCGAAACTGGCGCGCGAATACGGTAGCCGGCCAAACTCGCGCGCGCTCGCTTCCGCTTCCCGCGACGGGCCTTGCTGCACCGCATGGGCCATCGCCCGCGCCGCCTGGGGCAGCCAGCCGTCCTCCACCACGCCGGCCCGCAGGCGCACCGCATCCACTACCCGGCCGCCCGGTTGCCCCCCACGCTCGCCCGACTGACGGTACCACGATCTCTCGACGGAGACTGAACCCACCATCGTGTGGTAGGGCGCCTCGCACCGTCCCACCCGCGTGTAGCGCACCCCTCCGATGATCACCGCAGGAAGGTCCATGTCCAAGCTCTGTAGAATGGCGCGCTGGCCGGCCAACTCCGTGCGTCCCGCACTTTCTGCCATCGCCTGTTCCATTTCCGCATAATCCACCGCTTTCCCGCCCCCGAGGCGGGACACCGTCCGCTGCAGGGCCGCCAGATGCTCCACCATCGCCTTTCCCACTTCCGCAAACTCCTCCGGAACCTCAATCACCATCTTGGGCATCACACCTCCTGACATTAGGCCAAGCTTGGCATTCTGTTCTAGCACATTCATGTCGATTTGTCCAGGATGAGAGCCACACGCTTTCCAGGTGCCTGCGACGGTGCATCAGTCGCTGCTGGATGCTCCATCCAAAGGGCGCTATTTCAATCAAGTGATTCGGGGGCGCTTCCCTTACCGTCTCATCTCGCAGGGCGGTGCCGCTCCGAGGTGTGCGGAAGTCCTTGCCAGGTGCGATCGTTGAGGAGAATCCGATGGCGCGCACACTGGCGGAGTTGCCGGCCGGCAGCCGGATCACAGACTATATCAGCCTCGGCGTGATTGCTAAGTACTTCCCCGCTGAGAAGATCCACGAAGCTCTCCAGCAGACCAATCGCGCTAGCGTCCGCGAGCGCGACCTACCGGCGCATGTGGTGGTCTACTACGTCATCGCACTGGCGCTGTATATGCGGTCCTCCTATCGTGAGGTATTGCGCTGCCTGTTGGAAGGGATGCAGTGGCTGCTCGACCCTTCGGCAAAAGTGAAAGTGGCCGGAAAATCGGGCATCTCGCAGGCCCGCAGCCGCCTGGGGGCTGAACCGCTGAAGAAACTCTATGACGCCGTGGTGGGTCCCATTGCCGAGAAGCGCACCAAGGGTGCTTGGTACCGACAATGGCGATTGGTCAGCCTGGATGGCAGCACGTTGGATGTCGCCGATACCGCGGAAAATGACAAGGCATTCGGGCGACCCGGCGCCAGTCGAGGATCCAGCGCTTTTCCCAAGATCCGGTTTGTGGCCCTGCTGGAGAATGGGACGCACCTGTTGTGGGGCGCGCACATGGACCGATACGCCACCGATGAACTGACCTTGGCCGAGCAAGTGATTCCCTCACTCCGCAAGGGAATGTTGTGCATGGCCGACCGATTCTTCCCCAGTTACAAACTCTGGCGGATCGCCGCGAGGACGGGAGCGGATTTGCTATGGCGCACGCGCCAGAATGCACGCCTGGACGTGGAACAACGCCTGCCCGACGGCTCCTATCTCAGTCGCATTTACGCCTCCACCAAGGACCGGCGGAAGAAACGCAACGGGATCGTGGTCCGCGTCATTGATTACCGCTTGAAAAATGTCGCGGACGCCGAGCCGCTGTACCGGCTGATCACTACCATCCTCGATGCCCAGCAGGCACCGGCCAAAGAGTTAGCCGCCCTGTATCACGAGCGATGGGAAATCGAAACCACCCTGGACGAGTTGAAGACCCATTTACGCGGCGCTCAGATTGTATTGCGCAGCAAGACGCCGGAGTTGGTCCGGCAGGAGTTCTTGGGTCTGCTGATGGCGCATTTTGCCATCCGCGCCCTGATGCACGAAGCCGCCCTGAAAGCAGACGAAGATCCCGACCGGCTCTCGTTCGTCCACTCGGTGCATGTTGTCCAGAGACGGATGGCACGTTATGGCGCTATTCCCCCCTCGGCAGAGAAACGTCTTCCACGAGACGATCCTCGACGAAATTCTTGAGGAACGGGTTGTTTCAAGTCGCAACCGAATCAATCCCCGCGGCGTGAAGCGCAAGATGAGCAACTATAAGCTGCGGCCTCGCAAGCGCCAGCGCACAAGACGTCTCGATTTCGCCACCCAAATTAGGGTACTTAAGTGAACAGTATTGGGGCTAGCCCAGGGCTAGCCCGGACGGGTTCCCAAAAAACTCGTCTCGTTGAAGACAGTGGGAAGTATCGAGTTGTCGGACGATTTCTCTGCCGCGATCGTACCCGGGGAAGGTCTTAGCATCGGCGCAAGAATTACCTCACATTCGAGGGTGTGATTGTGTAGTTCCAGCGGGGAAGGCGGCCGTGTCGGGTGATGCGGATCTTCCGCATCCTGGCGGCGGAGGGCTTGATGCCAACTGGATAGTCTTTCCGGTCCAAAAAGGCCCTCACTTTTAGCCCGGGACTGGGTGGTTGTGGTGCGGATGAACTTCAAAATCTTCTCGTAGCTGTGCACGGGCTCGCCCGCCCAGTCTTTGCTGATGGCGCTGAACAGACGTCGCTCGATCGGGTTGTATTTCGACGCGCCGGTTGGATAATGGGCCACGGTGATGGTGAGTCCGGTATGGTCACAGAGTTGTTGCAGTTGGTCCTTCCAGGCACTATGCGCGGCCGAGTTGCTGCCGCCTGTGTCGGCCAGGATGAGCAGATGTTTGGAGTCGGCGTAGCGTTGCCGTCCTTCGTGGCGCCACCAAGCGCGGATGGAGGATACGGCGAAGGCGGAGGTTTCGTGAGAAACGCCGACGAACAGGGAACCGCGATTGGCCTGAGGGTCGAAGATGCCATAGAGAATCGCCACGCCCACAGCCTGCGAGCGAAAATCGTGGTCATTGACTGGGGTCGGAGTGCGACCCCACTTTGGCGCCTGCATTCTTGAAGTTGCCCACCAGTTCTCGCTTTTTGGCGTCGACACTGATCACCGGATTCCGCTGCCGGCAGAAACGCCGGCGCAGTTGGCCGATGTGGGCGAACTGCATCTCGCGGAGAGGATGGCGGGGGCCGACCTTCTTGCGGTTCACGCGGAGACGGAAACGCAGTTTGCGCAGCAACCGGGCGACGGTGCGGGCGCTCACGCGAATGCACAGGCGCAGCAGTTGCGCCGCGATCTTGGCGGTCGTCCGGTGTGTCCATCGCAGACCGCTGATGGGATCGCCGGCCGTATCGGGCTCCAGCAGTCTCTCGATCGCGGCGATCACTTCGGGCTTTTTTTTTCCATCGGCTTGCGCCCCCCGCCCAATCTCCGGACCCGGTCTACGGCCACATCCTGAGCCACAAGTTGGCGTCGCCCCTTGGCCACCGTGTGCGGGTCCAGTTGGAGAAATTCGGCAATCTGATGGTCCCCGCCACGACCCAGCTTGAGCGACTCCAGGCCGGCGTACAAACGCCGTTGCTGTTCGTCGAGCGAACTCCAGAACAAGATGATGGCCGCCCGCAGTTCGTCGGAAATTTGCTCACGCTGGGCCACACTGCCAGCCACTCCGGGTTGTTCCAGACGTGCTTGCCGCGCCAATGACTGCTGCCGCTGCTGTTGCTTGTCAGAAGCACAGTACAGATACAACCGCCAGACCTCCATGCGGCTGATCCTATCTTGCCGGACCAGATGCAGCAGCGGTTCCTTGACTGGGACGTGAAGCAACGCTTTCAGTTCGCCGGCAAAGTAGCCGGCTGGAGCTTGGCTAACGAAGGCTTCTGCGGTGTTCAACAGCGTACCGTGACGTGAAAACCCAACCGAATCGAATGTCCATAAGCCATACTCATCGAAGTCTGCAATTTCAGCCAAGGTGTAAAACTGGCCGCGGTGAGAATAGCTGGTGTGGTAGGAGAGTTCTTTCAGTTTGCGAAAGACGGTGATATCAGCGTCGGTGCCCAACACCTGCTTGAGCTGCGGCAGGGTAGCGATTCGGTTCCGGCGCAAGAACCGGCGCAGAGGATCGGCAGAGAAAGTGACAGGGCGCATAATGCTATAGTTCCTCCTGTATGAACGGCCTATAGGATGGACTATAGCATAATGATGACCATCTTGAGCCCGCCCAACGTGGGCCCATCGAGCCATGGGCGACGGCAACTTGTCGCCATTCGGCCTCCCGCTTAACCTTTACCGACGTGCCGATTATGCTCACTGTCTTCGCTGTTCTGTGATTCTATTGCTGCGCCGATGCTTATCACGGTGGACTCCGACCTCACCGGACTGCGAAAATAACCCGCCGAACCCGCTGCGGCTGCGCCGACTCTGGCGTTTCGCTGCTTGCGGCCGCAAGCAGAACGAGACGAACAGGCCAATCCTCCGTACGCCTTACAGTTCGACCCCCAAGCTCTGCCAGTCCACGACTTGCTGGCGGGTCATGGCCTGGTGGCCCAGGATCGCGGTCAGGGCGGCCGTCGCGCCGATTGTTATATCGGCAGGCAGGCTCCCCCCGTTGACCACGGCGTTGTAGAACGCAGCGATGTGCGCGTGAGGATCGTCCGGCTGCGCCCTTTCGCCGAGAACTACCGGCTGGCTGTTGCGGGCGAGCGGGTACATCGTCGGTGTCCCCATCAGATTGACGGCGCCTTTTGTGCCATAGACGTAGATGTACTGGTTGCCGTTCGGCAAACCACGCGGGTGAAACACGTTCTGCGTGAAGGACATCAGCACGCCGCCGGGATAATGGTAGCTGAGCGTGCCGCAGTCGAAAATCGTCCGTCCCGGCGGGTCGTTCTTGTATAACAGGATGCCGCCGAAGCCCGATGCGCGGAGGGGATGCGCGCCGATCACCCAGTTGCACAAGTCAAGGTTATGCACCGATTGCTCGATGAGGTAGCCGCCCGAACGGTTGACGTCGAAGTACCAGTCCGCCGAAGAGCCGTCGTGGGGGAGATCGGCCGTGGCATGCCGTTGGGCCTTCACCATGATAACGTCTCCGACGATGCCTTCCCGGATCTTTCGGACGGCCTCCATGTACTCCTTCATGGAACGCAACTGCTGGCCGGGGACGAAGACCTTGTTCGATTTCTTGGCGGCTTCGACCACGGCTCGGACTTGTGCCGGTGTGACGCCGATCGGCTTCTCGCAGTAGACGTTCTTGCCCGCGCGGAGCGCGGCCACCGCCATTTCGGAGTGCAGGTCGGGCGGGGTAGCGATGAAGACCGCATCCACATCCTGGCGTTCCAGGATCTTGTGCCAGTCGGCGTAGGTGGCCGGGTTGTCGCGGGCCGCGGCGGTGGCCGCCTTGTCCAGGCGATCCGGCTTGATGTCGCACAGCGCCAGAATCTTGGCGTTCGGTTGCGCAAGCGCGGCCTGGAGGAGGTACGAGCCACGGTTGCCCACTCCGATCATGCCGGTGCCGACTGACTTTTGCGAATCCTGGGCCGACACCGCGGCCGCTGCCGCCGACCCGAAAAGAAAAGCTCTACGATTTACCATCCACGGTGCTCCTTTAAGCAGGCCATTCTACCGCGCTGCGCGTAGTCGCGAGAAGATGCTTGTCTGGAGCTTGTGTGGAGCAGGCTGGCACCGGCACAGCGCCCGTCGCGATCATGCGACCAAAGTTGGCTAACCAGGAGCATCATCGCGAGGCACTTTCCGCCTTTTTGCCGGCCCTGTTACGCATTGTGCCGCTCCAACCTGCAGCGGCCCGACACCCCGGCGCGGCGGCCCTGGTGAAGTCTGCCCGTGATCCGGCATCCGAGATATTCGACTTTCTGAAGTTCCGCTGCGCCTCCATAGGCTCGTGCAACTACGACGAGCGGGAGGGCGCATGGAATCCGGGCAGAATCAACGCCAGTTCCAGTTCGTCGTGCGTGCGGCCGCCAGCGTTGACATTCTTCCTTTCCTCCATCGGTATCCGGCCCAAGGCTACGCCGGAATTGGTGTCACTTTCAGAATTATTTGGCAGACTTCCGTCAACATTATCTGATAACGTCGGTCGTAATGCTCGACAGGGGCAAGGAGGACCGACAATGGCCACCAAAGCGCAAGGCGAAGTTCCGGCCGGTATGGGAGAGATTTCCCGTCGCTTCGAACGCTGGCGAGGTTCACACCGGGGCCGGTTGCCGATTCCAGAGAGATTGTGGGCTTCGGCGGCGGAAGCAGCTCGGGAACACGGAGTCTTCCGCACCGCCAAGATTTTGCACTTGGAATACGGCAAGCTCAAGCGGCTGGCGGAAGCTGCTGCTGGCAACAGGCGGCTGGCCGCGCCGCCAACAACGTTTTTGGAACTGATGCCACCGTCGGCAACCGGTCCGTCGGAGTGCGTGATTGAGTTGGAAGGTCCGCGTGGCAAGATGCGGATTCAGTGGAAAGGGGCTACGGGAGCGGACCTGGCAGGACTCAGCCGGGTGCTGTGGGAGTCGGCGTGATTCAGATCACGCCGCAGATGCGCATCCTGGTGGCGCTCGAGGCGGTGGACGGGAGAAAGGGCATCGACTCGCTGGCCCGGCTGTGCCAGGAGAAACTCCAGTCCGACCCCTTCTCCGGCAGTTTGTTTGTTTTCCGCAGCCGGCGCGGGACCTCGATCCGGATTCTGGTCTACGACGGGCAGGGATTCTGGCTGGCGCAGAAACGGCTGTCGAAAGGACGTTTTGTGTGGTGGCCGAGCGGCAAAGAGCCATCACGGGTGCTCCAGGCGCATCAGGCACAGCTCCCGTTGGCAGCCGGAAATCCGGAGACGGCCGCCGCACCGGTGTGGCGCAAAGTGAGCTGGAAAATAAAACAAAATACTTACGTTCTGTTTTTTTCTCTGGCATGCTGTGGCCATGGGGGAAGCGTGGCGCTACCGCGGGCAGGAGATCACCAGCTAGCAGGTGGCGTTTCTGCGAGAGTTCATTGGTGCACATCCGAAGAGCAGCCGTTGGAAGCTGTCCCGGCAAATCTGCGAAGTGCTGGGCTGGAAGCAGGCCAACGGTGCCTTGCGCGACGTGGTCTGCCGCGGTCTTCTGCTGATGCTGGAGCGGGCCGGACAGATCGAGTTGCCGCCGGTACGTTGGCAGATTCGCGGCCAATGCCGAACTGAGCGACGGCGGCCGGAAGCGATCCTGATCGACACCACACCGTTGGCGATGCCGCTGGCGGCCTTGCAGCCAGTCGAGATCCAGGCGGTGCGGCGTACCGCCGATGAGCCACTATTCAACAGCCTGATGGAGCACTATCACTACCTCAGCTATGAGCAACCCGTCGGTGAGCACCTGAAATATCTGGCTTGGGCGCAGGGGCGACCCATTGCCTGTCTGGCATGGAGTTCAGCGCCGCGCCATCTGGGCAGCCGGGACCATTACATCGGCTGGAGCGCTCAGGCGCGGCGGCGCAACATCCGTTTCATCGCCTACAACACGCGCTTTCTGATCCTGCCGTGGGTGCGTGTGCCCCATCTGGCGTCGCACATTCTGGGGAAAGTGACCAAGACGCTGTCCGAGGACTGGCAACGGTTGTACGGGCATCCGATCTACTTTGCAGAAACGTTCATCGACCCCGGCCGTTTTCATGGAACCTGTTACCGTGCGGCGAACTGGCGACTACTGGGGATCACGACCGGGCGCGGCAAAGATGACCATACCAATAAACCGAACCGCCCGATCAAGGAAATCCTCGGTTTGCCGCTAACGCCGCAGTTTCGGGAGTTATTGAGCCAGTCATGAGTCGCCCGCGGATCGAAGTGAACCTGGACGAACTGGACGCGATGATCGATCGCGCTACGCGTGCGCCGTTGAGCGGACCGGAAGCGCAGAAACTCAAGACCGCAGTCCATACCATTGCAGAGAGATTACTCCGCAGCCGGACCACGGAGAAGACCAACAAGGTCTTGCCGGCGGATTCGCCAGAAAAGGCGGGTGCTGGGCAATCAGTTCCTGCCGGCCATGGACGCCATCCCGTATCGGCCTTTACCGGTGCCCAGCGGGTTCCGATCACGCACGCCACGCTCCAGTCCGGAGACCGGTGCCCGGAATGCGGCCAAGGAAAAGTCTATGGTCAGGAAGCGGTGATGTTGGTGCGGTTCGTGGGGCGGCCACCGCTGGAAGCCACCGTCTTCGAGAAAGGGCGACTGCGGTGCAATGCCTGTCAGCAGATTTTCACCGCCGGGGAACCGGTGGCAGCGGGTGAGACGAAGTACGACGTAGCGGCGGTGGCGATGATTGCGCTGTTGAAGTATGGGACGGGAGTGCCATTCAAGCGGCTGGAGAGGCTGCAAGGGCAACTGGGAATGCCCTTGGCGTCCGCCACGCAATGGGAACTCGTGGCGGCGGCCGCGCAACTGTTGCGGGCGGTTTAGGAGGAACAGATCCGGCAAGCGGCGCAGGGCGGTGTGATGCATAACGACGACACGGGCATGCGGATTCTGCGCCTGGCGCGGGAGGCGGGCGACAAGCGTAGGGCCACGCGTCAAGGCTGCGGCGCATACGGTGCCTTACGGCATGGGCGTGCCGGTGCGCAAGTTGCCCGCGATACTGCGGGAGTTCAGCGGAGTCGAAGTGACGCAGAGCGCGCTGACCCAGGACGCGTTGAAGAAGGCGGAGGGGGTGGTAGGGAATGCCTACCAGGAACTCCGCACCAGCGCGGCCACGGCGCCAGCGGTCTACACCGATGACACAGGCTGGCGGATTCGCGGGGAATCGGCCCACTTGATGACCTTCGATACGGACCAAACCACGGTGTTTCAGATTCGCCGCCGGCATCGCAACGAAGAGGTCCGGGAACTGATTCCCGCCGACTATGCGGGAGGGATGGTCACCGACCGGGGCAAGAGTTACGATGCCGAGGAGTTGCTGGGCGTCAAGCAGCAGAAATGCTTGGATCACCTCAAGGAGAATATTAATGAGGTGCTGGAGCACAAGACTGGACGCGCCCGCAGCTTTGGTCTGAAACTAAAGAGCATCCTGCGAGAAGCCCGCCAACTGTGGCGCGACCAACGGGCCGGCAAGGCCAAGAAGTTCCAGGCCGAGGTCGAACGGATGGAGGAAGAACTCACGACCCACCTGCGTCCTCGTTTTCTGAAGGACGAGGACAACCAACGGTTGCTGGACGGAATCGGTCTGCAGCATGATCGAGGGAGGGTGCTGCTGTTCCTGCACGATCCGGCGATCGAACCAACCAACAACCGTGGGGAGCGGGCGCTGCGACCGGCGGTGATTGTGCGCAAGCTTTCTCATGGTTCCAAGAATGAGCGTGGTGCGGAGGCCTTCGCGGGGTTCACCACCGTCATTCAAACTGCAGCCAAGAAACGGGACTGCTCCATCATCGGCACCTTACCGAATCTGTTCCAGCCGATAAGCCACCACGCTCCCACCCAAGCCCACCCGCCGCCGAACTGAACGCGCGGGAGCCGCTTATCAACTACCAATGGTGTTAATCCTTTTCACTATCTGACCGAGTTGCAGCGGCACGCCGAAGAGCTGAAGCAAGCCCCGTCGGAATGGATGCCGTGGAACTACCGTGACACGGTGGCACGGCTGGCGACGCCTGCTGCGGCGTAATATCATGAGTCCTGCCTGGCCGAAAAGGATCGTCGGCGGCCATGGTTGGGTGACACTCCGAAAGGGCCGCCAAACGGGCCTTTCAAGATGCAAAATCCAATGACGTTTTTGGCCAGCGACGGAAACCGTCGAAAATGTTCCGTGCCGGCCTGTACGCCCGCCTGTCCACCAGTGACCAACAGACCATCCCATTGCAGATTCGCGCCCTGAGGGACTACGCTGCTCGGCGCGGCTGGTCGATCGCCTTGCAGGTGAAGGAAATCGGTTCCGGCGCATCACAAAGGCAACTGCGAGAGAAGTGGCTGGAGGCTGCGCGCCGCCGGGAGATCGATGTGGTCCTGGTCTGGCGGCTGGACCGCTGGGGAAGATCGGTAACAGACCGGCTCTCCCCGCTTCAGGAACTGGAGCATCTCGGAGTCGGCTTCGTGTCCCTGAACGAGGCACTGGATCTGACGACACCAGCCGGTCGCGCGAGGGCGGCGTTACTGGCGGTTTTCGCCGCGTTCGAACGGGAGATTCTACGGGAACGGGTACGCGCCGGCTTGGCCCACGCCCGACAGAACGGCAAGCGACTGGGCCGACCGGCAACTGCGGCCCTACATACTGCAGAAATCCGGAGACTACATCGCGCTGGCGTCAGCAAATCACCTGACAAAAGGTGGCCACGTCGGGAGCAGGCTGCGCGTCTGCCGCTTCGGCGTCACACAAACACCGGTTAGCCGATTCGCCAACAGCCCGAAGGGCCTTCCAGTTCTGCGCACAGACGCGGCGACCGATGCCGAAATCATCCGGATTGCAGATGACCGTTTCGGTGCGCAGCGCCCGCCCCTCTTTGAAATACTGCTTCACCCGCGAAGACTTGTAATAACAGCACAGCGTGGGATCTACACCCCGGCTGATGACTCGGGTACAAAACGTCCCGGGAGTGCGCGAGCTAACCCGTCGATGAAAGATCAAGGCGATCTGATCGGGACGGCCGATATCGAGGTGATCCCGAATCACGCCTTCAAACCACATTCGGCCCGCTGGCGGCCGGTCGAACACACAGGTGTCGGCAACCTCGAATTGGCGGGACGACATTTGGTATCCATATCCGGCCCGGACATCGGCGCCGGTAGAGACCTTCTTCGGCTTCAAGAAACCTCCCTTCGGCGACAGCCCCGATGCCAAGCAGTTGTTTGCTTCGCAGTCCTGGACCCAGGTGAAGGCGCGGCTTCAGTTCCTGGTCGATCATCACGGCGCCGGTCTGCTCACCGGCGAAGTGGGCGCCGGCAAATCCACCGCGGCGCGCACCTTCACCGCCGGCCTCAATCCCAATCTCTATAAGATCCTGTATCTCCACTGGACCTGCGGGTCGGCTCTCGACCTGCTGCGGCAACTCGCGCTGGAGCTGGACCTGGTCCCGGCGCACTACCGGGGCGACCTGGTGCGCCAGATCTCGGAAGCCATCGTGCGCCTCAATCAGAGCAAGAAACCCATTCTCATCTGTGACGAAGCCCAACTGTTGCCGCATGCCGCCCTCGAACAACTCCCGCTGCTGCTGAACTTCGCTATGGATTCCTCGCATTACCTGACTTTGCTGCTGCTCGGCCAACCCCTGCTACGCCGCACGCTGTCGCTGCAGATGCACGAGCCCTTGCGCCAGCGCATCGCCGTGCAGTATCACCTGGAAGGACTCTCCCGCGAAGAACTGGATGCCTACCTCACGCATCAACTCAAAGCCGCCGGTGTCTCACAGACGTTGTTCGACGACACCGCCCGCCAGGCTCTGTACCAAGCCACCAAAGGCATCCCGCGCAAGGTGAACAAACTGGCCATGACCGCCCTGCGCGTGGCCGCCGCGCGCAAAGCCGCCGTGGTGAATGAAGCGATTCTGCTGGACGCCACCACCGAGGCGCTGCTATGAGCGCCTCCGCAAGCCAGAAGAATGCCGAGCCCAGCGTCCTGTCGCTGGCCCAACTGTGGGAGCAACAGCCGCCCACCGCGCCGCCCTGCCTGGTGGAACCCGGACTGTTGCCCCCGCAAGGAATCCTGTTCGTGGGCGGAGAGCCGAAGGTAGGCAAATCGCTGCTGGTTGCCAACCTCGCGCTGTCGCTGGCGGCTGGCTCGGATCGCACCGGCTTCCCCATCCCCGCTCCGCGCCGTGTGCTGGTCTGCCCGTTCGAACTGCCCGTCCCTCAGTTCGTCGGCCGCCTGGCCACCATGCGGCGCATCCTGGGAAATGCCGCCGCCCAGAACCTGTTCGTAGATACGCGCGCCACCGGCCATCTGCTCAATGCGCCCCAGGGCCTGAATCACTTCCTCTCCGCCGCTCGTGCCGCCGGTGCCGAGATCATCGTTCTGGACCCGCTCTACTCCACCCACGATCAGGATGAGAACGACACCCGCGCCATGGCCGCTTTGTGCCAGAGCCTGCTACGCCTGCGCGAAGCTTCGCGCGCCGCGTTGATCGTGGTGCACCACGTGCGCAAATCCATCGGTCGTTACGAGATCGGCAGCGCCTTCCGCGGTTCCAGCGCCCTGCATGCCGTGGGCGACAGCTACTTGTTACTGACCAGGCCCTCTCCGCAGTGCCACACTGTCGAGCTGCGTTTTCAGTTCCGCTACGCCGCTCCGCAACCGCCACGCCTGCTCGATCTCGATCCCGATACGTTGTGGTTCTCTCCGGCCGGCCAGCCGCCGACAACTGCTTCCGCGCGTCGCAAGGTGGAAGCAGCCGACATCCCCCAGGCTCTGGCGGACCTCGGCGGCGAAGCGCGCTACAACCAACTGCGCGAGCAGATCATGACGCTCACCGAGTGTTCCAAACGCACTGCGCAACTGGCGATTACCGAGGCCTGCCAGCAAGGCTCGATTGTCGCCGGCGATGGCCACTACCGCTCGCGCGCGTAGCGATTCTTTTCTCGACTGTCCGCACGGGGTCGCGCCCGGGCGGATGCCCAAGGCCGATGCGACGGAGCTGGCTCCGAAGAAATCGGCTTATAGAAACCCTCCGGCACACTTCATCCCGGCTGGAGGGTTTCTGGTTTCTGCCCCCGTGCCGCTCAGAGGTCCTTACAGTCAGCCCATTTCTTTGGTGAGGCTCCCGAGCGGAGGCCTTGGGCTATAAAACGCGAAGATCGCCCGGCTGTTTTTGCCGGGCGCTCCAAATCCCGCCTTCCTGGTCCCTCTAGCGGTCGGGATACCGCCGTCGCCTATACAGGCAAGTATCCTATCCCACCCCACATCATCTAACGACAGCTTCGGCACGCCACGCCGCCGGGAATCCGAGAAACCAGCCTGAGATTATCGTGAGAATGCCGAGGGCGACGACTGCGGGGCATTACACGATACTGGTAACGGCCGAAGACATAGATGCCCGAATAGGATGGATTCTTCAGAACCCCCAACACGCGGCTGTGGCTCAGCCGACCCCAGATAATCTTGCCATCCCACGCTCCGCCGTAGGCTCGCTTGGGGAATCGTAATCCCCGTTCTGTGAAACGGTGCACGACCGCGTAGGCGCTGCCCGTTTCGCGAAACAGACGAAACACCATTTCCACTGCGCCCCGCACTTCGGCGTCGGCATCCGGAACGATGCGACCTTGCTCGTCATAGCAATAGCCGACCGGAAGCGGGAAACGTAGCTCGCCCTTTTTCGCTTTGTTGAGCTTACCGCCCTGGAGGCGCGCGTGCAGAAAATGCAGCTCGGCTTGGGCCATAGTCCCCTTCAACCCGAACAAGAGGCCGTCGTTGAAATCCGATGGATCGTAGCAACCACTTCGTCGATCATCAGCGTCGCCGTGAGTACGCACAATTCCAGCAGCCGATGCCAGTCCAGATTCGAGCGCGCCAGCCGCGAAACTTCCAGCGCAAACACCGCGCCCACTGGCCCCATCGACACATCCGCGACCAGAGTCTTGAAGTCCTCCTGCCTGGTCATCTCGGTGCCCGTCATTCCCAGGTCCCGATCGAGCGTGCGGATCGCCGATTCGCTCCAACCCAGTTCCAGCGCCATCCCGCGCAGCGCATAGTGGCGCTCCGTGCTCTCCTGATGGTGCAGCACCTGACCCGGCGTGGATTGGCGGATATAGATGTAGGCCGGTCTGCTCCGGTGTTGTTCCGTGATCTTGGAGTTCATTGGCTGCCTCCACACTGGTCACACGGTCCAGGTTGCCAACCAGCCAGGCTTCGACCATATTGGCGAGAAGCACGCCGACCAACCCAGCATCGATCGCTGGACGAAGGGCGGAGAGTTCGCCCATAGCGGCCTCTTAGAGCGCCTCCCGGCGGCGCAGGAGTTCGCGGTTGATCTCCGAAATCGCCTCCAAGATTTCGCGGGCCCGGTGATAGTTGGCGATAAATTCGGCAACCTGGGCGTGAGATTCCTGCGGCACATAATCCATCTGTGGCCGCACGCCCGAGCGGCGCACCGAAAGATAATACTTGGGGCCATGGCCGGGACCTTCGGCGCACTTGCGCCCTGGCTTGCCGCAGCGTTTGTAACGCTCGATAAGCGAGCCACGCAGGACTCCCTTGAGCGGCGGCAACTGGCGCAAAAGCGCTTGGCGGCGCCTTCTCAGGCTGACAAGAGGCTCGTTTTCGATTTTCATCAGACCACGTGTATAACTGGTCTGATAATACCTCCAGTAAACACATTTTTTCAACCCTTTTGTTCTGGTTTGGTCAGCTGCTCGAGCAGGGTCGCCAGTTCGAAAAACGAGTCAGCGTCGAACCGCCGCGGCGGCAAACCCAGCGCACCGTACGGAGAAGGATCGGCCCGGTCTGTCCACTCGCGCGCAATGCTGAACGTGCCGTGATCCGGATCACGGAGTAGAAAGGTGTCAATGCCCGCTGTTCGGCGTTCCTTCAAGACTTGGGAGCGCTGACCCCGGAGCGGATGGAAAGGATGGCAGATCTCGGCCCAGCCCAAATGCGATTTGTAGTCCAGTGCAGTTCGCACTGGCCGTCGGCGTCATCGCCGACAATCTGATCAACATCGGTAGAGCGCTGGCACATTAGCTTTTCCCTTCTGAATATCTCTTTTCCAAGGCCCCCGACGGACATATCCCGTCGGGGGCCTTTCGTCTTCAGGGTTTCCTGCGATACCGAACAGGCGGCGGTTTTCTGCCAAAATGATTTTTGCGCCAGAAAGTAACTAGCGCGTGGCGGCGGCCCAGGCGAGGCCATCCACGCCTTTGCCCGCCGCGATCGGCGTTTGCGCCTTCCAATCGCCGATGTCGATGACGGCCACCTGGTGGCTGGAGTCGCAGGAAACGTAGGCTACCCGCTGATCCGGCCGGATCAACACTTCCTGCGGCGCTTTCGGCACATCCACAGTGGTCGCAACCTTCATCGCACGCAAATCGACTACGGCTACCTTGTTGGCGGCCGGTACAGCGACCAGCAGCCAGCGGCCGTCGGCGGTGGCAGCCGTCCCATAGCCGGGCGCCGGCAGTGGCACCCATGCCTTCACCTTATTCGTAGCGGTGTCGATCACGGCCAGTTGCGGCTTGGTCTGATCGGAGGTGAATGCCATGCTGTCGTCGGCCGCCAGCGAAATGCGTTGCGTCTCGCCCGAAATGGGAATCACGGCCAACGTCTTCCGCGCCTCCAGGTCCAGTACGGAAACGGTCCCCGGCCCAACGTTGGCTGTATAGCCACGCCGGCCGTCGTGTGTGATCGCAAGCATGTGCGATTCCTTCTGGCCCGTGGGTATGGAGCCGACCAGTTTCAGCGTTTTCGGGTCGATCACGGAAACGGATTGATCCAGTTCCGTTGTCACGTACAGCAGGCCGTCCTTCGGGCCGAACAGGGGGCAATGCGGGCGCACCCCATGGCTGAAATCCAGTTCGCCGGTTACTTTGCGCGCGGCCAGATCGATTACCACCAGCTTCGTACCGTCGGTGCCAGGCTTGCCGACACCCGAATTTCCGTAAATCGGGGCAAAGGCCAGGCGGCCGTCGGGCGATGCGATCAACTCGTGGGCTGTGGTGCCGCCCTCCGGCACGGTTGCCACTTCCCGCCCGGTTGCCGGGTCGATGATCCCAACGGTCTGGTCCCCCTTATTGGCAACGATCAACCACCCGTGGGAGGCCGCCGCGGCGGTGAACGTCACAATAGACGCAGTCAAAACGAATCGCATCAATCGCATGATAGGATACCCCTCACTGGTGATACTATAGCAGCGCCTTCCGGCCACCGGCCACCCAGCCCTAGAACCGTACCCCGAATCCTCTCTGGTAAACGACGTGGTTGCGCTCGGTGCCTGCGCCACAGCCCACGAAGTCGCGCACCTCGGCCCGGAACGAGAGGCCGCGATAGATACGAAGCGCGGCGCCGCCGCCGAAGCCGAAAGCGGGCCTCATACCATCCGCCACCTCCACCAGAATGGGAGGACTGATCACGATGTTCGTCTTGTCAAACCAACCGAACCCGAATCCGCCGGCCACGTACGGCGAGACGCGCGAGGCGGGTAGGAACCGGTACCGCACGCCTGGCGTGAAGAAGAATTTGCTTTGTCCGGCGGCCACACGGTTCCACTGGATGCCGACGGATGCCTTGGCGACGCGCGTCGCCGGAAATTCCAGGTAGAGCTTCCCCCCGGGCGTCGACTTCAACCGGTACGCGTAATCGACCTGCACGGAAACGCTCGTGCCGGCCGAAACCGACACCGCCGAAAGTATGTCCACCTGCGCGCTGGGATTGGTGGCGCCTGCCAGAATGCCCAGTTCGTGCGACTGGCCATACACTGCCGGAGATGTAGCAAACCCCAACAGGAGAGCGGCGCGCAGGACGTTGTGTCTGCTTTGCATGTCATTTCACACGGGACTGGCGAGGGCAGGTCACCTGCCTTTTTCTGGTCCGTAGAGTCGATTGAAACGGAGGGGTTTGTGGATAGCGTGCCAGGCTGGAGCCTATCTGTTCGGCGAGAGACCCATCCGACCGGATAGACAACCGGCTGCGACTTTCGATCTGGCACCAATGCGCTTCGCTCAAAGCGAGGCCGGGCCGGACAGCCCGGCCACTTCCCGCCCACACACATGGAACAGGAACGGAGTGTCAGCCGGATGAAATCTCCGGTATCGAGCCCGAAGGCTGCGAGATACGGCCTTTGCGTCATCATCCGTGTCCGCCAAGCCATCTCAGCCCAGGTGGCGCGCTACCACCTGAGATTGACGCTGGTCAGGCACTCAAGCCTTATTCCCGGGCAGTCAGGTGCCCCGGTCAGTCAGGTCAGTCAAGTCAGTCAGGTGCCCCGGTTGACGAGCCAAGCACGAAGTGTTATAAGGGCAAAGACATAGATTCAGATTTTCCGACCGGGAGATAAGTATCTTGAGAGTACCGAGTTCCGGCGCGTCAGGTAGCCTTTGGTTCCGTAACCTGCATGGTTAGCCATGAGTGCTCGATACTGAGGTCGATCCACTGTTCAACCAGACGTTTGAACCGCTTGTGGGTCACGGTCTGGCGGCGAATCTCCTTCACCCATTCCCGGCGGACGTACTCGGTGCGGCTCTTCATCCGACGGGTATAGCTGATCTGCCAGTAGGCTCCGGTGTGGTGTTGGGGGTCCTTGTACTGGCGGGTCAGCGAACCCGGGCGCATCGGGCCGATTTCCAGTAGCGCCCTCTTGATCCGATCAATCCTCCGCTCGATCTGCTGAATTCGTGTTTGGCTCATGAGTCCTCCTTTTGCGTTGATAGTATAGCATATATATGCTATACTATGCCCGCGGCAGTCGTCAAGCCCCGAATACCGAAACATCGAACCGCCCGGCCAGGAGGCCGCTCTTGCTCTGGAACCACTGGTGGATTCTGGTGTGCGGTTTGCGGTCCGCCTGCGCCCGGACCCGAACCTTCCTGTGGATGGCGCTCTGTCTTGCGGGAATGGCTACCCGCAAGGATCTGCTGGGGGTCACCAGCATCGTACGTGCCCTGGGATTGGAGCCCGCCTGCTACGACCGGCTCCTGGACTTCTTCCACAGCCCGGCCCTGAATCTGAACAAGCTCACCCGCGCCTGGTGCGCCTTGGTCTTCCGCACCCACCCCGGCATCCTACGTGTGAACGGCAGGCCCGTCCTCGCCGGCGACGGCATCAAGGTCGCCAAGGCCGGACGCAAGATGCCCGGAGTCAAGAAACTCCATCAACTATCCGAGTCCAACACCAAGCCGGAGTTCATCTTCGGCCACTCCTGCCAGGCCGTCGCCGTACTCACCCAAGCCTTGTCCAGCGTATTCGCCTTGCCTTTGGCCTGTCGCATCCACGAGGGTACGGTCTTTTCCAACCGCGACCACAGAACCCTGCTGGACAAGATGATCCTGCTGATCGACTCACTGGAAATCAAGGAGCCGTTCTACTTCGTGGCCGACGCCTACTACGCCACCGGTAACATCGTTCGCGGGTTACTGGCCCACGGAAACCACCTGGTCACGCGGGTCAAAAGCAACAGCGTGGCTTTCTTCCCGGCCACACCCCCACCGCCGCACCGGCCGCGGCCCAAGGGCAGGCCTGCAAAGTATGGGAAGAAGATCAAGGTCGCTGCGCTGCTGAAGCAGACCGGCCAACTCCAGGAGGCGCCCAGCCCCGTCTATGGCGAGAAGGGTGTGATCCTCAGGTTCCGGGCCGCCGACTTATTGTGGCGCCCCGTCGGCATCCTCGTCCGCTTCGTCGTGGTGCTCCATCCTCTGCGCGGCGCCATCCTGCTGATGTGCACCGACCTCACCCTGTCCCCACTGGACATCATCCGCATCTATGGCCTGCGATTCAAAATCGAAGTGTCTTTCAAGCAGGCCCTCCGCGTCATCGGCGCGTATGCCTATCACTTCTGGATGGCGGCCATGACACCACTACGCCGCGTGAGCGGCAACCAGTATCTGCACCGCAAGTCCGCGGACTACCGCAATGCCGTCCGCCGAAAGATCGCGGCCTATCATCGCCACATCCAACTCGGACTCATCGCCCAGGGCCTGCTTCAGATCCTCTCCGCGACCAAGCCCAATCTGGTATGGCAGTCATTCGGCTCCTGGATCCGAACCATTCGGCCAGGACTCGCCCCTTCCGAACAGGTCGTCGCCATTGCCCTCCGCCATACCTTTCCGGAATTTCTCGCAACTGCCGCAAAAACCGTAATCCTTGTGAAATTCCTCCGCGACCGCCTCGACCTGTCCAGAGCTGAAGGAACCAGCTTGGCAGCATGAGAGTCCGCCCCTCATAAATCGGTACTCTCAAGATAAGTATATGGCGTGTGGCTCTCATCCTGGACAAATCGACATGAATGTGCTAGAACAGAATGCCAAGCTTGGCCTAATGTCAGGAGGTGTGATGCCCAAGATGGTGATTGAGGTTCCGGAGGAGTTTGCGGAAGTGGGAAAGGCGATGGTGGAGCATCTGGCGGCCCTGCAGCGGACGGTGTCCCGCCTCGGGGGCGGGAAAGCGGTGGATTATGCGGAAATGGAACAGGCGATGGCAGAAAGTGCGGGACGCACGGAGTTGGCCGGCCAGCGCGCCATTCTACAGAGCTTGGACATGGACCTTCCTGCGGTGATCATCGGAGGGGTGCGCTACACGCGGGTGGGACGGTGCGAGGCGCCCTACCACACGATGGTGGGTTCAGTCTCCGTCGAGAGATCGTGGTACCGTCAGTCGGGCGAGCGTGGGGGGCAACCGGGCGGCCGGGTAGTGGATGCGGTGCGCCTGCGGGCCGGCGTGGTGGAGGACGGCTGGCTGCCCCAGGCGGCGCGGGCGATGGCCCATGCGGTGCAGCAAGGCCCGTCGCGGGAAGCGGAAGCGAGCGCGCGCGAGTTTGGCCGGCTACCGTATTCGCGCGCCAGTTTCGAGCGGGTGGCCCACCTGGTCGGGGCTCTGGCCGTTGCGGATCACCAGGACATGGAAGACGCCCTGATCGATGCCGTGGAGGTGCCGGAGGAGGCCGGCTCGATTAGTGTGTCTCTGGATCGGGTCAGTGTGCCGATGGAGGAACCGCGGCGGCGGCCGGCGGGGCGGCCGAAAAAGGGCGCGCCGAAGAAGCCGGTGGAACGGAACTTTCGCATGGCCTATTGCGGTACGGTGACGCTGCACGATGCAAACGGAGTGGGACGGCACACGATTCGCTATGGATGCATGCCGGAGGGAGATCTCACCGGTTTGCGCGACCGTCTGGTTGCCGATGTCGCGACGCTGCGCAGCAAGAAACCGGATTTGAAGATTGAGCTACTCTGCGACGGGGCTCCGGAGATGTGGAATGTGTTAGACGAGGGCTTCGTCGCCAAGTTCGGTAACGATCTCTACCGCCTGGTGGATCTGCACCACCTCATGGAGAAGCTTGGGGCCGCCGCCCGCGCCATCGAGGATGCCACGGGGGCCGACGAAAAGCTCCGGCGATGGAAGATGAGCCTGCTGAACCGCGCGAGTGCGGCAAGCGGCATTCTGGAGGAGTTGACCGCCTCGGGCAGGGATGAGGGTGTCGGCACGGATCACCCCGTCCATGCGGCCATCACCTATCTCCAAAGTCACAGCGCCGACGCCGATCGTATGAACTACGCTCGGGCGCGCCGACTAGGCTTGGCGCTTGGCACTGGCAACCTCGAGGCAACCTGCAAGAGTCTCTTCGAAACCCGCATGAAGCGCTGCGGCGCACGGTGGAAGGAGGAGACGGGTCAGCACATCGTGCAGTTACGCGCCCTCGCCCTGAGTGATCGATGGGGCCCTGCAATTGCTCTAACTCTTCGCCCGCTACGAAAGTCTGTCCGCGCGGCTTGACCGTCATGTCAATGTCCAGTATGAGAGCCACACCCAGTATATGGGCGACGCGCTACTGTGCTCCGGCTCCTTGCCATTCGCGCGGCGGAAATCGTTCCTGAACGCGCTCCGGCTCACTCTCTCTATTCTTCTGCTTGCCGCAGGGCAGCCTTTCGTGGCAGCCCAGACCGGCAGCGTCGATCAGCAAGCGCTGACCAACGACTCCATCGTCAAAATGCTGCGTGCTGGGTTGAGCGAGGAGGTGATCCTGACCTCCGTTGAGCACGAGCCGGGAAAATATTCTCTGGGCGTCGACGAAATGATCGCCCTACGCAACTCGGAGTTTCTGAGAAGGTGATTCAGGCGATGCTGCGCAAAGCAGATGCCCCGCGACTGCCTGCGCCCCCACCGCTCATGCTCGCCGACGGCACGCTCGTGAATCTCCGGCTTCGTAGCGCCTTGTCTTCCGCTACAAACTGCGGAGGGACAGACGGTCGAATTAGAAGTGGCGCGTGAGGTGAAGGTCGGCGACGTCGTGATCGCCCCGGTCGGAGCCATCGCCGAAGGAGTGGTTTCGGAGGCCAGGCGCGCAAAGCGCGGCAATATTCCCGGTAAGGTCGAGGTGTTGCTGCGCCGATTGCGGCTCACTGACGGCTCCGAAGTGGGGCTCCGCATGGAGCATGATTCGCAGTCGACCTCAAGGCGGCCGCAACGATCGCGGGAAACGTTGGCAAAGCTGTAGTCTTCATGGGCGTGAAGCACGGCAAGGACCAGGTACTGGACGCTGGCACGTCTATGATTGCCTACGTAGACGGGAGCGTGACCCTCGACCGCGCCAAATTCGTCGCTCCCGCCGGCCGCCCTGTATCGTCAGGCGCCGCAGCACCCGCGGTGCTCGCCGCTCCTGTGTCGCCCACCGCGACCGCCTCGGGTTCGTCTGCGGCCGCCGCCATGGCTGAATTGGCGCCGGCTGCTGCCTCGATCCAACCGTCGGCCCCTCTCGCTGTAGTAATCAAGCCATGAGAACTCTCGGCCAGGAAAACCTTGTGGCCGAATTCTGCGGGCTTCAGTGTCTTGCCCCGCTTGATCAGATCGGTGTGGGGTTCGAAGATCGAATAGATCTTCTCTTCGCTGGGAACCGTCTCTCCTTGTAGCACCCGGCGGCGCGTCTGGTCGATGAGACGCTCGCCCAATTTACAGAAAGAGGTGATCTCCTGACAGATTTCGTCAATCACCGCGCGGATGATCACATCAACCCTGCGGACGCGCTTGGCGGCGGCGATCACTTGCTTGGCCTGTCTGACCACTTGCTCGGCGATCCGGATGAGTTGGCGATACTTGGGAGTTTGCTGCTGTTCCCGCTGCCGGGCCGTCATGCGTTGGATCGCTTGCATGCGGCGGCGGGCGCTGCGCGTGCGATGGACAAAACCTTTTACTCCCCGGGGCAGTTTCTCATCCAGAGAGTCGACCAGACGCGTGATGGCGCGCACGCTGTCCCACAATAAGGCGGCGTCGGTGGGGTAATGGATATTGGTTTCGACGACCGTGGTATCGACGCGGAGTTGCTTGCCGTCTTCCAGGTCGAGTTCCACGGCTGCCTGCACTACGAGTTGGTTGACGGCCGCCAGTGTGGCTGGGGTGATCCGGTTGAAAGCGCGGTTGAAAGCATCGTGCAGGGGAACGGAGTGACTGTCGAACAGGGTAAAGGCGCGCAAAGTAAAGCCATCGTTGATACGCTCGCGCAGATCGCGGTAATCCCAATTCTTGACGCGCATGAGAACCAGCGAGCGCAGGGTCTGCGCGGGGGTAATGCCGTGGCGCCCAGCGTGGGGCTTTTTCAGACCACGTTCCAGATCCTTGCGCACGAGCTCGATAAGAGGCGTATGCTCCTCCAGGAAATCAGCGACGCGCTGCAAAGTGAGAGCTGTTTCTTGATTTATCTATATACTTGAGAGTACCGAGTTCGCACGCGTTAGGTAGCCTTGGGCTCGGCAACCTGCATGGTCAGTCGTGAGTGCTCGATACTCAGGTCGATCAACTGTTCGACCAGATTCTTGAACCGCTTGTGACTCGCGATTTGGCGGCGGAGATCCTTCACCCATTCCCGGCGGACGTACTCGGTGCGGCTCTTCATCCGACGCGTATAGCTGATCTGCCAATAGGCTCCGGCGTGGTGTTGGGGATCCTTGTACTGACGGGTCAGTGAGCCCGGGCGCATCGGCCCGATCTCCAATAGCGCCGTCTTGATGCGATCAATCCTTCGCTCGATCTGCTGAATCCGTTTCTGGCTCATGATGCCTCCTTTTACATCGATAGTATAGCATAGATATGCTATACTATACAGCGGCTTATCGTCAAGCCATAAATGCCGATGCTTCGCACCACCCGGCCAGGAGGCCGCTCATGCTCTGGAGTCACTGGTGGAATTTGGTGTGCGGTTTGCGGTCCGCCTGCGCCCGGACCCGAACCTTCCTCGGGATGGCGCTCTGCCTGGCCGGTTTCACCGTTCGCAAGGATCTACTGGGCGTCACCAGTATCGTGCGCGCCCTGGGATTGGAGCCGGCCTGCTACGACCGACTCCTGGACTTCTTCCATAGCCAAGCCCTGGATCTGAACAAGCTCACCCTTGCCTGGTGCACTCTGGTCTTCCGCGTCCACCCCGGCATCCTACGCGTCAACGGCAGGCCCGTCCTCGTCGCCGACGGCATCAAGGTCGCCAAGGCCGGACGCAAAATGCCGGGAGTCAAAAAACTCCATCAAGAATCGGACTCCAACAACAAGCCGGAGTTCATCTTCGGCCACTCCTGCCAGGCGGTCGCCGTGCTCGCCCAAGCCTTGTCCAGCGTATTCGCCTTGCCTTTGGCTTGTCGCATCCACGAAGGCACGGTCTTTTCCAACCGCGACCACCGGACCCTCCTCGACAAGATGATCCTGCTGCTCGATTCGCTCCGCCTGAAAGAGCCCTGCTACTTCGTGGCCGATGCGTACTATGCCTCCGGCAAGATCGCTCGTGGGTTGCTCGCCAAAGGCCACCATCTGGTCACCCGGGTCAAGAGCAACAGCGTGGCTTTCTTCCCGGCATCACTCCCGCCTCCCAACCGGCGACGGCGTCGCGGCAGGCCGAAGAAGTACGGCAGGAAGATCAAGGTTGCCGCGCTGTTGAAACAGTCTGCCCAACTCCAGCAGGCGCCCAGCCCCGTCTATGGCGAGAAGAATGTGATCCTCCGCTTCCGCACCGCCGACCTATTGTGGCGCCCTGTCGGCATCCTCGTCCGCTTCGTCGTGGTGCTCCATCCCCTTCGCGGCGCCATCCTGCTGATGAGCACCGACCTGACCCTCTCTCCCCTCGAGATCATCCGCCTCTATGGCTTGCGATTCAAGATTGAAGTGTCCTTCAAGCAGGCCATCCGGGTCATCGGCGCTTATGCGTATCACTTCTGGATGGTGGCCATGACTCCCCTACGGCGTGTCAGCGGTAACCAGTACCTGCACCACAAGTCCGAGGACTACCGCAATGCCGTCCGCCGAAAGATCGCGGCCTATCATCGCCACATCCAACTCGGACTCATCGCCCAGGGCCTGCTTCAGATCCTCTCGGCGATGGAACCGAAGTTAGTATGGCTTTCCTTTGGTTCCTGGATCCGTACGGTTCGGGGAGGGCTGGCCCCCTCGGAACAGGTCGTGGCCATTGCCCTCCGCAGTACCCTTCCGGAATTTCTCGCCACTGCCGCAAAAACCGTAATCCTTGTGAAATTCCTCCGCGACCGTCTGGACCTTTCCAGGGCTGAAGGAACCAGGTTGGCGGCATGAAAAGGCGGCCGCACAAACCGGTACTCTCAAGTATATAGATGAACAACAATCAACAGAAACCTGTCAAGTGCCAACTGACATTTTCTTCCCATTTTGTTTTATCGCAAGCCGCCACAACTGGGTGTGGTGAGGCTGAAGGTTACGGCGGCCGACGGTATCAGGAGGCTCGGAGCCCGCGACTGGCCGCTAACATTAGTGTAATCAATGGCTTATGGATTTCGCGACAGAAACTAACTAGATGAAATGCTAGTGCCTTGTTCCCCGGCATTGACCGCATTGACCGGCCCGGGCTTGTGTGATATGCCAAGTTTGCTCGCGGGATCCCGCCGCCGGCTGCCTGCGCCGGTGAAGAAGAACCGGCGCTTGATGATGCCACTGTTCTTCGAACACGTGCCCCTCCTGCCGCACCACAATGTGGGCCGGATACTCCACCTGTACGGAATCGACCACACCCGATGGGCTGAGGTCCGGCAGAGCGCTCCCAATCAAAGCCTGCCTGCCAATGCCTCGCTACGTTCGCGGCCGCCGCAAGTCCGTTCCATTTACGTTCCGATTGATGATTTCATTACGGCCGTTAGCTCCCGTCCTGTAATCGATCTTACAAAACGGCTTGAGTGCGCTGGATCCGTTTCTTACACGCGCTGAGAGGGCCGCGCGCGTCGCGCGCATGACGCATGGCGTGGAGATTATCGCCGAACGCAGTGGGAACGCCTGCGCCCGTATTCGCTGGCTCCAGACCGTCAAGTCGCGGAACCGCCCGGACCTGGAGAGCGGCAAGCCCCTGCCGCATGAGTTCGTGGACGTCGGCGGCAATGGTCTGCCATTTGGCACGGATCCCAGAATCGAGGACGATAAAGACCCCACAACCTTCAAGGACACGCCCTGCTCTGGAGTTCCGGCGCGCGCCGGACGGGAGCCTGTGTTCTCGGCGGTTCTGTCTCTGGTGGTCTGGACCTTGTCGCGGACCACGATATTTACAGTTGGTCATACGCATTCCGCGTGCTCACCACCGGGCACATCCATTTCGATCGCCCCCGCGACGCAACTCCGCAGGATATTGCCGAGCAAATCCGGATCCTCAAAATCGGGCGCGACCAGTTGGGGCACGATACGGGTCCTTTCTTGGATTACCGTCCGACACCCGCACGTGGAAGCCTGAATCGTTGATCGCATCGTTCGGGCGGAGCTTCAGGATCTGTGCGGCAGACTGGGCCTGAAGCCGGAGGAGTATGTAACATTGTCGCCCACCAGCAGAAACTGGCGAAGGTGGCACGATCGTCAATAACCTGAGCCCGGCAGCGCCACGGGATCGCGGCTGCCCGAAGTACATGGATCTCGTTCAAAGCTGCCCGCCGTCGCATAGTGCGAACTCGCCTCACGATCGCAATTCAAATCGCGGCAAGCCAAATACCCGCTCAACTCTCCACAACCGAAGGATCTGTCAACCTCGAAGCTCGCGTTAGCCGGACCGCCGGAGTCCGGCTTCGGCGTCCGCTTGGCGCCCCTTCAATACGCCGCATTTCCAATGCCTCCTACGCCCGTACCGCTTGGCCTGAGATAAACTCGCCGACCACCAACCGGGGTAACCCAGGTTGTTGATCATGACTTCGTGCGTATCCAATCAATTTCGCCGGCCGACCGCCCGGCCCGGACGCCCCCCAACCACGCCTCGCTCCAGGCAGCTTTCCCTGAGCCGTCGCGCGGCCTGTGTGGGGCTCCTCGTGATGCCAACGCCCTTGGAAACCCTCGTACGCAATGAGAGAATTATCTATAGATCCAGTCCAAACTCTCCCGACAACACGGCGGATAGCCGGCGACAACGGCTCTTTTCGCCAGCACGCGGGGAGATTATGGAATCGGGTCCTTGGGTGAACTGATCGGATCCGGCGCAATGATAGTACCATTCATTTGGACAGAAGAAGGCGCCAAGTGTTATGGTCGAGGAATCGTACGGGGGAGTTTTCGCATGGAGGGGTCGCACCTGGAAGACGCGCTTGGTTATTTGCCGTGCTCCAGCATCGCCGCTTACCGCAAGGGCGACATCATCTACGACCATCATCATGTGCCGGAAGCCATCTTCCTGGTGATCGCCGGTAAGGTGAAGATCTCGAGGATTGCGGACAGCGGGCACCAGGTGGTCATCGACATTTACCTGACGGACGAGTTCTTCGGAGAGTCCGCGTTCCTAAACCTGCCGAATCGATCCGAGCAGGCGGTTGCCCTGGAGAACACCAAGGTCATGACGTGGCCGGTCTCCGAGGTCTCAGGCCTCATCTTCAAGCAGCCTCGACTGGGGCTGGCTCTGGTGCAGATGGCGGTGCAACGCAACATCGATTCCGTGCACCGCATCGAAAGCTTCACGGGCGACAACATCGCACGGCGCCTGGCGCGGTCACTCATCCGTTTTTCCGAGCGACTGGGCGAACCGGAACAGGACGGCGTGGTACGTATGGCGCCCTTCACCCACGAACTGCTGGCACAGTACGTGGGCACATCGCGCGAGATCGTGACCCATTGGATGGCGCGCTTCCGCCGTGAGGGGTACATCCGTTACTCGCGGAAATCCATCCTCCTGTTCCGGCAGAAGCTGCAGGACTGGCTGAGGGAGCACCCGGAAGCTTCCGGCGCCGGCTAGCTGTCCGCATCAAAAACAGGGCTTGAATCCGAAATTGCCATCCGATATTCTGCTTATACCCGGTTGCGGGACAGGAGGTAGATCGATGTCGGGAAACCAGTCGCGGAGAAACATCTTCCAACTGGCGGGGATGGCGGCCAGTGCCATCCTCTCCAGCCGGCGTGCGGAGGCGCAGCAGACCCCGCCGGATATGAAAAAGCTTCAGCCCAACCTGCAAGGGGAAGCCCGCCAGCGGCCGCGGATGATCGCTCCCCACCCCGACCCGTTCCCGGCGCTGGAGAAGCACGCCGCCGTGGGATTGATCCAGGGTGAGGACCGCCGCAAGAATGTCTACGAGTCCCTGGTGGCGATCGATGACCAGATCCGGCCGAAGCTCAAGACCAAGAAATACGTTCTCATCAAGCCGAACAATGTCGGAACCGTGGGCCAGCTCGGCATGACCCACGTGGACGCCATCCGCGGAATCCTGGATTATCTGGCGCCGCGGTTCAAAGGGCCGGTGGTGATCGGCGAATCCTCGGCCGGCGATACCATGCAGGGTTTCGAAAACTTCAAGTACACCGCGCTTCCCGCCGAGTTCAAACAGCAGAAGATCAGCCTGGTGGATTTCAACCGGGAAGGCAAGTATGTGATCATGCCGCTGCTGGATTTCGACCTGCACGTGGTGCCGACGCGTCTCGCGCAGCGCTGCTTCGATCCCGACGCGTTCATCATTTGCTCGGCTGTGATGAAGGTCCACAACATTGCGGTCGTGAGCCTGGCGGTGAAGAACATGGTGCTGGGCGCACCGCTGCACCAGGCACCGAACGAGACCACGCGTTGGAGCGACAAGCGGCGCTATCACGCCGGCATCCGCCAGAGCCTGTACAACATCTACCTCACCGCCCAGCGGATGCAGCCGTTCTGGGGGGCCGCGGTCATCGACGGTTACGAAGGCGTCGAGGGCGGGTTCGGCGCGGGCGGCACGCCGGTAGCGTCGAGGGTGGCGATCGCATCCACCGATTTCATCGCCACCGATCGCGTAGGCGCCGAGGTGATGGGCGTGGACGCGAACTGGCTGGGCTGGATGAAGTACTGCGGCGAAGTGGGCGTGGGCCAATGGGATCTGTCGCGCATCGACATCCGCGGTAGCCAGATCGCGGCGGTGCAGAAGAAATACCGGCTGCACCCCGATATCGAGCTCCAGTTGAAATGGATGGGCCCCATGCAGGAACTGCCGCCCAATCTCGGCTGGGTGCGGCCGGTCACGGATTATTTCCCGGTGTAGCGGCCGACCGGCGGCGTACGGCGTTACAATGGCCCAGCAGGAGGGCCGTATGGAAAATCAGGAGCTGTCGCGCCGCAGTCTGCTAGCCGCGGGCGGCGCGGTACTGGGAAACCTCGTCATGGGCGGAAGTGCCACGGCTGCCACCGCCCCTGCATCCACAGTCGCCATCGCGCGCTGTGGTGTGTATGACCGCAACCAGATCGAGCGCACCTTGCGCACTTTGTTCGACCAGGTAGGCGGCATCGGATCGCTGGTCAAGGGGAAGACGGTGGCCCTCAAGCTCAACCTGACAGGGCAGCCGCAGAGGTTCCCCATCGACCCCAACCTGCCGTATCGCACCGAACCCACCACGGTGTTGGTGACGGCGCACCTGCTCGCCCAGGCGGGCGCGCGGCGTATCCGCATCATCGAGACGTTCTTTCCGGCGCGGCAGGACATGGAACTGTGGGCGCGCTATCAACTCGACATTAACGCCATCAATAAGGCCGGCTGCCCGGTGGAATGGGAGAACGGGCAGAACCTTGGCCGCGGCAAGCAGTATGCGCGCATGAAGGTGCCTTCCGGCGCTTACATGTACCCGGCATACGACCTGAATCATTCCTTCCACGACTGCGACGTATACGTTTCGATGTCCAAGCTCAAGAACCACTGGCTGGCGGGCGTGACCATGTCGCTGAAGAACAACTTCGGGATCACGCCGTGCTCCCTCTACGGCAGCGATTGCGGCCCCAGCGGCAATGAAGACCCGAAACAGGAACGCGGCGGCGTGTGCCACAACGGGACGGTGCGGCCTCCGGTGGGTGTGGAGCAGGAGCTGCATCCGGATTCACCACGCGACCCGGGCTACCGCATCCCGCGGATCGTGGCGGACCTGGTGCGGGTCCGGCCCATCGACCTCGCGATCGTGGATGGCGTTGAATCGATCCGGGGCGGGGAAGGCGCCTGGAATCCGGGCGTGCAAATCATCAAACCGGGGATTATGCTGGCCGGCAAGAACCCCGTGTGCCTGGATGCGGTGTGCATGGCGGTCATGGGCTACGATCCGCACGCGGACCGCGGTACCAAGCCGTTTCTGCGCGGCGACAATACGCTCAAACTGTGCGAGGAGGCCGGCGTCGGCACGACCGACCTGAGCCGCATCGAGGTTGCCGGATTGAGCATCAAGGAAGCTTTCCACGATTTCGGCCCGGGACCGACCGGCCGCAAGATCTGACGGGATGCCCACCCGCCGCGCATTTCTCGCCTCGAGCGTGGCCGCGCCCATGCTGTATCCGGCCCAGTTGGAACGCCCGAACGTGCTGGTGGTGGTGCTCGACGACCTGGGATGCCACGACCTCGGATACCTGGGCGCGGCGGACTTGAAGACGCCCAATATCGATTCGCTGGCCGGGCGCGGGCTGAAATTCCGCAACTGGTATTCGAACGCGCCGGTGTGCGCGCCGGCGCGGTCGGCCATTCTGAGCGGGCGGTTCCCGGCCCATGCCGGCGTGCCCAACAACGGTCCGCCCCTGCCGCACGAAGTCCCTACCATTGCTTCCGTGCTCGGCGGCGCCGGATACCAGACCGCGTGCATCGGCAAATGGCACCTGGGCAACACGGACGAAACCGCCCCGACCGGTCACGGTTTCGGTTCCTTCTATGGCTTCCACAGCGGGTGCGTGGACTTCTACTCGCAGCGGTTCTATTGGGGCGAGCCCCGCGTGCCGAACTATCACGACCTGTGGCGGGATCGTACCGAGATCTTCGACGACGGCCGCTATCTGACCGAGCGCATCGCCGAGGAAGCGGTGGATTTCATCGGACGCAGCCGCAGACCCTTCTTCGGATATGTCGCCTTCAATGCCCCGCACTACCCCATGCACGCTCCAGAGAAGTACAAGGCGCGGTTTCCCGGCATGGGTCTCGAGCGGCGCACCTACGCCGCCATGATCGCCGCCGTGGATGACGGCATCGGCCAGATCCGGCGCGCCCTGGAAGCAGCGGGCGCGGCGGAGAACACCCTGATGTTCCTGGTTGGCGACAACGGCGCGACCACCGAGAAGCGGGCCGGACTGAACGGCAATTTCGCCACAGCCGGAAACAACGGCGTCTTCAGGGGATTCAAGTTCAGCCTGTTCGATGGCGGCATGCACGTGCCGGGCTTCGTCTCGTGGCCGGCGCGCATCCGGGCGGGCGGCTGGACCACGGAACTGGCCATGTCTATGGACATCCTCCCCACCGTGTGCCGCGCGGCGGGTGTTGCGGTGCCGGCGGAGGTCGATGGCCTCGACATTCTCCCGACCATTGCCGAGGGCGCGCCGTCGCCTCACCGCGCGTTGTACTGGTCCCAGGGCGGCCAGCTTGCCACACGCCGCGGAGCCTGGAAACTGGTGGTGAATGGGCGCCTGTATGACCGGCGCGAGAACGGCGGCCAGCCGCTCACGGGGGAGGATGCCGTGTGGCTTTCGAACCTGGACGAGGACCCCGGCGAAACCCGCAATCTGCGGCGCGCGCAACCGAAAATGGTGGATGAGCTGCTGACGGATCTCGATCGTTGGCGCGATACGCTGCCCAAGTAGCGTAAGCCGGCGCGTCCGAGCGGTTTCGGCACAAAACCCGGACGGCTGCCGTCCAACCCGTGAGATGCTCTTGCGCAGCCTGCTGCTCACACGTGCCAGCCTCGCCCTGTGCGCCGGCCTGCCGGACCAGGCCTGGCTTTAGAAACGTGACCTTCCCGAACCCCGCATCTTCGAAATCGCCGCCGCGGTGAACGGCAGAATTCTCGCGGTCACCTCGGGGGAAGACGGCAATCCCGGCACCGAGGTGCGCGAGTACGATCCTGGCACGGACAGGTGGGTCCGAAAAAGCCGCGCGAACCGCGTCCGGCACTCTTTCGGCGCCGCGGTGCTGGAAGGAAGAATCTACATCTGGGGCGGTATCGCCGGCGGAAAACTGGTCGGCTCCACGGAAATGTACGATCCGGCGACGGACCGCTGGACGGTGAACGCGCCGATGCCGCGGCCGCGCCTGTTCGCCAAGGGCGCCGCCGTGAGCGGGAACTATACGCGGTGGGGGGCATCATTCCTCCCGGGCGGAACCAGGTGCCCATGCTGGAGGAATACGACCCGCGGGCGGACCGGTGGGTCAAGAAAACCGATATGCTGGCGCACCGCGACGCTTACCGCGTGGCTGCCGTGAACGGGAAGGTGTACGTGATCGGCAACCTGGCCGGCGGCTCCGAGGTGCTCGAGTATCAGCCTGCCACCGACGTCTGGCGGGTGCACGCACCCATGCCATCGCCGCGTTTCGATTTTGGTATTCACGCCTCCAGCGGCCTCATTTACACTTTCGGTGGGATGGGCGCGCGCACGCTGGAAGTTTACGACCCCGCGGCCGACCGCTGGCTCAAGAAGCGTCCAATGCCCATCGATAACTGGTGCCAGGTGATCGCCGAGCTGAATGGCAGGCTGTACATGATCGGCGGCGGATTCCCCGCGCCAGCCGTGCTGAGACGCTGTGGGAGTACAATCCGGCGGCAGACCGATAGGGATACGGGCGGCACCCCCGGCGGCCATTCCCAGGGAATTTTCGGCTTGGGCCGCCGCGCCTGGCGGGCGCTGTCGCTCTCACATCTTCCGGTCTTCCGGTTTCGGCGCAACCGAACCGAGCGCCTGTTCGATGGCCGCCAGGAGAACGGATGGAGCGAACGGCTTTTGCAGGAACGGTACGCTGCCGGCCTCGGCAAGTCTCCTTCCCGAAGATTCCCCCGACATTAATAGCACTTTAATGTCGGGACGCTCCGCCGAGACCCTCCGGCAAAGCTCCAGCCCGTTCATTCGGGGCATTTCTATGTCTGTCAGGAGAAGGTCGATCCTGCCTGGCGCACGCGATGCTTTCAGGGCCGCTTCGCCATTGCTGGCAGTAATGACGGTGAACCCCTTGGATTTGAGCAGCTTCCAAATGAAATACTGAACATTGATGTCGTCTTCCGCAAGCAGGATCACCATGACGCCTGCGCCTCCGATTGTGTCCACCGTACCGTGGATCTAATTTTTCACGACCAGCATATTTTAGAACCTTCTTATCTGTTTTACAAGTTGACTACAAGGGCTGACGCCTGTGATTTGTGGAAACTGCTTTACTCGTGCGGCATCAGGACGGGAACCGAACCGTCAGATCTGTTCGAAGTACCGGCGGCGTTCCCAATCCGTAACGGCCGCGTCGTACGCGTCCTGTTCCAACTGGAAAAAGTGGGCGTAGTGCTCCACCACGCCGGCGCCCAGCGAAGCTTTCACGAAGGGGCTCGCCCGGAACTGCTCCGCCGCCTCCCGCAACGTCGCCGGCACGCACGCCAGAGACGCCGCCCCGTACACATCGCCCTCGAAAATCGGCGGCGGCTCGATTCTGCGTTCGATGCCGTCCGCGCCGGAAGCCAGTGCCGCCGCAAAGCAGAGGTAAGGATTGCAGTCCGCCCGGGGATCCGGCACTCGATCCGCAGACTCGCTCCCTTCCCCACTACGCGAAAGCTGGCCGTGCGGTTGTCGTAACTCCACGCCAGCCGGGTGGGCGCCCAGGAGCCGGCACGGAAACGCTTGTAGGAGTTCACAGTGGGCGCGTAAAATACCATGAATTCGGGCGCGTGCGCGATCCAGCCGCCCAGGAACCATCGGAACGCGTCGCTGCAATGCACGGGCCCCAGGTCCGAATCTCCGGCCATGGCATTGCGCCCGTCACGCCAGAGACTCACGTGCACATGACAGCTCGAGCCTGCCTGCGCCGCATCCGGTTTGGCCATGAAGGTGACACTCAACCCCAACTGGTCGGCCACTTCCTTGAAGCACTGCTTGAAGACGACATGCCGGTCCGCCATCGCCAGCGCATCGGTATAGCGCACGTTCAGCTCGTGTTGGCCCTTACCCCATTCGCCCTTGGAGCACTCCACCGGAATTCCCGATAGCGCCAGGTGGCGCCGCACGGCGCCGTTCAGGCGCTCTTCCCGCGTTCCCTGGAGCACGTGGTAATCCTCCAGGTACCATCCCGCGGGCTCCAGCCCCGAGTAGCCCGCGGCGGCGGCCTGCCGATAGGAGTTGTTGAAGATGTAATATTCCAGCTCCGAGGCGCACATGGGCTGGTAGCCCAGCGCGCCCACTCGTTCGACCTGCCGCCGCAGGACCGTGCGCGGAGCGGCCTCCACCAACGCCTCCGAGTCGCGATCGTGCAAGTCGCACAGCACCAGGGCCGTTTTCTCGAGCCAGCTCGCCCGGCGCAGCGTGGCCATATCGGGAGCCATGTGGAAGTCGCCGTAGCCGCGCTCCCAACTGGCCAGCCGGTAGCCCGGCGCCGGGTCCATGTTCATATCCACGGTCAGCAGGTAATCGCAGGCGTGCGTGCCGTGCCCTTCGCTTTCCAGAAAGAAGCGCGCGTCGAGACGCTTGCCCATTTGCCGCCCGTAGATGTCGGTGAAGGTCAGAAGAACGGTGTCGATTTCGCCCTGCTCGACACCCTGGCGAAGGTCGTCGATGGTCATGTCCGTGTGCGCAGGTGGAAGCTCTTCGGGCGCGTCAGGTAGCCGAAGCCCAGATGGGACAGCGTGCAGCCATGGCCGCTGTCCTTGATGCCGGTCCAGGCCAGCTCGGGATCCAGGTAGTCGCAGCGGTTGACGTACACCGTGCCCGCTGCCACACGATGCGCCAGGCTTTCGCCGCGCCCGGCGTCCTCTGTCCAGAGCGAGGCCGTCAGCCCATAGGGGCTATCGTTCATCAACCGCACCGCTTCCTCTTCGCTGTCCACCGGCATGAGCCCGATCACCGGCCCGAAGCTCTCCTCCGCGCATCACGCTCATGCCGTGATCCACGTCCGCCAGCACAGTGGGCGCGTAGTAGTTACCGGGACCCGGAAGCCGCCGCCCGCCGGTCAACACTCGCGCTCCGCGCCGCACCGCGTCGTCCACCTGGTACTCCATGAACTCCACGGTCTTGCTTTGCGCCAGAGGGCCCACGGTCGTGGCCTCGTCCTCCGGGTGGCCCACGCGATACTTCTCCACCTCGGCGACGTACGCCTCGACAAACTTCGCGAACAGCGGCCGCATCACGTAGATGCGCTCCACGGCGCAGCAACTCTGGCCGGCGTTGTAGAACGCGCCGTCCACCAGGTTCTCGACGGCGAACTGGAAATTTGCGTCTTCGCAAACCAGCGCCGGATCCTTGCCGCCTAGTTCCAGTCCCATGTCGAGCAACTCCGCCGAGGCCGCCTGGTAGATCTCGCGACCGCCCTCGACCGAGCCGGTGAACGACACGAAATCGACCTCTCGCGCGCCCACGAGTTTGCGGATCGTGTCGTGGCCGGTGTGAATCGAGGCCATCAGGCCCGGCGGAAGGCCCGCCTGCCGAAACGCCTCGGCGAATGCATCCCCGCACAGCGGTGTTAGCCGCGAGTGTTTGATCAGCACCGCGTCGCCCGCCAGCAGGCCGGGCACCACCACGTTCACCGCGATCAGCAGCGGATAGTTCCACGCCGGAATATCGAGCACGATCCCCAGCGGCTCATGCCGGATGAACCGGCGGAACCCGGGTTTCGGCGCAAGCACCTCGTCCGCCAGGGCGCCCGGCGCCAGCCGCGCCATGGTGTCCGCGCGGTCGAGCATCGTATCCACTTCCCGCCGCGCCTGCGCCAGCGGCTTGCCCATCTGCCGCGTGATGTCCAGCGCCACGGGCTCCTTCATGACGCGGAACGAATCGATGAAGCGCCGGCAGATCTCCACCCGTTCTTCCACCGCGACCTCGCGCCATTCCTGCTGCGCCACCCGCATCCGCGCCAGAATGGCTTCGATCTCCATTTCCGCCGTGGGTTCGATGGTGCGGTACACCTCCCCGGTGGCAGGGTTGACGGTTTTCCACGCTGAAGTCTCGATCACCAGCTCTCCTCGTACAGCCGCAGCAGATCCTCGCGGGTGCAAGGACGAATGTTGGTCTTGTGGCAGGAGTCCTCGAACGCCTTTTCCGAGAGCGCCGCCAGGGTCTCGCGCGGCACGCCGTGGCGCCGCAATCCGGATGCGATGCCGATGCGCTCGATCATGCCTTCCACCTCGGTTACGGCGCGTCCTGCCGCGGCCCTCTCGCTCATCCCGTGCAACGGCACGCCGAATAGGCCGGCCAGCCGCGCATAATGGCCGGCTGCCGGCTCCAGGTTGAATCGCATCACCGCTGGCAGGCACAGCGCATTCGCCAGGCCATGATTCAATCCAAACTCCGTGGAGAGCGGGTGCGCCAGCGAGTGCGTCGCCCCCAGATCTTTCTGGAATGCGATCGCTCCCATGGTCGCCGCCACCTGCATGTTTCCCCGGGCCTCGATATCCTTTCCGTTGCGCGTCGCCCGCTCCAGATAGCGGATAACCAGTTCCAGCCCGTGAATCGCGATCGCATCGCACAGCGGATGGAACACCGGGCAGGTCAGCGATTCCAGGCAGTGCGTGAACGCGTCCATTCCCGTGGCCGCCGTCAGCAGCGGCGGCAAGCCCACCGTCAGCTCCGGATCGAGGATCGCGCGCTTCGGCATCAGCCATGGGCTGAAGATGATAATCTTCCTTTCCAACGCGTGGGACGTAATCACCGACGACCGTCCCACCTCACTGCCGGTCCCCGCCGTTGTCGGGATGGCGACGATCGGATCGTACGGCCCTGTCATGCGAGCCATTCCGCCGGCCTGCCACTCCAGCTCCGCCAGCGGCCCGTCATGCCGCGCCATCACCACGGCAACCTTGGCGACATCGAGCGAGCTGCCGCCGCCCAACCCGATCACGCCATCGCAGCCCAGTGTCCGGTACAGGTGCACCGACTGCAGCACATCGTCTTCAACCGGATTTCCATGGACTCCATAGAAGATGCCGTGCGGGATCGCAGCCTGCTGCAGCACGTCAACCACGCTATCCAAGACACCGGCGGAGCGCACGCCCGGATCGGAGACGATGAGCGGTTTCGTTACGTGTATCTCCTGCAAGCAGAGGGGAAGGCGCTGAATCGCCCCGGCGCCGAAAAGGATGGTGGTGGGAAATGCAAACGTGACCACTTTGTCGAACATGCTTTGGCCTGTCTCCTCCCTGCGGGGCATCACATTATAGCTGATTCCACCCCGCCCCCGGCTCGCCGCGCCGGGGGCGGTAGCGTGCGCCGCCAGGCTGGGGTCTACCTGGAGGCCTGCCCCACCTCCCGCGCCCAGGCCGGCCCCCGGAACGTGCGACGCACCCGGAGCAGATAGATCGCCGCCAATCCCACCAACACCCCGGCCAGAGTCCTGCCCGCCAACTCGTTCGGCGGCATCACCAGCACGATCGCGATGAACGACGTATAGATCACCGCGATGGTGTTGACTGCCGCGCCACCGCGTCCCAGCGACCACACGGCAGCCTTCGGCCACGCGGAGCCGCGAAGCCGCGCGCGCAGCCCGAGAGCCACCGGAATGACGTAGGCCAGGTACAGCGCCACCGTGCTCAGCGACGTGACCACCGGCACCGCACCGGTCCATGCCATGGCCGTGATCGTGGCTACGACCACCATCCAGATCGCCGGCCCCGGCGTGCCGTGCCGGGTATTGACTCGCTGAAAGAACTCGCTCCACGGTACGCCGCCGTCGCGCGCCAGCGAATACAGCGCCCGCGACGCAGAGGTCACACACGAGAGACCGCAGAACCACATCGCCATCGACGCCAGGGCCGCCATCGCATTGCCCGCCTTGGCGCCCAGAGCCGATACCAGGACTGCGATGGCCGCAGGCAGCGGGTTGCCATGAGCATCCTTGGCGGCCAGCACCTCGGGAATCGAACGGATCGCCAAAGTCAGCGCCATGAGCAACGCGTACCCCACCACCCCCGACACGGCCACTGAAATGACGACCCCCCATGGCGCGGTCCGGCGCGCATCGTGTGTTTCTTCGGCCATGTGCGCCGACCCGTCGAACCCCGTGTAGGTCCAGTGGGCCTGAAGCAGGCCCAGCAGAAACGCCCACAGGTACGGCGAACGCCCGTTCGAGTTCACGCCCGTCGCCAGGAATCCCACCGGCTGTCGCGGCGCCAGCCAGAACAGGGCGGCCACGATGGCCGCCACGCCCACCACGTGGATCCCGACGCTGAGATTGTTCAGCGTCGCCACCAGCCGGACCCCGTATTGGTTGATGAGGGCGTGCACCACCAGCGTAAACGCGAACATCAGAAACACATTGGTGGCCGACGCCGGAATCCCCAGAAACGGCAGCACGAACTGCGCGCAACTGAAGTTGATGCCGGCCTGCGCCGCGACCAGGCCGACGATATTCAGCCATGCCACGAACCAGCCGCACGCCGTTCCGCCCAGGGCGGTTGCCCAGTGGTACATGGCGCCCGCCGTCGGATACGCCGAACACAGCTCCGCCATACTGGCCGCCAGCGTCAACGTGAACAAGGTGGCCATCGGCCATCCCAGCGACATCTCCAGCGGGCCGCCCATCTCCAGTCCGTACCCGTACAGCGTTACCGCGCCGGTGAGGATGGAAATGATCGAGAACGAGATCGCGAAGTTGGAAAACCCTCCCATGTTGCGGAAGAGTTCCTGCGCATACCCGAAGCGCTGCAAGTCCAGTTCATCGCGTCCCGCCATCTGCGAAGTATATCCCACGCGCCGATTCTCACCGGCCGCTGGCCCGCCCTTGCCCGATTGCGCCCGGCTCGTGAAATTCGGCACTAAATTTAGGAAACCCGCCGGACGGCGCCGCGGTCCAACTGCTTAAGTGGACCTCGGTTTCGTGCTGTTTGTCATAAAGTACGTCTGTCGTGCGGTGCGCGCGTGAGGGGCATGGGCGGATCGCGTGCCGCGGCGTCTTTTCTGCTGCCGATGTGCTTCGCGTTCGGCACAGCGCTGGCCGCCAGCCTGGATGTCGCCACGGTAGACTCACAGAATCGCCCCATCGCCGGCGTACAACTGCAACTCCGCATTGGCCCGGACATCCTTTATTCCGCCCAGACCGGCCCCGACGGCCACGCGCGGTTTCCGGACCCGAAGTCCGCCCGCTATCAGTTGACCGCCGCCAAGGATGGCTTCCAACCCGCGCGAAGGGACGACCTCGACCTCACCGCAGCCGGCCCGGTCTCTGTCGAGCTGACGCTGGTGTCGCCGCCGCCCCGGCACGAGAGCATCGAGGTCAAAGGAGACGTCTCTCCCCTCCAGCAGGACACTTCCACCCCCAGCCCGCTGCCGCCCCAGAGCGCAAAAGAACTCCCCGACCGCCCCGCCACCGTGGCCGATGCGCTGCCCCTGGTGCCCGGCGTCGTCCGCCGTCCGGGAGGGGGGCTCGTGATCTCCGGCGCTGGCGAACACCGCAGCGCCATGGTCGTCAACTCCGCCGACGTGACCGATCCCGCCACCGGGCAATTCGGCTTGACCGTACCTATCGATGTCGTCGAGTCCCTGAACGTCTACCAGACTCCCTTCCTCGCCGAGTACGGCCGGTTCACCGCGGGCGTGGTGTCGGTCGAAACCCGCCGCGGCGGCGACAAGTGGAAGTGGGAACTGAACGATCCCTTCCCCGATTTCCGTATCCGCAGTTACCACCTCCGCGGCCTTCAGGACGCCACCCCGCGGCTCAATCTGGAAGGTCCTCTCATCCCGGGCAAGCTCTACTTCTCCGAGGGGATCGACTACCAGGTTCGCAAGACCGCGGTCTACGAGCTCCCCTTTCCCTACAACCAGAAAAAACAGGAAGGTTTCAACTCCTTCGCGCAAGTGGATTGGGTCGCCTCCGGCAGGCAGTTGGTCACCGCTACCTTCCACTTAGCTCCGCAGCGGCTCGACTTCGCCAACATGGATTACTTCAATCCCCAGCCCACCACTCCGGAGGCCCGCACCCAAAACTACACCGGAACCGTGGCCGACAAGATGAGCATTCTCGGAGGTATCCTCGACGACACCTTCTCGGTCACGCGCTTCGATGCCCGCGTCTGGGGTCAGGGACAACAGGACTTCACCATCGCCCCGCAAGGCAACCGCGGAAGTTACTTCGCGCAGCAGGACCGCCAGGCCACCCGCGTCGGTTGGGCCCCTACTTTTTCCTCCGCAACGGTCCGGTGGCATGGAACCCATCACTTCAAATCGGGCACTTATCTGGCGCGCAGCAACGACGAGGGACAAGTCACCGAGCATGCCATCAACCTCGTGGATAGCGCCGGCCAACTCCTGGAACGCATTGATTTCGCCGGCGGCGGGCCGTTCCGCATGCACGATGTCGAAGCCGCGGTTTTCGGCCAGGACCACTGGCTGGTCTCCCCGCGTCTCGCCCTCGATTTGGGAATCCGCACCGAGTCCCAGCAGGTCTCGGAGAGCTTTCGCATGGCTCCGCGCGCCGGAATCGCCTGGACGCCCCTGGCCCGCGCCGGAACCGTCCTCCGCGCCGGTTATGGGATCTTCTACGACCGCCTGCCTCTGAATGTTTACTCCTTCGGCCACTATCCCACCCAGTCGGTCTCGTTCTTCAATACGGCCGGCCAGGTCGCGGCGGGGCCGTTTCTCTACCAGAATGGCCTGGGCATGGTGCAAACCCGCTTTCCTTTGGTGTTCCAGGAGCCTTCGGCCGGCAATTTCTCCCCCCGCAGCGCCACCGCCAGCGTCCAGGTGGAGCAGCCTCTCTTCTCCCGCCTGAAGCTCCGGGTCGGTTACATGCAAAGCCAGTCGGCTGGATTGGTCGTAATGAACCGCGTGGCGCCCGATCCTGTCACCGGAGTAGGCGCGAACTTACTGACCGGCAACGGACGCTCCAGTTACCGCCAGTTGGAAGTTACGGCGCGTGTCCGCTGGACTGACAAACGCCAGTTATTCTTTTCTTACGTCCGCAGCCGGGCGCGCGGCGACCTGAATGACTTCTCCACTTATCTCAGCACCTTCGCGCTGCCCATTCTCCGTAACAATCAGTTCGGCAACCTTCCGGCCGATTTACCGAACCGCTTCCTGGCGTGGGGCCTCGTGCAACTGCCCTGGGGGTTCCGCATCGCCCCCCTGGTCGAATACCGCAATGGATTCCCCTACGCTGTCACCGATGCCGCTCAAAACTGGGTGGGCGCCCCCTACTCCAGCCGTTTCCCGGCTTTCCTTTCCGTGGACGCCCGCATTTCCAAGGACTTCAAAGTCACTCCGAAGTACTCCGTCCGCCTCTCTGTTAGCAGTTACAACCTGACTGATCATTTCAATCCTGAGGCTGTGCATGACAATATCGCCGATCCGGCTTACGGGTACTTCTTTGGACAACGGGGAAGACACTTCACCGCCGATTTCGACATCCTCTTCTAGGCCGGCGCGTACTCCTGTCATCGGGTTGCTGCTGATTACCGCCCTCGCCGTGTGCGTCCAGGGCTATCACCTGGGCGCCGATGATGCGGCGATCTACATACCCGGCATCAAGCAGGCCGCCGATCCGGCGCTCTACCCGTTTGGCGCGCAGTTCTTCCAGCAGCACGCGCATTGGAGTGTTTTCCCGCTGCTGGTGGGCGGTTCGGCGCGGCTCACGCGTCTGCCCGTCGATGCCGCGATTGTCGCCTGGTACGTTGCCGGCACCTTCCTGCTCATGTTTGCCGCCTGGCGGCTCCTCTGCGCCTGCGTCTCCACCGCTTCCGCGCGATGGGGTGGTGTCGTCCTGCTCGCCGCTACCCTCACCGTACCCGTAGCCGGCACAGCGCTGGCCATCGCGGACCCGTACCTGACTTCCCGCACGCTTTCGACGCCAGCCACCATCTTCGCCATTGCCTGCTATCTCTCCGGCCGCCGCTGGCAGGCCGCCGCCTGGTGGCTGTTCACCGCCCTGCTGCACCCGCAGATGAGTGCCTATGCCGCGGTGTTTCTGGGATGCCTCGCCTGGGTGACCCGCCCTGCCCCCGCCCTCCTGGGCCAGGAGTCGGTACCGGCTTTGGCATGCTCCTCGGTCCTGCCGTTCTTCTTCGAATTCAGCCCCGCCCCCGGCAACGCGCGGGAAGCGTTGCTCTCCCGCACGTACTTCTTCGTGTCGAAGTGGGCCTGGTACGAATGGATTGGAGTCTTCGCGCCCCTCGTCCTGCTGGAGTGGTTCTCCAGAGCGGATTTCCGCGGCACCAGGCCGCCGTTTCGGATGTTGGCGCGCGCCTCGATGCCTTTCGGGCTGATGTTCACGCAGGCGGCCATCCTGTTGGCGGCCTCCCCGCGCCTGGAGAACTACACCCGCCTTCAGCCCATGCGGGCATTTCACCTGGTGTACGTGATCTTCTTTCTTTTCCTGGGTGCGTTGATCGGAGAATACGCACTGCGAGGTCGCGTCTGGCGATGGCTGGGGCTCTTCGCTCCGCTCGCGGTGTCCCTGTTTCTGGTGCAGAGAGCCGCCTACCCGGCAAGTCCCCACGTGGAGTGGCCTGGCGCCGCCGGCGGCAACGCGTGGAACGACGCGTTTCTGTGGATTCGCGGCAACACGCCGAAGAATGCCGTCTTCGCCCTCGATCCGCGCTACATGTCCCGCCCGGGCGAAGACATGCACGGTTTCCGCGCCATCGCCGAACGCAGCATGCTGGCAGACGCTGTCAAGGACAGCGGCGCGGTCTCGTTATTCCCGAGCCTTGCCGACGAATGGAAAGCCGAGGTGCAGAGCGCGCAGGGCTGGGACCATTTTCAGTTGCCCGATTTCGAAAGGCTCGCGCTACGCTACCCGGTCACCTGGTTCGTAACGCAAACCCCCTGCCCGCCTGGACTGCTCTGCCCCTACCATAACCACGTCGTGGCGGTCTGCCGCCTTCCAGCCGCAAGCCGGTAGCCCCTTATCATGGAGAGACAGCCATGAAACGAGTCGCCATCTCCTACGGCAATCCGCGCAAGGCCCCGCCCTACGCGGATGCGGTGCGCGACGCCGGCGCCGAACCGGTGCTCATCTCGGCGGCTGATGGCATTCGATCGCTGGAGGGATTCGCCGGCCTGTTGCTGGCCGGAGGTTCGGACGTCAATCCGAAGGTCTACGGCCGGGCGCCGGAAGGGCGCACACACCCTCCGGATGATGCGCGCGACGGTCTGGAACTGGCGCTCGTCGCCGAAGCGCTCGCGCGCGACCTGCCCGTGCTGGCGATATGCCGCGGCATGCAGTTGTTCAATGTGGCGCACCGGGGCGGATCGTTGTTCCAACATATCGAAGGCCACGAAGTGCGCCCCGCCGATCCATCCGAACCAGCCCATACCGTCATCGTCCAGCCCCGCACCGCCCTGGCGGCAATTGTCGCAGACACCGAGATACCCGTGAACTCGCGTCATCACCAGGCGGTATCGGAAGTGGGCGAAAAACTGGTCGTAGCGGCGCGCGCGCCCGATGGCGTCATCGAAGCGGTGGAGCGGTCAGACAAGCGGTTCGCCCTGGCCGTCCAGTGGCATCCCGAAGACCAGCAGCGCTATGTGCCGCACCGCCGCCTCCTGGAGTCCTTCGCGCGCGCGTGCCGCTAGCGTTACGCGGGCCGCGCAATCCGTTCTCTACGAACAGCAGCTCGGTCCGTAGCACGATCGGCCGGCCGGCTTCTGCGCCCGAATGAACGCGCTCATGAACTTCCCATCCACCTGGGGCGCCAGGGCTGCAATGTCGATGTTCTGGTCCTTCAGGAACGAGCCCGCGTCTTCCACGCGATAAATGCGCGTCGGTTCGATATCGATGTTTGCGAAACCCGCCGCCGCGAGCTTCCCGCGATACTCGTTCTCTTCCATCGCGCCCGCCACGCATCCCACCCACAGCAGAACGCTCTTCCGAATCTCGGGCGGTATCTCGCCTCGCGTCACCACGTCCGACACCGCGAACCGGCCGCCGGGCTTCAATACGCGGAATGCCTCCGCCAGTACCGTGTCCTTGTTGGCGGAAAGGTTAATCACGCAGTTGGAAATGATCACATCCACCGTGTTGTCCGGCAGCGGAATATTCTCGATCTCGCCTTTGAGGAACTCGACGTTCCCAACCCCCGCTTTCCGTTTGTTCTCTTCCGCCAAAGCCAGCATCTCATCGGTCATGTCCAGCCCGTAGGCTTTGCCTGCCGGGCCGACCCGCCGCGCCGACAGCAGCACATCGATGCCGCCGCCCGACCCCAGGTCCAGCACCACCTCGCCCGGCTTGAGTTCCGCCAGGGCCGTGGGATTCCCACATCCCAGCGAGGCGAGCACCGCGGTGTCCGGCAGCTCACCCATCTGCGCTGCGTCGTAAAGGTTGCCGGTGATCGGGTCCGCGCAATGCTGATCCGCCGGCGCCGCTCCGCAGCAGGTGCTTCCGCCTTTGAAAACCCGCAGGGCCGCCTGCCCGTATTTCTCTTTGACCACTTCCTTGATATCCTGTGCGCTCATGCCTTCTCCAATTTATGCAGTGGAATGATGATGTTTTCTGGTTTAATGGCTTTGCTGCGCGTACAACACTCGGCGTACAGGAAAGCCAACAGCTCCCGTAGCGCTTCGCTATTAGCCGTGCAGCGCAAATAGGTCCCCTCGCGTTTCACCTGAACCAAGCCTTCGTTTTTCAGCTTGTCGAGGTGGTGCGACAGGTTGGAGCCGGATATTCCGAGCTCCGCCTGAATCTCGCCAACCACCATCCCGTCCGGGTGAGCCGACAGCAATAGCTGCATGATGCGCAGCCGCGACTCCGTTCCCATTGCCGCGAACATATCGGCGTAGCGGATGATCTGGCCCTCGCGTTCGTTCCTCATCGGTGACTCCGCCGCTTCCCGCTTCGTATCCAACCCGCTGGCCCGAAACCGCCGGGCCTCGTGGTCCTCCTCTTCTGCTTCAATAGTTCAATTATAGTTGAAATATAGAAACTGTCAAGCGCAAAAGTGAAGTCTCGCGGTCCGCGACGCCCCTGAATCGCAACCGAACTCCTGGCGCCCGGCCGTTGCGACGAATTAGCGGCGGCCTGGACGGCGTGATCGCCGCGCTCCACTTCCAGTGCGTGTGCGCAGTACACTGAAACGTCTATGGAATCCACGCAGCCGCTGGCCCTTGTGACCGGCGCTTCGAGCGGCATCGGCGCCGCCTTCGCCCGCCGTCTTCGCGCGGAAGGCTATCGACTGATTCTCGTCGCGCGCCGCCGCGACCGCCTGGAAGCCCTCGTCCGGGAACTCCGCCATGCCGAAGCCCTCCCCGCCGACCTCACCCGCGACGAGGATGTCGGCCTCGTAGAGGAACGCATCCGCTCCACGCCCGATCTCGACCTGCTCGTGAACAACGCCGGCTTCGGCACTCTCGGGCGTTTCTTCGAGATTCCCCTCCAGAGACAGCTCGACATGCATCGCCTGCACGTCCTGGCCACGGTCCGGCTCGCTCATTCGGCGCTCAGTGTCATGGTGCCGCGGGCCAAAGGCGCGATCATCAACGTGTCCTCGGTCGCGGGCTTCGGCACCACTCCGGGGAGCGTCAGCTACGCCGCCACCAAGGCGTGGATGAACAACTTCTCCGAGGGGCTCTCCTTCGAGTTGAAGAGCATCGGCTCTGCGGTCAAGATCCAGGCGCTCTGCCCGGGCTTCACCTACACCGAGTTTCAAGACGTTGTCGGCATAGACCGCAAGAGCATCCCGGCCCCTCTCTGGATGCGTCCCGAAGACATTGTCGATGCATCGCTCCGAGGCCTCGCGCGCGGCAAGCTGTACGTGATTCCAGGCGTCACGTACAAGGTTCTCGCGAGACTCATCGGCTGGATGCCGCTGACCCTCCGCCGCGTGCTCGCCATGCGCTACGCCCGCGCCCGCCAAAAAACCTGATCCGGGAACAAACGCCCGGAGAATTCCGTACGGTACTCTAGAGTTACGGAACGGATTCTCCCATGTGGCAAGACCTTCGTTACGCCCTTCGGCTTCTCGTCAAGAGCCCGGGTTTCGCCGCGGTTGCGGTCCTCACGGTAGCTTTGGGCGTCGGCCCGAACACAGCCATTTTCAGCATGATCAATGCGGTGCTGTTGCGCCCCATGCCGTACCGGAACGCCGACCGGATCGTCATGCTTTGGGAGACCTGGAAGGCCCGCGGCTTCGACCAGCTCCCCGTATCCGGCCCCACCTTTCTCGACTGGAAGCGCGAAAACCATTCCTTCGAAGACATGTCGCCGGCTTTCACCATCCCCGAGTACGGCTTCAATGTGACCGCCGGGGGCGAGCCGGAACGCGCCCAGGCAGGCAAGGCCGCCGCCGGTTTCTTCTCGGTGATGGGCGTTGAACCCGCGCTCGGCCGCGAGTTTCTTCCCGAAGAAGACCGCCCCGGCGGCCGTCCCGCCGTCCTCCTGAGCCAGCCATTCTGGCAGCGGCGCTTCGGGGCCGACCGGCACATTCTCGGCCGCTCCATCGGTCTCGATGGCATCAGCTACACCGTGGTCGGCGTGCTGCCGGCGGACGTCGATTCCCTCACGAAAGTCGACTTGTGGATCCCCATCGGTGTGGATCTCGCCACACAACAGCGGGGGAATCATAACTACGGCATCATGGCGCGCCTGAAGCCCGGCGTCACGGTGGCCCAGGCGCAGGCGGAGATGGACTCCATTGCGCTCGCGCTCCAGCAGCGTCACCCCGAAACCAACGCCGGCATCGGCGTCACGGTGATGCCGATCAACGTAGTCGCCGCGGGTCCCGGCCCCATCCGTCCCGCACTTCTGGTCCTGCTCTCGGCCGTTGGTTTGCTGTTGCTCATCGCCTGCGCCAACGTCGCGGGGCTGCTCCTGGCGCGCTCCGCGGGGCGGCAGAAGGAGATCGCCGTGCGCACCGCGGTGGGCGCCGGCTGGGGGCGGGTGGTACGCCAGTTGGTCACCGAGAGCGTGCTCCTGGCCCTGATGGGCGGAGCGCTCGGGCTCCTGTTCGCTTCCTGGTGTGTGCGGGCCCTGCGCAGCTTCGTCCCCGACATGCTGCCCCGCTTGCAGCAGATGGATATCGATTTCCGGGTGCTCCTCTTCGCTCTCGGCGTCTCCCTGCTCACCGGCGTGCTCTTCGGCGTGGTGCCGGCACTGCGCGCCGCCAGAGTCAATCTGAACGAGACATTGAAAGAGGGCGGGCGTTCCTCCGTGGCCGGCGGAAGCCAGCGGCTGCGCAGCGTGCTTCTGGCCGGCGAGGTGGCGCTCTCGGTAGTGCTGGCGGCCGCCGCGGGGTTGATGGCCCGCAGCTTTCTCACCGTTATGGCCGTCGATCCCGGGTTCCGCGCGAGCCAGCTCCTCACCATGAACCTGACCCTGCCGTCGTCCAAATACGGCGACATGCAGAAACGCGCCGACTTCACAGACGCGGTCATGAAGCGTCTGGAGATCGTTCCAGGCGTGCGTTCCGCAGCGGCCGTCAATGTGTTGCCGATGCGCGGCCGCATTCTCGACCTGCGCGTCTCCTCCGCCACCTTCCAGATCGAAGGACAGCCGCCCGCGCAGCGCGGCCTCGAGCCTATCGCGGACTACCGCGACATCACCCCCTCATTCCTCGCCACCATGGGCATCCCGCTGCGTAGCGGCAGGGCCTTCACCGAGCGCGACAAGGCCGACAGCAGCCGGGTCGCCCTGATCAACGAAACCCTGGCGCGGCGCTATTTCGGCGGGCAGGACCCGATCGGCAGGCGCATCCGCCCTGGCAACGCGCAGCCCCGCGAAATCGTGGGCGTGGTGGCGGATGTCCGCATGAGCGGACTCGAGCGGACCATCGAACCCGCCATCTATGTACCGTTCGCCCAGGACGCGACATCCTCCTTCAGCGTAGTGGTAAGCACCGCGTCGGATGCGCAGTCATTCACCTCCGCGATCCGCCGCGCCATTCTTTCGGTGGATAGCGAACAGCCGGTGGCCAACGTGCGCACCATGGACCAGGTGGTGCAGGATACCCTGGTGGTGCGCCGCCTTTCCACCTGGTTACTAGGCAGCTTCGCGGGCCTGGCGCTGCTGCTGGCCAGCGTGGGTATCTACGGCCTGGTGTCCTATTCCGTCACGCAACGCACCCGCGAGATCGGTCTGCGAATGGCTCTGGGCGCAAGCCCCGCCGAGATCCTCCGTGGGGTCGTGCGTCGCGCTCTGGTGGTCTCACTGGCCGGCGCCGCCATTGGCCTGCCCGCGGCCTTTGCGGTGGCGCGGCTGATCCGCGGCCTCCTCTTCGGTGTGACCGCGACCGACCCGGTGGCCTTCACCGCGGCCGCCGTCTTGCTGGCCGTCGTTGCCGCGGTCGCCACCTTGATCCCGGCACGCCGCGCTTTGCGCATCGACCCGACCGTTGCTCTCCGCTACGAATGAGCAGCGGCGGGCCGTCCGTCCGCGGCGCTACGACATCGCCGCTTGCAGCATCGCCCGCGCGTAGCCCACGTTGTAGGCGAACGCCGCGTACGCGCCACCACCCGGGTAGCCGCCGATCCGCCCGCGCTCAGCGTCGTATTCCAGCTTGCGCGGATGCTCCGGATAAATCTGGCGAGTGTACTTGCCCTTCACCAGTTCCTTCATCACCGCGAACATGTTGTTCAGTCCTTCGTCGATCCACACTTCCGTGTAGCGTTCGTAGGGCTTCATCACCCGCACGTTGCGGAAATGCACGTGATTGATGCGGTCGCGCGAGGCGAAATAGCGGCACACCTCGACCGGATCCTCGCCCATTTCTCGCGTCACACCGCAATCGAACGTGATGCCGTTGGCCGGGCTGTTCACAATCGAGATCAGTTTCTTCCAGCCCGCCACGGTCCCCATGATCTGCTGCGAACCGCGGCTGATCGGCGCCGGCGGGTCATTGGGATGCAACGCCAGCCGTACGTTCGATTTCTCCGCCGTCGGAATCACCGCCTTCAGAAAATAGGTGATGTTGTTCCACATCTCGTCCAGATTGTGGGCGCCCTCATTCGGCAGCGGAGGCAGGTCTTTGAATTTCATCCCTTTCTCCTCCGGCCTGGTCTGATATTGCTGGTTTGCCGTCTGCACCAGTTCGTAGTCGAAGCCCGTCCAGCCGGAATTTCCGCGGGCCGTGTCGGTCTCTTCGAAATATCCCTCCATGGCGCGGTGCGCGTAGAAGTTGTACTCGACCACGGGCAGCCCCACTTTGCCCGCGGCGACGATGGACTGCTGGATCTTCTCGATGTCTCCATCGCGTTTCGTCCCGGCCCGGCCGTAAAGGATGTCCTGCGACAGGTTGATCATCAGGTTCCCCACCGTGATGTCCATCGCCTTCCACCGCTCCATCACGTTGTTGAGGCTCTGGTCGGTCCACGGAACCATCCCGCCGCCGCCCAGGACGTTGTTCACCCCAAGTTGTTTGATCCGCCGCGGTCCGGTCATGGGATCCGGCGGCGGCTGGTTTGCCGCAGCTCCAGCTTCTCCGGCGCCGCCCCGTCGCCCGCCGCCGCGTCCGCCGAAGCCGGATCCTCCGCCATCGCCCATGCCCAATGCGATCTTTGGCGTATCTTTCCCTTCTTTGGGCGGAGCCGGAACCTGGGCTGCCGCCAAGGGCATCATGGCAACCGGTGTGAGCGCGCCGGCGCCGAGTACCTCCATGGCTGTTCTGCGAGTGAATTTCATATCGGAGCCTTTCTCGACCGAACTCGAGCTTGCGGCCTCGCCGCAGCGTTACATACCACCTTATACCAACTTGCCTCTTGCGGTGCTTCCGCCCCTGCACACCATGCGGGAGCGCCTCTACGACCTGGCGGAGCGTTTCGCGACCACGATGCCCGGCGTCACCCGCGTGGACCCGGCGTCGCCCCGCACGCGGAGTAGCGATGACCGGCCAGGGCGTCTTCAGGCCGCGGGCGGCATGTTGAGCCGTTCTTCAATATCGGTGATGCGGGATTCGAGGGTGGCAAGGCGGGCGATCACGGCGTTGGTATTCGCTTCCACCTGTTCAAGCCGTGCCTGGTTCGACTCGGCGATCGTGTAGAACGCTTTCAATAGCCTGGTCTCGCTATCGCGGATGGCCTCGATGAGCTCATCGCGGAGCGAGTGGCCGGCGCCGATCACATCCTGTCTGGTGGCTGGTCGGCTACCGTCCGTCATAGCTCGATTCTACGTTGACCGGCGCGGACTCCATGTGCTCACGCCCGCAAGTGCGTCTTCAGAAATCGTCCCGTATACGACGCCTTCGACGCCGCGATCGCTTCCGGCGTCCCGGTCGCCACGACCTCGCCGCCGGCGTGACCACCCTCCGGCCCCAGGTCGATCACGTGATCCGCCGTCTTGATCACATCCAGGTGATGCTCGATCAGCAGCACCGTGTGGCCCGCGTCCACCAGCCGGTTCAGCGATTCCAGCAGCCGCTCCACATCTGCCAGGTGCAGCCCCGTCGTTGGTTCGTCCAGGATGTACACCGTGTGCTTCGAACGTTGCAGTTTGCTCAGCTCCGTCGCGATCTTGATTCGCTGCGCTTCGCCTCCGGAGAGCGTGGTTGCCGACTGGCCCAGCGTGAGGTATCCCAGCCCCAGATCCCTCAGCACCTCGATCTTCTTACCCACCGCCGGCTCGCGGGCGAAAAACTCGACGCCCTCCTCCACCGGCATGTTCAGCACATCGTCGATCGTTTTCCCGCGCACGGTGACGTCCAGCGTCTCGCTGTTGAACCGTGCCCCCTTGCACGCGCCGCAGGTCACTTCCACGTCGGGCATGAAGTAGAGCTGCGTGGTGATCACGCCTTCCCCCTGGCACTCCTCGCAGCGCCCGCCCTTCACGTTGAAGCTGAATCGCCCCGCTTTGTAGCCGCGTTCCACCGACAGCGGCGCCTGCGTAAACAGCTCGCGAATATTGTCGTAGAACCCGATGTACGTCGCCGGGTTCGACCGGCTGTTGCGGCCGATCGGCGATTGGTCGATGTTCACCACCTTGTGCACATGCTCCAGGCCATCCACCCCGTCGTGCTCGCCCGGCAGCGTGCGGGTGTCCACCAGCTTCTTCCACAGCGCTTTGTACAGAATCGCGTTGACCAGCGTGCTCTTGCCCGAGCCCGATGCGCCCGTGATGGCTACCAGCATCCCCAGCGGAAACGTTACGTCCACGTTCTTCAGGTTGTTCTCGCGCGCCCCGCGCACACGCAGCGTCTTGCCGTTCCCCTTGCGCCGCCGGCTGGGTGTCTCGATGCGGCGCTTTCCTGACAGATACCTGCCCGTCGGCGACGTCTTGGATGCCAGCACATCCTCGAGCGTCCCCTGCACCACCACCTCGCCGCCATGTACGCCCGGCCCGGGACCCATCTCCACCAGGTGGTCCGCCGCGCGAATAGTCTCCTCGTCGTGCTCCACCACGATCACGGTGTTGCCGATATCGCGCAGGTTCTTCAGCGTCGCGATCATCTTCACGTTGTCTTTCGGGTGCAGCCCGATGCTCGGCTCGTCCAGCACGTACAGCATGCCCATCAGCCCCGAGCCGATCTGTGTCGACAGGCGGATCCGCTGCGACTCGCCTCCCGACAGCGTCCCCGACCGCCGGTTCAGATTCAGATAGTCCAGCCCGATTCCCAACAACAGCTCCAGCCGCCCGCGGATCTCCCTCAGCACCTGCCGGCCCGCGTCGGCGCCCCGGCCCGCCGGCTTCACCGTGCCCAGAAACGCGTGCAGCTCGTCGAAGTGAAGCTGTCCCAGGCCGTGGATGCTCTTTCCCGCCACCGTGAACAGCAGCCGGGTGGCCCGCACGCGCGCTCCGTTGCAGTCCGGGCAGGTGTGCTCCACCATCACTTTGTCCAGCCACTGCTCCATCCCGCTGCTGGCTTCGCCGCGCTGCCGGTACCGGCGGTAATGCCGCTCAATCCGCCGCGCGATGCCGTGGAACCCCACGGACTTGCCTTCTGAATCCTCCCGGCGGACTTTCGCGTCCGGCGGCATCGCGATGACGATCTTGTGCGAGTCCATCCCGTTCAGAATCGCGTCGCGCACCTTCGGCGTCAGATCCTGCCACGGCGTGTCCAGCGAAAAGCCCAGCGACCTCGACAGGCTGTATATCAGCCGGCCGTCCCAGGTGTCCGGGTTATACTTGAACGCCTCGCGCACAAAACAGCCGCCGCGAACACTGCGCCGCGGATCTGGCACCAGCAGCTCCGGATGGGTCAGCTTGTGCACTCCCAAGCCCCCGCACGTCCGGCACGCGCTCTCCGGGTTGTTGAACATGAAGAACTCGGGCTGTATGTCGCCGTAAACGAAATGATGCGTCCGGCTGCACAGCCCGCGGTAAAACCGCTCCACCTCCGTCCGGCCCGCGCCTCTTCCCACCTGCACCTGAAGCAGCCCATCCCCCACCAGCAGCGTGCTCGCGATCCCCGCCTTGATGGCCTTCTCGTGCTTGCGTCCCACGACGAACCGGTCCACCACCGCGTCCATGTCCCTGACGTTCGATTCGTCCAGCTCCACCTCGGCCGAGATATCCACCTTCCTGCCGTCCACAATCAGGATCCGGCAGCCCTTTTTCCGCACCTCCGTCAACACGTAGTCGAGCTCTTCGCCGTATTGCGGGAACACCGGCGCGCGCAGCTCGATCTCCGTGCCCTCCGGCAACGCCAGGATCGCCTCCAGGATCTGGCTTGCCGTCCGGCTCGGTGTCGCCTCCCCCGTGCGCGGGCAGTGCGGCTCCCCGACCGTCGCGAACAAAAGGTTCAGATAGCTTGCGATGTCGGTCATCGTTCCGACCGTCGAACGCGGGTTGTTGGCGATGGTCTTCTGCTCGATCGAGATCACCGGCGACAACCCATACACGAAATCCACATCCGGCTTGGCCACCTGCGCCACGAACCGCTTGGCATAGCTCGAGAGGGACTCCATGTACCGCCGCTGTCCCTCGGCGTAGATCGTGTCGAACGCCAGGCTCGACTTCCCCGAACCGGAAAGCCCGGTCACCACCGTGAGCCTGTCCCGCGGGATCTCCACCGAGATGTTTTTCAGGTTGTGGACCCGCGCGCCCTGCACCGCAATGGTCGTGCGCGCGGCTGTCTTGGCCGCGCTAGAGCTCATCCGGCCCTTCCCGCAGGTACACGAAGGCCAGCTCCTGCATCATCACATTGCTTCTCTTCGTGAGTTGCACGGGTATGGAGACCTTCCCGATCATGCCCTGATCGGCCAGGTACTCGCAGGCGGTCGTCACTCCTTCCACCCCGGCGTTTCGTTCGAACCAGGTTTCGATCTCCGTGGCCGACCGCGCCTCTCCCACCTCGCGCAGGTACTCCAGCACCGGCCCGAAGAGCGCCTCCGCCCGTTGCCGCACGTAGCCATCGATCGCCTCCAGCGCCGCCTCGATGTTCTTCCGGGTCTTCTTCGCATTCAGCATATCGGTGTAGATCTTTTGGAAAAACTCCGGATTCAGCTTCATTGCCTGCGGAATCACCTCGCGATCCGCCACCAGCCGCGCCCCCATCACCTCGACCCGCGCCAGCGGGGTCGCCGCGTAGAGAATCCACAACGCGGTGTAATCCAGGTCCCCGCGCGTGACCAGCCATTTGTGCGCCTTGTAAATCGGCGGCAGCGCGTGCGTTGCCGCCGACAGCATTTGCAGCCGCGTGTCCCTCTCGCCGATCTCGTCGAGCCGGCCGCACAGTTCCGCGATGGTTTCATCGTGCGTGTACAGCAGCCGTCCCTTGGCGAGGAAGGAATGAAAGAAGGAGTTGCGCGCCGCGCCTTCCACGGTTTTGCGGAACTGCGCCCGGGGCATCAGGAAAGCGTGTACGTTCACCCCGTCGGCGTACAGCGCCAGGCCCGCATTCTCTACCTTGCGGTCGTCTATCGTCACCAGCACCAGGTCGATATCCGACTTCGACCACACCGTATCATGCGACAGGCTCCCGCAAAGCAGCGCCGCCAGGACAGACCGGTCCTCTTTCACCTGCGCCACCAGGTTGTCGAGCGCCTCGGTGAACTCCTTTTGTGAATTCGATACACCCCTCACACTTGGTGGCCAGCGTAGCGCTTTCGCTTCAACGAAGTCAATTGCCTGCGTCCCCAACGCGTCCCCACGCCGGAAAACCCGGCCGCACCCGGAAGGAGTACTGTTCGCCCACGGCCTGCGTCTTTCCTGGAACTTCCGCCGGCTGCCCTCCGTATACTCAGACAGTCTATGGGAAAAAACGATCTGCTGCCCGGCACGCTCGACATGATGGTCCTCAAGACCCTGACCCGAGGCGCCCTCCATGGCTATGCCATTGCCCAACTCCTCCGCCAGCTATCCGAGGACATCCTCCAGGTCGAGGAAGGCTCTCTCTATCCCGCACTCCAGCGCCTCGAGCTCAATGGGTGGATCGAAGGCGAGTGGGGGCTGTCCTCCAACAACCGGCGGGCGCGCTTCTACAAGCTCACCGCCGCCGGCCGCAAGACTCTCGCCGCCGAGACGGCGCGCTACCGCCAGATGACCGGCGCCATCGCGCGCGTAATGGGGATGGCCTGATGATCGGCCGTTGGTCCCGGCGGCTCCGCTACTGGCTCCATAGCCACGAGCGCGCTCGCCTTCTTCGGGAAGAGATGGAATTCCACCTGGGGATGAAGGTCCAGGAACTCATGGAGGATGGCCTGACGGAATCGGATGCTCGCGGCGCCGCCCGCCGCCAGTTCGGAAACCTCACGCTGCGGCAGGAAGAGTCGCGTGCCACCTGGATCGCCCGCTGGCTGGGTGACCTGGTGCAGGACACCTCGTATGCCGCGCATACCATTCGCCGGCAGCCCGGATTCGCCGCCGTTGCCGCGGTTTCCACCGCGCTCGGCATCGGCGCCTGCTCGCTGATCTTCGGGGTGGCCGATTTCGCGCTCTTTCGGCCCCTGCCGGTACGCGATCCCACCCGGCTCGTCAGCCTCTCCGCCCGGAGTCTGACTCGCGGGAAGATCGGTCAAACCATGTCGTATCCGGACATCGAAGACCTCGCGCAAGCGCGTTCTTTCCAGGGTACCGCCGCTTTTTTCCAGTTCTTGCCTGTCACCATCGCGAGCAACGGTGAGCCCCAACGGTATTGGGGTTCGATGGTCACGGGCAACTACTTCGATATCGTGCGTCCCACCTTCGTTGCCGGCCGCGGCTTCGATGCCTCCCGTGACTCACGGATTGGGGAACCGCCGGTGGTCGTGTTGAGCTATCGCCTGTGGCAGTCGCGCTTTGGGGGCGATCCCGCCATTGTCGGACGGAACATCACCCTCAACAACCGTCCGGTCACCGTGGTCGGGGTGACCGGCCCCGGTTTTCGCGGTACTGAAGTCGTCTTCTTCTCCGATTTCTGGCTGCCGTTTTCGATGGCGGGCACACTGGCGGAGGTCGGCGCCGCAGGCCGCTTCGACGATCGCGGCAGCCAGTGGCTGATGGCCGTGGCGCGGCTCCGCGAGGGCGTGAGCGAGAAATCGGCAGCATCCGAAATCGGTGTGATCGGGCAACGCCTGAGTAGCGCATATCCGGCCACCAACCGGACCCGCGGGTTTCACGTCGAACGAGCCGGCCAGGTGAACCCCGGTTTTCGCAAGATGATCCTGGTGCTGTTCGCGATGCTGCTCGGCGCGGCGGCACTGGTGCTTTGTACGGCCTGCGCCAACGTCGCTAACCTGTTGCTGGCACGGGCGTCGGTGCGGCGGAAGGAATTCGCCACCCGGCTCGCCATCGGCGCCGGCCGCGGCCGCCTCGTCCGCCAACTGCTCACCGAGAGCCTGCTGCTGGCCCTGCTCGGCGGCGTTGGCGGGTACGCCCTCGCCCGGCTCGCTGCCGCCGGCATCGGCCGGTCCCGCATCCCCCTCGCGTTGCCGCTGGATTTCTCGATCTCGCTCGACTACCGGGTGATGCTGTTCTCGTTCGCGCTTTCGGCGGTCACCGGCGTGATCTTCGGACTGGTTCCGGCGTTGCGGGCCACCCGGCCGGACCTCGCGGGCGACCTGAAAAACCAGCCCTCCGGGCACGGCGGCCGCTCACGGCCCTTCGAACTGCGCAACCTGCTGGTCGTGGCCCAGGTCGCCATCTCCATGTTGCTTCTGATCTGCTCCGGCCTGTTTCTGCGCAGCCTCGATTCCGCCCGCCGCCTCGGCACCGGGATCGCCCACCGCAACGTGCTCCTGATGGCGTTCGATCCCAGCATGAACCGCTACTCGCCCGCCGAAACACGGCGCGTGGTGAATGCCATACTCGAAGCCACTCGCGTCATCCCCGGAGTGGACTCCCTCAGCCTCACCAGCAGCGTCCCGCTCGACATGGACGGCACGCAAAATGCCTTTCGTCCCGACAGCCCGGCCTCCGAGGGTCGAGAGAATATGTCCGCCGACATCTACTCCATCGCGCCGCGCTTCTTCGAGACGCTCGGTATCCGCATGATCGCCGGCCAGGACTTCGCCCCGGGCGTTGCAGACGACATCGCCATCGTCAACCAGGCGCTCGCCGGCAAGGCGTTCCCCGGGCAGAATCCCATCGGGCGCCGCATCCTGTATTTCGGCCGGACGCTTCGCATCGTGGGCCTGGTCGCAACCGCCCGGTCGCGTTCCATCGGCGAAGATCCACGCCCCTGCCTCTACCTGCCGATCGCCCGGGACCTTCGCGGCAACGATTCCCTCACCGGGATGACACTCCTGGTTCGCACTCGAGGCAACCCCGCCGGCTACGCGCCGCTGGTCCGCCAGGCGATCCGCGACATCGACCCGGCTCTCGCCGTGTTCGATATCCGGACCATGGATACCCAGCTCTATCGAGCGCTCTTTTTCCCGCGAGCCGCCGCCTTCCTGTTCGGACTCGCCGGCCTCATGGGATTGCTCATCGCCACGGTCGGGGTCTACGGCGTCATCAGTTTTGCCGTGGCGCGGCAGACCAAAGAAATCGGCATCCGCATGGCCCTTGGCGCGCGGCGCGGCCAGGTGCTCCTCGGGGTGTTGACGCAGGGGCTCGCATTGACCGTCTTCGGGTCTGCCATCGGCCTGGGACTGGCGCTGGCGTTGAGCCGGGTGGCCGCCAGTCTGCTATATGGTGTCAATCCGCGGGACCCGCTGACCTTCGCCGGCGTGACACTGCTGCTGCTGTTGATCGCCCTCGCCGCCTGCCTGGTGCCCGCACGGCGCGCCGCTTCCCAGGATCCGATTCGAGCCTTGCGTTACGAATGAACCCTTCGGTTTTCGGTCTTAAACCCGTGGTAGAACCCCCCCGTGGCCCGAGTGGGGTCACGGAGGTCTACTGCGCGCTGTTAGACGAACGACCAGCCCTTGCGGATGAACGGTTTCAAATACTTATTGGCATCCGCGTTGTTGGTGATCTTCATCTTCGATGGATCGTACTCGATCGGGCCTTCCACGCGGAGGGCGATCACGCCGAGCAGCATCCACTCCACGAACGGGGCCGCCACGTTGAAATTCGAGCAGGCGGGATCGCCGCCCTTGCAGGCCCGGATCCAATCGCGGTAGTGGCCAGGCGACCGCGTCAGGAGCTGCGGAGGCATGTGGTAGTCCTTCATCTTCTCGACCGGAATCAGGCGCGTGTTCTCGCCATAGGTGCCGGTGGTGACCATGCCCTTGTCGCCGACGAACAGGCTCCCGTCCGGCACGCGCGACGGCTGGTAGGTCACGCCTTCTTCGTACTTGAAGACCGGCCCGATGGGGCCGCCCGGCTCCTGTCGCGGGAAGCCCATGCCCCGTCCACGGCCCGGGGCTTGGTTCTCCTGTCCCGGACGCACGATCCGGCCCAGGTCGCCGATCACCTCGCCGGGGGGAACGCCCTCGATTTTCGGGTTTTCTTTCAGCCCGTCGTACCAGAACAGCTTCACCGGAGGCATGGAGCCCAGGGCAGGAAAGTCGAACCGGATTACCGATTTCTTGGGGAACATGAAGGAACTCGTGCCCTCTTTGGAGACGCACTCCACCTTGGTCGGGGGACGATTGGCCAGTTTGAGCGCAAGGTTGGGCGCGCCCAGAATGTGGCAGGCCATGTCACCCAGCGCCCCGCAACCGAAATCGTAGAAGCCGCGCCAGTTGAACGGCTGGTAGAAGTTGCCGTACTGGTTTGGATACCCTTTGCCGCCGATGGTGAAGGGGCGCGGGTTGGCCATGGCGAGCCAGCTATCCCAATCGAGAGTAGCGGGCACCGGGTCCTCCGGAGGAATTTCAGTGAGCCCCTGCGGCCACATGGGACGATCGGTCCAGGCGTGCACTTCGCCCACGTTGCCCACATCGCCGTTCCAGATGATCTCGGCGAGCTGCCGCGTGCCTTCATTGGAGTAGCCCTGGTTGCCCATCTGGGTGGCGACCTTGTATTTGTTGGCGGCATCCATGAGCTGGTGGGCCTCCCAAATCGTACGGCACAGCGGCTTTTGTACGTAAACGTGCTTCCCGCGTTCGATGCAGTGCATGGCCGCCGTGGCATGCATGTGGTCCGGAATAGCGACAATCACGGCATCGATGCCGTTCCCTTCCTTGTCCAGCATCTGGCGGAAGTCTTTATACTTGGGGAGCTTTTCGTAGCGTTGGTAGACCCTCGCCGCGGATTTGTCGTCCACGTCGCACAGCGCCACAATGTTTTCGGTGGGAGCGCAGCCTGCGATGTCGCTGGTGGCTTTTCCGCCAGCACCGATCGAGGCAACATTCAGCTTCTCATTGGGCGATTTGTAGCCCATCATTTTGAGGGAAGGGGTGCTTCCGAACCCCCCGCGGGGGACAGCGCCTGCGAGCAGGCTGCCATAAAAGAAATGTCTTCGCGAAAGTGCCATATTGCGGTTCACACCTCAGGTTTCATACTCTGGCGTCCGGTGTACCGTCGAGGTTACACCATCGGCGGGATTACGACCGGGACGGGAGGCACCCTCATTTTAGACCAATTTCAATAGGACTGGGCTGTAGGAGTAATAGGCTCAAAGCTATTTCCGCGTTCCTCGCGCCCGCTATAAAATACTCTGCGGAGAATCTGGTGATGAACGCGCGGCGCATGGCCGGATGGGTGTGCGGCATCGTCCTGCCCGCTTTTTTCGGGGCGGCCCAGAAGAATCTGCGGGTGGACGCCAACCTGGTACTGGTGCCGGTGTCGGTATGCGACCCGGCTAATCATCCCGTTACGGGTCTGGAGAAGGAACATTTCAAGCTGTTCGACGACAAAATAGAGCAGACCGTGACGCATTTCGCGATGGATGATGAGCCGGTGGCGGTCGGCATCGTTCTCGATACGAGCGGAAGCATGGGCAACAAGCTGCGGCGGGCGCGCCAGGCCGCCGCGGCGTTCTTCCAGACCGCAAACCGCGACGACGAATTTTTCCTGGTGGAGTTCAACGACCGGCCGAAACTGGCGGTGGCGCTCACCAGGGACCCCGCGGAGATTCAGACCGAGCTTACATTTAGCTCGTCAAAGGGACGCACGGCGTTGCTGGACGGGATCATGCTGGCGCTGCACGAGCTGCAGAAGTCGGAACGGAACCGGAAGGCTCTCCTGATCATTTCGGACGGTGGCGACAATTGCAGCCGCTATCACGAATCCGAGGTGCGCGACCGGGTTCGCGAGAGTGACGTGCTGATCTACGCCATCGGCGTGTTCGAGCCGTACGGCAGCCGGGGGCGGACTCCGGAGGAATCCGCGGGTCCGGGGCTGTTGACCGATATCGCGGAGATGACCGGCGGGCGGCACTTTCCCTCGGACACGATCGAGCTTCCCGACATTGCGGCGAAGATTGGAATCGAGTTGCGAAACCGCTACATCCTGGGTTATTCGCCCACCGACGGTCAACGCGACGGGCGCTATCACCGCGTGCAGGTCAGAGTGGTTCCCCCACGGGGCCTGCCCACATTGCGCGCCTCATGGCGGCTGGGGTACTACGCTCCCTCCGAGTGAATCGGGGCAGACCGCGGCCGGCTTTCCTCAGCTACAGCCGCTGGTGCCTCCGCAATTCCCGCACTTGTAGCAGCTTCCGTTGCGGGTCATGATGGAGCCGCATTCGGCGCACAGCGGGGCGTCGGCGGTCGCCGGCGCGAACGGCAGGTTCTGCTGCGGGTCGGGCTCGGTCGGACGCAGAGTCGAAGTTTCGCCGGCTTCGGATACGGCATACTCGGCGCTCAGGAACTTGGCGCCGAGCCACCGGAAGATGTAATCCATGATGGACTTGGCGTATGGGATCTGCTGGTTGCCGGTCCATCCGCTGGGCTCGAAACGCACGTGGGCGAACTTGTCCACGAGGAATTTCAAGGGCACGCCGTATTGCAGGTTGAAGCTCACCGCGGTGGCGAAGGCATCCATCAGTCCGGAAATCGTGGAGCCCTCTTTGGCCATGGTGATGAAGATCTCGCCCGGCGCGCCATCGTCGTACATGCCCACCGTGATGTAGCCTTCGTGGCCGCCGATCGAGAACTTGTGGGTGATGGAGCGGCGCTCATCGGGCAGCTTGCGGCGAACCGGACGATAGACCACTTTTTCCACGGGCGGCGCCGCGGCGGCGGCCTTCTTTTCGGCCTTGCCCGATCCGGAACTGAGCGGCTGCACGCGCTTGGAGTTGTCGCGATAAATGGCGACCGCCTTCAGTCCGAGCTTCCAGCTCTCGATATAGGCGTTCATCACGTCCTCCACCGTGGATTCCTCGGGCATGTTGATGGTCTTCGAAATCGCGCCGGAGATAAACGGCTGCACCGCCGCCATCATGCGCACGTGGCCCATGTAGTGAATCGACCGCGTGCCGTTCTGCGGGCGGAAGCTGCAATCGAACACGGCGAGGTGCTCGGGCTTGAGGTTCGGCGCGCCCTCGATGGTGCCGGTGGCATCGATGTGGCTGACGATCTTCTCCACCTGCTCGGGCGAGTATCCGAGCTTGATCAGGGCGGCCGGAACGGTGTTGTTGACGATCTTGATGACCCCGCCGCCGACCAGTTTCTTGTACTTGATGAGCGCCAGGTCGGGCTCGATGCCGGTGGTGTCGCAATCCATCATGAAGCCGATGGTCCCGGTGGGAGCGATCACGGTGACCTGCGCGTTGCGGTATCCGTGCCGCCGGCCGGATTCGTAGGCATTGTCCCAGCACTGCTGCGCGCCCTGGTAGAGCGCCGGGGAACATTGTGGCGAGTAGATGCGGCTTACCGCATCGCGGTGCATGCGGATCACTTCCAGGAATGGCTGCTCGTTGAGCCGGGTAGCCGGCGAAGGTGCCCTACGGCTTCCGATACACGGGAACTGGTCAGGTAGGCCTGGCCGCACATGATGGCGGTGATGGCGCCGGCGAAGTCGCGTCCCTGGTCGCTGTCGTACGGGATCGCCCATGGACATCAGCAGCGCACCCAGGTTCGCAAAGCCCAGCCCGAGCGGGCGGAAGCTGTGCGAGTTCTCGCCGATCTTCTGGGTGGGGTAGCTGGCGTTATCGACGATGATCTCCTGCGCCAGAATCATGGTATCGACCGCGTGACGGAAGGCCTCCACGTCGAACTGGCCATCCGGTCCCGACGAACTTCATGAGGTTGAGCGAGGACAGATTGCAGGCCGAGTCGTCGAGGAACATGTACTCCGAGCAGGGGTTCGAGGCGTTGATGCGGGCGGTGTTCTTGCAGGGGTGCCAGCGGTTCACGGTGGTATCGAACTGCATGCCGGGGTCGCCGCACTGGTGGGTAGCCTCGGCGATCTGGCGCATGATGTCGCGCGCCTTGTACCGCTTTACGGGCTGCCCGGTGGCTACGGACTTGGTCCACCAGTCGCCGTCGCGCTCGACGGCGTCCATGAAATCGTCGGTGGCGCGGACGGAATTGTTGGCGTTCTGGAAAAAGATGGAGCTGTAGGCTTCGCCGTCGAGCGAAGCATCGTACCCGGCTTCCACCAGCGTGTAGGCCTTCTTCTCCTCCTTGGCCTTGCACCAGATGAACTTCTCCACGTCGGGGTGGTCGGCGTTGAGGATCACCATTTTGGCCGCGCGGCGGGTCTTGCCGCCGCATCTTGATCACGCCGGCGAAGGCGTCGAAGCCCTTCATGAAGGAGAGCGGACCGGAGGCGCGGCCGCCGCCGGACAGCACGGCATCCTCCTCCCGCAGGGGCGAGAGATTGGTGCCCGTGCCCGATCCCCATTTGAACAGCATGCCTTCGGTCTTGGCGAGGTCGAGAATGGATTCGAGCGAATCCCTGACGGAGACGATGAAGCAGGCGGAGCACTGCGGCCGCAGCACGCCGGATTCGAGCTTGGCGACGCGATCGGCCTGTTGGTCGTAGATCCAGCCGTAGCCGCGCGTTTCCTTGACCCCCACATTGAACCAGACCGGCGAGTTGAAGCAGGCCTTCTGGGTGAGCATCAGGTGGGCGAGTTCGGAGCGGAAATTTTCACCGTCGGCATCGGCCTGGAAATAGCCGTCCTTCTTGCCCCAATCGGTGATAGTGTCCACCACGCGCTGGACCAGTTGGGCCACGCTGGTCTCGCGGTCCGGAGACCCGAGCTTGCCGTAAAAGTACTTGCTGGCGACGATATTGGTGGCGGTTTGCGACCAGTCCACGGGCACTTCGACATCGCGTTGCTCGAAGATGACGGCGCCCTTGTCGTTGCCGATGGAAGCGGTGCGGGTCTCCCACTGAATCTCATCGTAGGGGGTTTTGCCCGCTTCGAGCCGGGCGGTGAAAAAGCGCGGGAAGGAAACCCCGCTTTGGCCTTGGTAGTGGTTTTGGTCTTCAATAATTCTATTTTCGCACTGAGGTCGACAGACAATTGTCCCATTTCGCAACTCCTCTCTGGATCTCTTCAGGAGAAACACCTCCGTAAGTTTGCCCCAATATATAGTGGCACGTCAAGAATTTTATCTATATGAAGTGTGTTGAGGTTACGAAGAGGGCGTACGGAAGGTCACAGGAATGGCCGTAGCACCACCCTGGATGCTGCCGCGCGAGGCCGTGTGTTCACTCCATCAGGGCGGCGGCTCTCAGTGTCGAGGAACCAGGCGACCTCGCGACCGTGATGCGAGGCAATTTGTGCAGGTGCCTCGCGGTATTGGAAGGCATTCAAAAGGGAGGCCTACTGTTGAACAGCGGGTCACGAGAAGCGAGCTTCCCCGCGTATCTTCGACTGCCACCAGGAACACCTCGGTATCTTGGCGGCGAGTCAACGACGCCCGGAAGTAGCCGGTGCGCGCCACTGAAGAAACCAGGGGAGTCATCGTCAATACCGGCACCCGGCGGCGAATGGTGGTCACGGTCGTGGATCCGGCAGGACTGCCGAGGAACCCAGGGCGATGTGCGCGTCGCTGGCCTGGACGAGAAGGAGAAGGACTGATGAAGTTCACAGTGATCTATGAAAAAGGTCCGACCTCTTGGGGTGCGTACGTTCCCGACCTTCCGGGAGTGATCTCCGTCGGGGATTCGCGAGAGGAAGTAGAACATCTGATTCACGAAGCCATCGAGTTTCACATCGAAGGTATGCGGGAGGAAGGCATACCAATTCCCATGCCGTCAAGCTTTGCGGGGACCATCGAGGTAGACCCCGCGGCCTGACGCCGCCTACCCGGTCCTGGTTCGGGCGTGATAGGTCAAAATCCCGGCTCCTCCCTCCCTGCCCCGCTTACCGGGTGGGAGCGCAGATGCATGGGGTCGATGACGGGGTCGTTTTCGGCAGAGGCTTGAAATTGCTGGCTGGATCCGGAAGGAAATGATAAGGTCCACACCGGTCATCTCGACGCCACCAAAGGCGCACCTGGTCCCGTAGGATCGTGCCATCTTCCGTGGCGGGGTCTCGTCAGCTCTCTGACACGAATGTCCATCAATTCTGAAAGCCTGCGGCGAGGTGCCGCCCGAAATGGCGAGCGTGGCGAGCATCCCGGCCGGCCAGCACCTCCTCGCGAACGGCGATCACGTGGCAGGCGCGAGGCTTCGGCTGCCGCTGCCGCATTCGGCGAGGTATACCAGCGCACACTCCTTTGTCCGCAGGATACGCGAGTGTCGGCGACGGACGCCAGGGTCCGCTCAAACACGCGGTCGCGGCCGGAGACGCCCAGCTCTTCGCGCATCAGCAGGTAATCGGTGGGAGTGGACAGGCTGGTACAACTCGAGAAGACTCGTTCACGGCGACCACCAGCTTCTCGGCGTCGCGGCCGAGCTGGACGTGAAAAGCGCCGCCGGAGAGCTCGACCTGCAACAGCACCCGCTCGTCGGAGTTGGCGATCGGTTTTCCAGGCCACCGCGGCGGACGCCCCGCATCGGCCAATGCGTTGCGGATCCAGACCCCCATGTATACGGCCATCAGAGGCACGGGCTGCCCCCGGACAATATCCGCACGCGGGAGACGGAAGGGAGTTGCGAAGGTAAATGGGATTCTGGAACACCTGCGACAGGGACTCGCGCCAGCGGGTGAGCCGGATCCAGGCGAGATCGCCCAGCAGAAGCCGCGGCGGATGAAGTCGGCATCCGCCGCGCCGCGCCTGCGGGTTCGGCGAAGCCGGCGCTGTCGAGCACCACCTTGCGGGCCATGGCGGCGATACCGGAGAACTCCGGCATGACCGCGCAGGCGCGCGCTGCGGCACCACACCACCACCGGCAGGTCGGTTGCAGCCAGCGGCAGCACCACCGACGCCAGATCGCCCAGCGCGGCATCGGAAGCCGTGATTTCGATCTGCTCGCAACAGATCTGGCGGCGCTGGCCAAAGGGCATCCAGCACTGGGCGTAGACGCGGTCCGCGAGCGTGTGCTCGCCCGCGCCGCGGAGCCGGATCAGGATGGTGCGGCGGGATGTTCGGGCATGAGCGCGGCGATGGTTTCGCCGAGCGCCGCCTGGGTCGTCGGCTTCCTCGGCCACGACGACCAGGGTCATGGTGCAGGCGCGCAGAACGCCGGCGCCGCTGTCGCTGTGGCCCTCCTTGCCCAGATCGACCCACAGGTCGGTGAGCTCGCGCAGAATGCGGTCGGGCGAGATGGTGGCGGCCATTATGGTTTCCTCCAGACGTGGCCGCGGCGGGCGAGCATCTCGTCGGCCGCGGCGGGCCCCCAGGTGCCCGCGGCGTAATTCGGGAAAGTCGAACTTGGTCTCGCCCCAGACGTTCTGGATGGGCTCGACCACGGGCCAGCTTGCCTCCACCATGTCCTGCCGGGTATAGAGCGTGGCATCGCCGATGATCGCATCCAGCAGCAGCGTCTCGTAGGCGGAGGGCGAGCGCTCGCCGAAACTGGAGCCGTAGTTGAAATCCATCGAGACGGGGCGCAGCTTCATGCCGGAGCCGGGCGTCTTGGAGAGGAACTTGAGCGAGATGCCTTCTTCGGGCTGGATGCGCACGATGAGCAGGTTGGGTGCGCTCTCGGCTTCGGCGCCATCGAAGATGGCGAGCGGGGCGTGCTTGAATTGGATGGCGATTTCGGTGACGCGCTTCGGCAGGCGCTTGCCGGTGCGCATGTAGAACGGCACGCCGGCCCAGCGCCAGTTCTCGACGAAGAAGGTGACGGCGGCGTAGGTCTCGGTTTGCGAATGCGGATCGACGCCGGGCTCCTGCCGGAACCCGGGCACATCCTCGCCGCCGATGCGCGCCGGGCCGTACTGGCCCGGCACTGTGTCGCGCCGAGATCTCGTCCGGCTTCATGACGCGGATGGAGCGCAGCAGCTTGGAGCGTTCGTCGCGCACGGAGGTGGCGCGGAAGCTGGCGCTGGGTTCCATGGCGATCGTGGCCATGACCTGCAGCAGGTGGTTCTGGATCATGTCGCGCAGCGCGCCGGCCTCCTGGTAGTAGGCGCCGCGGCCCTCGACGCCGATCGATTCGGCGGCGGTGATCTGCACGTGAGTTCACGTAGCGGCGGTTCCACAGCGGCTCGAAGATGCCGTTGCCGAAGCGGAAGGCCAGGATGTTCTGCACGGTCTCCTTGCCGAGGTAGTGGTCGATGCGGTAGACGTCGGCTTCGCGGAAGACTTCGTGCAGGCGGTCGCTGAGCTCGCGCGCGCTGGCGAGGTCGTGGCCGAAGGGCTTTTCGACCACGAGCCGCCGCCAGCCGTTGCCCTTTCCCAAGCCTGCCGCGCCGATCCCCAGGGCGATGGGCGCATATTGGCTGGGCTGGGTCGAGAGATAAAAAAGGACGTTGCCGCCGGTGTGGCGCGGGTCTGCTCGATTTCCGCAAGCTTGGCTGCCAGATCCTGATAGAGGGCGGGCATCGCCGATATCGCCGGCGATGTAAAAAAGGCCTGCGGCGAACGCGTTCCAGACGCCCTCGTCGAACGGGGTATCCTCGGAGAACTGTTTGACCGCCTCGCGCATTTTCTCGCGGAACTGATCGTCGGAGAGCGGTGTGCGCGAGATGCCGACGACGGCGAATCCCGGCGACAGGCGGCGGTCGTACGCCAGGCGGTAGAGCGCGGGCATGAGCTTGCGCTTGGTGAGATCGCCGTTGGCGCCGAAGATGACCACCGCGCATTCGGGCGCGCGTCTTTCGAACCGCAGAGAGTCCTGGAAGGGATTTTCGGTGGGCATTGGTTTCACCATAACACGCGCTTTTTGGCCGTCATCGCAGTACCCGCATCCCGGCGCGCGAGCTTGTACCGCTGCGAACATCCCGGGTCGCGTTCGATCGCCGCTGGGCGGGCGGCGCGGTGTCAGTACAGCGGGCGGGAGCGCGGGGTGGGATAATTCGCTCTGGAGTTACTCCGGAATCCAAATCCAAAGCGCCTCTTATAGCTGTTCGGCTACCTGGCCGCCTGACGCGGCGGGAGGCGCGGAATGCAGCGTGAACTGATGAAGCGGATTGTTCCTTTTGCGATCCTTCTGGCCGCCGCGGCGGGCATCTCGGCGGCGCAGAATTCTTCCCGCACGCCCGAACCCGAACTGCTCTGGCCGGGCGGCGCGCCGGGCGCGCTGGGGAATCAGGATGCCGATAAGCCGTCCTTGACGTCCTATCTGGTGCCGCAGGGGCGGGGAACCGGGACGGCGGTGATCGTCTGCCCGGGCGGCGGGTATGGCGCGCTCTCGATGGACAAAGAAGGCGACCAGATTGCCCGCTGGCTGAACTCGATCGGCGTCACGGCATTCGTGTTGAAGTATCGGCTGGGACCGAAATATCACCACCCGATCGAACTCGGCGATGCGCAACGCGCGATCCGCACGGTGCGGGCGAAAGCTGCCGCATACCGGGTGCTGCCCGACCGCGTGGGCATCATGGGATTTTCAGCGGGCGGGCACCTGGCTTCGACAGCGTCGACCCATTTCGACGCCGGGAATCGGGACGCGCCGGATCCGATCGACCGTGCAGGCAGCCGGCCGGATTTCGCCATCCTGTGCTATCCCGTGATCTCGTTCACCACGCCATACACGCATCGCGGATCGCTGCGGAACCTCTTGGGGGACCAGCCCGATCCCAAGCTGGTGGAGAGCCTGTCGAACGAGTTGCAGGTGACGGCGCAGACGCCGCCCACCTTCCTGTTCCACACCAACTCGGATACCGGCGTGCCCGCCGAGAACAGCGTGCTCTACTACCTGGCGCTGCGCAAGGCCGGCGTCCCCGCGGAGATGCACATCTACGAACGCGGCCCGCACGGGGTGGGCCTGGCGCAGACCGATGAAGCCCTGTCGTCGTGGCCGGCGCGGCTGGCTGCGTGGCTGCGGGTGCGCGGGCTGTTGAATGCGGACGCCAGGTAGAGTGGCCGCGGTCAGCGTAGCCCGCGGAACCAGGCGCTAGGCGCAATACGGTTGACTTATTATAAGGCCTGCCACGCTGGCCCTTCCCCGATGGCCGGCTGTGGGCCGACTTTTTTGGTCGCATCGATCCGAGCAGAGCAGACCGGACGCTTCCCACAAGGCCGTTGCCAGCCAGTCTCAGCATAGGCGTTTATAACCGGCCATGTTCTGAGTGGTGGACTCGCGGCGAGCAACGGAAAGCAGTATTCTTTTTTCGTTCGAGACTGACTTTACCGGGAGGGTGAAGGCCGGTCCCCAGATCGAAACTTGGCAGCGACGGTCAGCGGCCGGCCTTCACGCCAGCCGTGATTCTTTTTATCGCACTGCCAGATGTGGAAAACAAGCTCGACCCGGGGGTGACCGAGATCCCGCTGGGATTACTGCCTAGAATCTGCCCATGGTGCGGACAACGGACCATCGTCGGGCACGGTCAGCGGCTGAAACAAGCGCACGATCAGCGGCGCAGACAGATCTGGATCCGTCGCGGCCGGTGCCGTCCATGTAAGAAGACCTTTACGGTTTTGCCCGATTGGTCTCTACCTTCGGCAGACTATAGCCTCCGGTGCCGACAACAAGCGTGGGAGTTGCTGCATAAAGCTGATAGCTGGGAGCGGTGCGTGCCAGACGTCGCCGACACCTCGCGGTCTCCAGACCCGTCCACGGTGCGACGGTGGGCTGGCCGCTTGTTCCAACTGGCAACCGTGCTCGCCGCAAAATTCTGGCGGGCTACGAACTGGAGCACCTCGATCTCACCTACCATCCTTGCCTGGGATTGGGCTGCGATCCGCCGTATTCTGCCGTTGGAGGCGAGGAGTCCGTGAACCGAAAGGCAATCGATGAACTGAAACAGCAGATTCCCTTGCTGCATTACCTCGAAGCACACGATTGGAGACCGCTGCGGCAACTCAGCCGCGGGCGATGGATGGGGCTGTGCCTTCTGCATAAAGAGCGCCAGCCGAGTTTCCTGGTGGATCCCAGTAAGAACCTGTTCTATTGCTACGGCTGCGGCCGTGGCGGCGACGTGATTCGGTTTGCTGAGCTTTATCACCAGATCAAATTCCTCCAAGCCGTAGAATTGCTACGTCAATGGCATGGCTTGGCCCCCATGCTGTACGAAGCGGCAAGCTTCTACCGCGTACAACTGCACCGGCACGCCGAAGCGGTTGCCTATCTGCACCAACGCGGACTCTGGTTGTCGCAGGTGATCGAGCATATGCGGATCGGCTACGCACCCGGTGGTTGCCTGCGTGGTTGGTTGACGCAGTTGGGTTATCCAGTGTCGGCCCTGCGTCAAGCCGGTTTAGTCACTGGCAACGGGTATGACGCGTACATGCGTCGTATCGTGTTTCCGTTGGAAGGTAATCTCTATGGCCGCAGCGTCTCCGCCACAGCACCGCCGCACCGATTTCTACCCGGCGGTAAGGGTGGCCTGTACGCTTGGGAGCAAGTTCGGCAGTATGCGGACGTAATTCTCGTTGAAGGTCTATTCGACTATGCCGCGTTGTGGCAAGCCGGTTTTCACAACGTGACTTGCTCGATGGGAAACCACCTCAATGCACATCAGTATCGGCAATTATGCGAACAGCCGCGGACCGTCTATCTGGCCTTCGATGCCGACACCAACGGCAGTGGTCAGCAGGCAGCACAATCGCTTGGCTGCCGGCTCACAGAGCAGGGCGTGAATGTACGTACGGTCGTGCTGCCCGACGGTCACGATCCCAACAGCTTCTTTGTCCAGGGCGGCGATGCGCGTCAGTTTCAGTCGCTGCTGGAGGTGGCGCAGTGATGACTTTCCGCGTGGTTCACAAGCCCTCCAACAACCATGTGCGGTGCCCGTATCGGGTCATCGAACAGACCAACCGCCGTGAGATCGAATGGATCAATCAGTACCTGGATTACGAAACCCTTCGCCGTCTGGCCGACACGACTCTGCGAACCTACGCGGACGCGTTGTTGCACTTTCTCCGCTGGTGGGAGAGTGTTCACCACACCGATGAGGTCACCAAAGATGCTCTCACCGAATCGACATTGCTCGACTATGTGCGATTCCAGTCCAGCCAGGAACGCGAGTTGACGGGCGCCACTATCAACCAACGTGTTGCCATCGTCGATCGCGCCATACGCATCGCCTTTCCTGGCGCCCCTGGGCAGATCGCTCCGGCGCTCCAGTCGACGTACTGGCAGCGAGCGCCCATGGGCATCGGCAAACCGCGGCCCGCCTTAAGCCGATTGCGCGTCAAGACTGCCAAACGAACCATCGTGCCTTTGTCCGTGGACGAAGTGGCGCGCTTCTGGTCCAGCTTTCAGAACTCTCGGGACCTGGCGATCGTGGGACTGATGCTGCTGCAAGGGCTTCGCTCGCAGGAGGTCCTGGATCTGCGGCGGGACGACTTGCTGTTGTCGGAATCGCAGATCCGGGTGCGCGGTAAAGGCAACAAGACCCGATTCCTGCCGCTGGCCCCGGAGGCAACGGAACTCCTTGACCACTATCTGCGGCTCGAACGACCGCAGACTGCGACGGACGCTGTGTTTGTTTCCCTGAAAGGCCCCGCTCGCGGCGCCCGTATGACTCCAGCGGGATTGCGCTCTTTATTTCGACACCATCGCCGCACTACGGGCGTGAAGAAGGCCAACCCACACCGGTTTCGCCACACATTTGCTTCAGATATGGTTCGCGCAGGTGTTAGCCTACCGGCCCTGATGCAGTTGATGGGCCATGCGCGGATTGAAACGACGATGGTCTATGTCGAAGTCACCCCTCTTGAGGTCTATCAGCAGTATGCGAAAGCGGTGACGCAGCACATCAGGCCCGTACCAGGCAGTGCATCGTGAAACTCTGCCGCTACGCTCCGCTGGAACATCCGTTGGTGCAGCAGTTCCAGAGAGCGATTGACTCTCTGACTGCAGCCCTCGCTCCGGCCTCCGCCCGTCAGTATCGGGCCGTCGCCCGCTCCTTTCTGATCTATCTTGGTGAGCAGCATACGGCCGTTGGGTCGCTCAATCAACTGCGCCGCGATCCCCACGTTCTCGGCTGGTTTGTCGATCTGCGCTCGCAGAACCTGGTGCCCGCGGTGTACATCGCGCGCCTGCTGCTGATGCGCTGCATGCTGCAAGAGCTTGCCTGGAACGCGCAACTCCCGGATCTGGCCCATCTGATCCGTCGCGAGGACATTCCGCGCGCTCCGCAACGGCTGCCACGCGCCCTGACACCCCAGCAGGATCAGTTAATTCAGCAGGAACTGCTCCGCCGCAATGATCTGCCTTCCAATGTCCTGCTACTGATGCGCCACACCGGAATGCGCATCGGGGAATGTGTTGATCTTGCCTATGATTGCCTCCATAATGCCGGCCCGGATCGGTGGGCCATTCACGTTCCTCTCGGGAAGCTGAAGACGGAGCGCATGGTCCCGATCGACTCGTTTGTTTGTCAACTCGTTCATCGTTTGCGCTTCTTCCGTTTTTTCGACCCACTCCCGTTTGACGGCAGGCTCCTGGCTCGCCCTCGACACAAGCAGACGCTTGTCAAACAACTCCGTTCTTACCTTCCCGATGTTGTCGCTGCAGTCGGTGTCCGCACCCGCATCGTTCCCCACCAACTCAGGCACACATATGCCAGCGAGATGGTACGCGCAGGGGTAGGCTTGCCTGCGCTCATGAAGCTACTCGGGCACGTCAATCCCGAGATGACGATGCGCTACGTTGACGTTGCCGGAAGCGATTTGCAACGAGAGTTTCATCTGGCCCGATCGCAACCTCGGCATCTCGCGCCGCAACCGAAAGCCCCGAGCTTCTCGCCGCGCGGCGGCCTGGACGGTGTCGTCGATTCGCTGCTGTTCGCTCAACATGCCATCGAGATGTTCCGTCGTTCCCTGCCGGACGGCCCTCCGAAGCATCGCCTCGATCAACTCGCCAATCGACTCACCAAAATCCTCGCGGAAACCCGCAAACTCAACCCAGCCTGATAGCGGGCAGAGATTGGCCGCATAAGGCGACTACACGTCAACTAGAAACTATAAAACGCCACCAGACGGTGGGAAAGGAATTGCTTGCCGCTGCGGCTCCATTCAAAACATGGGCACAAGAACTGAAACCCCGGTGAAGTGAAGAGTCAGTCGAGCCACGTCACACCGCAGCCCGGACGAGCACCAGGTCGATGCAGAGCTATCAAGAACCCTGTTTTGATGCCCGCAACGCTCTGCTGGGGCCCATGTTGTGGGTGATAGCGCAATGTGACGCGCCTACCCTCTTTGCTGATGAGTAGGGCTGGATTGCTCAGCGGCAATGCCTCTCGTTCGCCTTCCCAGAATTCCCGCAATTCCCCGGCTGAGACATCGCAATCCAGTTCAGCGCTGACTGATGCTCCTGTCCAACGATAGACAATTGCGTCCTCGAACTCGAGCCACGCTGGGCCCGGAGCAAGACGTGGCGATCCACCGGACAGCGAATACAGAGCGTGGAACTCCGACGACGCCGGATCAAGCAATGAAATGTCCTCGAGTGTGAGCGCAGCTAACCCGAGATTCCGCAAGAGTTCATCTAAGCGTCTGTATCCAGCCGTGCTTCCCTGCTCGGCCACTAATGGTGAGGCGATTACGAGCCTCCAATAATCCTCGGCCGGCAAATGGATCCAGAACATCGACTCCACGGTGAAGCCCTTGCGGTCGAGTTCACAGAGAAGTCTCGCTCCGTCACTGATGAGTCCTTCTACCAGTTTCCTTTTAACCATCGAAGCACTCCATGTTGAAGATCGTTAACGGCAATCAGGATTTCCTGTGCTTGCTGCTGTTGGCGACTTAGATAACGGGACTCCTCAGACCAGTCTTTCACCACAGCCCAATTCGCTCTGAAAATCGGATCCTTGCTGGCCTCGTCCGCAAATACCAGCCCAAGACCAGCGATGTCCAATAGCTTTGCGAGATCGTGTACGTAGTACTTTGACGCATCTTTGGGCGGGAAATCGTCCTGCCTCGTCTTTTTGGCGATGCAAGCCTTCAGAGCACACTCGACGGCATAACCAGAGATGTAGTACGCGCCGGCGAATCGACCTGCGTTGAGCAGAGCCACCGCGTCCTCCAGCCTCTCGCCAGCCAACCTCTGAAATTCGAATCGGTCCATGCCTGCCATAAGCATATCAGCCATCGAACGACCCGACTCTGCCGTACGACCGGGAGGAGTCGGCAATGAACGCATGATCCAGAACAATTGGTCGAGAAACGCGCGAAGCGCGGATGTCGCCGGCCGGCGCGGGCCGGAGGTCCTGCGAAGTAGCCGCATATGGCGCTGGTCGATTCGGGCCACTCGGAAACCGGTCCCAATCTCCGGTCGGCGGATAGGCGCAGAGACCTTCACTCATCCACGGGCTCAAGTGAACAGCATTGGCGCTAGGCGCGGGTCAGCCGGAGGAAGGCCGCGAGCGCCATTCTGGCGAGGCCGGGGCTGTACTGGCAACTCTGGTCTTTGCGAAGGCACTGGTGGACACTCATACCGCAGGTGCAGGTACACCGTTGGGCAGCCAGCACCTCGGAGAACGCGGCGCGCTCGGCGGTGGTGAGGCCGGAGACATCCACCCGCGGAATGTCGTAATCGGGTTCATCCAACTCACCAGCGGCGCGGGTGAGGGTCACGGACCAGGTGTTCTGCATGCGGTCGATGCAATCGCCCAGGAACTGGTCGTGACTTTCGCCGGCGGTTCTCCAGGCGCAGGAGAACTTGACGCCGTTGTTCAGGAAATTGGTGGAGTCTCTGACTTCGAGCGCATCGGTTTTCGAATCGAAGTCCCACCTGCCCACCGCTGCCGTGTTGCCCTGCAGCCGCACCCGGAAGCTGCGATCGCGGAAGAGCTCCACCGACTCGTCGAGCCGCTGGCCGGCACTGGTGACCAGCGCGCGCCAGTTGCCCACGAGCTGTGCCGGCGAGACGGCGATGCGGGGTGGCGGGTCGGGAAGGCGCTGCACCTCCGCGACCGGTTCGCGGGGCGGCGGGACCACGGGCTCGCTCTGATGAGAAGCCGGGTTGGCGGCCGGCGGCCCTTGGGGAGAGGAGGTGCCCGGCCGGTTTACGGCGCTGTAGAGGGCCACCGCGACAACGGCGCCGAGCGCCGCGGTGGCGGCCACAGCCCATCCCCGGCGGAACAGTGACCGCTTCGCGCCCGGTTCGGAGGAAGAGCCGAGGACGGTCTCGAGCGCCATGACGAGCTTGCGAACGTCTTCGTCCCAATCCTGTTCGGTGAGTTCGATGGCGTGGCGCCGGCACAGGGACTGCAACTCCGCGGGCAGGTCCTCTTCCGGCGGCATCTTGGCCCCGCCGACGAGCACCGGAAAGACCCGCATCTGGCGCTGCAGCGCCACCACGATTTCGCGGCGGACACTATCGCGCGGATCGTCGAGGCGGCGCCGCCCGAGTGCGTCGGTGATGGTCAGCCAGTCCTTGCCGATCACTACGATACAGGCGTCGCTCTGGCCCAGGACACGGGCGATGGCATCATCCCACTCGACCCCGGGCTGGAGCGAGGCCACGTCGCGGAAGACGCGGCCGGGAAAACAGACCGCCAGCCGGTCGTAGAGCCTGCCGGAGTCGGCACGGCTGTCGTCGCGCCGGTAGTTGATGAACAATCTGCCTCTGCCCATAATGGCTTCACCTCCGAGGCGGGGTTACCGGGCCGCGATCGCCTACCCAGGCGCGCCCGGAACTGTCCCGTAGTTTAAGACAGCGGGGACGTGAAACTCAAGAACCTGGGCCAGGAGCGGTACTACCTGGCAAGTCTTCAGGGGTACCGGGCGCGGGCTATCGGTCCGTGGTTGTCCAGCCATACGTATATTGCCCTCGGATAGAATACGTATGCGGCCAAGCTGACGCTGAGCGTTAGTGAAGCCGTGGTGTCCCGCGCGAAGCGCTATGCCAAAGGACGGGGGCTGTCCGTGTCACAGATGGGGGAAGCCTATTCGGCATCTGTCGCCGAGCCACCGGGCACAACCGGGATGCCTCCCATCCTTCGGTCGTTGCGCGGAATCCTGAAGAGGGCGAGCCTTGCATGACTATCGGCGGCACTTGAGCGGGAAGCACCGATGAAGCGGGTCCTGGTGGACATCCATGTAGTACTTGACGTCCTGCTCGACCGTCAGCCCCACGCGGCGGCGAGCGCGGCTGTGTGGGCAGGAATCGAGAGGGGTGTGGCCGAGGGTGTGCTGGCTGCGCACGCCTTCCCCACGATTCACTATCTTGTAAGGAAGGAGCGTGGGCCCACGGTAGCCGTGCGAACGCTGAGCTCCCTACTCGAGGTTTTGAGGGTGGCTGCCGTGGATGGTGCTGTCGTTCGGGATGCGCTGGTGTTCCCAGGGCCGGACTTCGAAGATGCGTTGTCCGCCGCAGGCGGCGACGTGCGCGGGCTGCGATTCAATCATCACTCGCGACCCGCGGAGGTTTCGACACGCGACGGTCAGGATCCTCACCCCCGAAGCCGCCACGCCCCTCCTCGATGGTGCCGGCTCACGCCGATTTTGAAACCAGATCCGCCTCAGTTCCGTCATTATGTTTGGTGTCTTTGAGCTGAACGCTGCGGTGCAGCACCTTCTGTTTGTCTGTGACCATTCGCCCCACCATGAAAACCCATAATTTCTTAGGATCGCGGTGTGCCGCCGCGTGTGTTTTTGCACTATTTCTCCCGCTGGCGCAAGCCAGTCAAACCGTGCGGGGAGTGCCCAATCTTCAAACCGTCAACGAGAACGTGCTCCGCGGCGGCCAGCCCACCGAAGAGGGATTCCGAAATCTCGCCGCACGAGGCGTCAAAACCATCGTGGACCTGCGCAAGCGCGACGACCGGTCGCGGGCCGAGGAGAAACTGGTGAAATCTCTCGGCATGCGCTACGTGAGTATACCCATGAAGGGCATGCACACCCCGACCGAGCAGCAGATTTCCCGTGCCATGCACGTACTCAGGGACGAATCGGCCGCGCCCGTGTTCGTTCATTGCCAGCGCGGAGCCGATCGCACGGGGGTGGTGGTGGCGTGTTACCGCATCCAGCATGACAATTGGGACAACCCGAAGGCCCTCGAGGAGGCGCGCGGCTATGGCATGCGCTGGTATGAGTTCCCGCTCAAGCGGTATGTGCTCTCGTACAAGGGGACAGGGAAGTCCGAAACTGTCGCCGACGCCGCCACCCCGGCGGAAGCGGTGAAGTAGGTCGATTGCGCGGTCCTGGACGCTGCACTATGCTGTAAGTGTGGCAAACAGGACTATCGGGTCTGAAATAGACCGCCGCGAGCTCCTCCAGGGATCGCTGGGATTGCTGGGTGTGGCGCCGCTGTGTTGCAGGACCGATGAGATCTCCCCGGAATGCATCACGCATCGCGGCGATGCGCTGTTCATCGACTTGGAAAAGTGGCCCGCGCTGAAGCGGGCCGGCGCGTCGGGAGCGGTGGTGGACATCGGCCGCAAGCTGAACCTGATCGTGGTCCACCTTGCCAAGGATTCGTTCGCGGCGCTGGACCGTTCCTGCACCCACGGCGGAGCCCAGTGCACCTACAATTCCAGGCGGCACACCATCCGGTGCACCAGCCTCAATCACGCCGAATACGATCTGAACGGGACGCTGCTCCACGGGCGCACCCACGGCAACCTGCGCGCGTACCGTGTCCGCCGGGTCGGGCGCCTGGTGGAAATCAGCCTGGAGCGAAGCGCGTGACGCGGCTGGTGATGGGCGCCATCCTGGTCGGCGCGACGGCATTGGCGCAGCCCGAATTCGTGCCGATCCCCGGCAAGCCGTTCCGGATGGGCAAAACCGAAGTGACCGTGCGGCAGTTCGCGGCGTTCGTCCGGGCAACGCGATACCGCACGGAAGCGGAAGCGGCCGGCGCCGCGCGGACGTGGCGCGCGCCCGGTTTCCGGGTCGCCGTGAAGCAGCCAGTGGTGTACGTGACTCCCAAGGATGCCATGGCCTACTGCGCATGGATCGGCGCGCGGCTTCCGTCCGATGCCGAATGGGAATACGCTGCCCGGGCCGGCGCGGTAACCCGCCATTTCTGGGGTGATGCGATGGACGCCCGCTACCTCTGGTATCGCGCCAACTCCCTGGACCGGCCGCAGAAAGTGGCGACCCGCCTTCCCAACGCCTGGGGGCTCTACGACATGGAAGGCAACGTCTGGGAGTGGACCCTCTCCGAGCCGGTGAAAGGCGAGGCCATCGCGAATCGCCGCGGCGGGTCGTGGGTGGATTGCGAGGACATCGAGACGGCGCCCGGCAAGCCCACCGCGCCGTTGATCGGGCTCGCGACGTACTTCAAGATCTCGGTGAACTACGGCCACCGCTACGACGACATCGGCTTCCGCTGCGCGCGGGACGAACGGAAATGAAGGCGCCAACTCCCAGGCGCGGGCCTATCGCGGCTGGAACGTAAAACGCGAGAGCCCGATTTCCTCACGGCCGGAGATCAGGAAACCGAACATCCCCTCAGAGAGATCGCGGCCCGCTTCCTGCCAGTTGTCCAATTGCTTCCAGACCCCCGCGCTGGTGATGCTGTGGACGATGGCGTGCGCGGAAACCTCGACCTGGATCAGATACCCTCCGTCGCCGTTCGCTCCATGCGGTACTTTTGCCTGCTCGGCGGGCTTGCCGCCGTTGGTCACCAGGCTGCGGTAGAAGTACTTCCGGTCGATTTCGAAAAGGACGTAGTTCTTTTCGTCCACGCGATTGAAAAACCAATGCAGCCGCTTGCCCTTTCGCAAGAGAAGCGCGAAGGTGAAGCGGCCGGCCGTGGGCTTCATACGGAAATCCACGAAGTTGCCGCCTTGCCGGAAAAACCAGCCGGCTTGGGCGATCCACCGGGTGGGATCGGTCCATGCCTGGAAACCCGTCGGCGGAGGTGGCTGCGCTCGTTCTGCCCGCTGTAACGCCTTCAGCCGTACCTCCAGGTGACGAGTCGATCCTCCCGCGATGGCCACCTCCTCGGTGTAGTCGGTGTAATTCTGAGCGGTGGCGGCGACCACATACGTGCCTTCGGGGAGAGGCAGGTCGCCTTCCTTTATGGTACGGGCCTGTGATGCGTCCTCACCTTTCCGCCGCAGAGTCACGACCGCGTCGCGGGTCGCGAACGTCAAGCGCAGGGTGCCGGTGATGGAACGGAGCGCCGTCTCCGTGGCGTTGAGCGCGATCACCTCGCCGGGCGGAAAGTCCTTCATGAACAGTTTCGGATGGTAGCCGTTCTTCCGCAGTTCGATCTTGTGTTGGCCGGGAGGCAGGCTCGCCGAGAAACTACCGTCCGATTCCACGAAGCCCGCGGATTTCTCGTCCACCACCACTTCCGCGCCGGCGGGGGCGCCCGGCAACTGCAGCGTGGACATTCGGACCACCGGCCGCAACGAGAACTCGAGCTGGTTTTCCTGGCCTTTGCGGATCTCTACCTGCTGCTCGGGCGAGGCGTCGAATCCTTCTTTGGCAACTCGCACCGAATACGTCTGGATGCGCAGGCCGGGGAGGCGCAGCCGCCCGTCGTGCGTGAGGCGCTTTTGCGCCTTGCCGTTCAGAAAGACGGTCACATCATTCTCACCGGTACTGACCACGAGTGTACCGGCGTTGCGATCGGCCCGGAGAAAGACGCTCAACCCCGGTGCGGGTCCCACTTCCAGCAGCATCTTGCGAGGCTTGTCGCCCTCGCCCACCGCAAGCTCGTGCACCCCGATGCCGATGCCGCTCCATTCCATCCCGTTGGGGCCGGTGCCCGCGGGCGCCTTGCCATCCAGAAGAACCGTGACTGGCCCGCCTGTGCACTGCACGCGAACGGTGCCGCGAAAGCTGCCGGCCATCACGGCAAGGAGGTCCTTCGCCGCCGCCGGCCCGGTGAATCCGGGAAGATCCGCTGGCGTGCTTTCAAACGGCACTTCCGCCGTGCCGGCCTTGCTGACGAGCCGGATGATGTGCCTGCCGCCCGGCGCTTTCTCCAAGGTGAATTCGCCATTTTCCAACTCACCCACCGGTTGATCATCGAGCAGGATCTGTCCTGCCTCCAGATCCGACCCGAGCCGCAACACTAGCGGCAGCGGTTCGAGCGTGAGGTTCAAGCGGGCAGTCGGGCCGGCCTTGGCGATGAACTCCAGGTATCCCGGCTGATATCCGTCCAAGGTGGCCTTCAGGCGATGTACGCCGGGTGCCAGATTCAGGGCCGCTTTGGCGGTGCCGCGCACCTGGCCGTCGATCTGGATCGAGGCCCCGGGCGGCGAGATCATGACGTTCACGGGTACCAACACCGCCGCCGGCTTGTTGCGGCGGTGCCCGGTTTTTGCGATGAGTAACGACAGAAACCCGGCGATGACGAGCACCAGAATCGCGCCCGCTCCCAGGATCGCGTTGCGGTTGCCGGCCAGCGGACCCACTTGCGATCGCAGCCGCGTCCAGTAGTGGAGCGACTGCCACCGAAGCTTGCCCCAAGCCGCCTGCAGTGCGCGGAATGCGGTCACCCACGCGCTGACTCCTTCGGGGGTTGTGGCGGGCGGCGTTGTGGCGGGCGGGATTGCCGGCGCAGTCACCGGCGGCGCCTCGAAGGCAGCCGGCACGGCGCCGGGAGAGCCGCTTTCGGTACCCATCAGGACTGTGGCCGCGACTCTCAGATCGTCGGCCGGCGCCGCCGTCGCCGGTTGGTCCGCTTCCAGGGCGGGCGGCGGCGCCGGAACACCGCCGGCCAGGATTGTTTCGAGCAGGGCCGTCACCGGCTGGATTTCCGGATCGTCGGGATACTGGCCGGCCACGGTCCTCACCCTTCTCAGAAGGATGTCCTGCTGGACCGAGGTCAGCTCGGGCGTTTCCTCCAGGTGGTGCACGAGCCGCTTCATCTCTTCGAGGTCGCGACGTCTGGCCTGCGTGCGCTTCGCTTCCTGCGAGGCGCGGATGAGTGTGGCCTGCAGTTGCTGCAGACGCTGGTCGTTGGGAAAGGACTTCAGCCCCTGCTCGACCACCGCGCGGCCGTCCTCCAGTTCGCCGGAGGCCTGCAGGCGCCGCGCCTGCGCCGTACACTGTGACACGAACTCGTCCTGCTTGTGGTCCGCAATCAGGGTCAGCAGGCTCCTCGCGGCAACATGATCTTGATCGAGTTCGAGGATCTGCGCCACGAGTTCTTCGGCGAGCCGCCAGTTGGAATCCAGCACCGAGCGCGCCTGTTGCAACAGGCAATCCATCAGCACGGCGCGGACGGCGGAGTTCCGTTCATCGAGGGCGCGCGCCTTCCGCAGGAGATCCACGCCTTCGTCGAAGCGGTTTTGGGCACAGAGCTCGCGGCCCTGTTCGAGCAGCGACAGCGCCTCGGCGGTGCGCTCGGCGCCGCTGGTGGCCAGCTTCAGCAATTCGCTCAGCTCCGCATCGTCGGGAAATTCCGCCAGGGCGTTGCGAGCCGCGTCGATCGCGCGCGTATAGTCCGCCGACTCCAGCCGCCGGTCGATTTGCTGCACCCAGGATGCTTTGGCTTCCACCCGCGCCTGCTGGTCCCGGCGCTTGATCAGCCGTTCGATTTCGAATTCCAGTCCGGGGTACTGGCTGTGCACCGTTTGCAGGATCTTCCACTGATCGACGGCCTCGTTGAACTGCCCGCGTTCCTCCTGGAACTGCGCCCGGGCCACGATGGAATTCACCAGCTCGCGCTTATCACGCACCAGCCGCAGCGCCTGCTCGAAGTGCGTCGCTCCGGGATACGTGCGCAATGCCTCTTCGAGAATGCTGTAACGGCGGTCCAGGTCCGGCTCCTTTTCCACCTTGCGATCCGTTTCCGCGATAAACGCCGACAACTTCTGGCGCTCGCGCTCTTCGGCGTCGTACTTCAGCGCCTGGAACAGCGCATGACCCGGATACTTGGCCAGATACTGATCGCAGATCTCCATGGCCTGCGCCAGATGGTCGGAAGCCATGTAAGTGCGGGCCGTCTCGAATGCGTTCTTGATGCTGTCGTGCTCCGTGCGCACCTGGTCGTACAAACTCCGATACGAGCCGCTCTGCTTGGGATCGATATTGCGGTTGCGGTTTTCCAGTTCGAGCAGGCGTTCCAGCTTCCCCAGCGCGGAGCTCACCTGGCCCTTCTGCCAGTCCGCGAGCGCCGCCTGGTGCAACTGCGAGATCTCCTGCTGCGCGCGCACATATTCCTGTTCACCCCGTTCGACCTCCACCGCCAGGTGCAGGGCCTGCGTATCGGCAGGCTTCAGTTCGAGCAGGTTCTGCAGCGCCAGGCGCGCCTGGCTGAAGGCGCAGTTCGCGAGATGCTGGCGGACCAGTTGGGTCCATTCGTCCGCTTTCCTTTCCCGGCGCTCTTTCTCTACGCGGGATTTGAGTGCCAGCGCATCCGTGTCCTCCGGATCCAGCTCGATCGCCTCCTGGATCTTGCGCAACGCCAGCGGGAATTCCTGTTCCTGCAGACAACGCCGCGCGCTTTCCAGAAGCTGGCGGATGGTGGTCTGCCGTACGGACTGGTCAATCTGCCGCCGCAGCGTGGTGATCTGCGGGTCGATGTACCCCTCCGCCTCCAGCTCGGAGAGGACCTCGGATGCAAAACGCAGTTCCCCCTGCTGGAAAGCCCTGGCGGCGCGCTCGATCCGCGGCTGCAGGTGCGCCGGATCGAAGCAGGCGATGGGCTCGTTGTGGAGCGCCTGCCGCAACGCATCTCCGAACTCGCGGGCGCTGGCGAACCGGTGCCAGGGTTGCTTCGCCATGGCCTTGTGAACCACCTGGCTTATGGCCGGACTCACCGTGGGATTGATCTCCGAGGCTGGAGCCGGAATATGCTGCAGCAGGGCCCGCGCCAGTTCGGTCTCATTGGCGCCCACAAACGGTTTGCGTCCGGTCAGCGCCTCATAGGCCACGATGCCGAGCGAGAAAATGTCCGACGCCGCCGCGGGAGGCTTCATCAGGATCTGTTCGGGGGACATGTAGCCCAGCGTCCCCTTCAGGCCCGTGACGGAGTGCGTGTCCACCAGGTGCGCAATTCCGAAGTCGATGATCTTGACCGAATTGTCCATCATCACGAACAGGTTGCTGGGCTTGATATCGCGATGCACCAGCCCGCGCTCGTGTGCTACCTGCAGACCGCGGCAGGCCTGGATGATGATTTCGACCGAACGCTCCACGGTGAGCCGATGGCTCGATTCCCGGATCAGATCTTCGAGAGTCTTGCCGGGCAGCAACGGCATGACGAAATATGGCCGCGGCTTTCCCTCCCGTTCCATCTCGCCGATGTCATAGATTTCAACGATATTCGGATGGATGATGGACGCCAGAACCGCCCATTCTTTGTAAAAAAGATCGAGGACCTCGCGGTTTTCGACATCCAGAATGGTCTTGACCGCCACTTCGCGTTTCATGAGCGTGTCGAAGGCTTTATAGACTACGCCCATCCCGCCCTGACCCAGGGCCTCCCGAATCTCGTAGCGGCGCTCTGGCCTCGGAGCCATTCCGGGCCGGATCATACCACACGATTTGTGCCGGGAACAATGAAGGACCCGGGAGTCGGCGGAAGGGGTCTCGGAGCAAAGTACTAGGATTTGTTCGTTTTTGTACGTACCATGGTTCCCATTTCTGTTCGTCTCACGCCGGCGGGCGAATCGCGAGGGGCGCGGTAGAATGAGCCGATGCTCGCGGACGATACGTTTCGCCGGCTTTGCCGCGCCCGTGATTTCCTGGCCGCGCGTGTCGACGAGCGGGTCTCCCTGGAGCGCGCGGCGCGCGAAGCCTGCCTCTCGCCGTTCCATTTTCAGCGGCTGTTCGTGCGTGCCTTCGGCGAAACGCCGCACGATTTCCTCACCCGGCGGCGCATGGATGCAGCTAAGGACCTGTTGGCGCGCGGAGATTTGCCGGTGACGGAAGTCTGCTTCCAGGTCGGCTACACCAGCATGGGGACGTTCAGCGCCCGGTTCGCAGCCATGGTCGGGCAGCCACCTTCCGTTTTCCGGCGGGAAGCCCGGCGGTGCGTGGCTCCTTCCGGCGGCTGGCGCATCTACCGGGTGCCATCCTGCTTCGTGAGCTTCTGGTTGGGTTCCGCGGCAAGACCGCAAGATTGAAGAAGCGGCCGGAGCGCGGGCTCGGGTACATTCTTCTCCAGGAGACACTCATGATTCAGCGCATGTCCCACACTACGATTTTTGTGACCGACCAGGATGCCGCCAAGGACTTCTACGTGGGGAAACTGGGCTTCGAAGTCCGCACGGACGCCACCATGGGAGATTTTCGCTGGCTGACCGTAGGGCCCAAAGGCCAGCCCGATCTCGAAATCGTCCTCATGCCGCTTGCGCCGTTCGGCCACATGGATGCCGAGAGCGCGGAGGCTCTGCGCAAGCTCCTGGAGAAGGGCGTCCTGGGCGCCGGTGCCTTCCATACCGCGGATTGCCGGAAAACCTACGAAGAACTCTCCGCCCGCGGGGTTGAGTTCAAGAGTCCGCCGGAGGAGAAGTTCTACGGGGTCGAAGCCATCTTCCGCGACAACTCGGGCAACTGGTTCAGCCTCACCCAGCCGAAATGATGAGTGCGGGGCCAGCCCGGTGCTGCCCCGGATGTGAATCCTCGCACACATCGCAAAATACCCCGCTGCCGTCCCAGATGGTATACTCTTGGCGCGGCGTTAATTCTATGGGTGTAAGGGTCAGGTGCGTGCTCGCCCTTAGGGGGTATTCTCTTGCTCGATATAGCTATTGTCCGCGGCATTTTCATATTGGTTCTAACCATTTCCGCTTACTTCCTTCATCCGGTTAACCCGCCGCTGGTAAGTGCGGCGGGCGGTATGGTTCTTGGAGCCTGCATTATTTTCTTTGAAATCCGCCTGGAGCAGGTCAGTCTCAAACGGCTGATCGGTGCGGCTGCCGGTTCGGTCCTGGGCATGGTCGGCGCGTTCGTGATGTCGCTCGTCCTCGGCAAAGCCACCGACCAGCCTTTCTTGCATGTCAGCCTGCTGTTACTGATGACCTACGTGGGGCTGATCGTGGGTGCGAAAAAAGGCGACATGCTCAACCTGGCGGCCCTGGGCGGCATCTTCGGCGGCGAAAAATCGTCCAAGAAGACGTTCAAAATACTCGACACCAGCGTAATTATCGATGGCCGGATCGCCGATATTGCTGAAACCGGGTTCCTCGATGGAGTGCTGGTGATCCCCCAGTTTGTCCTGCGCGAGCTGCAACTGGTGGCCGACTCCGCCGATTCCATGAAACGCAATAGGGGCCGGCGCGGGCTCGACATTCTCCAGCGCGTGCAGAAAATGGTGCACCTCAATGTGCAGATCGTGGAGGAAGACTTTCCGCAGGTCCGCGATGTGGACATGAAACTGATTGAACTGGCAAAAATATACGACTGCAAAATCATCACCAATGATTTCAACTTGAATAAAGTCGCCCAGCTCCACGGTGTGGATGTGCTGAATATCAACGAATTGGCGAATTCGCTGAAGCCCATCGTACTGCCGGGTGAGACCATGCGCGTTTTCATCCTCAAAGAAGGTAAGGAGTACAACCAGGGCGTGGCGTACCTGGACGACGGCACCATGGTGGTGGTGGACAACGCCAAGCGGATGATCTCGAAGACCATCGACATTTCCGTCACCAGCGTCCTGCAGACTACCGCCGGGAAGATGATCTTCGGCAAGTACGATGAGCGCATGCACGCCGCGGCCGGTGCGGAGAAGCACGACCGTCCGGTTCGCAAGAGCGATCCGCAGCCGATGACCAATCTCGGCACCGAGAAAACCACGATAGAATCGTAAGCGCATGAGAGTCGCCGTGATCCTGCCCGCCGCGGGCCTCGGTACCCGCATGGGCCGAAATGCCGCCGAGAAGACCGGAACCAGTCGCAAGCAATTCATGCTGCTCGAAGGTTCGCCCATCCTCATCCACACCGTCCGCAAATTCGCCGCCTCCGATCGGGTCGCCGCGATTGTCGTGGCGGTGCGCCGCGAGGATCTCGACTGGGTCAGCGAGATGCTGGCGAAAGAGTTCCCGGCGTCGCGCGTGCGCGTGGTGGAAGGCGGCGACAGCCGCCAGCAATCGGTGGAGAACGCGCTGAGCCACATCGGTCCCGACACCGACCTGGTGGCGGTACACGATGCGGTGCGGCCGTTCATCGACCTGGAGACCATCCACAAGGTATTCGATGAGGCCGCCGAGACCGGCGCCGCCATCGTCGGAGTTCCGGCCGTGGATACCGTGAAGCAGGTGACCCGCGGAACCGGGCACGTGCGCGTGCGCGCCACGCTGCCGCGCGAGAAACTGGTGATGGCCCAGACCCCGCAGGTGTTTCGCTACGAGCTGCTGGCGCGCGCCTTCGCGGCCGCGCGGGCCGACGGCTTCATCGCCACCGACGAGTCCAGCATGGTGGAGCGCATGGACGTGGAAGTCAGCGTGGTGCCGGGTAGCGACCGCAATATCAAGATCACCAAGCCCAGCGATGTCGAACTGGCGCACGTGTTTCTTCGCGAGGAGATGGCGAAGGAAGCGCGGTTTTGAGCGATATCCGGATCGGCCTGGGCTGGGATGTGCACCGCCTGGCGCCGGGGAGGCCAATGGTCCTCGGCGGGGTCCGTATCGAATGCGAATTCGGCCTCGAAGGGCACTCCGATGCCGACGTGCTGGCTCACGCCATCACCGATGCGATCCTGGGGGCCGCGGCGCTGGGCGACATCGGCATGCACTTCCCGGATACCGACCCGCGATGGAAGGGCTGCGACAGTCTCGTCTTTTTGCGGCATGCGAGGGAGCTGGCGGAGAAGCAGGGGTTTCGAATCGTGAACCTGGATTCGACCGTCATCCTTGAACGGCCGAAGCTCAAAAACTACCGCGAGGCGATCCGGGAACGCCTGGCGGAGGCACTGGGGCTCGCCCTGGACCGGGTATCAGTCAAGTTCAAGACTGCCGAGCGAGTCGGTCCCGTCGGTGAGGGTCGTTCGGCGGAGTCTCAAGCGATAGTGACGCTCGAGCGGACTGGCTGAGGCCAGCCGGGCCTAGCTTGCCTTCAGCAGGCACATGCGGCGCGCGGCGCGACGCGCCTTGAGCCGCTCGTTGGCCTTCTTCTGCTTCTCGGCGGAGACAATCGTCTGGCATGCATCGCAGCGTTTCCGGATACGGGACCGCGTGATGAATTCAGCGCCGCAACGCCGGCACTTTTTCGTCATCGTCTCTTCCAACGGAAGAATTCCCGGCTTTTTCGGTAGCAGATGAGAATAATGGAAATCGCAATGATTCATGTCAGGCACCTCGCGTCAATCAGCGGCCATTCCGGTTTGGGACCCGATATTCCAGGTTGGGTGTTATCGCGCATGGGTTTCCCCCCTGCATAAAAACCCCACACCCAAACTATCGCCGGCGGTACTTGCAGAACCTTTGGTTACTCCTCTGTATGTAATTGCTCCAACGGGAGTTACATTAACGATGCAAGGCGTGCCGGGCCAGAGTTCGTTACCGAGCAGTCCGCAAACTGTCATGGTTATTACACAGTACTTGCACGCAGCGAGCCGAAGTCATGCCGCGTTCGGAGATGCTGGCACATAGAGTTCCGCAGCGCCCAGCAACTCCCATCTCAAGTGGTTGATGTAAAAGGCGAGAACCGCGTCCTGATAGCTGTTTCTGAACTTTTCGTAAACGCGCCTCTCCCATCCCTCGGTGAAATAGGGCTTCGGGTCCATGTCCTTGGCGAAGAACCCATTCTCGTGGGGAACGCCGAGGAAGTCCAGGACCGCGGTGATCATATCCAGGTGCGACACCAGCACGGCTTGCGCGAGATCTTTGCCGAAGTCTTCATCCCGATCGCCGATGCGCTCCCAGAATCTCGGAGTCGCCCTGCGCAGGATTTCGGTATTCAGCTTGTGCAGATGGGCCCGGACTTTGAAACCCTCATAAATCTGATAGGTTCTCAATTTGCCAATCGAGATGCCGCGAATGAGCTTTCCGAACACATCTTCGCCAAGGCCCAGATAGACATCCGAAATTAGCATTAATTGTTTAGAGTATCACGAGCGGCGGGGAGTGCAGAGGTGGAGGTCTGGAACTCTGATGCGGGTATGTGAGCCCCCGCAAATGGGGGTCTACTCGCGCAAGATCTGCCACGGATCCACGACGGCGGCGCGTCGCGCCGGCAGCCACGCGGCTGCCACTGCCACCGCGGCGAGCAGGCCGGCCGCGACCACAAAGCTCCAGGCATCGAGGGCCGGAAGGCCGGCGCCAACAGAGGCCAGCAGACGCGCGGCCGCCCACGACCCGGCGAGCCCAAGACCGATACCCACGCTTACCCAGCGCGTGGCATGGGAAAGGAACAGGCCCACAATCCCCGCCGGAGTGGCGCCCAGGGCGAGCCGCACCCCGATCTCCCGCCGCCGTCGTCCGGTGAGGAACGCCATCACGCCGTAGACTCCCGTGGCGCCCAGCACCAGTCCCACGGCAGCGAAGCCGGTCAACAACAGGGCGTTGAAGCGGGACAGGCCGGTGAGCGCCGCGACCCGTTGGCGCAGGGTCTGCACGTGAACCGGGAGGGTCGGGTCGAGTTTTGCGATTTCGGCGCGCAATGCGACTCCCATGGCATGCGGCTCCAGCGGGCCCCGAACCACGATGGAAGCCGCGCGCCAGTTCGCGCCGCTTCCGAATACTTCATCGGCGCTCGGTTTCCGAACCAGGTAATACTCGGGAATGGTGGGTTCGATCAGGCCGTTATTGCGCACATCCCCGACCACCCCGATGACCGTGTGCCACTCTCCGCGCGCATTCTGGAAGATGCGCTTGCCAATCGGGTCTTGCTCCCGAAACAGGCGGTTCGCCAGCGACTGGCTGAGCACTATCGATCGGGCGCCGGGTGTGCGATCCTGCTCGCCGAATCCGCGGCCGCGCCGAATCGGCACCCCCAGCGCGCGAAAGTACCCAGGAGTAATATAGCGCCAGGCGACGCTGCTGCCTGCCCCGTCCGGCAGGCGCCGCCGCCCTTCCACATTCAGCGCGGAGTACGCCGTGCCCTGCACGCCGCCGTATGGAGGCAGGGAACTGGTGATCGCCGCCGCCGTGGCGCCGGGCAGATGGTCGAGGTGCGATTCGAGCTCCGCGAAAAACGCCAGCAGGCGCTTGGGAGGGTAAGTCCGGCTCAAGACGATATTGGCCGCGATGGCGCGGTCCGGGTCCATGCCCAGCGGTACGCGTTCGAGCCGCCAGAGTTGGCGCAACAGAATCCCGGCCCCGGTCAGCAGGACCAGCGATACCGCAATCTCCGCGGTCACCAGGCAGTTCACGACCCGTCCGGACTCCTGGCTGGCCTGGCCACGCATGGATGCCAGCCCGCAGAGGACCCCCACCGCCACCGCCGCGCCGGCGGCGAACAACAACACCCGGCCGTCGATCGAAGCCTGTTCCAGCCGGGTGATTCCGCCCGGTGCCGCTGCGATGAAGAAACGGAGCAGCGCCCACGCCAGGAAACATCCGGCGACAGCGCCGATTCCCGCCAGCAGCAGGCTCTCGCTCAGGCGCTGGCACGCCAGGCGCGCCGGTGTGGCGCCCAGCGCGCGGCGAATCGCGAATTCAGCACGGCGGGCGTGTGCCCGGACCAGCAGCAGGTTCGCGATATTGACACACACCATCAACAGCACCAGCGCGACCGCCCCCAATAGGGTCCACGAGGCCGCGCGTACGGGAGCGACCTGCCGGTCGCGGAGAGAACGGACTACCAGGGTGAGGCCGCGCCTCCAGGAGGGCGGTACCGAAGCCTGGGCTTGTGCCAACAGCGGTTCCAGGGCCAGCCGGGCCTGGCGGATCCCAATCCCCGGTTTCAGCCGGGCGAACGCGCGCACGGCGCGCCCCTCCTGATGAACATCGAGGGCCGCCGGCACCAGCAGATCGACCGGGCTCAGGTTGAACAGTTCGAAGCTGCGGGGAAGGATCCCGATCACCGTGGTCTGCCGGCCGTCAATCGGGATCGGCCGGCCCACGATGCCGTAGTCGCCCGCGAAGCGCCTCTGCCAGAACCCATAGGCGAGCAGCGCCACTGGCGGGGCATTGCGCGTATCCTCCCCGGGTGAGAAGTTGCGTCCAGCCATTGGTTCGATTCCGAACGTCGGCAAGTAGGGCGCATCCACCCGGGCGCAGCGCAGCCGCTCGGGATGGGTTTCGGTCAGGTCGCAATCCGATGTGAAGCCGAAGGCTGCCATGCTGCGGAACGGGGTCTGGCGGTCCCGCAGGCGAAGGTAGGCCGGTGCCATGAGGAGTTCATTGTTGTCGGCAACCGGCGCCAGCAGGCCCACGGAAACCAGTTCGCCGTGATGCGGATAGGGCAGCGGGCGGAAAAGAATGCGATCCACTACGCTGAAGATTGCGGTGGGCGCGCCGATCCCCAAAGCCAGGGTGACAATCCCGGCCGTGAAGACGACCGGCGTCCGGCGAAGCCCTCGCCACCCATGGCCAATGTCCCGGCCGGCGGCGGCGAGCCAGGACAACCCGCGACCTTCCCTTTGACGTCCGAACCCTCGCTTGGGCACGACGCAGGGCATTGTACGACACTCTGACGCAAGCTGGATAGCCGGTCTCACCGGCTACGACGGGAAAGCTGATACGGTGCGCTTCTGCCTGTTTCAGGCAGAAGCGGCGATCGGTTCGGCGACGGCTGAGTCCACGAGGAAGCGGTGCGAGTTCACCCGCACTCCGAACTTCCCGTGTTCACCCCGGACGACGAACCCGGTAACCTGAAGATCGATCGGATACTGGTCGACATTGCGGGACGGCCAGGCTATGGTGATTTCGATGTGCGCGCCCAGCGGCAAAGCCCGGCGGCAACGAAAGCTGAGGCCAGTAGTACTCATGTCGCACGTCATTCCGGATCCGGAATAGGGCGACGAGCCTCGTTCGGAAATTCGGTAATGAACCGGCAGGTGCAGCCGGTACCGCCGATTCGCTCGGCGGTCCAGCGAGGCAGTTATTTCAGCCATGCATATCTCCCGTTTCACCCCTTCCTCATTTTGGTATCTCGAATTGGCGGGAGGGGCATTGTTTCATGAGCTCGCTGGTAACATGCAATCGGCGATCCAACCTCTAAATGTCAGAAAAGCCTTCGCAGAATGGTTCGATATAGCACCGTTCAGGAAGTTTTTACAGGGTCAAAAGTACATCACAGACCGGTGACTGTGATTCCTGGAGTAACCTTCGGGAAGTTGCTGGGAGTAAAATACGCCCGGTCCTGCGCGCAACCGGCCGTGGTTCCGTATCCCCCTTACACACTGCGTTGCCTGGCGTCTGGTACGATAATAAATCCCCTCTACCCATGGCGCTGCGCTTCCATAACACGTTGACTCAAAAAACGGAACCGTTCCTGCCGGAGCGCGACAACACGGTCCGCATGTACACCTGCGGTCCCACCGTCTACGACTTCGCCCACATCGGCAACTTCCGCACTTTCGTTTTCGTCGACATTCTCCGTAAGTGGTTACGGGCCAGTGGCTTCCGGCTGGACCATGTGATGAATGTGACGGATGTGGACGACAAGATCATTCGCAACGCGGTAGCCCAGCACAAGTCGGTTGACGAATACACGGCGAACTACATCAAGGCGTTTCAGGAAGACTGCGAGGCCCTGCGGCTGGAGTCGCCGGAACACCTGACCCCTGCCACGCAACACATTCCGGACATGGTGCAGGCCATCCAGAGGCTGAGCGCCGAAGACCACACCTACTCGACCGATGGCTCGGTATATTTCCGGATTTCCACCTTTCCCGGCTACGGCAAATTGTCCCACAACGATTTCAGCGGCAATCTCGCCGGCGCGCGCGTGGACGTGGACGAGTACGAGAAGGCCGACGCCCGCGATTTCGCGTTGTGGAAAGCTCCTCGGGAGGGCGAACCGGCCTGGGAGACGCCGCTCGGTCGGGGCCGTCCCGGCTGGCATATCGAGTGCTCCGTGATGGCCATCAAGTACCTGGGTGCGACGCTGGACATCCACGTGGGCGGTGTCGACCTGATTTTTCCTCATCATGAGAATGAGATTGCCCAATCGGAATCGCTGACGGGAAAGCCCTTTGCGCGCTTCTGGCTGCACTCCGAGTTCCTGATGGTGGAAGGCCAGAAGATGTCGAAGTCGCTGGGCAATTACTTCACCCTGCGCGACGTGATCGGGAAGGGCCACCAGCCGGAGGCCATCCGCTACCTGCTGGCCTCGGTCCCATACCGCAAACAGCTCAACTTTACTTTCGACGGGCTGAAATCGGCCGCCACGGCCATCGACCGCTTGCGCAATTTCAAACTCAGGCTGGAGACGGAGGACTTTCCCGAGGGGCTCGACGAACCATTGGCGAAGCGCACGGAGGCGGCAGTGCAAGCCTTCGTGGAAAGCATGGATGACGACCTGAACACCGCCGAAGCGCTGGCCGCCGCGTTCGAGTACGTGAGGGACGCCAACAGCGCCATGGACGCCGGCACCTTTCGCGCCGGCAACGCGGCGGGCGCTCTCCAGTTCCTGGACCGGTTCGACAGCGTGTTCGACGTGCTTCGTCCCACCGCTCAAGCCGGGCGGATCTCCGATGCCGAAGTGGAGTCGCTGGTGGCCGGGCGCATCGCTGCCAAGAAGGCCAGGGACTTTGCGCGCGCCGACCAGATCCGGGAGGAGTTGCACCAGCGGGGGATCGTGCTCGAGGACACCCGGAGCGGCGTGCGCTGGAAGAGGAAACAGAGTTGAAGATTCATACCCAGGCGGTGCATGCCGGCGACCGCAAGAAAAAGCCGGGACCGCATACGCCGGTGACCACTCCCATTCATACGGCGTCGAGCTACTTCTACGATTCGATGGAGCAGCTCGACCGGGTCTTCGCGCGCGAAGAGGACGGCTATTGCTACGCCCGCTACGACAACCCCACCAACGCCGCCCTGGAAGAGTTGCTGGCGGCGCTCGAGGGCGGGCACGGGTCCTTGGCGTGCGCGTCGGGCATGTCGGCGGTGCAGATGGCCGTGACAACCGCGCTGATGGATCGCCGGAAATCGGTGGTGGCCGCGGAAGCCACCTATGGAGCCACTGTTGGACTGCTGCTGAACGTCGTGGAGCCGGCGGGCGTCAGTGTGCGGTTCGCCGATATCTGGAATCTCGACAAGCTGCGCGAGACGGTCGCCGAAGCCCGCCCCGGATGCATCCTGATCGAGACCATTTCCAATCCCCTGCTGCGCGTGGGGCAGATCGATGCCATCGCCGCCATCGCGCGGGAAGCGGGCGCCGCCCTGGTGGTGGACAACACGTTCGCCACCCCGCTGATCGTCCGCCCGCTCGAGCTCGGTGCGCACTTCACCGTCCACAGCCTGACCAAATATCTGGCCGGGCACGGCGACGTGTTGGGCGGTGTGGTGGTGACCGATCGCGACCACTTCGACACCCTGCGGCGGCTCTCACGCACCATCGGCCCCGTGCTGGGTCCCTTTGAGAGCTACCTGAGCATGCGCGGGATCAAGACCTTTCCCCTGCGCATGGAGCGGCAATGCGCCAATGCCTGCCGTATCGCCTCCTGGCTGGACTCGCATCCCAAGGTGCAAAAAGTGTACTTCCCCGCGGATCCGGCCCATCCCGATGCCGCGGCGATCCGGCGTTTGTTTCCGCCCAATCTCTACGGAGCCATGGTGAGTTTCGAGATCAAGGACGCGGGGCGGGAAGAGGTGTTCCGGTTTCATGAACCGCCTGAAGCTGATCGTGCCCGCCACGTCACTCGGCGACGTGCACAGCATGGTGCTCTATCCGGTGATGAGTTCGCATCGCGAAATTTCACCCCGCCATCGCGAGCGGATGGGCATTCGCGACTGCCTGGTGCGGCTCTCGGCGGGGATCGAGGCGCCGGAGGACATCGTCGCCGATCTGGAGCAGGCGCTCGGTTAATTCCGCTACGACCCGATCCACTTGGCGATCAGTTCGATGACTTCGGGAGCCACGTGCCCCGGTTTGCGGTACTCGGCCTCCGTGCTCGCGCCCTCCCCGGCCACGAACAGGTGGTTCAGCGTGGGAAAACTCCGGAAGGTGACGTCCTTGCGGCCGGCGAGCCCGCTCTTCCAGAGATCGAAGTCCTTCATGGAAACCTGGAAATCGCGTTCGCCCTGGAGGATGAGCATCTTCAGGGACAGCTTCTTGGCTTCGGCCACCGGATCGTAGCCCTTGAGGTCGAGCCAGTAGGAGACCGGCACATTGAGGATAGGCGGGGCATCGGCATCCGCGTCCTCGAGAGCCTTGATGCGGGCCACCTGGGCTTTCACCGCTTCGAGCTGCGCCGGCTTCGCGCCGGCATTGGTGAGCTGCTCGAGAATCAGGTCCTCCAACGGCCGGGCGTTGCCGGCGAGAATGATCAGGCCGGCCAGCTTGCCGTCTTCTGCCGCGATGCGGGGCGCGAGATAGCCTCCCATGCTGTGCCCCAGCACGTACACCTTCTGGGGATTCACTTCCTTCTGCTGCCGCAGCAGGGTGGCGGCTTTGAGCGCGTCATCGACCGTTTCCTCCTGCACCGTGACTTTCGCCATGCCGGCCATTTTGGTCTGATACTGTCTGGTGCGCTTCTCGTACCGCAGGACGGCGATGCCGCGTGAGGCCAGTCCTTCGGCCAGATCCTTGAACGGCTTATTGGCGAAGACCGTTTCATCGCGGTCGTTGGGCCCCGAACCGTGCACCAGGACCACGGCCGGAAAGGGGCCGTTGCCGTTGGGTAGGGTGAGCGTGCCCGGCAGCGGCCAGTCGCCTTCGCCGATGGTGAGCTGGCGCTCGTGAAAAGAGCCGGGATTGCTGTACGCCGGACGCTGCCAGGCCGATTCGCCGGGCAGAAACACCATGCCCGCGATCTGGCCCGCGCTGTTCACGGCCATCTGGAACTTGATACTTTGCGAAGCCCATTTGCCTGGGATAATGACGACGGTGTTGACGCCGGCGCGGCGCGACTCCGGCTGGCCGAGACTCTCTACCGTTCCCCAATTCTTGAACTGCGCGCCGATCTTGGCGAGTTGGGGCTCGGGCACCGCCTTCTGCATGGCGGGAGAAAACATTCCGAACAGATCGGTGTATTTCTCGGCAAGCAGCAGGTCGACGGCTTTGCGCGCCGCGGCAACCGGGTCGGTCGGCGCTTGGGCTAGCAGCAGGCCGGGCAGGAGACAGAGCAGGCGGAGAAGCTTCACTCCTTCATCGTACCCTGGGGATACCGCCGGCAGCGGCGCCCACGGTGCCCGCGACGCCCGCGGCGCCCACGGCGACCGCGCGGTGCCCGCGGCGCTCGCGACGCCTACGGTGCCCGCGGCGCCCGCGCTGCTCGCGGCGCTCACGGCGCCCACGGTGCTCGCGGCGACCACGGTGCCCACGGTGCCCGCGACACCCACGGTGCCCAAGGTGCCCGCGACACCCGCGCTGCTCGCGGCTCGCGGCGCCCACGGCGCCCACGGCGCTCACGGCGCCCACGGTGCTCGCGGTGCTCGCGGTGCCCGCGGTCCCGCGGCGACCACGGTGCCCGCGACGCCCGCGCTGCTCGCGGCGCTCACGGCGCCCACGGTGCCCGCGGTGCCCGCGACGCCCGCGCTGCTCGCGGCGCTCACGGCGCCCACGGTGCTCGCGGTGCCCGCGGTGCCCGCGGCGACCACGGTGCTCGCGGCGACCGCGGTGCCCGCGGCGACCACGGTGCTCGCGGCGACCACGGTGCTCGCGGCGACCACGGTGCCCACGGTGCCCGCGACACTCACGGTGCCCGCGACACCCATGACGCCCGCGACGCCCGCGACGCCCGCGACACCCGCGGTGCCCGCGACGCCCGCGGTGCCCGCGGTGTCCGCGGCGACCACGGTGCCCGCGACGCTCGCGGCGACCACGGCGACCACGGTACCCGCGACACCCGCGGCGACCGCGGCGCCCACGGCGCCCACGGTGTCCGCCACACCCGCGGTGCCCGCGGCGACCGCCGATGCTTGACGCGCGCAAGGCCCGCCGATGACAATGGGAGACCTGGGGAGGGAATCAATGAACTATGCTCATCCGGAAGCACTCGTAACCACCCAGTGGGTGGCGGATCACGCCGGAGATTCGCAGGTGAGGATCGTCGAAGTCGACGTGGATACCAAGGCGTACAGCGAAGGGCACGTGCCCGGAGCCATCGCCTGGGCGTGGAACACCCAACTGTGCGACACGGTGCGGCGCGACATTCTGTCAAAAGAGCAGTTCGAAGAATTAATGTCTGGCAGCGGCGTGAGCCCGAACACAACGCTGGTCATCTACGGCGACAACAACAACTGGTTCGCCGCCTGGGCCTTGTGGCAAGCCAAAATCTACGGGCACAAGGACGTGCGCCTGATGAACGGCGGGCGCAAGAAATGGCTGGCAGAGGGGCGCGAACTGAGCACCGAGGTGCCCCGGGTGAAGCCCGCCGGCTACCACGCCAAGGATGCCGACGTGTCTTTGCGGGCCTTTCTGCCGCAGGTACAGCAGGCGTCCGCCCAACGGTCGGCGGCGATGGTGGACGTGCGCAGCCCGCAGGAGTTCACCGGTGAGATCCTGGCGCCGCCCGGATTGCCGGAAACCTGCCAGCGCGGCGGCCACGTGCCGGGTGCGCGCAACATTCCGTGGGGCAAGGCCTGCAACGACGACGGGACATTCAAGACCGCCGACGAGCTGCGCGCCTTGTATGCCGGCGACGGCGTGGATGGCGCGAAGCCGGTGATCGCGTACTGCCGCATCGGCGAACGCTCGAGCCATACGTGGTTCGTGTTGAAGTACCTGCTGGGCTATCCGAACGTCACCAATTACGACGGATCCTGGACCGAGTGGGGCAACCTGGTGGGAGCGCCGGTGGAGAAGGGTATGGCCACCGCCGCGCAAGGATGAGCAAGGCGGAGGAATACCAGGAAAGAAGGGTGGAAGTGGCGGGTTGGCAGGTGAACGTGGCCAGCTACCGCCTGGAAGATGAGTGGCACTCCAAGGCCGACAATCTTTCGCCCGGGGCGACGCTCGCCCGCGCCAGGGGCGCGACGCGCGACGAGGCCGAGCAGCGGGCGCTGCAACGGGCGGAAGAATTGTTGAGCCGGACCAAACGGCATCCGCTGTAAGTCTCCTGCGGCCCCGGGGCTCGTGCGGCACGTTAGCCCTACGTGTCCCCTTCGTCACAGTCCTCGTCCCGTGCAGTGATCCCGGGCACCCTCCGGGTTCGTATAATAGTAGAGGCGGGGGGCCACACGATAGGTTTGTAAGCGCCGGATCTCCTCCTCCCGCAAGGGATGGGGAATGTCTGGAGCATATTCACCAATCTCGACCAATGGCCCTGCCACGATCCTGGCAGTAGACGATGACCGGGAAGTGCTCGATCTCCTGGGTCACAGTCTGCGTGATGCCGGTTATCGGGTTCTGGCGGCGCGGGGCGGGTGGAATGCGATAGAGATTTACGAAGAAAGCCCCGAACCGGTGAGTCTCCTCCTGACTGACGTGATCATGCCGGATCTCACCGGCCCTGTGCTCGCCGAGCGCCTGCGGACCCGGCAACCCAATCTCCCCGTGTTGTTCATCTCCGGTTTTCTGGATGCGGATCTGGTGCAGCGCTTCATCAGCCTGAAGGGGTTTACCCTGCTGTCGAAACCGTTCACTGTGAGCGCGCTCCTGCGCGAAGTGGAGCAGGCGCTCAGCCCTGCGCGGTGATGCTGCGTGTGTGTTGCAGCGATTCTTCCTGTTCCGCCACTTTCACCAACTGCTTGCCGAGATTGCGGCCTTCGAGCATGCCGATGAACGCTTGCGGGGCGTTCTCCAGGCCCTCCACCACGTCTTCCCGGTAGCGGATTCGCCTTTCCCTCAGCCAGGAGGTAAGCTGCCGGTATCCCTCTTCAAAGCGGTCGGCGAACTGGTGAATCTGGAAACCCTCGACTTTCGCCTGGCGTAAGACGAGCTGGCCGAACCAGCGTGGTCCCAGGTCGGGATCCTGCGGTTCGTATGACGCCTGGCCGCATACAGACACGCGTGCCCGGGTATTGAGCAGACGCATGACCGCGTCGCTGATGCTGCCGCCCACGTTGTCGAAGTAAACGTCGATGCCGTTCGGGCAAAGTTCTTTGAGCCGGGCGTGGAGATCCGGTATATCGCGATAATTGAGGCCGTCGTCGAAGCCGAGATCCCGGGTCAGGAAGCGGACTTTGTCGTTGCTGCCGGTGATGCCGATGACGCGGCAGCGTTTGATTTTGGCGATCTGGCCCACCACCGACCCCACCGCACCGGCGGCGCCGGAGACCACCACGGTTTCCCCCGGCTGCGGGCGGCAGATATCCAGCAGGCCGAAGAAGGCCGTGAGCCCGGGTATGCCGAGGACGTAGAGGGCGGTGGTGATCGGCGCCTGGCTGGGGTCGATCTTGCGCAGTAGTTTGGCGGGGGCGGTGCCGAAATCCTGCCAGCCCAGCAGCGCGCAGACGATATCGCCTTTGGCCACTCGCGGGTCGTTCGATTCCCAGACCTCGCCCACCGTATGCCCGGCCATCACTTCCCCCACCTGCAGGCTGCGGCTTCCCGAGGCTATACCCGGCAAGCGGCCGCGCAGATAAGGGTCGAGCGAGAGATACAAGGTCCGCACCAGGGCCTCTCCGGCGCCCGCCCTCGGGACGGGCGATTCCCGAAGTTGGAAGTCGGCCGGCTTCGGCACACCGGTGGTCCGGTGCGCGAGGACGATTTGTCGATTCACGGCCGTCATTGACTTCAGGCTACCACCTGAAGGTCAAGACCCGTCTGGCGCGGACGTGACCCGCCACACAACCCGGACGGTGCGATTCGTTAACATAAGACCAATGATGCTACGCGGCCTGGCCTTATTGCTGTACGTGGGGGCTGCGACCGGGCAGGAATCGTTGCCGGAGCGTGTTCAGGGATACCTCATCGATCTGGTCCGCATCAATACCTCCAACCCGCCTGGAAACGAAACCCGCGTGGCGCAATACCTGAAGAGCGTGGCGGACCGGGAGGGAATTCCAGCCGAAATCCTGGGCGGCAACCCGGCGCGGATGAACTTCCTCGCGCGGCTGAGCGGCAACGGACAGCGCCGGCCGCTGTTGTTGATGGCGCATTCCGACGTGGTGCCGGCCGAGGCCGCGAATTGGACCGTGGCGCCGTTCTCGGGAGCGGTCCAGGAGGGGTTCATTTACGGCCGCGGAACGCTGGATGACAAGTCGCTGCTGGCCGCCGAACTGGCCGTCCTGGTCGAGCTGAAGCGGACCGGGCGTCCCCTGGCCCGGGACGTGATCCTGCTGTCGGAAAGCGATGAGGAGGCCTCGTCGACCGGGATCGAGTGGATCTTGCGTAAGGCGTGGCCCGGGGTCGACGCGGAGTTCGCACTGAATGAAGGCGGCATGGCTGCCGGGCTGCCCGGCGGCACGCGCGTCTTCCAGATCCAGACCGCGGAGAAGGTCCCCATGCCGGTGGTGCTGCGCGCGCGCGGAACCGCCGGGCACGGTTCCCTCCCGCGCGCCGATAACCCCCTCGTGCGGGTGGCGCGGGCCCTCGTCCGTCTCGCGGAGGCGGACCAGCCGGTGTTGTTGAACGACACCTCGCGGCGGTACCTGCAGGAAATGGCAAAGCTGGATGGATACAAATGGCTGGGGCCGCTCCTGCCGCGTCTGGCGCAGTCACAGACTTCGATGGCCGCGGCCGCGCAAATCCGCTCTCGCGACCCGGAGCTCGACGCCCAGTTGCGAACCACGGTCTCGCCGGATGTGTTTCATGCGGGATCGGTATTCAACGTCATCCCCGGAGTGGCCGAAGCCCAGGTGGATGTGCGGCGCCTGCCGAATGAAACCCGCGAAGAGGTGCTGGCCCGCCTCCGCCGCATGGTCCGCGACAGCTTCGTCGAAGTCGTCCCGTTGGCCGGACACAACATGCCGTCCACCGCGCCGAGCCCGCTCTCCACGGATTTGTACCAGGCGATGGAGACGGTGTTCCGGCAGGCGGCGCCCGGCGCCGTGGTGGTGCCGTACATGACTCGCGGCGCGACAGACGGATCGTACCTGCGCCAGAAAGGCATGGCAGTGTACGGTGTTCCGCTCTTCATGCGCCAGGACAAAGACAACCGGGCTCACGGTAACGACGAGCGGATTTCCGCCGGGAGCCTGCGGGACGGAACGGGTTTGTTGTGGGAAATTGTAGTCAGGGTGGCCGGCCGGTGAGAATCGCGGTGCTGGTGGCGGTGATCGGCCTGGGTGCGCGGGCGCAGCCGGCGGGTTCGTGGACCGTGGCGCGCTGCCAGCACTTTGAGGTGTATTCGCAGGCAGGCGAGGCATCCGCGCGGGCCGCCCTGCACTGGTTCGAGCAACTGCGCGGCCTGCTGGTGCGCCAGACCGGTTTGAAACTGGATGGATTGCAGCCGCTGCGCGTGATCGGCTTCCGCTCTGCGAAGGAGTATGAGCCGTTCCGCCTCCGGCCCGCCGCGGCGGCCTATTCGATCGGCACCGAGGGGCGCGAGTACATCGTGATGCCGTCGCTGGGCAGCGGCGAGTTCGCCATGGCGGCTCACGAATATGCGCACGCCGTGCTGCATGCCAGCGGCCTGCACCTTCCGGCCTGGCTGAACGAGGGGCTGGCGGATTTCTTCTCCACCGTGCGGATCGGCGAGCGCGGCAGCTCGATCGGGAGCGACCTGCCGCAACGCGCGCAGGAACTGCGCCGGGGAGCCTGGATTCCGCTCGCCGAGCTGTTCGCCGGCCCGCGAGAGACGGCCCTGTTCTACGCCGAAAGCTGGGCACTGGCGGAGATGCTTGCGCGCTCGCCGGACTACGCGCCGCGCTTTCCGCTGCTGATCGGAGAGCTGGCGGCGGGAGCGCCGGGCACGAAGACCCTGCCCTCGCTGTACGGCCGGCCCCTGGAGGTGATCGAGCGCGACGCGCGAGCCTGGGCCGCGCGGCGCCATTTTCCCGCCACGGGGCTTCCGGGCGTGGCCGCCGATAGTGTCACGGACGACGTGGCCGAAGTATCGCCATTCGCCGCGCGCGCGATGCTGGCCGATCTCCTGCTTGCGTCCGGCGCGCTGGATCGAGCATCGGAGCAGTATCGCGCCCTCGCCAGAGAAAGGCCGCGGGACCCGGACGTGGCGGCGGCCCTGGGTATGGTCGCCCTGCACCGCCACGATACGGCCGGCGCGCGCCGCGAGTGGAGGCGGGCCATCGCCCTGGGCGTCAGCGATGCCGCGCTGTGCTATCGCTACGCGGTGCTGGCGGCCAACGCCGGTCTTCCGGAAGAGGAGATCCGGCCGGCCCTGGAGCGCGCCTTGGAGCTGAAGCCGGAGTATGACGACGCGCGCTATCAGCTCGCCCTGCTGGAAAAGAATGCCGGCCGGGACGCCCTCGCCGTGCGATACCTGCGCGCCATGCGCACCGTGGCGCCCGCACGCGCCTTCGGCTACTGGAGCGCGCTTGCCGATGCTCTCATCCAGATCGGCGAGCGCGACCAGGGCAAGGCGGCCGCGAGCAGGGTGGCGGAGGTGGCCGCCACGCCCGAAGAACGCGCCCACGCCGCGCGGCTGGCCTGGATTGCCTCCTCCGAGATTGCATTGCGCGTGGCGCGCGGCGCGGATGGCAGAACCCGCATGGTGACCACCCGCGTTCCGCGCGACACCACCGACTGGAACCCGTTCATCGAGGCAGGCGACGAGGTGAGGCGCGTCTCCGGGACCCTGCGCGAGATCGACTGCACCGGCGCGGTAACCCGTTTCCTGCTGGACACGGCAGCGGGCCCTGTAGCCGTGGCCATCACCGACCCCTCCCGCATGCTGGCCCGCAACGCCCCCGCCGAGTTCACCTGCGGCCCCCAGCCCGGTGCCCCCGTAGCGGCCGTATACGCCGCCCGCCCGGTCCCCGGCGTAGAGGCCGCCGGCGTGCTCCGCGGCATCGACTTCAAATAGGGACTTCAAATAGGGGGACAGGCTACGCAATCCCCAATTCTCGCCCGGCGCCGTGGCGCTCCGATCCCGGTTTCCGGCCCGGCTTTCCCAGCCGCAGGGATCGCCCGACAGCAGTCTCCGCCAAGTCCAGGAAAGGTTCTCCGGCGGCCGGCCGTCCCGTTCGCGTAGCCTCGCGAATCCGCGCCAGCAACGCGGCGTCCTGTAGTCCCAATTGGAGCGCCTCGCGCCACGTGGCAGACGACCATCGGGCGCTCCACTCCGTCGTGTCCAGGAATCCCCAAGGGTCCCTCCCGCCCACGTGCGCCGCCGCACTCGACCACTGCCACCCGGCCGCATCGTTCACCAGCCCCGCATGTACCGGATTCAGCTCGACATAGCGCAGCGCTTCCCATCCATGGGCTTCGTCCATCGGGCACGAGTAGAACCGGTTCTGCCATACGTGTCCCGTGGTTTCGCGCCTCAGGTTCAGCCACCGGGCGTAGTCGTTGTGGGTTCTGCCCAGCGCCTTCGCCAGGCCGCTCTCCGACGCCGGTATCGCGATCAGGTGCACGTGGTTGGGCATCAGACAATAGCCTGCAATCCGCACCTGCTGCCGCCCGCAATAGTGATGCAGCCGTTTCAGATAGAACTCCCAATCCGATCGGCCGAAGAACACCGTCTCCTGATGGTTCCCGCGCTGGGTGACGTGGTGCCACGTTCCCGGCACAACAATCCTCGCGATCCGTGCCATTCGGCATTTCAGTCCGGCTGCCCGGCGTCTTTTCTCAGGAATTTGGGGAATTGCGTAGCCTGTCCCCGTAATTTCCCGTAATTTGGGAATTGCGTAGCCTGTCCCCCCAACCTGTACACTGGAGGTTCATGGCCTTCCAGTTCCGACACTCCATCTGTAACGAAGCGTTCGAAAACCGGGCCTTCGCCGACGTGTGCAGGGCCGTCCGCACCATCGGCTACACCGGCCTGGAAATCGCCCCCTTTACTCTCGCCGAAAACCCTACCGACATCACCGCCCCGCAGCGGCGCGAATATCGCGATATCCTCCAATCCGAAGGCTTGGACTTCACCGGCCTGCACTGGCTGATGGTCAGCCCCAGGGAACTCCACGTCACCGGCCCCGATGCCCAACTCCGCGCTCGTAGCTGGCAGCACATCCACAACCTGATCGATCTGTGCGCCGACCTCGGCCCGCGCGGCGTCATGGTTTTCGGATCGCCCAAGCAGCGTTGCACCACCGGCGGCCTCACGCGCCACGAAGCGACCCGCCACTTCATCGACGGCATCGCCTCGGTCGCCCCGCATGCCTGCCAGCGTGGCGTCACCATCCTGGTGGAAGCCCTGCCCGCCGGCCAGTGCGACGTGGTCCAGACCCTGGCCGAAGCGGCTGCCATCGTGCGGGAGATCGCCAGTCCGGCCATCCAGACCATGTTCGACGTTCACAACGCCGTCGACGAGGCGGACCCGCACGCCACGCTCGTGGACACTTACTTCGACCTGATCCGCCACGTCCACGTCAACGAACTGGACGGCCGCCACTGCGGAGCCGGGACCTACGATTTCAAGCCCGTGTTCGAAGTGCTGCGGCGCCGCGGGTACTCCGGCTGGATTTCCCTTGAGGCCTTCGATTTCACTCCCGGTCCTGAACGGCTCGCCACCGAAAGCCTGCGCCACCTGGAAGCGGAGATCGCCCGACTGTCATGAGCCATTACGTGGTCACCGGAGGAGCCGGGTTCATCGGCTCGGCGATCGTGCGCAAACTGCTCGACGAGGGCGCATCCCGCGTGGTGGTCGTCGACAACCTGCTGACCGGGCGCGAAGAGAACCTGGACGAAGTGCGCGACCGCGTGGATTTCCAGCGCGCCGATATCCGCGACTACGAGGCCATCCGGCCCATCCTCCGCGGCGCCTCGGTGGTGTTCCACGAAGCCGCCATCCCGTCCGTCCCGCGTTCCATCGCGGACCCGGTTCCATCTCACGAGGTCAACATCGACGGCACGTTCAACGTATTGCGCGCGGCCGCGGAAGGCGGCGTCGGACGCGTGGTCTACGCCGCTTCTTCGTCAGCGTATGGCGATACCGCGGTCCTTCCCAAGACGGAAACCATGCTGCCGCTGCCGAAGTCACCCTACGCCCTGCAAAAACTGGCCGGCGAGCACTACTGCCGGATCTTCTCCGAGGTGTACGGCCTCGAGACCGTCTCGCTGCGCTACTTCAACGTCTACGGCCCGCGGCAGGACCCCTCCAGCACGTACTCCGGTGTGCTTTCGATTTTCATGAGCGCCATTCTCGAGCGCCGCTCTCCCACCATCTTCGGAGACGGTGGGCAGTCGCGCGATTTCACCTATGTCGAGGATGTCGCGGAACTGAATCTCAAGGCGGCGCGCGCCAAGGGCGTCTCCGGCGGGCTGTACAACGGCGGCAACGGCGGCCGGGTGACTCTGAACCAGGCTTGGGCCCTGTTGCAGAGGATCGAAGGCGTTCAGATCCCCGCGGTCTACGGACCCCCTCGCGCCGGCGACGTTCGCGACTCGCAGGCCGATCCCGCCGCCGCCGCCCGTGAGCTCGGCCACGCGCCGCGCTTCTCCTTTGAGGAAGGCATGCGGCTGACCCTGGAGTGGTACCGCCGGCACACCGCGGCCACCCGCGGCGACGCGCGTTAACCCGCTCCACCCGCGCCCCCACCCGCGCCCCCACCCACGCCACCCGCGCCCCCACCCGGTCCACCCGCGCCCCCACCCGCGCCCCCACCCACGCCACCCGCGCCCCCACCCGGTCCACCCGCGCCCCCACCCGCGCCCCCACCCACGCCACCCGCGCCCCCACCCACGCCACCCGCGCCCCCACCCGGTCCACCCGCGCCACCCGCGCCCCCACTCGCGCCACCCGCGCCGGAATAAATTGCCATCCACGATAATGTGGTGCTAAACTCCGTTATGGGCGTACCAGCCCGATTCGTTTTGCGTTTGAGCCAACCGGCTCGGGAGATACTCATGTTCAAAAAGCTGGTTCTGACCTTCGTCATCCTGGCACTGGCAGTGGCTGTCGCGGGCACCGTTCCGGGAGTGGTGGGGAACTACAAGATCACGTTGCTCCAGCCTTCGGTCGTGAAGGGGAAGGAACTGAAGGCGGGAGAATACCGCCTCAATCTGATGGCCGACAAGGTCACGATCGTGAATGGCAAGCAGACTGTGGAAGTGCCGGTGAAGATCGAATCCGTGGAACGGAAGTTCGATACCACCGCCATCCGGTATGTCGAGGAAAGTGGCAAAGCCACCATTTCCGAGATCCGCATCGGCGGGACCAAGACCAGGTTGGTCTTCAACCCGTAATCATTTTTCTTCGCCGAAATGCTAAAGCCTGGGGATCGGCCCGTACAAGCGGGCGCCGGTCCCCGGGCTTTTTTCTGCGCGGCGGACCAGGCCGGCGATCTGCCACACGGTGCGAAGCTGCCGGTAGCCGAGGTTCTCCGGGATGGCCGCCAGGAACAGGCCGGCCGGCAGTCGTGGATCGGATCCACGCACGTCCGCCACTTCGCGCAGGGCTACCGCCGCCACCGAGACCACCATGCCCGTTCCAGCCGTCGTGAGCAGGACCAGGCCCGCCAGTGCCGGCTCCACCCATCCTGCCAGCCAGCCCACCAACGCCAGCACATACGCCGTGGCTTCCGCGGCGGGCCGCAGCACGCGCACGCACAAGAGCGCGGGCAGGCCCCACCCCAGCGCCCGTACGCCGCCCGGCAGAAGGTAGCGGCGCCGCCAGAGCTGCCGGATTTCCAGTTGATCTCTGTCCACCCGCGCCCGTAACTCCGCCAGGGACCGCGCCGCGCGGGTGCGGCTGCCCGTCTCGAGCAACCCGGCAATCCGCAAGTCTTTGCCTCCGCGGCGCGCCAGCCCATGCAGGTGCACCAGCAGCTCCAGGACCCCCGAGCGGAACCCGCCCGCCTCCAGGATGGCCTCCCGCGCGATCAGCACAGCGGACCGCGCGACCGGCGCTGCCATATCGCAGCTCGTATAAAGCGTCGCGCAGCCGAGCCACGCGCGCAGCGACTCCAGCGCGCCGCACCCGCCGAACAGCCCTCCCGCATGCGATGCCGGACCGCCCGTGCATACGGCCACCGTGCGCTCCGGCGATTCGAGCATGGGAACCACCATCCGCAGCAGCAGGCTGCTGTCGAATTCGCACTCTTCGTCGATCACCGCCACCACCGGAAACCGGGCCAGGTTTACGCCCGCATTCAGCGCGTCCGCTTCATCCCCCGGCTCCTGATCCGTCACCACCAGGCGCAGCGCATCCGCCGATTCGTAAATGCCGCGCACGCCGGTCGTGTGCAGTTCCCCGGCGCCGCCGCCCGCGCTGGGGCTCAGGCGCAATTCGCGCTTCCAGGTTTCCCGATCCGCTTCCGAAGGACCGTTCAGCGCCAGAATCACTTCGAAGGTTCCGTATTGCAGATCGAGCAGCCGGCGCACGAAAGCCCGCGACCGTGCCGACGCGTCGCGCGGAGCGGCGATGATCGAAATACCCGGCACGAGCGGCGACCGCAGCAGCCGCGCGCCGTCATAGAGCAGGCTTTTCCGCGCCAGGCCACGCAGCACGAAGCAGCCGCGGAACAGGGCCACGAAGCTCGCCACGCCGGCGCCGAACAGCAGCAGCACGAGCACTCCGAGCGTTGCCGAAACCGGGTTCATACCAGCGCCTTCCCCTGTACGCGGGCCAGCGCATCGCGCGCCGCGGCCGCCGTCGCCCGGCTGGGATTCGTGCTCAGCTCCTCGAGGCTCTCCCAGCCGCGTGGAGGCAGTTCCCCGAGCGCGGCAGCCGCGGCGCGTGCCGGCCGCGACGGGCCTGACTCCACGCACCGTGCCAGGGCGGGAATGGCCGCGGCCAGCGGGATGCGGCCGCTGGCTTCCGCCGCCGCCAGCCGGAGTTCCGGGTCGGGATCCTCCATCGCCGCCAGGATCGAATCCTGGTACGCCGCCGCGTTCGGAACCCGCGGCGCCAGTCGCAGGGCATGCAGCCGGACCTGCGGATCGGTGTGCTCCAGAAAATCGCGCAGATCGCCTACAGGGATCGCCCGCTCCCACGCCACCAGCAGTTCCAGGGCGGCCGCCACCCGCCGCGGGTCGTCCGCATCCAGCGCCTCCGGGATCGCCCGCTCCCGCAACAGGATCGCGTGCCGGCGCAGGTCCTCGCTCAGCAGAACTCGCAGCAGCCGCGACTCGGACACCGCCATGGCGAATACGTATTCGACCTCTTCGGGCTCTCCAGCATGCAGCAGGGCTCGCGCCGCCGCCAGCCGGACCTCGGCATCGGGATCGCTGATGGCATGCAGCAGAATCTCGCCCGTGACGCGGCGGCAAGGCTCGTATGCCGAGACAAAGGCCAGCCGCGCGAAGCACTCCCGGCGCCGGAGAACATCCCGCGAACGCGTGCCTTCGATCCATTCATGAACCAGGGCCACGTCCAGCGCAAGGTGGCAAAGGCGGTCGAGGGGTGTGCCGCGCAGGGACCCCTGGAACGCGAGTATGGCCCGCTCCAGGTCGGCCCGGTTCGTCCTCGCGAACTCCTCGATCCGGGAGCGATCGTTGCTGCCCGAAATATAGTCCACCAGGACATCCCGTATGCGGGGCACCGCCACGGCCGACGCGTGCTCCCGTCTGTGCCACGCGAGCCCCCGGACCACCGCACCCGCCAGAATCAAGGCCAGAACGAGCCCATACACCGCCAGGAGGGCAATCACCGCGGAGAATGCTGAAGCCGTGTTCACCGGAGTAGCCGTTTGAGCCGGGCGACCAGTTCGAGCGGGCTGAAAGGCTTCACTACGTAGTCGTCCGCGCCCAGAGTGAATCCGCGCAGCACATCGCTTTCCTGCTGCCGCGCGGTGAGCAGGAGGACGCGAATCGGAAGCCGCTCGGCGCGGATCGCCGCCAGCACTTCGTATCCGTCCATCCCGGGCATGTTCAGGTCCAGCACGGCTGCCTGCGGCCGGAAGCGCCGGGCTGTTTCGGCCGCCGAAGGACCGTCCGCCGCGGTCTCGCACTCCATCCCGAAGTTCTGGAGCGAATTGGCCACCAGTGACAGCACCGTGGGATCGTCATCGGCCACCAGCACGCGCGTCCGCCCCAGGATCCCCGTTCCTTCGCCGGCGGGCAGGGTTGCCCGTTTTTCGCTCAGAGCCAGGCTGAGGCGTACCAGGGCATCCTCCGGCTGCCACGGTTCCATCAGGAATTCGCGCACCGCGGATTGCGGCCATTGGTCCATGGCTACCAGTTGCTTCCGCGTCCCGACCAGGACGATGGCAAGGCTCTGGGCTACCCAAGGCTGGAGCCAGGGCGAATCCACTGTCTCCGGCCTGAGATTCACGACTGCGGCGTGGCAGTATCGGACCGCTTCCGGATCCAGGGTCTGGTCCGGTTTCAGGACGGTTGGCGTCGCCCCCGCCCGTTCCAGGCATACCATCAGCCGTTGCTCCGCATGCGCCGGGAGCCCGACCAGCGCCACCCGTTTTCCCCCCAACGCCTGTCGGATCACCTCGGGTACCGGCAGGTCGCGCGCGTCGCGCGGGCTGCCGAACGCCAGGGCCAGGGTGGTTAGAGAATCGCGGAGCTGATTCTGGTCGAGTGGCCGCCGCAACAATACCGCCTCGGTCTCCCGCGCCAGCCGCGTGATCGCGCTGTAGCCCAGCAGTCCCGCGGCGCCGATCCACTGGTGTACGGCCTTGGCGGCGTCGTTGGCATTGAAGCAGTCGTCCAGGTCCGACATCCACCGCCGCACCGCCTCCTGGCCTTCCTCCAGAAACCGGCGTCGCAGCGAGTGCAGTTCCCGCGCCGGCAACGACGCGGCCCGCGACAGCGCCGGCGCCGCGGCCGGTTCGTCGGACGCTTCGGTGTGCTGATCCAGGATCTTGCGGATCGAAGACCCGAGCGTGCGGGTATTGATCGGCTTGGTGATGTACCCGTCGCAGCCGGCTTCCATGGCCCGCTCCTCGTCGCCTTTCATGGCGAAGGCGGTCAGCGCTACTACCGCGATATCTCGCGTATTGTCGTCGCGCTTGAGCCGGCGCGTGAGTTCCAGCCCGTCGATTCCGGGCAGTTGAATGTCTGCCAGCACCAGCCGCGCCCGATAGGCGCGCAGCAGGTCCAGCGCTTCCTCACCGCTGGCAGCGGTCAGGACTTTGTATCCCTCGTTCACCAGAAGCATCCGCGTCAGCTTCAGGTTCACTGGTGTGTCATCCACGATCAGGATGGGTTCGCCGGCCATCGCAGCTAAATTCTAGCTCAGGTGGTCTGCTTTTGAACCCTTAGTACCATGGCCAGAGGTACTGATTGGTAGTACTGCCGAGAAAATACTGCCGCGGCCCGGCGTGCTCCGCACCGCCACCGTCCCGCCCTGCACTTCCACAATATGCCGCGTGAGCGCCAGCCCCAGACCGGTGCCCTGGCCCGCCTTGCGGCTGCCCGGCAGTTGTTGGAACTCCTGGAACAGCAGAGGCAATTCACTGGAGGAGATCCCCATTCCGCTGTCTTCCACTTCCAGGCGAAAAGATTCGTTCTCCGCGGGACCCACCCGCACGATTACGCTTCCGCCCGGCGGTGTGAACTTCACCGCGTTCGAAAGGTAGTTGTACACCACCTGTTTGAACCGGGCGCCATCCAGGAATGCGGTGAATCCCGGAGGTACTTCTGCAACCATCGCCAACTGCTTTTTCTCGGCGAGCGGCCGGACCACATCGCACACCTCGCGCACCAGCGAGGCGATCCGGCAATTCTCGGGCGTGAACTCCATCTTTCCCGCCTCCACTTTGGAGAGGTCCAGGACGTCGTTGATGAGCTGTAGCAGGTGACGGGCGCTGGTGAGAATATCGCCGAGAAATTCCTGCTGCATCTCCGAGAGCGGTCCCGCCTTGCCGTCGTGAATCACCTCGGAGAACCCGATGATGCCGTTCAGCGGCGTCCGCAACTCGTGGGAAACACTGGCCAGGAAGCGGCTCTTCGCCTCGGTCGCGGACCGCGCGGCGGCCAGGGCGCGGCCAAGCTGCTCGTTCTTGTTGCGCAGCTCCATCGCATACTGCGATACCTTGCGGGAAGCCACCACCGCCAGGTTCCGTTCGGTGACGTCCAGCAGCGACCGGCACACGCCTGTTACCTCGCCGCCTTCGCCCTGGATCGGGTTTTCCCGGATCTCGACCGTGATCCGCGAGCCGTCGTCCAGCAGGTAATCGCATTCGAAGGGCCCCGATGCCACGCCTTTCTGAACCCGTTCCACAAAGGCGGCCCGCAGTTCCTCCTGCCGCTCGGGGGACGCCAGCTCCCAAGCCCTCCTGCCCCTCATCCGCTCCGGACTGCGCTTCAGGAGAGTGCACACCGCCTGGTTGAAGCGCTTGACGGTTCCCTCGCGATCCGTTTCTTCGTAGGGTATCGGCGCCTGGTCGAACAGATCGCGGTAGCGCTGCTCGCTGTCCCGAATCTGCCGCTCCCGCGCGCGCAGCAGGTTGGCGCTCTCTTCCAGTTGGGCCGCCACATCGTGGATTTCGTCGTCGCTCGCCGCGTACGGTTCGAGGGGCAGCCCGTGAGCCAGGCGCCGTGCGTTCTCACCTACCACCTTCAGCCGGCGCACGAACCTGCCGAACACCAGCAGGTGCACCAGCAGCGCTCCCAGCGGGCCGATGATGCCGCAAACCAGGATGACCCGGAACTGCCTCCGGCGCGCTTCGTCGCGTTCGTTGCGGGCGCGAAGCAGGCGCAGGTCCTGGGCCTGGTTGACCAGGTCCAGGCGCTTCTCTACCTCGGCCCCCAGCTCTCTCGCCCGTTCCACGGCCGCGCCGCCCCCCGCGGGCGGCCCTGCGCGTCCGCGCAAGCCGCCGAGGATCCCCACCTCCTCATCGATCGCCTCCCGCAGCCGGAGAAACGCCTCCCAACTCCCCGCATCGTCCCGCGAGAGAGACTCCAGGTGCGAAAGCGATCGTGTCGCGGCGCCGCGCGCCGCATCGAAAGCCGCCAGCGATCGGGCATCCCCCTGCGCCAGGTATCGGTTGACCGCCATTTCGGAATCCAGTTGGGACACCCGGAGCCGGAGTAGCTCCGCGCGCGTTTCGTACGCCCGCCTCACCACTTCATCGGCCTCCGAGGATTGCTCCTCCGACCAATAGATCGAAAACAGGGCCGCAAACAACGCCGCCATGGGGATGACCAGCGCCGATACGCCCTTGGCGCGGAGCGACAGGCCAGGCAGGCGCGCGTTGCGCGTGCTGCTCGGCGCCGCTTTCCGCTCGGTCATAGTGAACCCCATTTTAAGACCCGGAACGGATTTACGCCAATTCTGGAACAAAAACCATGCCGGCGTCGTATCCATCACAGGACAGATCAGGAACTATCGCATGGCAAACCGCGGGAAACGCACTCTTTACTGGCTGCTGGCCGCCGCCCCGGTTGTAACAGGTGTGGCCTTCTTCTCCCTTCGCGCCCTGAGCCGCACCCCCACCCGGATCGACCCCGAAAAGCTGGCGCGCGTCGAGAAAACGGATATCGCCCGCTCCGTCGTCGCAACCGGGAAGATCGAACCCACTACCAAGGTGGAAATCAAGTCCAAGGCCAGCGGTATCATTCTCAAACTGCCGGTGAACGTGGGCGACCGCGTAAGCCGGGGACAGGTCATTTGCGAGCTGGACCAGAACGACCTTCTGCCGCGTCTGCGCCAGGCCCGGGCGGCCCTCGGTGTGGCCGAGGCACAGCTCAAGAGCGCCCAGGCCGATCTTGCGCGCAACAAAGTGGAAGCCGCCGGGCCCGACGTGCCCTTTCTGAAGAAGGATGTGGACCGCGCGCGGCTCATGTTCAAGGAAATGCTGATTCCGCAGGTGGCGCGCGACGATGCCGAAAAGAATTACCAGCTCGCGCTCAACAAACAGCAGCAGGCAATCGTGAATCTCGGTGTCTCCGAAGCCGCCATCCGCAAGGCGGAAGCCCAGGTCGAGCAGGTGCGGGCGCAGGTGGAGCAGAGTGAGGAAGACCTGCGCAATGCCACCATCGTGTCACCCCTGGATGGGGTCGTGCTTTCGCGCGACCGCGAGGTGGGCGACGCCGTAAGCTCCATTCTCACCATGGGCTCCGGAGCGACCCTGATCATGACCCTCGGCGACCTGCGCGAGGTCTACGTCAAAGGCAAAGTGGACGAGAGCGATATCGGCAAGGTGTACCTCGGCCAGCCGTCGCGCATCAGGGTGGAGTCGTACCGGGACCAGCAGTTCACGGGCAAGGTCACCAAGATCTCGCCCATGGGCGTCGAGAAGGATAACGTCACTACCTTCGAGGTGCGGGTTTCGATCTCCAACGAATCGCGCAAACTGATGGCTACCATGACCGCCAACGCCGAGATCATGCTGGAGGAACGCAAAGGCGTGCTGGCCATCCCGGAAGGCGCCATCATTTACCGGAAAGACCGTTCCACCGAAGTGGAAGTGGCCGATGCCACGTCCGAAACCGGCCGCCGCCGCGTCCCTGTGACCACCGGCATCAGCAACGGCTCGAAAACCCAGATCGTCAAAGGTCTCTCCGAGGGCCAGCAAGTGGTCCTGCAGTAGCGTAGGCCTCCCGCGCCGCGCCGCGGGCGCCCTGAATCATGTCGTTCCTTTCCGAACTCTTCGCGCACGTCGTTTCCAGCTTGCTGCGTAACAAGCTACGCAGCTTCCTCACCATGGCGGGCATCGCCTGGGGCGTGGCGTCCATGGTGCTGATCGTGGCCATGGGCGACGGCTTCAAGCTGGGCCAGCGCGATCGTTTCAGGGAGATCGGCCAGAACATCGTCGTCGTGTTCAACGGGCGCACGGAGAACCAGGCCGGCGGGCGCCGGGCCGGCCGCCGCATCCGTCTCACCTACGACGACGTGCGCGATATCCGCGCCGGGTGTTTCCAGGTGAAGCAGGTCGTGGCCGAGTTGCAGAACGGGGCCCGCGCGGTCACGCCGTACAACAGCGGCAGCTTCGGCGTAATGGGTGTCGAGCCCTTGTATTCCGAGATCCGCAACATTCCCATCGCGCGCGGGCGCTTTCTGACCGGGCAGGAGAACGCCGGCGCGGCCCGCGTGGCCATTCTCGGCGACAACGTGCGCAAGCAGCTCTTCGGCGAGCGCCCGGTTGTCCCCGGCGACACGGTGGCGATCAACGGCCTGCCGTTCCGCATCGTGGGGTTGATGCCGCCCAAAACCCAGAACAGCTCTTACAACGGCCTCGACAGCGACAAGATCTACATCCCGTACACCACCATGGTGCGCGACGTCCCCCTGCCCGACGACAATTTCCATCCGGGCATCGTCAGCGACCTGATCTATGTGCCCGCCTCGCTCGGTGAATTCAAAGCCGCGCGCCGGCAGGTGATGCGCGTCCTGGCCCGCAACCACCGCTTCGACCCCGACGACCCGAGCGCGGTCTTCGTCTGGGACACCGTCGAAAACGCGCAGCTTGTGGACAACATCTTCACTTCCATGACCCTCTTCCTGGGCGCCATCGCGGTCGTGACGCTCACGCTGGGCGGCGTCGGCGTGATGAACATCATGCTGGTGTCGGTAACCGAGCGCACCCGCGAAATCGGCCTGCGCAAAGCCGTGGGCGCGACGCGCCGCCGCATCCTCGTCGATTTCCTGCTGGAGGGAATCCTGCTCGCCGGCGTGAGCGGCCTGGCCGGATGGCTGGGAGCTTATGGCATCGCCGTCGCCGTGAACAGCCTGCCCAAGCAGCCCATGTTCGGCGGCCTGCCGGTGAACGGCTCCACCACCGCCATGGCATTCGCCGCGCTGGGCATCATCGCCGTGGCATCCGCGCTGTGGCCCGCATGGCGCGCGGCCAATCTCACCCCGGTGGAGGCGCTGCGTTATGAACGGTGACCCGCCATGACCGCCGGCTCCATCTTCCGTGAGGCGGCCCAGGCCTTGCGCTTCAACCGCCAGCGCAGCGTGCTCACCACCATCAGCCTGGCCTGGGGTGTGGCCTGTTTCGTGATCCTCTACTCCTACGGCGATGGCTTCCACCTGGCGCTGCGAGTCGCTTTTCAGCAGGTGGGGCAGGACCTGGTGTTGATGTTCGGCGGCCAGACTTCCACGCAGGCTGGCGGCGAGCGGGCCGGCCGCAGAGTCCGCCTCGAGCGCGCCGATGTGGAGGCCATCCGCGAATCCGTCCCCATGGTCGCCGCGATTTCCCCCGAAATGATGATGGGCGGTATGACCGTCACCCGCGGCTACCGCACGGAAACCATGATGGTGCGCGCCGTGACCGTCCCCTATGGCCGTATCCGCAACCAGACCATGGGCACCGGACGCTGGCTGGTGCCCGAAGACGAGTTACAGAAACAGCGCGTGGCGGTGCTGGGCGGCAAGGCCGCCGAGAAGCTGTTCAGCGAGATTCCGCCGGAAGGCGAAGAGATCGCCGTCAACGGTCTGCGCTTCACGGTCGTCGGCGTCCTCAAGACCAAGACCCAGATCGCCAATTACAGCACCCCCGACAACGACTGCGTCTTTATCCCGTTCGAGACCGCTTCCCTGTACCGCGATCTGAAATACCCCGACGACCTGGTATGGATGCCGGCCAACCCCGTATTTCGCGAGCTGACCGTCCGCCAGGTACGCGAGAGCCTGGCCCGCCAGCACAACTTCGCGCCCGGCGACGAGCGCGCCGTGCGCATGGTCATCTTCAACGAATCGATGAAGCTGGTGGATACCATGGGGATCGCGCTCCGCATTCTGCTGAGCTTCATCGGTACCCTCACATTGGCCATCGGCGGCGTAGGGTTGGCGAACATCATGCTGGTATCGGTGACGCAGCGCACGCGCGAAATCGGCGTATTGAAATCGATCGGCGCCACGCGCCGCGCCATTCTCACGCAGTTTCTGCTGGAGGCGATGGCCATCGTGACGGTAGGCGGCGCGATCGGCGTAGCCGTAGGCTGGGGCCTGAGCACGCTGCTCGGCACGCTCCCCCTGCTCGGCCCCTTGTTCAAGGACACCAGCGGCCAGGGCGACATCCACCTGCGCATCTCGACCTTCGCCGTGCTGACCTCGACCATAATGCTGGAGACGGTCGGCCTGATCGCCGGCCTCCTGCCCGCGATCAAAGCCGCGCGGCTGGACCCCATCGAAGCGTTGCGGTACGAATAGAGTGGGGCAGGATTTTATCCTGCTGGCCGATTTTCAATCGGCCAACCGGCCGAAGGCCGGTATGTTATTTCTGCGCGACTCCTTAGCATGCACCGCTCGGTTAAATTAAAAAGACGCATCCGGCGCCGGTCACGCCTCCGCTTCGCCTACTACAACTTCTGCCGGATTCATCAGAGCTTGCGAATGACGCCTGCTATGGAAGCGGAATCTCAGACTCTGTATGGACAATGCGGGAGTTGCTTGCCACTTGCTAAAATCCGTGCACATTATGGATTGCGTCGCGTCACAGAAGCTGCTTCTGCTCCAAAGGGCACAATCCGCACGCCTAGAGCTCTCGCTTGCCGAAGAGTTGAAAACTCGCTGATTTGAACTCCGGTCGGCAGAAGAAGTATGGCGAATCTGAGTATTGCCCCAGGCTTTTGTTGAACATATGGCCGAAAACTAGGCCCCCAGACGGCCGTCAGCAGCATTCTACTCCTAATAATCTCGTGAGCGCTACTAACTTGCAGATGCGGAGCATCCAGCGGATCTACTAGTCCGTCGTCGGGAAAACAACTAGACTAGATGCGATCTTGAAGTGATCTCGAAACCGAGAGAATTTTTCTCCGTTCGCAACTACCGAGCAGGATCCAAGATTCGAGTCATGACCCCATTGAAGAATGTAGGCTGCCTCGCTGCCCCATTCTGGTAAGTCATCGGGCGTTCTGTGAGAATAAATTGCAATTCCAAAACAAACAACTTGAGAGTACCGAGTTCGCACGCGTTAGGTAGCCTTGGGCTCGGCAACCTGCATGGTCAGTCGTGAGTGCTCGATACTCAGGTCGATCAACTGTTCGACCAGATTCTTGAACCGCTTGTGACTCGCGATTTGGCGGCGGAGATCCTTCACCCATTCCCGACGGACGTACTCGGTGCGGCTCTTCATCCGACGCGTATAGCTGATCTGCCAATAGGCTCCGGCGTGGTGTTGGGGATCCTTGTACTGACGGGTCAGTGAGCCCGGGCGCATCGGCCCGATCTCCAATAGCGCCGTCTTGATGCGATCAATCCTTCGCTCGATCTGCTGAATCCGTTTCTGGCTCATGATGCCTCCTTTTACATCGATAGTATAGCATAAATATGCTATACTATACAGCGGCTTATCGTCAAGCCATAAATGCCGATGCTTCGCACCACCCGGCCAGGAGGCCGCTCATGCTCTGGAGTCACTGGTGGAATTTGGTGTGCGGTTTGCGGTCCGCCTGCGCCCGGACCCGAACCTTCCTCGGGATGGCGCTCTGCCTGGCCGGTTTCACCGTTCGCAAGGATCTACTGGGCGTCACCAGTATCGTGCGCGCCCTGGGATTGGAGCCGGCCTGCTACGACCGACTCCTGGACTTCTTCCATAGCCAAGCCCTGGATCTGAACAAGCTCACCCTTGCCTGGTGCGCTCTGGTCTTCCGCGTCCACCCCGGCATCCTACGCGTCAACGGCAGGCCCGTCCTCGTCGCCGACGGCATCAAGGTCGCCAAGGCCGGACGCAAAATGCCGGGAGTCAAAAAACTCCATCAAGAATCGGACTCCAACAACAAGCCGGAGTTCATCTTCGGCCACTCCTGCCAGGCGGTCGCCGTGCTCGCCCAAGCCTTGTCCAGCGTATTCGCCTTGCCTTTGGCTTGTCGCATCCACGAAGGCACGGTCTTTTTCCAACCGCGACCACCGGACCCTCCTCGACAAGATGATCCTGCTGCTCGATTCGCTCCGCCTGAAAGAGCCCTGCTACTTCGTGGCCGATGCGTACTATGCCTCCGGCAAGATCGCTCGTGGGTTGCTCGCCAAAGGCCACCATCTGGTCACCCGGGTCAAGAGCAACAGCGTGGCTTTCTTCCCGGCATCACTCCCGCCTCCCAACCGGCGACGGCGTCGCGGCAGGCCGAAGAAGTACGGCAGGAAGATCAAGGTTGCCGCGCTGTTGAAACAGTCTGCCCAACTCCAGCAGGCGCCCAGCCCCGTCTATGGCGAGAAGAATGTGATCCTCCGCTTCCGCACCGCCGACCTATTGTGGCGCCCTGTCGGCATCCTCGTCCGCTTCGTCGTGGTGCTCCATCCCCTTCGCGGCGCCATCCTGCTGATGAGCACCGACCTGACCCTCTCTCCCCTCGAGATCATCCGCCTCTATGGCTTGCGATTCAAGATTGAAGTGTCCTTCAAGCAGGCCATCCGGGTCATCGGCGCTTATGCGTATCACTTCTGGATGGTGGCCATGACTCCCCTACGGCGTGTCAGCGGTAACCAGTACCTGCACCACAAGTCCGAGGACTACCGCAATGCCGTCCGCCGAAAGATCGCGGCCTATCATCGCCACATCCAACTCGGACTCATCGCCCAGGGCCTGCTTCAGATCCTCTCGGCGATGGAACCGAAGTTAGTATGGCTTTCCTTTGGTTCCTGGATCCGTACGGTTCGGGGAGGGCTGGCCCCCTCGGAACAGGTCGTGGCCATTGCCCTCCGCAGTACCCTTCCGGAATTTCTCGCCACTGCCGCAAAAACCGTAATCCTTGTGAAATTCCTCCGCGACCGTCTGGACCTTTCCAGGGCTGAAGGAACCAGGTTGGCGGCATGAAAAGGCGGCCGCACAAACCGGTACTCTCAAGAAACAAGAGTTCCGCTGCAAAGTTTAGCCATTACTTTCTCGCGAACGGTGAGCATCATCTTTGGTTGCAACCTTGATCGCTGGAATATCCGGACATCAACTCGGAAAAACGCGAGGAGAACACCGAGCGCCTGAATGCCACCAAAAACGACTGCCCATCGCTCGAGATCCATCGATAGGTCACCTCTTGACATCTGGGCACACTCCTCTCTCCTATCGTTTGAGTGCAACCCAAACTCTTCGAAAGGGCCCGATCGCGAATCGGACCTATTGCTTTCTGCGCTCAAGTTTAGCACTCCGGCGTCCGAAACGTGACTTGGTGTGCCATGCTGTGTTCCGTGAAAGGCGGTGACGTCACCACGCCGACTGGACCTCCCGATATCCAGCCCGACATGATGAGCCGCTCCAGCAGGGGCCACACCGGGAGCGGAGTTTTCAAACTGGAGCCCTATCGCAATCTGCGATCGGCGCACCTTTCAGGCACTACCCCGCCATGCTCCGAACCAACCACCCGTGCTATCACTAGTACTGGTGGATCAGATCGGGCGGTACAAGATCGTCAGGGAACTGGGCCGCGGAGCCATGGGTGTGGTCTACCATGCCGTTGACCCCAACATCGGCCGGCCCGTGGCCATTAAGACCATCTACCTCGGCGGCCAGCGCAAGCCCGAAGAGATGGAGCGCATGCGGGAGCGCCTCTTCCGCGAGGCCCGTTCCGCCGGCATTCTTTCCCACCCCGGTATCGTCACCATCTACGACGTCGAGAATCAGGGCGACCTGGCCTACATCGCCATGGAGTTCGTCGACGGCCCCACGCTCGACAACCTCCTGTCGCGGCCCCAGCCCATCCCCCCCGACCAGATGGTCAGCATCCTGAATCAGACCGCGGTGGCGCTGGACTATGCCCACCAGAGAGGGATCGTTCACCGCGATATCAAGCCCGCCAACATCATGATCGCCCCCGGTGGCACCGTCAAGATCACCGATTTCGGCATCGCCAAAGTCACCGCCTCCGAGCAGTTCACCATGACCGGCACGATTGTCGGAACCCCGCACTACATGTCACCCGAACAGGTGCAGGGGCAGCCCATCGACGGGCGCAGCGACCAGTTCTCTCTGGCTGTCATCGCCTTCGAGATCCTCACCGGCGAGAAGCCTTACACCGGCGAGCACCTCACCACCGTGGTCTACAAGATCGTGGCCGAAGAGCCCGTACCGGTCACGCGTCTGAACCCCAGCGCGAGCGGCGCCATCGAAACCGTCCTGAAACGGGCCATGGCCAAGCGGCCCGAGGGGCGGTACCGCACTTGTCAGGACTTTGTGGACGCGCTGGACCGCGCCTGCGCCAACACCAAAAGCTGGAAAACCATGCCGCGCGGCGGAAGTTTGACTGAACCGACCATGGCGGAAGCCGCGCGCCCCGTCATCACCCTGCCTCCCGCGCGGCGCCGCGATAGCACCGCCACCCAGGAGCGCGCCGCGCAGCGCAAGCCTGGTTTCCTGTCGTTTCTGTTCGCCATCCTGGTGGCTGCGGCACTGCTGGCGGTGATCGGATGGCGCGCGGCTCCCTACTTCTTTTCCAAGCCGTCCGTTTCCACCGAGGCCGACACCCAGCCCGCAACTCCGCCCGTGAATCCGCCTGCTCCCCAGCCCAAAGCCGCCCAGCCCGGTACTGCCGGAAACAGCGCCGCCCAGGCGGAGGTGAAGCCCAGCCCGATGCCCGCCGCGACGCCGCCCGCCAACCCAGCTCCGGACGTTCCCAAGCCGGTTCCCGAGGCCGCCAAGCCGGCGCCCCAAGCTGCCAAGGTGACCCCGCCGAGGCGCCCACCCGTGGTCGCGCCCGCCAGGCAGCCCGTGACCGTGATCAGCAGTCCGGGCGGCGCTACCGCGGTGATGGACGGCCGGTCCGAAACCACCTGCCGGACGCCATGCTCCATTGACGCCGCTCCGGGGCGGCACACGGTCACCGTCTCGATGGATGGATACCAGATGCAGCGCCACGAGGTGGATGTCGCCTCCAGTCCGGTCGAGATGCTGCCCCTCGTCCTGCACCCCACCGGCGGCACCCTGATGCTGAGCAGCGTTCCCCCCGGCGCCCGCGTGCTGGTAAATGGAAAGCCCATCCAGAAAACCACCCCCGCGGAGATCCGCCTGGCGCCCGGTACTTACAGGATCACGGTCGAAAAGGACGGCAAACAGAGCACCCAGACCGTGGAATTGGGCACCGGAATCAGTATTCTCAAGATTCCGATTCAGCCGTGACCAGGGCCGGATGGGCGGCCGGCCGAACCTGTCCAGTCTCGCCTTCCCAGTTGCGGCGCTCGATGATCGGCCGCGGCTCGTAGGTCTGTCCCGCCGCCAGCCGCCGCTCTTCCCGCCGCGTCGACCAGAGCAGCACCGGCCCCACCGCGCGGCTCACCAGCCGCGTCAGCCACCCGAACTCGCGCCCGATCTCCTGGCGCAGCGTGCGGATGTTCTGGCTCACCGCCACATTGGTCTCGCGAAGGTGTTTCTCCATGGCCCACAGCGCCGCCGCGTAGCCGTCGCGCAGCCCGCGCGCTTCGAACGCGAAGCGCGCCCGCACCCGGGGGTCCGGATCGTTGCGATAACGCCGCCACCCCTCGAATGTCGTCCGGCAGATCCGGTAGATGCTCGGACCGTTGCGTTCGAAATCGCGGACGAATGCCCAGTCCAGCCACCGCTTGGAATCCTCCCGCGATATCGCCGCATGCCGGAAATTGAACTGGTCCTGGCCGTGAATGTCCGCCAGGTCCACGCCATCCAGCATCCGCCCCTGCTGCTCCATCTCTGCGTAGAGCGGCGTGCCCGGCACCGGCGTGTAGAGCATGAACTGGTGGAAGTCCGTGTCGTGCGACACCGCGTGTTCCAGTTCCTGGCGGATGTTCTCCGGCGTGTGATGCTCCAGGCCCACGATCGTGGACCCCAGCAGCTTGATGCCGTGCTGCCGCAGTTCGGCGGTCAGCTTCAGCGTATCGGTCCCTTCCAGCTTGGTGTACTTCGACCGCGGCGATTCCAGGCCCATCCAGATCCACGAAACGCCCAGCTTCACCAGTTCCCGCATGGAATACTGGCGAATCGCGTTGGCCGACGAGAATACGTACAACGACCACGGCTTGCCCGCGCTCTCCATGCAGCCCAGCAACTCCATGGCCCGGCGTTTGTGCAGCAGGAAGTTCTCGTCCATGACGAAGAACGACTTCACCTTCAGCCGCGACTCCATGTGCGACATGACGCGGAAAAGCTCTTCTCCGGTGTTATAGAAATTCAGGTACTTGCCCTTGCCCCCGAAAAAGGCCGACGTGGTGCAGAAGTTGCAGCCCATGGGGCAACCCACCGACGGGATGATCGTGGCTGCGGCGCTCCCCTTGCGTTGGGGCAGCGGCAGACCGAGTGTGCGCGCGTCGAAACCGGAAATGATCTCGGGATGCCGGATGGGCGCCGATTCGTCTTCGCCGAGGTACCGCCGCATCCACGCGATGCCGTCTCCGCGCACGATGTGGTCGGCGTCGATCAGTTTTTCGATTCCGGGAATGGCCGCCACATGCCCGCCCACCACGATCGTCGATTTCGGCGATAGCCGCCGCACCGCCCGGCACATCTCCCGCACCTTGCCCACGTTCACGATGATCGACGAAATGCCCACGATGTCGTATTCGTGCGCCGTCAGCTCCGCTTCGAACAGGCTGCGAGTCGGAAAGTCGAGCACGGTGGTGGGCGCCGAGATGTTCTGCTGGATCATCAGAATGCCCCATGAGCGGTGGAACATGCGCAACGAGAACGGTCCCTGCGCCCGCGTCACCTGGTTGTGATACAGCTCCATGGGGTTGATCTTCCGGCTGCCGAATTCGTCGTCCTGGGCATACGGTCCGAAGACCGAGGTGAGCAAAATACGGGCACCGGTACCTTTGGGATGGGTGGGCATGATTTGAGAGTTTGAGTGCCTTAAACCTGATAGTACCAGTGTCAATTCCCGGTCACTGTAATATTTATGTAAGCGTTGGGTCGAGAGAGGGGAAGGGAAGAGCGGACATCGACCGCCGGGCCCCCGCGCGGCTGGCTTTTGGTTCCCGCCCGGCGGCCAGGTTGCGGCTGGCCACGCGGTCAATGGACGGGTCGCGTGTCCCTACTGGCCGTGGCGCGCTTCGGGATGCGCTGAATGGCCTTGCCGATCTGCTGCCGGGCCAGATCGAGTTCATAAGCGCTCTGCAAGTTCATCCAGAAGTCGGGTGACGTTCCGAAGTAGCGGCCCAGGCGCAAGGCAGTGTCCGCCGTCAGGTTCCGCTTGCCCGCGAGAATCTGGTAAAGCCGGTTGGACGGCACTTCGAGAGTGTCTGCCAGTTTCTTAGCTGAAAGGCCGGTTTCGTCCAACTCGTCGCTGAGAATCTCGCCGGGATGGATGGGCGTACGGGCCATGATCTTTACTGATGGTAATCCACGATCTCAACATTCAACGGCTGGGCCGGAACTGGTCCGCTCCGATGAGATCGTACGAAAGTCTGTTCGTGATCAAAACGGAATCCGGCACGGCTGCCGCGCTGGCTGTCATCGGCCATGCGGCAAGTCCGGCCAGGCACCGCCGGCGAGTCATGTGGGGAAGGTCTCTATCATCGCCGGCACGGCGTGTCGTGGGGTTTGCGAGGCAGCCGGGCAGGCGGCGGTTCGCCCCTGGTGATACCGGGAACGAACGCCGCCGGCGATACTCCCGGAAAAGTCTCCGGCAGTCTGGCGGCCGGCTTCGGATGGACTGCCGCTCCCGAAGCCGGCCAGGCGCGATTAGAACTTCTTGTTGGCCAGGGCGTCCCAACCGCCGTGCACGGAGGCTCCGGGGCTGCCGTCCGGCTTCTGCGGCGTGTAATCGTAGGCGAACTTGCCGACGGCCAGCGAGAACTGCTCCGACGCGTTCTCCTGACCATGCGCGCTGCCGACCTGGTATGACGAAACGAATACGGTCTGCATCACGAACTTCAGGTATTCCATCTGGCTGCCGCCCGCCTTGCGCACGCTGAGCGTGACCTTGTCGAAGTGCGTGCCGACCGCGCAGTGCTGGAACAACACCGAGCTCGACTTGTCCACATCCTTGGTGAAATGGATGTCCTGGAGCGACGCCCTGCCGGAACCGCCGCCGCCCGTCGCCGATCCGACCGTCTGCGCGTGTACCACGCCCCAACTGAACGACGAAACCTCGATCTCTCCCGGGTGCTTCTCATCCGTCGACTCTCCGGGTACCGCGGGACTCTCGAACTTCAAAAAGGCATCATATGCCATGATCTTTTCTCTCCTTAGTTTGCAGCATCCCCGCCATCGTCATCTTCTGCGGTTGAACTCTCTGCGCCGCTATAAAATGCACTCGTGACGCCATCCTTTTCTGCCCTCTTGGCTTGCCAGAGTTCACACAAAACAAAGCACTTGCTGATCATTGTCCGGGAGTGGCCGGCGGCCCGGTGTCTACTTCGTGGGCATAAACGCGAAAAGCGGCTCACAACGTGGACACCTGCCCTTGCCTGCGCCACTCTGATAGCCTTCGATCGTCATCGCAAAACGGAAAAAATCGCCACCGCTCCCTGGTAGCTCCACTGGTTGAGCCAGTAGCCGAGGCTGGTCGCCGACATGGCCACGATCAGCACCATCAGGCCGAAGCGCGACAGCTCCACGTACACCACCACCGGGATCCGCGCCGCCAGCAGCAGTTTCGAACCGTCCAGCGGCGGAACCGGCAGCAGGTTGAACAGCGCCAGGTAGAGGCTCAACTCCACGCCGCGAATCGCCAGTTGCGCCAGGTTCGGAACCGAGTGCAGCACCGTGACGGCAACCACTGCCAGGACCACCGCCAGAATCACGTTGCTGAACGGACCCGCCAGCGACACCAGTGCCAAGCCGTTGAGCCCGCCTCTCAGTTTCGACGGGTCCGTGCGCACCGGGCGGCCCCAGCCCAGAAAACCCGCGCCCAGCAGCGACGTGATCAGCGGCAGGATGGCCGTTCCCAGCCAGTCCACGTGCGCCAGCGGATACAGCGTGACGCGGCCCTCCCGGCGCGGCGTGTCGTCGCCCAGTCGGGTCGCCACCCAGGCGTGCGCAAACTCGTGCGGAATGGTGATGACCCACAGCAACAGTACGTTCACCAGGGCGGCGTTAAAGTTGAGATGCATGTTATCCCCTGCGGTGGATTGCCGCCCAAAGTCCGAGCAGCGCAACGACTGCTGCCAGCGCACCGATGATCATCACCGCTAGAGATATTGTACCCGCGCTCACCGTGGGCGCAGCGCGCGTCCGATCAGAAACCCCGCCACCAGCGCTACCAGGATCGAGGCGGCCGGACGCCCCTGCACGCACCTGGCGATGCCGGCAGTCACGCCCTTCCACTCGCGGCCGTGCATGAAGTGCGCCGCCCGCTGCACGCCGTTGGCGGCGCTTCGCACAGGGCGGCTGGCTCCGATCTTCCGGGCAAGATTGTCCATCAGACGCGCGGCCACTTCCCGGGACTGGGCCAGCTCGGATTGCAGGTCATCCGTGCCGCGGCCGGGCGAGGTTTCATCGGTCACTGACGAGTTCTCCGGTGCTGATGTCAATCATAGCGCCGCTGCTTCCGCACCGGCCGGACGATTGCGCACGCCCGCTCGCGCGGCTCCGAAAACCGGCCGCAAAAATCCCGGCGCGCCTCAGATCCGCCCGAACTTCGCCACGGCGTCCTTGATCGATTTGAACTTCTCGATGAACGGCAGCATGGTGTGCTCCGTGTTGTCCAGTTCCTGCGCTTTCTTGAGCACATCCGCCGCCTTGTCTTTGGGAACTACCGCCACTCCATCCTCGTCGCCCACGATAATGTCCCCCGCGTTCACTCGCACCCCCGCGCAGGTGACCGGCACGTTCGACCCCGCGAAGCGGTAGTGATTGATCGTGGTGGAGGGCACGATCCCCCGGCTGAATACCGGAAACTGAATCCGCCGGATCTGCGGCGTATCGCGCACGCCTCCGTCGATCACCGCGCCCGCCATCCCCTTGACCTTCATCGCCGTCGCCATCAACGCGCCGATGCCCGCATAATCCACCCCGTTCTCCAGCACCATCACGTACACCGTCCCCGGCGCCGCCGCGTCGATTGCGTCCAGCATCCCCTGGGAAGCCGCCGCCCCTTCCTTGTGCTCCTCTTTCTTCATCAGCACCGTCACCGCCGGACCCGCAAACCGCGTGGGTGCCATCGGCCGCATCTCGTGCGACATGTATGCGCGCTGCCCGTAAAGCTGTTCCATGGCGTCCGCCACCGATGCCACCTCCGTGTTCCGGAAGCCCTCGATCAGGGGATCTCCCGCCGGCTGCGCCATCAACCACACCGCCGCCGCTGCCGCCACCAGTCCGCTCAGGACTATCATCTTTTTCATTCCGGTATCGCCTCCGTGAAAAGAGTAACGCAATTCGATTGAGCCGGGCATCGATCGATGCCGCGACGGCAGGCAGCCGTTATTCGCAGCCCTACCCCCGCCGGCGCGCGCTTGCCGCCGCGGGAGCCCGGGTCTTCTTCGCCGTGATCAGCCGCCGCGCTTCCAACAGGTGCGAGGTCAGGTCCTCATCGCTGATGCGATCCAGTTCGATCCCCACCCAGCCTTTGACCCCCACGTAGGGCGGCCGGAAGTATGTGTCCGGCCAGTTGGCCGTCAGCGCTTCCTGTGATCCTGGAGGCGCCGGAATCCATACCGCGAAATGTCCGTCGTTGTGGTGGTTGTTGGCAAACATCGCATACACCCGCCCGTGCGCAAAGAACGTTGGTTCTCCGTGCGACAGTTTCTCCGTAGTGCCCGGCAGCGTGCCGCAGATGCGGCGCAGCCGGTGGAGTTGCTCCTCCCCGGTTCGAGCCTCGCGTTGCTTCGGCATCCGCTCGTCCCTCCCCCGTCCGGCCAGGCAGTTCCCAGGTTTCCACTATACCCCTGCCGTAACCGCCCCATTGCGGCCTGATCGGAAGCGTACACTGGGAGCATGGTGCGTTGCCTCCCCGTTCTCCTGGCGTTTCTGGGCCAATCGCTCCTGGCAGGTCAGGCCGCCGATATCGCCCGCGCCATCCGGGAGAACAGCTTCGATCGCAACGAGTGTTATCGCGTCCGCGATCTCACCCTGTCCAAAGAGGACATCCGCATTTATCTCACCGATGGCCACCTGATTTTCAGTAAACCCGTGGCGGGACGCCGCATGGCCGCCGTCTTCATTGCCGACGTCGAAGGAGGCGATGGCGAGGTCCTGCTCTTTCCTCCTGATCGCGCCGAACGCCGCTCGCTCGCGAACTACATCGGTGCTCCTAACCTGGATGAGCACTTCCGCGCCGTCCTAATGCTCTTTACCGGCGATGAGTACGACCGGCTGATGTCGCAGATTCCCCGCAACCCCGCCAACCAGAAGACGCCCGAAATCGGCGCCGTTCTCGACGAGGACTGGAGCCCCGTCCTGCGCAACCTCGGCGACAGCTACCAGGCGCGCCTGGTGCTCGATCTTCTCTATCCGCCCGGACGCCATCCCGGCTTGTTCGCCGCCCTCTTCGACAGCCTCCACCACGGCAATTTCGACATCTCCTTCGACCCCTCCAGCAGCGAGCAGATCATCGCCGGACAACTGGCCACCCGCAATGACCGGCTCTACTTCGACGTCTGGACCAGCTTTCAGGCCCGCTCCTCCCGCCAGCACCCCGCACCCTCCCTGCCCGATGTGGCTCTCAGCGACTATCGTATCGACGCCACGCTGGAGCCCGACCTGTCCCTCGGCGTAGTCACTCGCGTCAAGGTCACGCCTAACGTCGATAACCTGGTTGCCACCACGTTCGACATCGCGCCCCAGATGGAAGTCACTGCCGTCACCATCGACGGCCGGCCCGCCGAGGTGCTGCAGCGCGATTCACTGCGCTTGAACGCCGTCCGCGGCGGCAATAGTCTCTTCCTCGTCCTGCCCGCCGAACCTTTGCGCGCCGGCCGCACGTATGAGTTCGAGTTCCACCATGCCGGCAAGGTCATTTTCGACGCCGGCGATCGCGTCTTCTATGTGAGCGCGCGCGGCAACTGGTATCCCACGCAGGGATCCCAGTTCGCCACCTATGATCTCTGCTTCCGCTATCCCAACGACCTCGACCTCGTCGCCGCCGGTGAAGTCGTCGAGGATCGCACCGAAGGGGACCTGCGGATTACCCGCCGCCGTACCAGCTCCCCCATTCGCACCGCCGCCTTCAATCTCGGCGAGTATGCCCACGTCCGCCTTGACCGCGGCGGCTACACCATCGACGTGTGCGCGAACACCGCCCTGGAACGCGCTCTCCGTCCCAAACCGCAGACCCTGACCCTGCCCGACACGCCCCAGATCGGCGGACGGCGACGCCCGATGGAGGGATTGAGCCACACCACCATCACTCCCCCCGCGCCCGATCCTCGGGCGCGCCTGGAAAGCCTCGCCGGCGAGGTGGCTTCCGCGCTTCAATTCATGGCCTCCCGGTTCGGCCCTCCCGCCCTGCCGCACCTCACCGTATCCCCCATTCCCGGAACCTTCGGCCAGGGCTTTCCCGGCCTGATCTACCTGTCCACTCTCTCGTACCTGAAAAGGGTGCCTGGCCTGCCCTTCGCTCCCGCCGAACCCCAGAGTCTCTTCTTTCAGGACCTCCTGCAGGCTCACGAGGTCGCTCATCAATGGTGGGGCAATCGCGTCACTGCGAGTTCTTACCGCGACTACTGGCTCATGGAGGCGCTCGCCAACTACTCCGCCCTCCTCTTTCTCGAAAAGAACAAGGGCACCCACGACATGGATGTGATGCTCGACAGCTACCGCGACGGCCTGCTGGCCAAGGGCGACAACAACCAGACCGTGGAGTCCACCGGTCCCATCGTGCTGGGTACGCGTCTGCTGAACTCCCTCGAGCCCCGCGCGTGGCGCGCTGTTACTTATGGCAAGGGCTCGTGGATCATCCAGATGCTGCGCCGCCGCATGGGAGACGAGAAGTTCTTCGCGTTGCTGGCGGAGATCACGAAGCGCTACGACCGCAAGGAGATCAGCACCGAAGCCTTCCGCCTCCTGGCCGCGCAGTATCTTCCACCCAAGTCCGATGACCCGAAACTGGAAGCGTTCTTCGACCAGTGGGTATACGGAACCGGCATTCCCGCCCTGACCCTGAACTATTCGATCAAGGGCAGGCGTTCCGCCCTGCGGCTGGAAGGAACGCTGGCGCAGTCCGACGTCGATGAGGATTTCAGTGTCCTGACCCCCATCGAGATCCAGGTCGCCCGCGGCCATAGCATCACCCAGTGGGTCCGCTCGTCGAACCGTCCCGTGACCTTCACCGTGCCCTTGAAGCAGGCCCCCCTGAAGGTCCAGCTCGACCCCCACCATGCCGTCCTCCGCCGGTGATCCGCGGCGATGGCACGACCGTGCCGATCAGACACAAGCGGATTAAGAGGAGTGTTCCCGTCAGGGCACCACGACCGCGAGTCTCGACCCGCTGGAAGTCACTGTCGTTCAGTCCCGGTTCCACCACCACCTACACGCTCACTACTGCGAGCCCCTCGACCCGCTGGAAGTCACTGTCGCTCAGTCCCGGTTCCACCACCACCTACACGCTCACTACTGCGAGCCCCTCGACCCGCTGGAAGTCACTGTCGCTCAGTCCCGGTTCCACCACCACCTACACGCTCACTACTGCGAGCCCCTCGGCCCGCTGGAAGTCACTGTCGCCGCTCACAAGTGTTGCATCGATGGCGAGGGCGGGTGCAGCCATCGAGAGATCGTTCTCATCCAGCGGATGTCCGCGCAGTTGTTGGTCCAGTTTTACGCTCGCGTAATGATCGCCGGCGGACGACGGGATCGGTTCGCACGGCAATGCCGCCAGCACCTTGAGAGCCTTCCCTTCGAGTTCGACTCGCCGTCGGCCCTGCGCCAGCCTTCTCAAGCCGAAGAGGATTTCGCCGCGCGCAATCGTACAGGTGACGACGCGACTGTCACGTCCCACGGAAGAAAGCCAAGCCGCCATCCGCGGATCTTCCCGCATCAGAGCGCTGATCGCGTTTGTGTCGAGAAGGAAGACCACAGTTAGTTCAGTCCGAAAAGGGGTCTCGCGCCTGCACAGGAAGGCGGCCCGCGGCGATTGCTGCCTCGAGCTCCTCGACATCGGAGACACTCGGGTGAGGCGGTTCCCGCAGGCCCCGCAACAACGCCGCGGCCGAACCCTCCCGGTCTCCGAGGCCCACCTCCACAAGCGAGCGTAGCTTTTCAATAGCCAGTTGCTGCACGCTCATGTGCTGCGCGGCCGCAATTCCTTCGAGGCTGCGCACGAGATCGTCCGGCATTTCGATTGTCAGGTTCGCCATCGAGTCCACCCCCAGTCCCATTCTGCCTCAGGCAGAAACGGTGTGCCAGGACTTCCGCTCCTTGAACGCGGCCACTCCTCTATCCAAGCCGGCGACTTCGTCCTCATTGTCTTTCCCGGTTGGCGACCATTGGCCGAGGCCGATCATCGCAACCAGATCCGAGAAATTTACAGGAGCGTCTCGCCATGTTTGCTAAATTGAAATTTCCGCGTTGCCCCGTGCTTCAGGACTCCCATGAACATACGCAGCTTGCTTCCAATCGTCGTGTTGGCGCAGACCGGTTTTGCGGCCAATCTGCCGATTTCTACGTATTTGAAGGATGGTTTCACGCCGGCCGCCATCGCATCGGACTCTCAGGGCAATATCTACCTGGCCGGCAGCGCGGTGATCGATCCGGCGTCGCAGGCGGCCGGCGCGGCGGTAGCCAAGGTCGACCCGAAAGCCACTCAATATCTCTATCTCACTTACTTCGACAGCGCCGCGAGCGACCAGGTATCGGCGATTGCGATTGACCGTTCGGGCAACGCCTATATCGCTGGATCCACCACCAATCCGAATTTCCCCATAGTCGGAGAGGGCGCGCTCGGCGCCGCTCCGGCCGGCAGCACGGACGTGCGGTCGTTCGTCACCAAGCTGAGCCCGCAAGGCGTCGTCCTCTTCTCGGTACTCATCGGAGGCTCCGCCGACTCCGGCGCGCGGGGCATCGCCATCACGCCGCAAGGTCAGATTCTGGTCAGCGGAATCGCCACCTCCAGTGGGTTTCCCTCCACCCCCGGAGCATATAGCGTGCCGGATTCGACCAACCAGTGGTTTCTCATGGAACTGGACGCGGCGGCGGGCAGGATCATCTTCTCCGCCACCGGCATCGGCGGCAGTTCCATTGTCCTGGATGCGACAGGCAACATCTATATGGCCGGCAGCAGCGTCGGGACGAACTACCCCACTACGCCGGGCGCGTATCAGACCGCGTTCGCCCAGGGTTCCTACTGTTTCGGTTTCTGCCGGTTCGGCTTCCCGGGCAACCTGCAACATGTCACCAAAACCGACGCGGCGGCGTCGAAGCTGATTTACTCGACGGGCCTCAACGACCCCCAAGGCTTCGCCGGGTCCACCACCAACACCGGCCTGGCGGTGGACGCCCTGGGAAATGCGTACGTCACCGGCACGCTCTTTGAAGCACGGTATCCTTTCAGCGTGACGGCGCCGGACCAGGCCGATGGCTACCTGACGAAGCTCGATCTCGCGGGCGCGAGTGTGCTTTTTTCCGTTCCTGTGGGCGGGGGCGGCGTCCAACTGGATTCCTCCGGCGCGATCTATGTAGGCGGCGCCGTGACCAGCGTCTCACCCATCGGGTTTCCCGGATTGCCGGGGCCTCCGCCGACGGTGGCGATCCCGCCCGCATTTTCTGCCATTCCTCAGGTGTGCGTGCCCAACTTCACCACCGCCATCAGCGAAGCCTATGTGATGAAGATCGATCCCGCCACCGGCGCCGTACAGGACGCGCAGTGGATTGATGGCTCCGCGCCCGGCGCGACCGGAATCACCCTCGCGGGCGGCAAGGTGTGGATCACCGGTCCGACGCCGGGACCACAGGTGCCGATTTCGCCCGGCGCCCTCATGCCGCAACCTCTGGGACCCGGATTTCTGGAAGGCGTCTACCTCTCGGCGGTCGATTTCTCCCCGGCCGCGATATCCGGACCCTCGATTGCCTGCGTGTTGGACAGCGCTAACCTTTCGCATGTGGGCGCCGTCGCCGGCTCCCAGTTGCTTTCCATCTTCGGGACCAATCTCGGGCCCACGACCGGTGTGGCGGCGCCGGATGGCGCTGATCCGTCCCTGGGCGGTGTCTCCGTCACCTTCGACGGCATGCCGGCGCAGTTGCTCTATGTTTCCGCGTCACAGATCAACGTGGCCGTGCCGGCGCCGCAGGTGCCGCCCTCCGGCAGTCCGCAGCAGTCCGTCACCGTGATGCGGTTGACCTACAACGGTGCCGGCGTGGAGCGGCAGTTCCCACTCACCCTTTCCAACCTGAATCTGTTCGCCGATCTCTCAACCCTCCTGAACCCCTGTCCCGACGTCCCTTCCGACATCGGATTTCAGCCCATGGCGACCAATGCCGATGGCTCGACGAATTCCTGCACGAATCCGGCAAAGGCGGGCTCGACCGTGTCGTTCTACGTTCATGGCGCCGGCGGATTCGGGCCCCCGCCCCCACGATTGGTGAACCTGCACGCTTCTCTCGGCTTCGGTTGCACGGCGCTGGTCACCGATGCGTCGTTGATTTCGAGCTTCGTTTACAAAGTGGACGTGAGCCTCCCCGCGTCGCTCGAGCCATGCGCCGAGTTTTTCAGTGGCACGGAAGGGGTCCCACTGACTTTGCGCTATAACGACGCTCCGGTGGGCCCGCTGACCATCCCAGCCAACTTAGCCGGCCCGGAGTTGAGTTTTTCCCCGCCGGGCGAACCCATGCGGATGATCGTCTGGGTGACGCAGTAATCGGAGCCATTCCTGCCGCGCGGGCCTCAACCGATATCAAAGGCCAACGCAAGCCGTGAGATAATAACACCCACTCCAGTATTCTGGTATGAGCCTGCCCGGCCCACGCATGAATCCCGGCGGCGCCTGCCCCTCAGACGTGCCCCACGAAGTCGTCCGGGACCACGTTGCCCACATCTTGCAGACCCCGGGATTTGCCAGGTCCGCGCGCCTCCAGCGTTTTCTTTCTTACGCGGTGGAACGATTCCTCGCCGGTGATGCCGGCAATCTCAAGGAGTACTCGATTGCGCTCGAGGTATTCGACCGCAGCCCGGACTACAACCCGAAAATCGATGCCGTGGTACGCGTCGAGGCCCGTCGCCTGCGCTCGCGGCTCGAGCAGTATTACGCAACCGAGGGCGTGCACGATTCCATCCGCATCCGGTTTCCTAGCGGCACCTATGTGCCGCTGATTGTCCGGACCGCGCCGCCGGCCTCCGGTTCACCGCTCCTTCGAGCCCGCCGGCTCCGGCGGCGCTGGGGAGTGTTCGCCGGTAGTTTGGCTGTCATCGCCGTGGTGGTCATTGTTTCCCGAGTGACGCTGCACCGCCATGCGGCTGCCGGAATCGTCCGCTTGATCAGAGACTCGGCCGCCGCGTTCGACCCCTGCGTTTCGCGCGATGGCCGCATGCTGGCTTACGCCAGCGACCAGTCTGGCAACGTCGACTTATGGGTGCGCCCGCTCGATACCGGCGAAGCGCGCCGCCTCACCAGCGACCCGGGCATCGACGCGTCTCCGGACTTCTCGCCGGATTCCTCCCAGCTTGTGTTCCGGTCTGAGCGGCAGGGAGGCGGAGCTTACGTAATCCCCGTCGCCGGCGGTCTGGAGCGCCTGGTCGCGCCGCTGGGCAGATCGCCGAAATTCTCTCCGGACGGCAAATGGATCGCCTACTGGACGGGCGAAGCACACCATTTTGAAGGCCAGACGTTCATCATCCCATCCGCGGGAGGGGAAGCCGTCCGTGTGGGCGCCGATCTCGCAGATGCCAAAAGGCCCTTGTGGTCTCCCGATGGAAACACACTCCTTATCTACGGAAGCCGGGTTCCACCAGGCAACGGCGGCATCACCCACGGCCCCATGGACCTGTTTCTGGTCCCGGTCGATGGCGGGCCGGCTCGCGAAACAGGATGGACGGCCGCGTTGCGGCGGGCGAACATCTGGTCCGAGGGGTCGGTCTCCTGGGACCGCGCGGTGCTTCAGTTCTCCGCGACAGCGGGGTCTGCAAATGACTTCAGCGGGCTCTCCCAAGGTGTTGCGAATCTGTGGCGAATCCGCTTACCGGAGCACCACGGGCGTGTGGAGGGGGAACCTCAACGCGTAACGTTCGGCGCCGCATTGGAGCAGGGTTCGGTGCTGCTGCCCGGCGGCAACGCGATCCTGGCCAGCACCCATTACACCCTGTCCGCCTTCGAGGTCCTCTTGGACGGGGAAGGGCAGCCCCTGGGTTCGTTCCGCCCGTCGTTCTCCGCCGCCGGCTCGTATGTCACCCCCCGTATCTCTCGTGATGGTTCTACACTCGTGGCCGCATCGGATCGATCCGGACAGGTCGACATCTGGTTGAAGGACCTCCGCACGGGCGAGGAGCGGGCCGTAACCAGCACTGCCGCGCCCGAGCGCGCGCCGCAGATTTCGAGCGATGGCGCCTGGGTTTTCTTCGGGATCCGCGAGGGCCCGCTCTACCCGATGTACAAGGTCAGCGCACGGGGAGGCACACCACAGAAGGTGTGCGCCGATTGCGGATCGCTTGCCGACATCTCACCAAAGGATGATTATGTGCTGTACCACACGGGCGAGCCTTGGTCTGCCTACGGTCTGAACCTGACCACTGGTAAAAGAACCCTGATCGTGGGCCACCAGCACCGCACCTACTCCACCCGCTTCTCTCCGGATGGCAAGTGGATCACCTTCCTGACAGATACGGGTAGAGACGAGGCGCCGCGCCGGATCTTTGTGGCGCCCTTCGTGCCCGATCATCTCATCCCGGAGTCCACATGGATACCCATTACCGATGGCGGCCAAAGGGATTTTGAACCCTGCTGGTCTGCCGACGGAGCGATGCTGTATTTCCTCAGCGACCGTGACGGCAATCGGTGCATCTGGGCCATGCGCGTGAACCGCCGGACCAAACATCCCATAGGCGACGCGTTTCCAGTGGTTCACCTCCACCGGATGAGTACTCATATCCCCGCTTCCGTCGGTGCGAGCGTGTTCGGCATCTCGGCGGGCCACGGCCGGCTGATCTTCGGAGCAGCGGAACTAAGCTCCGCGATCTATCGGGTGGAAAGCCCGAAATAGAGCCTCCTTACGCCAGCTTACGCCTCCGTAACTCCCTCTTACGCCCGCTCCTTGCTCTACGCTTGACCAATCGAGGGAGGGACACGTTTTGCCTTCAGCCCGCATTTCTCTTGCCATCACGTTTGCCACATTACTCGGAACCGCCATGCAATTGCAGGCCGCCAACGTTACGCTCCTCGATGCCATCCGTGCCGATGATGAGATTCGGGTCCGCACCCTTCTCGCCGGTGGAGCGGACCCCAACTCCAACGATTCAAATCAGGCGTCTGCCCTCATGTATGCCGCACTCTACGCCCGCCCTCGCGTGCTCGACCTGCTGATCCACGCGGGAGCCGATCTCGAGTATCGGGACCCAAACGGGCTGACCGCCCTGGTTTTGGCAGTGCATTCCTACGAATCCGCAAAGATCCTCATCGAAGCGGGTGCCGACGTAAATGCAAAGTCCAACCTCGGCGCCACCCCCTTCATGACGGCCGCGGCCTATCCGGGAAATACGGCGCTGCTCCGGTTGATGCTCGAAAAGAGAGCAGATACCAAGGTTGCGGTGTTCGGCTCTACGGCGCTGACCATGGCTGCCCTTACGGGCGATGCCGGCGAGATCGCTCTCCTGCTCGAGAGCGGCGCCGACCCGAATGCTGACGGTCCGGGGGGTCTGTCGGCCCTCCATCTGGCTGTCATGCGCGGAGATCGCCCGATGGTGCAGTTGCTCCTCGATGCCGGCGCCAACGTGAAGAAGACGACGTTGCAAGGCGAGAATGTTCTCGAGCGTTACGGCTTCTGGAACGATCCGGCCCTTGTCCGCATGCTGCTGGACAGAGGAATCGACCCCGCCGCAAAAGACGCCCACGGCCACAACGCTCTGCTCTTCGCGGCCGCTTCCGACACCGTCACGCCGGAGGTTTTCGAAATGCTCTTGCATGGCGCGCCGCCCACCGATGCCAGGACCGCGTACGGTGATGGCGTGCTTCAGGCGGCTGGCCGGCGGCGCGATGAGCGCATTGCAAAACTCCTCGGCGGAATCGTGCCTCGCCCCGACCCGCCGAGGATTCGCACCGTCCGCTCGAGCCCGGCGCAGATTCGGGCCGCCATCCTCCGCGGCTTGAACCTCCTGGCAAGAACCGGGCCTGCGGTGGTTAAGCAAAGAGGATGCTTCTCGTGCCATCACCAGGGACTGCCCTCCCTGGCAGGATGGTATGCGCGCCGCGCGGGCGTCGACGCTGCGCAGATTGCCGAAACGAATCGCGCCCTTGTCTATCCCATCTTGGAGCGTTCCGGCCAATGGATGCAGCAGGGCGGGGCGCCCGCCGGTGAAGCCGCGGCGGTCGCATGGCAGCTCATCGGGCTCGGATCCGATGGGCAGGAAGCGAATTATTTCACGGATGTTGCGGTCAATTACATTGCAGCCACGCAGTTGCCGGACGGAAGCTGGCCCGAGCGGTGGGGGCGCCCTCCGCTGGAATACAGTCCCGTCTCCGCCACGGCGGTCGCGATCCGGGCTCTCGATCGGTACGGCTTCCCGAGCCGCCGGCAGCAGTTCCATGCGAGCATCGCCCGCGCCGTGGCCTGGCTCGCGAAAACACAGCCGGCCGCCTCCGAGGAAAGCTCCATGAGGTTGCTGGGACTCGTCTGGGGCCGAGCGCCGCGCGTGGTGATTGACAAAGCGGCACTGGAGCTCGCATCCGCGCAACGCCCCGGCGGAGGGTGGGCGCAGTTGCGCACGTTACCGTCCGATGCCTACGCCACTGGACAGGCGCTGGTTGCGTTGCGCGAGAGCGGCCATTTTCAGACCGCATCTCCAGGCTTCATCCGGGGAGTAAAGTATTTGCTCGGAACGCAGGAGCAGGACGGCTCGTGGCATGTCAGAGGCAGGTCGCTACCGGTCCAGCCCCTCTTCGAAAGCGGCTTCCCGCATGGACGCGACCAATGGATCTCCGCCGCCGGCACGAGTTGGGCCGCCATGGCACTTTCCCTCGCCCTGCCGCCTCGATAAAGCCTCGAGCGATGTAGCAGCCGCCACGTTGAATCGGACCATCCATCTTTGCGAAGACTCTATGGGCGGGGGCTGCGTGCCCGGCTCGGAGGATTCGCTACCCAGACGGAAGCCGCTCATTCGTGATCCGCCCGCTTCGCCCCGGGACGCTACAATGAAGAGCGATGTCAGTCGAGCGCGTAATCGTAGTCGACCCGGAGGTCATGAACGGAACGCCCTGTTTTCGTGGCACGAGAGTTCCTTTCAAGAATCTGATGGACTACCTTGAGGGCGGACACTCCTTGGGTGAATTCCTCGATCAGTTTCCCACGATCACGCGCGAAATGGCCGTCCAGGCGCTCGAAGAAGCGAGGGAGTCGCTGCTTGCCAGAATCGCATGAAGATTCTGCTGGACGAGTGTCTACCGCTCGACTTCAGGCACAGTTTCCCCGGGCATGACGCCCACACCGTTCAATGGGCAGGTCTGAAAGGTAGGAAGAATGGCGAATTGCTCCAGGCTGCCGAAGCTGCGGGTTACGATCTCCTGCTCACGGTCGACCACGGGATTCCTCGGCAACAGTCATCTGGGAGCCTGAAGCTCTCGATCATTCTCATCCGAACCCGAACCAACCAGATGGAAGACTTATTGCCTCTCGCGCCCGCAATCACAAAGGCCATGGAATCGATCCAGCCTGGCCAGACCGTTGTGGTTCCATCCCAGGTTGATTGACGCGCCAATCTGCCGTACTCCCTCCCGAGGTGGCACAACACACCACCGGTCCGCCCGAGGCATCCGGAACCCTTCCGCCATGCACCCTCGCAGACTATGCCCTTCAACCCACCACCCGCATCGCCATCAGGATCAACGCGAATGCCGCCAACCCCACCCCCCAAGTGGTCCGGTCTTTCGTGGCGAACAGCACCGGGTCGTCGTGCATCTGCCCGCGCAGGGCCATCATCCACAGCCGGAGCTGCCAGTACAGGATCAGCGGCGCCAGCAGCCACAGCACCATCGGGCTGCGATACATCAGGCGCACCTGGTCGCTGTTGAGATACAGCACCAGCACCAGCGTCGCGGTGAACGAGGCCGCGATCCCGCAGGCCATCACTAGCTCCGAGTCGGCTGGTGTATATCCCCGTCCGTCCGCCTGTGTGCCGCCGGTTTCGCGCACGATTCTCAACTCCCCCGCCCGCTTGCAGAACGCCAGCCCCAGGAACAGGAACAGCGCGAATGCCAGCAGCCAGTCGGTGACGTGGATGCCGGTAGCGACTCCCCCCGCCAGGATGCGCAGCACGTAAAGCCCCGCCAGGAGGAATACATCCAAAAGCGCGAGCCGCTTGACCCGGAAGGAGTACAGAAGCGACAGCAGGCCGTACAGCAGCGTGGCGCCGAATGCCCAGGCCGAGATGAGCGCCGCCAGAGTCAATCCTCCGGCCAGCGTCAATATGCCGGCCACAACCCCGGAGGTCACCGAAAGAGCGCCGGTCGCAAACGGCCGCAGCCGCTTCCGCGGGTGCGCGCGATCCGCCGCCAGGTCTACCAGGTCGTTGACGATATACAGAGAAGATGCGCAGAGGCTGAGGGCGGCAAACATCAGCACCGCCGACCCCAGCACGGCCGGCTCGTTCCACCGGTGCGACGTCACCACCGGCACGAAGATCAGCAGGTTCTTCACCCACTGGTGCAGTCGCAGAGCCGCTGCCCACGCGCGCGCGGGATGCGGGCGCGCGATGTCGGGCGCTGCCGCCTCCATGGCGGCCGGGCTGGTACCGTGCTGGCTTGTCATGTCGAGTTTAAGCGAATCCAGCATCCATTGTAGTGTGCCGGAGACTGGTGAATCACCACACCGGCAGTGCCTGAAAAGTGAGTTCAGGAAAAACTTCTAGCCTCTTCGCTCGGTGATCGGCCACGTGGAAAAAGCGAACCAGAACAGCACTACCACGTTGACCAACGGTACAAACATTGCGAGGCTCAGCCAAGGCGAGTAGCCAGCCTTTGAAAATATTCTGCTCCATGGGAGCCAAATCACTACGACGCCCACGAGCAGGATCACAATCCACTCAGGAGCTCCGAGACCACCCATAAATGTCCTATGTGCCTCGCCGAAAATGCTAACACTTTTCAGGTCTGACAATTCCTGAACACGATCAGTGATTCCCGCCTCCATTGCGGGCGTGACACGCAGGGTCTTGTGAATGCGGCAGAAATTGTACGTGAAGTGCAGGCAGTACGCAGCCCACAGGTTTTCCCACTTCTTGCTGAAGCCGTTTGTCAACCGGGTGAGGCGCATCTGCCTTCTGATCGTGAGGTCCTGCCGCTCGACATGACTCGTACAGATCTTTGCAGGATCGGGATCGCCCATGACTGGGACCTTCTCCGCGTGCGTGAAATCGGCGGGGTTGTATCGGCGCTGCTCTTGGGATATTGGGCGTACACCTTGACCAACTGCGCGAACTCGCATCGATCACGGAGTGTCGTAGTGATTGCGGATACTTTTCAGACACAATCACCACACGCGGCACATATTGGCCCGCACCATCTTCTGTCCTGCGTGGCAGGAAAACGCCTTCTGGAATTCCGGCATGTTCTCCACCACCCCGTCCACGCGGAATTTCGCCGGCGAGTGCGGGTTGGTCTGCACCTGCAGCCGTAGCGCCTCTTCGCGCGCGTTCTCGCACCAGATCTGCCCGAACGACAGAAAGAACCGCTGCTCCGGCGTGAACCCGTCGATCTTCTGCGTGCGGTCGTCAATGGTGTTCCGCAGCGCCATCAGCGCGATGCGCAGCCCGCCGTTGTCCGCCGTGTTTTCCCCCAGCGTGAGCTTGCCGTTGATGTGCAGTCCCGGCTCCACCTGGAAGCTCGAATATTCATCGGCAATGCACGCCGCCCGCTCGCCGAACTTCTTCGCGTCCTCCGCAGTCCACCAGTCGCGCAGGTTCCCCTCCGCGTCGAACTGCCGGCCTTCGTCGTCGAACCCGTGCGTCAGCTCATGCCCGATCACCATGCCGATGCCGCCGAAATTCACCGCGTCATCCATCCCCTTGTCGAAGAACGGCGGTTGCAGAATGCCCGCCGGAAAGTTGATGTTGTTCATCTGCGGATCGTAGTAGGCGTTCACCGTCGGCGGCGTCATCTCCCATTCGCTGCGGTCCACCGGCTGGCCGATCTTGTGCAGGATGCGGTGAAACTCGAAGGTGTTCGCGCGAAAGTCGTTGGCCAGCGCCTCGTCCCGCCGGATCACCACGCTCGAATAGTCGCGCCACCGGTCCGGATAGCCGATCTTGTTGGTGATCGCCTTCAGCTTCACCAGCGCCTGCTGTTTGGTTGCCGGGCTCATCCAGTCCAGTTGCCGGATATCCTCGCCGAGCGCCTTCTCCAGCGCGTCCACCATCTTCAGCGTGCGCGCCTTGCCCTCCGCGCCGAACGTCCGTTCCACGTATTTCCGGCCCAACGCCTCGCCCAGTTCCTCGTCCGTGTAATCCACGCAGCGCTTCCACCGCGGACGCATCTCATTGGTCCCGGTCAGCGTCTTGCCGTAGAAATGGAAGTTCTCTTCCACGAACGGCGTGGGTAGAATCCGCGCGGCCCCGTGCACTGTGTGCCAGGTGAGGTATGCCTTCCACTCCTCCAGGCTCGCGTTCCCGATCTCGGAGTCCAGAGCTTTGAAGAAATCGGGCCACGCCACATTCAGGCTCTGGAATGCCGGCGCGCCGGTACCCGTGAAGTACTGGCTCCAGTGGAATGCCGGGGCGAGCGACTCCAGTTCCCGCTTGCCGAGCTTGTGGTACACCTTCGCCGGGTCGCGTCGCGACACATTGTCGAGCGATCCCTTCGCCAGCGCCGTTTCGATCCGCATCACCGCCGCCGCATCCGCCTTCGCCTGCTCCGGTTTCTCACCCGCCAGCTCCAGCATGCGCCCCACGTGCGCGGCGTATTTCTGCCGCAGCTCCACCGACTTGGCATCGTCTTTCAGGTAATAATCACGCTCCGGCAGCCCCAGCCCGCCCTGGTCCGACTGCGCGATCGTCATCTTCGAGTCTTTGAAATCCGGCGCCGAATAAAATTCGAACAGCGCCGGAATCCCCACCCTGTGCAGGCGCGCGATCTCCCCTGCCAGTTGCCCCTTCTCCTTCAAATCGCGGATGCGCGCCAGGTCCGCCTCCAAAGGCTTCAGGCCCTCGGCATCGATGGCTTTCACATCCATGCAGGCCGCGTAGTAATCCCCGATTTTCTGCGCCACGGCATCTCGCGCCGCGTCGGGCTTGGCCGCGCCTTCCAGAATTTCGCGCAGAATCTCGCGATTCCGTTCCTCGAGTTCGCTGAACCGGCCCCACATAGCCTGGTCCGGCGGGATCGGGTTGTTCTTCAGCCAAGTGCCGCAGGCATATTGGTAAAAATCCTCGCACGGGTTGGCTGATGCGTCCATATTTTTCACGTCGAAACGGAGATTAGCCGGCTGGCTGAACGCCGCCGCGGCGCACGCCGCGAAAAGAAGTGCAGTTCTGAGCAAGATGCCCCCCCTCTCTTCACTCTAGCGCGGCCGCCCGGCGCGGCCGGGCCCTCAGTGGATGGCCGCCTCGGTTTCCGGCAGGAAGTAGAACACCATCGCCAGGATCACATACACCACCAGTAGTTGCACGCCTTCCAGCCAGTTGGTCTTCCCGTCCGAGGCGACCTGTCCCGTGATCAGCACCGCCACGAAAACCGACAGCACCTCGGCGGGCGAGAACACCAGGTCCATGGGGCGCGGCCCCACGAAGTGGCTGAGTAAGACCAGCACTGGCGCCACGAACAGCGCGATCTGCAGGCTGCTGCCGATGGCGATTCCCAACGACATCTCCATGCGGTTCCGCAGCGCCAGCATTACCGCCGTGCTGTGTTCGGCGGCGTTTCCCACCACCGCCACAATCACCACCCCGAGGAAGATCCGGCTCATGCCGAAAGCCTCCGCCGCCGGTTCCACCGATCCGGTCAGGATCTCGCTGATCCAGGCGATCAGCGCCGTCGAGCCGGCCAAAACCAGCAGCGCCCTCCTCAGGCTCCACGCATGGTGCGCGCGCTCCCCACGCTCGCCCGCGAAGAGCTGTTTGTGGGTGTGAAGGGAGAACAGCAGGTGCGTCCCGTACGCCACCAGCAACACCATCGAGATGATGACGTTCAGGTTGTCTTCCCCCGGCCGCCCGCTCGGTCCCGACAGCAGATGGAACGCGGCGGGCATGATCAACGCAATCGAGGACAGCGTCAACAGCGTCGCCTGCTCGCGCGCCGCGGTCGCGTTGAACGATTGTTCGCGATGCCTTAGACCGCCCGCCAGCACCGCGGCGCCCAGCACCAGGAGTATGTTGCCCAGGATCGATCCCGTCAGCGAGGCCTTCACCACCGAGTGCAGCCCCTTATGCAGCGCCATGCCCGCCAGGATCAACTCCGCCGCATTGCCGAACGTCACGTTCAGCAGCGCGCTGGCGCCTGCCCCGGTGTGCGCCGAAAGCTGTTCCGTGGCTTCCCCCAGCCATCCCGCCAGGGGCACGATGGCCAGGCACGCCGCGATGAAAATCGCCGTATGCCAGTCCGGCGAGAGGAACTCCAGCAGGATGGTCGCCGGAACGAAAATCAGCAACCATTTCAGCACCGGCTCAGCCCACCTTGAACCCTTCCCACCGCGCCACCACCGCGCTGGCCAGGCAGTTGCCCAGGACGTTGATCGACGTGCGCGCCATGTCCAGCAGCGCATCCACCCCCAGCAACACCGCCACCCCCTCCATCGGCAGTTGGAAGGTGGCCAGCGTTCCCGCCAGAATCACCAGCGCCGCCCGCGGTACCCCCGCCACCCCCTTGCTCGTCAGCATCAGGGTCAGCATCATGAAGAGCTGCGCTCCGAACGACAGGTGCATTCCCGCGGCCTGCGCCACGAAAACCGATGCCACCGAAAGATACAGCGTGGTTCCGTCCAGGTTGAAGCTGTAGCCGGTCGGAATCACGAAACCCACGATATGTTTCGGCACGCCGAACGACTCCATGTTTTCGAGCGCCAGCGGCAGTGCGGCCTCGCTCGAGGCGGTCGAAAAGGCGATCAGGAAAGGCTGGCGCACGGCTTTGTAGAAGGAGCCCAGCGGAATTCGCGCCAGCGTCACCACCGCTCCCAGCACCAGCACCACGAACAGCAGCAGGCTGGCGTACATCGTCGCGATCAGCTTGCCGAGCCCGAACAGCACCTCGACGCCCTTGGACCCGACCGTCACGCCGATCGCGGCTCCCACCCCCAACGGCGCCACGTACATCACGTAGCGCGTGTACCGGAACATCACCTCCGAAAGCGAGCCGCAGAATTTCACCACCGGCTCCGCCTTGGCCCCTATGGCCGCGCACGCGGCGCCGAACAGGAACGCGAACACCACCACCTGCAACACATCGTTGCGCGCCATGGCATCGATGATGCTGGCCGGGAAAATATGCTCGATCACGGTGCCCGCTGTTGTCTGCGTCTGTGGCAGCGCCGCTTCGGCCGCGGTCTGCCGGATCGGAACCCCCACTCCCGGCCGCACCAGGTTGACCGCCCCGAGCCCCAGGAACAACGCCACCGTGGTCACCGTTTCGAAATACACGAGGGCCTTCAAGCCGATCCGTCCCATGTGCTTCAGTTCGCCGCCCCCCGCGATGCCGTACACCAGCGTGGCGAAGATCAGTGGCGAGACGATCGACCGGATCAGCCGCAGAAACACGTTACTCACCGGCCCCAGTTTTGCGGCGAACGCCGGCGCCCCGATCCCCAGCACGACCCCCCCGGCCATGCCGATGAATATCCACGCGGTCAGGGAAATCCGCTTCACCGTTCGCCCCACTTCAACTTCTGGCGAAGCACGTCGAAAAACATCATCCGCGGGGGCCGCACCAGCAGCAGCGCAAACTGGGAACTGCGGCACACTACCGTGTCGTTCTCCCGGATCGGCATGCCAACCTGCCCGTCGATGGTCAGGTATACGCTCTCATCCGGGCCGCGCGACACCACGCGGATCACGCTCGTTTCGGGCACCAGCACCGGACGGTTGGTGAGCATGTGCGGGCAGATCGGCGTGATGCAGATGGTCGGCACCGAGGGAAAAATGATCGGGCCCCCCGCCGATAGCGAGTATGCCGTCGATCCCGTCGGTGTCGAGATGATCAGCCCGTCCGCCTTGTACTCGCACACGAACTGCTCGTCCACGTACGTCACCAGGTCGATCATGCGGGCGATCGCGATCTTGGTCAGCACCGCGTCGTTCAGCGCATCCCACGTTGCCACCGCCTGCCCCTCGCGCTCCACCTCCGTGGTCAACAGCTTCCGCCGGCCGATCCGATGCTCTCCCCGGAAGGCGCGCTGCAGTTCGGCGTATAGCTCGTCGATGGTGATGGCCGTCAGAAATCCCAGGCCGCCCAGGTTCACCGGAAACAGCGGAATCTGCCGCCGGCCGATGGCCCGCGCGGCGGAAAGCAGCGTCCCATCCCCGCCCAGCACCACCACCAGGTCGCACCCCTCCGGCACGTCGTCCCGCGCCGTCCCCTTCGACGGATCTCCGAAGTACTCCGCGGTCACCTCATCCTGGCGCACCGCCACACCCTGCCGCTTCAGCCACTCCACAAGCTTCGGTACCACCGCGGCGGCAGCATCCGAATGCGGCTTGGAAACGACGCCGACCGTTCTAATGACGGGCATACAGGAGAAACTCCTTGTTCCCTTCAGCGCCCAAAATCGGGCTTTCCATGATGCTGGTTCTGAATCCGAATTCGCGCACCGCCTGCTCCACCCGCTGGCATGCGCCGCGGTGCAGTTCCAGCTCGCGCACGATGCCGCCCCTGCCTACCTGGCCTTTGCCCACTTCAAACTGCGGTTTGATTAGTATAACCAGTTGCCCGTCCGCGCCGAGCAGTGGCACCGCCGCGGGCAGAATCAGCGTCACCGAGATGAAGCTCACATCGCACGTGATGAGGTCTGCCGCTTCCCCTGTGTCTTCGAATCGCAGCCCGCGCGCATTGATCCCTTCGTGCACTCGAACCCGCGGGTCGTTCCTCAACCGCCAGGCGAGTTGGCCCGCGCCCACATCCACCGCGTGTATTCTCAGCGCGCCGGCTTGCAACAGCGCATCCGTGAAGCCGCCCGTGGATGAGCCGATATCCAGGCAGATCTTACCTGTCACGGTAATTCCGAAGTGCTGCAGCGCGGCGGCCAGTTTCAAACCGCCGCGGCTCACATATGGCGGACGGCTCAGCACCTCCACCGCGCAATCCTCCGGCACGAGATGCCCCGGCTTGCCCGCCCTCTGGCCCTTCACCCGCACCTCCCCGGCCATGATCAGCGCCTGCGCCTTCTCGCGCGATTCGGCCAGGCCGCGTTCCACGATCAGCCGGTCGAGCCGGACCTTCATGATTTGCGGTGTACGATCAGATCGGCCAGTTCGTGCAGGCGCACGGCCCGCGATCCGAACCGGTCCAATAGCTTGTGCGCCCGCGCGCACTCTTCTTCGGCCATACGGCGCGAAGCCTCCAGGCCGTACACCGCCGGGAATGTGATCTTGCCTTGTTGGGCGTCCTTGCCGGCCGTCTTGCCCAGCGCTTCCGACGACTCCTCGACATCCAGAATATCGTCCACGATCTGAAATGCCAGGCCCACGTGCTCCCCATAACACGAGAGCGCCCCGTACCGCTCCGCATCGGCGCCCGCGAAAATCGCTCCCATGCGCAGGCTCGCCCGCAGCAGCGCTCCCGTCTTCGCGCGATGGATCGTCTCCAGCAGTTCGGCGTTGGGAGGCTTGCCCTCACCCTCCAGATCGGCCACCTGCCCGCCGATCATGCCGCCGTCCGTGCCCGCCGCTACCGCCAGTTCCGCGATCAGCCGGGTTCTCCGGTCCTCCGGTGCCGCCAGTTGCGCCAGCACCTGGAACGCCAGCGTAAGCAGCGCATCTCCCGCCAGGATCGCCATGGCATCGCCGAATACTTTGTGGTTGGTGAGTTTCCCGCGCCGGTAATCGTCGTTGTCCAGTGCCGGCAGGTCGTCGTGAATCAGCGAATAGGTGTGGATCAGTTCCAGCGCGCAGGCCGCGGTGATGACCCCATCCGGCTCGTCCGCCACCGCCAGCGCCGCCTCCATGCACAGGATCGGCCGGATGCGCTTTCCGCCCGCGAACAGGCTGTAGCGCATGGCCCGATGAATCGTTTCCGGGGCAGTCGTTTCCGGCGGCACGAGCCGGTCCAGTTCGGCATCCACCGCCCGTTGTTGCTGAACGAGATATTCGCGCAGGTTCATGCCTTACGATTTCTCGGGGCGAAACGGCTCGGCGGTGAGCTTGCCTTCCTTGCGGATCAGCACCTCGACGCGGGTTTCGGCCTCCTCCAACTGCTTGCGGCACGTCTCGCTGAGGCCCATCCCCCGTTCGAACAGCTCGAGCGAGCGTTCGAGCGACAGTTCGCCGTTCTCCAGTTCCTTCACCACTTTTTCCAGTTCGTCCAGGCAAGCCTCAAACGATTCCACCGGCTTGGCGTCGGGTTGGTTCTCCGCCATCGCCTCATTCTAACAAGGGGTCATTCCTCGCGAAGTGCGGCCGCCGGATCCACTCTCGCCGCGCGCCACGCGGGCCGCGCCGCCGCCGCGAGCGAGGCCGGACCCATCGGCTGAAGCCCGAACAGCATCGGCCCCGTCATCCCCAGCAACGCCATCGCCGCCGCGAGGCCGAAGCGGCGGGCGCGCCGGACAAGGCGAGTCCTCTGGACGGCCGAACAGTTTCAAGGGATAGGCTTGCATCGACTGCGCAGGACCGTGCGCTACTACCTGGCGCAAGCCGCACCAGTAAGATCTACTGAAGGGAGTTACCCGAATATCGCTGCCTGAGATGCACCGGGGGCGCCAGGGGACCACCAGCCCTGGAAAATCGCACCAGCGGCCTCGCAAGTGACCCACAACTGCGACAACCGCTGCTGGTTGGAAGCCATCGTCTGCGGCCCGGTAGATGTCCGAGCACCGGCTACAGTGTGCCAGGTGAGCGCAGAGGACATACCCGATAACCCTTGACGCATTCGACTAGTAGTCTCATTCCAGTACTCACGTTAATTATTTTTTAATCATTGTGCCGTACTGGTCCCACGCGCCTCTCACCTATACTATCTCCCCATGAGAGGGGGCCACGTACATGCCGATTTGTATGAAGTTGACGCGCCTGCGCTATCTTGTGCCCGCGGCCGTTCTGACTCTGATGACGGTACCGCTCGATGCCAATGTGCTTGTTCCGGGAGCTTCGGGGGTAATCCCCGACGTGTTTCCGAACCCTGGTAATGTGCCGCTGCTCGACACGGTGACTGGGACTTTCAGTTTCGGGAGCGGGGCCGGATTGATCACCGGCACGTATGTTGGAGTTGTGGCGGTTGACCCTTTCGGCGTCACCTGTGCCGGATGCCTGGACTTTGCCTATCAAATAAGTCTGGATTCCGGTTTGTCTGCCGGGATTTTCACTTCGAGCGTGGGGCGGTTCGGCGGCTATTCGACCGATGTCGGCTATATTACCGGAACGGGCAACATGGGGGGCGGCGGCGGTGACGGTGCTCCCATTTCGGTGAATCGCGGTCCGTTTGGCGGAGGTATCGGCTTCATCTTCGTTCAGCCGGGGGCAGGCGCGGCGATCGGTCCTGGCGGCTCGTCGGCTGTCTTGATAGTGGCCACCAACGCCACAACCTACGACAGTCAAGGCGTATTGGGAATGTCGGGTGGGACGGGGACCATCCCCTCCGGCGGTCAGATCACCGGCCTGTTTGAACCAACCTTCCTGGGGCCGGAGCCCTCTACGATGCTGCTCCTGGGCCTCGGACTGGCAGGGATCGGGGCCATCCGGAAGCGAACCACCAGATCCGGCATAGAATAGCGCGCTTTCCATCAATCTGCCGGAAGTCCCTGGCTTTGCCGGGATTCAGGATTGTAGCGCGCGCGGGGACACCACGACGCTGAAACGCCCTACTCAAATGGATTTTGCTCGTGTCCAAGACTTCATACCCCTTTGCCGTGCTCTTGACCGGGTTGTGGGCGTACGTGAGATTCATCGTTGAGTGAGGCCGGCTCCCGCCATCAGACTTGACCGTGGAGTGCGCTTCCGTCGGCGCTCAAGGCGAAAAGACGATTTGCACTTGATCCTGGCAGTTTCCAGGGAAGATCGTCACCGGCTCCGCATCCGCACCGTAACGGCAGGCGAGGCATCAGAACTGCCATCCCGACTGGAACCCGCCCGCTATGGCTGGGGATCTGAACGGTTGGCGGCGGCAAGCATGGTCGAGAAAATAGAGATCCGCCGCCGCAATTCACGTCACGCCGTGCGAGAGAGGGACGCATTGCTGCGGTACTGGAACCCGTAGCGAAGAATCGCAATCGCTGTTTCCAACTCGCTGCTGTAGACCACCCGTCCACGCCCCTCGAATTCCACGAAACAGCGGCCGGAACAGTAAGGCCAGTCTATTGAAACTCTCACCATCTTCCCAGCGCGTAGGATGGAAGGAAGCACTACCCGGACGTGATCGGTGCTGATGGTACGCACCTTGCCGGCGAGTACTCTATCGACACGCACCCGGCACGGCATGTCAAGGCCCCCAAAGTCGTACAAACTGGAGGGCCCCACGCCAGTCGGACAGGGACTGCGCCCACGTTTCCCTCTCACGGTCGCCACAGCAGCGCTGTTCGTCATGTTCTTCGTTCCTCCGATCAACTGAAGGCAAACTTCTGGTCGAGATCAGGTATTGGTTCGAGTCAGTTTAGGAAACGTCAACAACAGCCTTGATCAGTATTGTCAACAACTATCTCAGTATCTCAGTTGTCCGTCAAATTCAAGAGTTTTGAGGGGCCTCGTAACGGATGCCCTGTGATTTTGCGTACCAGTCGAAGGCGTGTTACCGCAATGGCAGATGACTGACCTACCAGCGCCTCCGTGCTACACCACAAACTCCGGGGGTGAAACTCAGAGCACGCCGCCTGCTGCAATCCCGGTGAGTTGGGTCGTCTTCGACCCGTCCAAGCAAGCCGGTCCGCAATCCGGCGATACTCGTCTTCCGTGAACGCTCGAAACGCCTCGGATGTACTCCTGCCACGCGATGTCAAGTATAGGATCGCCTTCGCCAGAGCCAGGTCCTCGGATGCTTCGCACATGGCAACCATATCACATCGACCTGTAACCCATCCAATTCGAAGTACTGATGAGATGGTAAGAGTACGTCCCGAACAGACGTTCTGATCGTACTGGCAGTAGTTGATCGCAATGCCGTTGCTTTTGGTGAATCTGGGTCTCCTGTGCCGTCGTAGCTCTTGACCAGCCGCTCTCGTACCGCCAGAATAGCTGGAACCCGTTCCCGAAGGCGAGGACCACCGTGGATTTGTTCCAAGCGATTCATGAGTTATATCTGGAAAAACAGAAGCTCGACCGAATAATTGCTGCTCTTGAGCAATTGCAAGCCAGTGGTACTACTGTTGGACCCAAACGGCGGGGCCGAAAGGCAATGAACACAGAACAACGCCGTCAAGTTTCGCAGCGAATGAGAACCTATTGGGCGAAGCGGCGAAAAGTAGTGTCAACATAAGTCGGATCGTGCGGAACTCCATTGGAAAGGTACTCCGTCCAAAGTGGATCCGGCCCTGCATACCCAGCCTGAGATGTTATCGCTAACGCTCAATGATCACTCGCTAACTGATATTGGTAAGCCACTGGTTCGACCAGTGAGACTAGACAGGGTTTGACTGCGTTCGGGGAGTATGATCCTCCTCAACCGGCTCGATGACCAACGATGAGGCGGATTCAATGTCAGACCTTTGCCACAGCCGATCCCATTCCAAATGGGACCGCAAGTACCATCACGTGGTGTTCGTGCCCAGGCGACGCGGAACGCTATTCTCAGGCAGACACGCCGTCCATTGGGGCCGGTCTTTCACCGTTTGGCGAGGCAAAAGGAATGGCAGATTGTCGAAGGGAATCTGATGCCGGACCATGTGCCTATGTTATGTGCATCGCCATGCCGCCCAAGCATCCTGTGGCCTCAGTGATCGGATTTGTGAAAGGAAAAACCGCGATAGCAAGCTCGGCTGCAGGGCAAGGAACGGAATTGCTCGGGAGAGCACTTCGGGGGCCCGAGGGTACGCCGTGTCGACGGTCGGCTTTGAACTGGAGCAAGTCCGCCAATACATCCCTGAGCAGGAGGCCGCGGATGGAACCGGGGGACAATTCTGAACCTGCGAGGCGCGCAGGGCGCGACGCCTGGAGACGTTTCCCCTTTGTGGCGGCCCAACTCATGAAGCCATCCGTTGTGCGGGGGCGTGTCTGACTCAGTGCCGACAAACGGCTTTGCCAGTGCTTCATAAGCTCCAATATTCAGCGCTTCCGCCCCAAGGGAATCGTCTGTAAGCTGGGAAGTCACGATGAGACAGGGCGGTTGCGGCAACGGTGTCACATGATCCAATATCTCTTGACATGTTCGAGGCAGCAAATCTCGTTCACAGACCACCACTTTCGGATTCTCCTGCGGATCCAGGTCCGCCACGAGCCGTTCTGCCACAGACGGCCTGCTGCCGAATTGGCGATTGCCGAACAGGGGGTCATTCCTCGCGAAGCGCGGCCGCCGGATCCACTCTCGCCGCGCGCCACGCGGGCCGCGCCGCCGCCGCTGCGGCGCAAAGCACCACCAGGCCGGCCGCAGCCGCGAGCGAGGCCGGATCCATCGGCTGAAGCCCAAACAGCATCGGCCCCGTCACCCGCAACAGCGCCATCGCCGCCACGAGGCCGAACCCGACTCCCCACAGCACTGCCGCCACCACCGGCCGGCATACCGTCCGCACGATGTGGGACGCGTGTGCACCGATGGCGACGCGGATTCCCAATTCGTGAGTCCGCCGCGCCACCGAGTAAGTCAGCGACCCGTAGAGCCCGAGTGCGGCCAGCAGCACCGCCACGGCGCCGAAGAATGCAGAAAGTAGCGCCACCAGCCGTTCCTGCCACAGTGACGTCTGGATCTCCTGCTCCAAGGTATCGGCCTCCACCAGCGGCACCCCTGCATCCAGACCCGCCGCGATGGCCCGCACCCCGGCCATGATCCCCGAGGGCGCCCCGCGCGTGCGCACGTACAGCACCAGCGGCCAATCGCCCGCGCCCTCCTCCTGCACCCCGTAGTACGTGGGCGGATCGGGCTCCCGCATGGATCGGTACTTGGCCGTCGCGGTCAGGCCCACGATCACGAACGCCGCCCTCCCGTCTCCGGCCAGCCCCTGTGCCAGCATCTCTCCCACCGGGTTCCTGCCCGTAAAGAAGGCATCCGCGAACGCTTGGTTCACCACGACCGGCGCAGGCCTGCGGGCGGAATCACGGATCTCCAGGTCGCGGCCGGCGACGAGCGGGATACCCATGGTCGCGAAATATCCGGGTGTCACGCCGTTGAGACTCGTATTCAGAAAGGTGTTTCGGGGCAGAACCACTCCCAGCGGCGCCACCGTGGTCTTCATCCCGCTGCCTCGCATCACCCCCAACGCCGCGTACGCCGTGGAACGCACTCCCGGCAACGCTTCCACGCGCCGCCGCAGCTCGCGGTAGTAGCCTCGGGCCTGTTCCGCCGTGTATCCTGCGCGCGTGGGATCGAACGTGAACTCGGCGATGTGCGCGCGGTCGAAACCCGGGTCCAGCCGTTCCAGATTCCAGTACGTGCGCGCCATCAAGCCTCCCGCCGCGAGCAGCACCAGCGAGAACCCGGCCTGCATCGCCACCGGTGCCGCCGCCGCACGGCCGCGGTGGCCGCGCGCGCTCGCGCCCTTCCACTCTCTCGCCAGCGATGCACGCGTCCCGCGCCACGCCGGCACAAGTCCGAAAGCCAGCACGCAGAACCCCGTGAGTCCCGCCGCAAACAGCAGGACCCGCAGGTCCGGCGAGACGCTGAGCAGTTGCGGGCTCAGGATATGCGCATAGTCGCGCGCGGGTGGCAGCAGCCGCACCACCCATGGCGCCGCGGCGAACGCCAGCACCGCACCCGCCACGGCGCCGGGAACGGCGAGCAGCACGCATTCCAGGAGAAGTTGCCGGACCAGTTGCCACCGCCCCGCGCCCACCGCCGCGCGAATGGCGATTTCCCGTTTTCGCTCGTCCGCCCTCGCCAGCAACAGTCCCGCCACATTCGCGCACACCGCCAGCAACAGCAGTCCGACGCCCCCCAGCAGCAGCCAAAGCGCTCTCGCAAACTGGTCGCGCAGCCGGGAAGCGCCGCGGCCGATCGGTTCCAGCGCGAGACGGTAGTCCAGTAACCAGTCGATCCGCTTCTGAATCTGATCCTGGGCTACGGGCTTCGATGCGCGGGCATTCGCTTCGCGTATGGCCCACTCGTCCACGCTCTTCATCGGCGAAAGCAGCGATTCCGCGGCTTGGCGCGGCGCCGTCCCCGCCGCCGGCCGCACCAGGATGCGGAAGCGCGGCGTCAGTTCGTCATGCCCCAGGATTCTCGCCGCCGAGACCGGCAGCCGCACGTCCGGAGCGCGGTCGATATCCGAGCTGTGAAACTCGCGCGGCAAAACACCGGCCACGACAAACCGATGCCCCTTGAGCCGGATGTCGCTCCCGATCACATCGCGCCTGCCGCCGAATTGCGATTGCCAGAACTGGTAGCTGAGCACGGCCGGAATCGCGTCCGGCTCCGTCGCATCGCTCTCCGTCAACACCCGCCCCGCGATCGCGCGCACGCCGAGTTCGGCGAAGTAGTTCGGCGATACCATTTGCGTCATCACCAGCCGCATCCGTCCGCCGGCATTCATGGGTACGAGGCAGTCGGTGAGCCACTCCTCCTCGGCCACCGCCGCCGAAACCAGGCGGCTTCCGCGCACCACATCACGGAAGGCCGCGTACGGGAAATACGTGTCCGGCCGCACTTGAAGCTCGCGGACCCGCTCCAGCAGGTAGAGGTTCTCCGGGTCTCGTACCGGCAGCGGTTTGAGCAGCAGTTCGTTTACCAGGCTGAACACCAGCACGTTGGAGCCGATCCCGATCGCCAGCAGCAGGATCACCACCGCGGTGAAGAACCGCCGCCGCCTCATCTGCCGCAGCCCGTATCGCAAATCGCTCCACATCGTTGTCTCGTTTCATCCTGCCACGACTTTCAGCCGCGGTTGACTTCGCCGCCGCCACATCAATATGACCGGGTAGACGGCGGCACGGTGTGGTTGGTTCAGCGTGAAACGTCGAGAGAGCGGGCGCCGGTACACTCTAGGCGCCAGCGGCATCGATCTTCGGGCCGTCCAGGACCGGGCAATGGATAACACCCTGATAGTACCGACGAGCACGCCATCTCTGTGTTCAGCCTCGATCGCTAGACACCGGGATTTCGGGCAGCACAAAGGGAGGGCGAGCCCCGTTGGCAGCGCAACTGGCGTCCAAGTTCCTCGGCGTCCCCTTCCAACGAACTCAATCACGAGCTGAGCGACACATTCCGAACCGGCCCCCAATGACCCGAAGCCCGAAGCACCACGTGGCGCGCGTTGGAGAAGAAGGGCATCAGCGATTCGCCACCCTTGGAGCCCGGTTGCGGGATCCAGTAAGAGGACCGGCGTACGAGTCCGGAGGATAGTATAGGAGGAGCGCAGAATCTGCACACGCGGCCGGTTTTCGCACGCTTTCATTTCATCAAGCCCGCGACGGCGGCCGCGCCCATATACGTTTCGCTTTGGAGCCCTTTTAGATCCGCTGGAGAAATGCGCGGCACATCCTCGCTGCAGACGATTTAGAGGTACACGCCCGCCGGAAGACTGGCCGCCGATGAGGTGAGAATCATAAATCTCGTGGAGCGCTAGGATTTACAGCTCTTCTTACACAATGCATCTTGACCGCGCTCCTAAGCGTCCGTAGGATAGCTCCTGACGAGCCCAGGAGATTCCTCGCTCGCCTGGCATCGGCGATAACTCGGCAAACATTCGGGAAGCGGCTGCTCTTTCCCAGCAGCGCAGAAAGGAAGTATCATGCGCAACCGTACAGGAGTTGTGTGCATTTTCAATACCGCTGTCGCAGTAGTCACAGGCCTCCTGGGAGTGACAATCGCGACCGCTCTTCCCAATCCCACGTTCGGCAGTGTCACTCTCAGCACCGCGGGAAACCCGGCTGCCGCAAAGATCGGCGACTTGGATGGCGACGGGCTTAATGACATCGCCGTCGTAACCCAACAGGGCAATTTACAGGTGTTCTTCAATAATGGCGCGGGTTCTTTTCAGGCGGTGACATTCAACGATCTGTGGGCGCCGAGCTCCCAAATACTGGACCTCGACATAGGCGATTTGAACCGCGACGGAAGGAACGACATCGTGGTCGCCAATGGAACCGTCTCGGTTCTGCTAAACCTGGGCGCCCGCAACTTTTCTTCCCCGGTCAACTACAACGTGTGCAGCGCCTCGAACGCCGTCGCCATCTACGACTTGGATGGGGATGGAGACAGGGACCTGGCCGTCACGGGCGGTTGTAATAAAGCGGCGATCTTACTCAACAATGGAAACGGCGTCTTCACCCCGGGCGGAACTTATGGAGACGGCGCTAATTCCCGCTCGCTCGTGCTCATCGACATCAACTGTGACGACGTCATGGACATCGCCTACCTGAACGCGACCGCGGGCGGCTTCATCACTGCCCTGATCAATAACGGCAACGCGACCTTTGGTCCCCCGACGCATCTTTACGCGGGCGACTTGCCTTCCGACCTCGCCGCCGGCGATTTCGACCGCGACGGCACTCAGGATCTGGTCATCGCCAACCCGTATTTCTCGCAGGTCATCCTTCTTTTGAATGACGCGATCGGAACCTTCACCACCGGCTATTCGGAATTGAACGCCGGCGACACGCCCACCAGCATCGTGGTCGGGGATTTCAATCTCGACAGCTACCTGGATATCGCCGTCGCCAGTTGGGGAAACAATAAGGTCCGGCTGATCCTGAACCAGTGATTCGGCAGCTTCGGAAACCCCATCGAGTTCCCGGTGGGCCAGAACCCGGTCAAACTGATTGCGGGCAAGTTGGACAGCGATCTCTTTCCCGATCTGTTAACCGTGAATCAAACCGGCGGCACGCTCACTTTGCTTTTGAGCACGGTGGGATCTCCCCCGCCGCCGGTGGTGACGCTGTCGACGCCCGCCAACGGTGCCAGCGGGGTGTCCACGTCGCCTACCTTGATTTGGAATGCGTCGACCGGGGCGACCTCCTACGACGTGTACCTGTCCGCCAGCAATCCGCCCCCGGCCGTGACAGCCACCGTGGGATTCACCGGCTACAATGCGAGCGGGCTGACCCCCAACACCACGTATTACTGGAAGGTAGTGGCGAAAAACGCTGCCGGCTCGTCGCCCGCCTCAGCGGTCTGGAGCTTCACCACTGGGCAGCCGCCGCCGGCAGTGATGCTGTTGGCGCCCACCAACGGGGCCAGCGGGCTGTCCACGTCGCTCACCTTGAGTTGGACTGCGTCGGCCGGAGCGACCTTCTACGACGTGTACCTGTCCACCAGCAATCCGCCGCCTACAGTGACGGCCGGTGCGGTAGGCACAAGCTACAATGAGACCGGGCTGACCCCCAACACCACGTATTACTGGAAGGTAGTGGCGAAGAACGCTGCCGGCTCGTCGCCCGGCTCAGCGGTGTGGAGCTTCACCACTGCGCAGCCGCCGCCTCCGCAGCAAGGGCCCATCACCCTCGCCGTCTCGAGCCGCATTTCCGGACTTTACCGGATGGTTGATTTGAATTGGAGTGGCGCCACCACTGCCAAGGTCGACATTTACCGTAACGGCTCCCGTATCACCACCACGTCCAACAACGGCAGCTATAGCGACCGGTTCGGGTTTCGGTCTCACGGCACTTCCACCTACCGAGTCTGCGCTCCCGGTACGGGGGTCTGTTCCAGCGATGTCCCGATCACGTTCTGATTGAAAGGGGCGCAGAGGATGCGGCGGTCGCGGGTTTTTCTAGCCGCGGCAGCGCAGCCGCGAGCTATGTGCCGCGAGACGCGCCGCCAAAATCGATCCGTTGCTGGCATTAAGGCGGGATTGATCCTGGATCTTGAGAGTACCGAGTTCGCACGCGTTAGGTAGCCTTGGGCTCGGCAACCTGCATGGTCAGTCGTGAGTGCTCGATACTCAGGTCGATCAACTGTTCGACCAGATTCTTGAACCGCTTGTGACTCGCGATTTGGCGGCGGAGATCCTTCACCCATTCCCGGCGGACGTACTCGGTGCGGCTCTTCATCCGACGCGTATAGCTGATCTGCCAATAGGCTCCGGCGTGGTGTTGGGGATCCTTGTACTGACGGGTCAGTGAGCCCGGGCGCATCGGCCCGATCTCCAATAGCGCCGTCTTGATGCGATCAATCCTTCGCTCGATCTGCTGAATCCGTTTCTGGCTCATGATGCCTCCTTTTACATCGATAGTATAGCATAGATATGCTATACTATACAGCGGCTTATCGTCAAGCCATAAATGCCGATGCTTCGCACCACCCGGCCAGGAGGCCGCTCATGCTCTGGAGTCACTGGTGGAATTTGGTGTGCGGTTTGCGGTCCGCCTGCGCCCGGACCCGAACCTTCCTCGGGATGGCGCTCTGCCTGGCCGGTTTCACCGTTCGCAAGGATCTACTGGGCGTCACCAGTATCGTGCGCGCCCTGGGATTGGAGCCGGCCTGCTACGACCGACTCCTGGACTTCTTCCATAGCCAAGCCCTGGATCTGAACAAGCTCACCCTTGCCTGGTGCGCTCTGGTCTTCCGCGTCCACCCCGGCATCCTACGCGTCAACGGCAGGCCCGTCCTCGTCGCCGACGGCATCAAGGTCGCCAAGGCCGGACGCAAAATGCCGGGAGTCAAAAAACTCCATCCAGAATCGGACTCCAACAACAAGCCGGAGTTCATCTTCGGCCACTCCTGCCAGGCGGTCGCCGTGCTCGCCCAAGCCTTGTCCAGCGTATTCGCCTTGCCTTTGGCTTGTCGCATCCACGAAGGCACGGTCTTTTCCAACCGCGACCACCGGACCCTCCTCGACAAGATGATCCTGCTGCTCGATTCGCTCCGCCTGAAAGAGCCCTGCTACTTCGTGGCCGATGCGTACTATGCCTCCGGCAAGATCGCTCGTGGGTTGCTCGCCAAAGGCCACCATCTGGTCACCCGGGTCAAGAGCAACAGCGTGGCTTTCTTCCCGGCATCACTCCCGCCTCCCAACCGGCGACGGCGTCGCGGCAGGCCGAAGAAGTACGGCAGGAAGATCAAGGTTGCCGCGCTGTTGAAACAGTCTGCCCAACTCCAGCAGGCGCCCAGCCCCGTCTATGGCGAGAAGAATGTGATCCTCCGCTTCCGCACCGCCGACCTATTGTGGCGCCCTGTCGGCATCCTCGTCCGCTTCGTCGTGGTGCTCCATCCCCTTCGCGGCGCCATCCTGCTGATGAGCACCGACCTGACCCTCTCTCCCCTCGAGATCATCCGCCTCTATGGCTTGCGATTCAAGATTGAAGTGTCCTTCAAGCAGGCCATCCGGGTCATCGGCGCTTATGCGTATCACTTCTGGATGGTGGCCATGACTCCCCTACGGCGTGTCAGCGGTAACCAGTACCTGCACCACAAGTCCGAGGACTACCGCAATGCCGTCCGCCGAAAGATCGCGGCCTATCATCGCCACATCCAACTCGGACTCATCGCCCAGGGCCTGCTTCAGATCCTCTCGGCGATGGAACCGAAGTTAGTATGGCTTTCCTTTGGTTCCTGGATCCGTACGGTTCGGGGAGGGCTGGCCCTCTCGGAACAGGTCGTGGCCATTGCCCTCCGCAGTACCCTTCCGGAATTTCTCGCCACTGCCGCAAAAACCGTAATCCTTGTGAAATTCCTCCGCGACCGTCTGGACCTTTCCAGGGCTGAAGGAACCAGGTTGGCGGCATGAAAAGGCGGCCGCACAAACCGGTACTCTCAAGCTGGATGAATCCCGCATCAAATCCCCGAAGTCCCCGAAGTCGCCCAGCATTTACGAACGCTTCATGAAGCCACTTGGCTGAAAAACGCCCGATGTTGAGATGTGGCCTGAGCCGCGCAGATCTTAGGGCCGTGCCGGCCTAATATGCCAAACGTCCATGTACACGGCCTGCTCCTGCCTTGCTGCCATTAAACTCAACGACTTCCAGCTCTCAGGCGCCGAGCAGTTGGAGGAGCGCCCGCATGGCGGTTTTGGTCGCTCGCGAATAGATTTCGTCCTGCTTGATGTCCGCAAGCGGAAAACGACCGGATCCGACCGCGTTCAATTCGGAGATCCTTCTGTGCTCCTTCGCAGCTTTTTTAAAGGGTGGACAAACGGTGAGGTTCAATAGCGGCCCCGGTGAGGTTGCCGGTGCAGTTCCATGTCGCGTTTGGCAACGTCTCGCTCACGTCTCCTCCTCTACTATGCGGACCCGGACTCAGGAAAAAATACCACGCAATTGGTTACAAGATTGACGGCCGCTTCCGCATATATTAGTGAAAGGATCCGCCCGAGCGATTGCAGGCGGCGGATATCATTGGCATGCCGTTACAACCAAATGGTCAGATGAGCGCGGATTTCTTTGGGGGGTCGGCGCGAGAGCAACTCAAGGACAAGATCGGCCAAATGCGACGGGATATGATGCACATGCAGCGTGCGTTGACTGTCATCGAGGGTAAGGTACGCGCAAATGCATCGGCCGCCGACATGAAGCCCGACTTCACCCTTTTCTACTTCTGGTTTCTGAGCGCTGCGGAGAGCCTCTTCGCGATGACCTGGGCGGCATTCGACCGGGACAAGGTGAAGGCAGTCATCCAGGATTTCCAAAACAAATTCAGCACGTTCACGACAACGAGGGCGATTGTCCTCACCGGACGGCCGAAGTAGCTCTCTCGATGGGGCCCCTGGGTCCGGTCCAGGTAGAGAAGGCAGCGAATGAGAACAGAACTGTCTTGGTGCAGGAGCCCCCGGCAACTTCGACCCGATATGGTGCCGAAATCAGGTGGCTCTTAGCTGCCGTGAACCTTGTCCACTTTCGCCGCGGCACGCGATTTCCGTTGAGCCCTCCGGGAGGAATTCATGATAATGTCAGCCGTCGGTAGCCTTCCAGTGGGTTCTTCAGATGGAAGCCGATGATGGCCTGCTTCTCCCAATCCTCCGGCCAGAAATCACGGGGAACCCGGCCGTTGTGCTTGTTCACCTTGCCGTAACGTTCCCACCAGTCTTAGAACTTTCTGGCGGTGATGTGAGCCACCCGATGAACCGCCCGGCACCGATCTTGGGTCTTGTCGGACCAGCGCCCGACGAAATCCACGATCTGATCCCGCGTATCGTGCAGAACCCGGACGCCGGTCAGAGTTCCCCGATCTCTTTTTTTAGCGCGACGTGCTCCGCCATCAGCTCGGCCAGAACCTCCTCTTTGGTCTGGATCTTCTTCTCCAGGCAGGCGATTCCCTCCTGCTCGGCTGAATGGTTCGGCCGTGCTTTCTGCTCGAAGGCAGACGCCCCGTTCTCGAAGAACTCCTTCTGCCAGCGATAGAAGACCGTGGGCGGCAGGCCCCGCTCATCGCAGAGCTTCTAGATCGGCTCCTTGTCCGGAGCCGCCTCAGGATGGCGACTTTCTCTTCCGGCGTGTAGTGCTTCCGTTTGCTTCTTCATGCGTTTGCTCCGTTATCTTAATGGGGGAACGCCATCTCCATTTCCATCTGAACTGGAACACTGGTCCAATCGGCAGTGGTGGCTTTCACGGCGACTGCTTCGCCCGAGCCCGTCTCCGCGTCCGTGCGTCCGCCAGATCGTCCGTGATGTAGGAGTCCTCCGGCCTTCCATGTTGGTGATGAACCCGATACCCGCCGGGCGCCTGCGTCGGCACTATTCCGAGTTGCGGAGTTCTTCGCGGGCGGGTTGAAATGGAGTCACGTCAATACCGTTCTTGTCCACTGGCCCATGGCGACCATGCCTCGCGCCGTGCGTTCGAAGGATGTTGAGGGTAGTATTTAGCTTCCCGAGAATCTTCGACGATCTTCTTTGCGGGTTGCTCAGAGCAGAAAGGAGCCTATCTCTCGCCTCCGCATGGCCCATTTCGTGCCCGGAAGTGATGCCAGTCTAAGACAGCGTTCCAGGGGCGCTTGAACCGATCAAACCAACGGTGTGCATAGCGCCGACGATGTTGTTAAGCCCCGCTCCCCGTTGAATTTCCGGCCACACCGGCGACCTGTTCGCGTTATGGGCTTTCTTCCTCGCCGCCGCTGTGCCAGAAAGTGAAAAACCGCCGCCTCATCTGCTGCAGCCCGTATCGCAAATCGCTCCACGTCCCGCCACGACTTCAGTCCCGTTGACCCGCCGCGTTCAGTCACCGCATCGGCCCATTTTTTTCGAGACTGTCAATTCAACTTGAGAGTACCGACTTATGAGGGGCGGACTCTCATGCTGCCAAACTGGTTCCTTCAGCTCTGGACAGGTCGAGGCGGTCGCGGAGGAATTTCACAAGGATTACGGTTTTGGCGGCAGTTGCGAGAAATTCCGGAAAGGTATGGCGGAGGGCAATGGCCACGACCTGTTCCGAAGGGGCGAGTCCTGGCCGAATGGTACGGATCCAGGCGCCGAATGACTGCCATACCAGATTGGGCTTGATCGCGGAGAGGAGCTGAAGCAGGCCCTGGGCGATGAGTCCGAGTTGGATGTGGGGATGATAGGCCGCGATCTTTCGGCGGACGGCATTGCGGTAATCCGCGGACTTGCGGTGCAGGTACTGGTTGCCGCTCACGCGGCGTAGTGGTGTCATGGCCGCCATCCAGAAGTGATAGGCATACGCGCCGAGGACGCGGAGGGCCTGCTTGAAAC
>CAVRBB010000011.1:0-103326 GCA_963719195.1 Bryobacterales bacterium | reverse complement strand
AGCGATGGCGTCCCGGCAATCAAATCGAACGCTGGGTCGGTTCCGGGCTCGTCGTTGCAGAGAAGCAGTTCCGTCGCATCGATGGGTATCGGGCATTACCCGGCCTCGTGGCTGCACTCGAGGCCGATCTCAAGCAGCCCAAGACGACCGCTCGGGTCGCCTGAAGGGTAGATAATGGTCCGGGGAGCCGCCCCGAATTTCAACGGCAAAACGGACATCCTTCTCTGTTTGTCGCGCCCGCGACTGTCACGGATTCCAAGGGACATTACGTCGACGGACTCACACCTGGCGATCTGACTCTCTACGACAACAATGTGCCGCGGACGATACAGATGGATTGGGAGACGTATCCGATCGATCTCGTGGTGGCAGTGCAGACCAGCTCCAATTCCGGAGCCGTGATTGACAAGTTGGGCGGGAGCGGGATTCTGTTCACCCAGTTGTTGGCGGGGGAATCCGGAGAAACGGCGGTAATTTCGTTCAGCAACGAAGTGAAGATCCACCAGGACTTCACCGGGAACCCCGATTTCGTGATTCACGCGCTGCGCATGCTGCGCCAGGAAGGCGCTGCCGCCCACACACTGGATGCCTTGCACCAGGCCCTCCTGATGCTCGAACGCCGGCCGCGGGGACGGCGGCCAGTCATACTCATGATTGCGGAAAGGCGGGATCGCTCGAGCCAGGCGAAGTTGGCTGAAGTCATGGAGCGGGCACAGCGGCTCAATGTGGCGGTCTACTGGTTGACCTACTCGCCTCTGTTGGAGCCGTTCACCGTGAGGCCCAAAACGGCGGAAGACCTGAAACCCGAAGCGGAGCGGATCAAGGTCCGGCAGTGTGCTGTTTGCCCGGCCCCCGACACGACCCCGGTGCCTCCCGATCTGGGACCAGGAGGTCTGATCTATGGGCTCGGCGAGTTGATGAGGTTGCACGAGCCGGATCTTACGGCTCTGTTCCCGAAGACCACGGGTGGGCGTACATTGAGTTTCCTAAAGAAGAACGCTCTGGAGGAGGCGATTCAACTGGTGGGCGAAGAGGTTCATCGCCAGTACATTCTCGCCTCCGCACCGGCGGACGGCGAGGCGGGAAGATTCCATGCGATCCGGGTAACGGTCAAGAACCGGCCGGAACTTCATGCCAGAACCCGTGAGGGATACTGGACCCTGTATTAACCTCGGCCCGGCCGCACGAGAGCGGCACCGGGTACCACTTCACCCTGGAAGGGACCGTGCCACCCAACACGACCGCGACCGATGGATGCCAGCCAAGGATGCGGCGGCCGTGACCGAGTCCGGCCGCACGAGAGCGGCATCGGTGCCGCTTCACCCTGGACGGAACCGTGCCGCCCATCAGAACCGCAACCGTATGGATGCCGGCGAAGGATGCGGCGGCCGGCTGCCCGGCGAACGGCGCGCCCGGAGTGAAGGTCCTCCGGGCAGAGCCCGGCGCGGTAGTGTTCGACGTGGAGCCGGGCGCCTATTCGTTCGCCAGCCGCTGAGCGCGGAGCCGGTCCACCGCCGGCTGGCGCCGCCCGTATACACAACGGCATCGCGTTGATTTCAGTACAATCCAGAGATCGAGAGGGGAAATCGAATGCACAGACTTTTCGGGACGATGGCTATCCTCGCCGTGCTGGCGCCGCAGATGGTACGCGCTCAAGCCGCCGAAGCCAAGACCGCCGAGCAGGTCTACAAGAACATTACCGAGCTCAAGGGCACACCCGCCGATCAGTTGATGCCTGCGATGCAGTTCATTGCGACGTCGCTGGGTGTGGAGTGCTCATTCTGCCACGTCCCGGGCAAGATGGAACTGGATGACAAGCGGGCCAAGAAGACCGCCCGCGAGATGATGGCCATGACCGCAGCCATCAACAAGAACAGTTTCAACGGCCGCCAGGAGGTGACGTGCTACTCCTGCCACCATGGGTCCGAGCACCCGGCCGGCACTCCGCCGGTGATGACTTCCGAGCGGCCGGTGCATTCCGAGACAAGGCCGCCGGCGGCGCCCGGCCCTGCCCCGACCGCGGACCAGGTCGTGGAGAAGTACGTGAGCGCGGTGGGCGGCGCCGACGCCATCCGGAAGGTCACCAGCCGCGTCGAGAAGGGTTCGATTCTGGTGGGTGAGAACCAGACGCCCATCGAGGTCATCACCAAGGCTCCCCGGCAGCGGATCTCCATCAGCCACATGGGCAACGGCGAAAGCCTTACGGCCTTCGACGGAACTTCGGGGTGGCTGGGCGGCACCGGCAGGCCGGCGCGGGAGATGTCGGGCGCCGAATCCTGGGCGGCGGGGCTCGATGCCGAGTTCTACTTCCCGCTGCGCCTGAAGGAGGTCTTTGCGCAACTGCGGCGCGGACGCCCGGAAATGATGGACGGCGTTGAGTGCGAGGTCCTGATCGGGTCGTCACAGGGGCACCCTCCGGTGCGGCTGTACTTCGATAAGAACTCCGGGCTGCTGGTGCGCATGGTGCGTTACGCGGACACGCCGGTGGGCCGCATGCCCACCCAGATCGACTATGCCGATTATCGGGAGGAAGATGGTGTGAAGATCCCGCTGCGCTGGACCTTGTCGCGGCCCAACGGGCGGTTCACGATTCAGATTGCCGAGGTGAAGAGCAACGTTCCGGTCGAAAGCGACAGGTTCAGCAAGCCCGCGGGCGAGGTGAAATAGGCGGGCGGCGCGCCCGGACCACGCGCGGGATGCCGGCCAGATCAGGCTCGATCGCGAGGTCATCCCAGCCGCTGAGGAGGCGGGCAACATGATCGCGGCTGCCGAACCCGAGCTCCATGATGAGCCAGCCGCCGGGACGCAGAACGCGCGGCGCATCGGCCACGATCCGCTCGTAGAGCTCGAACCCCGTCTCCCCGGCGAAGAGCGCCACGTCCGGCTCGAAGTCGCGCACTTCCCGCTGCAAGCCCGCGCGCTGGGCAAGCGGCACATAGGGCGGGTTGGAAACCAGCAGGTCCGCCGCGCCGGCGCCGATTGCCTCCGTGACATCGCAGCACATGAGTCCGATCCGGGCGCCGAGCCGGCGGGCATTCTCCGCGGCTACGGCGAGTGCCGCGGGTGATATGTCGGTGGCGAGGACGTCGCAGCCCGATTCGAGCTGCAGCGTAATCGCCAATGCGCCCGAGCCGGTACCCACGTCCACCACGCGCCGCGCACCCAGCTTCAGCGCCGTCTCGGCCACTAGCTCGGTTTCCGGCCGCGGGATCAGCACGTCGGGCGTGACCCGGAATTCGCGGCCGTAGAATTCCTGGCGGCGGGTGATGTACTGCGTCGGCTTGCCCTTCATCCGCTCATGCAGGTAGCGGCCATAGTGGATCCACTCCACTTCGGCCAGTTCGTGTTCCGGGTGCGCGTAGAGATAGACGCGATCACGGCGCAAGGCGTAGGCCAGCAGCACTTCGGCGGTAAGCCGTGGAGCCGCAATCCCGGCACCCTCCAGCAGGCCTGTGCCCTGGAGCAATGCCGTCTGCACGGTCATGAGCAGCTAATCCGCCGCGATGTTTTTGCCGCCCTGCTCGCCCTGCTGTTTGAGCTTTTCTGTCTGGTAGTAGGTGGTGAGGGCGTCGACGATGGGTTCCAGCCTGCCGTCCATCACGAAATCGAGCTGGTGCAGGGTCAGCCCGATGCGGTGATCGGTCACGCGGTTCTGGGGAAAGTTGTAGGTGCGGATCTTCTCGCTGCGATCGCCGGTGCCTACCATACTGCGGCGTTCCGCCCCGAGCGCGGCCTGCTGCTTTTCGAGCTCGATCTCGTACAGCCGCGAACGCAGCACACGCTCCGCCTTCGCCCGGTTCTTGATCTGCGATTTTTCGTCCTGGCAGGAGACCACGAGGCCGGTCGGCAGATGCGTGATCCGCACCGCCGAGTACGTGGTGTTTACCGATTGCCCGCCCGGGCCCGAAGAGCAGAACGTATCGATGCGGACATCCTTGGGGTCGAGCTTGATCTCGACTTCGTCGGCCTCCGGCAGCACCGCCACGGTGATGGCGGACGTGTGCACGCGCCCCTGCTGCTCGGTCACGGGAACGCGCTGCACGCGGTGCACGCCGCTTTCGTACTTCAGCTTGCTGTAGACCTTGTCTCCACTCACCAGCGCGATGATTTCCTTGAGGCCGCCCACCGACGACTCGCTGCTGGAGGTGATGTCGATCTTCCACCCCTGCGACTCCGCGTAGCGCGAATACATGCGGAAAATCTCGGCCGCGAACAGCGTGGCCTCATCGCCGCCCGTGCCCGCGCGGATTTCCAGCACAATGTTCTTGTCGTCGTTGGGATCCTTGGGCAGCAGCAGAACCTTGAGCTGATCCTCGATGGAGCCAAGCTCCGGCTCCAGCCGCGCCACCTCTTCTTCGGCCATGGCCTTCAACTCGGCGTCGTGCTCCTCCAACATGGCCCGCGCCTGGGAGAGGCTGTCCTCGGCCTTCTTCCATTCGCGGTATTTGGCGACGACTTCGGCGAGCTCGCTGTGTGCCTTGGTGATTTTGCGATACTGTTCCGCATCGCCGATCACCGCCGGATCGGCCATCTGGCGGTTGAGTTCCTCGAAGCGCTTTTCGAGTTGATCGAGTTTTTCGCGGAATTGCATGGCCGTTAAGCGATGACGAGCTCGCCGCCCTGGGCCGCTTCGAGTTCCATCGCGCCGTTGAGGGCGCGAATGGCGATAGCGGTCTGCTCATCCGATGGCGGCTTGGTAGTGATCCGCTGCATCCACAGTCCCGGCGCCGCGAGCGTTGCCAGGAACGAGCCCCTCCGCCTGGCGGCGAAGCGGATCAATTCGTATCCCACACCGGCGATAACGGGTATCAGCAGTACCCGTGCGACGAATCTGGCCGCGAACCCGTCGAAGGGGATCAGGGTGTAGACCGGGATGGCCAGGATGAAGATCACAAAAAGGAAGCTGGTGCCACAGCGGGGGTGGAAGGTCGTAAACTGCTGCGCATTTTCCACCGTGACCGGCCGTCCGGATTCGAAATTGAAGACCACCTTGTGTTCCGCTCCGTGATATTCAAACACGCGCCGGATGTCCTTCAGCCGCGAGAGCCCGTACAGGAGTCCGAGCAGGATCAACATGCGGACGATGCCGTCGGCCAGGTTGAAGGTTACGCGTCCTTCCAGCATGGGGTACAGTTTCTGAAGCTTCGTGACCACCAACAGCGGAACAAACTTATACATGAAGATGAAAAACAGAAGCGAGAAGACGATAGGCCCTGCCATCGCCCAACCAGGAACCTCTTTGGGCGGCTGCTTGCTCTGAGTCAGGGCTGGGTCGTCCAAAGCCGCGGCCGCTGAGAATTTCAGAGCCCTGCCGCCGAGCTTCAACGCCTGGTACAGCGTCCCCAACCCACGAATCACCGGATACTTGAAAATCTTGTGCTGTTCCGACATGCGCGCCAGCGGCATCTGGTCGGTGACCGTTTCGCCGTTGGGTTTGCGCACCGCGACGCAGTAACTGTGGGGAGCCCGCATCATCACCCCCTCCATGACCGCCTGACCGCCGACCAGCGTTTCCTCGCCGCTCTCCAGGATCGGCAGCATCTGCATATGGGTGAAAATGCGGAAGAAGGTACTTGGGGACACAAATCCTCTCAGTGTTTTCCCTTTTATTATACGCCACGGCGGCACGCGGGTCTGGCAGTCAAAGTCACGCAGCGCGAACGCTGGCGCGCCGGCTACGTGATCCGCATCAGCGTCGGCTTGTTCCGGCAGGCCAGGCAGCCCCGCCCCAAACGTCGCGCGCCACCTCCACGACGCGCGCGAGTTTGGCCCACTGTTCATCTTCGGTCAGCAGGTTGCCCTCCTCGGTGCTGGCAAATCCGCACTGCGGGCTGAGGCAAAGCTGATCGGCATCGATGTATTTGGCGGCCTCTTCCATGCGCCGCTTGAGCGCGTCTGCGGACTCCAGGGCTCCTGATTTCGAAGTAACCACTCCCAGCACCACGATCTTGTCCCTGGGTACGAATCGCAATGGCTCGAAGCCGCCCGCGCGTTCGGTGTCGAACTCCATGAAGTAGCCGTTCACGCCGATCCGGCTGAAGAGGATCTCGGCTATGGGCTCATACCCACCTTGCGCGATCCAACTGGAACGGAAGTTGCCTCGGCACAGGTGCATAGTGATCACCATGTCCGGCGGCCGCCCGCTTATGGCCGTGTTGATCATGGAGGCGTAGATCCCGGGCAGATGGTCCGGGTCATCCCCGCGCTCGCGCAGCATGCGGCGTTGCTCCGGGTCACACAGATAGGCCAGGTTGACCTCGTCGAGCTGCAGATAACGGCAACCCGTGGCGGCAAACGCCGCGACAGCTTTCTGATACGCCAGGCCGAGGTCGCGGTAGAATTCGTCCATCTCCGGGTAGACCAACGAGCTGACCGCACGGCGCCCACCGCGGAAATGCAGCACGCTTGGCGAGGGAATGGTCATCTTCGGCGTCACGCGGGTGTGCTGCTGAACGAAGCGGAAATGATCGAGCATCGGATGGGACGAGAACCCGTGCCTGCCAGTAACGCGCAATCCCTTTGGCTGCGTCTCGATCCCACCCTGAAACGCGATGCCGTGGGCCGCGCGGAACGACTCTACTCCTTCCAGGTGTTCCAGAAAATCGAAATGCCACATGGCGCGACGGAATTCGCCGTCGGTCGCGCTCTGGAGTCCGATGGCCTCCTGGCGGACGATGACGGCTTGGATCGCGGCATCCTCCTCGGCGCGCAGTTCATCGGCGGAGATTTCGCCGCGCTCGCGTCGCGCGCGGGCCTGCTTGAGGCGCTCAGGACGCAGCAGGCTTCCGACATGGTCGGCCCGGAATGGCGGAACGGTTCGCATCATATCTGTTCTCCCTGCAATTCGAATGGCAATCCCACGTAGTTTTCGGCCAAGTGAGCGGAGGCGGAGCGGGAACTGGCGACGTTCTCCAGTTCGGCCATCTGGCGGCGGTAGTCGAACCCGTCACCCTCTTCAAACCGGTGCAGCATGGAGGTCATCCACCACGCGAAGTGCTGCGCGCGCCAGACGCGCCGCAGACACACATCGGAGTAGCGCTCGATCAGGTCCGTGGCGCCCGTACGGTACCAGGCGGCCAGGGCGCGCGACAACACCCAGACGTCCGCCGCCGCCAGGTTGAGCCCCTTGGCACCGGTGGGCGGAACGATGTGAGCCGCGTCCCCCGCCAGGAACAGCCGCCCGTACTGCATGGGCTCGGTGACGAAACTGCGCATGGCGGTTACCCCTTTTTGCAGGACGGGCCCAGGGTTCAGCCAGAAGCCCGAACGCGTTGCGAAGCGCAACTGCAGCTCATTCCAGATTCGATCGTCGGGCCACGCAGCCAGGTCTTCGTTCGGGTGGCACTGCAGATACAGCCTGCTGAGGGCCGGCGAGCGCATGCTCAGGAGAGCGAAGCCGCGCTCGTGATGGGCATAGATCAGCTCCCGCGACGCGGGTGCGGCTTCGGCAAGGATGCCGAGCCACCCGAACGGGTATGCCTTGTCAAAGAATCGGAGCGCGCCCGCGGGAATGGACGGCCGCGAGATTCCGTGGAAGCCGTCGCAACCGCCGATGAAGTCGCAGGCAATCTCCCGCGGCTCACCTTCGTACGTGAAACGGATGCGCGGGGCGTCGCCGGCCAAGCCCGCGACGCTCACCTCGCCCACCTCGAACAGAATCCGTCCGCCCGCTTCGAGACGCGCGCGGATCAGGTCCTTGACCACCTCATGCTGCCCGTACACGGTGATGGCGCGCCCGCCCGTCAACTGGTGCATGTCGATGCGATGGCCCTGCCCGTTGAACCTCAGCTCGATGCCGTGATGGACCAGCCCCTCGCGTTGCATGCGATCCCCCACGCCCGATTCGCGCAGCAGGTCGGCGGTCCCCTGCTCCAGCACCCCCGCGCGGATCCGTTCTTCCACGTGCCGGCGGCTGTGGGTCTCAATGACGATCGAGTCGATACCCTCGCGGTACAACAGGTGGGAAAGCAGCAGCCCGGCGGGTCCCGCCCCGATGATGCCGACCTGGGTGCGCATCACAAGCCTCACCTCGACTGGTACTGTTGTCTAATCAGGATTCATTGTATGCAATTCCTCTCGCTCTCCCAGGCCGTCGCCCAGCACGTCCGCGACGGCGACCAGGTCGCGCTGGAGGGCTTCACCCACCTGATTCCGTTCGCCGCGGGACACGAGATCATCCGCCAGGGCCGCCGCGATCTGACCCTCATCCGCATGACGCCCGATCTCCTCTACGACCAGATGATCGGCATGGGCGCCGCGCGCAAGTTGGTGTTCTCGTGGTGCGGAAACCCGGGAGTCGGTTCACTCCATCGGCTGCGCGACGCCGTGGAGCGCGGTTGGCCGCAGCCTCTGGAGATCGAGGAGCACAGCCACGCGGCCATGGCCAACGCCTACGAGGCCGGCGCGGCCGGCATGCCCTGCGCCTTTTTCCGCGGCTACCGTGGGACGGACCTGCCGAACGTGAACGGCAACATCTGTTTCATCCGGTGCCCGTTCACCGGCGAGGAACTGGCGAGCGTTCCCGCCTTGCGGCCGGACGTGACAATCATCCACGCGCAGAAGGCCGACCGCGAGGGCAACGTGCTGATCGAGGGCATCGTAGGCGTGCAAAAGGAGGCCGTGCTCGCAGCCCGTCGCGCTATCGTGACGGTGGAAGAGATCGTGGACGATTTCGGGCCGCACGGAACCAACGCAATCATCCTGCCCGGCTGGACTATCTGTGCCGTCGCTCTGGCGCCCGGCGGCGCCCGGCCTTCCTACGCGCACGGCTACTACAAGCGCGATAATGCGTTCTACATGGCTTGGGATGCGATTGGCCGCGAGCGGGAGCGGTTTCAATCCTGGATGCGGGAGCACGTGCTGGAGGCGGCTGAATGACTTACACCTCCGCCGAGATGATGACCGTGGCAGCGGCGCGCGCGCTGCGCGACGACGACGTCTGCTTTGTCGGAATCGGGCTGCCCTCGGCAGTGTGCAACCTGGCGCGGCTTACGCACGCGCCGCGCCTCCGCCTCATCTACGAATCGGGAACGCTCGAAACCAAACCCGTCGTGCTGCCGCTCTCCATCGGCGATGGGGAACTCTGCGAGACCGCGTTGACCACGGTCGGCGTGCCGGAGATTTTCCGGTACTGGCTGCAAGGCGGACGCGTCACGATCGGGTTCCTGGGCGGGGCGCAGGTGGATCGCTTTGGCAATCTCAACACCACGGTGATCGGCAGCTATCACAGCCCCAAGGTGCGGCTGCCAGGCAGCGGCGGCGCCACCGAGATCGCCACCGGCTGCGGCGAGATCTTCCTCATCATGCGCCACAGTCCCAAGACCTTTGTGAAGCAACTGGATTTTCTGACAACGTTGGGGCACGGTCCGACCGGCCGCGAACGGCGTGAGCTTGGAATTCGCACCAAGGGCCCCACCCTGCTGGTCACCGACCTGTGTCTGATGCGGCCCGAACCGGAAACCAATGAGATGGTGGTGGTGAGTCTGCATCCCGGCGTGACGCGCGAGCAGGTCCGCGAAAACACCGGCTGGGAGGTGCGTTTCGCCGCGGCCGTGGAACAGACGCCGCCGCCTGCGGCGAACGACCTGGAAGTGTTACGCTCTTTGCACGCACGAACCGCGCTGGCGCACGGCGCGGCGGGAGGGAGCCAATGAACGCGTATCCGAGGCCAAGATCCGGCAGCCAACCAGCGCATGGGCACGAGGCTTACAAGTCCACACTGCGACGCGCGCCGTCGCAGCCGTTGATCGCGCTCCCGCACACCCTTTCGGAGCTCACCGGCCCGTTGTACGGTCACAACCCGATCGGCGAGACCGACAACGATCTCACGCGGCACGGAGCCGGAGAGCCGCTGGGCGAGCGGATCATCGTGGCGGGTCAGGTGCTGGATGAGGACGGCCGCCCGGTGCGCCACACGCTGGTGGAGGTGTGGCAGGCCAATGCGGCAGGCCGCTACGCTCACGCGCGCGACAATCATCCCGCGCCGCCCGATCCCAACTTCCTGGGCGCCGGACGAGCGATCACCGACGAGGAAGGCCGATACCGTTTCGTGACCATCAAGCCCGGGGCCTATCCCTGGCGCAACCACCACAACGCGTGGCGCCCGGCGCATATTCACTTTTCGCTGTTCGGTACCGCGTTCCTCAGCCGGCTGGTGACCCAGATGTATTTTCCGGGCGATCCGCTTCAGGCGACGGACCCGATCCTGCAATCGATTCCCGACCGCGAAGCGCGCGACCGGCTGGTTTCGTCGTTTGACCTCGCGCTGACGGAACCGGAATGGGCCTTGGGCTACCGCTTCGATATCGTGCTGCGCGGCCGCCATGCCACTCCGTTCGAGGAGTCCGGGACGTGAAGATGCCTCTGGTGCCAACCGCTTCGCAAACCGTGGGCCCCTTCTTCAACTTCGGCCACACGGCCAATCACTGCCTCGGCATCCTCGCGCGCGACGGCGTGCGCGGAGAGCGCATTCGCCTTTCCCTGCGCGTGCTGGACGGCGACGGCGCACCCACGCCGGGCGACTGCCTCATCGAAATCTGGCAGGCGGATTCGGCGGGACGGTACGCGCATCCGGCCGACCCGGAGTGCGCTTCGGCCGATCCTGATTTCTGCGGCTTCGGGCGGCTCGAGACCGGGCAGGACGGCACGTGTGTCTTCGAGACGGTCAAGCCGGGCACGGTACCCGCACCGGACGGCAGCCGGCAGGCGCCGCACATCAATGTGGCGATTTTCGCGCGCGGACTCCTGAAGCAACTGCTCACCCGCATCTACTTCGCAGGCGATCCCGCCAACGCGGCGGATGCCGTCCTGGCACTGGTACCCGACGCCCGCCGCGAGACGCTGCTGGCCCGTCCGGAGGCGGGACAACCGGCGGTGTGGCACCTGGACATCCACCTTCAAGGTGAGGCGGAGACCGTCTTCTTCGAGGCTTGACAACGGCCGCTGGCTCGCGGAGAATGCGGTCACCGAGAGGTCATCGACGATGAACGACGAGACGACCAGAATCAGCCGCCGCGACTTTGCCCAGACCGCCCTGGCCGCCGGAGCGCTGGGTGTGACCCAAGCCATCCAAGCCGCTCCGACCACCGCCGAGGTCAAGGTCGGCCTCTACACCATCACCTACCTCGGAGTTTGGTATCGCGGCGATGCCCTGACGCTCGAACAGGTGATTCAACGCGCCAGGGATTACGGCTATCAGGGCATCGAAATCGACGGCAAACGCCCCCACGGCAACCCGCTCGATATGCCGAAGAACCGGTGCAAGCAGGTGCGCAAGATCGCCGACGACCAGGGCATCGAGATCTACGCCGTGGCCGGCAACAACGACTTCAGCAGCCCGATCCCCGAGCATCGCGAGTCGCAATTGCTGTACGCGCGCGAGTTGATGCGTGTGACCGCCGATCTCGGAGCCAAGGTCATGCGCGTGTTTATGGCGTGGCCCGGCGTCACGCTGCTGCCGGAAGGCGGTGGCAGTTACGATACCGCCAAAGCCGCGTGGCTCAAGGAGCACGAAGGGCAACCCGAAGAGCAGACCTGGGCGTGGTGCCGCCAAAACATGACGGAGGCAGCGAGGTATGCCGGAGAGTTCGGCGTCACCTTGGCCCTTCAGAATCACGCGCCGGTAATCCAGGGTTACCGCGACTGCTTGCGGATGGTCCGTGAAGTAGCCTCACCGAACCTGAAGGTCTGCTTCGATGCGCGCCTGGAACACGATCTGGACGCCATCGGCGTGCGGCGCGCCACAGTCGAAGTCGGGTCCTTGCAAGTGCTCTCTCACTTCGGCGGTGAATACGACATGGGCCCCAACGGCATCCAGGTCACCGGTGGTGAGCAGTGCCTGGGCGAAGTCCTCGGACTGGTCGACATCGGTTACCGCGGCTATGTCGGTTACGAGCTTTGCCATCCCCTGCCCGTGGTCAACGGCAAGACCGTCGGCATTGAATATGCCGACAAGAATGCCCGGCTGGCGGCACAATACATGAAGGGCGTCATCGCCGAGGCGAAAAAGCAGCGGAACTCCTGATCGGCGGGCCCTTTACGACGCGTACTCCTTGGCATTAGCCGCCATTGAGAGCAGCACCTTCGCCTCGGGCAGCGCGGCCTTCAGCATTTCGATCTCGTCGGCCCCTTCGGCGAGCGGCAGCGCCACCTGTCCGCCCTTGGCGGCCGAGCGGCAGAAGCCCATCATGATCTCGAAGCCTTTCCAGGCACTGCCGAAGTGGCACGGGTGGACCTGCGTTTCGTCATCCAGCCAGTCGGCCATCTGCTGAATGTAGGGCGGCATGTCGAGGTCGTAGTTCATCGAGCCGCCGCCGGAGCAGGCGCCCTCCGTGGTGACACTGCGCCATCCGCCTCCGGTCAGCACTTCGGCAAATCCACCCGTTCCCTGGGCGCCGATCCGGCACTTGCGCCACCAGTAGTCGACTTCCGGCACGTCCGGCGCGCCTGCGCCGCACTCGATCACGCCGTGCACGCCGTTGGCGAAGTGAATGAACCCGGCGATGTAGTCCGGCGACGGGTGCACATCGGCGAGTTTGCCCCGCCCCGCCGCCTGCGCCATCACCCACTCCGCGTCCGCCTCGCCGTTATACCAACGCGCATAGTCGATGAGGTGCGAGAGCATGTGCATCATCCAGCCAGTGGCGGTGGCATACACCGTGTGGATCCGGCCCAGCTCGCCGCTCGCGACAATCTCTTTGACCTTGCGATAGTGTTCCCCGTAGCGATGCTGGTGGCTGACCACGGCCTTGACCCCGCTGGATGCCAGCATGTCGTGAATCCGGAAACCTTCCTCGCTGGTGAGCGCCACGGGTTTCTCCATGGCGATGAGGCGGGCCCCGCTTTCGATTCCCGTGCGGACCAGACCGGCGCGCACCTGCGGCGGCGTGCAGAAGCAGAATATCTCGGGCCGGAGAGTGGCGGCGAGTTTCCGCGGGTCGGTGGACTTCTCCTGAACTCCCAGCTTGGTGGCGGCCGTTTCCAGGCGCACCCGGTCCGTATCGCAGATGCCCGCCAACTCGAAGCGCGTGTTAGCCTGGAAAGCCGCGGCGTGGTGCATTCCCCGCTTGCCTGCCCCGACTACCAGCACCCGATACCTGGCGCTCATGCCGCCCCCACGTTCTGATCCCATTCCAGAACCTTGGTGATTACGTAGTCCGCTTCCTCCTCCTTCAGTTCGGGAAACATCGGCAACGAGATACAGCAGGCGGCATTCCGTTCCGAATTCGGAATCGGCCCGCCAATGCGCGCCTCTTTCCCCCACGGATAGCCTTCCTGTTGATGGATCGCGATCGGGTAGTGGCACTTGGCGTCGATACCGGCGCCATTCAGGAAATTCAGCAGCGGGTCGCGCTGTTCGGCCTTTTTGGTCTCGATCACGTAGAGGTGATAGATATGGCGATAGCCGGGCATCGCGTAGGGCAGCGTGATGTTGGTAGCGCCTTTCAGGCACACCGAGTATCTCGTCGCCCACTTCCGGCGCAGATCGTTCCACCCGTCGATGTGCTTCAGCTTGGCGCTCAGCACTCCGGCCTGGAGATCGTCCAGGCGGCTGTTGTAGCCCATGCTGTGACACGACCGCTTCTCGGAGCCGTGATTGCGCAACCGCCGGATCGCGCGGTCAACCTCTTGGCGATTAGTGACCACCGCGCCGCCGTCCCCGAAGCATCCCAGGTTCTTCTGAATAATGAAGCTGGTGCACATCGCGTCGCTTAACTCGCCGATCCTGAACCCGTCGCCGGCGGCACCCAACGACTGGGCGTTGTCCTCGATGACCAGCAGGTTGTGCCGGTCGGCGATCGCGCGGATGGCTTTCATATCGGCGCACTGCCCGTAGAGATGGACGGGCACCAGGGCCTTGGTCCGGGGAGTAATGGCCGCTTCGATGCGCTCGGGATCGATGCAGTTGGTGCGCGCGTCGGAATCGACGAACACGGCGGTGGCTCCTGCGATCCAGATGGCTTCCGCCGTGGCAAAAAAGGTATTCGTGGTGGTGATGCACTCGTCGCCGGGGCCGATCCCGAGTGCCTGGAACGTGAGCCACAACGCGTCCGTCCCGTTGCCCACGCCCACCGCGTATTTCAAGCCGTGGTAATCGGCGAGTTCCCTCTCGAACCGCTTCAGCATGGGGCCCATCACGTACTGCCCGGACTCCAGCACTTCGTGAATGTTCGCGTCAATTTCCTGCTGGATATGGTGGTATTGACGCACGTGACCGTAGAAACCGACGTTCATGCAAAGATCTCCTAAATAAAAACAAATGGATTTACGACAGTATACTCCGTAACGGCAGGGCCGTGGGCGGTGGTGCGGCCCTATTCCTGGCGCAGTGCCGTCATCGGGTCGACTCCGGCGGCGCGCCGCGCCGGGATATAGCTCGCGGCAATCGCGACTGCCGCGAGCACCGCCGTGGCCAGGACAAACGTCGGAAGGTCGTGCGGCTGGAGGCCGAACAACAACGATGCGGCCATGCGGGCGGCGACCAGGGCCAGCGCCGTCCCGGCCGTCAGACCCGCCGCCAGGAGTACACCTGCCTGCCGCAGGACCAGCGCCAGGATGCCGCGCTGGTCCGCACCCAAGGCAATCCGGATCCCGATCTCGTTGTTCCGCCGCGCCACCAGGTAGGAAATCACGCCGCACAGGCCGATCGCGGCGATGAGCGCTGCCAGCAGGCCGAAGAAGATGGAAAGTGTAGCCATCAGCCTTTCGCGCAGCAGGCTCTCCTGGACGACCGATTCGAATGTCCGGGATTCCAGGACGATCGCCGGGCTGACCTCCGCGACCGCCTTTCGGACGCTGGACGCAACCGCCTCCGCGGACAACGCGGATCGAATGACAATCTGGGCAAACGGGTCCGGCTCCGTGTCCTGAGCGGAACAGACATACGCGATGGGCGGAAACCCCGCGCGCAGGCTCAAATACTTGGTGTCCCGGACGAGCCCCACGATCTCGAAGACCGTCTCCGGCGTCGTGGGAGTGGCCTCCCTGTGAAACCGTTTGCCGATCGGGTCCGAGCCGAGCCCCATCCGTTGGGCAAACGACTGGTTCACGATCGCGACTCTGGGGGCATTGACGGCATCGTGATCGTCGAAGTCCCTTCCGGCCAACAAGGTCATGTCCATCGCCCGAAGGTAGCCCTGGCCAATCCAGTTGAAGCTCGAGTCCAGCTTGCGGCCAGGATCCGCCCCGTCTGCCCAGGCCAGGTTATCGGTGCTCCCGCCACTGAGCGGAAGGATGCCCACCTCGCCCGCGGCATCGATTCCCGGAATCGCTCGCAAACGTGAGAGCAGTTCGCTCTTGAAGCCCACTCTTCGCGCCACAGGAATCCTCAACCGGGAATAATCCATGTTTGCGATGAGGACTCCGCTTCGCCGGAAACCGGCGTCAACGGTGAGCAGCCGGCGCAGGCTACCCGAAAACAGGAGGGCGCCGACCAGCAGCACCAGCGAGAGAGCCACCTGCGAAACCACCAACATCTGGCGCAACCCGAACCGTTCGCGGCTCGCGGTAAGCCCGCGACTGCCGCTTCGCATGGCACCCGCGGCGGGAATCCGCGTCGCGCGCCAGGCGGGAACCAGGCCAAACAGAATACAGGTGAGGCCGGCCAGCGCCATCGTGAAAGCAAGCACCTCGCGGTTGGGATCGAGATCCAGGAAGAGCGGATTGCCCTGGGTGACGAGCAAGGCGACCAGCAACTGGCTCAGCATACCCGACAGGACCAGCCCCAGACCTCCTCCCACCACCGCCAGCAAAAGACCTTCGGCCGTGAGTTGCCGGATCAGGCCCCCACGGGAAGCGCCGATCGCCATACGCACGGCGATCTCGTGCTCGCGCGCGGTTCCGCGCGCCAGCATCAGGTTGGCGAGATTCGCGCAGGCGATCAGCAGCACCAGCCCCGACGTGATCCATAACACCGTCAGCGGATCTCCGTATTGGCTGCGGAGCGTAGATACTCCGGTAGCGGCAGGCACCGCGGCCAGCTTGAAATGCAGATAGTCCCGAACGTTCACCGCGGGATAGTTCGAGGGCAGCGTCGCTTCGAAAATACCGGGCGAAAGAGTGCGCAAGCGGGCGTTGGTTTTCTCCAGGGTCCCCCCTGGTTGCAGGCGTCCCATGACCGTCAGCCACCACACGGTGCCGGCATCCAGCCAATTGCCCTCGCTCCACAGCGTGGCCTGGGAGCAGATGGGTACCGCCACATCGAACGCGCGCCCGACCTCCAGCCCCGAGAAGCTGGCCGGAGTGATACCAATGACCTCTCCCGGCTGGTAGTTCAAGGTAATCCGGCTGCCGACCGCGGATGGAGAGCCCGCAAACTCGCGCTGCCAGAACGCGTAGCTGACTACGGCCCCAGGTAGGCCGCAGCCCCGCCGGTCATCGGCTGCGGTGAAGACACGACCCAGGACCGGCTGCACCCCCAGCACGCGGAAGAAGTCGCCGCTGACAAACAGCCCTCTCGCCAGGCGGGCCTCTCCTCCGGACGCGAGATTGAAATTGTTGTCGCCCCAGGCCAGCACGCCGGAGAAGACATCCTGGCTGTCGCGAAACCGCTCCCACAGATGGTTGGTCAGGGCTGGGTTCGGGGTAGCCTGGCTGCCTCTCCAGCCGGTGCGGTCCGCCAGTTGCACCAGGGCGAGTTGTTGCGGGTCTTTAACCGGAATCGTGCGCAGCCGTACGGCGTCGATCAACTGGAAGATGGCGGTGTTGGCGCCTATGCCCAGAGCCAGCGAAACGACAGCCACGGATGTGAAGCCGGGGTTTTTGCGCAGCACGCGCACGGCATACCGGAGGTCTTGCAGCAGCGTTCCCATGACTAGCAGACGTCGGGCCAGACTTCCGCCACGCCAATGGCTTGATCCTGCGAGTGGGTGCAGACCCGGATTGTCCGATTTCGCAACTCCCCCGTCCGGATCGGGACATCACTGCTTCAACTCGGGAGCGATCACCGCCGTCTTCGCGTCCCAGTCCACGGTCACCGTGGTGCCGTCCGCAAAAGTGGTCCGCTCCTTTCGCCGCGCCTGGTCCAGGAATTCGTGATTGGTCATTTCGAGCAGCCCGACCCGTTGATGCAACGCCGCCATGCGGCGGGAAGCATCGTAATCCGCATCCGCGCCCGCCCGGTAGCCCATCGAGGGCGCGCTGGCATGCAGCAGTCCTCGCAGGTCGTTGGGCGAGTAGGTGGTCACCACCGCGTCGTGATAGACCAACTCGTACAGCGGGACCTGAATGGCATCCTCGTGGTTCGGGTCGGTGCCAGTGCTGGAGGACCGGTTCATACGGGACGTCACATAATCCACATAGGGAATGACCCAGTCGGACCCATCCTCGGTACCCACAATGCCCAGGTTATGTTTCACCTATTGGAACACCCCGATCCGGTAGTTCATCGAATCCGTGCGCGTGTTCGGGTGCTCGGGGTTGAAGTCCTGGTCGGGCGGAATGTAGCCGAATACGTCCTGGTAGCTGCCCTGCGGATGAATGCCGTGGGCGAACATGGCGCGATAGTTCTTCTTCACGTGGCCGAGCATGAAGCGGTTATTCAGATAGCCCTGCGCGCCACCATCCCAGTTGTCCATCATCAGGACGTAGCCGTCCTTCCAGTCGTGCTTGAAGCGCGTGCCGGGGAAGGCGCGTGGCGGCCGGATGGGGTCTTCATCGTGCACCGCAAGGTCCGGGTTCCAGGAGGGCGCGTCGAGATAATAATCGCGATACTGATCGTGCAGCCAGCAGGTGTAGCCGAGTTCCTTGCAGGCATCGAAGAAAGCCTTCATCCCCTCCCATCCGCCGGCCGCGGGAGGAGGCGGCAGACCGTCAGGCGTCTGCCGGTCGTACCCCTGGTTGAGCCAGCCGGAGAGGCTCACGTTCAGGTGATCGAATCCCTTGGCCTTCAGATCCCGCAGCCGCTCGATGTTCTGGGCGAACGTGGTGAGCCGATAATTGTTCTGCGTGTTCTTGGTGTCGTAGTGGGCGCTGCCCGGCTTGAGGTTCCGCAGCACGCTCGCGCCGATGAACGGGCTCCCGATCAGCCCCTTCACCAGCGGCCTGGACGCCATCTTGTCTTTTAAGGAAACGAACAGCCCCGAATCCATGACGAAACGCCGGTACCGCTTCGCCAGGTCCACGTAGTTGCCCTTGGGAAGGAACGCCATCCGCACGCTGCGCGGGTAGCCGAATCGCCCGAGCTGTGCGCGCCAGCTTGGCCCCATCGACGTCGGACCACCCGCCGGGTGGGAGAACGTGTACGCCGCGTCATCCGGCGTCTCAACGATGACGATCATCGCCGCGCTGCCCTTCTCGAAGCCCCACCAGGACATGGCCCAGCACTCGATGAGGTGGCTCTGAATGACGCTGAAATCACCTTGGGCGCGCTGGATCGGGTGGTACGGTTTCGGCCAGTTGCGCGGCAGGAGGGTACCGTCGTCGCTGGGGATCACCGTGTAGTCCACCTCGCGGCCATCCACTTCTTTGGGCCAGTGCAACTCCCGCACCACGGCATCGTGCTCGATCACGGTGGCTTCCCAGACCAGTTCGTCGTCCGGCCCTTCGAGGCACATGGTCAGCACCAGCCGCAGATCGAGGGGCGCTCCCGGGTCCCGCTCTCCGGTGTTCCGGAACCGGTCCAGCACCAACTTGATCCCGGTCTTGAATCCGGTGGCGTACGGCGTGATGCGGATCTCGCCCGCGCCGGCCAGCCGCACCGGAAACTCGTCGCCGTCTTTGCTCACCAGCATGTCCCTCGCGGAAGAAGGCACCATGTTCCAGGTAACGGCCCCGGCTTCAACCGCAACCGAAAGATCGGATTCGTTCAGCACAGCGGTGTTCCTTGTGCCGGCGACGGTCCATTTGCCGCCGGCATGCGAGACCTTGACTTCCGGCGTTCCGGTATCGGACGGCGATGGTTGCGCGGCGCAGGGGCCGCAGCAGGCCAGAATCAGTGCGGTTGTCCATTTCGGCGATGGCATGGCGATGCTCCTCTATTTCTTCGTCCCGAGCGCTTGCCCCAGCGCCGTCAACTGGTCCAGAAACGGCTGCGTGATCGTCCCGTTCAGTTCCAGGGGAACATCCCAGGTGACCGCACCGCCGGCCTGGCGGATTCTGCGGGTGTACTCGATCACCTGCTCGGTGGTGAAGCGCGGAGCGCCCATCCCCCAAGTCTGTCCCAGGTAGCTCAACATCTGGATCTGGGCGCCGTCGATCCTGCCATCGGCGGCGCGCCGTATGGTGGCCAGTTCCGGCTTATCGATCTCGCCCGCGATGAAGTCCTCCTCGGGAGTGATCGACAACATGCGGTACACCACGCCGGGATTGAATGCCAGGGCCGCGTCCGGATTGCCCGCCCGCGCCGCCGCGGCGAAACTGGTGAAATTCGGCGGCGAGGGCGACCGGTACATCGAATTCGGAAAATAGCAGCCGTCGAACCACCAGCCCGAAACCTTCTTCCCCCACCGCTCGGACCACGCGCGGATCACCTGTTCCCACTTCCGTTGAAACTCCTTGTTGGGGTACGACCCATTGCGCCATTCCAGGGCCGCATCCGCCGCTTTGTCCCCCGCCGGCGCGCCGGAAGGCACGTACACCATAAGCCGGATGCCGTGCGGGCTCAGGGCGCTGTACAGATCGGCCACCAGGTCGCGGTGCGAGCATTTGCCAGGCTGGATCCCGACGATCTTGTCGTAGGCGGCATTGGGCGCAAGATAATAGCCGGAGTTCTGTCCGATAGTGATCTGGTAATAGCGCGCCCCCACCGATTGCAGTTGCTTGGCGAGCGCCTCCACGTCGAAGCCGTCCACCAGGCGGTTCCATTCCGCGACGCTCATGTCGAGATGGTGGACCCGCGCCTGCCAGTCCGCCAGGTAGTGGGTCATCACGCCCCATTGCGCGTCTTGCATCCAGGCAGCGCGGTTCTGGGAATGGAGCGGCAGGCCCCAACCCAGCAGAAGCGCCAGGGCGGGCGCCGATTTAACGATAAACATAGGTTCTCCGCATTGGAGTATAGGAACATCGCAGCCGGAAAGGCAAGCGCCGGCCCGCCCCGGTTTTCGCCCCGGCGCAAGGCGGGCGGGGGGGCGTGCGGCGCCGTCGGAAGACCGGTTTCGGAACCACCCGAACCGGTATATACTCAATCAAGAATCCCAATGTTTCACGGTAACGCAGCCCATTCCGGCCATCGCCGCCGCGCGATCCGCCCCCCTGCCGCGCGAGGAAACTGCTAAATGCGCCTTTTCATCGCTGTTACCCTGCTCGCCATGCCCCTGTGGGCCGCCGGCGACGTCACCGTCGCCAGCCCCGATGGCCGGGTGCAGTTTCGGCTCTCTCAGTCTGCCGCGGGCAGCCTCCAGTACACCGTCACCTTCGGCCCAACGACAGTGATCGAGACTTCTCCTGCCGGCATCGTCGTAGACAACCTGAACCTTTCCCACGACGTCGATCTCGGCAAGATCGAAACCTACCAGGTGAATGAAACCTACCCGTGGAACGGACCCCACTCGACCGCCACCGACCACTGCAACGGCGCCAGGGTCGCGGCCACGCACCGCGGGTCGCACACGCCTTTCACCCTCGAGATCCGGGCTTACAACGACGGCGTGGCGTTCCGCCATATCGTCCCCGGAACCGGCACCCGCGTGCCCGATGAAGCCAACGGCTTCAAGCTGCCCGAAGGCAGCACGCTCTGGTATCACGACCTCGAGGATCACTACGAGGGCGTTCACGCGCGGAAAGGGCTGCGCGCCGTACCCCCGGGAGCGTGGCTCGCTCCGCCCGTGACTTTCCAGTTGCCAAAGGGCGGCGGCTACGCGTCCATCACCGAAGGCGCGCTACGCGCCTACAGCGGCATGGCCCTCCAGGCCGACGGCACCGGTACGCTCTATGCCCGCCTCGGTCACGCCGTGCCGGCCAGCTATCCCTTCCGGCTGCGGTATGCGCAGGATATCGAGCGCCTCACCCACCCCGCATCCATCACCGGAACCATCACCACTCCGTGGCGCATCGTGATGATCGGCTCCGACCTCAACACGCTCGTGAACTGCGACATCGTCCACAACGTCGCCACCCGACCCGATCCCGGGCTCTTTCCGGAAGGCATCAGGACCCCGTGGATCAAGACCGGCCGGTCCCTGTGGAGCTATCTCGATGGCGGCAACAACACTCTCGAGGGGATGAAGGAATGGGCCCGGATGGCCCAGCAACTCGGCTTCGAATACAACCTGCTGGAGGGCTTCTGGTCGCGATGGCCCGAAAGCCAGTTGAAGGAACTGGCGGATTACTCGCGCGAACGTGGCATCGGCGTCATCATCTGGAAGCACAGCAACCAGCTTCGAACTCCCGAGAGCCGCCGCGAGTTCTTCGAAATGTGCCAGCGCACGGGCGTAGCCGGCGCCAAAATCGACTTTTTCGATCATGAACACAAGGATGTGGTCGACCTGTACGAGGAGCTGGTGAAAGGCGCGGCGGAGCACCACCTGGTGATCGACTTCCACGGCTGCAACAAGCCCACCGGCCTGGAGCGAACCTACCCCAACCTCATCGGCATGGAAGGTATCAAGGGCATGGAGAGCCGCCCGCCATGGGCGATGCACGAGGTCACCCTGCCCTTCACCCGCATGCTCGCCGGGCTGGCGGACTACACTCCCATGCACTTCGGCCCCGGCCCCAAACTCGGCGATACCACCTGGCCGCACCAGGTGGCCAACGCCCTCCTGCTCCAGGCGCCGCTGCTGGTGTTCGCCGCGAACCCCGCCAACATCCTCGGCAATCCCATGGTGGACGTGATCAAGAGCATCCCGAGCACTTGGGACGAGACGGTGGCCCTGCCTGTCTCCCAGATTGGCGACGTGGCCGCATTCGCGCGGAGGAAGGGCACCACGTGGTTCCTGGCGGTGAACAACGGTCCGGTCGCCAAAACGGTGCGAGTAGATCTTTCCTTTCTCGGCCAGGGCTCTTACATGGCGACGCTCCTCCGAGACCAGCCCGAGGCCGACGACGTCAAAATCGAACACGAGACCGCCCGTCCAGCGGATACGCTTTACATCCGGATGCGCTCGGGCGGCGGCTTCGTGGGCAGGTTCGTTAAGTAGGGTAGCCCAACCAGTGGCCTGCCCGAATGCCGCAGCAGAGCAACGAGTGCGAACAGCGGCCCGAGAGTCCACGGCTGGCCCGGAGGCCTACCCTACCTTCACAATGCTCCGCAGCACGCCGTCCCACGGCGCGCGGTAGGGCTTGGTGCACATGGCGGCGGCTTCCTTGTCGCCGATGACCGCTTGTTTGTCGGGGTCCCAATGGATAGCCCGGCCGCCCAGCCGAAGGGACATATTGCCCAGGTTGCAGATGATCGCCGTGTGATGGCCCATTTCCAGATCGCAAAACGGTTTGCCGCGGGTCTTGATGCACTGGATCCAGTCGCGCTTGTTGGCGTTGAACATCTGGTCTTCGAGCGATTCGCCGCCGGCCTGGCCCGAGCCCCGGCCGCCCCTCGGCGTTCCCGGCTGCGCCTCGATCCAGGGCACCGGTTTCGTATCGCTGTACACGGGACCGCCGGGTGGATGCCCCATGAACCGCGGAATCCGGTTGATCGGATCGCCATGCATCTCGGGAACCACCTGGTTGGATCCCAGAATCAGGTTGCCCTTGTTGCCCATGATCACCGAGCCCGTCGAGTCGCGATAGCCGTTGGCTTCGCGCACTCCCATGGTCAACATGAATCCCGGAAACTGGTAGAGGCACTCCTGGAGATCCGGTGTCTCACCATCGTCTTCGAGCGTGAAGCGCCCGCCGAACGACACCACCTTGGTCGGCCCCTTCGCGCCCGTCACGAGCAGGAACGCGGCCACGCTATGCGCTCCCAGGTTCGTCAACTGGCCGCCCGAATAGTCCCAGAACCAGCGGAAATGATACAGGCCGCGGTGCGCCTGGTAGGGCCTCTTGGGCGCCGGGCCGAGCCACATGTCGTAATCGAAATCGGCCGGCGGGTCCGTCACCGGCGTCTTCCCGAAGCCCGGATAAACGTTGCGCACGCCGGCTCCCAGCTTTACCATCTGGATCTTGCCCAGCAGGCCGCTTTCGAAAATCTTCTTCGCCACCTGGTGGCCGGGATTGTGGTTTCGTTGCGTGCCGACCACCACCACGCGCTTGTACTTGTTCATCGCCTGGAGCATCCACTTGCCTTCGTCGATGAACACCGTGAGCGGTTTTTCGACATAGACGTCCTTGCCCGCGGCGCACGCCATGATGGTGAGCAAGGCATGCCAATGGTCCGGCGTGGCAACCACTACGCCGTCTATGTCTTTGTTCTCGTACATCTTCCGGAAGTCGCTGTAACCCTTGGCTTGGGGGCTCTCCAGGTACGCCAGCCCTTCTTCCAGGCGTGGCTTGTAGACATCGCACATCGCCACGCGATCGACTTCCGGAATGGATCGCTTGAAATTCGTAATGTGCTGCTTGCCGATCAGGCCGTAGCCGATGAAACCGATGCCGACCCGCTCATTGGCCCCGCGCACGCGGTTGTACGAAGCCGCCGTGAGGGCGGTCATCGCTCCCACAAAACCCCGGCGCGTCGATGGCCGGGACTCCAGTTCGTTTGGCACTCGTTCCTCCTCTCTGGTGTTCGCCCGCGCCGCACCATCCCTTCTTACTTACCCTCCGAGGGGGAGGTTTCAGCACCTTGCCAGTATATGACGGTCTGGCCCGGCCGGCGCGACCCGCGCGAGCCAGGCCCGGCATCGCAAGCTGCGTTCAGATAAAATGAACCGTCGCAGGTCGCTTGCCTTGGATGGCGAAAGGAGTCCGTTGAGATGACCAGGCGAGAGATGCTGGCGGCCGCAGGTTCCGCGACCGCCTTCTTCTTCCAATCCGCGCGAGCCCAGCCTCGGGTGATGCGGAACATGGGGGTGGCCAGCACCTCCTTCGGAGCGCGCATGCGGGCCGGCGGTGGGTTCGGCGGCGGCCGCAGTCGCGGTGGAACTCCCCGCGCCACCCCCATCATGCCCCCGTTTGACATCGTGGCCTACGCTCACGAAGCCGGTGTGAGCATCGTCGAGACCAATATCAATCTGACCGACCCCGAAGCCGTGAGGAAGCTCCGGCAGCAGCTCGATTCCAACAACCTCCGTGTCATCCTGAGCCCCCGTCTCCCCGCTCAACCGTCCGACGTGCCGGCATTCGACGCCGCCGCCAAGTCCGCCAAAGAGGCTGGCGCGTTCTGCCTCCACGCCGCCCTCACCCAGCGCCGCTACGAGGAGTTCGACACCATGGCGCAGTACCTGGCGGATTTTGCCCGGTGCCAACGGATGGTCGAGCTGGCCGAACCCGTGCTTGCCAGGCACCAGATCCCTCTCGCCATTGAAAACCACAAAGGCTGGCGCGCTGTCGAGCAGGCCGCCTGGCTCAAGCGCGTGAGCAGCGAATGGGTGCGTGCGCACCTGGACTTCGGCAATAACATCTCGTTCTGCGAGGATCCCATGGAGACGCTCAGGATCCTTCTGCCCTATATCGCCTCCTCTCACATCAAAGACGTGGCTCTCGAACCTTACGAGGATGGTTTCACCATGTCGGAAGTCCCTTTGGGCGAGGGATTCCTGGACCTCAAGGGAATGGTGGCGGCGATTCAGAAACAGCACCCGAACGCGATCTTCGACCTCGAAATGATGACCCGCGAGCCGTTGAAGATACCGGTGTTTACCGCCCGATATTGGGTCACTTTCGACGACATCCCAGGCCGCGAGCTGGCCCACATTCTGGAACTCGTGCGCAAGAACAAGCCTCGTTTCCCTATGCCCCATACCGCGGGCCTCAGCCTCGAGGAGCAGGTGAAGCAGGAGGAGCAAAATAACCGGAAGTCCCTCGAGTGGGCGCGACAGAATCTGAGCCTGTGACCCGGCAATCCGACTGAGCGGATGTACGGACTCATGCGGGCCTGGACCGCCTAAATATTGGCTTCCTCGGCAGCAAGCCTCGAAAGCCGTGCCGTGGGGGGGCTTTATCCGTATGGGTATTGGCGCTTCTGCTAACCAAAAACATTGACGATCCCCGGCTCCTGCGCGACAACAAGCGCGGCCGTCATCAGGCCCTCGCACAGCGAAAGTAACTTCATAAGAAGCCTCGAACAACTAAGACCCCGGGGGGCAGTCACGAAGTTTTTGGGTTACAAACCATCATAATCCCCCGAGGTAGGTATCCGCTTGACTCAGGTAGCCCCAACAGATTGTGGTTTGACCTTCGCTTTCACTTTGGTCGGATGAACGATACGGTCGTATGGGACCGGATTTGCCACCATCGCCTGCTGCGCGAGGCGAAAGAAGAGCTTGCCACGGCTCTTTGAGCGCCGCCGGTTGAAGCGGAACGTGAACTCGTCCAGATGGTAATCGAGGTGCTTCTGACTGACCGCGCCGTGATGGGTCCCCAGGAGCCAGCGTTTGAGGAGAGCGATCACCAAGTGAACCCTCGGTAGCAGTTCCGACGCGGACTTTTTCCGCCCGCTGACCACCGTGATCTCGTGGTCGTAGCCCTTACTCCCCAGCGACGCGTACCCCCGCCAGCCATCGGTGTGGATGATGCTGCCGACCGCTACTGAGTCTCTTACGAAAGGCACCAGACTCTCTGTCGAGCGTACTTGGCGCGCCTGCGGTGGCCAGAGGGGTTCCGGTGTCCGCGCTGTGGATCGGACAAGGCGTGGCCGGTGCGCGGGCTGTGGGAATGCGGTGGCTGCGGGTGCCAGACGTCGGTAACTGCCGGGACGATTTTCCAGGACACGCACACGCCGCTGCCGGTGTGGTTTCGAGCTATGTGGTGGCGTCTTCGGTGCCGAAGTTCGCTTCCAACTCCGTCAGATTCTGCGGGTACTCTTCCACCATCGCTGCATACTACCTGTTGGGGCCACCTGAGTCAAGCGGATACCCACCTCCCCCGAATTTCCTGGAAACCCGCGGATGTGGACAGCAGCCCGGCGGTCGTATCTGATCGATGCTACCGATCCGGGGATGCAGAGGGCAATCAGGAGTAAGAGCGCATAAGAGCGCCAAAAAACGACTCCCTTTTTCACCCCTTTGGTGTATACTGCCGAGCATCGGGAGCCGGCAGGCATCCCAAACAATCCGTAGCGAGGGGAATCTGATGCGCAGAGGTGAGAAAGCGTGGATGGGTGCCAGGCTGCTCGTCGCCCTGGCGTTTTTTGCGTCTTTCGTGCTCCGAGCCCAGACGCAAGGTGAGATTACCAGGGTAGTAACGGACCAAAGCGGCGCGGTCGTGGCGGGCGCTATCGTCTCAGTCACTAACCCCCAAACCGGCTTCAGCCGGCAAATTGTAACTACCGGTACCGGAAATTATGTGTTCCCGACGCTTCTGCCGGGCACATACAACATCAAGGTTGAGAAGCCCGGCTTCCAGACCGCGGAGAGTAAGGGCATCGATTTACAGGTGAACCAGGTGGCGCGTATCGATTTCCCGCTCCGGATCGGCGCCGTGGCCGAAACCGTCGAGGTCACCGGTGGCGCTCCCCGCTCACCACCGAAAACGCGACTGTCGGTACGGTCATTGAAAACCGGCGGATTGTCGAGCTGCTGCTCAATGGCCGCAACTTCCTGCAACTGGTCGCTCTGAGTCCCAACGTGAATGCCAACTTCGCCAGCGCCGGCCAGTCCGGCTCTCGCCAGGGTGGTGACCGTTCGACCCAGCAGCTCTCCATCGCGGGCTCTCGCCGGGAGTGGAACTACTTCACCCTGGATGGTGTCGACAACACCGACGTCAACTTTAACACTTACATCTTCCTGCCCTCGATCGATGCCCTCCGGGAGTTCAAGGCGCAGACCGGTATCTATTCGGCCGAATTCGGCCGTGAGGCCGGGCAAGTCAATGTCTCGACCAAGGGCGGCACCAATGAGTATCACGGCTCATTGTTCGAATTCCTGCGCAACAGCGCGCTCGATGCGCGACCGTACGCGTTCACCAGCAAAGTGCCCGAGAAGGCGCCTTTCCGCTGGAACCAGTACGGCTTCACGCTGGGTGGCCCGGTTCGGATTCCCAAGCTCTTCAATGGCCGGAACCGGCTGTTTTTCATGTCCAACTTCGAGGGTTTTCGCCTGCGCAACCAGAGTCAGGGTGTTTACAGCCTCCCGACGGCCGCCATGCAGGCTGGTGACTTTTCGGAGATTCTGCCCAACACCGTCGTCCACGATCCGCTGACAGACAATCCGTTCCCGGGGAATCTTATCCCCACCAATCGTCTCCACCCGGTGTCGAAGCAACTGCTCGAGTTTTACCCCGCAGCCAATATCGCGGGCGCGGGCTTGACCAGTAACTACCTGGCCCTGAATAACAACCGCACGGACAAAGATCAGTTCAATCAGCGCATCGATTTTGTGGAAAGTTCCAAATCAAACTGGTTCGGGCGCTACAGTTGGGGGGATGAACTCGCCCTCGCGCCCGCCCTGAAGCTCAACGGCACTAACCTCCAAACCCAGGTCAGCCAATGGATGATCGATAACGTGCGGGTCTTCACTCCCACCCTCGTGAACGAGTTCCGGTTCGGCTACAACCACTTCTTCAACTCTTTCGGCCGCGAACTTGCCTTCAAGCGAGATGTGGTGAAGGAACTCAATCTTCCCGGCCTGAACGACCCTGCCCCTCCGGCATGGGGTATCCCGGCCGTGGGGATCCTCGGCTTCAGCGGCTTCGGCGATGACTCAGAAGGTCCGTATGTGAATTACAATCACACCTTCCAATGGACCGATAACATCTCCTGGACCCACGGCAGCCACTCGTTGAAGTTCGGCGGCGAGATCCGGCGCGATCGCTACAACCAGCTCGGCAACCAGTTCGCCGGGGGATCCTTTATTATCGAGAATCAGTCCACCGGTTACGGTTTTGCCGATTTCATGCTGGGCTACACCCGGCGCGACGAAGACGCCGCCGCCCTGGCGATTACGCAGTTTCGCGCCACGAGCCAGGCATATTACGTTGCCGATACCTGGAAGGTTCGGCCCAACCTCACCGTCGATCTCGGGATTCGATACGAGTATGTTCCTCCATGGGCCGACAAAGGTGACAGCCTGGTGAACGCCTGGGTGCCGGCGAACCTGCGCGCAATCAACGTTGCCGATCCGAGTCTTCATCCCGCGCTGGTTCGCATAGGGAGCGGGGATGTCTACGCCAATACGGTGTTGCGCTTCAACCCCGCGATTAACGTCGTACGTGATGGCCGCCTGGGCGACCGTCTGATCAATGACGACAAGCACAATGTTGCCCCACGCTTGGGCATCGCCTGGAGCCCCGGTTCCACGTGGACCATCCGTACCGGTTTCGGGATTTTCTACTCGCAGGACACCAGTAACCCGGTGTTCGATATGGGCCGCAATCTCTCCGGCCGCGTGCGCGTGGAAGCCAATACGCAAACCCACGACCTGACATTCGACCGTCCTTTCGGAGCCGGCGGCGGCGTGAGCGCCTGCGGTGTGCCGACACCGCCGTTCGTCTGTATCTCGCAGCCCTATGTCCTGGGCAACAAGTATGACCGCAGGACGCCTTATGTCATCCAGTACGAGATGAACATCCAGCACCAGCTCAGTAATTCCACCGTCGCGGAGATCGGCTATCTTGGCTCTCAAGGCCACCGCCTGATCCGGATGTTCGCTTTCAACGAGGCCCTTCCCGGCGCCACCGGCTCGGTAACCGACCGGACGCCTTTTCCGGAGTTTGGCCGCATCCAGGAGATCGGGAATGCGGCCGATTCCAACTATCATTCCCTGTCCCTGAAGCTCACACGGCGCATGACCAATGGTCTCACGTACCTGGCCGGCTATACCTTCTCGCGATCCATCGACGACGGCAGCGGCATCCGGACCCTGGGCAGCGACCCGCTCTTCCCGCAAAACAGCTACTGCGTCAGTTGCGAGCGCGGCCTCTCGATCTTTGATACCCGGCACCGCTTCGTGAGTTCCGTGCTGTATGATCTGCCCTTCGGCAAGGGCCGGCATTTCCTGAACCACGGTATCGCCAGTTCCGTGATCGGCGGCTGGGAGCTCAGTTCCATCTTCACCGTCTCCAGCGGTTTCCCGCTGACCGTCACCACGGGTCCGGACCGCGCCAACACGGGCGCCGGTTTCGACCGGCCGAATGCTACCGGCGACACGGTGGCCCTGGACCGCGGGCAGCGCAACCCGGGCCAGTGGTTCAATATCGAAGCCTTTTCCCTGGAATCGCTCGGGACGTTCGGCAATGTCGGGCGAAACACGTTGATCGGCCCGGGACTGGTCACCTGGGATTTCTCCACATTGAAGAATTTCAATTTCCTGGAGAGCCGGTATCTCCAATTCCGGTTCGAAGCCTTTAACTTCCCGAACCACCCCAACTGGTCCGATCCCAATTCCAACCTGGGCAGCAACCGCCTGGACGCGTCCGGCATGGCGATTCCCGGGACGGGCAACTTCGGCAAGATTACCGGCACCCGCACCTCTATGCGCCAGTTGCAGTTCAGCCTGAAGCTGGTTTTTTAGGAATCACGCAGCAGCGACGCCCGCGACTCAGCGCGATGCCAGGCGCGGCTAATTCGCGGGCGCCTTCAACTCGTATCCCTGTGGAGGCTCGGCCCCCAGCAGGTACCGGACAAAGTAGTCCCAGCGCCGCCGCACCATGTAGGGCTCGTTGCCGAAACCGTGGCTGCGGTTCGGCAGCAGCAACAGATCGAAATCTTTGTTGGCCTTGATCAGCTCGTTCACCACCAGCAGCGTGTTGTACGGCGGAACGTTGTTGTCCATGGTGCCGTGCGCCAGCAACAGCCGGCCCTTCAGGTTCTTCGCGATGTTCTGGTTCGCCTGGCTGTCGTAATTGGTGCTGCCGTCGGACTTCCGCTGCAGCAGCCCCTGCCATTTCTCGCCCCAGTCATCTTCGTATATGCGGTTGTCGTGGTTGCCCGCTTCCGAAATCCCGACCTTGAAAAAGTCCGGGTAGCGGAACATGGCGGCGGCCGCCGCAAAGCCGCCGCCGGAGTGGCCGTAAATCCCGGCCCGCTCCAGGTCGATCCACGGATACCGCTTGGCGAGTTGCCGCATCCCCGCCACCTGGTCCGGCAGCGTGTTGTCGCCCATGTCTCCGTAGTAAGCTTCGTGGAATTTCTTCGACCGCCACGGCGTGCCCATGCCATCGATCTCCACGACCACGAATCCCAGCTCCGCGAGAGCCTGCGCATCGCCGCGCGCCGCCGAGAAGTTGCGGCTGCCGACGCTGCCCGTCTGCGGCCCCGGATAGATGTGGTTCACAATCGGGTACTTCTTCGACTGGTCGAGGTTGGTCGGCTGAAACATCAGCCCGTAGAGATCGGTCACGCCGTCCCGCGCCTTCACCGTGATCGGAGTCGGCGGCTTCCAGCCGCTGGCGAGCAGCTTCGAAATGTCACCTTTTTCGATCGTCGCCACCAGCTTTCCGTCCGAGTCGCGCGCCACCGCTACCGGCGGCACGTCCGGCTTCGAGTAGCTGTCCACGAAGTACCGTCCCGATTGCGACAACGTGACGTCGTGATTGGCATCCTCGGGCGTGAGCAGCGCCAGGCGCGAGCCGTCGAATCCCACGCGGTACAGGTGCGCGAAATACGGATCGCGGCCCTTCTCGCGTCCCACGCCCAGAAACCAGATGGTGCGGCTCTGCTCGTCCACCCGCAGCACCTGCGTGACGTTCCATGCCCCGCTGGTGATCTGCTTTTTCAGCTTGCCCGTTTCCAGGTCGTACAGGTAGAGGTGTCCCCAGTTGTCGCGCTCGGAAAACCAGATCACCTCTTGGGAGGCCGGCAGATAATGCCAGTTGACACGGCCGTTGCCCGATTCAAAAAAAGTCGGCACGCTCTCCTGGAGCACATCCCGAATCGCACCGGTCTCGGCATCGGCAACGCGCAAGTGCTCGCTCTTGTGGTCCCGGGAGGTGGAAACGAACGCCAGGTGCGTACCATCCGCGCTCCACTGCACGTCACCCCACTCGCCGCGGCAAGCCACGTCGTCGCACAGCGACGAGCGGTGCTGGTCGGGTGGCATCTGCAACCGGATCACCTTCGGCGTGTCGGTTTCGATAATGACCCGCTGGATGGTGGTCACGACTTCGTCCCCTGGCAGTGGATATTTCCAGGCGCGCAGGTTAGGATGGCCGGCTCGCGTGTCGACCAGATACATTTCACCCACGCCGCGCTGGTCCTGTTGGAACGTGGCGATCTTCCGGGAGTCGGGCGACCACAGAACGATCGGGCGGTCGCTCGTGCTCCAGCCGGCGTTGTCGGTGGCATAGCCGAAGTCCTTGACGCCATCCGTCGTGAGCTGCGTCTCCTCGCCGGTCGCGACATCCCGTATCCATAGATTGTAATCGCGAATGAACGCGGCCCGCTTGTGATCGGGTGAGACGGATTCGGCCCGTCCGCGGGGCCTGGCTCCACCTCCTCTGCCGCCGCGCCCGCCCGCCGGTGTTTCCGGAATCGGACCGGTGTAGGCGGCGCACCCGTTGCCTTGTACGTCGCAGATCCATCGGCGGCCGCCCGCCCTGACGATCACCGCCTGCGTGTCGGGCGTGAAGTCGATGGTGGTGAACGGCAGGCGCGCGCCGTCGTATTTCCCGCCAGCCGCCTTGGAGAGCGCCGCCGCCAGCCGGGCGTGGTCGAACGCCGGCCCGCGAGTTCCCCGCGTGGGATCGATCAGCACGAACTCGCTGCCCTCGGCCGTGGTCACCCGGTACCAGAACTTCTCGTCTGACAACCACGTGGGCCGCACCCCGGCGCGGTAGACCAGCGGCGTCGTGTTGTATCCCATCCACTTCTCCGCGCGCGCATAGTCGGCTGTCGCGAGCCGCGGCTGGGCCGGCGCGCCACCACTCAACACGAGCAAGGCGAATATGAGTGAGACAGCCCTGCCGGTCCGTCCAAGACGCTCCATGATCTCCACTCCCGACCCGGTATACACTTTGAAGACATGAGTATATCTGATCGGGTTACAACGGGGCTCCTGCTGCTTTCCATCACCGCACCGGCTGCCACTACCTGCGAGAACCTGGCCACTCTTCAACTCGCCAACACCACCATCACGACCGCCGCGGCGGTGCCGGCCGGCACCTTCACGCCTCCTGAGGGAGGACCGGTGCGCGATCTGCCGGCCTTTTGCCGCGTGGCCGGCACGATCAAGCCCTCGCCGGACTCCCGGATCCAGTTCGAAGTCTGGATGCCGGCCGCCGGCTGGAACGGGAAGTTCCAGGGTGTCGGCAACGGCGGTTTCGCCGGCGCGATCAGCTACGGCGGCCTGGGCGCCGCGGTCAAAGGCGGCTACGCCACTGCCTCCACCGACACCGGCCACCAAGCCGGCGGCACCGACGCCTCCTGGGCTCTCGACCACCCCGAGAAGGTCATCGACTTCGGATATCGAGCCATCCACGAAACCACGGAGAAGGCCAAGACCATCATCGCGGCTTTCTACGGCGACGCACCCCGCCGCTCGTATTTCAGTTCCTGTTCCAATGGCGGCCGCCAAGCCTTGATGGAGGCGCAACGCTACCCCGCCGATTACGACGGGATCATCGCCGGCGCCCCCGCCAACTATTGGACACACCTGCTGGCTACCGCCATTGTCGACGTCCGCGCCCTGAAGGACGATCCCGCCAGCTACATCCCCGCCTCCAAGATCCCCGCCATTGAAGCCGCGGCCCTCGACGCCTGCGACCAGCGCGACGGGCTAAAGGACGGGATCATCGAAAATCCCGCCGCATGCGACTTCGATCCGTCGGCAATCCTCTGCAAGGGGACCGATTCCGATTCGTGCCTCACCGCGCCCCAGGTCGCCGCCCTCAAAAAACTCTACGCCGGCCCGCGCGATTCCAAGGGCGGGCAGATTTTCCCAGGCTACTCTCCCGGCGGGGAATCGGGCGGCGGCGGCTGGTCCACCTGGATCACCGGCGCCAAACCTGGCGCCAGTCTCATGTACGCCTTCGGAACCCAGTTCTTCAAGAACATGCTCTTTGAAAACGCCGCCTGGGATTACCACACATTCAACACTGACCGTGACACCCGGAAGGCCGACGACCAGCTCGCCAGGGTCCTCAATGCGACCGACCCCGACCTGAAGAAATTCCGCGACCGCGGCGGCAAGCTCATCCTCTATCACGGCTGGAGCGATGCCGCCATCGCGCCGCTCAACACGATCGACTACTACAAAACCGTGGTGGCCACGATGGGCGGAAAAAACATCGGCCAGTTTGTGAGACTCTACATGGTTCCGGGAATGCAGCACTGCGGCGGCGGTCCCGGCCCCAACGTGTTCGGCCAGGCCACCGTCCCACAGACCGACCCTCAACACGATGTCGCAGCGGCTCTCGAGCGATGGGTCGAACAGGGTGCCGGGCCCGGCCAGATCATCGCCACGAAGTACAAGAACGGCAACAATCCCGCGAGCGGTGTCGCGCGCACTCGCCCGCTCTGCCCCTATCCGCAGGTTGCGAGGTACAAGGGATCCGGCAGCATCGACGACGCCGCCAATTTTGTCTGCGGGAAATGAGCCGGCCCTATTGCGGGCCTTCTGTGAACTCGAAGCGCACCAGCATCTCGCTCTCCACCGCCTCTCCGTTCTGCCGCGCCGGCTCGAACGTCCAGCGGTATAGCACCTCCGCCGAGGTGCGCGCCAGTTCGTCACTGCCTTCCAGCGTTTTCACGCGAATGACCTTCCCGCTACGGTCAATCTTGGCCGCCAGTTCCACCGAGTCCGCGCCTTCGGAATCGGCAGCCGCCGCGCCCGCGGGCAGAGGGTGCTCGAGTGGGTTGGCAGGCACGAAGTCCTCACGGCTCCTGGCGAATGCGCGCAGCAGCGGAACCTTCCGCAAGAACGATTCCGACGGCTTGATGTACGCCACCACCCGCTTGGCCGGACGCGATCTGGCCGAGGTCCCCGCCATGACCAGCTTCGGAATTTGCGGCATGGCGGTTCTGGCCGATACGGCCGGCGGGTCCGGAAGCGCTGGCGCCGCGGACGTCCATGATGCCGGTGCCGCCGGCGCGCCGCGCCAGATCCTGGGTTTGTGTACCGGGGCTCGCACCGGGAGCACGCTTCTTTCCCGGTAATTGGACGCAGCCTGCTGGATTCCCTCGCCGCCTTCGTCCGGCTCCGGCGCCCGGAATGGCTCTGGTTCGGCCAGCGTCTCTGCACTCAGCGCTGGCGGAGGTGGCGTCGGTTTCGACTCGACCGCCGGCTGGCGCCGAGGAAGCGCATGCCGCCGCTCCGCTTTGGCCACCTGAGCCGCCGCTTTCGTTTTATCCTTCTGCTCGCGCATCCCCACCGCCCGTCCGACGTAGAACGTGGTCAGCGGCAGTACGATGCTGGCGATCACCACACCCGCAGCCCGCACCCGCGCGGGCGGCACGTGCGCCAATGCCCCGCGAATCCGCGGCTCGAACTGAGACACCGCCCGGCTCGCCCTCGTGAAGGACTCCGCCAGGGCAACCACAACCGCTCCCTTGCGGTCGCGCCTCTCCACCAATGCTCCGGAGCGAGCGGCGGTCGGCGGTATGGCGGCGGGGGCCGGCACGGGAATGGGAATCGGTACGGATGCCGCCGGCGGGTCCGGCGCGAATCGTCTAGGCGCAGCCGGCGCCGGCGCCATGCGCGCAGCCGCGCGCGGGGCTTCCTCCACGGCGACCGGCCGTTCCCGAGCGGTCACCACGGGTCCCTTTGACGCCGGCGCCGGCCAAACCTGCGGTTGTGCCTCCGTCCCCCCGATCGCGAATTCGAGGTAGCTGGCATGCCGCCGGATATCGCTGCCCTCCCATGCGAACAGCGCTCCCCGCGCCGCTTCCGCTTCATCGGCGCGCACCAGAAGAAACACTGCCGCCGGCGTACGAAACTCGCCGCTGAACAGCTCGAAATCGCGCTGATCCAGATACAGACCCCGGCGCAGATGCGTGCGGAACATCCCCACCGGGCGTTGCCGCCCGCGTCCCAGGCGCTCTATCCTGTGCCGCAGGCGCTTCTGATCTCGAATCGAAAGACTGAACCCCAAGCCGTAGCGGTGCTCGATCTGAAACGGCTCGAACGCCTCTACCCGCGTGCGGTAGACCTCACCATCGCCCTCACAGGTGCCCAGCAGGATTCCGCCGAATTCCTCCGCGCGCTGAAGTTGGGCGCGAATGGCGCTTAGCACGGCACACGACAACTCCGCGCTTACACCAATACCCGCGGCTTGCCAGACAAAACTTTCCGACGGAGCTACTCCCTCCGGGCGCACAAGTTCCTCCCTCATGATTGGCACCCATCGGACGCGGGGGAGGTGGGGCCATCGCCCTGAAATTATCGCACTTCCTGGCAGACTTCAGTGTCCAACTATCCTTTCCATGCGAGCATTTACGAGCTGCCCGTACGGATACGCACAATTGAGTGCGTCACCGCCTCGGGTGTCAACCGGGTTACACTGCAACGTATGCCGTCTTCCGTCAATGTGCGCCTCAGCCTCATGATGTTCATCAACTACGTGATCTGGGGCGCCTGGTACGTGACGCTGGGCACCTATCTGACCGCCACGTTGAAATTCTCCGGTACCGAGGCGGGCGCGGTGTTCGGCACCACCGCCCTGGCATCCATGGTGTCTCCGTTCTTTGTGGGCCTCATTGCCGACCGCTTCTTTTCCACGGAACGCGTCCTCGCCACCCTCCATCTGGTGGGAGCTGTTTTTCTGTACCTGGTCACCCGTGCCACCGGGTTCGGCGCGGTTTATTTCCTGATGCTGGCATACTGCCTCTGTTACTTCCCCACAATCGCGCTGACCAATTCGCTCACCCTCCGCCACATCCGCGATGCCGGCGGCGAGTTTCCCCTGATCCGGGTTTTCGCCACCCTCGGTTGGATCGCCATCGGCCAGGTAGTCGGCTGGATGCGTATAGAAGCTTCTTCCACGCCGTTCCTGCTGGCCGCGGGCGCCTCCATCGTGATGAGCCTCTACAGCTTGGCCTTGCCCCACACCCCGCCACTGGGTAAGGGACAGGCCGTTACCGTGGGCACCATCCTCGGCGTGGATGCCCTGGTCATGTTGAAGCGGCGCTCCTACCTGGTCTTCATCATCGCCTCGATCCTCGCATGCATTCCCCTGACGTTCTATTTCTCCTTCACCAACGCGTACCTCAATGAAGTGGGCGTGCAAAACGCTGCCGGCAAGATGACGCTGGGGCAGATGTCCGAGGTCGGCGCCATGCTGCTCATGCCCTTCATCTTCCGCCGCGTGACGGTCAAGGCCATCCTGCTGGGCGGTCTGTTTGCGTGGTCCCTGAGATACGGCCTGCTGGCCTATGGCGGCATAGGCGCCGGAATGTGGATGTTCTACCTGGCGATCCTGCTGCATGGAATCTGCTTCGATTTCTTCTTCATGACCGGTCAGTTGTACACCGACCAGGAAGCGCCCCCGCAGCTCCGCAGCACCGCGCAAGGCTTCCTGACTTTCGTCACTTACGGTGTCGGCATGTTCCTCGGCTCGATCCTGTCCGGCGTTGCCGTAGACTTTTTCACGACGCAGTCCGGCTCGACCATTACCCGCAACTGGACAGGTTTCTGGCTCTCATCTTCCGCCGGCGCGTTCCTGATCCTGCTGGTAGTGGCCGTCTTCTTCCGCAGCCACGCCAAGATTGAGAGCAAGAAACCGGACGCGGTCGCGGCCTGAACCGGGACGGCGCGCCATATGCGATTGTGCCGTCAAGCTCGCACTAGTGAACTGTCGCCGCTTGTAAGATCCTCCGACGCTCCTTCACTTCGGCCCCAACCGCAGCCGCACGCCGGCCCATCGCGATAAAGTCCAGAATCAGGCCCGGCCGCCCGCGCAGTGCCTCGGCCAATGTCCAACGAGCTACCTTGGAGACGGGCATCAGCTCGTAGGGGTTGACATCGTATTCCGTCTCGCGATACAAGCGCTGCGCTAAACCCGGACTACAGGCGACCTTGCGCAATACGACCGGAAAGATGGGCGTGAATCGGCTGTGGCGCGGCTCGTTCCTCACCCATGCCCGGGATGGGTCGAACTGGCGGCTACGGGGAAGCGGCCTGGGCCGATTCTGATCGGATTGTGGATGCTCTTTGAACCGGGCATTGGCCGGCGTGGTCGGCGTCCAACGCCACGCTGTTCGTGATCTGAGAGACTCGCCCGGACCGTAGGTGCCGCGTGGGCGAGAGTTTCCGGGGAACTCTCGAAGCGTTCATTGACGACTACATCGGCCACATGCAACATCATCCGGATCACTTCGCGGGAGCGCAACAGACCACCGCGCGCGTGGCGAAGTCTTGAGGCACAAGGGAATCTTCGACTGGGGTGGCGCGCCTGGCACCGGGCACGCCATAATTGGTCGATGCTGCATAAGATCGTCGGACTGGCATGGATGGCCGCCGCAATTCTGGCGGCTGCCGATTTCCCGCAATCTGCAATCTCGAACGGCCCTGTCCGGGCGAAGCTGTACCTGCCGGATGCCGGGACCGGATACTATCGCGGAACGCGCTTCGACTGGTCGGGAGTCATTTACAGCCTCATCTACCAGGGTCACGACTACTACGGTCCGTGGTTCGACAGGACGGACGCGAGCGTCCACGATTTCATATACGAGGGGCCGGAAATCGTCGCCGGACCTTGCAGCGCCATCACCGGTCCGGTGGACGAATTCGGCGCCCTGGGGTGGGACGCGGCGAAGCCCGGCGGCACGTTCGTCAAGATCGGCGTGGGCGCATTGCGAAAGCCGGAAGAAGGCAGGTACGACCATTACCGGCTCTACGAAATCGCCGATGGGGGCAAGTGGTCGGTCACCAAAACCGCCGATTCGGTGGAGTTCACACAGCAGTTGTCGGACCCGTCATCAGGTTACGGCTACATTTATCGTAAGACTGTGCGGTTGAGCAAGGGAAAGCCGGAGATGCTGCTGGAACACAGCCTGAAGAACACCGGCAAGGCCCCAATCCACACCAGCGTCTACAATCACAATTTCCTGGTACTGGACAAACAACCGCCCGGAGCGGGTCTGACCATCGCGGTTCCCTTTCCGATTCAATCGAGCAGGCCACCGAACAAAGAGCTCGCCGAAATTCGCGGGAATCAGATCGTTTACCTGAAAACCCTGCAGGACCGCGATCTCGTAACGACCCCCGTGCAGGGTTTCAGCGATCGTCCCTCAGACTATGACATCCGCATCGACAACAGCAGTCTGGGCGCGGGCATGAGAATCATCGGCGATCGTCCCCTGGCCAACGCGTCTCTGTGGTCCATCCGGACCGTGGTCTCCTTCGAGCCCTTCGTTGCTATCGCCATCGAGCCGGGCGGCGAGTTCGCGTGGAAAACCACGTACTCGTATCATGCGGCCCGACCCGCGTCCGGACGGCGGTGATTTCGCGCCATACCGGCTGACCGACCCTGAAAGATACTTAAGTGAATACTTGACAATTGGTGAGCGGAGGGGCAATACTTAAGTATGCACTTAAGTAATCCCAACGAGCAGGGACACCGCATGGAAGAGCGATCCATTATCCACAGCACGTTCGTTATCGAACGCAGCTATCCCACCACGCCGGAACGCGTGTTCGCCGCTTTCGCCGACCCAGCCAGGAAACGCCGCTGGTTTGCCGAGGACAAAGGCATGGCAGTCGAAGAATTCGAGATGGACTTTCGGGTCGGAGGCAGGGAACGCGCGCGTTATCGCTTCAAAGAAGGCACTCCGTTTCCGGGGATCGCGATGACGAACGATACCAGTTATCAGGACATCGTGCCCGGCCGTCGAGTCGTGATGGCCTACACGATGACCCTCGGCGACAAACGCATCTCGGCGTCTCTTGCCACTTTCGAGTTGCTGCCGACGGAGCATGGGACCGATCTCATCTTCACGGAACAGGGGGCATTCTTTGAGGGCGCTGATGGCCCTCAAATGCGGGAAGAGGGATGGTGCCAGCTACTGGATAAACTGGGGGCGGAGCTGACGCGCTAGCGCGAGAGCACGCTGGAAGCCACCGGCCCATGCCTGGCCAAAAAGTCAAGATCGATCGTGTGTTTCACGCCCTGGGCGATCCCACCCGCCGGGCAATTCTGGAGAAACTCGGCGAAGGGCCCGTTTCCGTCTCGCGCATGGCAGAACCACTGGAGCTCACCCTGGCGGCGGTCGTTCAACACTTGCAGGTCTTGGAAGAAAGCGGGCTGGTCCGGACCGAAAAGGTCGGGAGAGTGCGCACTTGCCGCATCGAACCCAAAGGACTCTCAGTGGCCGAGCAATGGATCCGCGATCGCCGTACCATCTGGGAACGCCGGCTGGACCGGTTGGGCGACCTGCTCGCGGAACCAGACGAAACCTGAACCGGACAGAGTGGACCGCGAATTTTCCATTCACGCGGAAAGACATGCGGAAACCCCGGGCGTGCGCCAGGTGGTCCCCTCGGCATCGCGGCGATCTCCTGCCGGCGACCGCTGGGAATGGTGCCAACGATTTCACCGTTCCCAGCGTCTAACCGGCGAGGAGGCCCCTACGTGTATCAGGACATCCGCTACGCCCTTCGCATGCTGGCGCAGAACCGCGCCTTCGCCGCGGTGGCGGTGCTTTCGCTGGCGCTGGGCATCGGCGCCAACACGGCCATCTTTACGCTCATCGATTACGTGGTGCTGCCTGCACTGCCGGCGCGCGCGCCCGAGCAACTGGTGGTCCTGGGGCGCAATCCCGAGAAACCGTCGGTCTCGTTCAATTACCCGGACTACCGCTACATCCGCGATCATAACCAGTCTTACCAGGGCGTGATGGCCACCGGCGAGGGGCGGACCATCGCGTTCGCGGTGCCGGGCGAAAGAGGCACTTCCGCCGAGGTCGTGCCAGTGGCGCAGGTCTCCGGGAACTACTTCGACGTGCTCGGTGTGCCTGCGGCGATCGGCCGCCTGTTCACGCCGGAGGACAATCTCAACGAGGGTGCGCATCCCTACGTGGTTCTCTCGTGGGACCTGTGGCAGCGGCGCTTCGGCGGCGACGCCAGGGTGCTGGGCCGCGGGATCACGCTCAACGGCGTGCCGTTCACGGTGATCGGCGTGGCGGCGCGCGGGTTTCACGGAATCGCGGTGGGCAACCACAGCGACGTATTCATGCCGATTGTCATGATGCCCAGCGCGAACCCTCCCGCGCACGGGTGGAATACGCGGCACTGGTGGTGGCTCAACGTGATCGCCAGGCTCAAACCGGGAGCGACGATGGCTTCGGCTACGAGCGAGTTGAACGTGCTCTGGCAGCAGATCCTGAAGGCAGATCCCGAATACAAGCCCGCACCGGCCTACGATCGGGACTCGGAGAAGTACAACCGGATGATCGTGCTGCCTGGCAGCGCGGGTTGGTCGTACTTTCGCGTCCGGTTCTCCAAGCCGCTTACGGTGCTGATGATTGTGGTTGGCCTGGTGCTGCTGATCGCCTGCGCGAATGTGGCGAACCTGCTGCTGGCGCGCGCGGCGGGGCGGCAGAAGGAGATCGCGGTGCGCCTGGCGATCGGCGCCGGACGCGCGCGCCTCATTCGTCAGCTTCTGCTGGAGACGCTGGTGGTATCGGTTCTCGGCGGCGTGGCCGGACTGGTGTTTGCCTGGTGGGGCGTGGAGGTGCTGCTGGGCCTTATGCCGAAGCGGGCAATTCCCCTGGACCTGCACCTCACGCCCGACCCGCGAGTCCTCGGCTTTGCATTTCTGGCGAGCATCCTCACCGGAATCCTCTGCGGCCTGGCGCCCGCGCTTCAATCCACGCGGCCCAACCTCGTGTCGTTCCTCAAGAGCGAAACGGCCGCGGCCCGCCGCAGCCGTTTCGATCTGCGCCGCGCGCTGGTGGTGGTCCAGGTGGCAACCTCGCTGCTGCTGTTGATCGGCGCCGGCCTGTTCGTGCGCAGCCTCAGTAACCTGAAAACGCTCGATCCCGGTTTTGTGCGCGAGCGCGTGCTGCTGGTCGACGTCAACCCCCAGGCCAGCGGCTACCAGGGCCAGCGTCTGCGCAACTACTACGAGACGCTGTTGGCGAAAACACGTACCTGGCCGGGGGTGCGCGCTGCGAGCCTGGCGAGTATCACGCCGCTGGGCGGGTCACGCTGGAACAGCGGCATCCGTGTGGAGGGCTACGAGTTCAAGCCCGATGAGAAACCCTACGTCGATTTCAATGCGGTCAGCCCGCATTTCTTCGAGACGCTGGGCATCCCCATCATCGCCGGCAGGGACTTCCGCGATCAGGACAACCCGGCCTTCACGCCGGATCCGAAGCCCAAACCCGATCCCGCCGAAAAGACCAGCGGACCGCGGGTCATCATTGTGAACGAGAGCTTCGCGAAGAAGTTCTTCGCCGGCCGGTCGCCCGTGGGCGCTCGCATGTGCCGCGACGACAAGTTCAGGATGGAGGAGTCGTACGAGATTATCGGGGTGGTGAAGGACGCGAAGTATTTCGGATTGCGCGAGGCCACTGAGCCGATGGCGTATGTAGCCGTGTGGCGCGACGGCGCCGGCTCGCGCCAGCTCCTGGTGCGGACATCGGCCGATCCGGAACGCCTCGCCGGTGCGATCCGCCGCGAGGCGGCCGCGCTCGACCCTGCCATTCCCGTGCTGCAGATTCTCACCATGTCCGAGCAGTTCGATAACAATATTTCGCAGGAGCGCATGCTGACTACGCTGTGCGGGTTCTTCGGTGCGCTGGCTCTGCTGCTGGCGGCAGTGGGGCTGTACGGCGTCATGGCGCAATCGGTGACGCGGCGGGTGCGGGAGATCGGAAGCCGCATGGCACTCGGCGCGCGAGGCGGGGAAGTGCTCTGGCTGGTTCTGCGCGAAGTGACGGCGATGGTCGGCATCGGCGCGCTGGTCGGGCTCCCCACGGCCTTCGTGCTCACGCGGCTGCTGACGACGTACCTGTTCGGCCTCACGCCGCAGGATGCGTTGAGCATCGGTAGCTCGGTGCTGGTGTTGCTGGGGGTCACCGCGCTGGCCGGGTTCATTCCGGCGAAGCGGGCCACCCGGGTGGATCCGATGGTGGCATTGCGGTACGAATAAAGAGGACGCGGGGAGGGACGATACTGCTCGGCCGTCCAGGCCTGCGGCAATCCGCGGGTCTGCCGGCCATCGGGATTTCCCGGAACTATCCTCTCACCGCCTTCGTATCGAGTACCGAAAGGCCAAAGAACACGTGGAGTCTCTGTTACAGGACCTGAAGTTCAGCCTGAAGCTGCTGCTGAAAGACAAGACCTTCAACCTGATCGCGCTCGTGACGCTGGCGCTGTGCATTGGCGCCAACACCTCTATCTTCACCGTGCTGCATTCGGTCATTCTCCGGCCGCTGCCGTTTCCCGAGTCCGGGCGCCTGGTCATCCTCTACAACCGCTACCCCGGCGTGGGCGTGAACAAGGGCGCCAACGGCATTCCGGACTACCTCGACCGGAAGAAGGAAACTTCGGTCTTCGAGGAGATCTCGCTGATCGAGTTTCCCGGCTATGACGTCGGGATGACCGGCTCGCCAGAGCGGGTCCCGGGACAGCGGGTTACGCCCTCCTACTTCCGCATGCTCCGCGTCCCACCCCTGCTGGGGCGTATCTTCACCGAAGAAGAAGCCACGCAGGGCAACGACAAGGTGGCCATCCTGAGCTACGGGCTGTGGCGGGAATTGTACGCCGGGCGGCGCGAGGCGCTGGGCAGAGACATTCGTCTGAGCGGAGTGCCGTACCGGATTGTAGGCGTGATGCCGGAAGGCTTCGAGTTCCTGTCCCGCGAAACCCGCGTGTGGGTGCCATTCGCTTTTACGCCGGAGCAGACTTCCGACGATCGGCGCCACAGCAATAGCTGGACGATGGTGGCGCGGCTCAAGCCGGGCGCGAGTCTCGGCTTCGCGCAGCAGAAGATCGACGCGCTGAACCGGAGGAACCTCGACCGGTTTCCGAAATACCGGCAGTTGCTCATCAACGCCCGGTTCAGCACCAAGGTTGCGTTCCTCCTGGATGAGCTGACTGAGGACCAGCGGCCCATCCTCTACCTGCTCCAGGGAGCGGTCGCCTTCGTGCTGCTGATCGGGTGCGTGAATGTGGCCAACCTGATGCTGGTGCGCGCCAACGTGCGCCTGAAGGAGTTTGCCATCCGCTACAGCATGGGCGCGGGACGCGGCCGGCTGGCCCGCCAGCTCCTGACAGAGAGCCTGGTCCTGGCGGTGGTGGGAGGCCTTCTGGGCCTGCTGATCGGATACTGGGGAGTGGGTCTGCTCCGGTACCTGGGGACGGACGAACTGCCACGCGCCGCCGAGATTCGCATGGATCGCACGGTCTTCGGTTTCAACCTGGCCGTGGCGCTGGCCGCCGGGATGATCTTCGGCCTGGCACCGGTGGTTCACCTGATGCGGCGCAACCTGCTGGACATTTTCCGCATGACGGAAAGAACCGGCACGGTGGTGAAGCGCGCGTTGTCCACTCGCTCGGTGCTGGTCGTGAGTCAGGTCGCGCTGGCGTTCGTGCTGCTGATCGGGGCCGGGCTGATGACTCTGAGCTTCATGCGCGCCATGAACGTCGATCCCGGCTTCCGTCCCGCCAACGTCATCACGGCCCGGATTTCCCTGCCGCGTACGCGCTACGCGGACGACGCATCCCGACGCGGGTTTATGGAACGGCTCGCGGAACGGACGCGGTCGCTGCCCGGCGCCGCCGCGGCGGGAATCACCACGTATCTTCCCTTCGGAAGCGGCAACAATTCGAGTGTGATCGAAATTATCGGCCACCCGCTGGGCCCGGGCGAAGCTCCTCCGGTGCCTGGCTGGAACTTCGTGGGTGGCGAGTACTTTCGGGCCATGGGCATCCGCGTGTTGCGGGGGCGGGCGTTCCAGGACAGCGACACGAACAACGCTCCGTTTGTCTGCATCATCGACCAGTTTCTCGCGCGCAAGTATTGGCCGGACGGCAATCCCATCGGCGCCCGGATCGCCCGCGGGCTCACGGGGAACGACAACCCGCCGATCGCGACAGTGGTGGGCGTGGTGGCGAGCGTGAAGACTTCCGACCTCACCGACCAGAACCCGGTAGGGCAGATCTACTTTCCTGTCCGGCAAGCGGCCCCCGGCACCGTTCACGTGGTGCTGGCGGGTGAGCGGGAACAGACGCAGCTCATCGGCGCCCTGCGAACCGAAGTCGCGCGGCTGGATCCCGAGCTGCCGCTGTTCGATGTGAAAACCATGCGGCAGCGGCTCTCCGAATCGATGCTCACGCGGCGGGCGCCGATGGTATTGTGTCTCGTCTTCGCCGCCCTGGCGCTGCTGTTGGCGGCCATCGGGCTCTACGGCGTGTTGGCCTACACCGTGACGCAGCGGACCCGCGAACTGGGCATCCGCATGGCGCTGGGCGCCCAATCGCCGGACGTGCTGCGGATGGTGATGGGACAGGGATTGCGGATGGCGGCGCTCGGCCTGCTCATTGGTGCCGCGGCTGCCTTTGTGCTCACGCGCACCATGACCAGCCTGCTTTTCGAGGTAAAGCCTTCGGACCCATCCGTTTTCCTGCTGGTCTCGGCCGTGTTGAGTGTGGTCGCGCTGGTCGCCTCCGCCGCGCCGTCGCTGCGCGCGACCCGCATCGACCCCCTGCTGGCGCTGCGCCACGAATAGTCCGAAGCCGGTCGCATCACCCGGAACACCATCCCGGCGATCTGCGTATCCTTTGTGGGAGGGCAAATGTACTGCACGAAATGCGGCGTCCAACTTCGCGAGGACGACCGGTTTTGTTCCCAATGCGGAAGCCGGACCGGACTCGGCCGGGTGGTGAGCGCGCCCAGGGCGCTGCTGCTCGATAAGCGCAACAAAAAGATCGCCGGAGTTTGCGCCGGCTTCGCGCGGTACCTCGAAGTGGATGTCACGCTGGTCCGCGTAATCTGGCTGGCGATCGCTCTCGGCACCGGCGTCGGCTTCATCGCCTACCTCGTGGCGTGGATCATCGTGCCCAGCGACCGCGGGCTGGAGTCGCGAGTATTGGTGACATCGGAACCGCTGGGGAGTTGACGGCGGAACTACGGCGCTCACTCGCCGGGCGCCGTCTCTCCGGAGAGCTTGGCGGTTGGAACTCCCGCTTCCGCGGCCGCGTTCTCCAGCACGGAGTTCACTTCGCCGCCGACCAGGATCGCGACGCTGAACAGGTATAGCCAGACCATCAGGATCACTACCGCTCCGAGCGAGCCGTATACGGCGGAATAGGTATCGAAGAACTTCAGGTACAGGCGCAACCCGGCTGAGGCGATCAGCCACAACAGAAACGCGGCCCAGGCGCCGGGGAATATCCATCGCCACCGCTGCACGCGCACGTTCGGCGCAAACCGGTAGGTGAGGGCCAGCGCCACCAAAACAAATGAGATTACAAGCGGCACCTGCACGAAGGGCCAAGCCGTCTGGAACAACGGCCGGAAGCCCACATGCGTGGCGATAAACGTGCCGAGCTGGTTTCCGTACAGGAAGATCGCAAGCGCGGAGACGGTGAACAGGGCCAGTGCCAGGGTCAGGACGATTGCCACGCCCCGCCGGCGCAGCCAGGATCTCGCTTCCCGCACCTCGTATGCCGTATTCAGTCCCTCGATAACCGCCACCATTCCGGCGGAAGCGGCTGCGATGGCGACCACGATTCCGATAGACAGTTTTCCGCCGCCGCTGGCATGCGTGATCTCCCGCAGAGTGCTCACAACCAGTTGGTAGGCAGACCCCGGGAGGGCGGTCCGAAAGTATCCCAGCAGCTCGGCGCGGATCTCGGCGCCCCCGGAGATCAGCCCCAACAGCGACGTAAGTACGATCAGCAGCGGAAAAATCGAGAACAGAAAAAAGTAGGCGAGTTCCGCGGCCCGTCCGAAGACATTGTCCTCCTGCATCTTTGCCCAGACGCGCCGGGCCAGCTCCGGCGCCGCGAGGCCGGGCGCGATTTCATACCCGCCCTTCAGCCAGCGCGCCATGGCAGCCATCCTACTGCGGGCCGAGCAGCGGGATGCTCCGCTGCAGGACGCAGAAGCTCCGCGCCGCCAAGGATAGCCGCATATGGCCGTCGGAATCCACTTGGCGCGGCACGCCGGAGCCATCGCCACCCCATCGGCGGTCCGCGGAGTCGAGCGACTTTTCCCACCAGCCGGGAGTTGCCGGCACGGAAATCATTCCCGGGGCCGCTCCGAAGTGAAAGACCAACAGCACTTCGTTGGGGCCATCCCGGTGCAACACGGAGAAGGCGGAATCATTCTCCATCTGGATTGGCACCAACGCGTCGCTTTGCGTCTGTCTGAGTACTGGCATTTGCTTGCGCATCCGGATCAGTTCCTGGTACAGCTCGAGCAGCGCACGATGCGTGCCGGTGTCCCGCAACGAGTGGTGGAGCCGCGCCCGTTCGAAGGTCTCCATGGCCTGCGGATCTGGCACCTCTCCGCGCCATGAAAACGCCACGAATTCCCGGCGCCGGCCCTCACGAACCGCGCGGATCAGCCCGGCGTCGGAGTGGCTGACGAAATACTGGAACGGGGCCGGCTCACCCCATTCCTGCCCCATGAACAGCAACGGCAGGAACGGCGACAGGAGGAGCACGCCCGCCGCCAGTTTCAGCTCCTCGAAACTCAGCAGGCCGCTGAGCCGCTCGCCCAACATGCGGTTACCCACCTGGTCATGATTCTGGGAGCAGACCACGAAGCGCTCGGGTGGGAGATCGCTCGCCGGTGTGCCATGCGGGCACCCCCGGTACGCCGAATGTTGACCGGTGTAGACGAAGCCTTCTGCGAAGGCTCTGGAGAGGTCGCGAATCGATCCGAAATCCTGGTAGTAGCCCGTTCGTTCGCCGGTCAACAGGGAGTGCAGAGAATGGTGGAAGTCGTCCGCCCACTGGGCGTCGAGGCCGTAGCCGCCTTTTTCCACGGGCTTTACGAGCCGCGCGTCGTTCAGGTCGCTTTCGGCGATCACGTGGATCAGCCGGTCCACACCGGCCGCCGCCGCGTGCACGGACTCGCCCAGCTCTTGCAGGATGTGCTTAGGCGAGCGGTCGAAGATGGCGTGCACGGCGTCCAGGCGCAGCGCATCGATGTGAAACTCGGTGACCCAGCGGACTGCGTTGGCAATCACGAACCGCCGGACCGCGTCGCTGTGATCGCCGTCGAAGTTCACCGCCAGACCCCACGGGGTGTGATATCGATCGGTGAAGTAAGGCCCGAACTGGCCGAGGTAGTTCCCCTCCGGACCAATGTGGTTGTAGATCACATCCAGCACCACTGCCAGCCCGCGGGCATGCGCGGCGTCGACAAACCGCTTCAGCCCCTGGGGGCCGCCGTAGGAATTCTGAACCGCGAACGGATACGCCCCGTCATAGCCCCAGTTTCGCGCACCGGGAAACTGGCCGACGGGCATGAGTTCGATCGCGGTGACTCCCAGTTCGACAAGATAGTCGAAGTGAGCGATAGCGGCATCCAACGTTCCTTCCGGAGTAAAGGTGCCGACGTGCAGCTCATAAAAAATGTAGTCGCACAAGGGTACCCCCCGCCATGAGGCGTCGTGCCATTCAAACCGGCTGTCCACGATTTCGGAAGGACCGTGCACGCCGTCGGGCTGAAATCGGGAGGCCGGGTCCGGGAACTCGGACTTGCCGTTCAACCGGTAGCGATACCGGCTCCCCGGGCCCACGCCATCGACGACCGCTCGGAAATAGCCGCCTTCCACCGGCTCGAGGGGCCGTGTTTGTTCCCGCCCCAGGACGTGAACTTCCACACGCTCGGCGAATGGCGCCCAGACGAGAAAGCTCGCTTGCTGGCCGCCACGTAACACTGCCCCCAGTTCGGGTTCCATCATCGGGACCGCTGCCTGTGACCGGTTCAACGTTGCCTCCTTTCCGGTGCCTGCCGGGCGAGTTGCGACCGTAAAAAATGCGGGTTCTCTCCCATTGTCTCCTGGAACCTTGCTGGGGCGAACCCGATTGGCGTCATTTTGGCGTTCATATCAGGCAACAACAGTAGCTGCGGCGCAGCCCCGCGGCGACCTGCCCCGGCCCGCTCTCTAGCCGATTTAGCGCTGCAAGATCATGGATTTCCGGGATGATCTCGGGGTGCCGCGAAACTGTAGTCTGAAGACATGTGGAGTTTGCCGGTACTTCGCGTACTTGGTCGGCATTGGGAGGCGCGGAATCCCGCGGCCGGTCATGCAATTCAGGAGAACCGGCGTGACATAATGTGAGGTCGATGACCATAGCGACGATGGTGTGCCCGGCACACTGGGGGGCTCCTTCGGAGACGAACGCGGGATCGCGCGGGAGCGCCGGCCAGGAGCACCTTGCCACCGGCTGGCGCGTGTCGGGGCTCGCGATGTCCACACCCACGGCACCATGAGCGGCTCAAGGCGGACGGGCTAAATGGCGGCTGAATCTCCACTCCCCGCTTCCACCTACCGGCTGCAATTGAACTGCAGGCTCACTTTCGATGAGGCGCGCGACCTGCTGGAGTACCTGAGCGGTCTGGGGGTCGGCGCCCTCTACGTTTCACCCATTCTGAAAGCCTGCCCAGGCAGCATGCATGGCTACGATGTGATCGACCACAGTGTGATAAACCCGGAGATCGGCTCTCTGGAAGCCCTGGAGCAATTGGTCGAGCGGCTGCGCGAATTGGGGATGGGACTGCTCGTGGATATCGTTCCCAACCACATGTGCGTCTCGGACCTGTCCAACTGGCGATGGTGCGATGTACTGGAAAACGGGCCGAGCTCGCCGCAAGCGCGTTTCTTCGACATCGATTGGCATCCTCCGCGCGAAGACCTGGCCGACAAAGTGCTACTGCCCAGGCTCGGCGACCAGTACGGCCGTGTGCTGGAGAACCAGGAGATTCAAATCGAGTATGCCGGTGGATCCTTTGCGGCACGCTACTACGATGCCGCGCTGCCCCTGGCTCCCCGGACCTGGGCCCTGGTGCTGGCACCCGCGTTGGAATTCGCCGAACGGAGTCTCGGCAGCGCACATCCCGACGTCGATGAACTGGAGAGCATCATCACCGCGCTCGGCTATCTGCCCCTGCGAACCGAGATCGACCAGGATCGGATTCGCGAGCGCCAGCGCGAGAAGGAAATCATCAAACGGCGTCTCGCCACTCTCCGGAGCAACTGCGAGGCGGTGCGTACTGGTATCACCGAGGCGCTTGACAAGATCAACGGGAGGAAGGGAGATCCAGCCAGTTTCGACACTCTGGAGCGTCTCCTGTCCGACCAGGCATACCGCCTGAGCTTCTGGCGCGTAGCGGCGGATGAAATCAACTATCGACGGTTTTTCGATATCAATGAGCTGGCCGCCATCCGCACCGAGGACCCGGTCGTCTTTCAAGAGACGCATGCGGTGATCTTCGACCTGGTGCGCCGGGGCTGGATAACCGGGCTGCGCGTCGACCATCCGGACGGCCTCTTCGATCCGGCGCGCTATTTTGAAGACCTCCAGGCGAACTGCCAGCCGCCGGACGGCCTGCCCGCACACCGGCGGTTCTTTGTCCTCGCCGAGAAGATTGTTGCGGGCGATGAGGAGCTTCGCGACAACTGGCTGATCGAAGGCACGACCGGATACGGCTTCCTCAACTACCTGAATGGCCTGTTCATCTACCCCGGCAGCAAGAGAACATTTCACAACCTGTACGAGCGGTGGACGGGATGGAAGTCGTCCCTGGAAGAACTGGCATACGAGTCGAAAAGCTTGATCTTGCGCGCTTCGATGTCGAGCGAGTTGAACGTCCTGGCGCGACAGCTCGACCGCATCTGCCAGCAGCACCGGCACTCGCGCGATTTCACTCTCGAGGCGCTGAGGTTTGCCTTGAGTGAAATCATCGCCTGTTTCCCGGTGTACCGGACCTACAGCACGGCGGAACAGACGCAGCCCGATCCGGAGGACCGGCGGCACATCCAACGGGCGGTCGAAGAGGCCAAGGCCCGCAACGCGGCCACCAGCGAATCGTTGTTCGACGCCATCGGTTCCCTGCTGCTGCTCGAAGATCCTGAAGGCACCACCGAGCAGCAAAAGGTGGAACGCCGGCTATTCGTGATGCGATTTCAGCAGTTGACCGGGCCGGTCATGGCCAAGGGCGTCGAGGACACGGCCTTCTACCGGTATTACCCGCTGGCGTCGGTCAACGAAGTCGGCGGCGATATCAGTCGCTTCGGCATAACACCCAGGTTCTTTCACGGGAAGAACGAAATCCGGCTGCGCCACTGGCCGGGCGCCATGCTGGCGACATCCACCCACGATACGAAGCGCAGCGAAGATGTCCGTGCCCGCCTCAATGTGCTCTCCGAGATTCCGCTGAAGTGGTACGCCGCGGTCCGCCGGTGGAGTGATCTGAATGCCGGCAAGCGGGCTCATATCGCCGGCATTACCGTGCCGGACCGGAATGCCGAGTATCTGCTCTACCAGACCTTGACCGGCATGTGGCCGATGAGCGCCTTGAATCCGGAAGATTACGCCGAATTCACCGGACGGATTCAGGGTTATATGGACAAGGCCCTCAAGGAAGCCAAGCTGCACACCAGTTGGATCAGCCCGGACGAGTCGTACGACCAGGCTGTGCGGGACTTTGTGGCCGGCGTCCTGGATAACTCCAATGGCAGCGCCTTCCTGCAGGACTTCCGTGCCTTCATTGACCCCGTCATTCGCGCCGGCAGGAACAATTCGTTGTCGCAGGTTCTGCTGAAGACGGCCTCACCCGGTGTGCCGGATTTCTATCAGGGCTGTGAAACCTGGAATTTCTCCCTGGTCGATCCGGACAACCGCAGGCCGGTCGATTTTGGACGTCTCAAGCACGAGATGAGTGCGCTCCAGTGCGCGGATGAGGACAACCGCGCCGATCTGGTTGGGGAACTGTTGCGGACCCCGGAGGATGGCCGCATCAAGCTGTATGTGACCAGCCGGGTACTCGGGTATCGCCGGGCGCATAGCGAGCTGTTTCTATCCGGCGAATATTTGCCTCTGGAGGCGTCGGGGCAGCGGAAAGGTCACGTCCTCGCATTCGCCAGAAAACACGGCGGCCGACAGGTGATCGCTGCAGCCGCGAGATTCTTCCTGAAGCTGAGCGCCACCGGCGAATGGCCGGTCGCGCACGGAACCTGGGCCGATACCGTGCTGCCTTTGCCCAGGAGCCTGCCGTCGAACTGTTACCGGGATGTGCTGACCGGCCGCATGATTCGGCCCGAGCGGCGTTTGGGGAAGGCTTCCATCGCGGTGGCCGAAGTCTTCTCCGCCGGCCTGCCGGTGACGCTGCTCGAAGCGTCCGACTAACCCGAAGTACCTCAGAGATCCGGAATTCCAGAAGCTTGCCCGCGGTGCGGCGTGTACCCGTTGCGATGCATCACCTCGTGGGCCGCGTTTACGGATTCCGCGAGGACGTAGAAGAACGCGCCCGCCCGCACCGAGCGAAAGACGACGCCGCTGCGATACTCGTCGGCTTCCACACCGTAATCCACACCGGCCGCGCTCAGCAGGTTCTCCAGCCGCAGCGCGTCGTTCAGCCTTTTGGCGATGTAAATGAGGATCGGCTCTTTGCCGGCGAAGAAGGATGCGTCCTGTTTCATGGGCCACGGGCGGACCGGGTGGGTGCCGCGAGGCGTCCGGCCCTGCAACTATGCTAGCGTAGTGTACAGTCAGCCTCACTCAATGCAATCGCCTGTTCTGAGCCGGGAGGAGGAACTCTACTGGCTCGCTCTGAAAATGGTGCCAGGCCTGGGCACCCGCACATCGGGAAAACTGCTGGATCGATTCCGGAGTCCACAGTCCATCTTTCGCGCCTCGCGCACGGAACTGGAGGCTGCGGGGGTGAGTGGTGCGGTGGCGCAATCCATCGCCAGCGGATGCACGTTCGAAGACGCCGCGGCGCAACACCAGAGAATGGTGGAAGCCGGCGCGGAGCTGGTGACCATCGGTGATCCGCGCTATCCTCCGGCGTTGCGCGAGATCTTCGATCCGCCCACGGTGATGTTTGTACGCGGGCGGATGGAGTTGTTGCAGTCGCTCATGCTGGGCATTGTCGGCACCCGCCGGCCAACTCCCTACGGGGTGGCGGTGGCGGAACGGCTCGCGGCGGACTTGTCCCACGCGGGCCTGGCCGTGGCCAGCGGGATGGCGCGCGGAATAGACACCGCCGCTCACAAGGGCGCGCTGGCTGCGGGCGGCGACTCGGTGGCAGTTCTAGGCTGCGGAGTGGATGTGGTATACCCCTCGGAAAACCGCAAACTGGCCGCGGAGTTAGCGGCCAAAGGCCTGATCGTTTCCGAGTTTCCCATGGGTGCGACGGCGTTCCCGCAGAACTTTCCGATCCGCAATCGCATCATCAGCGGAATGAGCGTGGGTGTGCTCGTCGTGGAAGGCGCGCAGTACAGCGGTTCGGCCATCACCGCCAAACTGGCGATGGACCAGGGGCGCGAGGTGTTCGCAGTGCCGGGAAATATCACCTCGAAGCTCAGTTGGGCGCCTAATCTGCTGATAAAACAGGGCGCCAAGCTGGTGCAGGACTGGAACGACGTGATCGCCGAGCTTCCACCTGAATCCCGCCGGCATCTAATCAGTCAGGGGCGCGAGAGAATTCTTTCGGAAGGGGGTGCGACGGAAACCGGCGGACCGGCATCAGTAAACGGTCCGGAGCTGAGTACCGCCTCCCGACGGGCACTCGAAGTCCTGCGGGTGGACGCCGCCATACATTTGGACGATCTGCTTGAAAGAATTGAGGATACTTCGCCGTCCGAGCTGATTGCCGCGCTTTTTGAGCTGGAGATGTTGGGACTGGTGAAACAACTCCCGGGAAAGAACTTTGTCAAAGTGTGGTAACTTCTCAACTGGGAAATCTGCAATCATGACGTTGCGCGGCTGAGAGTGCCGCGATTCTGAATATCCATTATGCCCAAAGCTCTGGTAATCGTGGAGTCGCCTGCGAAGGCGAAAACCATCAACAAGTACCTGGGCAAGCAGTATGTAGTGAAAGCCTCACTCGGTCATATCAAGGACCTGCCCAAACGAGACCTGGCTGTAGACGTAGCCCGCGGTTTCGAGCCGCGCTATGAAATCATCGAAGGCAAGAAAAGACTCATTGCGGAGCTGAAACAGACCGCCCGGAATGTGGACGACATATACCTGGCGGCCGACCCCGATCGTGAGGGCGAGGCCATCTGCTTCCACCTCCAGGAGGAGCTCCGCGACGGGAAGAAAAACGGTCCGCGCATCTACCGCGTGATGTTCAACGAAATCACGAAGCGCGCCATCGAGAATTCCTTCAAACACCCCGGCCAGGTGAACATCAACCTGGTGGACGCGCAGCAGGCGCGCCGGGTGCTCGATCGCCTGGTGGGCTACAAGATTTCGCCGCTGCTCTGGGACAAGGTGCGGCGGGGACTCTCGGCGGGACGCGTGCAGACGGTAGCGCTGCGCGTCATCGTGGAACGCGAACGCGAGATCCGCGCGTTCGTTCCCAAGGAATATTGGACCATCGATGCCGACCTGCACGCCCGGAAACCGCCCCTGCTGACCTCGCGGCTGATCCGTATCGGCGATCAAAGCGCCGAGATCGGCTCCGGGCAGGCGTCCGACGACGTGCTGGCGCAGCTCGACGGCGCCGCGTACATCGTGAAGTCCGTCGGGACGCGGGAAAAGAAGCGCAACCCGGTAGCCCCATTCATCACTTCCACCTTGCAGCAGGAGGCGGCGCGCAAGCTGCGGTTCAGCGTGAGGCGGACCATGGGGCTGGCACAGCGTCTCTACGAGGGCGTGGAGATGGGCAAGGAAGGCGCGGTGGGGCTGATTACCTACATGCGCACCGATTCGACACGCGTCTCCGACGATGCCGTTGCCGACGCGCGTCAATACGTGGCGGAGCGGTACGGCAAGGATTTCCTGCCCGAGGCGCCCAATGTGTACAAGTCGAAAAAAGACGCCCAGGATGCGCATGAGGCGATCCGCCCCACTTCCATGGCGTATGCCCCCGAGGTCGTGGAGCGGCACCTGGCCGAAGACGAAATGAAGCTGTACCGGCTGATCTGGAACCGCTTCGTGGCGTCGCAGATGTTGCCGGCATTGTACGACCAGACCACCATCGACGTTTCGGCCACGGGAAAGAACGGTCTCGAATATATATTCCGCACGACCGGATCGGTTCTCAAGTTCGAAGGGTTCCTGAAAGTCTACCAGGAGGGCAAGGACCAGGCCGATGAAGAGGATGAAGAGCTGAAGCATCGCCTGCCGGCTGTTACCGAAGGCGAACACCTGCGATTGAAGGCGCTTCGTCCCGAACAGCATTTCACCGAGCCGCCGCCTCGCTACAACGAAGCCACGCTGGTCAAGCGGCTGGAGGCCGATGGAGTCGGGCGTCCTTCCACCTACGCCTCCATCCTCTCCACCATCCAGGAGCGGGAGTACGTCAAGAAAGATGCCGGCCGTTTCATACCCACCGAGTTGGGAATGGTGGTGACGGACCTGCTGCTCGAGAGCTTCGACGACATCTTCGAGGTGAAGTATACGGCGCGGATGGAGGAGGAGCTGGACGAGATCGAAGAGGGCAAGCTCGACTGGCGAACCGCGATGTCGGAGTTTTATGAGCGCTTCGAACGCGACCTGAAGCACGCCGAAGAGCACATGACCGACATCAAGCGGATGGAAAAGCCCACCGACTTGATCTGCGAGAAGTGTGGCAAGCCCCTGGTGATCAAGTGGGGCAAGCACGGCAGTTTCATCGCGTGCACCGGCTACCCGGAGTGCACTTACACGCGGGAACTGACGGTCGATCTGCCGGACGTCGACAAGGCGGACCTGGCGGAGCAGGGCGATGAAGAGTACTGCGAGAACTGCGGCCGGCCCATGGTGTTGAAGAAGGGCCGATTCGGCACCTTCTACGCCTGTACCGGATATCCCGACTGCAAAACCACCAAACCCATCGGCGGGCAGCAGAAAAAGGCCGACCAGCCGCTCGACGAAAAATGCCCGCAGTGCGGCAATCACCTGGTCTTGAAATCCGGGCGGTTCGGCGAATTCACCGCGTGCAGCAACTACCCCAAGTGCAAGTACGTGAAGCAGAAAACGATCGGCGTGAAGTGCCCGGAGTGCTCCGAAGGCGAGATCATCGAAAGGCGATCGCGCAAGGGGAAGACATTCTACGGGTGCAACCGCTATCCCGACTGCAAGTTTGTCGCGTGGGGAAAGCCCGTGCCCGAGAAGTGCCCCGAGTGCGGCAGCCCGTACATGGTGGAGAAGTGGCTGAAAGCCGGTCCGGTCTGGCAGTGCCCCAATGCGGAGTGCAAGCACAAACAGCCCGCGCCGCAACCGGCAATCGTCGGGTGAGCTGCTGCCGCCTCGCCCGGTCCGGACAGACTATCCGGACCATTACGGCCAGTTTCGGCCCTTAAACTCCGGAACAGCGCTAGAATTGGAGCATGGTGCGAATGTTCAAGTGGACCAGAGTGCACGCTGCGTTTGTTCCCGAGATCGACGCCGAACACCGGGCGCTGTTTCGGCTCGGTGACGAACTCCAGGAAGCGATCGTTGCGGGCGCCGGCGCGGAGCGTCTGAATGCGATCGTGCAGGCACTTGTCGCGAGCATGGACGACCATTTTTCCCACGAGGAGCGGCTGATGCGGTCCTCCCGCTATCCGATCCATGCGTGGCACAAGCGGCAGCACGATGGCGCGCGGCGGCGGGTCCGCAAGTTCGCCGAATCCCTCGCGCAGGACGGTGAGGGCGTAGCCCTGGAACTGGCGGAATACCTGGCCACGTGGCTGAAGAACCACGTGGGCCTGACGGATCGCATGTTCGGCGCCTATCTGCGGAATTTCGAGCGGCTCCAGGCCGTGGCGTCGTAAGATCCGCTCACAGCCGGGTGGCGACGAAGAACGTTCGCCCTTCGCCGAGTTGTCCCCCCATGCCCAGGTCGGCGGCTGCGTAGCACAGGACTTCACCGAATCCCGCCGGGCGGAGCGCGGCGTCAATCTCGTCTGGCGTATAGCACCGCTCCTGAATCACGACGTCCGACCGCTGCCACACGCCCTCCAGAAGCCGGAACATGGTAATCGTACACCGGGCCAGACGGTTGCGGAAATCGTATCCGGATCCCGTGATGGTGAGGACATGGCAGTCGCGCACCAGCGCGAAAGACTCCCCCCAATGCGTCTGGTAGGCGTCCTCGAACAGCATATCGAAGGCGAACAGGGCGCCCGGCTTCAGCGCTGCCGCGGTGTTTCGGAATGCGGCCTCCAGTTCCGCCGGAGAGAGGATGTGGTTGAGGCTGTCGAATGTGGACACGGCGGCGTCGAAACGTCCCGCCGGACGGACCTCCGCGATGTTGCCCACGTGAAACGTGGCCGGGGGAACATTCTCCCGGGCATGGCGGATCATGGCCTCCGAGATATCGACACCCGTGGCGTGATATCCGCGGGCCGCTAGCAGGCCCGCCAGGTGGCCGGTACCGCAGCAGACATCGAGAATGTGGGCGCCCGGCGCGACCCGCGCGAGCCAGATCCGCTCCAGGATCGGGAACGCCAGGTCGTGAAACTCATCGCTCCAATACCGGTTATAAAACCAGGCGAAATCGTCGTAAGCAGCCATGGATTGCGCCTGTCCCCAGAATGGCATACTGTAGTGGACGATGCGCAAACCTCTGGCAACGGTACTCGGCGCCGCGGCGTGCATGGCGCTGATCGGCTGTTCGTCCAACGAGACGGCCAAGAAGGAAGAGGCGAAGGAAGAGGTTAAGAAAGAAGCGGCACCCGCCATTCCCAAAAAGGAGCAGGCGCCAGACCTGTTTCGGGTCAACCTGGACACCTCCAAGGGTCCGGTCGTCATCGAGGTCCACCGCGACTGGGCGCCAAGGGGCGCCGACCATTTCTACGAACTCGTGAAAACCGGCTTCTACGACGGCGACCGGTTTTTCCGGTACGTGCGCAACTTCATCGTGCAGTTCGGCATCAGTGGCGACCCCAAGCTGAACCGGTTGTGGATGAACGCCAACCTGCCCGACGACCCGGTGCGGTGGAGCAACATCAAAGGCACCGTGACCTATGCCACGGGAGGTCCGAACACGCGCGCGACGCAACTGTTCATCAACCTCAGGAATAACGCGGCGCTCGACAAGGATGGTTTCGCGCCGATCGGCAAGGTGGTAACGGGAATGGATGTGGTCGAGAGGCTTTACAGCTCGTACGGCGACATGCCTGCCATGGGTGGCCAAGGCCCCGATCCGTCGAAGATCGAGACCCGGGGGAACGAATACCTGGCGACCAGTTTTCCGCGCCTCGATTACATCCGGAAGGCGACCATAGAGTGATATAGTGGAACTGACCCTGCCCCGTTGCGAAGGGGACCAGGAAGTTACAAATACAGGGTCAAATCAGAACGACTTGGCCCGGCGGTGAGCGATCCTCCCGCCGGGTTTTCGTGTCTGGGCGCAACAACATTCCAACCGAACTCCCCTCGGGTAGCCTCAATCCGCCTGGTCCGCGGTGGTCCCCACGCTGTCGCGGCTGGCGTGGATCTCCTGCAGACTCCATACCCGGATGGGATCCCGTACCCGCGCGGCCACCGCGTCCGCCGCCGCTCGCGCCCCGCTCATGGTGGTGATGCAGGGCACGCGGTACATGACCGCGCTGCGCCGGATGGCCTTCTCGTCCAGGAACGCCGGCGCGCCCGCCGTGGTGTAGATCGCGAGTTGAATCGACCTGCCTTTGAGCAGGTCGACCACGTTGGGACGTCCCTCATTCATCTTGAACACCGTTCTGCAGGGAAGGCCCGCGGCGCGGATTACGGAGGCGGTGCCGCGGGTCGCCACTAGCCGGAAACCGAGCCCGGCGAAACGGCGGGCTACGTCCACCGCTTCCGGCTTGTGGTGATCGTTCACGCTGATGAAGACCGTCCCCGCTTCGGGCAGCGGCGTGCCGGCGCTGATCTGCGCCTTCAGGAATGCCTCGCCGAAGTTCACTCCCACACCCATCACTTCGCCCGTGGACCGCATCTCCGGGCCAAGGGCCGGGTCGACGCCCGGGAACTTGTTGAACGGGAATACCGGCGATTTCACGAAATCCTGCGGAACCGACAGCGTTCCCGAGGGAAGGTCGTAGTCCTTCAGCTTGCGGCCGCACATCAGGCCCACGGCAATCTTGGGAAGTGCCACGCCGGTGGCCTTGCTCACATAGGGCACCGTGCGGGAGGCGCGCGGGTTCACCTCGAGCACGTAGACCGTGCCGTTCTGGATCGCGTACTGCACGTTCATCAGTCCGATTACGTTCAGTGCCCTGGCGAGCCGCACGGTGTAGTCCTGGATGGTTGCAATGGAGGCGGCGGGCAGCGACTGCGGCGGCAGCACGCAGGAACTGTCGCCCGAGTGTACGCCGGCTTCTTCGATGTGCTCCATGATGCCGGCAATGAGGACGTCGTGCCCGTCGGCAAGCGCATCCACGTCGACTTCGGTAGCGTCCTCCAGAAAACGGTCCACCAGCACCGGCCGTTCCTGGGAGAAGGTTACCGCCTCACGCATGTACTCCCGTACCATCTCTTCGTCGTACGCAATCACCATGGCGCGGCCGCCCAACACGTAACTCGGCCGCACCAGCACGGGGTAGCCGATGCGCGCCGCCACCCCGCAGGCTTCCTCGACGCTCGTCGCCGTGCCGTTTGACGGGCAGGGGATGCGCAGATCGTCGAGGAGTTTGCCGAAAAGCTTGCGATCCTCGGCCAGGTCGATGTTTTCCGGATCCGTCCCGATGATCGGGATTCCGAGGCGTTTTAGCGGCAGCGCGAGATTCAGCGGCGTCTGGCCGCCGAACTGCACGATCACGCCATCCGGCTTCTCGGTGTCGCAGATATTCAGCACGTGCTCCAGGGTCAGTGGCTCGAGATACAACCGGTCGCTGGTGTCGTAGTCGGTGGACACCGTTTCCGGGTTACAGTTGACCATGATCGATTCGATTTCCAACTCCTGCAGCGCGAACGACGCGTGGCAGCAGCAGTAGTCGAACTCGATACCCTGTCCGATGCGGTTCGGCCCGCTGCCGAGGATCATTACCTTTCGACGGGCGGCGGGGTCAGCCTCGCAGGATGTCTCGTAGCACGAGTACAGATACGGTGTGAAGCTCTCGAACTCGGCCGCGCAGGTATCCACCCGGCTGAAAACCGCACGGATGCCCAGTTCCATCCGCCGCTCGCGGACGGCGATTTCCGTGGCGTCCCACATCCTCGCGAGTTGGATATCCGAGATGCCGCAGCGCTTGGCGCGGCGCAGCGTCTCGGTGGTGCCGTTTGCCAGCGATGCGCCGGCCAGCTCCGCTTCCAGGTCCACCACCTCCTTGATCTGCTCCAGAAACCAGGGGTCGATGGCGGTAAGCTCGTGGATCTCCTCCACGCCGAAGCCGTTGGCCATGGCGAACAGGATGTAAGGCAACCGATCGGGTGTGGGGATGATGAGCTTGTTGTGGATGAGGCTCTTCTCGAATCGCTCCGAGCCAAAAGCCCTGCCGGTTTCAAGGCTGCGCAGTCCCTTTCCGAGCGCCTCCTTGAAGGTGCGGCCGATCGCCATCACCTCCCCCACCGATTTCATCTGGGTTCCCAACGTGGGGTCGGCGCCAGGAAACTTCTCGAAGGCCCACTTGGGAATCTTGACCACCACATAATCGATGGTGGGTTCGAAACACGCGGGCGTTTTGCGCGTGATATCGTTCCGAATCTCATCCAGCCGGTAGCCCACCGCGAGTTTGGCGGCGATTTTCGCAATGGGAAACCCCGTGGCCTTGGACGCCAGAGCGGAACTGCGCGATACGCGCGGATTCATCTCGATGATCACCATCCGCCCGTTCACCGGGTTGATGGCGAATTGCACGTTGGAGCCGCCGGTGTCCACACCGATCTCACGGAGGCAGCGAATGGCGCCGTCGCGCATCATCTGGTACTCGCGATCGGTCAGTGTCTGGGCGGGTGCCACCGTGATCGAATCGCCGGTGTGCACACCCATGGCATCGAAGTTCTCGATGGAACAGATGATGATGCAGTTGTCGGCGAGGTCGCGCATCACCTCCAGTTCGAACTCCTTCCACCCCAGCACGCTCTCCTCGATGAGCACCTCGTGGACCGGTGAAAGCGCCAGCCCGCGCTCCAGGATCTCGTTCAGCTCCTCTTCGTTGTAGGCGATGCCGCCGCCCGTGCCACCCAGCGTGAAGCTGGGACGGAGAATGCAGGGATACCCGATGTGCAGGGCGAATTCGCGCCCGGCCGATATCCCGTTCACCAGTTGGGATTGCGGAGTCTCCAGCCCGATCTTCCGCATGGCATCCTTGAACAGGAGTCGGTCCTCGGCTTTCTTGATCGCGTCCAGCCTGGCGCCGATCAACTCGACGTTGTACCGCTCGAGCACTCCGGCCTCCGCCAGTTCGACCGCCAGGTTCAACCCCGTCTGTCCGCCCACCGTCGAGAGCAACGCATCGGGGCGCTCCCGGCGGATGATCTCTTCGAGATAAGGAGCGGTGAGCGGCTCGACATAGGTCCGGTCCGCCAGGTTCGGATCGGTCATGATCGTGGCGGGATTGGAATTCACCAGCACGACTTGGTACCCGTCTGCCCGGAGCGCCTTGGCCGCCTGGGTGCCGGAGTAGTCGAACTCGCAGGCTTGCCCGATGACAATCGGGCCGGACCCGATGATGAGGATGCGATGGAGATCGGTGCGTCGGGGCATCCTATTTCCCGCTCATGAGTTTCACGAACTCGTCAAAAAGGTAATGCGAATCGTGCGGCCCGGGCGCCGCCTCGGGGTGGTATTGCACGCAGAAGACGGGGTAGCTGCGATGCCGGAACCCTTCCAGGGTGCCGTCGTTCAGGTTCACGTGCGTCACCTCCACCTGTTTCAGGTCGAGTGAGTCCGGATCGACCGCGAAGCCGTGGTTATGAGAGGTGATCTCCACCCTGCGCGTGATTTCGTTGCGCACGGGATGGTTGGCGCCCCGATGTCCGAACTTCAGCTTGTAGGTCTTGCCTCCCACGGCCAGGCCCAGTAACTGGTGGCCGAGGCAGATTCCGAAGATCGGCTTGCGGCCGATCAGCTTGCGGATGTTTCCCACCTGGGTCTGGAGCGGCTCGGGGTCGCCTGGGCCATTGGACAGGAACACCCCATCCGGGTTCAGCGCGAGCACCTCTTCGGCGGACGTAAGGGCGGGGACAACGGTGACACGGCAGCCCACCTGGCACAGCCGCCGCAGGATATTTCGCTTGATCCCGAAGTCGTACGCCACCACGTGCAGTGCCGGCTCCTCCCGGCGCGCGATCACCTCCGAGGGCGAGCACCCCTCCACCGGCCGATCCCATTCGTATGACTCCGGCGTCGTGACGCGGCTGGCCAGGTCGAGCCCGACCATGGTGGGGATGGTGCGCGCCTTGTCCACGAGTTTCTGCGGGTCGGACTCGATGGCCGAGAGCACACCCCGCATGACACCCCGGCTGCGGAGGTGCCGCACCAGAGCGCGGGTATCGAGTCCGGAAATCACGGGAATGCCCGCGCGGCACAGGAACTCGCCGGCTTCCGCGTCCGAACGCCAGTTGCTCGCGACATGGGAGAACTCGCGAACTGCGAGTCCTTCGATGTATGGCCGCTCCGCCTCGCTGTCCTCCACATTCGTCCCGTAGTTGCCGATCTGCGGGTTGGTGAGAATCACGATCTGCCCGGCATAAGAGGGATCGGTGAAAACCTCCTGGTAGCCGGTGAGGGCCGTATTGAAGACGACCTCTCCGGAGCGTTCGGCGGGCGCGCCAAAACTCCTGCCCTCGAAGACCGACCCGTCTTCCAAGGCGAGAATGGCAGAACTCAAGTTGGGCTGTTCCTCCAGGGAGAGTAGGTAACTAACATCTTAGCAGGACCGCCGAGGGCTCGCAGTGCCGGGTACCGCCGGGACCGCCGGGCGCCCGGCCCATCCGGGCCGCCATCGCTCCGGACGGGCCGCGAGTGCCGCCGCGCCGTCCGGAGCATCGCGATGGATTATGCCAACGCCTGCTTGCAGAACGCCACGCATTTCTTGACTTCGGACACCACGTCGGATCCTTCCGGCGTGTTGTACTCGTATTCGATACTGCCGGGGAACTTGTACTTCTGCTTTTTCATCAATTGCAGGATCTCTTTGAGTGGCGTCTCGCCTTGCCCCCACGGCATGTTCGGGCCCCCGCCGCCGGGTCCGCTGTTCTCACCCGCGCTCTGCGGTCCCTTGCGGTCTTTCAGGTGCAAGCTGGCGATGCGCTCGTGATACTTCTCGACCAGCGGTACGGGCGACTGGCCGTTGACGCCGTAGTAGTGGCCCACATCGAAGTTGAGCGCGGTGTACGCGGAGGCGGCCAGCACTTTGTCGAATCCGGACGCGCCGCCCTGGCCGTGGGTGTGGAACGCGATCCGCAGTTTGCGCTTCGCGGCGAAATCGGCGACGCGCTGGAGCAGGTTGTCGTCGGTGGGCAGCTCCATGGTGATGTGGTTCGCGCCCAAAGTCGTGGCTACGTTCCAGATGTAGTTATATTCCTGGTCGGACATCGCCATCGTGGGCGGCAGCTTGAAGGCGTAGATCTTGACTCCGGCGTCCTCATACATTTTCCGGAAGGCTTTGTACTTGCCCATGGATACAGATAGCCGCCACTGTTTCAGTTCTTCGGCCGCCTTCTGGCGGGCAGCCTGCTGCTCCGGTGATAACGGCGCCCGGCCGCGGCCCTGCGGGCTGCCGCCCGGTCCCCCGGCAGGTCCGCGCCTCAGACCGCCGCCGGGTCCGCGCTGTCCGCCCGGTCCGGAGGTTGCGGGCGAGCCGGCATAGCTCTCGGCCACATTGCTCATCAACTCGATCCCGCTGATGCCGCAATCGAGGCAATACTTCAGGACCTCCTCCGCGCTGCTAGGCAGCGCTCGGAAGCTGTAGGTGATGACGCCGATCTGCACTCCGCCGAAAACCGAATTCGGTTTAGCCGCGATGAGCCCGGGCGCCGCCGCGGCGGCCATGGCGATTCTTCCGACATCTCGTCTCGTGTAGAGCATACGCTCTCCCTTTCCTGTTCCGGAGCAGACGGCCCCAGCCGATTGTTGCCCGGGGCCTGGCAAGCCCGGTAACCACACAGCATAGCAACGCGAGATGCAGATTTGAACCATATTGGCGGAGCGCCACTACCCCCAGTCTCCAGCCGGCGCTGAACATGGGCTTGGGCCTGTGACCCGATTCAAACTGAGTCAGCGCTACCGGTGGTTGCCATCGCCGCGGCTGTGTTCGCCCCGCTCGTGGAATTCGTGCTCCCTTCTCTCGTGGCGGTCGTGGTCACGATAGTGGCGGTCGTAATCGCGATAGTGATCATGATCGTGCCGGCCATAGCTGTAAGGGGAAACATACCAGGGATACCGGTAGTATGGCTGTGGGTAGTAATAGGAATAGGGAGAGTAGTAACCGTATGCATAAGGATTCACAGGATTGACATAAACATAGCCCGGCGTCCCGAAAGTGATCCCGAAGCGGACCTGGGCGCCTGCCGGAGATGGAATCGCCACCAGCAGCATCGCCGCCAGGACGACAACCGACAGCCCTATTTTTTTCAACATTTCTCACCTCCTAATTTCATGGATGCCCCCCCGGATGCGACGGAACGTAACGAGTTGTAACAGCCTTCCAGGACCGGGTCATTATCCGAACGATTCATTTTTTCTATCGTTAAATGCTTGACATCCACAGGAAGAGCCTCTAGAATCCGATCCATTGTTGGTTGTTTGCTGCGAGGCCGTGACGGGTCAGGGGTTTTTCTCTAAAATTTTGCGGCCTACGAGTATTTCTTCGGCCTACGTAACACAAGGAGGGGCGCATGGGGTCTGCTCTGGGATACGGCCACGCGGCTCGTATTGCGTATATCTTCGGGTTGTCGATGCTGCTGTTGGGATTACTCGTCTGCAGCGGTACGCCGGCCTGGTCACAAGCCACTTCAACCAGCACCGTCACCGGCTTGGTGACGGACCAGCAGGGCGCGGCCATCGCTGGGGCGGAGGTCAAGCTCATCGATAGCGCCACCAACTCGAGTCTGACTGTACTCACCAACGACACGGGGCGATATGTGGTGGTAAACGTCCCTTCGGGCACCTATCGGATTTCATTCAGCAAGGAAGGCTTCACGGTATTCCGCGTGACGGCCCAAAAGGTGGAGATCGGTACCACCCTGACGGTCAACGCCACCTTGCAGGTCGGGAGTACGACCACCACCGTGGAAGTCTCGGCGGCCGTGGGAGCCGACTTGCAAGTCACCAATGCCACGGTGGGGACCTCGCTGAACAGCGATGCGCTCCTGCACCTGCCAAACCTGGGCCGCGATGTTTCCACGCTGGCGGTATTGCAGCCGGGCGTCTCCCCGACCGGGTTCACCGCGGGGGCATACGTGGACCAGAACACCTACACCCTGGACGGGGGCAACATCTCCGACGACATGGCGGGGAACACCACCGGGTACCAGGTCAACTTCACCGGGCTGGGTGGGTCGCAGACCAACAGCGCGCCTTCGGGCGTGATTCCCACGCCGGTGGAGAGCATCGAAGAGTTCCGGGTCCAGACGTTCAACCAGGGCGCAGACTTCAACAGCTCCATCGGCAGCAACGTGCAGATGGTGACCAAGCGCGGGACGAACCAGTTCCACGGCTCGGGATACGCCTACTACTTTGCCACCAACCTCGGCGCAGCCAACAGTTGGGCCAACAACCACACGCCATCCCAAGGGTTGCCGTATACGCCGCTGCCTTCCAACCACCGGAGCCGTTTCGGCGCCGCCGTCGGCGGGCCGCTGACTCCCAAGGTTCTCGGCGGCAAAACCTACGTCTTTTTCAACTACGAGGGCAGCCGGTTTCCCAACGTGGCGACCTATGAACGCACGGTGCCTTCGGAGCTGATGCGGGCGGGCGTGATCCAGATTCCGAACTCGGCCGGGCAGTGGATTGCCTACAACCTGAATCCGGTGCCGGTGACGGTTGCGGGCCAGACCTATCAGCCGGCGATGTGCGGGTCGGGATTGTGCGACCCACGCGGCATCGGGTTGAACCCCATCGTGAAGCAGATCTGGGACAAGCAGATGCCGCTCGCGAACGAGTTCACGAACCAGGGGGACCTGCACAATACGTTCGGCTACCTGTCGACGATTCGCGCGCCACTTACCTCGAACGGGTACGTAGCGCGCATCGACCACGATTTCGGGACTAACTGGCGGTTCTTCGGCACCTATCGGTTCACCAAACTGGTCAACCTGACCACGAACCAGGTGGACATCGGCGGCGTGCTGCCGGGCGACGCGCTCGGACAGCCGGCGGCGCGCGCGCCACGCCCCCAGCTTCCGTCGTTCTGGTCGGCTGGGCTGACCACCAACATCCGGCCCACGGTAACCAACGAATTCCGCTTCAGCTACACCCGCAACTTCTGGCAGTGGGGCAGTTCGAATGCTCCGCCGCAGCTTCAGGGACTGGGCGGCGCGGTAGAGATCGGCGGCGAGAGCACCAACGCCCTGATTCCCTACAACGTCAACACGCAGAACATCCGGCAGCGCTTCTGGGACGGCCAGGACAAGATGATCCGCGACGACCTGACCATGATCAAGGGCAACCACCTCTTCCAGTTCGGCGGTTCGTACCAGCGCAACTTCAACTACCACATGCGGACTGACAACGGCCAGGGTGTGAACAACCAGATCGTCTACCAGATCAACAACGCGGGCATCAACTGGACCAACTCGCCATACATCCCCAGCACGGTTCCTTCGAACCAGTATTCGGCGTACCAGGTGGCCTACTCGGAGGTCCTGGGTCTGGTCAATCAGCCGCAGGTGGCGTACACCCGCGCCGGCAACGACTTCAACCTGCAGCCGGTAGGCAGCGTGGCTTTCGACCAGAGCATCATTCCGTATTACGACGTCTACTTCAGCGATACGTGGCACATGAAGAAGTCGCTGACGGTGACCTACGGCTTATCCTACGGTCTCGAAATGCCGCCCTATGAGATCAACGGGAAACAGATCGCTCTCACCTACCAGGACGGCGCCCTGGTGGATGCCGCCGACTACCTGGCGCAGCGGAAACGATCGGCTCTGGCGGGAGACGCCTATAACCCGATCCTCGGATTCGCATCCGTGACGAACGTGGGCAAAGGGACGAAGTATCCGTATTATCCGTTCTACGGCGGCTTCAGCCCGCGCGTGTCGGCGGCTTGGAATCCAAATTTCGACTCGGGCCTTCTGGGCAAACTGCTGGGCAGCGGGAAGACCGTGATCCGCGGCGGCTATAGCCGCATTTCCGGGCGTCTGAACGGCGTCAACCTGGTGCTCGTGCCGCTACTCGGTCCCGGGCTCCTCCAGGCCGTGGGATGCAATGGTCCCAGTAAGGATATGGAGTGCCTGGGCACCAACGCGGTAGACCCCAGCGACGTGTTTCGCATCGGCGTAGACGGCATGAGCGCGCCGCTGCCGCCGGTTTCGAAAACGCTGGCGCAGCCGTATCTGGCCGGCATCGGTGGGCTCGCGCCCGCCAACGACGCCACCGTTCTCGACCCGCACTACCGGCCGGAGCGCACGGATGGCATCAGCCTGACAGTGCAGCGGCAGATCGGAGCGAAATCGGCCATCGAGGTGGGCTACATCGGCCGGATTATCCGCAATGAGTTTCAGGAGATCAACCTGGATGCGGTGCCGTACATGACCACGATGGACGGCCAGCGGTTCTCGCAGGCATGGGGATACCTGTACAACTCCGTCGTGAACTCGGGGATGAATGCCGCCAATCTCCAGGCACAGCCGTTCTTCGAGTCGGCCCTCGGCGGCGCGGGGTCGGCGTACTGCAAAGGATACGCCAACTGCACGGCGGCGGCCGCATCGAAAAACACGTCGCTGATCCGCAACAGCGCGGTCTCGGACTTCTGGCAGGCCATGTATCGCGCGCCCTCGTGGACACTCCCGCGCAGCATGATCAGCCAGAACCTGCCGGAGTTGACCAACAGCCAGGGCACGGCGATCAACACCACCACCAGCTTCGGGTCGGGCAACTACAACGCGTTGTTCGTCACGTATCGCATGCGCGACTGGCACGGCGCCACGGCGGTTTCCAACTTCACCTGGGGCCGTTCGCTCGGCACGGCAGGCCTGGCGCAGTACAACAGCAGCAATACGGCCCTGGACGTCTGGAACATGCAGGCCAACTACGGGCCGCAGAACTTCGACATCAAGCTGGTCTACAACGTGGCCTTGTTCTGGCAGTCGAGCTCGCTGGTACACGGGCGCGGCATCGTGGGACACCTCCTGGGCGGATGGGTGATCTCACCCCTGTTCACGGCGCAGAGCGGACAGGGAATTTCGCCGACCTTCAGCGAGGGCAGTTGCACGGGCTGCCAGGCATTCGGCGAAGCCACTCCCCCGGCTTCAACCACCGCCACGTCGGAGAATGCTGTGGCCGCGCTGCCCTATACCGGCGGGACCTCGGCGCACTACGACGTCGCCGGGTCGAGCGGCGTGGGCACCAACAATCCCAAGGGCGTGAACATGTTTGCCGACCCATCCGCGGTGGTGAAGCAGTTCCGCAAATGCATTCTCGGGATCGACACGAGCTGCGGCGGTTACTACGTCCTTCGCGGTCTGCCACGCTGGAACCTGGATGCGGCCATCGCCAAAGATATCAGCATCTTGAATGAAGGGCGGCTGGGCGCGACGCTCAGCTTCCAGATCACCAACATCATGAATCATGTGGTGATGGGGAATCCGTCGCTGTCGATTACATCGCCGACCTCGTTCGGAAGGATCACCGGGCAGACGGGCACACCGCGGAACATGGAGTTCGGGCTGCGGGTGCATTTCTAACTTGGCCGAGTCTTGGACGCGGAGTCACTGGGACGCTGAGGTCGCTCTCGGCGGCTCTGCGGCTTCGCGTCAAATTTAAAACAGCGGTCGACTGATTTCATCCACCGCGGCTGGCCAGGCGCCGCCGCGGATTGGATGGCCCCGGGCGGGAGCGGTCCTGGATTACCATTCGAGGGTATGAAGAACTCCGCGGGGCTCCTGCTGCCTGTGCTCATCTGCCTCCTGGGCGGATGTGCGCCTTCGCGGCCGGCGGCGGCCGATCCCGGCCTCGTTTCCGAGATCCAGAGCATCCGTGCCATCGACAATCACGCTCATCCGGTCCGCGTGGTGCCTCCGGGCGACGCGCCCGATCGCGGATTCGATGCCCTCCCGGTGGATAACATGGAGCCGCAATCGGACCCGGTGAACGTCCGGCCCGGTGTGCCGGCACTCCTTGACGCGGCGCACGCCCTCTATGGTTCGACTCCCAAGGCCCGCACCATGCAGGAAAAGGGCGACCAGTACCCGTCGTGGGTTCTCGACCAGATGGGTGTGGAAACCATGTTGGCGAATCGCGTGGAAATGGGGAGCAGCATCCAGCCGCCGCGCTTCCGCTGGGTGCCGTATGCCGATGCGCTCCTGTTCCCGCTCGACAACGCCAGGCTGGCGGCGCGCAACCCGGACCGCAAGGCGTTCTTCGCTCTGGAAGACGCCTTGTTGAAACGCTACTTGAAAGGTGCCGGCATCGCGGCACCGCCGGCGACGCTCGGCGACTACCTCTCGCGGGTCGTAACCCCGACGCTCGAGCGCCAGAAGGCCGGCGGCGCGGTGGCGGAGAAATTCGAAGCCGCATACTTGCGGTCGCTGGCGTTCGATGCCGTGGAGCGCTCGACGGCGGAGCGCATCTACCGTGAGTTCGCCGGCAAGACCGCGCCATCCGAAGCGGAGTACAAGCCGCTCCAGGATTTCCTCTTCCGCTACATCGCCGCCGAATGCGGCCGGCTGGGCATGGCGGTTCACTTTCATACCATGGCGGGCGCGGGAGGATATTTCGACGTGGCGGGCGCGAATCCCCTGCTGCTCGAGCCGGTGCTGAATGACCCCGGACTGCGCCGCACGAACATCGTGATGGTGCATGGCGGGTGGCCGTTCACGCGAGAGATCACGGCCTTGCTGACAAAGCCGAACGCATACCTGGATTACTCGGCGCAGTCGCTGGTATTGGAACCGATCGAACTGGCGGGATCCATCCGCGAGTGGCTGGAGTTCGTTCCCGAGAAGGTGATGTTCGCGACAGACGCCTACCCGTACAGCGACCAACTGGGGTGGGAGGAATCGGGGTGGATCGCCGCGCGCAACGGGCGCCAGGCACTGGCTATCGCGCTCACCGGAATGCTGCGCGACGGCGAAATCACACGCGCGCGCGCATCCGAGTTGGCTCGCATGGTGCTGCGCGACAATGCCAGAAAACTCTATGGGTGGTAACGGCCCGGCCGCCCTGGCAGCCCATTCCGAGCAGCCGCCCCCCGGCGAACCCGGAGTCCCACCGCGTGAATACTCCGCGGATCCGTGTCTCCGCGTCGGAAATGACTCGCCGGCTGGTTCCGTCTTCCTCGGGTCAACGCGGCCGTTGTCCGGGATAGAACGGTCATTTCTTGACAGAAGCTTATAGCAGAACGCCGGCCTGGTAATCGACAAGCACGCGTTGGACCTGATAGTCGTACGTGGCCGTGGTGTTCGCAATCTGCGCCGAAGTGAGATTCAGTTGCGCCTGGCTCAGTTCAACAATCGAACCCAGGTTGCCGACCTCATCCGCCAGGCGCTCCAGCAGCGTCCCCAGTTGAAGGAACTCCGCCTGCGGGAAAACGCAGACCAACGCTTCGCTCGCGCCGAACATGACCTGCGCTATCCAAGCGCAGGCGTCGTCGGAACGGGAGGCTTCGTGCCGGCCGGTTCCGCGGCGGTTCCCGGCCGCTATGGCGTGACAGCGGCTGAGCATTCCGATCGGTATGCGTCCAAACAAATTGGTTGGCGGCAGGCTCCGCGGGCGATCCGTTCCTCGAATGGGCAGCCATAAGTATCGACAGCTTGTGAGCGCGATACATCCGGCCCACTCGTTAGTGACACGCGAAAACGGTGATACGCGAAACGCCACGAACCGGTCCAGTTGCCGCGTCGGCTGCCGGGAAGGCTGGGTCAGGCTGAGATCTTTGCCAGCGCCTGCGCCAGCACCGCGGCGGTAGGCAGGCTGCCCTGGGCGATACGGGCCGTGCCCCCGCCGCGCCCGCCAGCTTCAGCGAGTGCGGCTTTCACGACGTGCCCGGCGTCGATTCCGGAATCCGCCGACGCGGCCAGCAACAGCGAAGGCGGATTGGTGACGATCCCCAGGAACACGGCCTTCGGCTGGGCGGTGAAGCTCTGTGCGACGGCGCGGAGTTCCTCCAGATTGCCGCTCGGGAGCCGCCGCTCCGCGCGGCGCAGGCCGTCCGCACCGGGCGCCGTCTGTTCGTAGAGTTCTTTCCCGCGAAAGGCGGCCAGGTCAAGCTCCAGTTTTCGCCGCGACTTTTCCTGAATGCGCACGGCGTCCAACTGCGCCGCGACCAGCGCCGGCACCTCATCCAGGGGCGCTGAGAACAGTTGCGCCGCACTGGCCAGCGCTTCATAGTCGGCGCGCGCCCGCCGTACGGCCCGCCCCCCGCACAGGAATTCCACCCTGGTGGTCTGCCGCACCTTCTCCAGCTTACGGATCAGCACGGCACCGATTTCTCCCGTGCTGCGGACGTGGGTGCCGCCACACGCGCTGCGATCCACACCGTCGATGCTGACGATGCGTAGCGTGCCCTCGCGTTCGGAGGGCTTGCGCAAATCCGCAACCTCGTCCGACTGCTGGAAAGAGACCGACACGATGCGGTTCTCGAAGACGAGATCGTTCGCCCGCCGCTCGACCTCGGCCAGATGGCGCGGCTCGATACCGCCCGCCTCGAGATCGATGGTGGAACTCTCGGCACCCAGGTGGAAGCTGACGGTCGTCAGCGAAAGCAGTTCTTCGAAGACGGCGGAAAGCAGGTGCTGCCCGGTATGCTGCTGCATGTGGTCGAAGCGTCGGCTCCAGTCGATCGCGCACTCGACGGCCCCCGCCGCCAGGGGTGACCCGAGGCGGTGCGCAATCCGGTCCCCCTCGTCGATCACATCCTGAACCGGGACGCCGCGGATGGCACCGAGGTCATACGGCTGTCCCCCCGAGGTGGGATAGAAGGCGGTGCGGTCGAGGTAAATGGTGCAACCGTCGTCGGATGTCTTCACGATTTGCGCCGTGAATGCGCGCAGGTAGGAGTCGGCGTAGTAGAGGCGTTCCATGTTTGCGGTCACTGCCCATTGTGTCAGAATGGCGGTGCCAGGCGAGAGTTGGGAGTGACGAGTCTTCAGTGTCTTCAACGAACCCCGACGGCCCCCCGGTGGCCCCCGAGGCCCCCGGGGAAGGAGTTGCGCCGGCCAGCCGCCTTGGCTACAGTGTAAGAGTTGGTATTTGCGCTCTGCGCCCGTAGCTCAGCTGGATAGAGCGTCTGGCTACGAACCAGAAGGTCGGCAGTTCGAATCTGTCCGGGCGCACTATAGAATCAACAACATACAACTCAAACGACCCTCTCCGGAACAGGTTTGGTAGCAACCGTGGTAGCAACGGGCTGCGGTCCAAGAATTTCGTCCATCTTGGTAGCAACCTGCTTTTGGACCTCGGGCAGGACGTGTGCGTAGGTCTGCATAGTGAACGACACCTGGGAGTGTCCGAGCAGTTCTGTGATGTATCGCGGGCTGACACCTTGCGCCAACAATAGCGTTGCGGCGCTGTGCCGAAGGTCGTGGAACCGGATGGCGGGAAACTTGAGTTTCGCCGGTTCCGGCTGGCCTTTCTTTGGCTTCGGCCTGGTGATCGCGTAGTAATCGCGCAAGAGGTCGCGTGGGTCCATGGGCGTGCCGATCCTGGTGGTGAACACGTATCCGGTTTCCTGCCATCGCGTACCTGCCCATTTGCGCTCAAGGTCCTGGTCCAACTTGTGGCGTGCGAGTGCGGTCACGCACACGGCCGGCAACTGAATCGTCCGTCGGCTCCTGGCGGACTTCGGCTCCACCTGCACAAGTTTCTTCTCCACCCGTTGCAGAGCGGCACGCACCGTGAGGCTGCCGGTTTCGAGGTTCAGGTCCGGCCACTGCAAACCGAGAATCTCACCTTGCCGAAGCCCTACGGCCACGGCTGAGGTGTACGCGGCTTCCAGACGGCTGCCCCGCACAGCTTCCAGGAAGGCGCGGGCTTGGTCCGGGTTAAACACCTGGACTTCGACCCGCGGCGCCCGCGGCGGATCTACCAGAGCGGCTACGTTGCGCGGGATCTGGCCGTCTCTCACGGCCACGGCCAGAGCGCCGCGGAGTGTCATTAGCAAATGTTTTACCGTGCGCGGGCTGAACTCAGCCTCAAGCTTCGAGTTCAGAAATTCGCGAATCCTTTGGGGCGAGAGTTTCCCGAGCGGCACGTCACCGATGCCCGGCGTAAGGTGGTTCTTGACCAGATCGGGATAGGTCCGATATGTTTTCGGCCGGACCCGGGCTTTCACTACCTGATCGAGCCAGTGCGCAAGAAACCGTTCAACGGTTTGCTTTTCGCTGACGACCGGGATGCCGAGCCGCAGATCCTTAAGCGCGTCGGTAAGTTGGTCCTTCACTTCGTGTCGTGTGCCTGCCGTGAACACCTTGCGCTTCGGCGTACCGTCCGCATCCTTGCCGACCGTCACCGCTGCGCGCCAGCGGCCGTCCTGCATTCGGTAAATGCTGCCTTCACTGTTGCCGCGTTTTCGTTTGGACATGCCCTACGCTTCCTCTCTAGCCTGACGGAATCGATGCTGCCGGACGCGAGTTGCGCAACGTACATGCATCGTTTTCGTCTTTCGCTTAAAAGCTATCCAGCCGTTACAGACGGAGCAACGTCGGATCTTCACCCCACCAGAGTAGGCGCTGTAAATCTGATACCAGATTGCCCCGAGCAGGTTGAATGTTCGGATATACGGCTGCAATTCACCTGAGGCGTCAAGTAACAATTGCGGACTGACGTCTCCACGGAGGTGCCGATTGACTTGAGAGGCTATGAACGCCCTCGCCGGCCCAATCGTCTCGCCCCGCTTCCATTGGTCGAGAAGATAGGCGCGGAGCCTCATTCTGCGGGACGCCAGGATCTCACCACCTCGACGATAGGAGAAACGAACACCATCGCCATCCCACTGAATAAAGCTTCTGAGGTTCTCCTCGGGAGAGCTGCTACAGAGGCAGTCCCAAACATTAACTACGTTTCGGGCGGCTCTGATCTCCTGGATCCACTCTCGAAGGCTCTCGCCGTTTCGAACAACCCGCCGCTTTTTTTTCGGCGCGGCTACGAACTGCTTGGTGATGCCAAGCAAGCCATATCGGTTCGCGAACAATAAAACACCCTCCGCGGAATCGGGTGTATTAGCGAATTCTTCAAAGAGCTGTGGTTCCTCCTCTAGAGGCCGATATGTCCGGCCTACTTCAGAGTCCAGCACTAATACCGGTTCAACGAATCGGGCGGAACGTTCAGGCTCGCCCCATTTGCTCTCCAGCAGTTGGGCCCACCTGTACCGCTCGACCGACCAATCAAGGGGGTCGATCGGTGCAAATTCGTCAACAGGGCCTAAATCTTTTTTAAATAACGCCATATGTAACGCCTATCCATTGGCAAAGCCGTTACCGAGAATTGTATAACAGTAGATGGACGGCGTCAACAGCGTCTCAGGAGAGTTTAAGGTGAAGAAAGAGCAGAAGTTCGACAGTGAACCGATTCTCTTGCGCGGGGAAGAGGTCGCCGAGTTGCTGGGGGTCTCCCGCGCTAAGGCTTATCGACTGATGCAGCGGCGGGAAATCCCTGTCGTCACGTTTGGGAAGTCTGTCCGATGCCACCGCGAATCGCTGCTGACCTTTCTCCGGCAGAACACTCAGCAACCCGCCAGCAGCGTCGCGGCGTAATTAGTGGTTTGCAAAAGAAGGCGCCGCACGCCCAGCCGGGGTTACGAGCTGGGCGGCGGCATGAAGGTTTGCCCCATTCCTACTTCCCCACTGGAAAATGGATGGACTTCACATTCAGGATAGTTTCTCGGTGTGGTGCTGGTCAACCACGGTTGCCGGCGGGCGAGCAGCACGACACCGGTCGTGCTCGCGATTTAGGGCGATCACCTGTTGCTGATTTGGCTTCAGCGCGTCGCTACCTGAGGGCGCTGGCATCAGCCTGCAGCGAGGGTGCGCGCGCTGAGAATCCGCTTATCGTTGCGGCTGCCTTGGCGTTGGTCATCCGCGCCGGGGCGGAGTTGCAAGTATGACTGGGCCGGACATCGCGCGGGCGCTGCATGGTCGCCGATGTGGGCGAGGCTGGATCGCGGGGTGTCCAGCGCATGAAGACCGTTCGCCATCCCTCAGTATTGCCGAGCGCGACGGACGAGTGCTCATCCACTGCCACGCCGGGTGCAGCCAATCCGACGTCATAGCGGCGCTACGAGGGCGCGGCCTTTGGCCTGAGCGCGAACGGCGGAAGTGGACACACGAGCAACGGGCGAAGTGGGCGGCGGATCGGCGGGAGGTCGAACGCGAACTACCGATCGCTCGCTACTGGCGGCGTGCTGCTATGGCGCTCAGCGACGAGTTGTTGATCAGTCTTAAATCTGGGCTATTCGACGCCACGTCGCCGCGGCCGCGGGTGGGCGAATTGCAGCGGCTTACACAGTTCCATTCCTGGCTTACGCGGTTGGAAGGCGCGCCTCTGGTAGCCGAATATCGGTCGTGGGTTGATCAATATCCAGGGATTACTGCGGGCCTCGTTTGCGCTGCTCAGAATTTGGAGGCCGTCGAACGCCGCGCGTTGGAGGCCTACCTTCGATTGACAGATCCGGAGGCGGTCGTATGAATCCTGCTGCCAACGTGGAAATGCTGCTGGCCCAGGAGCTCGGCAAACAGAAGTATACGCCAAGCCTGGCGACTCGCGTAGCAGCGTCGGATCGGGAATTTGAATCGCTCGGCGATGACCGCTACCGTCTTTCTCTGCCACAAGTCGGCGTGAGATTCGAAGTGGATCGCCTACGCCGTGAGCATCATGAGCTGGTTGGCGAGCTATGCGTCCGGTGCGATCTGCCCGGCGCGCGGACGGTGGAAGGCATCCTGAACATTGCCGACTTCAATTTCAGTTCGCTTCGAGCACTTCAGGATCGCGCTAAATTCCTGTCCACGCGGGCCAACGCCCGCGATGTGGACTTCACTGGCCTTCTGGAAGAATTCCGACAGCGCGTGTTAGGCGCGGACCGGGCGGGGCAGCCGGCGGTTGATCTCCGCACGGTCGAAAGACCAGATGCGACTCAGGACATGCTCACGATCGAAGGGCTTGCATTGCCGAAGCGTCACCCGACAATTCTTTTCGGTGACGGCGGGACCTGCAAGTCGTATATCGCGCTATTCGTCGCCGGCCGGCTTGCCGAGAGGGGCCTTTCGGTAGCGCTTTTCGATTGGGAGCTTGCCGGCGATGACCACCGAGACCGCCTGGAACGCCTGTTCGGCGACGGAATGCCGCGGATTCTGTACGCGCGATGTGAGCGGCCGTTAACCTTCGAAATCGATCGGTTGCGGCGTATCGTTCGGGAAAACGCGGTCGACTATACCGTGTTCGATCCCATCGCATTCGCCTGCGACGGCCCACCTGAAGCCGCCGAGGTGGCTGGCCGGTATTTCCGCGCCGTTCGTCAGATCGGCGGCGGCGGATCGCTCCACGTTGCGCACATAACCAAAGGCGAGAACGCCGACAAGAAACCATTCGGCAGCGCGTTCTGGAGCAATGGCGCGCGCTCAACCTGGTACGCCAAACTGGCCGAGGGGTCCGCTGACAGCGACGTTCTACAGATCGGGCTCTTCAATCGAAAAAGTAATCTGGGACGATTGCGGCCGCCGCTGGGGTTCAATATTGCGTTTGCCGAAGAGACCACAACGTTTCGGCGAACCGACGTAGCCGACACCCCGGATTTGGCCGGCCAATTGAGTGTCCGGCAGCGGATGGCACATCTACTCCGTCACGGAGCGATGGCCCCCGAGAAAATCTCTGAGGAGGTTGACTCGGATCTTGAGACCGTGAAGCGCACCGTCAGGCGCTATAAAAAACTCTTCACCGTAATCGAAGGCGGCCGGGTGGGCTTGCTTGAGGTGGTGAAGAGATGAGATCCCGACAAGCCCGGACACTTCCGGACACTTTGCAGTACAAAGTACGTAAGTTATTGATTCTAAAGGCGGACACTTTTCAAAAAAGTGTCCGCCGGACAGAGTGTCCGGGTACTGTCCGGGGATGCGTCTCGATAACCTCGCAAATCACTGAGGTTCAAGCAGTTAGTATAGGCGGACAGTTTGTCCGGATAGTTGTCATCGGCACGGGCGGCGGACACTCACCCCTCTTTTTAGAGGGGTGTCCGCCGTGCTGTCCGCCGGAGAAAGAAAAACGCCGTGCCTCGCATCCGAGACTCGAAAACGAAGTTTTAACCGGGACATGGGGGGTGAATACCTGATGGTGGGGGAAATACCTGATGGCGGCGGGCCGAAGGGCGGCCATTCTACGGGGAGGCCGTTGATGTCGGCTTGCCCATGTTGGCGAGTAAGACCACAATCGAGGTAAGAACATGAACGCACGAGAATGTTTTGATGAGGAGGCGCGATGGCAACGAACCGGGTAGCGCTGACGCCTCCGTTGAGGCCGGCTGCCTGTTCAGGCGGCGCCGGCAGGGAGTCGAAACCAGAACCAAAACCCGAGCGCAGCGACAGCACGCCGCGGAGAGAACCGGATGTTGCGCTGTTCATGCGGGCTGTGGCCACCGCGCAACCTGTCCAGGTTGTGCTGAAATCCGGGCGTGCATACACCGGACGAGTGAGGCAGTGGGGCTTGTACAGTGTCGAACTGGCGACGGCCGATGGAGATATTGTGCTCTTCAAATCCGCCATCGAAGGTTTAAAGGCACGTGATGAGCACTAAGGCCAAAGGCACGCGCAACGAACATCGCAGCATAGCCATCCTTGAGGCTGCGGGGTATGCGTGCACCAGGTCCGCGGCGAGTCTAGGCGCGTTCGATATTGTGGCGGTCGGTTCCGCCGATGTAGTTCTCTGCCAGGTGAAAACGCGCGATTGGCCTGGAGCCGCGGAGATCGAGACCATGCGCGCGCTGCCGGCGCCGCCGAATTGTCGGAAACTGGTGCACCGATGGCGCGATCGGCAGCGAATGCCGGATGTGCGGGAGGTTGGGTAGGTAGATGCCGCGACATTGCACTATTTGCCACCATCCGCAGTTGCGCGAAATCACTGCAGACCTGATGGCGCGGAAATCCTATCGGACGATCCAATCCCGTTATTCCGTTTCGAAATCGGCGTTGGACCGCCACATTGGCAATCATGTTTCCCTGGCCTTGCGTAAACTTGCTGAAGCGGAAACCATGTCAGTTTCAGACGCGGCGGGCATCGCCCAGCCTGTTCTAGCGGAAATGCGCAAGCTCAACGCGCGGGCGATGCGCATTCTGGGCGATGCCGAGGCCGCACAGGACCACGCGATCGCATTGCACGCAATCCGCGAGTGTCGTCGGAATTTGGAGCTGATTGCGAAACTGACGGGCGAACTGGACCCGCGCATGGCCGGGGAAGGCGCGGGCGGGCCGTTACACGTAACAATCCAGTACGTCGACAAGCAACTCGCGGTCTCGGCGGCGCCGCCGCCACAACTCGAGCGGGGAGGCGAGCATGTTCTCCCGCGGTGATGTTGCCAAAAACGTTTCTTAAGTAACGCACTTTGCGCATTGTAGAATAGGCGTAAGTATGCGTCAGAAAGACATTGACACAATCAGATGTTTATGGCAAGATTGGAGCATGAGCCAGATACACCGCATCGTGCTTTACGCCCGAGTCTCAACGAAAGATAAGGGCCAGGACACCGAAAACCAACTCGCCCAATTGCGGGACTTCGCTGGTAAGCAGGGTTGGACTGTCGCACGTGAATACGTGGACAAGGTGAGCGGCAAAGCCTCGGAGAACCGGCCGCAGTTCAAGGCCATGATGGCCGCGGCATCGCGCCGCGAATTCGATTTGGTGATGTTCTGGTCCCTCGATCGGTTCTCTCGCGAGGGCGTTCTCGCGACCCTGCAGCACCTCCAAAAGCTCACGTCCTACGGCGTGGGCTGGAAGAGTTTTACTGAGCAGTATCTCGACTCATGCGGAATCTTTCGCGATGCGGTGCTGAGCATCTTGGCGACCATCGCGCAACAGGAACGGGTCAGATTGTCCGAACGCATCACGGCCGGTCTAGATCGTGCGCGCAAACACGGACGCATTGGCGGGCGCCCGCGCGTCGTAGTGGATCGGCAGCGAGTCACGGACCTCCGCGCGGCGGGCAAGACCCGAGCCGAAATTGCGGCGGAGTTGGGCATCAGCACGCGGACGGTCTCAAGGCTCTGGGAGGTTGCGTAGTGCCCACACTCCAACTCCCGAGGCCGCATCCGGCACAGCAGCGCGTGATTGCCGGCGCTAAGAGGTTCAACGTGGTTTGCTGTGGCCGGCGCTTCGGGAAAACGGAACTTGGCATGGATCGCTTGATCCATGTCGCACTCGGAGGCAAGCCTACCGGCTGGTTTGCGCCGAATTACAAGCTCGCGGCGCCCGTGTGGCGCGAGTTGCAAAGCCGTCTCTATCCGGTGACTCGCGACTGCAATCAGCAGGAGAAGCGTCTCGAACTGAAGGGCGGCGGCGCTGTTGAAATGTGGTCTTTGGATTCGGGCGATGCCGGCCGCGGCCGTGCTTATGCTGAGGTGGTTGTTGACGAGGCGGCGCTAATTCCCGAGCTCGAGCGCGCGTGGCAGGAGTCGATAAGACCGATGCTTTCGGACTATTGCGGCGGCGCTTGGTTCCTATCGACCCCCCGGGGAGTGGCGAACTACTTCCACGTGCTCTACCAACGTGGCCAAGATCCCTCGCAGGCTGATTGGGCATCATGGCAGATGCCCACGGCGGAGAACCCCTATATCGACCGGGAGGAGATCCAATCAGCACGCATGGATCTAACGGATTTGGCGTGGTCTCAGGAGTACGCGGCTATGTTCGTCGCCTGGGAGGGCGCGTTATTCCGCCGGATCTTGGATGCTATTGCGGAACCTCCGGCGGACCTCACGGCCATAGCCATCGGTGTGGACTGGGCCAGCAGTTCCGGCCGCGGCGATTATACGGTATTTACCGCGATATCGAAAACGGCCCAGGTGTTTGCGATTGACCGATTCCGTGGCGCCTCGTATGAGTTGCAGCGAGCGCGATTAGCGGCCTTTTGGGAGCGCACCGGCGGCCGTGCTTGGATTTTCGCCGAGCTCAACTCGATGGGCGGACCGATTGTCGAACAATTGCGCCGCGACGGGCTGCCGGTTACCGGATTCGATACAAACAATGCGAGCAAGGCGGACGCGATTCAGCGGCTTGCGTTGGCATTTGAACGCGGCGAAATCACAATTCCGAATGATCCCGCGTTGATCGGGGAGTTGCAGGCGTTTGAGGGGAAGCCGTTGCCGAGTGGTTTGATGCGGTATTCGGCGCCGGCCGGGCTGCACGACGATTGCGTCATGAGTCTCGCGATCGCGTGCCAAGGTCTAGGACTGTGGTGGTACCAGCACGCGCAAAATGTGCAACGCGGCCGAATAATCGAGGCTCCGAGGTACGAGATCAGTCCGATTTGAGGGTAAGTGTGTTATGCGACTTTTCGGTAAAGTCTCTGAGATTTGCGGGATCGAGTTACAGCAGGACACCACGGACGTGGGCGAGATCTCGGCCGCAATTGACCGGCATTTCGATTCGATGCTGTACGTCGGTATGCCTATGTCTCAAGCCCAACGGATTGAGAGCGAGCGAGCGAAAGTGCATCGAACATTGCTGATAGAGGTTCTCAAGGACGCATTGCTATGACGCTGAGCAAAGGTTTCGATTGCATCATTTTGTTCGCCATTCGGCGCCGCCTGGCGCGATACCGCCGGCCGAGAGACGGCGGCGACTCCTTCGCCGAGGGCGTGATCGCCGTGTTATCGAAAGAGATCGAGAGACGAAATCGCCTGCTGGATGGTTGGGATATCGAGTTCCGGCAGCGTGAAGCCGCGGCGGCGGAACGGCGCTTGCGGGCAAAGGCGGTGGAGCAATTTCAGCAAATAGGTTCCGAGCCCGACGAAGGGCTCAGATTGCAGTAAGTCAGCCGGCAACGTCCGGCAAAAGGGAGAATAAGACGATGAGTGAGTTAACAAAGTTGCTTAGTTCTAATCAGCGAAATTACGAAGCAATGAGCGCGGCGGAAGTGCGGCTTGCCCTGGTCGAGAACAAAAAGGAATTGAACCGCATCCAAGCCGCGCTTGACGCCAAGACGGGTAAGAGTCGTTTAAAGCCAGGCACGACCATTACGGTACTCGCCGATGGCAATCTTCGGTTTGATGAGAGTGGAGTTACGAAGAGTGGCGCGAGTGCAACGGAGTTGCGCGAGGCAGCGGTACAGAGCTACTTACGGATGGGGCTTGCAAAGGCGGCAGCCGAAGCGGCAGCGCGCGGCAAGGATGGCGAGCCAATCGTCACGAAGGAAGCGAAGGCCGGCGACAAACCGAAGATTCAGCTCGCTGAGGCGCGCGTGCAGGCGGCTATGAGTGCTTTCCAGACATCTCGCGAAGGTGCCGAAGCAATCCTGCTAGGCCGCGGCAAGGAGGCCTAACATGGCGCTCTTCGGAACCTCGGCAGATAAACAGCTCGAAGCCCTACGCGGCCTCCACGGTGACCGCATAAGGCTCGCTGACAAGATCAGCGCACTTGAAGTGGAGCTGCAAAAGCTCCGCGGTGACGACGGCGGCGAGCGTGCGTTAGATGCGTTCCTGGCCGGCGCCCCGGCTACGGATGCGGCGCGCGCTCAAGCGGTCGAGCAAGAACTTTCGGACCTCCGCGGTGCACGCCAGGCGCTTTGCAAACGCATCCGCGCGGCGATTTTGGACCTCGGCAAAACCCGCGGCGCGGGTTTGCGAAAGCAGGCTCGCAAGCTTGAGTCCGAGCTTGAGAAGCACCTTGAGCGTCTTGGGGAGCTACGGCGGCAGCTCGAAGAGTTCAGCGAGGCCCGATGGTGCATTCAGACCTTGCCGGATGATGCCGAGGTGCTCATGCAGCCGAGCGGTACGCCGATGACGTTGTACCGCACCCCTCCGCCTTTCCCGAAGTCGTCGCAACTCCAGGCGGAAATATCGCGGCTGAATTCCGAGGCCGCGGCGATTGAGGAGCGGGCGCGCTGGAACACGGAAGGCGGCCAGGCAGGAGCAACGAGCTTGGATGAGTTGCTCGCGATCGCAGCGGACCCGGAACGACTCGCACCGTTACCGGCGGCGCTCACGGCGTGGTTCGAGCAGGCCACAGCACGCGCGGCCGAGGAGTGGGAGGAGACCGCGCGCGAGTATACGAGAGGGGCTGATTCACGCACAGGGAAGCCGTTCACGGTTGTTCCGCAGCATGCCGTTGATTACGTCGTTTATTGGGACAGCAATGGCGAGATCGATATGGCCCGTTCAAGCGCAAAGAATCGGGTGCTTCACGCTTCGGCGGTGCCTGCGACCGCGGCATAGAAGGACCAATGCTGCAAGTTGCGAGCGGTACAGCCGTCAATTCGAGGTGCGGCGACGATTCACTGTACCTCAGCCCGGGCAGGAGCACCCTCCGACCTGCCCGGGTGACCACCACCAGGCCGGCGCCCGAGTGCGCGGTCTGTCTTGGGCCACATGAGCCAGCGGTCCATGCGGCCACGGCATCAATTCACCGATGGTTCCGCGCGCAGTTGATGCTGACGTTGGGCTTCCAGTACAAGATTGGGCCTCGAACGAAGAAAGCCGGCGGAATGATCCACGCGGCGCCAGAGCCGCGGTCACGGCAGCGAAAACAGCGAGGAGGACATCTGCTTGAGCAACCAAGCGCAGCTTTCGGCACCCGAGGTGTTGCGGCAGCTCGCTGAGCGGCGCCGGGCGCCTGTGGTGGCGCCATCGCGACTGTCAGACAAAATCCGCGGGCCGAGCCGCGCCAGGCCGCGCCGGATCATGAGGATCAATGAATGCAACTTGCCGAAGTGATCGAGCAGTGCCTCTCGCTGCAATTGGCAGCGGGGCTTTGCGGAAGCAGCGGGGCCGGACCCGGACGTTATCGGCCGTTCTTTGCGCAACTACGCCAAGAGGTGCGAACGCGACGCCTACCGCTCGCGCCAAACGCGGTCTGTGAGCTGGCCTCCTTCTGCTCACTGATGGGCGATTCAGCAGGGGCGCGCGAAGTGCTCCAAGATGGGATGCGCAGCCATCCGGGAGATGCGAGCATCCGTGCACTGTGGCGTGACCTCACCGGCCAGGAGCTTGGATCACACATTCCGCGGGCGCCGGCCGCTCAACCACAGCCAATCGTTCAGGCTGCGAGGGCGAACCACGCGCTAAAACATGTTTGCGAGTTGGCCAGCGCAGCCCGCGCGTTGCAGCAGGATGCGAGCATTGCAGACTCGTGGGCGGCATACGCGCGCGTGCTACTCGAATCGCTTTCGGCGGAATTCGATGACGATACCAACGTGGGCGATTTTCTCACCGCCGCGGGCGAAGCGGCGGCGGTTCTCGATGGGTTCGGCCAATCGGAGCTTGGGTGCCAGTTACTCGACCGCACTATGGAAAAGTGGCCTACTCGCGCCCAGGGACTCAAAGATGCGCGCGCTGAGGCCTGTGAGAAGGAAGTGAGTTACGCTCGCGCCGTGGAACTCGGCCGGCAACGGACCGTCCGCGCGCCGGCAGGCTCCATCTGTCGCACGGTGTGGCAATACTGGGAAGGTCCGCGGCCGGCGTGGATCGCGGCATGCCACGAGAGCGTAAGACGGCATGCGCGCGACGTGCGTTTGCTCTCTGCTGCGGACTTTGACGAAATCCGCGGCGATCGGGACGGGGATATCGACTTAGCAGAGTTTGGTGTCGTGCATAAGAGCGACTATCCCGCATTTCTCACCGCATGTAGCCGGGTATTGATCTGTCCTGCATGGAGGGCAGTGCTTGGGCAGATCCAGCAATAAGGACGTACACCTCCGTAACGTGTATAGCGCAGAAGCCGTGCCGGGCTCGCCTGACGCGTGCCAATGCACTCGAAACACGGTGCCGTCGCGAATTTGAGGCAGGCTGCGCCCGACCATGCGCCGGGGAGTGTATCTCAAGAAATGGATGAAGGCCGGCCTTCGCTTCAGCCTTCAGGCCGTGCTCATCAGATGGGCGTGGACACGCGCGAAGATCTCTCGGAACGGATAGCCGGCAGCCAGGGAGAGGCAAACGCGCCGTACGGTCACCCGGATCTGCGCTCCGATTTTGAGCAACTTCAGCCGGATCGTCTGGCATTGTGCCTGGGCCATCTCGGTGCCCTTCAGTCCGAGCCGCCGCAGACCTTGCATCAATTGATAGGCGAAAGTGGAGAAGTATAGACGCAACTGGTTACTCCGCATCCACGCGGTGGACGTGCGGTCGGCAAACAACGCCAGTTGCTGTTCCTGGATGCGGTTCTCCATTTCTCCGCGCGCACAATAAAACTCCTCGTACAAGGCCTGCGCCACAAACTGCTCATTGGTAAGCGAGGTCACCACAAAGCGTGGATTGGCGCCCTTCTCCAAATGCTCCGCCTTGGCGATCACGCGCCGCTCTCGCTGCCAAGTCTTGCGGGTCTGATAGGAGAATTCGCTGAACACGCGCGCGGCTTTCTGCTCCTGCTCAAACTTCAGCTTGGCCTCATGTAACTGCCGCCCGATGATTTTCAACAGGCGCTTATTCTTCGCCAAGCCAAACACATAATGCACGCGGTGGTCTTCACACCAGCTCATGATGGCGTCGCGGCTGAAACCACCATCGCCGCGCAGCACGATTTCCACCCGTGGCCACCGGGCACGAATCTGCGTCACAATGCGTTTGACTTCTTCCAGCGCCCCAGCCGAGGCATCGATGTTGCTACTCCGCAGCCGTGCGCATAGCACGAACTCGCCACAGATGATGTACAGCGGCAGGTAACAATACTCGCGATAATAGCCGTGAAAGAATCGCCCCTCCTGGTTGCCATGGATCGGATCATCGGTCGCGTCCAGATCCAGCACGATTCGCTCTAGCGGCTGATCATGCGCTTCCAGGAACAAGTCCACCAGTAGCCGATCCATAGCGTCGCCGTCGTAGACAATTTTCTTGTAGCGTGCCTTGGCATCGGCATCGGCCGGCGTCAACTCCAGCCGGTTCAGCGTGCTCTTGCCGGCTCCCGCCTTACCCTGATCCTGTTTGCGCCGGCGATCGATCCCCTGTGGCTCCGCCTTGCCCACCAACACGCCCATCAGCGGATCGGCGCGCAACTGGTCATGATCGTTCAGATCCTCGTAACCCAACGCCAGCCCGTAGAGACGTTGTGCCACCAGTTCCCGCACTTGGTGTTCTACCTGGTCTGGCCGCCGATGGTCGGTGAAGCAACCGGCCAGCCGCTCGGTCAGCCTCAGCCGCCGATCCACCTCACGCAGCAACAAGCCACCCGCATCGGTGGAAATATCACCGCCGTCGAACTGGGCCACCACCTCGCGCCGATACAGGGCAGCAAAACCGAAGCTGGATTGGGTACACTCTGTCATAGCAAAAGCCGTTCTCCTTTTTGGCTGGAACATTGTGTGGAAACTATGTTTATGCCATGAAGTGGCGGCTTTTGCCACTCTATCGGTGTGGAGTCGAGGTGTGACGCGGTGGATTAGATGCGGCCTATCCGTTGACCGGCCCTTTCGTCTGCCGGTGCCTCACTAGCCCCATCTTGCTCCGTTTCCACACCCCGCTCATCGAACCGGACAGGCGGTTTTCCCGCATCCGGCTCTCGGAGAAAGGTTCACGAGTTCGCCCACGGAAAGCTGCGGGTCCGCGTAGTAAGGCGGACTAAACCCAGCTCATCATGCAGGGCCGCATCCGGAAACCGCCCGGTCGCTGGCCACGACATTTTGTGCTTGGCACACAGCCACTGACGCAGCCTCTTGCGGGCGTGTTGTTCCACGGCCCGGTAGGCTTTGCTGACCGGACCCAGACAGAAGTAGTTGGCCCACCCGGTTATCATCCGGTTGAGTTTGCCCACCACCGTTTCCTGATCCAGCAGGGTTTTGTTCCGTCCGGTTTCACTGCTGATCGCCTCGCAGATGCGGATCACCCGCTTCTTCGATGGAACCGTGCCCAGATAGGCCCGCCCCGTTTGCGGCGAGTAACAGCGTCCAAACGTGTATCCCAGAAAATCGAATTTCTCTTCCGGCAGCTTGCAGACCCGCGTCTTGGTCTCATTCACCGTCAACTTCAGCTTCTGCATGATTCCCCGCATCGTGGCCAGCGCTTCTTTCGCGTTGCCCCGACAACAGATCACCAGGTGAGTAGGGCCGGGGAATCTCACCCCGACCCTCTCTTAGAACCGTACTTGAACCTCTCAGCTCATACGGCTCCCGCCATGGAGCCACGCCGCACGCCCAGCTGCCAGTGCGCCCACAACTTCGGATCGCGTCTCGAGATACGCGCGACCCAATGTGTCGCCCTGCGCAAATGTCCGCGCAGCTTCTTATACTTCCGCTCGGCCCAGCGGGCCAGCGATCGATCCAGTTGACGCATCGGCGGATAGAGCGCCGAGCGATAATACCGCCCGTAATATTGAAGCCAGCCCCGGATCTTCGGGTTGAACATCCGGGACAGATCCTCGATTCGCTTGTCGCTGCGTAAATGCAGGTCCCAGCTTCGAATCTCTACCCGAATCGCTTTCACCGCTTTGTCGGAAACTGCCGGGCTGAAATTGATGAAGTACTTCCCGAACCGATTCTTCGATCTCCGCGGCCGAAATGTGTAGCCTAGAAAATCGAATTTCTCGTTCGGATACGTCCTCCGCCGGTCCTCATCCTTGCAATAGACAACCTTCGTCTTCTCCGGATGAAGTTCCAACCCACACTCCTTCAAGCGCGCGGCTATGGCGGCCCGAACTCCCTGGGCTTCCGCCTCTGTCCTGCCATGCACGATGGCATCATCGGCGTACCGCTCAAAAGGCATTTGCGGATACTGCTTCGCCATCCATCGATCGAAGGCATAATGCAGAAACAGGTTGGCTAACAGAGGGCTGATGACTCCGCCTTGCGGCGTGCCCTTCTCACGCGGGACCAACTGACCGTCCTCCTCTTGCACTGGCGCTTTCAGCCACCGCTCGATGTAGAGAACCATCCATTGCTCCTTGGCGTGTTTCTTCACCGCCCGTATCAGCAGATCTTGCGGGATGTTGTCGAAGAAGCCCTTGATGTCCAGATCCAAAATCCAGTCATAGCGCCAGCATCGCTGCCGTGCCTGCCCCACTGCATCCAGCGCCGATTTCCCCGGTCGATACCCATAGGAATCCGGATGGAACAGCGGGTCCACCGCCGGCTCCAGTCTCGACTTCACCACTTGCTGCGCGATCCGATCCGACACGGTCGGTATGCCCAGCTTCCTCTCCCCTCCGTTCGCTTTCGGTATTTTCACCGTGCGCACCGGCGGTGGAAGGTAACTGCCCGACGACATCCGATTCCAGATCTTGTACAGGTTCCCTTTCAGGTTCCTTTCGAAATCCGCAATCGACTGCTCATCGACTCCTGCCGCTCCTTGATTCGCTTTCACTCGCTTATACGCTTCCCAGACCTCCCACTTGGAAATACAGAACGGCTTTGCCTCACTCATCGGCTCCTCCCATTGCTGGTTGGCTCATTGAATTCAGCTCCATAACACAACCCCTTCGCTCCATCCCGTTTCCGGGACTTCACCGCTACTACGGGTTGTTCCGCCCCTGGTCTCCGCTTCCGTACTCTCGCCCTCGTGGTTCTTCCACTTGCGGCTTCTCCGTTTGCATCGGAGTCCCAGGTTCCCACGTTCCGCTCAATCGCCTCTGACAAGCTCAGGCCACCTTAATGCCGGATGCCGCTTTGGTCCGTAAACAGGCACCGCCAAAGCTTGTCCCGCAGTAACGACTCCCCCGCGGTTTCGACATCGTCCCTACGCTTTCGACACGTCATCAGTGGTTCCCTTGCGGTCCTCTTCTTGCCAGTCACCTGACCTGGTTCTTCCCAGGCCTTTTCCTTCTGTGCTCACGACCATGGCTTTTGACCACAGCCACCGAAGGTGGTTTGGAACCTGCTCCTGCCAGCCGGTTCCGAGGGGCCTGCCCTCATCGATCAAACAGTTACACACATTGGGCCCTCCTCGGCCCTTTGCGCTCGTGGCGCACGGTCATCGGCGTAATTGACGATGTGCGCCCTGAGACGTGTCTCGTGTCCCAGCCTCTTCCAGCCGAGCGCGAACCGACGCATGTACAAATTGCTGAGCAAGGGACTGATCGGCGCCCCTTGCGGGGTCCCCCGGCCGTCATCCCGATTACGCGTACTTCGATGCTTCTTTCCGTGCTCGTCCGTTTCCTCAACCGGAGCTTCCAGCCACATCTTGATCAGATGCAGCATCGCCCCGTCGACGACCCGGCGAGCCACCGATTTAAGTAGCTCGGCATGCGGAATCGAGTCGAAGTAGCCGCTTAAATCTGCGTCGACAATTTCTCCATGGCCTGTGTTGATCAGCTTATGGACGTGTTTTACGGCGTCCAGTGCACTGCGGTCTCTTCGATAGGCGTACTGTTCCGGCTGCAGATCAGCCTCGAATATCGGTTCGAGCACCAAAACTGCCGCCGCTTCCACCGTCCGGTCCCGGATGGTGGGCACCCCTAACGGCCGCTGCTTCCCGTCCGGTTTGGGGATATATACCCGCCTCACCGGTTGGGGTCGATACGTTCGATCTTTCAGCTCTTCCGCCAGTTCGTCCAACCATCGCTCTACTCCGTACTCCTCGATGTCCCCGAAGCTCTGGCCGTCTACTCCCGCTGCTCCGCCATTGGCTCGGCAGCATTGGTAGGCATGGGCCAGCACATCTCTTCGGTACACCTTGTCGTACAGCGCGTAGAAACGGAAGCTGGGCGATCCCTTCGCTTTGTCGTGCAACGCGTTCTGCAACTTCTGAACACTCACTGGGGTTGCTAGGTTCATCACCAATCCCGCGGTCCCTTATCGCTTCCTGCGTCTCCTTTCAACTGAGGCCCCTTCCCTCCCCCGGAGTTACCCGGCTTCTTCGGTACTGCGGGCCTCTCCGCCGCCCCAGACGGCCCGGCCTGACTCTTGCGAGTTTCCAGTTGATCCCAACTGCGACCACCGCTGGGGCTTCCCGTGTTGCGTCTGGTCCCCTGTGTCTGCATGCCATCGCCAATACCCCGGCAGGACCGATGGGTCCATTCGCTCGTCCTCTCCCATCGACTTCGGCCTTCCCTCGATTCACGGCGGGTCAACTCCTGCATCACCCGTTTCGGGGCCTGCACAGCGTTCACGTTCGTTACGGCCTACAAACTCGCCAAGTCGCCAAAGCGACCCTCTACACCAGAGGCTTCAGCAGCTTCGTTACCTCCACTACTGCTCCGATTGCTACCGGGTGGAGCGAACCAGTTCCCGGGCGGGACTATCCCCGCTGTGGACCAGCGCCTTTTCACGGCGCACGAGAATTCCGGGCTATGTTCGCGCTTACTTGTTGGCTCACTTCGGCGGCGCGTGGCTAGACTCAGATACCGTGGTGCTACGCGATCTTGAGCCGGTTATCGATCAGATCCAGGAGTACGATTTCGCGGCGCCTCGCGATGTCGATCGCATATTCTGGCCGAACCCGGTTTTGTTCGCGAAACCCGGCAGTGTTGTAGCAGGCGCGTTTTACGCTTTCGTCTGCGAGAAATTGCGTGCCGGCGGGCCGATCCGATGGGCTGCTATCGGCAGAGTGCCTTTATCCGGGATCTTGCGCCATGCATCGGGTTGGTTCGAATTGCCGAAAGAATGGGTTGCGCTTGATTTCCTTGAACCGGGACTCTTCTTTGCTAGAGGCACGCCAGCGGAGCATCAAGCCAAGTGGCGGGAGAAGGCGGTTCTTATATGTGCTGAGCAACAACGCATCGGGAGTTTACACGGACCGCCTATCCGGCCGCGGACCTCATGGCCGATGGAACGTTTTTCCGCTGGCTCCTGGCACGATCGGAGGCGAACAGTGGGTATTGAAGAGGCTTTGGCCGCGGGGCTTGTGCTCATTGTGGCTGCACACCCGGACGATGAGACTATCGGCGTCGGCGGCATCTTGCCGCGCCTGGATGCGGTGATTGTTCACCTCACCGATGGCGCACCGCGGAATCCGCCCCACGTACGGCATATGGGCTTTGACTCCCGCGAAGAGTACGCCCTGGCCCGCCGGCAAGAGCTTCTGAATGCGATGTGCCTGGCGGGTATCGGGGAAGAGCGCTTGCGATGCCTCGATTTGCCGGACGAAGAACTCGCGTTGTGCATGTCGGAAGTAACGCGGCGCGTTGCCGAAGTCATTCGCGAACTACGACCGCGCACGGTTCTTACGCACGCCTACGAAGGCGGTAACTCGGATCACGATACCTGCTCGTTCGCAGTGGCCGCGGCATGTCGGCTGATTCCAGATCGGCCATTAGCTCCTTGAGTTCACGGCCTACCATGCGGGCCCGGGCGGTGCGTTCGAAACGGGCTGCTTCCTTGCTGGCGGCGATGAAGGCACGCCGATTGCGCTTAGCCAAGAGGAACGTGAACGCAAGGCGCGAATGATTGAGTGCTTTGTAACTGAACGCAAAATGCTCGCCTACTTCTCTCCGTTAGGAGACGCGGAGCGTTTTCGCGTCGCGCCGGATTACGATTTCACCGCGGCGCCGCATCCGGGACACTTGCTATACCACCTGCATCAGTGGGGCGGAATCGCACCGGCGCGTTGGCGGTATCATGCGGCGCGTGCGCGGGCTGAAAACGGCCAGGTGGGACCATTCCGGGAATTTTGTACGCCAGGTAGCTTCGACACCCTTCAGGTCAGGTCTCAAAACTCATCGCGGGTACCGCGCTAAACTCTACCAATGCGTGGCTCTACCATACTCCTTTTGCTCTTGCATCTGCCGATTTGCTCGTGGGCGGGGTTGATCCCCGTCCTGGACATCACCGATGGCGGCTTCGCCACCACGGTATTGGGCCATGCGGTTGTAGGTTGGCAATTCGAGGTAACGCAATCCGTTGCTATTTCCGCGCTCGGAGTGTGGGATGAGGATGGCAACGGCCTGGATTTCTCACACCAAGTCGGCCTGTGGACCCTCGACGAGACCTTGATTCGTGCCGCCACCGTCGATAATACGAGTACGCCGGCTGGTTCCACATTTCCAGGAGGGCGCTGGCTATTTACAGCCATCACGCCAGTAGTGCTGGACCCCGGCTCCTATGTCCTTGGCGCGGTTTGGGAGAGCCCCGACTATCGCTTCGATTTTTTTCATGTTGATTCGACTTTCGCAACCTCTTTCGGAGTATCGTTCGTACAGGAGCGATTTAAGGGCAACCTGCTATCGCCTGATCTGGTCTTTCCTGACCAAGGACTTGGAGCAGGTGGGGGTATTTTCGGTCCGAACGCGGCAGTTTGGATGATTCCGGAGCCAGCCACTGCGGTGCCTGCAGCCGCGGGTATTCTGCTGATCTGGGCCATATGTATGGGCCGATGGGCGGGCATTACAGTCTACCGGCGAGCGGCGACGGGCGGGTCGCACGGCCGGCAAGGGACTCAGCGGAGGAGCAAAGCACGCTTGAGGTCAAGCCACTCCTGACAAATCCGTCTAAGCTGTCGGCGTTCTCCGACCGAGGCTCTGCCCCTGGAGCCGCGTGTTGTGGTGTCGGCCTTTGACCTGTTCGGGGCCGGCGCCCCGGCGGACGCGCGTGACGAGCTGCGCGCGATCGTTCCGCGGTTGGACGCCGCGATCGCGGCCGGCGCCGTGTCTACCGACTTCCTGGCCGAGGTGCGTCTGTTGGCTGTCGATGGCGGCGAACAACGGGTCCATTCTGGCGGGTGAAAAGGGGCCAGCGGACCGGTTACGCGATGGCCTCCGGCCGGGCGCACAGAATCGAACCGCGTAGGTCGTTTCGGTTTACTCCGGACTCTTCTTCGAGTTCTTGTCCGCTTGTTCGGCCAGCCAGGCGCGGTACGATTTGCCCTTGACCTTGAGAACGATGGCTCGCTCGACCAACCGGTCCAGGAAGGCCATGGCTAACGGGCCGTCGGGCAGATATTCTCCCCATTTGTCGAAGTCCACGTTGGTTACCACCGCGGTGGAGCGCTTTTGATTGCGGACAGCGATGATCTTGTAGAGCAGGTGCGCGGATTCCGGGCACTCGGTGCGCTCGATCCGGTCGAACCCGAACTCGTCGATGATCAACAGATCGGGGCTGGCGTAGCGGCGCAGGCGCGCGGGAAGCGTTTTGTCGGCCAGCGAGGCGGTCAGATCGGCCAGCAGTTCGGCCGAGGTGCGGTAAAGGACGCGGTAACCATGCACGCAGGCCTTCTGCCCGATGGACTGAATGATATGACTCTTCCCAATCCCGCTCCAGCCGACCAGCACCAAGTTGGCCCGGCGCCGGATGAAGTCGCCTGTGGCCAGTTCTTCGATCTGCACGCGGTCGAAGGTTTTGGGGTTGAACTGCCAGTCGAATCCTTCCAGAGTCTTCTGCTCCGCGAAGTGGGCGTCCCGAATCCGGCGAGCCACGCCGCGTTCGCGGCGGGCGTTGGCCTGCTCCCCCAACAGCAGATCCAGGAAGCGCAGGTGCGGCAGGTTTTCCCGTTCCGCGCGGTTTAGCAGTTCATCCAGCGCGGCGGGTTCCAGCGGAATCCCCAGCGTGGCGCAGTGGCTCAAGCACTGGTCACGCAGTGGGATCGTGACCGCCGCCGTCGTCGTTGTCTTTGCCGTCTTCTGTTTCATCGTCCATCGCCGTTTCTTCCAGCAGCCGCTGATACTCCGCCGCAGGCCGAGTTTCCAAGGGAGTCTGCCGGAAGATCTCGTCGAGTTGTTCCTTGGCCTCGGTTCCCAACGCCTCCCACACCGTTCGCGGGCGCGCTTGCGCCGCCAGAATCCGTTCCACGGCGCTCCAGGAGAAGGCGCGGTACCGGGTAGCGCGTGCCAGTGCCCGCGCCAGATCGTCGCGGTGATAGGTCCCCAGCAGGCCCAGCACGCGCGCGGCCTCGTCTTTGCCGCAGCGCCGCGTGCGCACCAGTTCATCGAAAAACAGAACCCCATCCGGCCCGAACTCGGCGAAACGCTCCTTCAACAGCGCACATTTCTGATGGGAATCGCGTCCCGGCGAGTGCTCCGGCAGGCAGTGTTTCTCGCCCGTGGTCCCGGAAGGATAGAGTTCATGGCGGGCGATCTCACGCACGTCGGGGCCGTAGACGATCAGTTCCTTCTCGGTGATGCGCAGCGGCAGCAGTTCACCGATCCGCTGCCAGGGCACGGAGTAGAAGTTCTGCCGGTACATCACGTGGCCTTCACTGTTGACCGTGCGGTACAGGACCTGGGCGGTGTCGTAGGGCCGTGCGGGCAAGCTCAACAGGTGCGGTTTCTCTTCCTGGAACAGGTCGATCGGCTGGCGCTTGGTCTCCTGGTGGAAGCGGACATCGGCGGTGTGGGCCAGCCATTGCGCCGCGACCTCATTGAGGTGCTCCAGGGAAGTGAACGTGCGGCCGTTGAGCAGGTTTTTCTCCAGGTAGGAAAACGGCCTCTCGACTTTCCCTTTGGTTTGCGGCCGGTGCGGACGGCAAGCCCACGGTTGAAATCCGTAGTGCGTGGCGAAGGCCAGAAAGCGGGTGTTATAAATCGGCTGGTCTCCGTCATAGCCGGTCACCACGACTTTCATGTTGTCGTACAGGCAGGTGGCGGCGAGGCCGCCAAGATATTCAAACGCGCGGACGTGCTCGCGGATGGTGGTAGCGAAGTCCTGCTTCTCTACAAACCGCACATACTGGCGGCGCGAGTACGCCAGGATGTAACTGAAGGCATGCACGCGGCGGTGACCTTCGGCGGTGAAGTCGATGTCGTAGGGGGAATAATCCATCTGGGCTTGCAATCCTGGAGGCGTTTCGAACCGCCGCACGGGCGCCTTGGGCGCATGCGGCCGGAGGACGCGCAGCCGTTCGCGCACGATAGTGTAGCGGCCCTGGAAACCCAGCCGGCGCAACTCTTCATGCAGGCGCACCGCGGTGAGGTTGGGGTAGCGTTCCAGCAGTTGCGTGATCTGATCGGTGAACGGGTCCAGCAGGCTGGGCCGCGGCGGGCGCTCGTTTTCGGCGGCGCCCGTGCGGCGATGCTCGTGCGCCGCCAGCGCGCGGGCCACGCTCTTGCGGTCGACCCCCAGCAGGCGGGCGATGCGGCGTTGCGAGGCGCCGCCGTAGTGCAGCCGGACGATCTCATTGCGCATGGTCTCATTCATGCCTGCTCCAGTTCGCCGACGAAGTCCTGGCTGAGCGCCGCCACCGATCCGGCGTCGCGCGCCAATCTTTGGAAACGGGGGATCAGGATCACGCGGTCTTCCGGCGTCAGACCCGTGCGGCCGTGGTGCGCCAGCCACACCTCCATGCGGCCCAGCACATCCAGCAGCAGCCCTACGCGCTTCCAGACCTTGTTCCCGTCTTCGCTCAGGCGGGGATCGTGCACCGCGGGGGGCGCTCCGGTGGCTTGCGATAACGCTTCTCGCGGATGCCGCAGGAGATACTCTTGCTGGCGCCGTTCGGCGCAGCCCAGCCACAGGTCCACCACTCCGGCCAACTCGGCGCCGGAGAGCGCTTCGCGCCGGACGGTCTCCAGGACTTCGGCCTGGTTGCCCTCCGGCAACCGCACGATCTGCCGTGCGGCCGTGGGCGAGAGTAGCCCCACTCTCAACTCATCCCGCGCCGTGGGCCCCAGGCGCTCGATCAATGCCAGCCGCCGGCACACCCAGCTCTTGTGCCGCCCCAGCAACTCCGCCACCTCCACCTGGGTCATGCCGTCTTCCCGCACCAGCGCCTGAATGATCCAGGCTTCTTCCAACTCCCGCGTGCGGCCGCCTGCGCGGTTCAGCCCGTAGATGGCGGCCTTGGCCGTGCGCTCGTCGGCCTCCAGCAGGCGGGCCGAGAGATGCGACAGGCGCGCCAGCGTGCGCGCCGCGGCCAGCCGTTTGAAGCCGTCGATCAGCTCGTAGCGTTCCTGACGCCGGCAGACGACGATCGGCGACAACTGCCCGTAGCGTTCCAACGACCGCGCCATGGCCCGTTCGGCTTCCGGCAGGTGCAGGCGATAGCGGCCGTAGTGTTCGCCGATGTCGCGGCATTCCAGCTCCCGCACGTTCTCGTCGGCCCAGCGCAGCACAGGCTGAATGTACGCGCGCCGGCGGGGGTCAATCAATATGTCAAGCTCATCTCGGAGTGCGGCGGGCTCTCACGGCTGGCGCGCCCGGGGTCGCCCTCCAGGAAAGCGGCGGCGCCGGGCATGTCTGTGTCGCCAGCGCCGCTCGCGCTCCCACACGCACTCCACCGCGCGCCGGCAGGCCTGCGAGCAGAACCGTTGCAGCGGCGACCGCCGCGAGCGCACGAAGGACACATAGCAGCCTGGCCGGTCGCAGCAGCCGTCGAAAAAACTCCTTAGTGATGACCCTCGCGGCCTCTGGAACCGCCTCTTTCTCAGGCGGTTTTCGCTCTTTGACGCGCTTCCGGTAGCGCCGGCTCTGCCCGTTGCGCTTCCGCTTCCCCGCCGCCGTGGCGCGGTAGGCCTGCTGGGCCTTCCACTCCGACCACTCCCGCGCCGCCGCCCGGCACTCGTCGCTGCAATAGCGCTGCCGCGCATGTTCGGGGCGGAAGCGCCGCTCGCATCCCTTGAGCAAACACCGCCGGGCTCTGGGGGCGCCCCGCAGTCGACGGGTCCCTTGCTTGGCGGGATGGAGTGTAAGATTCTCGGGAGGGCCCATGGGAGGTAGTGCTCCCAGAAGCTCAGGCCCTGGAGAGGAATCCACTCCTCTCTGGGGCCGTTACAAACGTCCGGGTCAGTTGAGAATCAACACTCTAGCTCAAAGACCGGGCGTCTGCCCGCAGCCCGCTCCTGCAATCTTTTCCCTTTGAAACCAGTGGGCGAACGCCGGGGTCTCGGCAACCCGGCTTCTCAAGGGGCCTATTTCCGCCAGAAATAGGTCAGCACAAAAACCGATGCCGCCCTGCGCACTCGTGTGGTTCGCTGAATGGTGTCGGCCCTCGCGGCTGCCCCGTCCACCGCCATCAAGCTTCCGCGCCGTGGCCCACACTGGTCCCGCCAGAATGGCCCCCTACTCCGCCGCCGCTAACACGCCACCGGTACGCTCGGCAATCTGGGCGCAGGAAGCATCGTGGGGCCGTCATCTGTGGCGGTGAACATGGGGCTGTCCAGAATCTTCCGGCTTCGTGAGCGGCACAACCTGGAGTTGAGAGCTGAAGCGTCGAACGTCTTGAACTCCGTAAACTTCGGCAATCCGAACACCAGCGTCGGGACCAGCACATTCGGCCAGATTACTTCTACCGCCGGCGGCGCCGGGTTAGGTTTCGTTGCTCCCGGCGACCCTCGCATCATGCAGTTTGTCTGCAAGTACAGCTTTTGAAGAGGAAAAGATGATCAGACCCCGCCCTGACTTGTGCACGAGACTCTTAACACTCAGCGTTTCTGCGGCGATGCTCTACGCGCAATCGCCTGACTCGAGCTTTCGTCCCGCTATACCCAAGGCTTGGGATGAGAAGGCGCTGTCGGATTGGGCCACTCCCCTAGCTGGACTCAATCAGCGACCCACACATATTTCCGCAGCGCAGTACTATTCCATGCCGGTCGACAATTTGAAGACCTATCCCGTTTACCTCCCGGAACGGGAGCCGAAGGGATATTGGGAAATGTTGAATCGCATTGGCCCAAAGCCCTTGATCGAACCGGAAGACTTAAAAACGGAAGCGGATTGGATCGACGCAGGCCGGAGAGTATTTGAGGAATCCGACCACCTCCACTTGCGCACAAGTGACCCGAAGTTTATCGATGCCGCCAGGCGGGGGGAGTCCATCTTCCCCAGGGCAGACGGCACTGCGGCTAATCTGCGCTGGGTGCCCACAAGAGACGGGGTCGCGCTCTCGTTTCCCAACTGCTCCAACTGCCATGAGCTGATCCTGCGCGACGGGACCCGCGTTCCAGGTGCTCCGACGTTCGCCCTTCCCCGCCAGGCGACGGGTTCCGGTGGCCCGACATTGATTACCAGAGTTCAGCATGCCACTGGCTACATTCTCGGAGGAGTGCCGATACGCATGGGCTCCGATCCTCTTGGGTCGCTGCTATACCGGGCGTTTAGTGTGCCCTGGAAGCCGGACGATGTCCATGAGCGATTGAAGACCGCGACGAAGGCCGACTACGACGCGCTGATCGCAGCCGCTGCTCGCGGTGGCGCACTGCCGCGCTGGAACGGCAGCCTGTACTATCCGACCAAGGTTCCAGACCTGATCGGGATAAAGGACAGACGGTACCTTGATGCCACGGGGACGCACTTGAATCGCGGTGTCGGCGATTTGATGCGCTACGCGGCCCTGGTGGGTTTTGCGGAATCTACCGACTTTGGTCCGCACAATGTGCTGGCGCCGGATTCCGAACGGCCGCGGACCAGACGTTCCGATGAAGCTATCTACGCGCTCGCTCTGTATCTGCAATCGCTTCGACCGCCGTTCAATCCGAATGCCCAGAGTCAGGAGTCAATCGCCGGCGAGAAGATCTTCCGGCGTGAGGGTTGCGCCGGATGTCACACTCCACCCCTGTATACCAACAACAAACTGACGCTCGCCACCGGCTTCCAATCGCCGGCCGTGACGCCCGCTACGGTGGACGTCTTGCAAGTTTTCGTAGGAACCGATCCCGGTCTGGCATTGAACACCCGAAAAGGCACCGGATACTACAAGGTTCCCGCACTCACAGGCGTTTGGTATCGAGGACACTACCTGCATGACGGTTCGGTCGCCAGCCTGGAGGAGATGTTCGACCCGGACCGCCTGAAGGACACACATGTGCCGGGCGGATACAGCCCGCCCGGAGTTTCCCACCGAGCGATAAAGGGTCATGAATTCGGACTCAAGCTGCGAGGTACAGAGCGAAAACAACTGATCGCCTTTCTACGGACGCTGTGACCCGGAGCTCGTAGCGGTTGTTCAAGTATGCGTGCTCGCACACGCCCCCGGTGAGCATTTGCCGCATGTAATCGATCTATCCGTTAGAAACCGGCCCTCCAGCCTCGTGATGAATCGGCGCTCTATTGACGAACACTTCGATATTGGTTCGGCGGCATCTTCACGTTGACCCCTTCCCTGAATGTGGGGCTAGTGAGGGCTCTTTCTACTTCCGGGCCGCGACTCATTTTGCAAGCGTCAGCGCCATGGCCACCCACGCAGAGGCGGCGGCTGAGATCCACTGATCGTGGCCGTGCGGAAAACCGCTCTCAAAATACGGCTGAAATTTCACAGAGCGGCTTCGAACGTGCCAGGATCCGTCCGGCATTGAGTTCGGCGCAGGAAGTCAACACCTTTCAGGTAGACTGGATCGTCCGAGCGCATTCCGCCGGCTTGGCGCAGCGCGTAGAGTGTCTGGCCGGTGGCGTACGCGTCACTCGGGAATCCGGGCGCTTCGCCCAGCCGCCATCCTCGCGCTGATCGGCGATCAGCAGAGCGACGGACGCGCGGAGTTTGGCTGGTTGCTCGCCAGCCCACATCAGTCCCAGCAATTGCTTGACTCGGTCTTCATTCACCGCCGCGTTGTGCGAACGAAGCCAATCTCGAGCGCGCACAATGCGGCGTTGAATTAGCTCTGCGGACCGCTGGGGCATAAGCCTTCAGCGCGCGGATTGCGAACGCGGTATTGGTGAAATCACTGTACTGGATCGGTGGGCGCACTGCAGGAGAGTGCCACGAGCCATCCATTCCCTGCGACTCCGCCACGAAGTGCGCGAGCGGGACGGTAAATGAGTCAACCGGATAATCCTGTGCGGCGAAGCTGGTGAGAAGTAAGGCCTCCGCCATCGGAGCACCGCCAATGTTCACCCCCTGCAACAAGGCCTCAAGCTCCGGCTTACGTACAGCCACCTGAGCGCGTAGCTGCTCGATTGCTGCCGGCTCATCCACCTTCCATCCACGCTCGCGAGCCAGCCCCACCGCGATCCCCGTGAGCATTTGATGATGGCAACCGCTACAACCGCTCTGCTTGAAATACTCAGCGCTGCTCGATTGCAGCAGTGCAATGGTCTTTTCGACGGCGTCGCGTAATTCAGGCTGTTGCCAGGCAGCAGCCGGCAGTTTAACGGCATCAACCTCTGCGGGCATTGAGCCGCTGATGATTTTTGAAACTCCAGCAGGTCCCCATTTTCTGGCCCAGGCCATCGCGGTCTGTCCGTCTTCAGCTTTGGCGTTGAGGTTAGACCCGGCCGCCAGTAGAACTCGAATGGTCTCCTAGTCTTGGGCCTCGGAAGCGGCTGCCATCATGAGCGGCGTCATGCCACGCATGTCACGCGCCTGAACATCGGCGCCATGATCTAGGAGCAGTTTCACGAGCTGAGGTTGCCACTGGCGGCTGCCATGTGGAGCGGTGTTTGATTGCCCAATTCGACTTGCCCGCGAACACTGGGCGGAGCTGTGACGGTATTCGCCTTTACGTCGGCTCCAGCATCCAGTAGGAGCTTAACGATCCAACCCCCAATCCACGACTCGCGAGAAATGGGGGAAAAGTCCTAACCGTCCGCGCTCATTAAGGATCGCCACCTGCAGCAAGAACCAGCCGAAGTATGGCTTCATCTCCACAGCCCGCCGCCGCAGACACCGCCACCGCTCCTTTCAACTTCACATTCGCTCCACGAGCCATCATCAGCTTCACAGTTTCGACGTTTCCGGCAATTGAAGCAGCCACCGTGAGCGCCGTGCGACCGCTCTTTGCCTGAGCGTCAATAACCGCGCCTTTGTCCAGGAGAAGTCGGACTTTTTCGAGATCGCCGCCGCTCCACATCAGTGCAGTGGCTCCGGCCTGATTGGCAGCGTTGACGTCCGCGCCGTGATTGAGCTGCAGACGCATACAAGCAGTGTTGGACCATATAGCCGCTTCCATCAGCGGAGTGGCCCCCGATTGCCCTGGTTTGTTGACGTCCGCGCCGCGGACCAGTGCCTTTTCTACGGCTGCAACATCGGACTCGTGGATCGCCTGGATCAGTGCCGCCTGAAAAGGACGCTCCTCCGCACGGAGACCGGCCATGTACGCACAAAACACTACGGCACCCTCGGCGATGCGTCGAACTCTCATGATTCACCTCTGACAGGGATAGCGAATAATTTCGCTACGGGTATCACGAACGCGAAAAGCCGGGTTAAAGAGGCTTCAGGCGGCCGACGGGCCAGGCGCGCGCGGCCTTCCAATCGCGCTTGACGGTGATCTCCGAAACACCCAGATCTGAGCGACTCCCCGCTCTTCCATGCCGCCAAAAATCGCAGTTCCACCACTCGCGCGGCTCGCGGATCGAGAGTCGCCAGCTTGGTCAACTCGGCATCAAGTGCGAGCATGTCCTCGTCATTGGATGCCGGCGACCAGTGATCAATGGCGGAGAGGCTGACGCGGTGCTGCTCGCCGCCCCGCTTTCCCGCCAGCCCCGCGCGGGCATGGTCGATCAGTATGCGGCGCATCGTTTGTGCCGCCAACGCGAAAAAGTGGACCCGGTCCTGATAAGAAACGAGTTGCGATCCCAGAAGACGTATGTAGAGTTCGTTGACCAGAGCATTCGGTTCCAAAGTGTGGTTGGACCGCTCACGCTGCAGGAGGCGCGATGCGATGCGTCGTAGCTGAGGATGAACGGTGGCGATGAGACGATCGCGGGCTCCTTCGTCACCCTCGCGCCATTGCGTGAGCCAAACCGTGATCCGACCGGAATCCGGCATACTCATTACAGAATAGTAGCCGCTTGATGATACGTGGCTCCAGAGAGTTCCGCTATTATGGACGGTACCGATTCACTCCGAAAACAGGAGGGTTCCGGGACGGGTCGAGAGGGTGATGCAATGAACGATGCCCCTTCAAACGGAACACTCACTCCGGGCGATTTCCAGCGCATCCGCGAAGTATTCGAGGGCGCTCTGTCGCTCAGCGGCGCCGAGCGTTCGGCTTTTGTCGAAGACGCATGCGCCGGCAGCCCGAGGCTGCTTATTGAAGTGACGCGGATGCTCGAAGGCGACGCGGGCATGAACGAACTCCTCGATTCCGGCTGCTCCGAAACAATGTCAGAATTCTCCCGCTTCGGACATTTCGAGGTTACGGACTTTCTGGGCCGGGAGGCATGGGCGAAGTCTACCCATGCCGTGATTCGAACCTCAATCGCGAAGTTGCATTGAAGATTCTGCCGGCGGGTTTCGCCGCCGATGCCGAGCGGATGCTGCGATTCAAACGAGAAGCGCAGTTGCTCGCATCGCTCAATCATCCCAACATCGGCGCGATCTACGGTTTCGAACATTCCGGCAACTCCCAGGCGCTCGTCCTTGAGTTGATCGAGGGTCCGACGCTCGCCGACCGCATTGCCCGCAGTCCCATTCCAGCAGACGAAGCCATACCCATCGCGCGGCAGATTGCTGAGGCGATGGAGGCCGCCGACGAGTTGGGCGTGGTTCATCGCGACCTCAAGCCTGACAACATCAAACTGCGTGCCGACGGCGTCGTCAAGGTGCTGGATTTCGGACTAGCGAAGGCATCCCAACCGTCGGAAGGAGCGATTGGGAGCCGCGCATTACAGACTTTGACCAGTCCGATGGCGACCGGCATGGGAGTGATTCTCGGCACTCCCGCATACATGTCCCCCGAGCAAGCCAGAGGACAGGCAGTAGACCGGCGAGCCGACATCTGGGCCTTTGGTACGGTTCTGTACGAGATGCTCACGGGACGCCGGCTTTTTTGCGGCGAAAATATTGCGGAGACGGTAGCGTCGGTGCTGCGGCAGGAGATCGATTGGGGCGCCCTACCTACATCCACTCCCACAGAAGTGAAGTCGCTGCTAGTGCGCTGCTTGAATCGCGACGTGAAACGCCGCCTGCGCGACGTGGGAGAAGCGCGTATCATTCTCGAAATCCAGTGCCTCCCGCCGATCCTGAAGTGGTTCTGCCGCAGAAGGCGCGATGGCGCTCGGCAGTTGCCATGGCGATGGCGACCGTGGCGGCGGGCACGCTCGCAGCCATCGGAGCGTGGAACTTGAAGCCTTTGCCGAAATCAGAAGTAACACGATTTTCGTTTACCTTACCCGACGGGCAAGAGCCAGTGGCTCCGCCCGGCGGGCATGTTCTGGGAGTTTCTCCCGACGGCACACAGATCGTTTACGCGGCATGCCGAACGCACGTCTGTACCTGCGCTCGCTGGCAAAAGGCGAGACCACGCCGATTCAGGGGACGGAGGGATACCATCGAGCTACCGATCCGGTGTTTTCACCGGACGGACAGTCGATCGCGTTTTACGCTCAGTCCGACCGGACGATCAAGCGTATCCCCGTCAGTGGGGGCACGGCGTTCACCATCTGCAAGGCCACCAATCCCCTGGGTATGAGCTGGAATGAAGAGGGCTTTGTATTCGGCCAGGAGAACTCAATCTCGCGTGTGCTCCGAATGGTGGTGCTCCTGAGACTCTGGTGCGGCTGAAAGAAGGCGAGATAGCCCATGCCCCTCAACTGCTGCCGGGCGGCAAGTACGTGCTCTTGACCGTGGCCTCAATAAACGAAGCGGCTCGGTGGGATAAGGCACAAATCGTGGCGCAATCCTTGAGTTCCGGCGAACGGACTACGTTGCTGAAAGGCGGCAGCGAAGCGCGCTACTTGAACACCGGGCACCTTGTCTATGCAGTGGGCGTGCGGCTGTTCGCGATCAGGTTTTCGCCCCAAACGCTTCAGGTGAGCGGCAGCCCGGTAGCCGTTATGGACGAGGTGAGGAGGGCTGACGATACCGGCGCAGCGCATTACGCTATTTCCAGCAACGGTTCGCTGGTATATGTTCCCGCATCGGCGTCGATATGGGCGGATGTGCAGCCGGCCATCGTGGATCGTGAAGGGCGAGTGCAGGGGCTGAACCTCCCGGCCGGTCACTACTTGGGACTGCGCGCCTCGCCGGATGGCACCCACATCGCCTACGGCACGGATGACGGAACAGAAGCAACCATCTGGACCTACGACATCGGCGGCGCAACCGCGGTGCGAAACTCTACGTCAGGCTCGAATAACCGTTTTCCAGCCTGGTCATCGGATGGGAAGCGCCTGACGTTCCAGTCTGACCGTGAGGGCGACTTGGCGCTCTACTGGCAAAGCGCGGACGGCACGGGCTCCGCGCAACGTCTCACCAAGGCGGAACCGGGGACATCGCACGTACCGGACGCGTGGTCGCCAACGGTGAGACGCTTCTGTACAGCGTCATCAAGGGCTCCAAATTTTCTCTTTGGGCGCACTCATGGAAAGAGAAATCGTCACATCCGTTCGGAGAAGTCAGTTCCGAAGTGCCCGGTAACCCCGTGTTCTCGCCCGATGGCCGTTGGGTAGCTTATACGAGCGGGCTTAAGGATTCGACGACAGTCTTCGTCCAGCCATTCCCCCCTAGCGTGCGAAGGTTCAACTTGTTCGCGAGCAGTCCGAGAATCCGCACGAAGTGCTCTGGTCACGCGATGGCAGAGAGTTGTTTTACAATCCAAGGCCTTCGGGATTCGAAGTGGTACCAGTCACCACTAAGCCTACGTTTGAATTTGGTCAACCCACTGCGTTAAAGCGACCCTTCCAGTTGGCAGCCCCCACCGCGCACAGATCGTACGACATGATGCCGAACGGGAAGTTTCTAGCGCTAATGAGAGAGGGCTACGGCGCACCCGCGGAGATCCGCGTCGTACTGAACTGGTTTGAGGAGTTAACGACGCAGGTGCCGGTCGATAGCCGCCGGAAGATGACTGTGCGCACGATTGCGCAACCCGTCGATCCGGAGCGCCATCACAGGATCGGAGTGAGAGAATCTTTTACATCACACCAGACAGAGAGCTGATGTCGGTCGAGATCGATTTGAAAAAGCAAGTAGTAAGTGCGCCGCAGCTCGTCGCGTCAACTGGCATTATCGGGGCGGCCTTCGTCGGTTTTCAATATGACGAAGCGCCAGGCGGGAGATTTTTGGTGAATCGGCTGCAATCGGCTGCCTCCTCTGACTTTGGCTGGAGCGCGACATTGGGAAGACCGTGATTGGAAGGCCCACACGGGAACTTCACTCTGGGACAGCAAGGCGCCACTTATACGGTCAGGGTGCCCCCACCATCAGCATGAGCGAAGGACGAGTTCGCACGCCGCCGGCTGTGATCTGGATCGGCTGAGGTCCTGCCTGCAGATCCGACAGAAGTGCCACCCGCACCAGATAGAGGCCCGGCGAGGTGAGACCGGCAAATAGGACTTGTGCCGCTTTGCCCCCGACGCTCGACGTTACCGGGGCGCTCACGGGATATGCTCCAGCGAATTCCTGATTCGTGATGAACCCGGATGGGTCTATAGTCGCCCCTAAC
>CAVRBB010000010.1:0-429214 GCA_963719195.1 Bryobacterales bacterium | reverse complement strand
AGCAGGCTCGTAACGAAGCACGTCTGGCAGCTCGGCGATATGAATTCGTCGACCCCGGACAGCGGTTGGTAGCCGCAGAATTGGAGGCTCGATGGAATACTGCACGGCAGAAGACGAAAGAACTTGAAAGTAAACTGCGAAAGTTCGACGATGAGAGCCACTCTGCGCCACCGCCGAATAGAGAAGTTCGGATGAGCTTGGCGCAGGATCTGCCGGCGATTTGGAATTCCCCTTCTACCGACCAGCGGCTGAAGCAACGGATCGTGCGGATACTGGTCCGCGAGATCGTTGCCGATGTGGAAGAGAAAAGCAGAGAGGTTGTCTTGTTGATTCACTGGGCGGGCGGCCGTCACTCTGAGGTCCGCATGGAAAAGAGCGAGACGGGCAGTAGCTAGCTACTTTCTGGCGCAAAATTCGTTTTCTGGATGTGGACCGAGCACCGACGCACGGTGTCAAAAATGGCAAACCGCCCGACGGTCGTCCCGCCGGGCAGTCAAGTAGTTGATTTTGGTTTACTTCGGAAAATCAGTTTTTGCGTTCGGCTAACACCTTTCCGAGGTGGTGGAGATTGTCTGCAATAACGCCCAGCCCGACCCACCGCTTCATGCCGGCATCGCCTCGATAGATACACCGTCGAAGGCCGTGTCGCCGCTTCAACACGCTGATGCGGCCCTCGCAGCCGGTCCGCCATTTCTGGCCTTGCTTGAACCAGCGCTTCTTCTGCTCGCGCTTCCGCTCGGCGCTTTTAGTGGAGCGATTCGGAATGCACACCCGCTTCACACCCCTGTCGTGCGCAGCGGTTTCATTCCTGGCTGAGTAGAATGCCGCATCGCCCGCTACCAACCGGGGAGTGCAGCCCAGCCTTTTCTCATGCGCGTCAAGGCCCGGGATCACTAACTCTGAGTCACTGGGCCGCTTTTCATAGACGGCATAGTCGGTGATGATCTGATTCTCGCCTTCCTGGATTTTGACCATCTTGCCAAACTCGGTAGGTTTGCTCGCCTTGCCTTTGCGAATGATTTCGGTGGTGGGCTCGAAGATACTCACTAACTTTTCGGCAACATGGGTGTCGCCGCCGAAGATCCGCTGTTTGGCTTGCCGCATCACCTGCTGGACTCTCGGCACAAAGGTTTCCAGTTCTTTGCGCAGCCCTTCGAGGGCCGCCTGCTGCATCACGTCCGCCGATCGTTTCACCCCTTGGACAATTTCGCCGGAAAATCGTTTGGCCTGACCAACCACGCGCCCTACCGTGGACAACAGCTTCTCGTATCCCTGCTGCAAACGCTCCCGGTTCGGTCCGCCCTTGGTGCGCGCTACGCGCCCGATTTCCAGAATGCAAAACTTCACGCTCCGGCTCCGGTCACGGAGTTTGGCGCCCTGCTGCCCGGCGATTTCCGCAATCCGCTTCATCGCGCGGATCAGAACCCGCACTCCATCGCCCAGCAGATTGCTGTCCGTCGGGTAGTGGATATTAGTCTCTACCACCGTGGTATCCAGGCGCATCTTGCGTCCTTTCACCACCTGGTTTTCTTGGGCGATCTCCACCACTCGTTCATGGATCTTCTCCACTGCTTCCGGCCCCAGCGCCAATCCCCAGCGGCCCATGGTTTTGGAATCCGGTGCTTTGGATGCTCCCACGCGGGTGAAGTCGCGATACACGAGATTCGCCCGAACTTCACGTTCCAACACGTCGTAGCTCCAGTTGCGAATGTGCTTCAGGAGCAGTAGCCTCATCACCACTTCCGCCGGGGTGCCTCGTCGCCCGCGGGTGCGGCTTTTGGGACTGCGCTTTGCCAGAGCCTCATACACAGTCGAGACCAGTTGCTCGTCCTCCAGCACCCGGTCGGCATGCGTCATCCAGTCCTCTCGCAAGTCCGTCACTTCCTCCGCGATGAGACCTTCGCCGAAGTGAAGTTGCTGCCGGCGCGCCTCAATCATGAGAGTTGCTCCGCCCCGCGGCCGGGGTGCGTGACTTCTTCTCCTGCTGCCATTGCTTTCGCAGTTGGTCGCGGTTTAATTCGGCCAGCGAGCAGCCGATTTCCCAAAAGGCTGCCCACGCCTGTTGCGCCTGGCGTGCGGTTTCGGCGTGCTCCGGGGGAACATACAAAGAGCGGCTCTTTCCATCCTCTCGATAGGTGATGTACAGATGAGGCCCATGAAGGCGTTTGGGATCACGATTGCAGATGCAATTGGGATTGCCGCAGCGGCGGGAGGTCTCGGAAAGGCCTCCCTGGACCATGATTTCAGTGGCGCGAAGGAGTCGTTTGATGAGTCCCTGCTTCTTAAGCATAGCTTAATATTAAGATACGCTTGTCTCATATGGCTGTCAAGAGAAAAATGACATGAACGGTCAAAAATGTTTCGGCGGGCCGATTTGTGCGTTCTTGCAGCGCCCAGTCGCGGCAGCCGTTGGATCGAAACGCTTTAACCGCTCATTTTTGCGCCGGAAAGTAGCTAGGTATGTCAAACGCGGGCCGGTGGATCGGAGAGCGCCGGCGTCAGGCAGGAGTGAGAGAAGATCCACCCGTCAACTCCGCCACGTCAACTTCCGGATGCTCCGTAATCCTGGCGCGGTAGCCCCAGAACATCCGCCGCTGAGTGGTTCAGATCGACAAAGCGCCGCTCATCGTCGACGATCAGAATCACGTCCATGGCCGCGTCTGCCGCGGCTTCGAGGACGCGTTCGCGTCTTCTTCCAGAGACACCCGCTGCCGGAGAAGTCCGTTCCCGCCAGGTCCTCCGTAGGACGTCCGGCGTGACGCTGGTATTCAGCCCCGCCTTCGACGCCACCGTCCGAACAATCCGTTGGATTTGGCGAGTTCTGAGCCGCACCTTTCGACCGGTTCCGAGGTGTTCACGGAGCAGCGAGAGCACTTCTGGCGACGCCGTTAGCCCTGTTGGTCTGCCGGCTACCCGCAGAGTGCCCTCTTCCACATTGACATCGCTCGCATCCAACCGGCTCAGCTCGGACGGGGTCAGGCCGGTTTCGACAAGGGCGAGAATAACAAGCCCATGGCGTGTATTGTCGCAAGCCGCCATCAGTTCGGCCACTTGGCTCGCGTCCAGCGACTGCCGTCTCGTTACGTACAAGAGCGTTCCTCGTTTGTCTTATCGGCCTGTACGGCAAGAAGTTTCATTGTGACAGGACCCGCTGACCGGCTGGCCAGTCCCTGATAGCTCGTGAAGGTCCTGTGAAAGATGTCGCGTTTTCGTGTTGTTTCCGACATCTTCATCCGATATATAACTTGTGGGCGGGCTTTGCAGAGTACAGGGCCTTAATAATCGATAGGACCCAGCTTTCGAGCCTCCTGAGCCCGCCGCCTCACCGGTCGGCGGCATACAGGGATCAGACAAAAGTGAGCGATACCGTTACTAAATCGAGTTCTCTGCCGCGAACAACCTGGGCCGTCGTCGATGGCGCTCTGCAGGAGTCTGAAGAGAATCCACTTCGACCTGCGACTCCCATCGAGCGGGCCAGCCAGCCGATTGAAGCAGATGCCCCGCTGAAGATCACGGGCGAACAGACGATCAGGACGGCGAATGAACTGCACAGGTCACTGGCTGAGTACATCGGTCGAGGCCTGGCTGTCGTCCTGGATTTGTCCGAGGTTCACGTGTGCGATGCCGCGGCGCTGCAATTGATCTATGCCTTGCGCCAGTCGGCGGCCCAACGCAAACAATGCTTTCCATATCACGGCGGTCTCCCCCGCAATAATCGAGGCCGCCGCCGCACTCGGATTGCGTATCGAAGCTTTAACGGCTTCGTGCGGGCCAGCAGTGCCCGAGGGCGATTGTGAAGTGGCGGGGGTAGACAATGGAATATAACCCAGTCCAGACGTTCCTGACCGAGGCAGAAGAGCTCCTCGCGAATATTGAGCAATCCGCGCTGAGTCTGGGTGAGGACGAATCCCCCGCTGAAGCGGTGAACCAGCTCTTCCGCGCGTTTCATACCATCAAGGGTTCCGGAGCGATGTGCGGACTAGTTCAGGTCTCCGGCTTCACTCATCACGTGGAGACGCTGCTTGACAGGGTGCGCGGAGGCGGTGTCGCGGTATCTCCAGAACTGAGCGATTTGGTTCTCGCCGCCGCAGATCAGATCAAGCTGTTGCTGGCTGTCGAGCAAGGCGGCAAACCCGTGGCCCCCGAGTCGAACCAGAGGCTCATCGATCGAATTTCGGAACTCTCGGATTCGGCGATCAGCCCGAATCATCGTCCCGTCAGCCCTTCCGCCGGGAAGAGGGCTGCCAAAGCGAAGGAAGAGAACGGACCTGGGAGATTCGGTTCCGCCCAAACCCCAACCTTCTCGCCTGTGGGGGCAATCCAACTCTCCTGTTCAGGGACCTCAGAAAGCTAGGACAGTGCGGGATTGTGGGGCACACGGAAACGGTCCCCCCGCTCGATCAGATTCAGCCCGAGCTCCTCTACTTCTGGTGGAGCATCACGCTTCAGAGCACCGCCGACGAGAACGCAATCCGCGACGTGTTCCTGTTCGTCGACGATGGAAGCAACCTCGAAATTGATATGGTGGGAGAGAGACCGCTGAATGCGGCGGAACGGCCCGCGCGAACGGAAGCGCCAGCCGATTCAAGCGCAAAGCAGCCCCGGGTTGAAGGACAAGCCTCAGCCGGCGAGGGCATGCGGAAGGCTCTAGTCAAAGAATCCACCGTGCGGGTGCCAGCCGGCAGGCTCGATCGCCTCGTGAACCTGGTGGGTGAACTCGTGATGAATCAATCGAGATTGACCCAGGCAGCCTCTCAAGCGGGAGCGCCGGAACTCGCCAATCCGGTACAGGAAATGGAACGTTTAGTGGCGGAACTGCGGGAGGACGTGCTCGGTATCCGGATGCTGCCGATTGGCACGATCTTCGGCCGGTTCCGCCGGCTTGTGCATGATCTTTCAGCCGAGCTTGGCAAAGAGGCGGAGCTGATCACCGAGGGCGCCGACACCGAATTGGACAAGAGTATTCTGGACCAGCTTGGCGAGCCTCTGGTTCACCTGCTGCGCAACTCGATGGATCACGGTTTTGGCCGCCCGGAGGAACGGATCGCTGGTGGAAAACCGCGACGAGGAACGATTCGCCTCGCCGCTGAACACACCGGATCGGACATCGTAATCACGATTGAAGATGACGGTCGCGGCATCGATCGCGCCGCCGTTCGTCAAAAGGCGATTGAAAAGCAACTCATTACACCAGCCGCCAGCCTCAGTGATAAGGAGATTCTGAATCTCGTTCTACTGCCAGGGTTCTCGACGGCCGCACAAGTTACCAGCGTGTCGGGCCGGGGCGTCGGGATGGATGTCGTCAAAAAGCAAATCGACGCGCTTCGCGGTTCGTTGTCGATCAGCAGCGAAGAGGGAAAAGGCTGCCGGGTTTCGATAACCCTGCCGTTGACCCTGGCGATCATCGAAGGTCTGCTGGTTCAAGTTGGCGTTGACCAGTTCATCATTCCCATGGCGGCGATCACTGAGAACGTGGATCTGCATCGCGCACAGAGGAGCAGCAACAACGGACGAAATGTAGTCGCAGTACGTGGCGACCTGGTCCCCTACATCGACCTTCGCAACATGTTCCAGATAGAAGGGGAAGCGCCGGCTATTGAAAAGATCGTCCTCGTCCGGCATGAAGACCAGCGTGTGGGCCTCGTGGTGGATCGAGTGCTTGGCACGCACCAGACGGTCATTCAGTCCCTTGGACGTTTTCTCCGCCAGGTCAACGTGGTCTCCGGGGCAACCATCATGGGCGACGGCCGCGTGGCACTGATTCTCGATATTTCCGCGGTGGTGCGATTTGCCGATTGCCAGGCGGGGAGGGAAACCGCCGGAGGTCCGAGGTGAATCCCGTGAGACTGTCTTTAGTCTTTGCAGTAGCTTCCGCTGTGGCCGCCACTGCACAAACCTCCGAGAAGGCAGAGCAGGAATTCTCGGCCGATCGCCCTGGGTTTGCTACGCCGCCGAATGTGTTAGGACGCGGCCTGACGCAAGTCGAAGGCGGCGTCAGTTTGTCTGTGGATACGGACGGAGATGCTCGGGAGCACACCTTAACCTTTGGCAGCCCGCTGATTCGGATCGGCGTCGGGCGGTCTGTGGAATTACGTATTGCTGGAGACGGCTTTCAGCTCGCCTGGAGCATCGATTCCGGAAGCCACAACCGCGCCGCTGGATGGTCGGATCTGGCAGTGGGCGCCAAATTCGCAGTGGTCAATCAGGGGCGGATCCTTCCCGCCATCTCCTTACTTCCGTCAATATCGGTACCTACCGGCTATAGGGCATTCACCAGTTCTACTTACGATCCCAGTCTTGCTGTAGCCTGGCTCAAAACTCTGCCGGCCGGTTTGTCCCTCGGGGGGACACTCACTGCCACGGAGATTTCTGACGGCCAGGTACGCCATGGTCAATACACATCCGCGATATCGATGGGGATTCCGGCACCGACACGATTAGCCGGCTACGTAGAAATCTACACTGTGAGCTCCGGCGGGCGAGGAAGAGCATCTACGTGGGTTGCCGACGCCGGCGTAAGCCGTAACCTCGGAGCCAATCTCCAGATCGATATCGAGGCGGGGCGTCAAATATCCCCCGGGGCGCCTTGCTGGTTTGTCGCAGCGGGATTTGCGTTGCGGCACGCATCTCTATTCGGACGTTAAACGGTAACGGAGCAAATCCATCCGGAACCCAACTGGCTATTGCCGCCGTTGTGCGGCGCGCCGATCACTTGTCCTCCCGGATAGGGGCAGACGGCGTGACAGGCGATTGAGCAGGCCCCAGGGCCGAACGAGATTCACATTTAGGACGAAAAGGACAGGTAAGACTCATGAACTGGTATAGGAACTGCAAAACAGTAACGAAACTGATGATCGGCTTCGGCCTCATCGCCGCCATGCTTGCTTTTGTGGCGTATCGGGGAGTCACGGCCTCCAACGGGATTAATGCGATGTTGAACACGATGTACGATCGCGACCTCCAAGGGCTGTCTTCGGTGAAGGAAGCGAATATCAACCTTATCTACATCGGCCGGGCGTTCCGGGCGGCCATTCTGGCTAGCGACAAGATGCAGGTCGAGCGCCTTCGCGGAGACGTCGACAAGTACATCACCGCCGTCAATACTCTGCTGGCCGAAGCTGAAAAGACGCTCGCCTCCGAGGAAGGGAAGCGAGCGCTTGCTGAGACAAAAGCCGGCCTCGCCGAGTACTTCCCGCAGGTTACCGAAATCATGCGGCTGGTCCAGGCGGGCGACGAAAAGACTGCAACGGCTTTGATGGTAAAGGCCCAGGCGGCTGCCACCCGCGCCGACGATGCTATGACCGCGGTTGCGAACGTGAAGCAGAAAATCGGCGACCAGGCGTACAAGGATAGCGATGTCCTCGCCTCCAGCACGCAGTCGATGCTGATTACGATCGGCGCCATCGGCACGCTTCTCGCTCTCGTGCTCGGCTACGTCATTGCACAAATGATTGCGCGCCCGCTGGCTGCCGCCAACCGGCTGGTCGGCGCCGTAGCCGAAGGTGATCTCCGAAATAAAGTGGACGTGACATCGAAGGATGAGGTCGGCCAGATGCTGACGGCTGTTAACCAGATGGTGGACAATCTGCGCAAGACCGTTGGGAATGTCGCGGCTTCGTCTGCCAACGTTGCGAGCGGCAGTGAAGAGATGAGCTCTACAGCGCAACAACTCTCCCAGGGCGCCACCGAACAATCCGCCGCTGCGGAAGAAAGCACCTCCTCCATGGAAGAGATGACCGCCAGCATCCAGCAGAATGCGGACAACGCAAGGCAAACGGACAAGATCGCCTCCAAGGCGGCGGAGGACGGCAAAACCAGCGGCGAGGCTGTCGCCCGGACCGTCCAGGCCATGAAGGAGGTTGCCGAAAAGATCAACATCATCGAAGAAATCGCCCGCAAGACGGACCTGCTGGCCCTGAATGCCGCGGTCGAGGCAGCGCGCGCCGGCGAGCACGGAAAGGGTTTCGCGGTTGTAGCCTCGGAGGTTCGCAAACTGGCAGAACGCAGCCAAACCGCGGCGGCGGAGATCAGCCGGCTCACCTCCGATGGTGTCAAGACGGCCGATGGGGCCGGGCAACTGCTGGCAAAGCTGGTTCCCGACATCCAGAAGACTGCCGAATTGGTGCGAGAGATCGCCGCCGCAAGCGTTGAACAGAGCACCGGCGCCACGCAGGTGAGCAAAGCCATCCAGCAGCTCGATCAGGTGATTCAGCAGAATGCCGCGGCTTCTGAAGAAATGGCATCCACGGCCGAGGAGCTGTCGAGCCAGGCGGAAGTCCTCCAGTCCGCAGTTGCCTTCTTTAAGGTGGACGACGCCCACCAGGTGCAATTGCAGCAGACGAGGCGCAAAGTGGCGCACGTTCAGCCCCAGCGCAAGGGTGGAAGTCCCAAAGCGCCGGATTCCCATTCCACCGGCGCCTCACTGGCGCACTTGAGTAGCGCCACTAGATCCGGCGGCCCCAGCATTCAACTGAGCGACAGCGGCGGTGGCGCCGATTCCCGGGACAAGGAATTCGCACCTTATCAGGCCTGACACGGAGGCACAGGACTATCATGATTACCGAAACCAGTCAGTACATGACGTTCAAATTGGGCAACGAGCTGTTTGCCATTAATGTCGCTCAGGTCCGCGAGATTCTGGAAGTCTCGCAGATTACCAGAGTGCCAACCGCTCCGCGCTACATGCGCGGAGTTGTCAATGTGCGCGGGCAGGCGACTCCGGTTGTCGATCTCCGCCTGAAGTTCGGCCTGTCCGAGAGCCCGGACACGGTCCATACACGCATCATCGTCATGGAACTCGAGCTCGACGGGGAGGCCACCGTTCTCGGCGGCCTCGCCGACAGCGTGCATGAGGTGATCGAACTCGATCCTGGCAGTATCAATCCGCCACCCCGGATCGCCATGCGGTGGCGCACCGACTTCATTCAGGGGATGGGCAAGAGGGGAGACGACTTTATCATCATACTCGATGTCAATGCCGTCTTTTCTTCAGAAGATCTCGCCGTTGTCAGCGAGGCTTCGGAGCATGTCATGGAGCCTGTTCCTGCTTAACCTGAACGCGCCGCAGTTCGGTGTTGCGCGATAAACGGATAGCGGTCGGTCCAAAACACTTGGGCTGACCGCAACGCCGAGCCAGGACCCAATCTCATGCCAATAACCGATTCTGCCGACACTGGTGAGCTCTCCCGGAAGACTTTTGCCCGCTTCGCCGAGTTCATAACCAGCGAACTAGGCATCAAGATGCCGGAGTCGAAGCTTACGATGGTTCAGAGCCGGCTGCTTCGCCGGGTTCGTGAGCTGCAACTGAACTCGGTCGAGCAGTATGGCGAATACTTCTTCACCTCGTCGAACACGGACGAGCGCGAGCATTTCGTCAATGCGATCACGACGAACAAGACCGATTTCTTTCGAGAGGCGGAGCATTTTGATTTCCTGACTCGAGTCGCCCTTCCCTCGCTCTGCCGTACCGCGGGATACAGGCCTGGCTCACGCTTGAACGTCTGGTCCGCCGGCTGCTCTTCGGGGGAGGAGCCGTATACGCTCGCAATGGTGTTCAGCGAGTATGCGATGCAGCACCCCGGCTTCGACTTCGCGATTTTGGGCACCGACATCTCCACCAGAGTGCTGAACCTGGCGAGAGAAGGTGTCTATCAGGAATCGCAAACGCTGCCGGTGCCTCCGGAACTCCGAAAGAAATACTTCTGGCAGGGCCGAGACAAGTCGCGGGGCCTGGTGCGGGTTGTCCCGGAACTGCGCCGAAAGGTCAGGTTTCACCGGCTGAACTTCATGGATGAGAATTACGGAATCAGGGACATGTTCGACGTGGTGTTCTTTCGCAACGTCCTGATCTACTTCGACAAGCCTACTCAGGAAACGGTGATCAACAAAATATGCCGGAATCTCGTCCCTGGGGGCTATTTCTTCGCGGGCCACTCGGAATCGTTGGCGGGTCTTGACACGGATCTGGGCTGCGTGAAAACCGCGGTTTTTCGAAAGAGGGAGTGACGTGAGACCAAACAGAACGGTTCGCGTACTCGTTGTCGACGATTCCGCCTTTGTCAGGCAGACATTGAAAGAGATTCTCGAATCGGATCCGGCAGTCGAGGTGATTGCGGTCGCGGCAGACCCCTATGCAGCAGTCGAGCGGATTAAAGCGCAATTGCCCGACGTCATCACGCTCGACGTCGAGATGCCGCGCATGGATGGCCTCACATTTCTGGACAGACTCATGGGCCAGCACCCCATCCCGGTGGTCATCTGCTCCACTCTCGCCCAAGGGGGTTCCGATGTCGCGTTAGCGGCACTGGCAAGGGGCGCGGTCGAGGTGATAACGAAGCCGAAGCTGGGTACCAAGGAGTTTTTCGAAGAATCGCGAGTGAAGATATGCGACATCGTGAAGGCGGCTGCGCACGCGCGGTTGGCCAGGCATCGCCCTGCCCGCAGTGTCAAAGTGGAGCCGAAACTGACGGCGGACGCCGTTCTGGCGAAGCCCGCCTCCGCGGCGATGATTCAAACCACGGAGAAAGTAGTGGTGGTAGGTGCGTCGACCGGCGGAACCGAAGCCCTTCGCGAGTTCCTTGAGGCGATGCCGCTGGATGCTCCGGGAATTGTCATTGTCCAGCACATGCCGGAGGAATTCACCGCCAGATTCGCACAGCGGCTGGATGGGATGTGCCGGATCACAGTAAAGGAAGCAGCCGATAACGATTCCGTCATTCGGGGCCAGGCCCTGATCGCGCCGGGGAACAGGCATGTGCTCCTCAAACGGAGTGGCGCCCGATACTTCGTTGAACTTCGGGACGGACCCCTCGTCAGCCGCCATCGCCCGTCCGTCGATGTCCTGTTCCGCTCTGCCGCCCGATACGGCGGAAAGAACGTTGTCGGCGTGATCATGACCGGCATGGGGGATGATGGCGCCAAAGGGATGTTGGAAATGAAGCAAGCTGGGGCGTTCAATATCGCCCAGGATGAAAGCACTTGTGTCGTTTTCGGGATGCCGGCCGAAGCGATTAAGCTCGGCGCGGTCGACCGGGTGGTTCCGCTCGAAAATATCGCGCCTGAAGCTGTACGGCAATGTCAGGGGAGATAGGCGCACGAATGCCATTACGCGGTGCAGGAGAGCAATCAGCAGCCAGTACTGGTGGCCGGCTGTTCAGAGCTGTTCACCGTGTGGAGGCCGTGGTGTGGAAACGCTCCGGTTCGCCATCCTGGATGCTGGACCTCGCCCGTGTTGTCGAGGAGCTCCGCGACATGAACCGCATAACGGAAGCGGACTTCCTGGCTGTCGGCGAGAAACTGATGGGTTTCCTCTCAGCGGCGCGCAGCATTCGTGCGGACATCAGTCAACTCGCGTACTACATCTCAGGCGATTCCGGCCAGCGCGCTTGCAGCGCGCTGGCGAGCGTGCTCCATCGCTCTGTTGAGATGAAACAGCGTGTTGAGGAGGCCAGTCGCACGTTGGGCAGCCTGGGCCATACCGCAGACAAGATTCAGCGATGCTTCTCCGGATTCCACGAGATCGTCTTGTCCTTCCAGGTGGCTGCCACGCTAGGACGGATCGAGACAGCGCGCCTGGAAGGGTCCCAATCCGGTCTCGGCCATTTGGCCGATGAGGTCAGATCCTGCACGGAAAACATACGGGCACGTGTGGAACACGCTTTACAAGCGGCCGTCGAACTGGAGCAGTACATTGACCTGGCTATCCAGCGTGTATCAGAGCGGGATTTGCAGCAACTAGCCCGGAATTCTCACCGATAGAGTGGCAAAAGCCGCCACTTCATGGCATAAACATAGTTTCCACACAATGTTCCAGCCAAAAAGGAGAACGGCTTTTGCTATGACAGAGTGTACCCAATCCAGCTTCGGTTTTGCTGCCCTGTATCGGCGCGAGGTGGTGGCCCAGTTCGACGGCGGTGATATTTCCACCGATGCGGGTGGCTTGTTGCTGCGTGAGGTGGATCGGCGGCTGAGGCTGACCGAGCGGCTGGCCGGTTGCTTCACCGACCATCGGCGGCCAGACCAGGTAGAACACCAAGTGCGGGAACTGGTGGCACAACGTCTCTACGGGCTGGCGTTGGGTTACGAGGATCTGAACGATCATGACCAGTTGCGCGCCGATCCGCTGATGGGCGTGTTGGTGGGCAAGGCGGAGCCACAGGGGATCGATCGCCGGCGCAAACAGGATCAGGGTAAGGCGGGAGCCGGCAAGAGCACGCTGAACCGGCTGGAGTTGACGCCGGCCGATGCCGATGCCAAGGCACGCTACAAGAAAATTGTCTACGACGGCGACGCTATGGATCGGCTACTGGTGGACTTGTTCCTGGAAGCGCATGATCAGCCGCTAGAGCGAATCGTGCTGGATCTGGACGCGACCGATGATCCGATCCATGGCAACCAGGAGGGGCGATTCTTTCACGGCTATTATCGCGAGTATTGTTACCTGCCGCTGTACATCATCTGTGGCGAGTTCGTGCTATGCGCACGGCTGCGGAGTAGCAACATCGATGCCTCGGCTGGGGTGCTGGAAGAAGTCAAACGCATTGTGACGCAGATTCGTGCCCGGTGGCCACGGGTGGAAATCGTGCTGCGCGGCGATGGTGGTTTCAGCCGCGACGCCATCATGAGCTGGTGTGAAGACCACCGCGTGCATTATGTGTTTGGCTTGGCGAAGAATAAGCGCCTGTTGAAAATCATCGGGCGGCAGTTACATGAGGCCAAGCTGAAGTTTGAGCAGGAGCAGAAAGCCGCGCGCGTGTTCAGCGAATTCTCCTATCAGACCCGCAAGACTTGGCAGCGAGAGCGGCGCGTGATCGCCAAGGCGGAGCATTTGGAGAAGGGCGCCAATCCACGCTTTGTGGTGACCTCGCTTACCAATGAGCAGTTTGTGGCGCAGGCCTTGTACGAGGAGTTTTATTGTGCGCGCGGAGAAATGGAGAACCGCATCAAGGAACAGCAACTGGCGTTGTTTGCCGACCGCACGTCCACCGCGTGGATGCGGAGTAACCAGTTGCGTCTATACTTCTCCACTTTCGCCTATCAATTGATGCAAGGTCTGCGGCGGCTCGGACTGAAGGGCACCGAGATGGCGCAGGCACAATGCCAGACGATCCGGCTGAAGTTGCTCAAAATCGGAGCGCAGATCCGGGTGACCGTACGGCGCGTTTGCCTCTCCCTGGCTGCCGGCTATCCGTTCCGAGAGATCTTCGCGCGTGTCCACGCCCATCTGATGAGCACGGCCTGAAGGCTGAAGCGAAGGCCGGCCTTCATCCATTTCTTGAGATACACTCCCCGGCGCATGGTCGGGCGCAGCCTGCCTCAAATTCGCGACGGCACCGTGTTTCGAGTGCATTGGCACGCGTCAGGCGAGCCCGGCACGGCTTCTGCGCTATACACGTTACGGAGGTGTACGCCCTTATTGCTGGATCTGCCCAAGCACTGCCCTCCATGCAGGGCAGATCAATACCCGGCTACATGCGGTGAGAAATGCGGGCTAGAAGCAATACTGTTCACTTAACAACATATCTATGATATTCTGTTTTGGGGCTAATGCCTCCAGAAGGAGGTTGTCCCATGCGCATTTCCGCCGTGGATTCAGCCACGCTTTTGATGGTTTTCTACGACGACGCCCGAGAACTGTTGCAACTCGAGTTCTGTAGCCGGGCTGTCTATCAATATTTCCAGGTGCCTGCGACGGTGCATCAGTCGCTGCTGGATGCTCCATCCAAAGGGCGCTATTTCAATCAAGTGATTCGGGGGCGCTTCCCTTACCGTCTCATCTCGCAGGGCGGTGCCGCTCCGAGGTGTGCGGAAGTCCTTGCCAGGTGCGATCGTTGAGGAGAATCCGATGGCGCGCACACTGGCGGAGTTGCCGGCCGGCAGCCGGATCACAGACTATATCAGCCTCGGCGTGATTGCTAAGTACTTCCCCGCTGAGAAGATCCACGAAGCTCTCCAGCAGACCAATCGCGCTAGCGTCCGCGAGCGCGACCTACCGGCGCATGTGGTGGTCTACTACGTCATCGCACTGGCGCTGTATATGCGGTCCTCCTATCGTGAGGTATTGCGCTGCCTGTTGGAAGGGATGCAGTGGCTGCTCGACCCTTCGGCAAAAGTGAAAGTGGCCGGAAAATCGGGCATCTCGCAGGCCCGCAGCCGCCTGGGGGCTGAACCGCTGAAGAAACTCTATGACGCCGTGGTGGGTCCCATTGCCGAGAAGCGCACCAAGGGTGCTTGGTACCGACAATGGCGATTGGTCAGCCTGGATGGCAGCACGTTGGATGTCGCCGATACCGCGGAAAATGACAAGGCATTCGGGCGACCCGGCGCCAGTCGAGGATCCAGCGCTTTTCCCAAGATCCGGTTTGTGGCCCTGCTGGAGAATGGGACGCACCTGTTGTGGGGCGCGCACATGGACCGATACGCCACCGATGAACTGACCTTGGCCGAGCAAGTGATTCCCTCACTCCGCAAGGGAATGTTGTGCATGGCCGACCGATTCTTCCCCAGTTACAAACTCTGGCGGATCGCCGCGAGGACGGGAGCGGATTTGCTATGGCGCACGCGCCAGAATGCACGCCTGGACGTGGAACAACGCCTGCCCGACGGCTCCTATCTCAGTCGCATTTACGCCTCCACCAAGGACCGGCGGAAGAAACGCAACGGGATCGTGGTCCGCGTCATTGATTACCGCTTGAAAAATGTCGCGGACGCCGAGCCGCTGTACCGGCTGATCACTACCATCCTCGATGCCCAGCAGGCACCGGCCAAAGAGTTAGCCGCCCTGTATCACGAGCGATGGGAAATCGAAACCACCCTGGACGAGTTGAAGACCCATTTACGCGGCGCTCAGATTGTATTGCGCAGCAAGACGCCGGAGTTGGTCCGGCAGGAGTTCTTGGGTCTGCTGATGGCGCATTTTGCCATCCGCGCCCTGATGCACGAAGCCGCCCTGAAAGCAGACGAAGATCCCGACCGGCTCTCGTTCGTCCACTCGGTGCATGTTGTCCAGAGACGGATGGCACGTTATGGCGCTATTCCCCCCTCGGCAGAGAAACGTCTTCCACGAGACGATCCTCGACGAAATTCTTGAGGAACGGGTTGTTTCAAGTCGCAACCGAATCAATCCCCGCGGCGTGAAGCGCAAGATGAGCAACTATAAGCTGCGGCCTCGCAAGCGCCAGCGCACAAGACGTCTCGATTTCGCCACCCAAATTATGGTACTTAAGTGAACAGTATTGATGCTAGCCCGCATTTCTCACCGCATGTAGCCGGGTATTGATCTGCCCTGCATGGAGGGCAGTGCTTGGGCAGATCCAGCAATAAGGACGTACACCTCCGTAACGTGTATAGCGCAGAAGCCGTGCCGGGCTCGCCTGACGCGTGCCAATGCACTCGAAACACGGTGCCGTCGCGAATTTGAGGCAGGCTGCGCCCGACCATGCGCCGGGGAGTGTATCTCAAGAAATGGATGAAGGCCGGCCTTCGCTTCAGCCTTCAGGCCGTGCTCATCAGATGGGCGTGGACACGCGCGAAGATCTCTCGGAACGGATAGCCGGCAGCCAGGGAGAGGCAAACGCGCCGTACGGTCACCCGGATCTGCGCTCCGATTTTGAGCAACTTCAGCCGGATCGTCTGGCATTGTGCCTGGGCCATCTCGGTGCCCTTCAGTCCGAGCCGCCGCAGACCTTGCATCAATTGATAGGCGAAAGTGGAGAAGTATAGACGCAACTGGTTACTCCGCATCCACGCGGTGGACGTGCGGTCGGCAAACAACGCCAGTTGCTGTTCCTGGATGCGGTTCTCCATTTCTCCGCGCGCACAATAAAACTCCTCGTACAAGGCCTGCGCCACAAACTGCTCATTGGTAAGCGAGGTCACCACAAAGCGTGGATTGGCGCCCTTCTCCAAATGCTCCGCCTTGGCGATCACGCGCCGCTCTCGCTGCCAAGTCTTGCGGGTCTGATAGGAGAATTCGCTGAACACGCGCGCGGCTTTCTGCTCCTGCTCAAACTTCAGCTTGGCCTCATGTAACTGCCGCCCGATGATTTTCAACAGGCGCTTATTCTTCGCCAAGCCAAACACATAATGCACGCGGTGGTCTTCACACCAGCTCATGATGGCGTCGCGGCTGAAACCACCATCGCCGCGCAGCACGATTTCCACCCGTGGCCACCGGGCACGAATCTGCGTCACAATGCGTTTGACTTCTTCCAGCGCCCCAGCCGAGGCATCGATGTTGCTACTCCGCAGCCGTGCGCATAGCACGAACTCGCCACAGATGATGTACAGCGGCAGGTAACAATACTCGCGATAATAGCCGTGAAAGAATCGCCCCTCCTGGTTGCCATGGATCGGATCATCGGTCGCGTCCAGATCCAGCACGATTCGCTCTAGCGGCTGATCATGCGCTTCCAGGAACAAGTCCACCAGTAGCCGACCCTCTACACCAGAGGCTTCAGCAGCTTCGTTACCTCCACTACTGCTCCGATTGCTACCGGGTGGAGCGAACCAGTTCCCGGGCGGGACTATCCCCGCTGTGGACCAGCGCCTTTTCACGGCGCACGAGAATTCCGGGCTAGCGGCAATACTGTTCACTTAAGTACCATAATTTGGGTGGCGAAATCGAGACGTCTTGTGCGCTGGCGCTTGCGAGGCCGCAGCTTATAGTTGCTCATCTTGCGCTTCACGCCGCGGGGATTGATTCGGTTGCGACTTGAAACAACCCGTTCCTCAAGAATTTCGTCGAGGATCGTCTCGTGGAAGACGTTTCTCTGCCGAGGGGGGAATAGCGCCATAACGTGCCATCCGTCTCTGGACAACATGCACCGAGTGGACGAACGAGAGCCGGTCGGGATCTTCGTCTGCTTTCAGGGCGGCTTCGTGCATCAGGGCGCGGATGGCAAAATGCGCCATCAGCAGACCCAAGAACTCCTGCCGGACCAACTCCGGCGTCTTGCTGCGCAATACAATCTGAGCGCCGCGTAAATGGGTCTTCAACTCGTCCAGGGTGGTTTCGATTTCCCATCGCTCGTGATACAGGGCGGCTAACTCTTTGGCCGGTGCCTGCTGGGCATCGAGGATGGTAGTGATCAGCCGGTACAGCGGCTCGGCGTCCGCGACATTTTTCAAGCGGTAATCAATGACGCGGACCACGATCCCGTTGCGTTTCTTCCGCCGGTCCTTGGTGGAGGCGTAAATGCGACTGAGATAGGAGCCGTCGGGCAGGCGTTGTTCCACGTCCAGGCGTGCATTCTGGCGCGTGCGCCATAGCAAATCCGCTCCCGTCCTCGCGGCGATCCGCCAGAGTTTGTAACTGGGGAAGAATCGGTCGGCCATGCACAACATTCCCTTGCGGAGTGAGGGAATCACTTGCTCGGCCAAGGTCAGTTCATCGGTGGCGTATCGGTCCATGTGCGCGCCCCACAACAGGTGCGTCCCATTCTCCAGCAGGGCCACAAACCGGATCTTGGGAAAAGCGCTGGATCCTCGACTGGCGCCGGGTCGCCCGAATGCCTTGTCATTTTCCGCGGTATCGGCGACATCCAACGTGCTGCCATCCAGGCTGACCAATCGCCATTGTCGGTACCAAGCACCCTTGGTGCGCTTCTCGGCAATGGGACCCACCACGGCGTCATAGAGTTTCTTCAGCGGTTCAGCCCCCAGGCGGCTGCGGGCCTGCGAGATGCCCGATTTTCCGGCCACTTTCACTTTTGCCGAAGGGTCGAGCAGCCACTGCATCCCTTCCAACAGGCAGCGCAATACCTCACGATAGGAGGACCGCATATACAGCGCCAGTGCGATGACGTAGTAGACCACCACATGCGCCGGTAGGTCGCGCTCGCGGACGCTAGCGCGATTGGTCTGCTGGAGAGCTTCGTGGATCTTCTCAGCGGGGAAGTACTTAGCAATCACGCCGAGGCTGATATAGTCTGTGATCCGGCTGCCGGCCGGCAACTCCGCCAGTGTGCGCGCCATCGGATTCTCCTCAACGATCGCACCTGGCAAGGACTTCCGCACACCTCGGAGCGGCACCGCCCTGCGAGATGAGACGGTAAGGGAAGCGCCCCCGAATCACTTGATTGAAATAGCGCCCTTTGGATGGAGCATCCAGCAGCGACTGATGCACCGTCGCAGGCACCTGGAAATATTGATAGACAGCCCGGCTACAGAACTCGAGTTGCAACAGTTCTCGGGCGTCGTCGTAGAAAACCATCAAAAGCGTGGCTGAATCCACGGCGGAAATGCGCATGGGACAACCTCCTTCTGGAGGCATTAGCCCCAAAACAGAATATCATAGATATGTTGTTAAGTGAACAGTATTGGGGCTAGAAGCGCTCCCTTCTCTGATCGGCGCCGTTCAGGAGGCGCTGGCTGCCTTTCGGCTACAGCAACAGCAAGCTAATGCGACGTCTGTAAGCCTGGCTCGCGAGTTCGCGGCGTTTTCTGAGGCCATTCATGGTTTGGTGGAAGCCCTTCAGTTTCATGACATCACGCGGCAGCAGGTCGAGCACGTGATCGAGTCTCTGGACCGCGTTCTCAGCGATGGCCATAATCGCCGGCCAACAACGGGCCCCTCGCCGGCTGACGCCCCCGTCATCAATTTGCAGCGTGAGCAGTTGCTTGGGGCTGCGAGAATGTTCTCGTCATCGGTCCAGCGGGTCAAGCAGGAACTGAAGGAGGCCGCGACGCGCGGTCACGAAATGGAGGCGCAGACGAAGACCCTCTTGGGCCTCGTGGCGGAAGACCAGCAGAGTTCCTTTTTTGCTGATATGGAACGTTGTTTCGCGGGCGTTCTGGGCGCGGTCGAAAGCTGCGCCGCGGTCCAGGACGGCACGGGGAAAACCACCGCCGAACTACGGCGTGCAACCGACGGATTGCAAAGCTGTGTTGACGACGTTCGGACAATTTGGTTGCAGGTCAATCGATTGGCGCTTAATGCGACGATCGAGGCCATCCATTTGGGTCAGGGAGGCGAGCCACTCAGCGTCGTCGCGGGCTACATGCAGACACTCTACGCGAACGCTGAGCAGCGTTGCGATGAAACACAGGATTCACTCGCCACGTTGCGCAGCGCGGTGTTATCGATCATCCCAGCGTCGACCCAATTACCAACCTCACCGGTACCGTCCGACAGCGATGCGATGATCGGCGAACTGCAAATGAGCATCACTGAGTTAGGGGCATCCAGCGAGCGGAGTCTGGCCTGCAGCCAACAAATCAGTGCGGTTGCCGCCACGTTGTGCGCCGATGTTCTATCGGCGTCGGATAGTTTCACGGTCGGCAAACTCGTGGAGGCAACCCTGGACCGGAGTTGCAGAATGCTGCAGAGAATCAACGCTGAATCCAATATGGACCCGGCCCGAACAACCAGCGGTCTGGAGCATGTCGCCGCACAGTACACCATGCTGGCCGAACGTGAGGTTCACGCGAGGGCGACGGCCAAGGCCGTATCAGCGAAGTCGAACGAAGAACCGCTTTGCCAGGCCGCCCCGGCATTGCCAGAAGACCTTGGCGAAGGGGTGGAGTTGTTTTAAGACTGGATGGACCATTCATATAACTGAAATTGGTAAGCCACTGGTTCGACCAGTGAGACTAGAAAAGGTTTGACCGTTCCAGGAGTATGATCCTCCTCAAGTGGCTTGATGACCATCGATGAGGAGGATTCAATGTCAGAGCTTTACCAGAGCCTATCCCATTCCAAATGGGACTGCAAGTACCATGTGGTGTTCGTGCCCAAGCGGCGGCGGAAAGCCATTTTCGGGCAGACACGCCGTCAATTGGGGCCGATTCTCCACGGGTTGGCGCGGCAGAAGGAATGCCAGATTCTCGAAGGGCATCTGATGCCGGACCATGTGCATATGTGCATCGCCATTCCGCCAAAGCACCCTGTGGCCTCGGTGATCGGATTTCTGAAAGGGAAGAGTGCGATTGCGATTGCCCGGCTGTGCGGCAAGGAGCGGAATTTCTCGGGAGAGCATTTCTGGGCCCGAGGATACGCCGTGTCGACGGTCGGGTTTGAACTGGAGCAAGTCCGCCAATACATCCGCGAGCAGGAGGCCGCGGATGGAACAGGGGGACAATTCTGAAATAACCAATGAGGCGCGCAACGCGCGACGCCTATACTTTTGGCCCAACCGCCTTTGAGGCGGCCCAACTCATCAAGCCACCCGCTCCGCGGGGGGTGTCTGACTGTCGAAAGGTCCTGTTCAGCAGCACCACCGCGAAGAGTATGAGCTGCCGACGAATTGACCGACGGCCAGCCGCTGGATGGCATCGCGCAGAGCCATCTCCGCTTCTGTGGGAGCCTTCTTTTCCCAGTGGCGGTAGAAGCTGGCTCGACTCACCGTCGCCATTTCACACATCCGCTGGATGCTCAATCCACCTGGCGATTGCATCCACCCGCGGATTTCGGTGTAGATGCCGTCTCGCCAGTCTTGCCTTTCTTCTGGCGTGACTCCCCGATCCTTCGCAAGGCACCGCCGAAAAAATCCAGCTCCAGCGTCTTCTTGCCGATGATCCCCTCTAACTCCGCGACCTTCTTCTCCAACTCCCGTATCCGTCGGTCACGGGGATCCTCAATCGCCCCGGGTTCACTCGGCTTCTGTCGTCTTTCGGCCTGCTGCCTCCACCAGTACAACTGCTGCCGCGCCACTCCGAGCTCTTTCGCCAGCGCCTTTACGTTCTGGCATGTTTTCATCCGCTCCAAAGCCCGCTGCCGGAATTCTGCCGACCACCGGTCCCATTTTCGTCTCGCCTCTTCGGACATCTCGTTCTCCATTCGCTGAAGAGTGTCCAAATTCCGATTGTCTCAATTTAGGGGCGCAGTCCACTTGGTCGGGCGCTGCCGCAAGTTCCGCCTGTTTGGCTTTGATCGTGGAATTCTCGTCCAGAAGTAAATCGATCTGGGCCCTATCATATCAGCCTTGATTTCATCGTTTAGCTGTTGGAGTTGGCAGTCTCGGGCTTCGAGGCGATCGGAGAACACGACTCGAACGGAGCGAAAGTATAGCCACGTGACGATCCCTCCGGCGAGGATCCCGACGGAAAGCATGAATACTGAGAACATTGCAGCACGAATTCCGCGATTATTATAACCCTTGAGAGTACCGGTTTGTGCGGCCGCCTTTTCATGCCGCCAACCTGGTTCCTTCAGCCCTGGAAAGGTCCAGACGGTCGCGGAGGAATTTCACAAGGATTACGGTTTTTGCGGCAGTGGCGAGAAATTCCGGAAGGGTACTGCGGAGGGCAATGGCCACGACCTGTTCCGAGGGGGCCAGCCCTCCCCGAACCGTACGGATCCAGGAACCAAAGGAAAGCCATACTAACTTCGGTTCCATCGCCGAGAGGATCTGAAGCAGGCCCTGGGCGATGAGTCCGAGTTGGATGTGGCGATGATAGGCCGCGATCTTTCGGCGGACGGCATTGCGGTAGTCCTCGGACTTGTGGTGCAGGTACTGGTTACCGCTGACACGCCGTAGGGGAGTCATGGCCACCATCCAGAAGTGATACGCATAAGCGCCGATGACCCGGATGGCCTGCTTGAAGGACACTTCAATCTTGAATCGCAAGCCATAGAGGCGGATGATCTCGAGGGGAGAGAGGGTCAGGTCGGTGCTCATCAGCAGGATGGCGCCGCGAAGGGGATGGAGCACCACGACGAAGCGGACGAGGATGCCGACAGGGCGCCACAATAGGTCGGCGGTGCGGAAGCGGAGGATCACATTCTTCTCGCCATAGACGGGGCTGGGCGCCTGCTGGAGTTGGGCAGACTGTTTCAACAGCGCGGCAACCTTGATCTTCCTGCCGTACTTCTTCGGCCTGCCGCGACGCCGTCGCCGGTTGGGAGGCGGGAGTGATGCCGGGAAGAAAGCCACGCTGTTGCTCTTGACCCGGGTGACCAGATGGTGGCCTTTGGCGAGCAACCCACGAGCGATCTTGCCGGAGGCATAGTACGCATCGGCCACGAAGTAGCAGGGCTCTTTCAGGCGGAGCGAATCGAGCAGCAGGATCATCTTGTCGAGGAGGGTCCGGTGGTCGCGGTTGGAAAAGACCGTGCCTTCGTGGATGCGACAAGCCAAAGGCAAGGCGAATACGCTGGACAAGGCTTGGGCGAGCACGGCGACCGCCTGGCAGGAGTGGCCGAAGATGAACTCCGGCTTGTTGTTGGAGTCCGATTCTGGATGGAGTTTTTTGACTCCCGGCATTTTGCGTCCGGCCTTGGCGACCTTGATGCCGTCGGCGACGAGGACGGGCCTGCCGTTGACGCGTAGGATGCCGGGGTGGACGCGGAAGACCAGAGCGCACCAGGCAAGGGTGAGCTTGTTCAGATCCAGGGCTTGGCTATGGAAGAAGTCCAGGAGTCGGTCGTAGCAGGCCGGCTCCAATCCCAGGGCGCGCACGATACTGGTGACGCCCAGTAGATCCTTGCGAACGGTGAAACCGGCCAGGCAGAGCGCCATCCAGAGGAAGGTTCGGGTCCGGGCGCAGGCGGACCGCAAACCGCACACCAAATTCCACCAGTGACTCCAGAGCATGAGCGGCCTCCTGGCCGGGTGGTGCGAAGCATCGGCATTTATGGCTTGACGATAAGTCGCTGTATAGTATAGCATATTTATGCTATACTATCGATGTAAAAGGAGGCATCATGAGCCAGAAACGGATTCAGCAGATCGAGCGAAGGATTGATCGCATCAAGACGGCGCTATTGGAGATCGGGCCGATGCGCCCGGGCTCACTGACCCGTCAGTACAAGGATCCCCAACACCACGCCGGAGCCTATTGGCAGATCAGCTATACGCGTCGGATGAAGAGCCGCACCGAGTACGTCCGCCGGGAATGGGTGAAGGATCTCCGCCGCCAAATCGCGAGTCACAAGCGGTTCAAGAATCTGGTCGAACAGTTGATCGACCTGAGTATCGAGCACTCACGACTGACCATGCAGGTTGCCGAGCCCAAGGCTACCTAACGCGTGCGAACTCGGTACTCTCAAGTAAAGGGGAATTCTTTTTTTTAACCGCGGTCGAGAGGTGCGGGCAAAGATCGTGCCAGACTGGAATCCGATAAGTATCTCCACGGGCACCGGGTTCGGGGCTGCCCCAGCCGAAGCCGCGCCGGCGCCCCTCACGCTCCTCTTGGGCCGTATTCCCATAGTTGGAACGGTTTTGCAGATGGATCTGTCCGGATCTTTCGGCCAGCATCAGATTGAAGCTGCAGGTGGGGCGCTGAAGGTCGAGTTATCTTTATCCTCCAAGGACGCACGTTTCGAGCAGATCGAGCTTAGAACACCATTTATAACCCGGACATTCTCGGGCCAGTTTTCTCCTGGGTTCAATAAGCCTCCGATAAGGGTCGAACTATCGTTGTCATTTTTCGTGATCGTGAGTACAAGCCGCCCCTCCCCTCAGTTAGGGCTGCTGCCTGTAGACATCGGTGGGTGTCGATTCGATCCTTTTTATGCGAGCGCCTGCAACTTCTCGTGTTATCAGCTCGAAATCATAGGATCCTGGTCGGCGAAAGGTCCTGGGATTTCCGCCATGGGTTACATTCGGAGTAATTCGGAGTGCTTTAACAGATCGAGGCATCGGAGCAGATACGACTACAGCGTTAGACCCCACTAACTTCCCCTCATCGATCCAACTAACGAACTTTGCCTGGCATGCGACTTCCGGTGGGGCCGTCGTCCCTGACCTGGTCAATGCGGACATCGATATGGTGCACATTCGAGTCGCCACGAATCGCGTCGAGTTTCCTGGGGTCAGCAAAGCTAGCTTCACTCTGATGGCTGCAGGCGCCCTGCGATAGCGGAAAGATACGGGAAAGCAGGGACGGCCCAGACCCGAGTGTCTGATTGTCTCGTGGGCACTGCCGCTATGAACGACAACAAAGGAAACGACGAACTGATGGAACAATCGCGTGCGGTGTCAACATCGGTCCCACCAAACGCCGCTCACGGAAAGCACCCGGCTGGTTTGTCCCCGTTGGTGAGAAGTGGCCGGTTCGCCCCCGAAGAACGGCGCTTCCGGACAGAACCGCTCGAGTGTCTACTTGAATTTGACGGGATTCGTGACGGCCAGTTCTTACTGCGCGCCCGCGTCATCGCCTCCAAACACGCCAGATACGCGGGAGCCGCTGCCGTGCCGCCCGCGTACAGATCGCGCTCAGTCGCGTGTGGCTCTCATCCTGGACAAATCGACATGAATGTGCTAGAACAGAATGCCAAGCTGGGCCTAATGTCAGGAGGTGTGATGCCCAAGATGGTGATTGAGGTTCCGGAGGAGTTTGCGGAAGTGGGAAAGGCGATGGTGGAGCATCTGGCGGCCCTGCAGCGGACGGTGTCCCGCCTCGGGGGCGGGAAAGCGGTGGATTATGCGGAAATGGAACAGGCGATGGCAGAAAGTGCGGGACGCACGGAGTTGGCCGGCCAGCGCGCCATTCTACAGAGCTTGGACATGGACCTTCCTGCGGTGATCATCGGAGGGGTGCGCTACACGCGGGTGGGACGGTGCGAGGCGCCCTACCACACGATGGTGGGTTCAGTCTCCGTCGAGAGATCGTGGTACCGTCAGTGGGGCGAGCGTGGGGGGCAACCGGGCGGCCGGGTAGTGGATGCGGTGAGCCTGCGGGCCGGCGTGGTGGAGGACGGCTGGCTGCCCCAGGCGGCGCGGGCGATGGCCCATGCGGTGCAGCAAGGCCCGTCGCGGGAAGCGGAAGCGAGCGCGCGCGAGTTTGGCCGGCTACCGTATTCGCGCGCCAGTTTCGAGCGGGTGGCCCACCTAGTCGGGGCTCTGGCCGTTGCGGATCACCAGGACATTGAAGACGCCCTGATCGATGCCGTGGAGGTGCCGGAGGAGGCCGGCTCGATTAGTGTGTCTCTGGATCGGGTCAGTGTGCCGATGGAGGAACCGCGGCGGTGGCCGGCGGGGCGGCCGAAAAAGGGCGCGCCGAAGAAGCCGGTGGAACGGAACTTTCGCATGGCCTATTGCGGTACGGTGACGCTGCACGATGCAAACGGAGTGGGACGGCACACGATTCGCTATGGATGCATGCCGGAGGGAGATCTCACCGGTTTGCGCGACCGTCTGGTTGCCGATGTCGCGACGCTGCGCAGCAAGAAACCGGATTTGAAGATTGAGCTACTCTGCGACGGGGCTCCGGAGATGTGGAATGTGTTAGACGAGGGCTTCGTCGCCAAGTTCGGTAACGATCTCTACCGCCTGGTGGATCTGCACCACCTCATGGAGAAGCTTGGGGCCGCCGCCCGCGCCATCGAGGATGCCACGGGGGCCGACCAAAAGCTCCGACGATGGAAGATGAGCCTGCTGAACCGCGCGAGTGCGGCAAGCGGCATTCTGGAGGAGTTGACCGCCTCGGGCAGGGATGAGGGTGTCGGCACGGATCACCCCGTCCATGCGGCCATCACCTATCTCCAAAGTCACAGCGCCGACGCCGATCGTATGAACTACGCTCGGGCGCGCCGACTAGGCTTGGCGCTTGGCACTGGCAACGTCGAGGCAACCTGCAAGAGTCTCTTCGAAACCCGCATGAAGCGCTGCGGCGCACGGTGGAAGGAGGAGACGGGTCAGCACATCGTGCAGTTACGCGCCCTCGCCCTGAGTGATCGATGGGGCCCTGCAATTGCTCTAACTCTTCGCCCGCTACGAAAGTCTGTCCGCGCGGCTTGACCGTCATGTCAATGTCCAGTATGAGAGCCACACCCGCTCAGTCATACAGTCGGCATCCCGATACTGAATCCAGAGCCGCTGAGTGGCGACATGGCGCTGCTCGGCGGCGGGGTCGAGTTTCCCGCGAACCCGTTTGTAGGCGGCATTCCATCGCGCGTCCGCCGCATCTCTCGCGTATGCGAGGCAGCTCGCACGCCCCGCCGTCACGACGACATTCGCACACGGTGAATCCTTCTCGTTCATTTGCAGCGGCGGACAGGGATATTCGCGGCCAAGGCGGCGAGCATCAACGTGGGAATCAGTCGGGTTGCATCGCTATCCGATTCCTCGCCTACCCCGACGCCGCTGCTTCCGCCCCGTGGACGCCGACTGCCGCTTCCTGATACACGCGGTACGCCTCCGCGAACATCTGCTCGCGGCTTTCAAACCGGGACTCTTCGTAGCATGCGAGGGGGTGCGTCAACGCATTCATGGCGCACTTGTTGCAGTATGTGAACGGCTTCTCGGGAGCGTTCTGCCCCGCGGCGAACCGCTGTACCAGGTCGGGGTTCGCCAGCAGGCCTCGCGCAATGGAGACGATGTCGCAGTAACCGGCGTTCAACGCCTCACGGATCGGCCCGGCCGTCTGCCAGCCGCCCACGCAGATCACCGGCAAGCCTGACGCCTGCTTGATCTTCGCGGCATCGGCCTGGTTCATTCCCTCGACCACCTCCGGCAGCAGCGTCTCGCCGCGTTTGAAGGGCATCCGCCTTCCCCAGTTCCACGCGATCAGGCGGCGCAGGGGCGCGAACTGCAGCATGAAGAATGTGACCGGGACGCGCGACCCTTCGTAGTACATCACGGCGTACGTGTGCCTGGCGTCATCGGCGGGAAATAACCCGGCTGGAACGCGCGGGTGTGGAAATGAATTGCCCTGGGACAGGTGGATGGCGTCCAGGCCGGCCTCGGCCAGCCAGCTTGCCACCGTGGCGGAGTCGTCGATCGTGTTCCCCACGGTTCGGTTCAGGGGCGCGGTCCAGGCGTTGTGATCGTCCCTGCCGCTCAGTTTCACGGACACGAAAAAATCCCGGCCAACGGCGGCGCGCACAGCACCCATGACCTCCAACATGATCCTTGCGCGTCCCCAGAGATCCCCGCCATAGTCATCGGTGCGGTCGTTGGCGGCGCTAGCCTACTTTCTGGCGCAAAATTCGTTTTCTGGATGTGGACCGAGCACCGACGCACGGTGTCAAAAATGGCAAACCGCCCGACGGTCGTCCCGCCGGGCAGTCAAGTAGTTGATTTTGGTTTACTTCGGAAAATCAGTTTTTGCGTTCGGCTAACACCTTTCCGAGGTGGTGGAGATTGTCTGCAATAACGCCCAGCCCGACCCACCGCTTCATGCCGGCATCGCCTCGATAGATACACCGTCGAAGGCCGTGTCGCCGCTTCAACACGCTGATGCGGCCCTCGCAGCCGGTCCGCCATTTCTGGCCTTGCTTGAACCAGCGCTTCTTCTGCTCGCGCTTCCGCTCGGCGCTTTTAGTGGAGCGATTCGGAATGCACACCCGCTTCACACCCCTGTCGTGCGCAGCGGTTTCATTCCTGGCTGAGTAGAATGCCGCATCGCCCGCTACCAACCGGGGAGTGCAGCCCAGCCTTTTCTCATGCGCGTCAAGGCCCGGGATCACTAACTCTGAGTCACTGGGCCGCTTTTCATAGACGGCATAGTCGGTGATGATCTGATTCTCGCCTTCCTGGATTTTGACCATCTTGCCAAACTCGGTAGGTTTGCTCGCCTTGCCTTTGCGAATGATTTCGGTGGTGGGCTCGAAGATACTCACTAACTTTTCGGCAACATGGGTGTCGCCGCCGAAGATCCGCTGTTTGGCTTGCCGCATCACCTGCTGGACTCTCGGCACAAAGGTTTCCAGTTCTTTGCGCAGCCCTTCGAGGGCCGCCTGCTGCATCACGTCCGCCGATCGTTTCACCCCTTGGACAATTTCGCCGGAAAATCGTTTGGCCTGACCAACCACGCGCCCTACCGTGGACAACAGCTTCTCGTATCCCTGCTGCAAACGCTCCCGGTTCGGTCCGCCCTTGGTGCGCGCTACGCGCCCGATTTCCAGAATGCAAAACTTCACGCTCCGGCTCCGGTCACGGAGTTTGGCGCCCTGCTGCCCGGCGATTTCCGCAATCCGCTTCATCGCGCGGATCAGAACCCGCACTCCATCGCCCAGCAGATTGCTGTCCGTCGGGTAGTGGATATTAGTCTCTACCACCGTGGTATCCAGGCGCATCTTGCGTCCTTTCACCACCTGGTTTTCTTGGGCGATCTCCACCACTCGTTCATGGATCTTCTCCACTGCTTCCGGCCCCAGCGCCAATCCCCAGCGGCCCATGGTTTTGGAATCCGGTGCTTTGGATGCTCCCACGCGGGTGAAGTCGCGATACACGAGATTCGCCCGAACTTCACGTTCCAACACGTCGTAGCTCCAGTTGCGAATGTGCTTCAGGAGCAGTAGCCTCATCACCACTTCCGCCGGGGTGCCTCGTCGCCCGCGGGTGCGGCTTTTGGGACTGCGCTTTGCCAGAGCCTCATACACAGTCGAGACCAGTTGCTCGTCCTCCAGCACCCGGTCGGCATGCGTCATCCAGTCCTCTCGCAAGTCCGTCACTTCCTCCGCGATGAGACCTTCGCCGAAGTGAAGTTGCTGCCGGCGCGCCTCAATCATGAGAGTTGCTCCGCCCCGCGGCCGGGGTGCGTGACTTCTTCTCCTGCTGCCATTGCTTTCGCAGTTGGTCGCGGTTTAATTCGGCCAGCGAGCAGCCGATTTCCCAAAAGGCTGCCCACGCCTGTTGCGCCTGGCGTGCGGTTTCGGCGTGCTCCGGGGGAACATACAAAGAGCGGCTCTTTCCATCCTCTCGATAGGTGATGTACAGATGAGGCCCATGAAGGCGTTTGGGATCACGATTGCAGATGCAATTGGGATTGCCGCAGCGGCGGGAGGTCTCGGAAAGGCCTCCCTGGACCATGATTTCAGTGGCGCGAAGGAGTCGTTTGATGAGTCCCTGCTTCTTAAGCATAGCTTAATATTAAGATACGCTTGTCTCATATGGCCGTCAAGAGAAAAATGACATGAACGGTCAAAAATGTTTCGGCGGGCCGATTTGTGCGTTCTTGCAGCGCCCAGTCGCGGCAGCCGTTGGATCGAAACGCTTTAACCGCTCATTTTTGCGCCGGAAAGTAGCCTAGTACTACTGGGTCATAAAACTTGTTAAACGCGCGCTGGCCGGGCTTTCGGGTGGCTGACGGAGCGGCCAAATTCGCGTTCCTGCCAGCCGGCGCTGTGAACCGTGAAACTCAATACTGGCAGCCCTTCGGAGTGAAGCGGCCCAACTTGAGTAACACATATTTATGACCCAGTAGTACTAGGAGCCCGTGGTAATAGTCAGTCGCGGCCGAAATCATCGTGCCAGCTCGGAAATCGGGGGTACCCTAACCTCCAGGAAGGCCGCAGCAATGCGTGTGTAGCGCCTCTAAATGTGTCGCTCTTTGGAGGTCAGGTTCCGCCGTGAAACCAGTGACTATTACTACAGGCTGCTAGTACTACTGGGTCATAAAACTTGTTAAACGCGCGCTGGCCGGGCTTTCGGGTGGCTGACGGAGCGGCCAAATTCGCGTTCCTGCCAGCCGGCGCTGTGAACCGTGAAACTCAATACTGGCAGCCCTTCGGAGTGAAGCGGCCCAACTTGAGTAACACATATTTATGACCCAGTAGTACTAGACAGGAACTGATGCAGAAGGTAGCCGTTGCACGCTACGATCTCGATACCGTCCGCGCCGGCTTCACGGGCGCGCCGCGCGGCGAGCCCGTAGTCCCCGACGAGTTGGTGAATCTCGGATGTATTCATGCGGCGGGCGCGCAGCCCGTGGAGAAGATCCGGCTTGTCGGTTGCGCTCGGGGCCGGCATGCCGGAGTACTCCTTGCGGGCCAGGTCGCGCTGCCGGCCGGAAAAGTGGAGTTGAATGATATAGCGACAGTCGTACTTGTGAACCTCCCGGACGAGGGTACGCCAGGAAGCGATAGTGCGGTCATGGTCGATGCTCGCGTACCCCGGTACGGCGATCCCGTCCGCGCGGATGCCCGCATTGGAGGACACAATCGCTCTGACGCCGCCGCGCGCGAAGCGGCAGTCCCAGTCAATCCGCGCCTCGGACATGGATCCGTCGTAGTAGTCGAGCCGTCCTGCAATGCTGGAGCGGATAATTCTGTTCTTGAACGTCAGCCCATTGATCGTCAGGGGCTGAAAAATGGGATCGCTCATTGTCCTTGTCGCCATACATCGTCGATTCGAGTGCGAAGTGAAGGATCTGCACGAAAGGCCTTCACCAGACTATCTGGCCCTTAGGGCTGCCGCAAGAATAAGAACTCACAATTGGTCGTTTTTCTGTCATAAGCTGCCTCGCGGAGGAGTTGTTTTCAGAAGGCTGAAGTGGTGCAGGGTTCCCCGAAACACGGGCCTTTGCGTGGCCTGGAGAGACGGTGGCCAAGAGCACACTGATTTGTTATAGTACCGATTAGGCGGTAGAGTTAAATCGGAACTATAACATTATGCGGCCCCTCTCGTTCCGCTCCGATGCCGTGCGCGCACTCCTGCTGCGCAACAAAATCGCCACTCTGGACGAACTGAAACAGGCCCTCGGCACCCCTGTCGATGTCACCGTCTTCCGCAAACTCAAACCGCTGGATTATCTCACCAGCTATTCTCACCGCGGGCGGTACTACACCCTGCGCGAGATCACCCGCTTTGATGAGCGCGGATTGTGGTCGCACGCAGAGGCTTGGTTTTCCCGTTTTGGCACTCTGCTGGCCACCGCGGAAGAATTCGTGCGTCGTGCCCCGCGCGGATACTTCGCCGATGAGTTGGCGCCACTCTTGCACGTCAAAGTGCAGGATGCCCTCCATCAATTGGCTCAGCAAGAGCGAGTGACGCGCCAGATCGTCTCCGGCCGCTACCTGTACACGGCTACGGAGCCAACCCTCCAACGACGGCAACTGCTGGCGCGCCGTTCTGTGGAGGTCCTGCCCCCCGTGGTGGACGCCTCCGTATTGCAGGTCGCCGCGGAGGAGGTGAAAGCCGCCATCCTGCTGTTCTACAGCCTGCTGGATGAGCAGCAGCGCCGTCTGTACGCCGGATGGGAGTCGCTCAAGTTGGGCCGCGGTGGCGACCGTCAACTGGCCGACTTCCTCGACCTCGATCCGCACACAGTGGCTCGGGGGCGACAACAGTTATTAGCTCAGGACGTGGAAGTGGACCGCGCGCGCAGAGCCGGGGCGGGGCGCAAGCCCGTGGAAAAAAAACGCCCGAAATAATCGATGCCATCGAGATTCTGCTGGAACACGATACGGCCGGAGACCCCATCACCGGGCTGAAGTGGACCCGCAAGACGACCGAGAAGATCGCCGCGGTGCTCCAGCAGATCGGCATCCCGGTCTCAGCCAACACGGTGGCTCGCCTGCTCTACCAGATGCATTTCTCCCTGCGCGTCAACCGCAAGCAGATCGCTACCAACTCCAGCCCTTACCGCGATCAGCAGTTCCAACACATCTGCTCGCTTCGGACCCGCTTCCAGCGGCAAGGTCTTCCCATCATCAGCGTCGACAGTAAGAAGCGGGAAATGATCGGCAACTTCAAAAACGGCGGCGCCAAATGGGACCGCTCGCCGGTGCTGGTGAACGATCACGACTTCCGCTCCGACGCCAGCGGGGTGGGAATTTCCTACGGCATTTACGACCCGCCCCGCAACCACGGCACCGTCTGCGTGGGCGTCTCGCATGACACGCCGGCCTTCGCCGCTCATTCGATCGCCACTTGGTGGAAACGGGTGGGGTCGCGTTGCTACGGCCGCGCGCCCAAACTGCTGGTTCTGGCCGACTCTGGCGGCAGCAACAGTTGCACTTCCTGGGCCTGGAAGATCGAACTGCAGACTCAGGTATGCAATCCCTTCAGCATCGTGGTCACCATCGCTCACTACCCTACCGGCGCCTCCAAGTGGAATCCCATCGAGCACCGGCTGTTCTCCGAGATCTCCAAGAACTGGGCGGCCGAGCCGCTCGACAGCTACGAAAAGATGCTTCAATTCATTCGTACCACCGACACTCAAATCGGCTTGGTCGTAACCGCTTATCTCGACCGCAACGAGTACCCAACCCGTCAAAAGCCAGACCCACAATTGATCTCCTCACTCCGCATCACCCACGCCAACGTGCTTCCGCGATGGAACTATACGATTTGCCCGAATCTGTGAAGTTATTTTTGCGCCGTCCCTTAGCTTACTTCAACTGGCATTCGATGGATGGCGCCTGCGACCCGGCAGACGGCCCGCGTCGAAAGGAATCTGGATTGTGCGGCCTGGGTTCCGCTTCGTCTCTTTACCCGAGACGGCCCTGTTGCGCGAGCCGGAGGGCTTCCAGGGCCGCGCCGCGGGCGCCGGCGGTATCGCCGTTGGGCATCACGTGAATCGGAATTCCCGCCTGCTCCTCCCGCTGGCCGGGCATGCTGGAGCGGGCTTCGGCGATAAACCAGCGCTGGAAGTCCGGGCCGGTTTCCAGAGCTCCGCCGCCGATAATCAAGGCGTCAGGATCGAAAGTGTTCACCATCTCGTCGAAGAACAGCCCGAGCGCGTGGGCCTGTACCCGGAAGATGTCGCGGCAGAGGGGATCGCCCTTCTCGGCCATCCCGCGAACGAGTTTTGCCGCCTCCTTCACGTCGAGCTTGCCGAGCGGGTGCCCGGGATACCGGACCAGGAAGTAGGGAAGGAGCGTTTTGCCGATCGCGGTGAGTGAGCAGAGCGATTCCAGGTCGCCGGTGCGCCCGCAGTTGCACTCCGGCTTCAGTCCCTCGGTGTTGGCGATGCTCTGGTATGGAATGAGGACGTGGCCGAGTTCTCCGCCGAATCCCATTTTGCCTTTGACCACGTTGCCTTCTATGATGACGCCGCCGCCGAGACCGGTTCCGATCACGGCGGAGATCGAACTCTCCCGGCCATGCGCGCCGAAGATGGTGAAGTGTCCCCAAAGGGCTCCCGCGTTGCCGTCATTCAGGTACGTGACGGTGCGGCCCAGCCGGGCTTCCAGCTTCGTGCGGATATCGAATCCGGCCCAATCGGCATGGACGAAGTTGGTGGAGCCGCGCGCGCTGAGGACGCCGGTGGAACTCGCCGGACCGGGCGTGTCCAGCCCGACCGCGGCCACATCGTCCAGACGCACCCCGGCTCTTTGGACGGCCACTGTCAGGCCGTCTTCGATCTGCCGGAGGCAGACGTCCGGCCCTTGCGTGGAGAGCGCGGGGTGCTCGCATAGTCCTTCGATGAGGAACTGCTCCCGCTCGTTGACGATCGTATAGTTAATGGCGGTCCCGCCAAGGTCGACACCGGCAACTACTTTCACAGTTGGTTCTCCATTTTTGAGGAATGCCTGAAAATGAAAGCTTACCAGTAAGCGGCGCGAACTACACCGGCGGGCAAGCACCCGGCGGCGGCGCAGACGTGCTCGCCCCATGCCGGTGGCTATAGAATATACCGGCTCAAGTCCTGGTCCTTAACGATATCGGCAAGCTGGCGGCGGACGTAGTTGGCGTCCACCCGGACCGTCTTTTTCTTCATGTCCGGCCCCTCGAACGAGAGCTCCTCCAGCAGCTTTTCCATGATCGTGTGCAGCCGCCGCGCGCCGATATTCTCGGAGGATTCATTCACCTGCGCGGCGAACTTGGCCACTTCCTCGAGCGCGTCGTCGGTCAGAACCAGCTTGATGCCTTCGGTCTCCAGCAGCGCAATGTACTGCTTGGCGAGGGCATTCTTCGGCTCCTTCAGGATGCGAATGAAATCCTCCACCGACAGCGACTTCAACTCCACGCGAATGGGGAAGCGCCCCTGGAGCTCGGGGATCATGTCGCTGGGTTTCGACACGTGAAAGGCGCCGGCGGCGATGAAGAGAATGTGGTCGGTGCGCACGAACCCGTAGCGCGTGTTCACCGTCGTGCCCTCCACGATCGGCAGGATGTCCCGCTGCACGCCTTCCCGGCTCACATCCGGACCATGGCCGGTTTCCCTCCCGGCGATCTTGTCGATCTCGTCGAGGAAGATGATGCCGCTCGATTCCACCCGCTCCAGGGCCGCGCGCGTCACCTGGTCCATGTCGATGAGCTTCTGCTCCTCTTCCTGCACCAGGTAATCGAGGGCCTCGGCGACGCGCATCTTGCGGCGGCGCGTTCTCTGTCCGAACAGGTTGGGCAGCATATCCTTCAGATTGATGCCCATCTCTTCGATCCCGGCGTTGGTCGTGATTTCGAACGTCGGCCCGCGATCCTTCACGTCCAGCTCCACGATGCGCTCGTCGAGCTTGCCTTCCCGCAGCCGTTCCCGCAGCTTTTCGCGGGTGCGTTCGGCGCTCTCGCTGGGCTCGGGCTGGGGAGGCATCAGCAGGTCGAGCAATCGGTCTTCCGCGTTCAGCTCGGCGCGGTCGGCCACTTCGTCCAGCCGCTCTTCCCGCACCATGTCGATCGCGATATCGACCAGGTCGCGGATCATCGATTCGACATCGCGGCCCACGTACCCGACCTCGGTAAACTTGCTCGCCTCCACTTTGAGAAACGGCGAATTGGCGAGTCGCGCGAGACGGCGCGCCAATTCGGTCTTGCCGACACCCGTGGGGCCGATCATGAGGATGTTCTTGGGCATCACTTCCTCGGCCATTTCGGGCGGCAGTTTCTGGCGGCGGATGCGGTTGCGCAGGGCGATGGCGACAGCGCGTTTGGCCTCCGTCTGTCCGACTACGTGTTTGTCCAACTCGCGCACGATCTCACGAGGAGTCAACTCGTCCAGGATTGGCTCCTCATCCACGGATTGTCCCGGGAGATAGATCACCATGGCTACTCCAGTTCCTCGTAAGTGACGTTCTCGTTGGTATAGATGCAGATCTTGCCCGCGATGGCCATCGCCTCCTCCGCGATCCGCTTGGCGGAGAGCCGCGTGTTGTGCAGCAGGGCAGTTCCGGCGGCCGTGGCAAATGGGCCGCCGGATCCGATGCCCGCGATGCCTTCATCCGGCTCGATGACGTCGCCGTTGCCGCTCACGAGGTACGTACTTTGTTTGTCGGCAACCAGCAGCAGCGCTTCCAGGTGCCGCAGCATGCGGTCGGTCCGCCAGTCCTTGGCGAGCTCGACGACGGCGCGCGGCAGGTTGCCGTTGAACTGCTCCAGCTTGGTCTCGAAGCGCGAAAAGAGCGCGAAGGCATCGGCGGTGGAGCCGGCAAATCCGGCCAGGATCTTGTCGTTATAGAGGCGGCGGACTTTCTTGGCGGAGGCTTTCAGCACCTCTTGTCCGAGCGTCACCTGGCCGTCGCCCGCCATCACCACCTTGTTGTCGCGGCGGACACAGATCACCGTCGTCGACCGAATCTTACGTTGCATTGAGTGTGACTCTATCTTATCGCACCGCTCCGCAAGTGCCGTTTCCACATGACCTGGAACAGTTGGAACGCGCGAGCCTGCCTGCCGCCCGTCAACAGGCGCACGATCTCCAGTGCGGACCATGCGAAGTAGGCCACCGTGGTCCACAGGTGGATATGGTCCGCGATGAAACCAACTGTGCCCGTGCGCGACTCCAGCGGCGAGAACGCGAATTGGATGAACCAGAGCGTGAACAGCCCGGCAGCTTCCCACCATTTCACGCGCATGTCGACCAGGAACAGCGCGGCGAGCAGCGACTGTCCGAGCGTCAGTAGCAGTTCCAGTTGCTGCTCGCCATCCAGCGGAATGGTGGATGCCGCGCCCCGGCTCAGGGAGTACGTGATGGGGAGCATGGCCGCCAGCAGGGTCCACTGGTTGATGTTGCTCGACACCATGTTCATGAGCGCCGTAGACGCGCGGTCCACCGTGCGTGCCCAGTAGAATGCCGAGACCTTCTCCGGGAATTCGGAAACGAACGGCGCCACCCACTGCACGAATACGAAATTCGGCACGCCCAGCGTTGCCGACACGGCCAGCAGGCTCGCCAGAAACGGTTCCGCCATGAAGTAGATCAGTGCGCCGCCGATCACAAACAGCACCGCGATGGTGGTGATCCGCGCGGCCTTGGGCGCGGTGGCGATGGTGCGGGGAACGAGTTCCAGGTCGTCGATGCCCTCTTTCCCCATGGGCGGCATGCGGTGCAGCAGCCACAGGTAGCCGGCATAGATGCCGATCAGCACCGCGGCATCGGCCAGGTTGAGAGAAGCCTTCCAGCAGATCACGCCCACGTACGCCATCGCCCCGAACAGTCCCACCACTTCCACGCATTGCTCGTCGTCGAGTTGGATCTCGATCATCCTGTCCCGGTTCCGCCGGCGGTAGAAGAAGGCGGCTGTGAAATAGATCATCGGCCAGCCGAGGCCGGTCAGCAGGCGTAACGCCCCGGTCAGGTTGGCCAGCAGCAGCGTCACCTGCTGGCGCCACGCCAGCACCGCTTCCACGGCGAATTCGGGTAGCGTTTGCAGCCAGGCCAGCATGGCGAGCGCGAAGCCCTGCGCGATAAAGAACTGCGCCGATTCGGCCGCCCAGGCGATGAGTAATGCCGCGGCCAGGATGGAGGGCGCGGTCCACAGCACCGAGCTGGGGCTGGCCTCCGGTATCAGGCCGGCGGAGAGTGCGAGGAGGGCACAAACCGGCGCCAGCGCCTGCTGCCGTCTATCGGAAGGCAACGCTGGCATCCCGGCCGACATAGGAATGAAGCGCGAACTCCTCCCGCTTCTCGGGGTAGTCAGTACGGAAATGCGCCCCCCGGCTCTCTTCGCGGGCGAGGGCGCAGCGCGCGATCAGCAGTCCCACCAGCCGGGTGTTCTCCGCTTCGGCATTACCCGCCCCGCACCGCAGCGTGCGCCGGGCTGCGTCCAGGCCGTCGCGGCAGCGTACGATCCCGCAATGCTCCCAGGTCAACCGCTGGACATCCCGCGCGTCGAGGCCGCCCTGCTCGTCCCCGAGCGGCGGCGGCGCGGCGCCGCGTTCCTGCCGTCGGCCGGCGAGGGCGCGCATGGCGCGGCCGGCGCGGGCGCCGAATACCACCCCCTCCAGCAGAGAGTTGCTGGCCAGCCGGTTGGCGCCATGTACGCCGGTGCAGGCCACCTCTCCTGCCGCGAACAGCCGCGGAATGTCAGTCCGGCCGTTGAGGTCCGTGTGGACGCCGCCCATGGCGTAGTGGGCGGCGGGCGCTACCGGCGCGGGTTCGTGTTCCAGATCGATGCCATAGCGCAGGCAGGTCTCGTAGATCCGTGGGAACCGGGCGCGAACGAAACCCGGCTCGCGGTGCGTCAGGTCGAGGAACACATGCGGAACACCGCCGCGTGTCATTTCCCGGACAATCGCGCGGGCTACCACGTCGCGCGGCGCCAGCTCCTGGAGCGGGTGGTAGCGCTCCATGAAACGCTCGCCCGCCCGGTTGCGCAACCGCGCGCCCTCCCCTCGCAGCGCTTCCGACAGAAGAAAACGGGGTGCGCCCTCGACGTGCAGCGCGGTGGGGTGGAACTGCACGAACTCGATGTCGCTGATGGTGGCGCCGGCGCGATAGCCCATTGCCACGCCGTCGCCGGTGGCGACGTCGGGATTGGTGGTGTTCAGGAAAGCGTGCCCCAGCCCGCCCGTAGCCAGCAGCACCGCGCCGCTCTGGATATCTTCCGTGCGTTGCCCGGCGGCATCGTACACGCGCGCTCCCGCCGCGCCGTCGTTCAGCAGCAGGTCGGTGGTCGCGGCGTAACTCCGAAATGTCACGTTGGGCAGCGATGCCGCCTTGTGATACAGCGTGCGCGCGATTTCGTGGCCCGTGGAGTCGCCGTGCGCGTGCAGGATGCGATTGCGGCTGTGCGCGGCTTCGCGGGTGAGGGCCAGCCGGCCTCCATCGCGATCGAATTCCGCCCCCCACTCGATGAGCTGCTGGATGGCCGCGGGACCCTCCTCCACCAGCGTTCGGACCGCTGCGGGATTGCACAGGCCATCGCCGGCGTACAGCGTGTCCTGCTCGTGCAGTTCGATCTCGTCGTCGTCCCCCAGGGCCACCGCGATTCCACCCTGCGCGTATTCCGAGGAGGATTCGCGCAGGCTCTCCTTAGCCACCACCAGCACTGCGCCCGCCTCGGAAAGTTCGATGGCCGCGCGCAGTCCGGCCACCCCGGCGCCGATCACGAGAAAGTCGGGATTCATCCGCTACTGCGATGATAGCAGGGGGAAAAATTCGTAAGTTTCGAATGACGGCTAGCGCCATTTCCGCCATACTGCGGAAATGAACCAGATTCCACAACTGTTCGATGCGATCCGCAGTGGCGATGCGCCCGCTGTCCGCACGCTGCTGGCCGGCGAGCCCGGGCTGGCTGAAAGCCGCAACCCGGAGGGCGCTACACCGGCCCTGTGGGCCGCCTATACCCGGCATCCGGAACTGGCCGAACTCCTCCTCGCCGGACGCCAGCCGGATTTCTTTGAAGCCTGCGCGTTGGGAAAGCGCGATCGTGCCGCCGAGCTCCTGGCGGGCAATCCGGGACTGGCCGCGGAATTCTCCGCCGATGGATTCACCCCGCTGGGGCTGGCGGTCTTCTTCGGACACCTGGACATTGCCCGAATGCTGGTGGAAAGCGGCGCCGACGTGGACCTGCCGTCGCGTAACGCGCTCCACGTGGCGCCGCTGCACTCGGCGGTCGCGAGCGGGAGCCTCGCGCTGCTGGACCTCCTGCTGGCCCGCGGCGCCAAACCCGATTGCGTCGAATTCCTGGAGGCCACGCCGCTTCACTCCGCTGCTGCGCAGGGGTCCCCGGAAATGGTGCAGCGGCTGCTGGCCGCGGGCGCCGGCCGGCACCTTCGGACCAGGGACGGCAAGACTGCCGCCGACCTGGCGCGGGAGCACGGACACGCCGGCCTCGCCGCAGACCTGGAGGGCTGAAAATGGTACAACTCTCCTATGCCCTCATTTCCCGTCACAACGCCACAGGGCTGCTACCCGGTGATCGTGGAACGCGGCGCCCTGGCGCGCATCGCCGAGCACATCCCGGCCAAACGAGGAAAGCTGTTCGTCGTCTCCACACAGGACGTGTGGCGGCACAAGGGTGAAGTGATCGCGGGCACGCTGGCGGGTGTGCCGCACGAGGTGCTGCACCTGCCCGGAGGCGAAGACCAGAAGCGCCTGGCTCCGGTCGAGACCCTGGCCGAGGAGATGGTGCTCCGTGGCGGCGACCGCTCCAGCGTGGTGATCGCCTTCGGCGGCGGCATCGTCAGCGACATGGCCGGTTTCCTCGCGGCGATCTTCATGCGCGGGATTCCGGTGATTCAGGTTCCGACTACCCTGCTGGCGCAGGTGGACGCCTCGATCGGCGGGAAGACCGGCGTCAACCTCACCAGCGGCAAGAACCTGGTCGGCAGCTTCCACCAGCCGCTCGCCGTCCTGATCGATCCCGCGCTGCTGGATACCCTGCCGGAGCGCGAATACCGCGCCGGCCTCTATGAAATCATCAAGGCCGGGGTCATTCGCGACCCGGCCCTGTTCCGGTTTCTGACCGAACACAGCGGCGCCGTGCTGGCGCGCGAGGCCGCGGCCGTGGACCGCATCATCGCCGATTCGGTCCGCATGAAGGCGGAAGTGGTCTCGGCGGACGAACGGGAAGGGGACCTGCGCCGCATCCTGAATTTCGGCCACACCTTCGGCCACGCGCTCGAAGCCGAGACTGGCTACACCCGCTTCCTGCACGGCGAAGCGGTGGCCTGGGGCATGCGCGCGGCAGTCCATTTGAGCGAAATGAGCGGTCACATCTCCGCCGAGGACAGCGTGGACATTCTGGAAACGATCGACCAGTACGGCCCCATTCCGGCGGTAGATGGCGTCCCCGCCGAAAATCTGTTCGCGAGACTGGTCCACGACAAGAAAACGCTGCAGGGGCGGGTCCATTTTGTTTTGCCGGTGCGTATCGGAGAGGTTGTGGTAGTGTCCGGGGTGGATGACAAGCTGGTGCTCGAGGCCATCCGCTCCGCCCTGCCATGAAAGGCACCACTCCCGAAGGAGCGCGCAGCGAACAGGAAGCAGCGAATTGGGTCCGCGGCATGTTCGGCCGGGTGGCGCACCGGTACGATCTCGCCAATCACCTGCTCTCGCTGAATATCGACCGCCTCTGGCGTGCGCGAACCGTGGAGCGGGTGCGGCCCGTCCTCGAGCGCCCCGGCGCGCGCGCGCTGGACATCTGCTGCGGCACGGGCGATCTGCTGCTTGGCGCTCGAGCGCCACAGCAGCACCCCGGTACTCGGCTCCGATTTTTGCCACCCCATGCTGGTTGCCGCGGGACACAAGATCGCCGGCGCCCGCTCGCGCGCCATGCTGTTGGAAGCCGACGCGCTCCGCCTGCCGGTGCGCGATGCCAGCCTCGATCTCATCAGCGTGGCATTCGGTTTTCGCAACCTGGCGAACTACGAAGCAGGACTGGCCGAGATGGGGCGCGTGCTGCGGCCAGGCGGCCTCGCGGCGATTCTGGAATTCTCGCAGCCGCCCAACCGGGCCTTCGCGGCCCTCTACCATTTCTATTCGCGCTGCGTGCTGCCGTGGATCGGCGGTGCGCTCACCGGCAGCCGCGATGCCTACCAGTACCTGCCGGAATCGGTTCGCAAGTTTCCGTCCCCCGGCGAGTTGGCCGATGCCATGCGGCGGGCCGGCTTCGCGAACGTCCGCTACGAATACATGACGGGCGGCATCGTGGCCCTGCACCTGGGCTGGATCCCCTGACGCCCGCGCGCGCCCCCCACCGCGAGCCTCCAACAGCGCGCCCCCGACCACGCGCCCCCACCGCGCGCGCGCCCCACGCGCCCCCCATCGCGCACCCCCAATCTCGCGCCCCCCACCGCGCGCTCCCCACCGCGCCCCACGCGCGCCCCCACCGTGCGCCCCCACCGCGCGCCCCCACCGCGCCCCCAACCGCACGTCCTCAACCACGCGGCCCCACCCTCGCGCCCCAACCTCGCCCTCCGGAATGAATGCTGCTACTCTCTTGGCGAAGGAGCGCAGACTATGCCTGTTGATCGTGAGTCACGTTTGAGCCGCAGAAGGATCCTGGCCGGCGCCACGGCGGCAGCCGGCTTGTTGCAGTGGACGGAAGTCCGCGGCAATGCCCAGCAGCCGGTCAACCGCAACTCAGCGCCCAGCCAGCTCCGGATCACCGACATGCGGTCCGTGCTGGTGGCTTCCAACTACGACTACCCGATCATCCGCATCGACACGAACCAGGGCGTCTACGGCCTCGGCGAAGCCCGCGATGCCGGCCGCGAGGGAACCGCGCTGGTGCTCAAGCCGCACCTGGTGGGACGCAATCCACTGGGAATCGAGCCCATTCTCGACAGCATCCGCAATTTCGCCAACCACCAGCGGATGGGCGGCGGCTACTCCTCCGTGGACATGGCGCTGCACGACATCGCCGGCAAAGTCTACGGCGTCCCGGCCTGGCGGCTCATCGGATCCAAGTACCGCGACCGCATTCGAATCTACTGCGACACGGACCAGAGCAAGGATCCCAAGGTCTTCGCGGAACGGCTGAAGAAGCGCAAGGCGATGGGTTTTACGTTTTTCAAAATGGACCTGGGCACGAGCCTGGTGGCGGACAAGCCGGGCGCCGTGAACACGCGGAACACCGCCACTCTGAAGGGCCTGGACTACCTGGGGGAGTACGTGCAGGCGGTGCGCGACGAGATCGGTTGGGAAGTGCCCCTGGCAACCGACCACTTTGGGCCGCTCACCGTGAACGACAGCATCCGCTACGCGCGCTCTTTCGAGAAGTATGACCTCGCCTGGGCGGAGGACATGATTCAGGTGGGCCACCTCGGTCCCGGCGGCGACGCGCCAAAAAACTGGCGCGCGTACAAGGAACTCAAGGAGTCCACCACCACGCCCATTAACACCGGCGAAAGCCTGTTCGGGCTGGAGGAAGGGTTCCGCGACCTCATCGAGAACGAAGCGGTGGACATCATTCACCCCGATCCGCTGACCTCAGGCGGAATCCGTGAAACCAAACGGATCGCCGACTATGCCACGATGCACGGCATTCAAACCGCCATTCACTTCGCCGGCTCTCCGGTCGGCTGCATGGCTTCCGTGCACATGGCCGCCACGGTGAAAGACATGCTGGCGATGGAGAACCATGCGGTCGACATCCCCTGGTGGGGTGACCTGGCGGACGGGCCTTCCAAACCGATTGTGGACCGTGGGTTCATCACCGTACCCGATGCGCCGGGTCTCGGTGTGGAGCTGAACGAAGCGGCCGTCAAAGAGCACATCCGCAAGGGCGGGTATTTCCTGCCTACGCCCCAATACGACGACTTCATTCTCGACCGTTTTCGGCAGGGCGGTCCGTACCCGCACCTGGATGAGAACGGGAAGCTGGTGATCAGCCGATAGGCGCGAGCGGCCCGCCCGACGCCCGCGGGGGCGGGCCCGTTCTCCGGCTCAGCGGTACCTGGCCGTCCGCGCCGCGGTTCCCGCCGGCGCGCTCAACTTCCTCTCGATCTCGAGCGCTTTCTGTTTCTGCGCTTCCGACATTCCGCTCTCGTCCGACTCCAGCCGTTCCGCGCCTTCGCTCGTATACCAGTAGGCGGCGTCGGTGCCCTCTTTCTGCTGCACCATCAGCTTGTAGTTGCCGTCCGTCTGGAAGTTTCCAACCCAGGTGTGGAACTCCTCCGACAACTCGCCGCTATCCTGGCGATTGGGCGGCGGCTCGCTCAGCGACACCCCGGTACCGCTTTGCAGTGCCACCTGGGGACCAAAGTAGGCCACCGCCAGTCCGGCCAGGCGCCCTTCCGCGGCCAGCAGGCTGAAGTTCACGTCCGTGGTCATATCGTTCAAGGTCGGCCCCCGGTAAGGGTCGGAGGTGTCCCGGTCCGACGAGTCCGTTCCATCCGGGTCATTATCATCCAATACCAGGCTCTGATTCGCTTCCTGGTGGGCGGGGCCGTACGTACGGAGATGCGGGTGCGAATCCTGGGCGATGCTGCCTTCCCAGTTAGCACCGTAATCGAGCGTCAGCACGTAGCCGGCCTTCAGAATGTGCCCCGCGCCTTGAATGAAGCTCTCCACGCCGAGATTGACGTAGGTCACCACTCCTCGCTCGTGCCGGGCCAGCTCCATGGCATAAAGCCGCGCATACCGGCGAATGTGCGCGTCCAGTTCGGGAATCGCGGAGACCGGAACATACAGTTCATGAAACCTCAAGGACTTCGCCGCCGCTTCGTATTGGCGTGACGCGGCCAGGGCTTCCAGCAGGGCGATAAACGACTGCCGGGTGAGATAGATCTCGTCCTGCGCGCCGCTGAAAAATCTGGCGCGCACCGTCCGGTCAGCTCGTGCGACCGTGTCCCCCACCGCCGCTGGCACCTCGGACCTGACCCGCTCCCAGGTCTGCCGTGGGAGCGACGCGGCGACGAAGGCCACCTCGGCAACGCCATCAGCGGAGAGGATAACCTTGTGCACGCTGAACGCATCCGGCAATTCGTTGGACAGGACCACGCCCTTGAGGCTGCCCACCGGAATGGCCGCTACCGGGTTGGTAGCGTCCGCTTCGCGCGCTTCGAAGCGCTTGCCGAAGCGGGCATTCCGTTCGCGCTGGAGTTTGCTGAGGGCCGGCGACCGGTCGTAGCACACATAGAGCGTCTGTGCGGCGAATTCCCGCCACCCTTCCACCGATTCCGCCCTGGAGCGCCGCGACAGGTAGTCCAGGATAGACTCGGCCAGCGACCCGTTTCCGGCGCCGAACTCCGCGATCGTGAATCGCTCGCCGGGCCGCAAGGTTCCGGCCTGCCGCATCCCCTGCCACATGCGGAAAATCTGCTCCGCGATCATGTGTCCGAAGTACGGCGCCAGGACATTCGGGAAGGTCTGGTAATCGGCGGTAAAGTTCACCCGCCCGCTGGCGTAATACCCGAACTTGGGATGGAACATGACCAGGTCCTGGTATTCCAGAAAGGAGGGGAACGATTCCTTGACAGACGCTTCGGAGCCGGGGGCGACGTTGACTTCGTCATGTACCTCCCAGGCGTTCACCAGCTGCCGGTCGGCCGCGGCGGTGACACCGCACAGCGTGACCAGAGCCAGAAAGGCCGGCGCGTAGCGCGAGCCCCTAAAACAAGCACCCATTCTGAAATATTACTTCAATTGCAGCGATCACGCCTCCCGCAGCGTCCCGCTCTTCCGGCTCTATTGCAGGCAAAATAGGAACTGGCACTTTTGTCGACGGCGCAATTATGGAACATTTGTTACGTTTCCTCGAGAACACCACCCAGGACATCCGTTTTGCGGCGCGGACCCTTTCCAAAGCACCCGGCTTCACGGCCGTCGCGGTGCTTTCGATGACGCTCGGCATCGGTGCGAATACGGCCATCTTCAGCCTGATCGACGCCGTGATGTGGCGAATGCTGCCGGTGAAGGATCCCGAGCACCTCCTGCTCCTCGTTCATGGCCAGGGCGCGGCCTTCCAATCCGGGTTCACGTACAGCCAATACAAGGCCATGCGGGAACAGAACCGGGTTCTCACGGACCTGGCGGCTTACTCTCCCGTACGTCTGAACGTGAGCGTGGACGGCAACATGCAGCCGACCACCGAAGGCCTGCTGGTTTCGGGGAGCTATTTTACCCTGCTCGGTGTGAGCCCCAGCGCCGGCAGAGCCATCCTGCCGGAGGACGACCGCGTTCCCAATGGTCACTATGTGGCGATGATCAGCTATGGCTACTGGAAACGCCGGTTCGGACTCTCTTCTTCCGTGGTAGGCCGAACCCTCTCGCTTTCGGGGGCGCCATTCACGATCATCGGGGTCGCGCCGCCGGAGTTCTTCGGTGTCGAGGTCGGAACCGCGCCGGACATTTTTGTTCCGGTGATGATGCAGCCGACGGTCGATCCGGCCTCCGAAAACCTCTTGCAGAATCCGATTCTGCACTCTACGTGGCTCAGAGCGCTGGGACGTCTGAAGCCCGGGGTTCATGCGGCCCAGGCGGACGCCGAGTTGGACGTACTGTTTCGTCAGGAGATGCCGAAAGGAGGCAAATTCAGCGGTCTTCAAAACGAACACTTGCGCCTCCAGTCAGCGGCGACTGGACTCTCGGAGCTGCGCCGCCAGTTTTCGCAGCCATTGTTTATCCTGATGGCGCTGGTAGGAATGGTGCTTCTGATTGCCTGCGCCAATACAGCCAACCTGCTGCTGGCCCGGGCCGCGGCGCGCCAACCGGAGTTTGCGATGCGGCTTGCGATTGGAGCGGGGCGCTGGCGACTGATCCGGCAACTGCTGGTGGAGAGCGTGATGCTGGCGGTGTCGGGCGGTCTGTGCGGAATCCTCCTGGCCCGCTGGGCGACGCGCCTGCTGGTGGTCTACATCTCCTCGGGACGCACACCCATCATTCTCGATCTGAACCCCGACCTCCAGATCCTGCATTTACCCTGGGTGTCTCGATTGCCACGGGCGTTCTCTTCGGCCTGACACCCGCGCTGCGTGCCACGCGGCTCGACCTGGCGTCCGCATTGAAGCACCTGGGAGGCTCTCAGACCCGGAGCCGCGGCGGGCTGAAGCCCGGGAGGATTCTGGCAGTCGTGCAGGTCGCGCTGTCGTTGCTGCTGCTGATCGGAGCCGGCTTGTTCGTCCGCAGTCTGCAAAACCTCAACGGCGCGGAATCCGACCCTTCCCGTGACAGCGTTCTCATTGTGCGCGTGGAGCCGAAGGGAAGCGATCAGCGTAACATTCCGGGGACCTCGCAACGGCTCGACCGGATTTATCGGGGGTTAGTGCAGAAAGTGCAGTTGATCCCGGGTGTTCGTTCGGCCAGCCTGGCTCAGTTCACACCGAGCGGCCGCCGAGGACTGGGGGGAATGATGACTCTGCCCTCGGGCGAACGGAAGCAGGTCTTCGGGCCCATGGTCTATCCGAATTACTTCCGGACGATGGGTATTCCGATCCTGGCCGGCCGCGATTTCGCCGCCGGGGATCTGGGCGAGAACGCGCCGCCGGTGGTGGTCGTTAATGAGACGTTCGCGCGTGTGGCTTACCCGAACGAGAGCCCGATTGGCAAACCGTGCCTGGTTCCCACCCGTCCGCAGGAGCCCTGCCAGATCATCGGAGTGACCAAGGACTCCCGTTATGCGAATCTCCGGGCCGAGCCGATTGCGACCGCCTACTCGCTGTTCCTGCACACACCAACCGGGCGCGGACAGATGGCGCTCCATGTACGGGTCGCGGGCAAACCCGAATTGCTCCTCCCCCGCATCCGGGAGGCGGTCCAGAGCGTCGATAAGGATCTGCCGATCTTCGAGGTCCACACGCTCGAAGAGGAGGTAGGCGCCGCGTTGATCCGCGATCGATTGATGGCCACGCTATCCAGCTTCTTCAGCAGCCTGGCCCTGCTGCTGGCTGGCGTTGGTCTGTACGGACTGCTTGCGTTCGCGGTGGTCCAGAGAACCGGCGAAGTGGGGATTCGTATGGCGTTGGGCGCCAGGCGCAGGGATGTCGTGTGGATGGTCTTGCGGGAAGCACTTTTGCTGGTGGGGATCGGCGTGGCAATCGGTGTACCTGTGACCCTGGCAGCGGCACGTGTCGCAACCAGCCAGATCGCCGGTCTGTTCTTCGGGCTGAAGGCCACGGACCCGGTCACGATCGCGGGCGCTACGCTGATCCTGGCACTGGTCGCTACCCTTGCCGGCTACCTGCCAGCGCGGCGTGCATCCCGGGTGGACCCGATGACGGCGCTCCGGAACGAATAGTAGCTTTCGTCAAAGCGACGATCAGGTGCACAACGTCTCCGCCACAATTCGTCTTGTCTCCAAGGCTCACGGAGGGTCGATACTGAGAGCATGCAACGTGCCGACCTCCATGTGCTTGTGGACACCTTACCGGAAGGAGCGCTCGAAAACGCCAAGCGAATTCTGGAGCACCTACAAGTAGTCCCCCCGCAGCCACCGCCAGAGATGGAACGAATGCGGCAGATCCGACAAGAACAGATGGAGAGGATGCGTCAGTCTATCCGGCCTGGAACTATGGGCGGCGGCGGTGGCGGCAGCAGCTTCAATCCTGCCACTGGATACGGCCACTCCGGGCATACCCACTGGGAAGACCAGACCGGAGTTCACGAAACGCACCACTTTTTCCAAGGGCACGAGATCGCCGTCACGGAACGCCTGTGGTTCGTGGATGATGGGAAGGCTATCGGCTACACCCACGAAACGAAGGGGCCGAAGGGCGAACCGGTCGTGAGCGAAATGAAGTTCGATGTTGGATAGGGCTGATGTCTTTCCTCTGGCCGGTGAAGAGATCATGGCAGGAGATCAAATCACGTACTCATCATGGCCAACCGGGCTTGTTGCGAGATCCGTCACGAATGCGGAGCGGAGCAGGCATCCAAGGTGCGTTTCCGGACCGTGTCACCGGCCATACCCGAGCTAATCTGTTTCCGTAATCCAAATAAACAGGAGGCCCAAATTGCCAACTCAAGTCAAACCGATTCCCCAAGGTTATCGTTCCGTAACGCCGTATCTGACAGTCAACGATGCCGCGCGAGCGCTCGACTTTTACAAGCGTGCGTTCGGTGCGCAGGAGGTAATGCGCATGGGCGGTCCGGACGGAAAGATCGGACACGCGGAAATCAAGATCGGCGATTCCATGATCATGCTTGCGGACGAGATGCCCGGCAGCGCCACCCGGTCTCCGCAATCATTAGGCGGCACCACGGGCGGCGTTTTTCTCTACGTCGATAACGTCGATGCCGTCTTCAACCAGGCCGTTTCGGCGGGCGCTCAGGCCGAAGCCCAGGTCGCTGACATGTTTTGGGGCGACCGCTACGGCAGGCTGAAAGATCCGTTCGGGCACTCCTGGTCGGTGGCGACTCACAAAGAAGATGTCGCCCCGGCGGAGATGTCAAAGCGGATGCAGGAAGCCATGGCGAAAATGGCACAGCAGACGAAGGCGGCACATTGATCAAGGCTCCGCCCTTGATATCCCTTGCGGGTGTGGGGAGTCAGGAGCCAGGAGTCAGAATAGCTGTTGGGTGCGCCGGGGCCTCCGTGACTCAGGCTCGAGTCCCGGAGGCCCCGCGGCAGAGACAGCGATAGGCCCGGCGGGCGACTACCAGCTCTTCGTTGGTGGATAGCGCGAAGATCGTGACCCGCGAATTCTCTGAGGAAACGACCCGATCGCTTTGGCCGCGCTCGTTCTTTTCGGGGTCCAGATCGATGCCCAGAAACTCGAGGCCGCTCAGGCAGGCGGAACGCAGGCGCGCGGAGTTCTCGCCGATCCCTCCGGTGAAGGCGACTGCCTCCAGGCCACCCATGGCTGCGGCGAATGCGCCAATGGTTTTCTTCACCTGGTAGACGAAGACACTGATCGCCAATTGGGCTGCGCGGCTACCCCGGGCGGCGGCGGATTGGATGTCCCGCAGGTCGCCGCCGGGGACGCCCGATAGGCCTGCCAGGCCGCCGCCGGTGGCAAGCTGGCGGCGAACCTCCTCGACCGGCCAGCCGTGACGCTCCATCATGTAGAGGACGGCGAACACGTCGAGATCGCCGTGGCGGGTGGCGTTTTCGAGGCCGGATTGCGGGGAGAAGCCCATGGTGGTGTCGACGGATCGTCCGCCATCGATGGCGCACATCGAAGAACTGCCGCCCAGATGACAGCTCACCAGCTTGACGGCCCGGCCGAGTAGGGCTGCCACGCGTTCGCCGATGTACTGGTGCGAGGCGCCATGGAAACCGTAGCGGGCGACGCCGTCTTCCAGCCAGGCGGCGGGCACGCCGTAGAGGCGGGCGTGTTCGGGCATGGTGGCGTGGAATTCCGGCTCGAAGGCAGCCACAATCGGTACCTCGGGCATGGTTTCCCGGAAGGCCTGGATGGCTGTGAGATAGATGGCATTGTGTGCCGGAGCGGCGGGAAGGAACCGGCGTAAGGCGTCGACCACGGCGTCATCCACGATGAATGTGCCGCGGTAATCGGGGCCCGCGTGCACCGCCTTGAGGGCAATGGCGTCGATGGCGCCGCCTCCGGTCTGAATCTGGCCGATTGCCTCCTGGTAGTTGACAACCCGCTCCAGCCGGCCTCTGGCCACAACCGTCTCCGACGGCATCTCCAGCACCTGGTACTTCAGCGACGTGGAGCCCAGGTTAGGTATGAGCAGATTCAAACGGCGTACTCCGGATTCAATGGATGAAGCCGAGATGCTTGAGGGTGGCGCCGGGTTCGTCGCCTTCGAACCGGGTGAGAGGGGATCTCTGCCGGCCGTTCTCGAGCGCTACGCCGAAAGGGTATGCGGTGTAGGAGAAGACCGGCGCCAGCCTGGCGAAATCGGTAGTGATCACGGCGTGCAAACCGGTCCGCTCCAGGAACTGACCGGCGAACTGCGGTTGTTCAACAGGCACGGCGACGACCTTGGTATCGCCCCAATGGAAAGCGGCCATGCGCTGCGCCGCGTCGAAGCAATGCATGCAACCCGGGTGGAAGAAGAAAAGAAAAATCCTGCCGTGTTGGAGCGAGTAGGGCTGCGAGTCCACGGTGATGGTGGCGGGGGCCATCACGCCGGTCTGGTGGACGGTGACCACGCCCCAGGAGACGGCGGCGAACACCGCGACCGCGCCCACGATGAGAAACGCGCTGCGCAGGCTTTCGGGCCGTTTGGACCAGATGCCCGCTCCGATAGCGGCCAGAAGCATGAAACCGTCCCCGATGAAGAAGCCTGGACCGACGACGCGTTTCAACCAGGGAAAACAACTGCAATCCTCACCGCGCAGGGCGTTGTAGTTGACTCCCATGTAGATTACGAAGGCCACCAGCAGGATGCTGGTCACGATGGCTCCCCAGCGGCGGAAGCGGGGCACCAGGATCAGGACTCCGGCGACGGTTTCCGTGACGCCGAACAACAGGGCGGTGGCGGTGGTGAGCGATTGAGGAACGCGCGCTTGCGCCATGCGCATGGCCGCGGTTTGAATGTCGGTGATCTTCCAGATACCGGAAATGAGGAACAGAAGCGCGATCAGGACGGCGGCGGCCCAGCTCAGTGCGGTTTTCCATCCGGGGAGCTCCAACGGAACGAGCCCCCCCCGCGGCTGTGCCATACTGTCGTTCATGGTGATATTGTAGCCCTTTGCCGCGCGGCGAAGGGCTGCGCGGCGCCGTAACTACTTTCCATGATAGCGTTTGCCTGGATCTGGATTTTGGCGGCGTCCACCAGGGTCGACCTGGTGAACGAGGTATACCGGATTCCTCCCCAAGAATGGCGCTATGTGGAACTGGGACTGAACCAGAGGCCGGCGCGGGTTTTCGCACGGTACCAGGTGGAGACGGGTTCGCAAGAGGTGTTGGTGGCGCTGATGCGCCGCGAAGATCTGGACCGGTTGCGGGAAGGGCTGCCTCACGGAGTGATCGACGAAACGACGGCGGGTCCCGCCGGAAGCCTTGCGCCGCGTGTGCGCGGACAGGGCGAATATGTGCTGGTAGTGGACAATCGCGGGAATACGCCGGCTGGCGTGCACCTCTACGTGTCGCTGGATTTCGCCGTGGCGCGCGGGCCGGAAGTGGGGCGGCTCTCGCGCGACCGGCAGGTGGTGGTGATCGTGATCAGCTTCGTGGCGTTTTTCGGAATCGTGACGTGGTCGGCGCGCCGGCTGTTGCGGGGCATCCAGCGGTAGGGCCCACGGCTACTTGTTGAGCATTTTCGCGCGCGTATCCATCCTCTTCGCGTCGGCGTCACGCTTCATCTTGCGCAGGAGCTCAGCGTAGTTCTGGAGCATCTTGGCCACCAGCCCGGTCTCGGTGTTGGGGACCACGGGCATGCGGTCGGCGAGGTAGACCGCGAGCCGGTACTGACGCTCGGCGGCGGCATTCTGTCCTTTGCCTTCGAGCACCATGGCCAGGTTGTTCAGGCTGGCGATGGCCACCTTCTCGCGGAGCGCCAGCGAGCGGCGGTAGAGAGGTTCGGCCAGGTCAAACTTCTCCTGCGAGGCGTAGACGACAGCGAGGTTGTCCAGCGTGGTAGCGAGGTCCGGATTGTCCGGCCCCATGGTGGACTCCCAGATGGCGAGCGAGCGCAGATAGAGCGGTTCCGCGTCGGCGTAGCGTTTTTCCAGGTAGCAGAGCATCGCCAGGCGGTCGAGGTAGGGTGCCACCTTGACATGCTTGGGGCCGTGGATGCTCTCCAGAATGGAGATGGCGCGGCGGAGAGGCGCTTCGGCGGGAGGAAAGTCTTTCTGCTCGATGAACACTGTGGCGAGGGAATCGAGCACGGGAACCAGCGCCGGGTCTTCGCGGCCAAGTTTCTTTTGCAGGATATCGAGGGCGCGCCGCAAGTTCGGTTCGGCGAGGGCGAAGCGCTTCTGGGTGATGTAGTAGGCGGCGAGTTCGGTGCAGTCTTTGGCCAGGTCGGGATCGTCGGTGCCTTTGGCCTGGATGCGGATGGAGACGACGCGGAGGTATTGTTTCTCGGCATCGGGGAAGCGGCCCATGCCGGCGTAGAGGCTCCCCAGGAGCTTGAGATCGGAAATGATCTCGATGCTGCCGTCGCCCAGGATCCGGGTCTTCAGTGCGACCGAGCGCAGGTACATCTTCTCAGCGTCGGCATTCCGACCCTCGGCGCGGTAGATGGCGGCCAGGTCTCCGATGATCGGTATCGCGTCCCGATCGTCGTGGTTCTTCTCACGGATGTCGAGCGCCCGCGCGAGCAGCGGCTCGGCCTCGGCGTACTTGCCCATGGCCACCAGCGAAGATGCCCGCTCCCGAAGCTGGGTGGGATCTTCCTGTGCGCCCGCCGCCGCGACGAGGCAGAGCAGCAACGCCACCAGTCTGTTCATCATCAATAAGAATAAACAATGACGGGATTGTGGGACAGGGTTTTCGGCTTATTCCGTGTACCGGGCATAGGCGAGACGCCACTGCTGGGCGCGCACGGCGTCGCCGATTCTCCCGAACAGGTCCGCCAGCCCGAGAGCGCAGGCGGGACGCCCGGGGTCGTGCGCCACGTAGGCGCGGCATTGGGTTTCCAGGGCGGAGAGCGCTTCGAGCGAGCTCAGAGGCTCGACGCCGGGCGGCGGGTGGCGCATGTACACCACCGCCTGGGCATCGCGGTACACCAGCTTCCACTCGGTCTGGTGCGGGTCGGACAAGGCCGCTGGAAGGAGGTAGACGGCGCCGGTGGGGTAGTCGAAACCGTTCATCACGATGACTTCGATGCCGTATTGGTTCAACAGCTCGCTGGCGCTCTTTCCGTTGGTGGCGACGGCATTGAAGGCGATGCGCTGGTAGTCCTTGTGCACGGACTCGTTGAGGGCGCGGCCGTCGATGAAGACGCGCTCGGCGGGCCAGGTCTTCCAGATCAGGAATCCGCCCATCTCATAGGTGTTGAACATCGGGGCGTGGACGTGGTGGGCGAGCAGGAAGTCCGCTGCCCGACCGCAGAACTTCCAATCGGCGGCGTGGAACTGGAAGGCCTTGCCCTGGCCGATACGCACGGCGGCGGCCAGGAGGAGCAGGGAGGCGAAGGCGAACTCGCCGGCGCGGTGAAACCGGCGCCGCCACGGCAGGTATGTGGCGATCGCGATGGGGCCCGCGACCGCGGCCAGGATGATGTTCCGCACCGCCGTAAGCGAGGCCCCACCGAAGACCAGCAGCAGCAGCCAGTCGGCGGGGCGGGTGCGGCGGCGCTGCCAGATCAGAACCGCGAGGGCCCCCGCCAGCAGGATGCTGAACGGCGAGAGCGGCCAGGGCAGAGGGTACTGCCATTCCGCGACGGTGGCCTGCATCGCGCTGGACTGGTAGAGGCGCATCACCGGGATCACGCGAAAGCCGTTGGGGTTGATGCCGGAGATCAGAATGCACGCCAGGCTGACGATCCACAAGCGGCGTTCGTCCGGGAGCGGCTTTCCGCGAAAGCGCAGATACCAAGACTCGCCGCAGTAGACGCCCAGCGCCGCCCAGCCGAGAATGAAGCCCGAGTGGCAATTGGCCCAGACGAGGAAGAGCGGCGGGAGGATCCAGAGGACACGGCGCGATTCGACAATGGCCAGCGTTGCCGCCAGGAACGTGAAGCTGATCAGGTACGGGCGCTCGGGCACGAACTGCCAAGCCACGGATGCGGCCAACAGCCCCCCTGCAATGCCGCGGTAGAAAGCCCCGGTGCGCCGGTAAACCGTGAATCCGATCAAGCCGCAGAAGGCAGCCAGCAACGAGGCGCGGAGAAGAACAATCCCGCCGAAGCCGCCGGCGGCGTATACAAGATAGAACACGATCTGCGCCAGCCATTCGTGGGTGAGGTTGAAATAGCGCACGGTTTCTTCCCCGGGATACGCCGGCTTGCCCAGATAGGTGGTAAAAGCGAACTGGTCGGGCACCGGAAACCGGTGGTGCTGGAGCATATACTGGCCGGTCTTGAGGTGCCACCAGAAATCGTAATCGCCCACTTCGGTGGTGGTGAACGTGAAGAAGAGCAGCACGGCGAGAGCCAGCACCGCGGGCCGCAGGCATGGCGGCAGAGGCGTGTCTGGCTTGGACGGGGCCGGAGCGTGGGCGGAGCGGCGCGCCACGTCAGCAGGCCTCCAGGAGCTCTGCGGGCGAAGCGGAGCCGGTACCTTTCTTCATGATCGTGATGGAGGCGACCAGGTTGCCGAACGCCGCCGCGGCAAGGGGGTCGCGTGTAACGTGCAGCGCCAGCGCCGCACCGGCGGAGAAGCTGTCGCCCGCTCCGCAGATATCTACGGGACGTTCCCGGCGGCGGGCGGCGGACCACCGCGCGGCATGCTCATCGACGACTAGCGCGCCCTCGGGGCCGTGGGTGATTACCAGCAGCGGGGCATCCATGTGCCGCCGCAACGCCGGGTAATCGACGCGCCCGAGCACGCGCAGCGATGCTGCTTCGGCCTCCTCGCGATTGGGCTTGACGATGACGCCCCGGAAATGCTCGGAGCGGAGCCGCGAATCCACCCAGATGACGGTTTGGGGGTGGGCGCCGGCGATGCGGGTGACGGCCTCGCGCATGCGCGGCGTGACCACGCCGCCTTGATCGGTCTCGGCCTGATCGGAAACCAGGATCACCTGGTAATCAGCGGCCGCGTCTTCGAGACGGCGCACCAGTTCGCCATCGAGGTCCGGGGGCAGGGGACGGGTGTTCACGAAATCGACTCGCGGGAGATCTTCGCCGCCGGTCCGCCGGTTGATGAGCTTGGTGTAGGTGAAAGTCGGGATGCCGGAGGCGCGGAGCAGCAGGTGGCTGGCAATGCCGCGGCGTTCGAGCGCGGCGTTCAGCTCGTGGCCGAAGCCGTCGTTGCCGATGAGGCCAAGGACCGCGACGGGCGCCTGGAGCGCCGCCACATTGGAGGCCACGGTGCCGGCCGCCCCCGGGGTGGTCTCGGTTTCCACTACGGCGATGCGCGGGATGCCCGTTTCGCGGGACGGGTCGGCCAGGGCGGGATCGTAGAGACACCAGCGGTCGAGGCAGACATCGCCCACCACCAGCACGCGCAGCCTGGGGAATTCGGCGAGGATCTCAGCAGTCGTCATAGCAGCCGCCAAAGCGCGGGGACGGTGGCGCGATGGTCGCCGCAGAAATAGAAGCTTTCGCCGCCATCGGCGACGGTGCGCACGAGGATGGTTTTGTGAGGGCGGAAGTAGTAGCCGGGATCGGTCTTGGGCAGTTCCTTGCGATGGTCGCCGCGGATGGGAACGAGGTCGAACACGGCGGTGGCGAAGTTTCGAATGGAGCGGGACTCACGGCGGGCCACGTTGCGGGCCATGGCCAGGGCTTTCAGGTAGACTTCAGGCGCCATGATGGCCGAGCCGAAATTTAGCAGCACGCCGCCTTCCAGGCGCTCCACGGTACGAGCAAAGATCAGGAAGTCGCGGTAGCTGGCGGCCCCCAACGCGGCGCCGTCGCAATTGGGATGCTCGTGGATGATATCGTAGCCGATGCCCACGTGCACCGTGGCCGGAATGCCGAGGCGGTAGGCGGCGGCGAACACCGAGAGCTGCCGGTGGGGGAAAGAGCTGCTCTCGATGCGGCGCCCGACGTTCTCTCCGAGGCCGAGCGAGCCGGCTGCGGCTTCCGCGATCCAATCGTTCAATTCACCGGTTTCCCTCCAGAGTCCGAACTCGCCGGTTCGCACGTAGCGGTCGACGCTCTCGGTAGTGGCGCCGATGCGCGCCAACTCGTAATCGTGGATAGCGCCGGCGCCGTTCATGGCGATGTGGTCGATCCAGCCATGTTCCAGGAGGTCGATCAGGTGTCGGTTGACACCCGCGCGGAGCACGTGCGCGCCCATCATCAGAATGCGGGCGGCGCCGGCCGCTTTGGCACGCCGGAGCCGTTCGGCGATGGCCTCCAGGCCGGGATGCGCGAACGGCGGAGTAGGATCGTCGAGCGCCAGCCAGCGGTCCAGATGCAGGTCGTGGCTGCGCTGCGCCAGGGGTTTCACCTCGAGGCGGGAGCGGTCGAACATCTCATAGCGGCTCATGGTCACAGAATAGGGTCCGTAGCAGAATCTCGTGGCACAGGAAGTTGGGGACGATGTAATCCGCGCCCACGCCGATCAAGCGCTCCCGCTTCCAGCCGTCGGGCTCACGGCATTCGGGCTCGGCGGTGGCGACACCGATGGTGACGCCGCCGACGCGTTTGACCTCTTCGATTTCCACGTAGCCGTCGCCAAAGGCCAGCAGGTGGTCGCCGCGCATGCCGGGCAGGCAGAGGATGCGCTGCACCAGGATGCGTTTGGAGAAGCTGCGGTAATCGTCGAGCGCACCAAAGACACCGCCATCGAAATAGCGCGCCACATCGAGCAGGCCGGCCTCCTCCTTCATGTAGACCTCGTCGGTGCCGCTAGCCAGGTACAGGCGCAGGCCGCGGCCCTGGAGTTCTTCGAGCAGGGCGCGGGTGCCGGGGACGAGGTACTGGTCGGGGTCCGCGCGGCGGGCGCGGAGGTCCTCGACGCGGCTGCGGATGACGGTCCAGAGGAGGTCCAGATATCTTTTCTTATAGACGAGGGGATCCTGGGGAGTGCCGCCGCGCTGTTGGACCTCGCCGGCCAGCGCGATCATCTGGTAGATGGTTTCCTCACCGGTGAGGCGCCAGACGAAACCTTCGACCACCTGGCGCAACGCCTCCTCGCTCTCGCCGGTGTGCAATTCGGCGAGGACTTCCACCATCATGGGGACCATCACCCGCATCCAGCCAGTGCGGATGAGGGAGAGGGTGCCATCGAAGTCGAAGAGCACGGCACGGGCGTTTGCCGCGGTGGCCGGGCGGATGATTTCGAGCATCGTTTCTATCGTCCCACAGCAGAACACCGCGTCCCACGGTTGGACACTGTCCGGGAGCGTCGGATTGCGAGGGCTGAGACTGGGGCGGAATCCGGCGTGCAAGGGGACGCCCGGAGGTGAACATGGCGAAGAAGGAACGCGTGTGGGAACCCCTGTCCGGACTGCCCACCCTGGAATACCTGATGCAGCGGATGCAGAACGGCTGGCGTCCGGCAGCGATTGAATGGGAACGCGACGTGGTGGCGCCGGGTTCGATCGAGCAATTGTATGCGGAGGAAATTCCTTACGGCCTCCAGGTATCGCCGGACTGCAGCGGGCTGGTGGAGAATCCTACAGAGCGCGAGACGATCACGGTGGCGCTGGATATGATCGTGGAGGATTGTCCGCTCTCACGGGTGGCGGCGGAGTTGAACGCGCGCGGCCTGAAGACCCGTGCGGGGACGCCCTGGACGCCTAGCGACCTGTTCACCCTGCTGCCGCGGATGATCCAGGTGGGTCCGCGCCTGTTTACCAGCGAGCAGTGGGTGACGCGCCGGCAGCGATTGCCAAAAGTGGTCTGAAACACCGGTTTTCGAGTGCTGATACACTGTTCGCCATGGATCGTGATCGCAGGAACTTCCTTGCTTCCGCGCTGGCGGCGCCGCTGTTTGTGCCGCGCGGCGCCTTTGGCGCCAATGACCGCCTGGCCTATGGCCTGATCGGTGCGGGTGGTCGCGGCCGGTATCTGAACCAGACGTTTCAAAAGCTCGGCGCGGAATGCGTGGCTATCGCCGAGGTGTACGAGCCGAACATGCAGGCGGCTCTGAAAAACTCTCCCAACGCCAAGACCTATATCGATTACCACGATCTGCTGGCCCAGCCGGGCCTCGACGCGGTGGTGATTGCCTCTCCGGACCATCAGCACGCGCCCATGCTGTTCGCCGCGCTGAACGCCAAAAAGGACGCCTACCTCGAAAAGCCCATGTCGCATGCGCTCGAGCAGAGCAAGCAGATGGTGGAGGCCGTGCGGAAGACATCGCAAATCGTGCAGATCGGGATGCAGCGGCGCAGCGCTCCTTCGGTGATCAAGGCGCGGGAGGTCCTCGCCGGCGGCATTCTGGGCAGGATTACGATGGTGAAGCCGATGTGGAACTGGAATGTGTCGAGGCCGCTGAACAACTCGCCGCTTCCCGGCAAGCTGGACTGGAAGCGGTTCCTCGGCCCGGCGAAAGACCGCGACCTGGAGCCGATGCGGTTCCGGTCGTGGCGCTACTTCTGGGACTACTCCGGCGGCAACATGACGGACCAGGGCACGCACCTCATGGATGTCGTGCAGTGGTTCACGAATTCGGGGCTGGCGAAGTCGGCGGTGTGCTACGGGCAGCGGGCGAAGAACACCGGATCGGAGGTGCCGGACGTTTTCTGCGCGGTGTTCGAATACCCCAACCTGATGGCCACGTGGACCCTCAACTACTGCAACTCGTACGACAACGACTGGTCGATCCAATTTCAGGGCGACGAGGGAACGATGATCATCAACAACGAGGGATACCGGATCTGGAAGGAGCCGCATCCGAAGAACCCGGAACCGGTCGACCAGATGGCGGCGCCGATTCCGATCGAACCGCACATCCAGAATTTCATGGACTGCGTGCGCTCACGCAAAGAGCCGAACGCGCCGGTGGAAGTGGGGGCGAGCGCCGTCTCCGCGCCGCACCTGGCGAACGTGGCGTTTCACCAGGAGCGGCAGGTGCGGTTGGCCGCGGACGGTTTTTCCGCGTCGTAGCTGGCGATCGGCGAGGATTTTCCGGAGGAGCAGGATCGTCCGGGATTCGGCGCGCTCGTTCCGCGCATTGACATCCGTCCCCGGCAGTTCGGAGAATGAGTGCAGCATGCACCGAATTCCCCCCGTCCTCGCGGCCGTTGGCGCCGCTTTCCTGATGAGTGCCTGTAGAGGGGCATCGCATCCACCGATCAGGGTCTTCAACCTGGGTGAGAAGGCGATGGTGGGGCATATGGTCTACACCGTGTTCGAGACGCAATGGTTGATGCAGCTTCCGCAGCAGCCGACGCCGAGAATTCCGAAGAACCGCTACTTTCTGATTCGCCTCAGCGCGGTCAATGGTGGCGGCAGCGAGGTGATCCTGCCGGATATGACCATCGAGGACGACAACGGAAACAGCTACTCGGCGCTGACCGATGGCGAGGGGATCCCGCAATGGATCGGCGGACTCCGGAAGGTGGCACCGGCGGAAGCGGCGCAAGGCAACATAGCGTTCGACGCACCGCCCAAGCACTACCGGCTGCGGGTCACCGACGAAAACGGAGACGAGACAGCTTACGTGGATATCCCACTGTCGTTCAACTCCGAGATGCCGACCGTTCCGCCTGTTCCCAATTCGAGCAAGGAATAGGGTGCGGATTTGGGGCGGGGTTTGAAGCGGCAGGCGCCGGTTTGAACCGGCGCCGGGCCGATTGAAAATCGGCCGGCAGGTTGAAAACCTGCCCCACGGGTATTCGGTGTCTCACTAGAATGGGGTTATGGGCGCCTTAGCGGTCGCGCTGTTCCTGCTGCAAGCTCTCGATCCCGGCGCGGAGGGATTGAAAGCCCTCGACGAGGGAAAGTACGAGGCCGCGGTGGCCGCGTTCCGGAAGGCGATCACGGAGGATCCCAAGGACTACTCCGCGCACTTCAACCTTGCCTTGGCCTACGGTTTCATGCATCAGGATGCGGAAGCAGTGGCCGAGTACCGTAAGACCCTGGAACTGAAACCCGGTCTGTATGAAGCGCAACTGAATGCGGGGATGGTTCTGATGCGGCAGAAGCAGCCGCGGGAAGCACTCCCGCTGCTGGCGGCGGCGGTGGAACAGAAGCCGAAGGAATTTCGCCCGCGCTACTACCTGGCCGAGGCGCAGCTTCAGACCGGCGCGGCCGGCCAGGCGGAGGAGAGCTACCGCCTGGCGCTGGCGATGAAGGCCGGGTCGGCCGATGCCGAGTTGGGACTGGCGCAGGCGCTGGCGCACCAGGGAAAGCTGGGCGAGTCCGAGCCGCACTACCGGCGCGCCGGCGAGCTCGACCCGAAGTATCGCGATTACCTGCTGGAGCTGGCGCAGTTCTACGAGCAGGCCAAGCAGCCCGGGCCCGCGATGGTCATCTACCGCGAATTTCCCGACAACGTGGCCGCGCAGGAGCACCTGGGCCAGCTCATGCTGGAGAACAAGCAGTATGCCGACGCCATTCCACGCCTGGAATCGGCTTTCGGACGAGATCCGACCGAGGCCAATCGGGTGGCTCTGGCCGCCGCCTACCTGTTTGCGGGCCAGACCGGCAAGGCGCTGCCGCTGCTGGACCAGGCGGTGCAGGCGCAGCCTGGAGATTTCGACGTGCGCATGATGTATGCGCGTGCGTTGCGCGACAACAGGCAGTACGCGGCCGCGGCCAACCAATTCCTGGAAGCCACCAAGCTGAAGCCCGGCGAGCCGAAGACGTGGAACGATCTGGGGGCCATGCTCTACATGACCGGCGACCTGCCGCGCGCCCTGGCGGCTTTCGACCGGGCCCGCGACCTGGGCGAGAATACCGCGGGCAACTGGTTTCTGCGGGCCATCATCCTGGATAAGCTGAAGCAGATCAAGCCCGCCCTGGACGCCTACAAGCATTTCCTCTCGATGAGCCGGGACCAGAACCCGGACCAGGAGTTCCAAGCGCGGCAGCGAATCAGAATTCTACAGAGGGAATTGGAGAAGCGTTGATGGCATTTCGAATGCTGCCGGTAGTGCTGTCGGTCGGACTGGCGTGTGTCATGTGCCTGCGGGCGGACCTTACGAAGGCGCTCGCGGAACGGAATCTGGAGAAACGCTCGAGGCTCGCCCTGGATAACGCGATGGAGGCGTATAAGACGGCGCGCACGGCTTACGACAAGGGTGAAATCGACCGGGTGAAGGAAGCCGCGGCCGAAATCGAGGAATCCGTCGATCTCGCCCACAAATCTCTGAACGACACCGGGAAGGATCCGAGGAGGAGCCCGAAGTGGTTCAAGAGGGCGGAGATCGAGACGCGTGATCTGCTGCGGAAACTGGATGGTTTTCAGCAGGCGATGAATTTTGCGGACCGGCCGATGCTGGACAAAGTCAAGGCCAAGGTGCAGCAGGTGCACGACGACCTGCTGCTGGGCTTGATGGAGGGCAGGAAGAAATGAAGACGGTGCTATGTTTGCTGTTGGTCGCGATGCCCTGGGCGCTGGCTGCGCAGCAGCGCGACTTTCTCACAGCCGACGAGATCGACCAGATCCGGGAAGCGCAGGAGCCCAACGCGCGCGTAACGCTCTATGCCGGATTCGCCAAGGACCGGATCGAAATGGTGAAGAGTCTTCTGGCGAAGGACAAGGCCGGCCGTTCCCTGCTGATCCACGACGCGCTGGAGGACTACGCGAAGATCCTCGACGCGGTGGACGATGTGACGGATGAAGCCCTAGCCCGCAAGGTGGACATGAAACCGGGGCTGACCGCGCTGGCCAAGGCCGAGCAGGAGGTGCTGCCGGTGCTGCAGAAGATCGCGAACGACAAGCCGAAAGACCTGGAACGCTACGAGTTCGTGCTGCGGTCGGCCATCGACAGCACCACCGACAGCCTGTCTTTGGCGCAGGAGGACTTGGGCAAACGCACGCAGGACGTGGAGGCGCGGGAGGAGCGGCAGAAGAAGGCCCTGGAAGAAGCGATGACTCCGGTGGAGCGGGAAGCCAAGCTGGCCGACGAGAAGAAGGCCGCCGAAAAAGCGGCTTCCAGCCAGCAGAAACAGCCGAGAAAGCCGCCCACGCTGATGCGTCCCGGAGAGAAAAAGCAGGACAAGCAGTAGCGGCCCGGCGGCGGTTGCGCGGCTTTGCGCCAGCCACGGCGCCCGCTATACTTGATCCTGAAGAATGAGCCGGCTGGCGCGCCGTTTCCTCTACATCGTGCTGGCGATCGGAGCAACGCTCGCGATCGGAACCATAGGGTTCACCGTCATCGCCCACTATCCACCGTTCGACGCGCTCTACATGACGCTGACCACCATGACCACGGTGGGGTACGCCGAGATTCACCCCCTGACGCGGGGAGCGCGGGTGTTCAACACCTTTCTCATCATCTTCGGTGTAAGCACGATCTTTATCGCCATCGGCGCCATGACCCAGACCATCATCGAATTGGAATTCGGCGACGCCATCGGCAAGCGGCGGAACAAGCGCATGATCGATCAACTGAAGAACCACTACATCATCTGCGGCTACGGGCGGGTGGGGCGCGGGGCGGCCGAAGAACTGCAACATGCCGGCGTCCCATTCGTGGTGCTGGACAACTCTCAGGAACGGGTGGAGCGGGCCATCGCGGCGGGGATGCTGGCGGCGCTGGCGGATGCCACCCGCGACGAAACGCTGCACCAGGTAGGAATCGAGCGCGCCCTGGGGCTGGTGGCTGCCCTGGCCACCGACGCCGACAATCTCTTCGTGCTGCTCTCGGCGAAGGGCCTGAACCATGCGATCTACGTGGCCGTGAGGGCGGCCGAGGAAGGCGCCGAAGAGAAGATGCGCCGCGCGGGCGCGGATGCTGTATTTGCTCCTTACTCCATCGCTGGCCACCGCCTGGCGCAGTCGCTGTTGCGGCCGCACGTCTTGCAATTCCTGGATTTCACCACGAAGGACATCGGGATGGATGTGGCCATCGAGCAGGTGCGCGTGGCCGAAGGCAGCGATATGGTATCGAAGACTCTCCGCGGGATGCAATTGGGCCGCGATTTCGGGGTGATCGTGCTGGCGATCCGGAAGCGCAGCGGCGAGATGATGTTCAACCCGCCGGCGGATACAGCGGTGGAAGGGGGCGACTACCTGATTGTGATGGGAAAGCAGGAGAACCTGGAAACGCTGGAGGGAATGGTGACTGCACGCCCCAGCGGCCGGTGAAGAACCACACGCTGGAGCGCTGGAACACACGGGGTTAACGCTATAATGGCGTAACAGGTCTTTTTATGGCACGCAGTATCCGCGAGCGGATCGAATCCGTGGTGTTTGCGGGTTTGAAGCCCGGCGCGCCCCGCGTCGAGTCGAAGCGCATGAGCTGGCTGGGGCCGTTGAGCGGGCCGATCGATCGGTTTCTTTCGAGCGGGTCTGCGCCTTCCGACCCGCTTTATCTGAGCAGCCGCACCCCCAGGCAGAAGTTCGTGTTCGTTCTGAAAGTGACGGTCCCCTTCCTGGCGCTGGGCGGAATCGCACTCTGGACATTCCGGACCAGCTTGTTCCACAAGGACCAGCCGAAACTCGACATGTCGCCGGCGGAGATCGCGGCGCGATTCATGCCGGATGTGGACAAGATCAAGATCGTCACCAACCGGGACGTGGAGATCCCCGCGGTCGGTGTGGACCACCGCGGCCCCGCGCTCACCGGGAAGGTGAAGAACAACACGTCGCGCACACTCCGGTCGGTGGAAGTGACTTTCGATGTGACTGATCAGAACGGCTCGAAGCTGGCCGCGGTCAAGGCGCAGTTCGAGAACCTGGCGCCGCAATCGGCATCGGACTTCCGGGTGCCGATCCAACAGGCCGACGCGGCGATCGCGGTCGTCCGCGACATCCAGATCCAGTAGCGCTCAAAACCGGGGGGCATCCAACAGGGATTGCGGCTCGAGGGAGACGACCCGCCACTTGCCGCGCCGCTTCTCCATCTTGCAGGTAACCCGTTGGCGGCGGCGGATAGCGGGGGAAACACCGTTTTTCTGTTTCAGCAAAAGCAGCCAGTCGGAGATCACCGTTCGCGCGCGGTCGTCACCCCGGTTGTCCACCAGGTCGATGGAGGCTTGCACTTCGTCGTCGCGCGCCAGGGCGATGACGTTGAGGCGCAGGCGTTCGTAGCCGGGCATGGCGGGATCGAGCCAGGAAAGGAAGAGCGATGCGTCGCCGGCCGAGAGGGCGCCGGCGAGGGAGGCAAGTACGTCCCACACCTGGTCGGCGGCGTCAGCCCGGAGGCCGGCGGCCAAGCTGAGGAACAGGAGGGCGCGGCGGGTCATCTCAGGTCCGGTAGCTGGCGTTGATGCGGACGTAGCCCTCGGTGAGATCGCAGGTCCAGAAACGCGCGGAGCCCTTGCCTTTGCCCTGGATCACGAAGCGGACACTGCATTCGGGGGCATCCAGCTTCTGCTTGAGCTCGGGCTCGGAGAAAGGCGCGGCCAGGCCGTTGCGGCATACCAGGACGTTCTGCATGTGGATGATGGCGCGGCCAGGCTCGAAAGCCACCCCGGCATTGCCGGCCGCCGAGAGTATGCGTCCCCAATTGGGATCCGAGCCGGCGATGGCGGTTTTCACCAGCGGCGAATTGGCGATGGCGCGGGCGATGCGGGTGGCGGCATTGTCGGATGGGGCGCCGGAGACGTCGATCGTGACCAGCTTGCGGGCGCCCTCGCCGTCGCGGGCGATGGCCTGCGCCAGAGTCTCCATGACGCCGCGGATGGCTTGTTCCACGCGCGGCAATTCGGGACGATCGGGCCGCACCCCGGAGGCGCCATTGGCGAGCAGGAGCACGGTGTCGTTGGTGGAGGTATCGCCATCGACCGACAGGCGGTGGTAACTGCGCTCGACCGAGCGTTTGAGGATCGCGCGCAGGGCGGGGACGGGGATGTCGGCATCGGAGAGCACGAAGCCGAGCGTGGTGGCCATGCGCGGCTGAATCATGCCGGAACCCTTGGTCATGCCCGCCACGCGGATGGAGCCGCGGCGCAGTTTCACTTCGGCGAAGCTGGTTTTGGGGACGAGGTCGGTGGTCATGATGGCGTGGGCAACGTCGTCGAAGCGCGACGCGCCGAGTCCCTGGATGAGGCGCGGGAGGGCGTCTATGATCTGGTTGCGATCGAGCTCGACGCCGATCACGCCGGTGGAGGCGGGGAGCACCTGGACCACCGGGAGCCGCAGCAGGCGAGCGGTGGCTTTGCAGGTGGCGAGGGCCACGGCATCGCCGGTGCGCGTGGCGCAATTCGCATTGCCGGCATTCACCAACACGGCGCCCACGGCGCCTTTCGAAAGCTTCAAGTGGCGGCGGCCGAGGCGAACGGGGGCAGCCTGGACGCGGTTCTCGGTGAAGACGGCGGCGGCGTTGGCCGGCAGCCCGCTCACAATCAGGGCAAGGTCATTCTGTTCCACCTGGCGGATGCCGGCGTAGGTGGCGGAATATGCGTAACCCAGGGGAAGATGCAAGCTCTTGGCTCTCCTACTTTGAGTTTTGCATTTTTTTGAGCCCGGACCGAACCGAGTGAGACCGATAAATCGGATCGTTGTGTCTTGCTTTCTCTTTCGGTGGCTGCGGCGCCCGGCCTGATGTCAGCCCAGAGTGTCGTTTCCGGTCAATCGTTGCCCGTTGGCGAAATCGATGCCTGAAACGCGCTTGCGGCCTTCCATCTGAACCTCGAGCAGTTCGAGCGCACCCGTGCTGCAGGCTACGAGGGGAGGGTTGTGGCGGAGCAGGCTGCCGGGTGGCCCGGTGTGGCCTTCGGCCACGCGCGTGCGCCACAGATGGAGCGTCGTGCCACGGAAGGCGGTGTAGGCGCCGGGCCAGGGCTGGAGGCCGCGCACGAGGTTGTGGATCACCCGGGCGGGACGCGACCAATCGATGAGGCCATCCTCTTTTTTCAGCAGCGGCGCGTGGGTGGCCTGGGAGGAATCCTGCTTCTCGGGGACGATGGTTCCGAGGGCGAGCCGGGCGAGAGTCCGGACCAGGAGTTCCGCGCCCATGACGGCCAGGCGGCTGCCCAGATCGATGGCATTCTCATCCTCTCCGATTTCGGTTTCCCGCTTCAGCAGCATGTCGCCGGTATCCAAGCCAGCGTCGATGCGCATGGTGGTGACGCCGGTGCGTTGCTCGCCGTTGACGATGGCCCATTGGATGGGTGCCGCGCCGCGATACCTGGGCAGAAGCGAGCCGTGCACGTTGATAATGCCGAGCGGCGCGAGATCGATGACGGTTTGGGGAATGATCTGCCCATAACCGACGATCACCATGGTGTCCACCGGCATCGACCTCAGGTGCTCGACCGCTTCCGGCCGCCGCACGCGCTCGGGCTGGTAGACGGGAAGGCCCAGCCGCAGGGCCGCGGCTTTCACGGGCGGCGGCGCGGCATGCTGGCCGCGGCCGCGCGGCCGGTCCGGCTGGGTGACGACAGTGAGCACCTGGTGTCCAGCCTGGACGACGTGTTCCAGGCTGGGCACTGCGAAGGCCGGAGTGCCGAGGAAGATCAGGCGCATGAGGACCTTTAGGGCCAGTCGCCGGCACGCTGCATTTTTTTGATCTTGCGCTTCATCAGGTCGCGTTTCAGGGCGCTGATGTGCATGATGTAGAGCTTACCGTGGAGGTGATCCGTCTCATGCAGGAAGGCGCGTGCCAGCAGGTCCTCACCGGTCATCTCGAACGATTCTCCCCGGACGTTCTGGGCCCGGATGGTGACGCGCTTGCTGCGCCGCACCTGCTCGCGAAAGCCGGGGATGCTGAGGCAGCCCTCTTCACCCTGCTGCCTGCCCTCCACCTTGAGGATGCTGGGATTGATGAGAACCAGCTTGTCCTGTGGGTTCTCTCCATTCGACACGTCAATCACGGCGATCTTTCTCGACACCCCGATCTGCGGCGCGGCCAACCCCACGCCCTTGGCGGCGTACATGGACTCGAACATATCGTCCACGAACTGGTGCAGCTCCGGAGTGTCAAACTCGCTGACCGTGTCGGCTTCCCGTTCGAGGACAGGGTCGCCGAACTTCACAATCGGATAAACCATATTTTCAAAAAAGCGTCACCTGCTTTAGATAACCTTCGTAGTTGCGCCTGGTCTCGGCCAGGGAGTCGCCGCCGAACTTCTCGAGAAACGCCTGGGCGAGCACGATCGCCACCATGGCTTCGCCAATCACGCCGGCGGCGGGAACGACGCACACGTCGGATCGTTCGTAAGCCGCCAGGGCGGGCTCGCGGGTATCCAGGTCCACGGATTCCAGAGGACGGCGCAAGGTGGAAATGGGTTTCAGCAACCCGCGGACCAGTACCTCCTGACCGTTGGTGATGCCGCCTTCGAGACCGCCGGCGCGGTTGGCGCCGCGGGTGAAGCGATGGAGCTCGCGGTCGTAATGGATCGTGTCCTGCACCCTGGAGCCGAAACTCGCCGCGCCGTCGGCGGCCAATCCGATCTCGACGCCCTTGACGGCCTGGATGGAGACGATAGCCTGCGCCAGGCGACCATCCAGGCGGGAATCCCAGGTAGCATGGGAACCCAGGCCTGCCGGCACGCCGCGCGCCACCACCTCGAAGATTCCGCCGACCGTGTCGCCGGTATGGAGCGCCTCATCGACCACGGCTTTCATCCGGCTTTCTGTTTCGGGATCGACGCAGCCGAGGAGTACCTCCGGGCGTTCGCCGAGTTCCACAATTTCGGGCCAGTCCACCGGCCGCTCGAGCCGCACGGGGCCGACCGCGATGACGTGACTGAGGACGCGGATCTGGAACTGGCCGAGGAGCGCCTTGGCGAAGGCGCCCACGGCGACCCTGGCGGCGGTTTCGCGGGCGCTAGCGCGTTCCAGAATGTACCGGGCGTCGTGAAAATTGTACTTGATGGCGCCGGCCAGGTCGGCATGGCCGGGACGGGGACGAGTGAGCGGTTTGCGCTTGTCCTCGGCACCGTCGGCATCCTCGACGGGGAGGGCTTCCGTCCAATTCTTCCAATCGCGGTTTCGAATCAGGATGGCCACCGGGGAGCCGATGGTTTTCGAGTGACGCACGCCGGCCACAACTTCGGCGCAGTCGGTCTCGATCTTCATGCGGCCGCCCCTTCCGTAGCCCTGCTGGCGCCGCCACAATTCGCGATTGACGGTTTCCAGGGAGATCGGGACACCGGCAGGCAGTCCACTCAGCGTAGCTACCAGGCATTCGCCGTGGGACTCCCCGGCAGTCTCAAAACGCAACATTGTGCAAGAGATTCATGGTACCAGAGTCGAACAATTTCCGGTCTTGTTGCGTATATTATGAAGAGCCGGGAAAGACTGCCCGGATGCGGCGCGGGAGGTATTAGGCTGTGGTCAAGTTCCTCTTATTTTGCATTCTATTGATCTTGTGCTGGCCCCTGGCGTTAGCTGCGCTGGTGCTGTATCCGCTGGTTTGGCTGCTGCTGTTGCCGTTCCGGATTATCGGAATCGCGGTGGGAGGAGTACTGGAGCTGGTGTGGGCGATCGTGACCCTGCCGGCACGCTTGTTGCGCGCGCTGGCCTGAAGGCTGGCGGCGGTCGCGCGGAGCTTCCCGCCGCCGAAAGCGCTACACTACTCGCCGGCCCGAGATGAGCTGGATCAGAAGGACGGCTATGGCGATCACCAGCAGGATGTGAATGAACCCGCCGAAGGTGAAGGAACTCACCAGACCGAGCAGCCATAGAACCAGCAGAATCACAAAGATGGTCCAAAGCATCGTGTTCTCCTTTTGTAGATGGGTGCCTGTCGCCGTCCGGCAAGCCGGTTCGGCACGAGCGACGCCATGCGAGGAGAGGGTGCAGTTGGTATGCCAGGATGCGGTGAGCGACTCGGCGCCGTGTGGCATTCCGCACGGGCGGTTGCGCCTCTCTGAAGTGGAGTATGGGAGGTGATGCGGGCCTGCCCAATGAGCTTTGGGCGAAAACGCAGCCTGCTCAGCCTAACATGCGAAGCTCAACCGAAGACTGGTGAACCGGCTGTTGGAACGATCGGGAGCCCTGGGTGCGAAACTCGTAGCGTTCGATTGCCACCGCGGCGCCGCGGTCGGTGCTGCGGACGATGCAGCCGTAAATCATGAGCTTCATTGGGCAGGAGTCGTTGAGGAGGACCGGCCAACTCATGGAGAGTTCGACCGGCATGCCGGGCGTCAGGATGCTTTCGGTGGTGAACCAGATGCCGCCGCTGGAAACATTATGGGTCCGGCCGGTGCCGGTTTCGGCGATTCGCTGTCCGTAGAGCATCTTGTAGCGGACGTCTTGCGCGATCTCAAAACGGCGCTTGGACCGTCTCTCGTGATCGCCGTTCTTGGATACTTTGGACTCCGGTGTTCCCGTCATCACAGTCACTCGGCACCACCTTCCCTCCGAAAAATGGCACACGGTCCCGGACAGACTCAATATGTCTTTGGTTATTTGGCGGACGTTAACCGGATTTTGGCGACCTCTAAGTTCATTGGTTTCAACAGGGGGGCCGGGAGGAGGGGGTACTGGAAAGGGTACTGGGGGCGGGGCAGGGGACGCGCGAAAATTCTTTTTGCAAATACTGGACAAAGAGATCTGAAACTGTTAGTATCGAATCAACACAGACAGCATCCCTGGCGGTGAGTCCCCTCCCACCGCCAACCCCTCTGAGTGCAGGCCCCGAGATACCCAGCTCGGGGCCTTTTAATTTTCATCGGCATTGCGCGCGGGGGCAATTCCTCTCGACGATAACTGTTTGGTATCCATCGGAGTTAACTTTTTGGGGGCTGATTTTAAGGGCCCCCACCCACCAGAATGGGGGGAAGCGCAAACTGTATCAAGGAACGGTCGGCGTGCGCTCGCCGCCAAAACAGCGAGGTCGAAATGGAGCTGATTTTTATTTTCATGTCCACAGCCGTTGGAACCGTGATTGGTTCCATAGCGGGCGTATTTACGGCTCAGAAGATCCACCGAGCGCCCTCCGCGGAATCGGCCGCGCTTCAGATGCAACTACGCGCGAGTGAGGGCTCACTGGCGGAAGCCGCCGCCAACCTGGAAACCCTGCGGAAACAGGTAGCCGAGCGCGACCGTGCATTGGAAGCGAGGGTCGCCGAGTTGAAAGCGAAGCAGGAGCAACTGGACCAGGCACTGAGCGCAGCCGGGCAGCCGCGCGCGGAGAGCGAACCGGGCGGAAACGAACTGGCGGTTCGCGCCGCGGCCCTGATCGAACAATGCTCCGAGTTGGAGGCCCGCGCCCGACAAGAACGGAGCCGGGCCGCCGAAGAGGCCAGCCGTCATCATTCGGCGCTCGAGATGCAACTCGAGGCGGAGAGGCAACAAGTACAGGAAGGCAGCAAGCGCATCGCCAGCCTGAACGCAGCCCTGGAGCAGTGCCAGCGGCAGCTCGTGGAAGTCGAAACGCAACACGAGCGGGCGCACGAGGCCTCCGCGGAACAGATCGCACGGCTGACGGCCGAACTGAGCCGGGCGGAAGAACTACGCGCATCCATGGACGTCCAGCTTGCCGAACAGCAGGCGAGAGCGCGGGAATTGGCGGAGAAGCTTGCGGCACTCTCAGCCGGGCCGGCAGTAAGCGGTGACCAGTTTGCGTCGCTCGAGGCGCAGCTTGCCGACGAGCAGGCGAAGAGCGAGGAACTGGGCGAGCAGCTCGAGAACCTGAAGGTGGATGCGATCGAGGTGCACCACCGATATGCCGGTCTGGAGGCGCAACTCGCCGCGGAACGGGCCAGGAGCGGGGAACTGGCGGCGAAGATCGAGACGGTGAACGCGGGAGCGGCGGAGACGCGCGAGCGGAATGCCGAGCTCGAAGCAGAGCTCACCGCGGAGCGGGAGAAGGCTGCGGACTTGGCCCGGCAGATGGAGAGACTGACCGCGGAGGGAGCCCTGTCGCAGGGCCGGGACACCGAACTGGAGGCCCGCCTCAACGCCGAACTGGAGAATGCCGCGGAGTTGGCGTGCCAGATCGAGAAACTGGCCGCGGAGGCAGCCGAGGAGCGGGGCCGGAATATCGACCTCGAAGCGCGGCTCACCGCGGAGATGGAGAAGAACGAGGAACTGGCGGCGCAGATCGCCGCACTGGGCGGAGAATCGACCGAAGTCCGCGACCGCTGTACGACCTTAGCCGGCGAACTGGCCGGAGAGCGCGAAAGCGGTCAACGGCTGGCGGACCAGGTGGCACGCCTGCGCGTGGAACTGGTGGCGTGGCAGGAGCAGGGTGCGTCGCTCGAAGCCCGCCTGATCGCGGAGCAGGAGCGTTCCCAGGATCTGGAAGGCCGGATCGCCGAGATGCAGGCCAACATCGGCCAACTGGAAACGAAGCTCGAAGAGGAGCGGCAATCCGCGGCCAAGGGTATGCATCTGCTGTCGGTGGCCCAGGACAACCTGTCCCGCGTGTTCAAGGCGCTGGCCATCGAGACGCACAACGGGCACAATGGCAACCCGCTGGAGCAGGCGGAGAAGGCAACGCAGGCGGACGCCGCGGCTGCCTTGCCGCTCGGCCCGGTCGCCGGTTAGCCAAGCCATACGAGACGTACCGGGCGGCGCGGAGGTTTCCCCCCGTGGCCGCCCGGATCCTTATTCCGCGCGGCGGCGGCCACGCCGCATACGGGAAATCTGGAGTCCCATCAGGAACCTTTACAGATCCTATACATCTCCTGTGAATCGCACGCAGACAGCATACGTCCAACCAATCAGGAGGGCAGTTCGATGGGGTGGCCAAACATGCTGTTGGATCCAGGCAGGAAGGGACGTGAGGCGGAGCAGTTAGAGCGGGACCTGCGACGGCGGATAGTCGGGCAGGACGAGGCGGTCCGGCAGGTGGTGGACATCTATCAGACATTTCTGGCGGGCATGTCGATACCGGGCCGGCCCATCGGCAACCTGCTATTCCTGGGGCCAACCGGATCGGGAAAGACCCGAACGGTGGAGGCGCTGGCCGAGATACTGGCGGGCGACCCGCGCGCCGTGATCAAAGTGGATTGCGGCGAGTTCCAGCACAGCCACGAGATCGCCAAGCTGATCGGCTCTCCGCCGGGATACCTGGGGCATCGCGAAACCAGGCCGCTGCTGAGCCAGGAGGCGCTGGACCAGTTCCTCACAGACAATCTGAACCTGAGCCTGGTGTTGTTCGACGAAATCGAAAAGGCGAGCGACGCCCTGTGGAACCTGTTGTTGGGAATTCTGGACAAGGCCGTGTTGACGCTCGGCGACAACCGGCGCGTGGATTTTTCGCGGTCCGTGATCTTCATGACCGGCAACCTGGGCGCGGCGGAGATGAATTCCATTCTGCAGCCGGGGCTGGGATTCACGACCCGTGAGACCGCCGTCGTGGCGGACGGGAAGCTGGCGGGAAAACTGTCGCGGGCAGGGATGGAAGCGGCGCGCAGGAAGTTCACGCCGGAGTTTCTGAATCGGATTGACCGGGTAGTGGTATTCAACCCCCTGGGCGAGGCCGAACTGCGAAAGATCCTGAGCCTGGAACTGGAGGCTGTGGGCCGGCGCATCGATCATGCCATCGGGGCCGGTTCGGTGACTCTGGCCGTAACCGAGGCGGCGCGCGAGCTGCTGCTGCGCAACGGTACGGATGCGCGGTATGGGGCGCGGTACCTGAAGCGCGCGGTGGAGCGGATGCTGGTGCAGCCGATCTCGAACCTGATCTCGACCCGGCAGCTTCGGATGAACGATTCCCTGATCGTCGATGAGGCTTCGGGCTGCCTGATTTTTCAGAAGGAACCACGAGAAGCAGTGGAGTCGGAGAGCGCCTCGTCGATGTCGGCGGCCGCCTGATCGATAGGAGCAGCGGGACACGAGCGCGCCGGGCGCGGCGGTGCGGCGGAAAATGCTGCCGTCGCCGCCCATCGTCACGATATGATGAAAAACATGTCAAGCGCTCATCCACCTGCAGTGGAGAACCAGGCACAGGCAGTCATAGACCTGGAAAAACAATTCGTCTTGCAAAACTACGCGCGCTATCCGATCGTGTTCTCACGCGGCAAGGGGAGCCACCTTTACGATCTGGATGGCCGGCGCTACCTGGACTTCCTGGCCGGCATCGGCGTTAATGCGCTGGGCCACGGACATCCACGTATCCTACGCATCATCCGCGAGCAGGCCGCCCTGTTGATTCACTCATCAAATCTCTACTACCACCAATACCAGGGCCCGCTGGCCAGGCGGCTGGCGCAGATGAGCGGTCTGGCGCGCGTCTTTTTCGCCAATACCGGCACGGAGGCCGTGGAAGGCGCCTTGAAGATGGTGCATGCGCACGGCCGGTCGATTCATCCGGAGAAATTCGAAGTCATATCGCTCGAAAACTCGTTTCACGGACGCACCATGGGTGCGTTGTCGGTCACGGGCCAGGCGAAATACCGCCAGGATTTCGAACCCCTCGTGCCGGGCGTGAAGTTCGTTCCGGTGAACGACGAAGCGGCGCTGGAGGCGGCATTCAGCGAACGTACAGCCGGCATCCTGATGGAGATGATTCAGGGCGAGGGCGGGATCTATCCCCTGACGAACGATTTCGTCGCCCGGGCGCGCAGCCTGGCGGACCGGTACAACGCGCTGCTGGTTGCCGATGAGACGCAGTGTGGAGTGGGACGCCCGGGTACGTATTTCGCCTACCAGCGGTCCTCGCCGGTCATCCAGCCGGATGTGGCGGTAGCCGCCAAACCGATCGCGTGCGGCCTCCCGTTGGGGTTCATCGCGGCCACCGAAAAGGCCGCCGCGACGATTAAGCCGGGGATGCACGGCACCACCTTCGGCGGCGGTCCTTTAGCCTGCCGGGTGGCTCTCGAGTTCCTTGATATTCTGGATGAGCTTCTGCCCGCTATCCAAAGAGTAGGCGGATACTTCCATGTAGTCCTGAACGAGTTGGCGCGGAAACACGCGTTTGTCAAAGAGGTGCGTGGCTTCGGCCTGATGCTGGGCGTCGAGCTGACCATCCCCGGCAAACAGATGGTGCTCGACGCGATGGCGGCCGGCCTGCTGATGAACTGCACTCACGAAACCGTCCTGCGGTTCCTGCCGCCATACACCACGACGGAGAAGGAAGTGGATGAGGCGATGAAGATCCTGGGGAAACTGTTTTCCAAGGTGAAGGCGTAGCGGTTCGCCGCCTATGGAATCCCCCGCCATTCCTCGGCATCAAATATCTTGGTAGCAAGATATATGAAGCCCAGGATCCTCGTGTTCGCAGGCAGTATTCGAAGAGATTCCTATCACCGCAGACTGGCGCTGGCAGCCGCCGGGCGCCTGGCCGAAGCGGGTGCCGATGTGACGGTCGCGGACCTGCGCAACTATCCCATGCCGCTGTATGATGGCGACCTGGAAACGTCGCTGGGTCTGCCGGATAGGGCCGAAGCCTTCAAGGAACTTCTCAGGGGCCATGACGGGTTTGTGATCGCCTCGCCGGAGTACAACGGCTCATTCCCGGCGCTGCTGAAGAACGCCATCGATTGGGCCTCGCGTCCGGAACCGGGGGAAGGGCACCTGGCGGTGTTCCGGGGCAAGACCGCCGCCATCCTGGCCGGTTCACCGGGAATGGGTGGCGGCCACCGCGGGCTTCGCCATCTTCGAGAATTGCTCGAGATGATGGGGGTCAACGTGGTGGATTCACAGGTGACTATCCCCCGGGTGCAGGAAGCTTTCGACTCCCAGGGACGGCTGGTGAGGCCGGAAGATGCCGCGAGCCTGGAGCGGCTGGTCGACGATTTGATGGCGGCGGCGGAAGAGCCACACACGCTGGTTGCATCATAATGTAGGCTTGTCCACCGGGCACATCGCCTTTCGCTATCCGAACTTCCGTTACCTGATGACCGCCCGCTTTCTGGCGACAACCTCGTCGGAGATGCAGGCGGTGGCAGTGGGCTGGCAGATCTACGGGATCACCCATCGCCCGCTCGATCTGGGCCTGGCCGGGCTGGCGCAGTTCCTGCCGGGCATCGCTTTGTTCCTGATCGCCGGGCACGCGGCGGACCGCCTGCCACGCCAACGGATCCTGCAGGTTTGCACCGCCGGATTCTCGATATGTTCGACCCTGCTGCTGGCGCTGACGACGCGCGGGCTGGCGTCGCCGTATCCGATCTATGCGGTGCTGCTGCTGAACGGAGTGGTCCGCGCGTTCAACGGGCCGGCTGCGCAGGCCTTTCTACCCTTGCTGGTGCCGGAAGAGCATTTTCCGAACGCGGTTGCCTGGGCGTCCTCCATCTTTCAGGCCGCCCTGGTGACGGGCCCTATGTTGGGGGGCGTGCTGTACGGGGTGGCGGGCAGCCCGCTCCCGGTCTACGGATGCGCGGCGATGGCGTACCTGGCGGCGCTGCTGCTGTTCTCGGCGATCCGGGCCACGGGTGTGGCGCGGCCGCGGGCTACCGCCAGCTTCGGAGTGGTCCTCGAGGGGTTGCGCTACATCTGGCGGAACAAGCTGATCCTGGGGGCCATCAGCCTGGACCTGTTCGCGGTGCTGCTGGGCGGCGCCGTGGCGCTGCTGCCGGTCTACGCGAAAGAGATACTCAACGTGGGAGCCGCTGGGCTGGGCATATTGCGCAGCGCACCCGGCGCCGGGGCCGTGCTCATGGCGGCGGTGGTCGCCTACCGTCCGCTGCGCCGGCGCGCGGGGGCGACCATGCTCTGGTGCGTGTTCGGATTCGGCCTGTTTACGGTGATCTTCGCAGTCTCGCGCAACATGCTGCTGGCGGTGGCGGCGCTGATCCTGGTGGGGGCATGCGACATGGTGAGCGTCATCGTGCGGCACACACTGGTGCAACTCGGCACGCCGGACGAGATGCGGGGCCGGGTCAGCGCCGTGAACATGGTGTTCATCGGAGCGTCCAATGAGGTCGGCCAATTCGAAAGCGGAGTCACGGCACAATGGCTGGGGACGGTTCCGGCGGTGATCGCCGGCGGTCTCGGAACGATCGGCATCGTCGCCGCGTGGGCTTGGCTGTTCCCCGAGCTGCGGCAGGTGGACCAACTGACATCGGATAAGCTCGATACCTCGCGGCTATGTGCAAAAGCGCACGTAAGCAGGCCTTTCGCCGGGCGCCGCCCGGAGCGATAATGAATCGGATATTAGCATATGAAAATACCCAAACCCGTGCTCACTGCGGTCATTTCCTGCCTGGCAATTCCCGGCGGGGTTCGCGCGCAGCAATTGAAGCCGCAAACCGTTTACGATTTCGAGTGCTACGTGCAATCCGCGGAGGATCGCATGGCCAGCCGCCGGGCGTTCCTCGTGGCCGACGAGAATCCGGCGATGAAAGACCAGGTGTTGCGCGGCAGGATCGTTACCGCGGCGGTGGCCGGCTCGAACCCGCGCAAGGTTGCGGGCGGCTTGCTCTTCGACTGGATCGGCACCGTTTTCATACCCGGCGCCACGGTGGACCGCACCCTGCGGATGCTCCGCGATTATGACCATCGGGCGCAATACTTCAGCGACGTGGTGGCGACCTCCAGGCTCATGTGCCGTACCGGCGACACCCACTTCGGGTATTCCATGCGGTTGAAGGAGCCGACCGTGATCGATGCCGACAGCGACGTGGTTTGGGAAAAGGTGGATGACCGGCGCTGGAAGTGCCGTTCCTATTCGACGAAGGTCCGGGAAGTGGAAAAAGAAAAGGGCTACCTGCTCCGGCTCTACACCTACTGGCGTCTCGCGGCGGCGGAAAACGGGGTATTCGTCGAAGGGGAGGCGATCGAACTGAGCGGCGAATTCGGCTCGATGACGCGTGCGCTGGGATCGCTTTTCCTGGGGATCAGCCCGGAGAAATCGCTGCGTCGCAGCCTGACCTCCATGCGGGAAACCATGCGGAAACCCGGTCTGGAATTCGCGGATAACGCAAACGGGCCGCGGTGCGGAGAGCCGTACCGGCCGGCGGGTTGTACGACCAGGACAGAACGCTAGCCGCGCGGCACCGGTTCCGCCATGGACTTCGACTACATTGTCGTAGGCTCGGGCTTCGGCGGCAGCGTGGCGGCGCACCGCCTCGCGGAGAAGGGCTATCGGGTCGCCGTCATGGAAATGGGGCGCCGCTGGAGAGCGGAGGATTTCCCCACCACCAACTGGAAGATCTGGAAGTGGATCTGGCGGCCGCGGCTGGGGCTGCGCGGGTTCTTCAATATGGAGCCGTTCCGGCACGTCGTGATCCTGCACGGCTGCGCCGTGGGCGGGGGTTCGATCACCTATGCCAATACTCTGCTGGTCCCGGAACCGTCCGTTTGGGATCGGGGTTCGTGGGCGGAACTGGCTCCGTGGAGAAAGGAGATGCCCGGCTACTACCAGACTGCGATGCGGATGCTGGGGGTTGCCGAGAATCGCATCCTGGGGCCGGCGGACTACATCCTCCGGCGCGCCGCCAAGGCATGCGGTGTGGGCGATACGTTCTATCGGACGCGGGTAGCCGTCTTTGAAGCACCGGACGAAGCCGTGGCCGGCGAAACCTGCCCGGATCCGTACTTCCATGGGGAAGGCCCGGAGCGCGCCACCTGCATCGGCTGCGGCGGCTGCATGATCGGGTGCCGCTACAACGCCAAGAACACGCTCGACAAGAACTATCTGTACCTGGCCGAAAAACGGGGCGCGCAGGTTTTCGCCGAGACCCGAGTTGTGGATGTAACGCCGCTGAACGGGAAGCCCGATGGCAGCGACGGCTACGAGGTGCGCACCGTCAGATCGACGTCCCGGTTCCGCAAGGATCCCCGGCGGTTCACCTCCCGCGGGGTCGTGTTCGCCGCATCGGCGCTGGGCACCATGGACCTGCTGTTCCGCCTGAAGCAGAAGGGTTCACTGCCGGCGGTCAGCGACCAGCTCGGCAGCCGGGTGCGCACCAACGCGGAGTCGCTGATCGGGGTGCGCGTGCCGCATAGCAGCGAAGATCTGTCGAAGGGGATCGCCATCGGTTCCGGCATTTACCTGGACCCGTACACCCACATTGAAGCCGTGCGTTATCCGGATGGCGCCGATGCGATGGGCCTGCTGGCCACCCTGCTGACCGGCGGCCGGCCCGGCGGGAGCCGCATCCTGCTTTGGATCGCGACCCTCGCCAGCTCGCTGTTGCGGCATCCCCTGCGCACGATCCGGTGCCTGCACCCTTTTGGCTGGGCCCGCGAATCCCTGATCATGCTGTGTATGCAGACCCTGGACGGTTTCATCGAGATGCGGCTGGGCAGGCCGTGGTTCTGGCCCTTTGAGAAGACGCTGATGAGCCGCGGCAGCCGCATCCCGACCTTCATCCCGCAGGCCAACGAATTCGCGCGCAAGGTGGCCATGATGACCGGCGGCACGGCCATGAGCATGGTGACGGAGATCCTGTTCAACGTGCCCGGGACCGCGCACATCCTGGGCGGATGCCCGATGGGCGCTTCACCGGCGCAGGGCGTCGTGGACGGCAGAAACCGCGTCTTCGGCTACCGGAACATGTACGTGTGCGACGGCTCGGTGATCGCGGCCAACCTGGGAGTCAATCCGAGCCTCACCATCTGCGCGCTCACGGAGCGGGCCATGAGCTTCATACCCCCGGGATGAGGGTGGGGCGGCACCTTTCTCCACAGTGGCGCGGCCCACAGCTTCGGGTCCTACTCCACGATATTGCGTCCGAAGTTGAAGCAGGGGCCCATCGAGAACCGGGTGGTAAACCGGCCGTCCTTCAGAAGATCGTTGAACAGGTGATCGTACACGTGGTCGGCCTGAATGCGGAACCCGAAGTTCTTCGTGAAGAGGATGTCGAATCCTCCGCCGAAGCCGTAGACACCCTGCCAATCGCTCTTCTTGCCGGAGGGAACGAGTTGTTTCACAATACCCGCGGCAATCGGATCGCCGGGCTTCGGCGTCGCGGTTTCCCGTACCGCACCGAAGTTCGGACGAAGGAAAAAGGTTACCCTCGAGAAGTGGCGATAGGCAAGCTGCGGACCTGCTGCGAACGTGTAGGTGGTGGAGTCTGACGGAACCGCCAGTTGATACCCGGCGGGAATCACGCCCAGCGCCGCCAGTTGGGCCAATTGTGCGCCCAACTTCTGTTGCAGATCGCCGGGCAGCAATTCGGGGGTCACGGTGAGGCTGCCTTTGACCGCGCTGAAGTCGAATCCCAAAGAGTACCAAGTCCTGGGCCGGACGCCAAACTGGAAGTTAACGCCTTTTTCAGACAAGTCGATGGGAGTACTGTGGAAGTAACTGTAGCCGGTATACAAGTCGAACCGGCGGACATCTTTCTGCTGCGCAAGAAGCGGGGCGGCAAAAAGGAGCGCTACCCCAAAAATCCGTATTCGGTTGAGCATTAAATAGTACCTCCCACAACCCAAAGATCGGGCCGGCGGCTTTTTCACGACGCGGGCAGACAAAGACCGGCACAGTCGCCGGTGAGTGCGTCGCGGGCGTGACAGACGACCGCATTACGATTCTTGACCTTTCTACAGCCAAGGTCAATGAGAGGATAAGACCCTATTTGCCTGAATAGGTATCGTTTCGTACAAAGCTCACGGGAGCCCGGCACACCGGAACATCTCACCGGCGCGCCGGGCGCGAGGTCGGTCAGGAAGCACATGGTCCTGCTCCGGGTCACGTCGGGTATGAGAATCGCGGCGCCAGTTTCACCAGCTTGAGCACCTTGTAAACATCGACGTTGACGCCGCGCAATACCACCTTGACGGACTTTTCGCCGGCGCTTGCGGCCAGCTTCTCCATCGCCACGAGCGCGCCCGAATCGATGCGGCGTACCGCGGAGAAATCCAGGAGCATCTCCCCACCGGCGCCGTCCAGCCTGTCTAGAGCCTCCAGCAAGGCCGGGACGGGGCGCTCGCCGTCGATCATTAGCCACACGCCACTTGTTGTCATACACACTCCATCGCTGCTGGTTGCTCGGATGCACTGTCCGCTGTGGCGCGTCCTCGCCCCCGATAGGCGCTCCAAAACAGCTCGACCAGTTCGGTCACCAGCGGCATACGTGGGTTAGAGCGCCACGAAGGATCGTCAAAAGCAATTTTGGCCAGATCGGGCATAGCCCGCTCGAACTCTTCCTTCGAAATCCCGAGGTCGGCGATAGCCCGAGGAATGGCCAACTGGTCGAGTAACTGTTCGGTCGCCTTCACCAGGTTCGCCACCTTTTCTGCGACGGTTTCGCCGCCCAGACCCAGCAGATCCGCCACCGTGGCGTATTTCTTGTGGGCGACATACGCCCGCTGGTTCGGCGACGGCATGAACTTGGTGGGCACCGACGCGTTGTAGGCAATCACGTGCGGCAGCATGAGCGCGTTGGCCCGCCCGTGTGACACGCCGAACCGAGCGCCGAAGGCGTGCGCCAGCGCGTGATTCACACCTACCGACGCGTTGGAAAACGCCAGCGCCGCGATGCAGGCCGCATTGTGCATCATGCTGCGCGCCTCTACATCGCCGGGGTGCTCGTAGGCGATCGGCAGATATTTGAACACCAGGCGAATCGCCTGCATGGCGTTGGAGTCGGTGTAGGCTGACGCGTGAATGGAAACCCCGGCTTCCAGCGCGTGGGTCAGACAGTCGATGCCGGTATCGGCGGTGAGGCCTTTTGGCATGGACATGACGAACTGCGGATCGACGATGGCCACATCCGGACTCAGCGAGTAGTCGGCGAGCGTCACCTTGCGCCCGAGCGTCTTGTCGGTCAGGACGGCGAATGGGGTGACTTCGCTCCCCGTTCCGCTGGTCGTGGACATGGCGATCAGGCGCAGGTGGTTGGTCTTTTCCGTGGGGTACTGGACCACGCGCTTGCGAATGTCCAGAAACGGCGCGGCCAGCTCCTCCAGGTCGGCTTCCGGCGATTCGTATTTGAGCTTCATGATCTTCGCCGCGTCGATCACCGACCCGCCGCCCAGCGCGATGATCTGGTCGGCCTTGAAGGAATTGAGCGCCTCCACTCCCTGCATGACCACCTTAACTTCGGGCTCGGCGTCCGGAATAGCCAGTACACGGACCAGAGTTTGCGGCGGAATGTGGCGCCGGACAATGTCGACGTGGCCGATCTGCTCCAGGAACGGATTGGTGACGATAAGCGTCGAGCGCGATGGAAAATGGCGCAGATTCTCCACGGCGTTCATGTTGAAATAAATCTGATTCGGAACGCGGAACCACATATGCGCTTGTGTCCTCCGGGCCAGGCGTTTGATGTTGAGGTAATGGTACACGTTGACGTTGTCCGTCGTGCTGTTGCCGCCGCCGGTCCCGCATCCGAACGAGAAGGTGGGGACCATGATCGTTGTAAACGCCGCCGATAGCACCGATGGATCCCGGCGAGTTCACCATGATCCGGCCCGCGTTGATCACTTCGCCGAACTTCCGGATAATCTCATCGTTGGACGAGAAAATGACCGCCGTGTGTCCAAGCCCTCCGGCATGATTCACGTCCACGCATACCCGAAGCGCCTCATCGACCGATTTCGCCCGATACACCGAGAGCACCGGGAACAGTTTCTCGACCGACAGGGGATGATCGCGGCCGACGCCCTGGATGGGCGCGATCAGCAGCTTGGTTTCCGGCTTGACGGAAAGGCCGACCATGCGGGCGATATCGATGGCCCTCTGTCCCACAGCCAGCGGCCGCATGGCTCCGGTTTCGGGATCGATCACCGTGCGCCCCAGCAGTGCCGTCTCCTTCGGGTCACAGATGTGCGCGCCCAGCTCCGTGAACTTCTTCAGCACGGCGTCGTAAATCTCGTCGTCGATCACCACCGTCTGCTCTGAGGCGCAAATCGTGCCGTTGTCGAACGTCTTGGAGGTGATGATGTCCACCACAGCCATGTCCAGATCGGCCGTTTTTTCCAGATAAACCGGCGTATTGCCTGGTCCCACACCCAGGGCCGGCTTACCCGAGCTGTAAGCGGCCTTGACGGCGCCTGGACCGCCGGTGGCATCAATCAGGCCGACGTCCTTGTGCCGCATCAGGTAGTTATCGTCCGGGATGGTGGGCGATTCCAGGCAGGTGAAGACGCCCTCGGGCGCACCGTGTTGCACAGCCGTCTCGTACATGATCCGGACGGCCTCCTGGCAACAGCGCCAAGCCTTGGGGTGGGGACCGAAAATCACGGCGTTCCGGGTCTTGATGGCCATGATGCATTTGAAGAGGACGGTCGACGTGGGGTTCGTGATGGGTGTGAGCGAGAAGATGACCCCGATCGGTTCCGCCATCTCCACCAGACCGCGGTCGGGAAACTCGCGAATGGCGCCCACGGTTCGCTTATCCCGGACGTAGTTGTAGACGAACTCAGTGGCCACCATGTTCTTGATGGCCTTGTCTTCCAGAACTCCGAGCCTGGTTTCCTCGACCGCCAGGCGGGCGAGATATTGAGCCTGTTCCAGACCGGCCACGACCATCGCTTTGACAATGCGATCGACGTCCTCCTGACTGAACTGCGTGAAGACGGCGGCGGCGGTTCTGGCTTGACTGACCAGCCCCTCCAGGTAGGCGATCCGTTCTTCACTGAGGATGGGCATGTTCACCGGCATACGTCTCTCTTCCTTTCAATCTGCATCGATATCGGTGACGAGGCGCGGCCTCACCGGCGTGGGATGAAGCACCGGGAGAATTCGGCACGACATCGAAGCGTCACCTCCAGTTAATTGGGATTGTAGCACCTGGAACTCTGGAAGCTGCGTGCGCGCCGGTACGTTGCAGGTTACGAAGATGATCGCCGGGGCAGCGCGGGCCGGCGGTGTTTTTCGGGGCGCGGCGATCCCGGCTTCCGGCTCCGTGTCCGGGCACCGGACGGGCGGCCGAACGGGTTGATTTTCCTCGACCACTGCCGCGCCGTATCCACGAGGGCATTCCACGACACGGCCGCAAGGTCCTTCATCTCCAGGGGTGCATAGAACAGTCCGAAACTCGCCGCCCAGCGCGTGAGAAACTCGCGGGCGATCACCTGATCGATGCGCACGTCGGTTGCCGAGACATCATGGAGCACGCCATCCAGCGTGAACAGCATCTTACGGAAGAGGAACAGGGCCGGGGGGAAGGAAATCCCATCCAGCGCGAGGTCGTCCAGAAGGCGCATGGCATCCAGGATGCCGGGAGAATAGCTCTCGGGCAGTCGCTTGAAAAACTGGGCCACGCGGCGGCGGATCAGCCGGCGGGAGCCGCGGCCCAGGCCCTCGATGGCTTCCGAAACGCCGGCGGGATTGCGGAGGATGGTCATGAGCGCCAGCAGGATGAGCTGGCGGCGGGGCTTCTGGCTGAGGCGTTCCGCCAGAGCCCAGTCGATGACCACCAGTTCGCGGTTCGGCTCGTCATAGAGCAGGTTGCCGGCATGCGGGTCGCCGTGGAAGACGGCCTCCTCCTCGCGCGAGAACAGGGGAACGCCGATCAGGGCTTCCACCAACTGCTCGGCGATACGGCTGCGGCGAACGGGGGAGCGGCGGCACGCGGCGGTCACTTTCACGCCCTTCTCATCGCTCATGGCGGTAATCCGCGTGGTACACAGCGGCGCGAAGAGGCGCGGCACGCGGATGCCGATGCTGGCGCGATAGGTGCGAGCCGCCGCGGCCAGGGTAGCCTGCTCGCGGCCAAAATCGAGCTCGTGCTGCAGCAGCAACCGCACTTCCTCCAGCATCTCCTGCACGTCATGGACGGCAAATCCGTACCCGCGCTCTTCGCACGCCAGATACTCGCCCAACTGGCGAAGCAGGTCCATGTCCTCGGTGAGGCAGTCGAGCACATAGGGTTTGAGCACCTTGAAGACGCCCCGTTCGCGTTCCCGGTCGCCGTCCCTCCAGGTGAATCGGACGACCGCGCCTACGCTGGCTTCCGAAAGTATGGAGGGCTCGATCCTCACCGAATACTCCTGCAGGAGGGGTCCCAACTGCTCCGCGATAAGGGCGTGGACCTCGCCGGGGGTCATGTCCGACATTCCGTTCTCGAGCTCGATCAGCGCGGAGCGCAGCGCGGGCGCAAGCCGGCGGTTGCGTGCCAGCACCTGCCCCATCTTTTGCAGGGCCGGCATGCGGGAGATCAGCCGCACCAGGCGCTGCTCGGGCGGGGTATCGGCCGGGAGTTCGGACTGCTCGACCAGTTTTACGGCCAGCCGATGGCGGGAGAGCCGGGAAAACACGAACTGGATCGCGTCCAGGACGAGCGGCCGCCAGCGTGCCGCCGCGTCCGGAACCAGAACCTCGACGGGGACGATGCGCGTGATCCAGGCTCCGACCTGGCGGCGCCACATCTCCCCGCCGGTCTCGAGAAGCGCCTCGACGGCGCTGGTACGATCGGCGGGAGGCAAGGCCGCGAGCTGTCCCAGCCCAAACATGGTCCACTTTGAGGATCGCGCAAAACCGCGCCGAACAAAAGCCGGATATCCAGCGCCTGCCGGAACAACAGCATGGTCTAACCTCCAGTCGGCGTCTCCGCTCCACGGCCATGCCACGCTTTGGTGTAGAATCTCCCTCTCCGGAGAATTTGATCCATGGCCAGCCAGGCATCCGCCGCCGCAAATAAAGCCGAGGCGCAGCAGGCAGTCCTGCAGCGTTACGAAGAACGCATCCAGTATTACTGGAGCGCAAGCCGATACAACAAACGCTCCTACAAAACGACCCGCTACCTGACCATCCTGCTGGGAGCGGTCGTGACCTTGATCTCGTCCATCGCATCAGCCGATTTTGTTAAAGCCTCCCACGGCGTGGCAGTCACCTTTGCTATCGCCACACCGATTCTGGCGGCGATGCTGGCCGTCGTGGGCGGCGTCTCTCAGGCCTTCCAATGGGGCGGCGCGTGGTCGGATATGGTTCTCACCGCTACGCGCCTGGAGCGGGAACGCGATCGCATCTTAGTGACCCCCACCGACGAGATCGATCCGGTGAAGGAAATGGCAACCCTCGACGACCTGGTTCTGAACGAGACCCAGACCTTCTTTCAACGGCTCTTCGGGACCGGCGGTCCGACCCGGCCCGCCGGCGCCGGGGGTGCGGCCTGATACGTCGGCGGCCTGTGATGTGCAACCCGACGCCCGATCCCGCCATCTCCCAAAAGAAGGACAGTCGGGTATGGCGAAGAAGAATCAAAAAGTGATCTTAGTTACGGGAGCGACGGGCCACCAGGGCGGTGCCGTTCTGCGGCATCTCCAGCAAAAAGGGTTTGCAGTTCGCGCACTGACGCGCGATCCGAATCAACCCGCGGCGCGTGCGCTCGTGGGGCATGGCACAGAGGTGATTCGCGGCGACCTTGACGACGATGGCTCGCTCGCGCGCGCGGTGGATGGCGTGTCCGGCATTTTCTCCGTGCAGGCCACCCAGGCGGGCGGGGAACCCGAGACCCGGCAGGGAATCGCCCTGGCGGACGCCGCCAAGCGGGCCCGCGTCGGTCATATTGTATACAGCTCCGTCGGCAGTGCGGATCAGCACACCGGCATTCCGCATTTCGAGAGCAAGTTCCGCATTGAGGAACACGTCCGCGGTACCGGTCTGCGCTACACGATCCTGCGGCCGGTGTACTTCATGGAAAACTGGCTCCGCATGCGGGATCCGATCGAATCCGGCGTGTTGGCGCTGCCGTTGAGCCCCGAAGCGCGCTTGCAGATGATTGCCGTGGACGACATCGGTGCCATCGCCACCATGGCGTTTGAGAAACCCGGCCACTGGCAGGGCCGCGCTGTGGAGCTAGCCGGCGACGAGCTCTCGATGAACGAACTGGCGCAGTCCTTCAGTCGCATGACGGGCCACCACGTGGCTTACCAGCAGATGCCCTGGGACGAGTTTGAGCGCCAGACCGGGCCGGCAATCACCGAAATGTACCGATGGTTTGAGAACACGGGATACCACGCCGATATTGGCGCCCTTCGACAGGAATACCCGAATCTCACCGGATTCGAGAGGTGGCTGCAATCCCGGTGGGCCAAGCGCCAAACCGCGTAGCCGCGCCGGCTCACTCGATAGCGAAGGTGGCCTTGGCTTCGTACGCCTGGCCCCCGATGGCGTCTTTTACCTGAACGGCGATGGTGTATTCTCCGGGACGTATGTTGTTTTGCAGCGTGATGCCCATCGAGGCGGGGACGTACTGCTTGGGGTAGAACGATTCGGCCTGCTCGGTGGCGGGTTGTGGCTGCGTCCACAGCACCCTGCCGCCGGGCGCGATCACCGAGGTGACGTAGCTGACGTCGATCCTGTTCCTGTCGCCGTATTTGAACCCCGTAATGTCGAACTTCGCCCATACCGCATCGCCGGGCCGGTAGACCGCCTTCTCCAGCGCCTCGGTGTCTTCTTCTCCCCGAAAGAACCGGAAATTGCGGACCACCAGGGTATCGCTCGGTTCCACGTTGCGGCCTCGCACCTGAAACGGCACGGGCAACTCGACCTGGGTCTTCGCCACCAGGTCCTCGACCTTCACCACGATCTTGTATGCCCCCGAGGCGACCAGCGGTGGAATCGGCACCTCCGTCTGGATCTTCGGCATCCACTCCTTGTCCTGCGGGCCGACTTCATCGGAGAGCTCGTTCTTGTAGATCTCGGTGAGCGGCACGCCCTTGGAGTCGAAGGACTGCACCGAATAGGCCAGGTGAATCTTTTCTTCGCTGGTCTTCGTGTAACCCGCGATGCGGCAACTGAAGTACAGGGTCTCGCCCGGGACATGCTCGAATCCGGGCGTATCGGGAGCGCCATCTTCCATCTGGCTGATCACGGGTCTGACGATTTGCAGCGTGGCGGCGCACAGAGCGGGCACGGCAATACAGGCGAGAAGGCCCGCACGACAAATACTCACCATTAATACGATGATACGCCCGCGCAACGGGCCAGGATGTCGCGCAGATAGCGGCCGGTGTGCGATCCCTCCGTGCGCGCGATCGCTTCCGGAGTGCCCGCCGCCACGAGGTAGCCTCCGCGCGCGCCGCCCTCGGGGCCCAGGTCGATGACCCAATCCGCGGCCTTGATGACGTCCAGATTGTGCTCGATGATCACCAGGCTGCCGCCGTTTTCAATCAGCCGTTGGAACGCCGCCAGCAGCTTGGCGATATCGTCGAAGTGCAGGCCGGTGGTCGGCTCGTCGAAGATGAACAGCGTGCCCTCCACACTGGCCGCCGAAAGGTAAGCCGCCAGCTTCACGCGCTGCGCTTCTCCGCCGGAGAGCGTGGTGGCGGATTGGCCCAGCCGCAGGTAGCCGAGCCCGACATCGTCCAGCACCTTCAGGCGCTGCACCAGCTTGGGAGTGGAGCGGAAGAACTCCATGGCTTCCCGGACCGTGAGTTGCAGGACCTCGTGGATGTTGAGCCCGTTGTAGCGGATTTCGAGGATAGCGCTCTTGAAGCGCGTCCCTTTGCACTCGTCGCAGATCAGTTCCACGTCGGCCAGGAACTGCATCTCCACCGTCACCGTGCCGTCGCCCTGGCACACTTCGCAGCGGCCGCCCGGCACGTTGAAGGAGAAATGTCCGGCGGTGTAGCCCCGTCTCTCGGCCTCGCGTGTGGACGCGAACAGGCCCCGGACTACATCGAAGGCTTTCAGATAGGTGATCGGATTGGAGCGCGGAGTGCGGCCGATGGGCGACTGGTCGACCATCACGGTGGAGGCGATGCGCTCCGCGCCTTCGATTTTCCTGCACGTGATTTCGGCTGCGCGCGCTTCCAGCGCCTCGGCGGCATTGTCGAACTCCGGGTCGTGATCCGATTCGCGCGCCTTGTGCAGCGCTTCGAGCGACCGGAACATCACGTCGTGCACCAGCGTGGACTTGCCCGATCCGGACACTCCCGTCACCACCACCATCATGCCCAGGGGAACCTCGACGTCGATGTTCTTCAAGTTGTGCATGCAGGCACCCGAAAGACGCAGGAGCCGCCGCGGATTGACGCTGCGGCGCGCGCGCGGCGACGACACGCGCAGTTCGCCGCGCAGGTACCGGGCGGTGAGTGAGCCGTCGCCCTCGGCAATGAGGCGGTCGAGCGGCCCTTCGAACACGATCCTGCCGCCGTGCTCTCCCGCTCCCGGTCCGAGGTCCACGATGTGGTCGGCGGCGCGCATCACGTCCGGGTCGTGCTCGACCACCACGATCGTGTTTCCCAGGCCGCGCAATTCGTGCAGGATGCGGATCAGCCGCCCGGTGTCGCGTGTGTGCAGGCCGATCGAGGGCTCGTCCAGCACGTAGCACGCCCCCACCAGGCGCGAACCAAGGCACGTCGCGAGTTGAATCCGCTGCGCCTCGCCGCCCGAAAGCGTGGCCGAGAGCCGGTCCAGCGTGAGGTACTCCAGCCCCACGTCGTTCAAAAACTTCAGCCGCTGCCGGATCTCGATCAGGATCTTGTCGGCGATGGCCGTCTCTTCCGGACTCAGCTCCAGGCCGTTGAAAAACTCCATCGCTTCGGCGATGTTCATGCGCACGACTTCCGCGAGATTCTTGCCGCCCACCCGCACGTACAGCGCTTCCTTCCGCAGGCGCGCGCCTTTGCACTCCGGGCAGAGCGCATAGCCCCGGTAGCGGCTCATGAAGACGCGCACGTGCAGCTTGTACTTCTTTTCTTCCAGGTGGTCGAAGAAGCGGTGTATGAAATCGTAGACGATCTCGCGCTCCGCATTGGTCAGGTCGCAGACAGGGACTTGGGTGCGCACCCGCTTCCCCGCGTGCTTCCGGAAGTTGCCCAGCCAGGAGCGGTACTTCGGCTTGGTCCACGGGTCCACCGCTCCCTCATCCAGCGAACGCGACTTGTCCGGAATCACGCGGTCCATGTCAAAGTCGATCGTGTTGCCAAAGCCCTGGCATCGCGGGCAGGCTCCGAACGGGGAGTTGAAGCTGAACAGGATCGGCTCGGGTTGGCTGAACTCCAGCCCGCAGGTCTTACATTGGAAGCGCTCGTTGAACCGCAGGCGCTCGCCCGTGGAAGCGTTCTCGAAGATCACCTCGCCCGACTCGTGATAGCAGATCTCGATGGTGTCTACCAGCCGCTGGTGCAGGTCGGGCCCCATGGCGATGCGGTCCACCAGCACGAACACCGGCTTGGAGAAGTCGATATCCAACAGGGACTCCGGCGTTGAAAACTCGAACAGGCGGCCCGCCTGGTACAGCCGGTTGAATCCCTTCTTGCGCAGCTCGAAGAGCGTATCCCGCAAGGCGGCAGCCTCGCGTCCCGCCACGGCGAACAGCGCATACCACCGCGAACCGGCCGGCTGCGCCAGCATGCGCGCGGCGACCTCGTCCACCGTATCCTGGCGCACGCGCGTCCCGCACTTCGGACAAAACGTCTGCCCCACGCGCGCATACAGCAGCCGCAGAAAATCGTAGCATTCCGTGGAAGTAGCCACCGTGGAGCGCGGGTTGCGGCTGGTGTTCTTCTGACGTATGGCCACCGCGGGAGCGATCCCGTCGATATCGTCCACGTCCGGCTTCTCCATCCGCTCCAGAAACTGCCGCGCATACGCCGAGAGTGACTCCACGTACCGGCGCTGCCCTTCCGCATAGATCGTGTCGAAGGCTAGCGACGACTTGCCGGAGCCCGACACACCCGTGATGACGGTCATCCGGTTGTGGGGAATAGAAAGCGAAATATCCTTGAGGTTGTGGACCCTCGCGCCTCGGATCCCGATGAAGTCTTGCACCTGAGCTTCTAAGTATACCGCCTGGGCACGTCCCGACCCCAACTCCGCGGAATATCCAAACGAGCCACTCAATCGCCGTGTGCTATTCTGATTCACATACGAGGGTTCGGCAAATGCGTCGGTGTGTTGAACTTCCCCGCAGTCTGGGAGTGTCAGTAACTCTTTCCAGCGCCAGACACGTCCATACAGTCATCGCCGCCTACGCCTAGTGTGCGCACATGTTCGAAATCCTGTTCAAATATCCGGCCAGCCTTTTTCACAAGGGCCAGTTCGTCTTTCTGACGCCCTGGCCGATGTGGCTGATGGCGGCCGCTATTCTGGCTGCGGCGGGCCTGCTGTTCTGGCACGTGCGCCGCAATCACGGCATGCTGAGCGGGCTGCGGCCGGTCGCCATCTGGATCCTGGAGACCTGCATGGTAGCCCTCATCCTGTTTCTGTTGTGGCACCCGGCGCTCAGCGTGGCGACGCTGCGTCCCCAGCAGAACGTGGTGGCCGTGCTGGTGGACGATTCGCGCAGTATGTCGCTCGCCGACGCGCCAGGCGAACGCGAATCCGCCGCCAAGGCCGTGCTCGATGGCGGGCTGCTGAAATCGCTGGGCGAACGCTTCCAGGTCCGGCTCTATAAATTCGGCAAGGAACCCGAGCGGATTCAGAAAACCGATCAACTGGTAGCCAACGAACCGGCTTCGCGTATCGGCGAGACGCTCGAGCGCGTGCTCGCCGAGTCGTCTTCGCTGCCACTGGGCGCGATTGTCATGCTCACCGATGGCGGCGACAATTCCGGCGGCATCGACCTGCAGACCATCAGCGCCATCCGCCGCCAGCGGATTCCCGTGCACACCATCGGCTTCGGCCGCGAGCATCCCGTCAAGGACGTCGAGATCGTCGATGCCGTGGTGCCCGCGCGCGCATTGCCGCAATCGAAACTCACCGCCACGGTCACCCTGCAATCCTATGGGCTTTCCGGCGGCAAGGCGAAACTCGTGGTGCGCGACAGCGGCAAGATCCTGGCTTCGCAGGACATCACCCTCAAATCCGATGGGCAAGTCCAGAACGAGACCCTGGTGTTCAACTGCGGCGATGCCGGGCCCAAAACGCTGGAGATCGGATTGGATCCGGTTTCCGGCGAAGAAAACGTGCTGAACAACCAGGTCACCCGGCTGGTGGATGTGGAGACGCGCAAGCCGCGGATCCTTTATTTCGACGGCGAGCCACGCTGGGAGTACAAATTCATCGGCCGGGCCCTCGACGATTACGAAGGTATCGAACTGGCCCGCATGCTCCGCACTACGCAGAACAAGCTGTACCGGCAGTTTCCCAAAAGCATGGGCGAGCATGACCTGGAGGACGGATTCCCCGCCAAGCCCGAAGATCTCTTCCAGTTTCAGGGCTTGATCATCGGCAGTGTCGAGGCCAATTACTTCACGCCGACCCAGCAGCAGTTGATCCACGACTTTGTGGACCGGCGCGGCGGCGGCCTGCTGCTCATGGGCGGGCGCGCTTCCCTCTCCGATGGCGGCTATCAGAACTCCCCCCTGGCCGACCTGGTGCCGGTCCAGTTGCCGGAAGGAAAGGGTACCTTCCACCGCGACTTCACCGGCGAGGAACTCACGCCCGCCGGCGCGCAGAGCGTGATCTGCCGGCTGGACGACGATCCCGCACGCAACGCCGAGCACTGGAAGCGAATGCCCAAGATGGCCAACTACCAGGAAGTGGGCGAGCCGAAGCCGGGCGCTACCGTGCTGCTCAACTCGACGCCCGAGGGCAGGCGCAAATTCCCTTTGCTGGTCACCGAAAACTTCGGCCGCGGCCGCACCATGCTGTTCGCCACCGAGGGTACCTGGCGCTGGAAGATGTGGACCGACCACGCCGACAAAACCTTCGCCACCTTCTGGCAGCAGATCTTCCGCTACCTCGTGACCGACACGCCGGGCCAGGTGATTTCGAGCACGCCGAAGCAGGTGCTCTCCGACGATACCCGCGTACCCATCCGGGTGGAAGTCCGCGACAAGCAGTACAAGCCCGTAACTAATGCCAAGGTGCAGGCGCGTTTCCTGGGGCCGGACGGCACCTCGGCCACCATGGAGCTGACGCCCGTGCCGCTCGAAGAGGGAATCTACGGCGGCGAGTGGACCGCCGAGAAGCCGGGGTCCTACGTGGCCGAGATCATCGCCGGACGGGAACAGGAAGAGATCGGCCGCGATACCCTGACCTTCCGCCGGGAAGACGGTGTGGCCGAGGCCTTCCACACCTCCCAGAATCGGGAATTGCTGCAAAAACTCTCGGAGCAGACCGGCGGCCGATACTATAAACCGTCTGATGCGTCCAAGCTGTCGAGCGAGATTTCATACTCCGAGGCGGGCATCACCACGCGCGAGACCCGCGATCTCTGGGACATGCCGATCGTGTTCCTGCTGGCGCTGGCCTTCCGCTCGGGCGAATGGCTGTTGCGGCGGAAATGGGGGGTGGTATGACCGCCATCGAGTGGGGCAGGATTTCATCCTGCAGGCCGATTTTCAATCGGCCCCGCCCGAGGCACCGCGGCACGTTGAGAGCGTGCGTCACAGCGCTCCTCCTCGCGGCCTCCGCCCACGCGACCACCTTCTATGTAACCATCACCGGCCTCCCCGGCGAGCCGGATTACGAGCAGCGGTTTCACATGTGGGCCGAGGACATCGACGGCAGCCTCAAGAAGGCCGGCGGCGATAGCAACGTAATCACGCTGCAGGCGCCCACCCGGGATCAGATCCGCGCCAGGCTGGAACAACTGGCGAAGCAGGCCAAGCCGGCCGACGCGCTGGTGCTGATGCTGATCGGACACGGGTCCTTTGATGGCGTTGACTACAAGTTCAATATCCCGGGTCCGGACATTACCGGCGCGGAACTCGCGGCGCTGCTGGACCGCATTCCAGCCGCGCGCCAGCTCGTGGTGAACATGACGAGCTCGAGCGGCGGCTCGATCGAGTCGCTGCGCCGGCCCAACCGGATCGTCGTCACCGCCACCAAGACCGGTACGGAGAAGAACGCCACGGTGTTCGCGCGCTACTGGGCCGAAGCACTGCGCGATCCGGCTGTCGACACGGACAAGAACGAAACCGTGTCGGCGCTGGAGGCCTTCCGCTTCGCGCAGCGTAAGACCAGCGAGTCGTTCGACACCCAGAAACGCCTGGCTACCGAGCACGCCGTGCTCGAGGACACCGGCAAAGGTGAAGGCGAGCGCAACCCCTCCGCCGAAAACGGCGAGGGCAAGCTCGCCACGACGTTTGCGGTGGTCCGGCTGGGCGCGAATGCCGCCGCCGCGCGCGACCCCGAAAAGCGGCCGTTGCTCGAGCGAAAGGAACAGCTCGAACAGGCAATTGACAAGCTGAAGTACGAGAAGGCCGCCATGCCCGCCGATGAGTACAAGAAGCAGTTGATGCAGCTTCTCCTCGAGCTTGCCAAGGTCCAGGAGGCGCTCGAAAAGTGAAACAGGCCCCCCGGTTGGGCGCCACGGCGCTGGCGCTCGCACTTGCTCTTTCGGCACAAACCCTGCAACAGGCGGAAGCCCTCTGGAAAGCTCGAAGGTGGCAGGACGCCAATGAGACCTTTCGTCTGCTGGTGGCGAAATATCCAGACAACCCCGACTATCGCGTGCGGTGGGGCCGCATGTATCTCGACCACAACCAGCCGGATGTAGCGCTGGGGCTCTTCAACGAAGCCCTGGAGATGAAGAAGGATCACGCCGGCGCCTATCTCGGTAAAGCCCTGATCGCCGCCGACAACTATGATTCCAGCGCCATCACCCTGGCGCGCACCGCCGTCAGCATCGATCCCAAGCTGGTCGAGGCGCAGGAGCTGGTGGCGCGGCTGGAGCTCGAAGACAACGACAACCCCAAGGCTATCGAGGAGGCGAAAAAGGCCCTCGCCCTCGATCCCGATTCCGTGGAAGCCAAAGCCGTGCTTGCCAGCATCGACTGGCTGGCCGACAAACCGGACACCCCCTGGGACCCCCACACCGCCAAGGGGTATGAGACGGCGGGCCACTTCATGATGTTGAACCGCCGCTATGAAGAGGCCATTCAGTTCTACCGCAAAGCGCTGCAATTGGACCCGCAGTTATGGAGCGCGCGCTCCCAACTCGGCATCAACCTGATGCGCATCGGCGAGGACAAAGAGGCCTACCAGCAGCTCGAGGAGTGCTTCAACAACGATTTTCAGGACAAGTACACGCGGAATTCCCTGAAGTTGATGGACAAGTACAAGGACTTCGTCACCTTCAAGACCGCCAACACCATCCTGAAGCTCAATAAGAAGGAAGCCGCCCTGCTGCACCCCTACTTCGAATCGGAGATGCAGCGGGCCATCGCCACCTACGAGAAGAAATACCGCATCCAGCTCGACCGCCCGGTGCAGGTGGAGGTCTATCCGGACCATGCCGATTTCGCCGTCCGTACCCTGGGCCTGCCAGGCCTGGGCGCGCTGGGGGTCACGTTTGGCTACGCCATCGCCATGGACAGCCCGTCGGCGCGTCCGCCCGGGCAGTTCCACTGGGCCTCCACGATGTGGCACGAAATGAGCCACGTCTTTACCCTGACGATGACCAGGCACCGCGTGCCGCGCTGGTTCACGGAGGGGCTGGCGGTGCACGAAGAGACCGCGGTGTCGCCCGAGTGGGGCGACCGCCTGGGTCCGGACGAAGTGGTTGCCATCAAGGAAAAGAAACTGCTCCCCATCACGGAGCTCGACCGCGGCTTCATCCACCCGGTTTCCCCGCCGCAGGTCGTGGTGAGTTATTTCCAGGCCGGTAAGATCTGCGACTACATCAACGAAAAATGGGGCTGGGATACGCTGCTCGCCATGCTCAAGGATTTCGCAACCAACGAAGACACGGCCACCGTGGTTCGCAAAGAGCTGAAGATGGACCCGGCGGAGTTCGACAAGCAGTTCCTTGCGCACCTTGAAGCAGAAACCAAAACCACGGTGGAGCACTTCGACGACTGGAAGAAGGGCCTGAAGGAACTCGCCCAGATGTCCAGCACCAAGAACTATGACGGCATCCTGAAGGAAGGCCCAGCGGTCCGCGACTGGTTTCCGGATTACGTGGAAGAGCACAATGCCTACACTGCCCTGGCGGCGGCATACCTCGCCAAGAACGACAAGCCCGCCGCGATTGCCGAACTGGAGCGCTATGTGAAGATCGGCGGGCGGGATCCGGCCACTCTGAAGCAGGCGGCCAAGCTCCTCGAGGAAGCCGGGCAGGGGAAAGAGGCGGCGGCGGTGCTCGAGCGCCTCAACTACATCTATCCCATGGATGCCGATGCGCACCAGGAGCTGGGCGCGCTTTACCTGGAGCAGAAGAATGCGGCCGGCGCCGTGCGTGAATTGAGCGCCGTGGCGGCCTCCAACCCGCAGGACCCGGCGCGGGCACACTACGATCTCGCGCGCGCCTACATGCTGAACCACCAGAAGCAGCAGGCGCAGGATGAAGTGCTGGCGGCTCTGGAAGTCGCTCCGGGCTACCGGCAGGCCCAGAAACTACTGCTGGAACTGAGTGGCGCCGAATCTGGAACTCAGTCCAATACCGACAAGAAGTAAGAATGGATCTCTCATGTCAACTACAGTGACGCCGCAGTTGGAGCCCGAAGTTTTGAAATCGCGCATCGAGCGCTTCCGCCAGGTGCACTCCGACATCGTATCCCAGGTCCGCCGGGTGATCGTCGGCCAGGAGGAGGTTTTGGAACAGGTATTGATCGGCCTGTGCGTGGGTGGTCACTGCCTGATCACGGGCTTGCCCGGCACTGCCAAAACGTTGCTGGTCCGCACCCTGGCACAGACCCTCGGCCTGGTATTCCGCCGCATTCAGTTCACGCCCGACCTGATGCCCAGCGACATCACCGGCACGGACATCATCGAAGAGGATCCGACCAATGGGCGCCGCACCTGGACCTTCGTACCGGGCCCGATCTTCGGCAACATCCTGCTGGCGGACGAAATCAACCGCACCCCGCCCAAGACCCAGAGCGCGCTGCTCGAAGCCATGCAGGAGCGCTCCTGCACGGTGCGCGGCAACATCTACACCCTGCCCTCGCCGTTTTTCGTGCTGGCCACGCAGAACCCGATCGAACTCGAAGGCACATATCCGCTGCCGGAAGCCCAGTTGGACCGCTTCCTGTTCAACGTCGTGCTGGACTACCTCAATGCGGCGGAGGAGCTGAAGGTGGTGGACCTGACCACGGTGACCACGATCCCGACCGCCGATACCGTAACCAACGATCAGGAAATCCTGGACTTCCAGCAACTGGTCCGCATGGTGCCGATCGGCGAGAGCGTTGCGAAGCACGCCATCGAGATGGTGCGCGCCTCGCGCCCGCGTGACGAAACCGCGCCGGATTTCGTCCAAAAGTACGTCAACTACGGTGCGAGCGTGCGCGCCGCGCAATTCCTGGTGTTGTCCGCCAAAGCGCGAGCGTTGATGAGGGGCCGCTACCACGTGACCTACGACGACGTCCGTTCGCTATTCATCCCGGTGCTGCGGCACCGGATTCTGTTGAACTTCCACGCCGAATCGGACCGGCTGACGCAGGACGAAATTCTGAAGCGCCTGCTGGAGTGGAAGCCGGCGCCGCGCGACTAGGGCGGCTGGGGTTTGGCGCGTCCTCGGGCCCGAGTTTTGACGCGGAGACGCGGAGATTTTCACGGAGTCTTTGAATGATGGCATTGTCAAAGTCAAAACCTGAGAGAACGGAGGGAGCGGAGACACGCTCGCCGTGCTCCGGGGGGACGGACAATGCGATCACCGAAAGAATTATTGGTGCCGCGATCGAGGTTCATCGGCATTTGGGGCCTGGCCTGTTGGAATCTGCTTACGAAGAGTGCCTATGTTACGAATTGAGCCAGAGGGGGCTTCGGTTTCAACGACAGGTGCCTCTGCCGATTTATTACAAAGGCATCAAGCTGCAATGCGCCCACAAGATGGACCTGCTGGTCGAGGATGCAGTGATTGTTGAAATCAAGGCTACCGAGGAGACTGCCCCCGTCCATTCGGCGCAGTTACTCACGTACCTGAAATCCTCCAACAAGCGAATCGGCCTCCTGATTAATTTCAATGTGCCGATATTGAAAAACGGTCTAAAACGTATCGTGAACCACTACACCGGCCCGAGTATCGGCGACCTTGTCCCCGCTCCCTGCGTGAGCGAATCCGAAGAAGGACGCGAAGCCCGCCAACACGAAACTCCCTTTGATTCTTCTCTGGGTCCATCTCCGCGTCTCCGCGTCTCCGCGTCAAAGAAGGAGCCTCAATAATGCTCCAACGCTTCCTCGACCCGGCCACGCTGGCCTCCATCTCCGGGCTTGACCTTGTCGCCAAGACCGTCGTCGACGGCTTCGTCGCCGGTCTCCATCGCTCTCCCGACTTCGGCTTTTCCCAGGAGTTCGCGGAGTATCGCGCCTACTCCCAGGGCGACGACCTGCGCCACGTCGACTGGAACGTCTTTGCCCGTACCGACAAGTGCTTCCTCAAGCGCTATCGCGGCGAAACCAATTCCCAGCTCCTGATCCTGCTCGATACCTCGGCGTCCATGGCCTATGGCTCGCACCCGGTGACGAAACTGGATTACGCGCGGTTCGTCGCCGCCTCGCTGTGCTACATGGCCAACGGGCAGCGCGATGCGGCGGGGCTGATCGTCTTCGACCAGGATGTGGCTAACTACGTGGCCCCATCCACCCGGCAGGGACAGTTGTTCCGCCTACTGCACGCCATCGAAAAGGCCGAGCCGGGGACCCGCACCGATTTCGCCAAGCCCTTCATTCATTTTCAAAATTTCTTGCACCGGCGCGGCATCGTAGTGGTGCTGTCCGATTTTTATGAGCAGCCGGACGTCATCATCGATACCGTCCAGCCTCTGCGCTACCGCGGCAATGAGGTCATCCTTTTTCACGTGCTCGACCCGCAGGAGATCCAGCCGAAATTCCGCCAGCCCGTGCTGCTGGTGGATATGGAAAATGCGGCGGACTCGCTCGAGGTATCGCCGGAGTACGCGCGCAACGAGTATCGCCGCAAGATCGACTCGCATATTGAGAACCTGAAACACAAGTCCCGGGGCGCCGGATTGGACTACTTCCTCATGAACACCGCCCGCCCGCTCGACGAAGGCCTTCGTGAATATCTCGCGGTGCGGAAGGGGAGAATGTAATGGGCTTTTTCACGCCTTGGTTTCTGGCTGGAATTGCCGCCGTCGGGCTACCTGTCTGGCTGCACCTGCTGAAGAAGCACCGAAGCACGCCGCAGCCGTTCAGCTCGCTGATGTTCTTCGAGCGGCACATCCAAAGCTCCATCAAGCACCGCCGGTTGCGCTACCTCCTGCTTTTCGCGCTGCGCACGGCCCTGATCGCTCTGATCGTGCTCGCGTTCGCGCAGCCCTACGTACGGCGAACGATCGCTCCCATGAAGCGCTCCGGCGAAGTGACGGTGCTGGCCATCGACAATTCGTTGAGCATGCGGGCGGGCGATCTCCTGCAGCAGGCCAAACGGCAGGCCAAAGCCGTGGTCGGCGGTCTGCATCCCGGTGAGCGGGCGCAGGTGCTGGCCTTCGGGCAGCGCGTGCAGGTGATGAGCGAGGTTACCGACGATCACGCCCCACTGGATGCCGCCATAGATGCCATCACCCCCTCTGACGCGCGGACCTCCTTCGGCGAACTCACCCGTACCCTGCGCTCCATCGCGCAATCCCTGCGCCTGCCGTTGCACGTCCACGTCTATTCGGATATGCAGCAGTCCGGCATGCCGCCGAATTTCAACGATCTGCGTCTGAATGCTGACGTGCGGCTCGATCCGCACCCGCTGGAAAAGAAGGAAGTCCCCAACTTCGCCGTCGAAAACGTCGTCGCACCACGCCGGGTCTACGACAACAAGAAAACCCGCGTGCTGGTCACCGTCGCGGGCTACAGAACCCCGAAGGCCGTGCGCAACGTTTCGCTCTGGCTCAACGGCCGCATCACCGACAGCAAATCGGTCGAGGTGCCGGAGAACGGCCGGGCCACCGTGGAGTTCCTGTCGCTGGATGTCCCCTACGGGCCCAACAAGGGCGAGGTCCGGATAGATTCGGCGGACTCGCTGCCGGCGGACGACACGTTCTATTTCTCCGTGGAACGCGGCGACCCCCGCCACGCGCTATTCGTTCACGAAGCGGAGAATACCCGCGCGCTGCTGTACTTCAAGGCGGCCCTGGGGGCATCGGGCCAGTCGGCGTTTGAAGTCGACCCCGCCACCATCGAGCAGACCACCAACCTGAGCCCGTCCAAGTACGCTTTCGTGGTGCTTTCCGATGTGGGAGCCCTGCCGGGCGGGTTCGAAAACGAGCTGCGCAGCTACGTGCGCGGCGGAGGAAGCGTGCTCATCTCGCTGGGCCATATGTCCGTGGCGCGCACCCGCGTGCCGGTGGCCGGCCACCGTATCGAGGAGGCCCGCTATGCCGGCCGCGAAGGCGAGCGATTCCAGACCGCCTCGTGGCTCGACCCGTCCCATCCGTCGATCCTCAAAAACGATCACTGGGACGACGTCAAGTTCTACCAGGCGATCCGCATCGACCCCGGGAATGCGCGCGTGGCAGCCAGATTGGCCGACCAGACGCCGCTGCTCATGGATCAGCAGGTGGGCGAAGGCCACATCCTGGTCTTCGCATCCACTTTCGACAACATCGCCAACGATTTCCCCCTGCACGCCTCGTTCGTTCCTTTCGTCCAGCAGACGGCGCAATACCTGGGCCGGCTCGATGCCGGTCCCGCCAGCGTGCAGGTCGGGTCGTTTGCCGAGCTCCGCGATACCAAGGAGGTCGGCGCGGCTGTGGACGTGATCGACCCCAAGGGCGAGCGCGCCCTTTCCCTGGCCGAAGCCACCAAGGCGCAGAATATCCAATTCACCGAAACCGGGTTTTACGACCTCCGCCGGACCAACGGCCGCAATGAACTGGTGGCGGTCAACGCCGACCGCCACGAGTCGGATCTCACACCGGCGGCCCCGGATGCCCTCGCGTTGTGGCAGAATACAGCCAACGGCACTGTGGCCGGAGCCGGCGGAACGGCGGCAGTTGAAGAGAGACCTCTGTCGCTGTGGTGGTATGTCATGATTTTGGTGCTTGTGCTCACACTCGCCGAGTCGTTACTGGGGAATCAACATCTTTCTGTGGACAAAGAGGCGGCATGAAACCTTTGGATCGCTTGTCCGAATATCTGGGCGCCATCGAACGCCGGTTGCGGCTTCTCGCGCTGACCCGCGGCGTGGCTGTCACGGCTGCAGCGGCACTGGCCCTGACCGTAGTGGCTGTGCTGATCGCCAACAAGTTCGCGTTCTCGAACCCGAGCGTCGTCGGCGCGCGCATCTTTCTTTTCTTGGGTTTGGCGTTTGCGCTGGCGGCCGCTTTGATCGTGCCCGTCATCCGGCTCAATCGCCGCCATGCCGCCCGCAAAGCCGAGAGCCGCTACCCGGAATTCGAAGAGCGCCTGATCACGTTCACCGAGAAGGTGGAGCAGAATGCCGGCGACCCGTTCCTTCATCTGCTGGCCGCCGACACGCTGCCCGTGGCGCAACGCGCAACTCCCCGGGAAGTCGCCCGCACGGCGTGGATTTTCAGCTTCTCCTCGGCCGCGATTGTCGCCGCGCTGGTGCTGTTGTGGCTGGGTATGTCCGGCCCCGGGTTCCTGGGTTACGGCACTTCGCTGCTGTGGGGCGGGCTCCCCAAAGGGGAAATGAAGCCGTACTACGCCGTCCAGGTAGATCCGGGCAACAAGACCATCCGCAAGCGCGCCGACCAGATGATTACCGCCACGCTGATGGGCTTCACCGCGCCAAAGGTCCGCTTCTTTGCCAAGTACGACACCAGCTCGCAGTGGGAGCAGGCGGAAATGCGTACCGAGCCGGGCGGCAACTCGTACCAGTTTCTGATCGCGGGCGTGCCCGAATCCATGGAGTATTATGTGGAAGCCGGCGGCGTGCGCTCGTCTTCCTACAAGCTCACGGTGGTCGACCTGCCCACGGTGAAGAAGATCCGTGTCACCTACCATTACCCGGCCTGGAGCGGCATGAAGGACGCCGTGGAGGATCCGGGCGGGGACTTGCGAGCCGTCGAGGGCACCACCGCCGATGTCGCCATCCAGACCGATCGCCCGCTTTCCGCCGGCGTTATCCTGCTCGACGATGGAAACAAGCTGCCCTTGCGCGACGGCGGTAACGGCATGCTCATCGCCAGCGTGGGCATCAAGAAGGACGGCATGTACCACGTGGCCGCCGTCGAGAACGGCGAGGATGTGCGGCTCAGCAGCGACTACTTCATCGAGGCCATGAAGGATAATCCGCCCGAAGTGAAGATCACCAGGCCCGGACGCGATTTCAAGGCCAACCCCATCGAGGAGGTGACCGTCGCGGTCGAAGCCAAGGACGATTTCGGCCTGAAGGATGTCGAGCTGCATTACTCGGTGAATGGCGGGCCGGAAAAAACGGTACCCATGCTTCAGGCGAAGGGGGCCAAGGATTCCACCGGAACCACGACGATTTCGCTGGAAGATTTCAAGGTGGTGCCGGGCGACATCGTGAGCATCTACGCGTTGGCGAAAGACGCGCGCACCACCACCAACACCGACATGTTCTTCATCGAAGCTCAGCCGTTCGAGCGCAACTACTCGCAGTCTCAGGAGTCCGGCGGCGGTGGAGGCGGGGGCGGCGACATGGATCAGGAAGGGCAGATCTCCGGGCGCCAGAAGGAGATCATCACCGCCACCTGGAACCAGGCCAAAGGGCAGGGCGCGCGCGGTACGGACGCCGAAAACGCCGCCTTTCTGGCGTCGGTGCAGTCGAAGCTGCGCGACCAGGCAAAGTCGCTGGCACAGCGCATGAAGGCGCGGCAGCTCCAGGGCGCCGGCGATTCCTTCAAGAGCTTCGTGGACGACATGGAAAAGGCCGTGGAGGCCATGGGTCCCGCGGCGGATAAGTTGAAGGGCGCCAAATGGCAGGACGCGCTGCCTTCCGAGCAGAAGGCGCTGCAGCATCTGCTGCGTGCCGAGGCGACCTTCCGCGACATCCAGGTGGCGTTCGGACAGCGCGGCGGTGGAGGCGGAGGAGGCGGTGGCGGCGGCGCCACTCGCGACCTCGAGGGCCTCTTCGACCTGGAGCTGGATACCGAAAAGAACCAGTACGAGGGCGCGCGGCAGAATGCCTCCCAGTCATCCGACTCCCAGCAGCGCGAGATGGATGAAGCTCTGCAGAAGCTCCAGCAGCTTGCACGGCGGCAACAGGAGCTGGCCGAGCAGGCTCGCAAAGGCCAGCAGACACCGCAGCAGCGCTGGGAGCAGGAGATGCTGCGCCGCGAAGCCGAAAAACTGCAGCAGCAGATGCAGCAGATGGCCCGCAACCAAAGCGGTCAGTTGAGCCGCCAGGGCCAGCAGAGCCAGCAAGGTCAGCAGGGACAGCAAGGTCAGCAAGGTCAGCAAGGCCAGCAGGGGCAGCAGGGTCAGCAAGGCCAGCAGCAGGGCCAGCAGAGTCAACAGGGGCAGATGACCTCGCAGCAGCAGGCCCGGCAGCAGATGGAGAACATGCTGCGCCAGAACCAGCTTCGCGGCGCCAACCCGCAGCAGATGCAGCAGATGATCGAGCGCCTGAACCAGGCCCTCCAGGACATGCGCCAGGCCGCATCCTCGCAACAGGCCGGCACACCTCAGGCAGAAGCGGACGCGCGGCGCGCAGCCGATCGTTTGAAGGAAGCCGCCCAGATGTTGCAGGGCATGCGCAGCGCCCAGTCCAGCAACCAGGTGGAAGAAATGGCGCGGCAGGCGGAAGAACTGGCGCGAAGACAGCAGGACTTCGAAGGCCAGATGCGCCGCGCTTTCGGTTCCGACCAGGGGGTCACCCGCGAACAGGCGGAACGCCTTGCCGGCCAGAGAGACTCCGAGGTCGCCGACCTCAAGGCGCTCGAGCAGCAAATGCAGTCCGCGGTCCGCGACCTCCAGTCTACCCAGCGTCCCGCGGCTACCAAGCTGCGCCAGGCGCTCGGCGACGTCCAGCAGCAGGAACTCGCCCGCCAGATGCAGCGTAACGGCGAATGGATCCGGCGCGGCATGGGCGGCTACGCGGTCCTCTCCGAATCCAACGTGACTCAGGGCCTGAACAACCTGCGCGATCAGTTGAAAGACGTGCAACAGGCCTTGGGGAAGGGCGGCACCGACGGCAAGGGCGGTCCCGACGATAAAGCCATGGAGCGGGCGCTGGCCCAGGTCGAGCAACTACGCCGCCAGATGGAGCGGTTGGGGGCTCAGGGGCAGCGCGGCCAGCAGGCCGGCCGACAGGGGCAACAGCAGGGGCAGCGCGGCCAGCAAGCCGGGCAACAGGGACAGCAAGGGCAGCAAGCCGGCCAGCAGGGGCAACAAGGCCAACAAGGCCAACAGGGTCAGCAAGGTCAACAGGGTCAGCAGGGCCAGCAGGGCCAGGGTGGTCAGCAGGGCCAGGGCCAGCAGTCCGGACAGCAAGGCGGCCAGCAGTCCCAGCAGGGCGGTGGCCAGCAGGGTGGCGGCGGTCCGCGGCAGGGCCAGTGGGTAGGCGGCAATCGCGCCAACGGCGGCTCCTACGGTCCCAATCCGAACTACGGCCCGTACGGCGGCCCGTGGAACAACTGGCTCGACGGCCCCGTCCGGCCGCAGGAGTTCCAGCAGACCTTCAACGACACGCTGCGCTCCCTCACCCAGCTTCAGCAGCAGCTACGCGACGACCCGGCTACGGCCCGCGACATCCAGGGCCTCATTCGCGACCTGCGCCAGTTCGACCCCTTCACGCAGTCCAACGATCCGCTGCTCAACCAGCGCATTCAGGCCGCGCTGGCGGGCGTGGAGCAGGTCGAAATGGAATTGCGCCGGAAAGTCGACGAGGCTGCCGGCAACGGCACCGTCCGCAGCCCCGGTGGCGAGAAGGTGCCGGAAGGTTGGGCCCAGGCCGTCGAGGACTATTACCGCAAGCTCAGCAAGGCCAAATAGGATCGCCACACGTCCTCTCCAGGGGCGAGGCTCCCTCGCCCCTGCCCATTCCAGTCCTAAGCTAAAATGTGAGCATCCGCACCAAAACACGGGTTCATTGCATCTCCGCAGGAATTACGGTAATCTCTATAGATATACAGGTGATTGGAAATGACCACAGATACCCAGCCTGAGACCACTTCTACCCGCGAACTCTTCGAACAACAACATAACCAGACTGTGCGCGCGGAGATCGAGACTTTTCGCGACCGGGCCGAGGCGTTTCTGGCAGGTCAAATCTCGGAGGATGAGTTCCGCTCCTTCCGCCTGAAACACGGCATCTACGGACAGCGGCAGCCGGGAGTCCAGATGGTGCGCTGCAAGGTCCCGAGCGGCCTTCTCACCGCACGCCAGATGGAGCAACTCGCGCGCGTCGCGGACGAGTTCGGCGGCGGCAGGGGCCACCTCACGACCCGTCAGAACGTGCAGTATCACTTCGTGCCGCTGCGGCGCGTGCCGGAGTTGATGCACCTGCTGGCGGATGTCGGGTTGACCAACCGCGAAGCCTGCTATAACACCGTCCGCAACGTCACCTGCTGCTCCTGGTCGGGGCTCCTGCGCAATGAGGTCTTCGACGTCCGGCCCTATGCCCAACGGGTCGCGTATGCGTTTCTCCGCAAGGACCTCACCGCCAACTTGCCGCGCAAATTCAAAATCGCGTTCGATGGTTGCGCGGGTGGGGATTGTATTCAGGGCGCCATCAACGACATCGGTTTGCGGGCCGTCATTCGCGACGGCCGCCGCGGATTCCGCATGGTCATCGGCGGCGGGTTGGGACCCCTGCCTACCGAAGCCCAACTGCTCGACGAGTTCGTTCCCGAGGAGCGCCTGTTGAACCGCTGCGAAGCCGTGATCCGCGTCTTCAATCAGTATGGCAACCGCAAGAACAAGAATCTCGCGCGCATGAAATTCCTCGCCCGGCAGCGCGGCTTCGCCTGGCTGAAGGAGCAGGCCGACCAGGAATACGAGAACATCCTGGCCAACGGCGGAATCGCCTGGCCGGAAATCGTGCCGGAAGGCTTCGGTGGCTTCGAGTCGCAGCCCCAACCCCTGGGGAACGGTGCGCTCCTGCCGGTGTCCAACCCCGCCCCTACCGGTGATCCGGAATATGACCGCTGGCTCGAAACCAACATCGTGGATCAGAAGCAGACCGGCTACGCAGCCGTGATCGTCCGGGTTGACCAGGGTAATCTCACCGCTCCCCAGCTACGCGCCCTGGCACACATCGCCACGGCGGCTGGCGATGGGCAGGCGCGCATCGCGATCGATCAGAACCTGGTGCTCGGGTTTATTCCGCTGGCGCACCTGCCCGGCGTGTATACGGCTCTGTCGCAGGTGGGGCTGGCCGGCTCCGGCGCGCGCCGCATTGAGGACGTCACGACCTGCCCGGGCGCCTACTCCTGCAACCTGGGACTCACCAAATCCATGAACCTGGGAGCTGCGCTGCAGGAGACCGTGCGCGGTTTCGATGATCCGAAGGTGCAACGGCTCTCGATCAAGGTCAGCGGGTGCCCGAATTCCTGCGGCCAGCACTGGATCGCGGATTTTGGCTTCTATGGCAACGCCCGCAAGATCGAAGGCCGGGAAGTGCCGTACTACCTGATGCTGCTCGGCGGCGGATACGACGAAGAAGGATTGATGCGGTTTGGTCTCGCGGTGCAAAGTATCCCGGCCCGGCTGGCTCCGGATGCCGTGACCCGCGTCCTGCATCACTTCATCGCCAACCGCCTCCCGGACGAATCGTTCCGCCAGTACGTGATGCGCCACAAGGTGGAAACGTTCCGCCAGCTCACCAACGACCTCGCCAAGCCCGCCGAGCTGTTCCCCGAGATCTACCAGGACTGGGGCGACGAGCAGGCCTACTCGCTGCAACTGGGCCGCGGCGAGTGCGCGGCGTAGAAGGGGCGTACCGCCACGATTCCCGGCGCCCGGGAACGCTCCCGCCGGCTTGGCGGACGGTGCGGACTTCCGCCGCGCGGTCCGCCCGCGCTCACTGCATGGTGTTCCAGTTTTTGTTGTCGAAGACGCCCTTCATCATCATGAACAGGCTTCGCGTCTGGGACCGCTGCTCCTGTTCCAGGTCCTTGTAGATCGCGACGAAAGCATCCAGTTCGATCCGCGCCATCTGCGATTCCAGGGCTGCCTCGTTGCCGATCAGTTGCCGGATCTCATCCTGGTTCTTGCCGTTCTGAATGGCTTCCCCGATCGCCAACCGGCTCTTCTCGAGCTGCTCGTGAACTGGGTTGGCATGTTTCTGCGCTCCGTCCATAACGGTCTTGACAGTCTTTTTCTGCTCTTTGTTGAGCTTCAACATGCCGGAAATGACGTCGATGCGGTTCATCACGCGCGGGATCGAGGGCAGATTCAATCCGCCCCCTCGGCCGCCCGTCATCCCGCCGCCCTCGTCGCCCATGCCGCCGCCGCCGCCCCGCTGCGCGAGTCCCAGTGCGCTTCCCAGAATGCCGATGAGTACGAGTCTGAGCAACATGACCTTTCTCCTACCTTCCCCTTCCTCTGCCGGCCCCGCCCTGCTGAGCCGCCACGCGGTCGAAAACCCCGGTCATCAGTTCAAACGCCTCTCCCGCCTTCGATTGCTGATTGGGCTTCAGCATGGCGAAGATCTTCCCGAAGGCGTCCGCCTCGATTGTATCCATCTGCGATTCGAGCGCGGTGTGGGCATCCATCAACTTCGTGATGTCATCCTGGCTCTTGCCGTCGATCATCGCGCCTGCGATCTGGGCGCGGCTGTTTTCGAGTTGCGCGCTCAACGGTCCGGCCTTCTCCAGGGCATCGTGGAGAACGGTGTTCACTTGTTCAATCTGCTCCTTGTTCAGCTTCAACTTGTCGCTGAACTGTTGCATCTTGCTTCGGCGCTGTGGCCGCATGCCCCCGCCAAAACCCCCCATGTCGTCGCCGCCCATTCCGCCGCCCCGGCCGCCACCACCGCGCTGCGCCGAGGCGAGAGTGGCCGCCAGGACCGCGGCCAGGGCCAATCGTCCCAACATGCAATCTCCTTTTTCCGCCGGCATAACTATAGCCGCATGGCTGCGCCGAAACGCCGCCGGATTTGCTGCCTGTTGCCGGTTTACTAGATTAAAACACGATTGACGGAAAGGTGGGGATCGTTGGATAGGAATATCGGATAAGCCTGTCCCGTTGTTCCGGGACCTTCCGGCTGCCTGCGCCGCCGGGCCGCGAGCGTGCGGCAATGGGCGAAACGAATTGTCGCGGCAAAGTGATAATGTCCTAATCCGAACTTCTTTGAGCCAAGACGCGTTAATCGGTTATTTTGATTTGAGTTAACTGGTTTTCGCCGTGCAGTCTACTGGGTACGATTACAGTCCGGCGGAAACCTGGAGCAGTTGAAGCGCCCGTTGTTGAACGGGCGTTGGGGTGGCCAGCATCTGCAAGGTTTGTTCCCCTATACGAACCTCATTCCTGGTGAGCGTGGCCAAATCTTTCAAGAGAGTCTGAAAGCTGTGAACGGGCAGCCCATCCTCGGTCCGTTTGGAATAGTCTTTGCTCTGGGCTTTGGGCGATCTCGCCGCCGGACTAACGATATTCTTGCGGGCCGCCTCGGCAGCTTGTGGGTCATCATCATCAAATAGGACCGAGGCCAGGGCTTGGCGCATGTGCCACTCCACGTAGTAGGACAGCATACACAAGAACACGTGCGCCTTCACTCGTTCCGCCAGGTGATGGTAGATGGGACGGATCTTGAGGTCCAAACTCTTCAAACTACGAAATGCCCGTTCCACATCGGAAATCTCTTATAACAAGATGCGGCAGCGCTTGGGCCGCGGGATCGCCAGCCTGACTTTCAGTGCATGGGGCGGAAGGCCTGAGCCTGCCAAACGGCACACCCTGTTGCCGGCCCAGAGGGGCGTTTCTACTGCCTAAGTCGATATCCAACGACTTCAGGATTTCCATCGGTTGTGCTCCTGCTGAGCGCGTGCATCTTTTTGGCCAACCCGGCTCATCTGTATTGCCCGCAAGTTGGAACGTAGTTGATGACCGCACACGCGATTACGGGGAGGGAGGCGAGGGAATAGATGAATCGCCAGGAATCATCCATGAGTCAAAAAACTGACGTGAGACGATTCGTACTGACCGGAGCACCTGGTGCAGGAAAGACAGCAATCATCCGTCAACTAGAGCTCGACGGGTTCAGTGTAGTCGAGGAAGCAGCTACTGACGTGATCGCTCTGGCGCAAGCCCGGGGTATTAGCAGGCCCTGGGAAGATCCTTCCTTCATCGACACAATAGTTGGCCTGCAACGTCAGCGGCAGCACCGCGCCTCGTGCCAGCCGGATGGAGTGCAATTCCATGATCGTTCGGTGATCTGTACTGCTGCGCTTGCCGCCTATCTTGGGCACTCAACGTCCGACGTGCTTTTGCGAGAGTTGCACCGAGTCACAGTTGCAGCGATCTACGAAAAGCGCGTCTTCTTTGTGCAAAATCTCGGCTTCATCACTCCGAGCGAGGCGCGACGAATCAGCTTTGAGGAGGCCGTGCGTTTTGAACGAATCCACGAAGAGACTTATCGCAATTTGGGCTTTGAGCTCGTCTATGTCCGACCCGGAAGTCTCTCGGATCGGGTTGCCGCAATCCGGGCCGCGCTTTTGGAAGACGGACGTTAGTACTACTGGGTCATAAAACTTGTTAAACGCGCGCTGGCCGGGCTTTCGGGCGGCTGACGGAGCGGCCAAATTCGCGTTCCTGCCAGCCGGCGCTGTGAACCGTGAAACTCAATACTGGCAGCCCTTCGGAGTGAAGCGGCCCAACTTGAGTAACACATATTTATGACCCAGTAGTATTGGGTGCCTTTGACATGCCGCCTCCTGGTCCCTCGAAGATAGCTGGTGGCGGAGATCGCCACCGGAATCAATTCCACTCGCGTGTCCTCGCGCACCTTCTCGTAGGGCGCACCCACTTAGATGTACCGCGCAAGCGCCGTTGCCACAAAGCTGTCGGTTAACTTGTGACTCATATCTGACTGTGGCCGGATCACGCGCCATCTGGACAGAGTGCCGCGCCAAAAGATCGCGTCCCGATTGGCGGCGATCCGTTCGGAAACGGGTGCGCGGTACATCAGCGGTAGCGCGCTGTGCGGCAACTGACGCGACCTGGATTGCCCGAACCGCCTTCTGATTGCAGAGGAATTCGCCAATAAGAACGGCGCGGGCCCGCACTTGGGAGGTGACCAATGGAAACACACATAACGCGGGAATCCCGCTATGACTCCACCGCTCAAAGATTGTGAAATTGATCCGATATGTAGATTGTGCTTAACAACCTGATCGGACGGCCGAATACCCTGCCGCTCCTGCTTCTTGCTTCTCTCCTGGCTGTGCCCGCGGGAGCACAGACGGTGAGCGATATCGATGATGGAACAGTGCTCAAGCAGATCATCATCTTTGGCCGGCACGGTGTGCGCTCGCCGACGGTGTCTCCCGCCGACTACGCCAGGTTATCGCCGAGACCGTACCCCGACTTCGGAGTCCCTCCAGGTTATCTGACCGCGCACGGGTGGCAGGCGGAAAGCCTGCTCGGCGCCTACTATCGCGAATACCTTCTGCACGAACGACTCCTGACGGGCAACGTCAGGTGGGATGCTTCGCACTCGTATTTTCGCGCCAATTCCATCCAGCGGTCGAACGTCACCGCCGCCGCACTCGGGGCGGGGTTGTTTGAAGGCATGGCGGTGCGGGTTCACTCCTACCCGCTTGGCCGACCCGACCCCGCGTTCGATCCCATTTCGGCTCAGGTCGCGACCGTCGATGCAGCACGCGCCGCCGAGGAAGTTCGACAGGTCTACAACAGCGGAGCAGCGTTGGCATCCGCATACAGCGGCGAGTTCTCTCTCATTCGAAGCGTGCTGTTCGACTATCAGATGGGCGTTGAGCCGCCGCCAGCCACGCCGGCGGGCGTTGTGGATACAACCGCCCTGCCAATTCCTCTGGAAGCCGTCAAGACGGGCCTCGCGACGGGAAACGTTGTTGACGTGGGCGCCGTACTCGCAACGATCGTCGCAGCGGACCCATTTGTCATGGAGTACGCAGCCGGATTGCCCCTCTCGGACGTAGGCTGGGGGCATCTCCCGCTGGATCGGTTGTCCCAACATACACGGCTGATCACGCTGGCATTCAACCTGACTTTTACGACGCCCTATCTTAACCAGGTGCAGAGCTCGAACGCCGCCTCGCATGTGCTTCGCTCCATGGAGCAGGCGGTCGTCCAGGATGGTATTCCTGGCGCCTTCGGGGGCCCCGAATCCAGGGTGAATGTGATCATCAGCTCCGACGCTTACGTCATCGGATTGGCGGGACTGCTGGGCCTGCACTGGCAGTTGCCCGGTTATCAACCCGACTTCTGCCCGCCAGGAGGAGCGCTGGTTTTCGAACTTCGCCAGTCAAGGGCCTCCGGAGACTACCTGGTTCGCGCCTTCTACACCGCACAGACGTGGGATCAGTTGCGGAGCCTGACACCGCTTACGCTGGAAGCCCCGCCTGCCACCGTCCAACTCCTCATTCCAGGCGGGCGCGAGCCGGGCGCGGGCCTGGATGTAAAGTTCGAACGCTTTCAAAGGCTTCTGAAGAAAGCCATCGGATCGCAATTCGTGGAAGATCCTGCGAAAGAGGTCCCGCCTGGGGTATTAGCGGGCGTCCCCTTGAAATAGCGCCCCCGCGGTCTCGGCCCTCATCAGGCGGCCGGATTTCCGGGCCCTCCGCTCCGCGGGGATCATCTCGCCGGCGATGATTTGAATCGTGGGCCGGCTCCGGCATCGCCAGCGCCCAAGATAGAAATCGCCGACAGAGTGAGGGCCGCGGATCCGAGGACGCCGTTGACGACGTCCATTGCGAGTTCACGTTGACAGCTCGCCGTTCCGTGGAAGCGGAAGCAGCCGTTTGCCCATTGCCCCCGTGTCACGAGCAAACCGGATCCTGGCGGCTCGACGCCATCATCGCGATCCAGGAGGGCTGCCACGGATGGCAGGAGAGCATTCTTCGAGGCAGGTCCGCCGGACGCACAAGACGCCCTACGGCTACCTGATCCGGACCAAGAAGTCAGCGGTTCTGAACAGCCTCAGTTCTTCAGCGATTTTGCGGATCAGATCGCGGGTTTCGGGATTGACCAGGGGCTGTCGCGCAGAGCTCGCGAGACAGTCGAATGCGAAACGTTGGCCACTCGCGCGATGTCTTGGATCGAGATCATCTGCACACGTGTTCCGAATAAAATGAATCGAATTGGCTGTGAAATCGGAAACGGATATCAGAGTCCGATTGTGGTCATACGCCTGGGCGTTGGGCCGGTAGGGGCGCCTTCAAGGCGCCTCGTCCACACAGCCGTCTCCGGTGCCGCGCCTGTTAGAACTCCAGCCGCAGCATGAACTGCAACCGGCGCGGCAGGCCGATCCCGACCGCGGCGGTGCTCCGCGGGTTGGTGATCTTCCCGAAGCTGGAAGCAGACGCGAAGTTGCTCGCCGGGTTGGCGAACATCGGGTGGTTGAACAGGTTGAACGCCTCGGCCCGGAACTTCAGGTTCACCCGCTCGGTCATCGTTATTCTCTTCTCCAGGGCCGTGTCCAGTTCGTAGTATCCGGGCCCGCGGGCGATGTTGCGCCCCAGGTTCCCCCACGTGTTCTTCGCCGGCACCGCGAAAGCCATCGGGTCGAACCAGTTATAGATAGTTTGGTTGGCGGGGTATATCGACACGCCAGACATCAGGTTCGGCCGCTGGTTACTGGCGTTGCCATCCAGCATGCTGGATGCGGAACGGGTAACGGTAATGTTTACCGGCCGGCCCGTGCTGGCGCTTGCGATTCCGCTCAGCGACCATCCGCCGAACACTTTTCCGGCGACACCCGTGAGATGCCCGGTCGGAAGATCGTAAACCGAATTCACGTTGAGTGTCTGGCGAACGTCGTAAAGCGTGCTGCTGCGGTCGCAAGCCCGGCAAGTGGAGTTTTCAACGGAAGCTGTCTCGCCCGTCCCGATCGAGCCGTCGCCGATCGAGTGCGACCACATATACTGCGTCTGCCACAGCAAGCCATGCGTAAACGAGCGTTGCACGGAGGCTTGCAGCGCGTTGAAGTTGGTGTTGCTGTCGTTGTACTTGATGCCGAACTTGCCGAATTGCGCGAGGGGGCGCTTGCCGGTCGCCGGGTCGATGTTGTTTTCATTGCGCCCGCCGAACAGGTGATGCCCCTGGCTGCCGACATAGCCGACCTGGGCCAGGAAGCTGTGCGGCAACTGCCGTTGCACCATGATGTCCCAATTCTCGTAGTAGCCGTCTTTGCGATGCCGGTCGATTCCCTTGGGCGACGCGCCCTGGGCTTGCAGCAGAGGGAGGAAGGGCGTCAGCGGGTACGAGAGGTTGGGAACGTCAGCCGAGGAAAGCGCATAGCGGGCGGCCGTGCTCTCGTGGGGATCGCTGAAATCGTCGTTCTGATTGGCGCTGTAATACATCCCGAAACCGGTGCGGATCACCGTTTTTCCGTCGGCGCCGCCGGGGACCCAGGCCAGGCTTACCCGCGGCATGAAGTTCTTGTAATTGGGATCGTACATGGGGGTGCCCTTCGGGCAGAAGCCGCCGCATGCAAAATCCACCACGGCGATGCGGTCCAGCACCTCATGCATCACGGAGTAGAACTCGTATCGCAATCCCAAATTGATGGTCAGGTTCGGGCGCAGCTTGATCTCATCCTGCGCATAGCCCATCCAGAACGTCCGCCGCATGCCGCCCACCGGCAGCGCCGCGTTCGTAAAGACCGAGTCGATCTGGTTGTTGATGAAGGCGGTCGGGTCGGTGAATCCGATGGTCGTAAAGGGATTGGCCTCGCCTGAGTTGTTGAGCCTGATCCGCTCAATATCCACACCGAACTTGAAGGTATTGCGCCCCCGGATTAAGCTCAGGTTGTCGATCCAGGAAAACGTCGTCCCCACTTCCAGGTCGAGCTGGCTCGAGCTGAGGTCGTCGAAACCAGGGATGCTCGAGACACCGACCGCGCCGAATCCCGCGAGCGTGGGAGCGGTCCCCGTGGTCGGATGGTGGAAGGCAGATCGGTTGATCCCGAACTTCGCCTCGTTTATCATCCTGCCCGAGAATACGCGCGTGAGGCTGATAGCGAAATTGGAGGGCCGGATGGGCTCGGTCTCGATTCCGCCAAGGTTGTCGATCGGGTCCGTTTTCAGCGCGTCATCGATGTTGTAGCGAACGAACAGGCTGGTGTTGGCGTTAAACTTGTGGTCCACCCGCACCGTCCCGCTGTCCTCGCGGGTCGAATTCACGCCTGTTGACGTGTACAGGTCTGTGATGGGATCGTCGGGAACGGGCGTCTGTCCTAGCGGATACCCGTCGAGGAAGGGTTTGAGCTGCGGCGAGACCGCCATCACCTGGGCCCGGTACGCGCCATTTGGCACATACCCGATCTGCGTATTGCTCAGGCTCTGACGGATGGCTTCATAGGCCACGAAGAAAAAGGTCTTGTTCTTGACGATCGGTCCGCCCAGGGTGCCGCCGAACTGGTTCATGCGGAACGGCGGGATCTGCGACGGGTCGAACGGCGAGCGGGCATCGAACGCGTCGTTGCGCAGGTACTCGAAAGCGCCGCCATGCCAGTTGTTGGTCCCGGTTTTCGATACGGCGTTCACCTGGCCCCCACCCGAGGAGCCGCTTTCCGCAGTGTAGTTCGAGGAATTCACGCGGAACTCGGCAATCGATTCCAGGGAAATGTTGAGGCGCGCATCCGCCTTCTGGCTCTGCTCCTGGACACCAGTGGCGTCGATGCCGTCGAAGGTGTAGTTGGCGTCGTCGAGCCCGTGCCCGGCAAAGCGGATGTCGCGCTGCCCGCCGCCGCCGGTGTTGATGGCCCCCGGGGTGAACATCTCGAGAGTCGCCCAGTTGCGCCCGTTCAAGGGAATGCTATTCAATTGCTGATGTTCGAGCACACCGCCGATCTGCGCGTTGCTGGTCTCCAGAGCTACCGCCTGCGCCTGCACCTCGACCTGGGTGGCGATCGCGCCCACCGCCAGCCTGGCGTCCACGGTGCGGGTCTGGCCGACGAAAAGCTCGATGCCTCGCATATCGAACGTCCGGAATCCTCCTTTGGTGATCTTAAGGTTGTACGACCCGATGGGGACTCCCGGGATGCTGTAGACCCCGGAAGGGCCGGTCTCGACGTCCCGAGTAAAACCCGTGCTTGGCGAGACGAGTTCGACGCGCGCATTCGGAACGAGCAAGCCGCTCGTATCCGTAACGGTTCCGTTGAGATTGGCCCTGTCCACCTGGCCGAAAACCATGGCGGTAGACAGGGAGAAAAGAACCCCCAGGCGGCGTAGTGGTACCATCGGCACCTCCAACCGGGATTGGCTTGATTGGCTGCCGGCAAGCCGGCAGGAAACCCTTATGAACATCAGAGCGCCTCCGCAGGATCCCCACCATGCGCCCCAAGACCGGGGGACCCCTCCTCCTCCGTCTATCCCCAAACCTCTGCTCCCGGAACACGATTGGTTCCGGGGCGGGGTGTTAATCCGGAATTTCCATTTTGGCTTCCAGCTCGTGGTCAGTATACACCCAGCCGCCTTCGTTTGCTCCTCAGACTTGCCAAGCGCCAATTTCGCCCAGCCACAAACATCAAAATCGACAAGTCCCATCTTTCTAGTAAGTTCCATGCGCACCCCTCCGTCCCTCGCCTCCTTTTCCTCCTGATTTCGCTACAAAACGGCTTCCGTCTACCCCGTCGCCACCGGTAAGGCGGCAATCCGTCGCACCATCGCCTCGAACAGCCGCCGCGTTAAATGGCTTTCCGTGCCCTTGATGGATATGAGCTTCGCGGTCACATGCCCGCTCGTCCGGCACCGTGTGCCTCAGATCCGGTTCTTGTACATCGGCTCGTACTGCTGCTCCACGCTTCCGACCCTCCGTCGCCGGAACGCCCTTGGGCTTTGCTACGGCCTTACCTCCATCAGGTTGTAGAGTGGATTTTCACCCCCGAGCTGAAGAACATGCTCGGCACACAAAAAAAAAGCCGCGGCGAACGAATCGCCGCGGCTTCCTGGAATGAGAAGGACGGTCGGCTCTAATACTGGTAGCTGATCGAGACCATGGGCACGAAGTCGTGCAGCAGCCTCCCGAATTTCGCGCCGGGGGCGGGGGTGATGATCTCCTCTGGGAACAGAATCAGGTAATCCCGGAACTCGGCGCGGAGCGAGAGGCGGCGCGACAGGGAGTAGCGGACGCCGGCCCCGAAATCGGCCATGGGCTTGAGGGTTTGTGTCTTGGTGAAATATCCGAACTCGGATAACGGCTGATAGGCGGCCTCTTTGCCGGTGCCGCGGACGATCTTCATGCCGCCACCCACGGCGGCGAACACCTGGGTGCGGGAGTCGCCGCGATTGGTCTTCACCAGCAGGTCGTAGCTGATCACGTGGGACTGGCCGGAGAAGGTCGCCGTGGTGCTGCCGCTCTGGAGGCGGAGATTGCTTTGCATGAATCCATAATGGATTTCGCCGCCCAGGTGGTGCGAGATGCTCTGGCCGAGGAAGGCCCCGAAGGCTACGCCGGTCTGGAAGCCGGCCGTGGCCGAACCCGGGGAACCCGTGACCGAAACGCCGGGCAAGAAACTTACGCCGGCGCCTCCGCCCACCTCCCATTGCTGCGCCACGCAGGAAACCACCGCGGCCAGTACACACATCGTCAGTCGGAACGCTTTCATCGAAATCTCCTGGTCGAAATGCCGCTCCCTGAGGGGCACGGCAGGGAACAGAGTCGCATTATCCGACCACGGCCGTGAAGGAAACGGCCGCGGCCGGGTTACTTTCCACTTCCTAGTTCACGACCCGGACGCCGAGCGTCGTGGCTGAACCTCCCTGGTCGATCACCAGCGGAATGTTCAGGCCTTGCGGAACCTTGAACGGCACGGTGGCATTGATCTGATACACACCGACTTCACCCGGCACCAAACCGGCGTAGCTCACGGTCATCGGCACCCCGCCCAGGGTGACTACCGGGCGCGATGATGGCGGTGGGCAGCGGGTCGGCAGGCGCGGGAAGGCCGGCTTCCACGGGCGGGTCGGTGCGGCCGAGGCCCGTGGCGTAAATGACGATGGAGTCGTTGGCGTGGAGCGGGTTGGTGGGCGTCACGAGCTCGTTATTGTCGGCGCGCACCACGGTGGCGAGTCCGGTTTGCGGTCCCGCGGTTCCGGAACGGAAGATGCTGGGAGCGGCGGGATAGATCGTGAAATAGAAATTGTCGCTGATGCCGCCGGGAGTGCGCAGGGTCATGGTGGCGTTGCCATCCACGTTGAACGGAAGCTGGCCATTGAGCTGGGTGCTGGAAACGAACAGCATGGGCACGGGCATCCCGTTGACGGTGAGGCACGATTCGCCCAGCGCGGTAGGCAGCGGAACTTCCCTGGTAGCCATGTTGACCGGGCTCATCTGCTGGCCGCGGACCATGATCAGCCCGCCCGGCGCGACGGGGGCCGTGCCGTCGGCGAGGTTGACCACGGAGGAGATCTTGGGCGGGGCGACCGCGGCATCATAGCTCCACGGCAGCACCGTAAATCCGGAAACCGTGAGGGCGAGGACGGCGCTCCGGTCGCGGACCGCCGCCAGGGTGCGGATGAAGGGCTGCGCGGTGGTGGGCGCCAGGGGCGCTTCCACCATGCGGGTGGGCTTGATTCCCAGGCTCTGTCGCCGGGTCCACGCGCTGGATCACGCCCGGACTGGTGGCGCCGGCGACCGTGGTGCGGAAGCCCCACTGGTCCACGAAGGCGAAACCGGAGGGCTTGCCCGAAGAGGATTCCAGCGTAGCCTGCGGCACGAGCGAAGCGTTGAGCAGGGTGTTACCGACCACGTAAGAGTTGTAGCTGGAAGCGGCAACCGCGCCCTGCAGGGCTGGTGCTGTCCTTGCGGGAGACGGTAAAGGTATCGGCGTTGGCGTCGTACAGCATCAGGTTGCCATCGGGATTGGCCACCAGGATGGTCGCGCCGTTGGGCGACGGAACCAGTATGCCGTCCATGCTGACCTTGTTGTTGTATACGCCCAGCGAGGGAAACTCGGTGGCGCGGCGGGCGGCGAAATCGATGCGGTCGATTTCTCCGGGCGCGCCGTCGCCGACATTGCGCACCAGGGCCAGCAGGGACTTGCCGGATTCGGCGATCGAGCGCGGATAGTGTCCCGGTGGAAAGTTGATGGGAATCTGGGAGTCGAGCGTGTCGAGATCCCACACGTAGGCCAGCTGGGAGTTGTCGTGGCCCACGATCAGGTACTGGCGGTCGAAGGTGATGGCCAAGCGGGTGGGCGTGGCGGAGGTGCGCAGGGCCGCGATCTGCTTGTAGGTGAGCGCGTCGAAGACCAGCACCTATTGCGGTCCTGCTGCACAACATAGAAGCGGTTGCGAACCGGGTCGGCCAGGATGTCGGTAATGTTGCCCGGGATATTCACGGTGGTCCCGCGCTGATCCGGATTGCGGTTGTTGATCAGCACGCGCACCGGCGAGGGGACATTGACGGCGGAAAAAGAGGTAATGGTGAGGGGCACGGTGACGGTGCCGTTCTGGTTCTGAAACGCGGAGGGATCCACGCGCACCTGCACGGTGGCCGGGGTGAGGCCGGAAGCCGGCGAGATGGTGACGCCGGTGACGCTGGAGCCGATGGCGAAGTCGGTGTTGCCGCCGCCCGGATCGGTGATGGTCAGGGTCTGCGTGATGACGTTGTGGTCGCAGAAATTCCCGGCGGCCACGATGTCGCTCTGCTCCGCCGCCACGCGGTGAAACTGCGCGAGTCTGCCGACCGGCATGACCAGGACACCGCTGTCGCTGACGGCATAGAGCACGTCCTGCGGCTTCATTCAGCGTGGCCCGTCCCACGAGGTTCTCCGGAATCTGGAGCTTCTCCCGCACGTAGAGGTTGTCCGCGTCCAGGATCGATAACACCGGCGGCCCGGTGGGAGCCGCCGGTGTAGAGGAGGACGAGGAACTGCCTGCGGAGGTGCTGGCGGGATCAGCGGTGAGGATCTGCGCATAAATGACGCCGGCTTTGGAGTCGACGGCACTGCCGCCGATATTGGCGGACTCGATGGAATTCGGGAACTGGGCCAGGTCCACGGCGGTGGGATCGAGCTTGTACTGTCCGACCAGGGCCCAGGATCCATCGGCGGACACGCCGATGCGCGGCAGGGGCTTGGGAACGGCCACGACGCCGATGGCATAGAGCCGGCCGGTGCGGGTATCGAAGCGGAGGAAGGCCTGGAAGTTGCCATCATCGGCGACGCCGTAGACCACGGTCCGGTCCGGGTTGGTGGACAGGGCCGCCAGGATCACCTGCGAGGGGAAGGTGGCGGGGTCGGCCGGCAGCGTCTTGGCCAGGGCTTCGAACATGGCCACGACGTTCATGGCCCCGGTGATGGGGTCGAACAGGAGGACGCCGGCGGTGGTGATGATCAGAGCCCGGCCGTCAGCCACAAAGGCCACGCCCAGCGGCACGTCGCCGGTGGTGAAGGTCTGGCGGGTGTCGTCGTTGAGGTTGATGAGCGTCACCGCGTTCTTACTGGTATCCGGCGCGGAGAAGTTACCGAAGTGCGCCACCAGCAGGAACTGATTGTCCGGGGACAGCGACAGCGCGCCCGGCTGGGCCGCCACGTTCATCGACGAATGGATCGAATAATCGGCGGTCGACATGACTTCGATGCGGTTGGCGGTGAAGTTCGCGACATAGAGAACCCCGCGCGATTCATCCAAAGCGATGTCGGAAGCGTGGCCGCCAATCGGAACCACCGTCCCGAACGTAGCAGCGACCGAGGGCATGGCGGCGCTCGCAACAGCCGCGGCCATCCAGATCGTGATCAGAAAACGGTTCCAGCGCATATAAATTGGTCTTCGAACGCTACGATTTAAAGCTGGAACCAGCGTGGTAATCAATGATCGAAATGGCTAATAACTCCCGCATTACCAAAGTTAGCCGTGCATTTTCGGGTATTTACGCCTATACTGCGAGCGGTGAGAAAGCACATGGGCAGGAATGGCGGTCACAATGCCATGAAGAAATTCTGTTTGAGACTCGCTCCAATTATCATTATTACGATGGTGATCCTGGCGGCCTTCGCGCCGGTGGTTCACGCACAGGATCTGGGAATAACGGTCAGAATTTCTCCGGTGCCGGACGGCGGCTTCTTCAGCGTGGACGGCATGCACTATCAACATGCCTTCAGCGCGGTGTGGCCGGTGGGCAGCAAGCACACGCTGGCGGTGCAGTCCCTGGTGCAATACGCGGCAGGCAATAAGGCGCGTTACTCGTTCCAGGGCTGGCAGGCGGGGTCGCAGGCGTTGCCGGGCGGCAATATCGTGACGGTGACGGCGGATGCCGGGACGACCAACATCAGCGCGATGTTCAACCTGGAGTATGCACTGAGTTTGAATTACTATGATTGTCCGGATCCGACTCACTGCGCGAGTCCAGGCATAATCTATGTGGGCGGGACGCCGCATTACTCGAACCAGGATATCTTTTTGGGCGCGGGCGGGGTGTTGCAGTTGATGGCGGTGCCGAACCCGGGATATGTATTCGCGGGATGGGCGCCGGGGCCGGGCCAGGTGATCCAGGGCACGACTAACACGGTTACCCTGAACGGGCCGGTGACGGTGTACCCGCTTTTTCAAGTGACGCGGCGAGTGACTCTGAACTCGGTGCCGGACGGCCTGGTGCTGCTGGCGGACCGGGGGCAGGTGCCGGCGGGGACGACACTCGAATGGGGATGGGACAGCACCCACAGCGTGGGCGCAGTGTCTCCACAGCAGGACCTGACGGGCACGTGGTGGGTGTTCGCGGCGTGGAGCGATGGCGGGGCATCGACGCATGCATACAAGGTCGGGCAATCCAACATGCCGACCTCGTTGACGGCAACCTTCGTACGCGGCGCGGCAGTGGCCTTCAATACGCTGCCCGCGGGATTGAAGCTGAGCATCGACGGGCGGGACAACTGGCCGTCCTACGGCTTCGTGTGGGGCGTGGGTGAAACTCACACGGCGCAGGCGCCGGCGCGGCAGGTGGACGCGAAAGGCCGCGTCTGGACCTTCAGCTCGTGGTCCAACGGAGGAGACGCGGCACAGACTATCACCGTGCCGGACACGGCGGCGGACGGCGGCATGCGGTTCACGGCGACGTACAGTCCCGTGGGGCACATGGTGGTGACGAGCGCGGTCGCCGGCCTCACGGTGCAGGTGGACGGAGTGGATTGCAGCACGCCGTGCGACGTGGAACGTCCGGTAGGCTCGACGGTGAGCTTGCGGGCCCCGGCCAGCGTGTCTTCGGGAGAGGGCTCGCGGCTGGACTTTGGCGGCTGGTCGGGAAGCGGCGGCGACAGCCAGGAATGGTCATACACACTGACTGCGGACCCGGTGACGGCCACCGCGACCTATCGTTTGATGAACCGGCTGGTCTCCTCGGCAGACCCGCCGGAGGGCGCATCGTGGAACATTCAGCCGGCTTCGCCGGACGGTTTCTATGAAGCGCAGACGACGGTGACAGTGGGGGTCTCGGCGCTGCCCGGCTATCGCTTCCGTTCCTGGAGCGGCGACCTGAGCGGGAACCGCCCGGCGGGCGTCGTGAGCATGAACTCGCCGCGATGGGTGCGGGCGCAGTTCGAGCGCGCGCCGTACATCGCGCCCGCGGGGGTGGGCAACGGCGCGGGCCGCACGCCGCAGACGGGGGTGGCTCCGGGCTCGGTGATCTCGATCTTCGGCGCCAGCCTGGCGCAGGAAACGGCGACCGGTCCGGCCAGCCCGCTGGCGCAAACGCTGGGCGGAGTCACGGTGCGGCTGGGGGATATGCTGCTGCCCCTGTTCTTCGTCTCGCCGGGGCAGATCAACGCGCAACTGCCGGACGAAATGGCGATCGGCACCCAGGTGCTCACGGTGAGCGCGGAGGGCATGCCGGATGTGCAGGCCAAGGTGGAGGTGGTGCGCAACGCGCCCGGTCTTTTCCAGCAACTGGTGAACGAAGATTCGTTCGCCATCGCGTTGCACGAAGACGGCACGGCGGTGACTGCCGATTCCCCTGCGAAGCGGGGCGAACTGGTGACCGTCTATGGCACGGGCTTCGGACCCACGGACCGGCCGCGCCCGGCCGGTTTTGCGGTGCCGGAATCACCCGCGTTCCTTATCCAGGACACGGCGGAAGTGATGATGGGCGATCTGCCCGCGCTGGCGGCCGAGGCTTTCGCGGTACCCGGGCGGGTGGGCGTGGATGCGGTGCGGTTCCGCCTGGCGAGCGACGCGCCGGCGAGCGGCAACGCGACGCTGTGGGTGCGGGTCAACGGGCAGGACAGCAACACGGTCCTGCTTCCCGTCGAATGAAGGAACCTGGCGCCGGCGCGGCGCCGGGTGAGGACCGCGGCCAACGGCCCCGCCGCGCGAGGGCGGCGCGGCCGCTGCCATGCGGACCCGCCTCGACGGGGCGAAGCTCGTGAATCATCCAGTCAGAACCGCGCTGATCGTTTTGGGCCTGGCGGCCGCGGTACTGGCGGTTTATGGCCAGCTCGCGGGCGCCGGGTTCATCAATTTCGACGACAGCCTTTACGTCTATGAGAACCCGCACGTGCGCCAGGGACTGACGGGCGCGGGCGTATGGTGGGCCTTCACCACGTACGATCTGTTCTACTGGGCGCCCCTGACGTGGTTGTCGCACATGCTCGACTGCCAACTGTTCGGGCTGCAGGCGGGCGGCCACCATCTCACCAACGTACTGTGGCACGTACTGAATTCGCTGCTGGTGTTCCTGGTATTCCGGCGGATGACGGGAGCGGTGTGGCGAAGCGCGGTGCTGGCCGGTCTGTTTGCGCTGCATCCGCTGCGGGTGGAGTCGGTAAGCTGGATCGCGGAGCGCAAGGATATGCTGAGCGGTTTCTGGCTGTTCAGCACGCTGTGGGCGTATGTGCGGTACACGGAAAAGCCGTCCAACGCGCGCTACGGAGTGGTGCTGCTGGCGATGGTGATGGGGTTGATGTCGAAGCCCATGCTGGTGACGGTGCCGCTGCTGCTGTTGGTGATCGACTACTGGCCGCTGGGGCGGCGGGCGTTCGCCGAAAAATTCCCCATGGCCATCCTGGCGGCCGTTTCGGCGGCGGTGACGCTGATCGGCCAGCACCGGATGGGGGCCATGGGGACGGGGATGCATTTTTCCCTCGCGCACCGGGCCGCCAACGCGGTGGTGGCCTACGCCTCGTACATGGGCAAGACGATCTGGCCGCAGGGGCTGTCGATCCTGTACCCGTACCCGGCGTCCATCCCAGCCTGGAAGACGGCCGGCGCGGCGCTGCTGCTGGCGGGGATCACATACCTGGCCGTGCGGCTGCGGCGGACGCACCCCTACGTGATGGCGGGATGGGTATGGTTCCTGGTGGGGTTGGTGCCGACCATCGGCCTGGTGCAAGTGGGTATGCAGCCCATGGCAGACCGCTTCACTTACATTCCGCTGTTAGGGTTGTTCCTGGCGGCGGTGTGGGGCGCGGCGAAGTGGTCGCAGGCGATGCCGAGGGTGGGCGCCGCAGCGGCAGTGGTCGTGCTGGCGGCCTGCGCGGCGCGGTCCTGGGCGCAGACGCGGACTTGGCACGACAGCGTGACCGTCTTCTCCCAGGCGCTGGCCGTGGCGGAACCGACCTGCACCGCCCACCGCTGCCTGGCGATGGGTCTGGAAACCCAGGGCGACATCGAGGGTGCACTGGCGCACTACGACGCGGCAGTACGACTGGAACCGGCAAATTTCGTAGCCCAGTACTACTACGGCGCCGCACTGCTCGGTGTGGGACGGCTGGACGAGGCCCGGGCGCACCTGGGCGAGGCGGTGCGCTACTGTCCCACCTGCGCGGAGCCGTACTACCGGCTGGGGCAGTTGTCCATGCGCAGGGGCGACCGGCAGGAAGGGCGGCAGTGGATCGCCGCGGCGCTCGATAGAGGATTACGGGGAGAATACGCCGCGAGCGCGCGGAAAGAGCTGGCCGCGGCGGAAAGTCCGTAGGGACCTCGCAGGACGGCCGGGAAGCCTGGAAGGAGTTGGACAGGAGCGGCAGGGGCAGGGGAGAGAGCCTCCCCCACGACGGCAGCAGATGCGGCTTCCGGCGGGGGCACGGGCGATTGTACGCGCGCCCCGCCGTTGCCGCGGGGGGGGTCAGTATCGGGTGGCCATCGGCCGTAGCGGAATCGGGAAACGGGCGGGAGGCTCGGGACGGGTTTCCACGGGACGCTCCAGCACCAGGGAGCGCAGGCCGGGCATGGCGCCGGCGCCGACGCGCTGCCCCTTCTCGTTCACCGGCAGCTGGCCGGTGGTGAGGTTCTTGAGGCCAAACAAGGCCAGCTCGAAGCGATCCTTCACGCCGACCTTCTGGAACAGGCGCGAGAGATACACCTTGACTGTGCCTTCGGAGATCATCAGGGTGGTGGCGATCTCCTTGTTCTTGAGACCCTGGGACAGGAGGCTGACCAACTGGCCTTCGCGCTGCGTGAGGGCCACGCGGCGCGCGCAGAGGAAACTGTCCGTGAGGGCTTTTTCGAACCACAACTCGCCGGCCTGGACCTTCTGCAGGCATTTGACCTGGAGATCGGTGGGGAGGGTCTTGCGCAGGATCCCCCTCACGCCCAAGCCCATGGCCTGGAATGCCAGTTCGGTGGAAATGGTGTTGACCCACAGGACAATCTTGCAGGCCATCATGGCGTGTTTGAGCTCGCTCAGTACGGCGAAGGTGACTTCATGCGTCAGGTCCAGCAGAACCAGGTCGGGTGCACCCAACGCCACCTGCTCCAAAACACCGCCGATCGTGCAACACGTGGGAAGTAATTCGAAACCATCCACCTGCCGCAGCACCGACTCCAGGCCCTTGGCCAAGATCGGTTCATCAGAATAGAGAAGAATTCGCGTCATCATGAGTTCCTTTCGAGCCATCCAGCGACCGTTCCCGCCGCGCGGCACCGAGTCGCCTGAGAATGTCGTTCTCGCCAGGGGATCTTCTAAGGATTCTCCGATGTTTCTATGGCGTTGTCAACGGATATTATAAGTAAATAGCTGGTAAATTTTACGGAATTACCCATATTTGTGAAAGAGATAATCCACTATTAAAGTCATTATTATCAATAATTTAATTACGTATCAGGTCCCTTGCTGTAGTACTAGTATCAGCACTACGCAACGTAAACTAACCGTCAATACTTCTTCGGGGATACCCCTAGGGAGGGTACTTACGAAAGGACAAAAAGGGGTGGTATATCGTGCCCACGAAAGGGGGAGTCGTTTTGGTAATAACCTTCGGGAACAACAACCTATAGTCCATTTACGATATTGATGCGGCTCGGCTTCCGGCGCTAAATTCGCGATATCGAAGCCAAAGCAAATGAAAAACATCAACCGGCGCGAAAGTCCGCGGATTGAAATCAAACTTCGCTGCCACGTCACCTCGCCGGCGCTGTGGGCGCAGGGCACGATGGTGACGGAGAACATCAGCAGGAGCGGGCTTTTGATTGGCTGGCGGGGGGATGGTACGGCGTTGCCGGTGCCGGCGGTAGGGCAAATCGTGACCGTGGAGATCGAGCTTCCGGCAAACCACGGCTTCGGCCAGAAATGCATTCATTGCCAGGGCACGGTGATGCGGGTGACGCCGGCGGAGGCGGATTACCCGCGGGTGGCCCTGCAGGTAAACTACATGGATTTCCGCTCGTTCCACGACCGTCTGCGCGCGATGGAGAGCGTACAGCCGGCGTTGAGCACCTGGATGGCCTGAGCGATATATGGAATCCTCACGCGCGCCGTTCCTGCTGAGACTGCTGCCATCGCTGGCAGACTTCGCGTTTCTGACGCCCGTGGTATTTCTGTTCGGCCGCCTGGATGGCTTGAAAGTCCTGCTGAGCGACTGCGACACCGGCTGGCACATCCGTACCGGGCAGTGGATTCTGGCCAACCACGCCATACCGGCGCGGGACTTCTTTTCGTTCTCCAAGCCGGGCGAGCCCTGGTACGCGTGGGAATGGCTGTGCGACGTGTTGTTCGCGTGGCTGAACGGCATGGGCGGGCTGAAGGCCGTGGCCATCTTTTCGGTGGCGCTGCTGTCGTTGATGGCGTGGCTGTTGTTCCGGCTGCTGCGGCGGAAGGCGAACGTGCTGGTAGCGTTCGGGATCACGATCTGGGCGGTGGTCACCGGATCCATACACTGGCTGGCGCGGCCGCACCTGTTCACGCTGTTGTTCGTGGTTCTGTTCTGCTCGGCGCTGGAGCGGATGCGGGAAGGCCGCACGCACCTGGGCCGGATCCCGTACACGATGGTGCTGCCGGCGGCCATGCTGATCTGGACCAACCTGCATGGGGCGTTCTTCCTGGGGATCTTGCTGGTGGCGGCCTACGGCGCGGGCGAACTGCTGCCGGCGCTGCTGCTGTCGTCGCGCGAGGACCCGGGAACGGCGTGGCGCCGGGCGCGGATCTTCGTGGTGGCAGCGGCGGGCTGCCTGGCGGCGAGCCTGGTAAACCCGTACACCTACCGGCTGCACATCCACGTCGTGACATTCCTGCGCGATCCGTTCATCGCGGAGCAAACCAGGGAGTACCTGACGCTGAGCTTCCGGCATCCGATGGCGACCCTGTTCGAGGGCATGCTGTTGCTGGGCGTGGCGGTGGCCGGCTGGAACATCGTGCAGGGACGCTTTACGGGAGCGGTGGTGATGGTGGGATACGCGCACGCAGCGCTGCTGGCGGGCCGCAACATTCCGATCTTCATGATTGCGGCGTCGCCTTTCGTGGCGGCTTCGGTCGAGGAATGGCTGGAGCGGCTGCCGCGGTCGAACGCGGCGGCGTGGCTGCGGAGCGCGGTAGAGAGATTCAACGCCGCGGCGGCGGGCGCGGGAGAGATGGAAGCGGTGGGCCGGTTCCACCTGGCGAGCGCGGCGGGGCTGCTGGCAGTGGCGCTGCTGATCTGCGCGCCGCACCCTCCGGCGAAGTTCCGCGCCGAATTCGATCCCGCCCAACATCCGGAAGCGGCGCTGGCGACGCTGCGGAGCATGCCGGACGCGCGAATCTTCACCAGCGATCAGTGGGGCGGCTATCTGATCTGGAGTCTTTACCCTTCCCACAAAGTGTTTGTGGACGGCCGCACGGATTTCTATGGCACAGCTTTCGACCGGCAGTACATCGATGTGCTGAGCGTGCACCACGACTGGGAAAAAATTTTGAACCAGTACGGAGTAGATACGATTCTGATGCCCCCGGGGACCGCGCTGGCAGGCGCGTTGAAGGAGTCCAGCCGCTGGCGCGTGGTTTATGACGACGGCGTCGCGGTGGTCTTCCGACCCGCAGCGAACCCGGGGGATCGCACAGTTTCCGCCGCCGCGAATGACGGCGGAGAAGGCCGTGATCGCAAGGTCACGACGACTCAGGTAAGTGATCGAACGATCACCAAACACAACCCGAAAACATAGGAGCGAACACAATGACGTTTTTGCGCAATCTCTGGAACGATGATCAGGGCCAGGACCTCATCGAGTACACCCTGCTCATGGCATTTGTAGCACTGGCATCCGCCGCCCTCTTCCTGGGCGCCGGCGGGAGCATCAAATCGATCTGGACGGTGACCAACGACCAACTGGCCAACGCTGCAGCGTCGGCCGGCGCCGCCAGCTAGAACGCCCTGTAGAGGGTGTGCCGGTACGCCGGCTGTGGTCCGGCACGCCAGGCCCGGTACGGGCAATCCCGGGATAACCCGAGGGTGACTGCGGGACTCGAAATAGAGCCGCAACGCGCAAGTGGCGCCTCTGACTCTGGAGGCGCGTTGCGGCACGACCGATACGCTGGGCGTTCCACCGGCCGCCCCGGTACATGCTCGATGGCGTGCGGATTTATGGGGAACGGAAATGAATAAACGATTTGTTGGGGTTCTGGCATTTGCATTTGTCGTAGCATCGATCGCAAGCCTGTTGCTGTACCGCTTGCTGATCAATCGACCGCCGGCGGCTAAAGCGGCTCAAGCCTCGGTGCAGATCGCCCTGGCAGCGCACAACATCGAGATCGGAACAGTTCTCAAGGAAGACGACGTGCGGCTCGCGGACTGGCCCGGGGGGGTTCCGACCGGCGCCATCACCAAGGTAGCAGGACGTAGTGGGACGCGGTGCAACCACAACGATCTACGACAAGGAGCCGATTATCGAATCGCGCCTGGCGCCGAAGGGTGCAGGCGGGGGCCTGGCAGCCACGATTCCACCCGGGATGCGGGCCGTAGCGGTACGCGTGAACGAGGTGGTGGGGGTGGCGGGCTTCGTCATTCCCGGCATGCGGGTGGATGTACTCATTTCCGGCAACAAGCCCGGCGGCAGCAACGCGCAGGGCACGTTGACCAGAACCATGCTGCAAAACCTGGAAGTTTTGTCGGCAGGGCAGGATTTCAAGAAAGACGCCGAAGGCAAGCCGGTGATGGTGCAGGTGGTGAACCTGCTGGTGACTCCGCAGCAGGCCGAGGAGCTCAGCCTGGCCTCCAACATGACCACGATACAGCTTGTCCTGCGCAACCCGCTCGACCGGGAAATCGCAAAGACACCAGGCACGGCGCTGGGGTATCTGTTCGGCGGGAGCAGGGAGGCACCGCAGCCGTGCGCGGGCGGAAGCTCCGAAGCCGCCGGTCCGCGAGGCGGCACCGCCCAAGAAGGAGCAGTTCGTCATGGAAATCATCCAGGGCACCAAGAAAGCCCAGCAAAAATTTGAAAGCAGCGGGGAGGGCAAATAGGTGTCACGTCTTCGTGAAGCAGTAGCCATCCTGGCCATGGCCGCCTGCGGTTCGCTGCTGAGCAACCGCCCGGCGCATGCCGATGGCGCCGCGGCGCCCCCGGTGCAGAACCCGGGCGCGAGCCAGGCGCCTTCGTCCGGTTCGACAGGCAAGCTGGTGGTGACGGTCGGCAAGTCGCTGATCATCGACAGCCCGCTGAACATCGTCCGGGTGAACATCTCCAACGGAGATATCGCCGAAGCGGTGGCCGTCAACCCCAAAGAGGTGCTGATCAACGGCAAGCAGCCGGGAGAAACCTCGCTGATCGTGTGGCAGCAGAACGGCACGCGGCTGGTATACGACCTGACGGTCCGCATGAGCGGCGCGCGGCTGGAAGCGGCGCGGCAGCAGATCGCCCGCGACTTTCCGGACGAGAACATCAACGTGACCTTTGAAAACGACGCAGCCTTCGTGCGGGGAACGGTGAAAGACCTGATTTCCGCCCAGCGCGTGATGGCCATCGCCGCCACGCTGGGCAAAGCGGTGAACCTGTTGCGGGTCGAAGTTCCGCCCATGGAACAGCAGGTACTGCTGCAGGTGCGTTTCGCCAACATGGACCGGGCGGCCAGCACGGAGCTGGGGCTGAACCTGTGGAACGGGTCGTTCAACCAGCAGACTTCGCTGGGCACGGCCAACGCGCTGTATCCGGACGACCGAGGCAAGATCCCGGTGGGCTCGGCAGTGAACATCCTGATGCTGCGGCCGGACATCAACCTGGTGGCGCAGATCCAGGCGCTGCAAGCCAAGCGGACGCTGGAACTGCTGGCCGAACCGAACCTGCTGGCCATCAGCGGCGAGCAGGCCAGTTTCCTGGCGGGCGGCGAGTTTCCATTTCCCATGGTGCAGCCGGGGCAGAACGGAAACGCCATCAGCATCATGTGGCGGGAATACGGCATCCGGCTGAATTTCGAGCCGAACATCACGCCGCGCGGCACGATCCGGCTGAAAGTGGCGCCGGAGGTGAGCTCGCTCGACTACACGAACTCGGTGACGGTGATGGGGGTGACGGTGCCCGGTCTTTCTTCGCGGCGGGTGCAGACGGAAGTGGAGCTGGAGAGCGGGCAGAGCTTTGTGATCGCCGGGCTGTTGGACAACCAGACCACGGAGAGCCTGTCGAAGGTGCCGGGGATCAGCAGCATTCCGGTATTGGGCAAGCTGTTCCAGAGCAAGATCGTCTCGCGCAACAGCGGCGAACTGCTGGTGATCATCACGCCCGAAGTGGTGAAGCCTCTTCCGAGCGGGCAAGCGCCGCCAGACATCAAGTTCCCGTCGAAGTTCCTGGAGTCGGACACCACGGCGCCGCTGCGGCAGCCGGGGCTGGATAAGACCGGCCCGGTGCCGGTGAAGCCGCCGGTGGACAGCGTCCCGTACGAACAGTTGGTGCCGGGCAAGCCGATGCTGCCGGGCGCCAGTCCGCTGCCCGCGATTCCGGGAAGCTTTTCCGGCAACGCGCCGGCGGCTCCGGCGGACCAGGCTCCAGCGGGTCAGGCACCAGCCAGCCAGGCACCGAGCGGGGCAGGCGCCCGCACCCCAAGGCGGTAAATGACCCGGGAGCGGGACGAGACCTATGTATCCCCTGACCATTGGGCTGGCAATCGAGAATCGAGACCTGCGGGAACAGGCGCAGACCTGCCTGGCGCACCTGCCGTTCCGTGTAATTGTGGAACACCAGGACACCAGCGACCTGAGCCCGTTCCTGGAGCGCCTCGAGCGCATGCGGCCCGACGTGGTCCTGGTTGATATCAGCAATCGGAAGGATCCGCTGGAGAACGTGGTGGTGCCGATCCGCAAGGTGATCGGCGACCCGATGATCATCGCGCTGAACGTCGCCGCGGACGCCGAGGCGATTCTCGCATTCGTTGCGCGCGGGGATTCACGAGTACCTGTATCCACCGCTGCAGGATTCGCTTCGCAAGGCGCTGGAAAAGCGATCCGCGGAGCGCAGCAAGCGGCGCGAGAGCGGCGCCAAGATCAACGGCAAGTGCTTCGGATTCCTGTCCGCGAAGGGCGGATGCGGGGCCACCACCCTGATCTGCCACGTGGCGGCCGAAATCGGGCCGCCTGAATCAGAAGGTGCTGCTGGCGGACCTGGATCTGGATGCGGGGATGGTCGGATTCATCACCAAGACCAAGGCGGTCTACTCCATCCTGGATGCCTTCAACAACCTGCACCGGCTGGACATTTCGTACTGGAAGGCGCTGGTTTCGAACGGCATTCCGGGGGTCGAGATCATAGCCGCGCCGCTGGCCCTGGGCTCCAAGCAGCAGCCCAAGGACGAGCAGGTGCGGCAGGTGATGGCGTTTGCCCGGCCGCTCTACGACTGGACCCTGGTGGACCTGGGCCGCAGCCTGGGCCGGCTTTCGATGGCGGCGCTGGACGAGATCGATGAAGTGTGCCTGGTGACGACGCTGGAAGTGCCGGCGCTGCACCAGTCCAAGCAGATCATCCAGACGCTGCTGGACAGCGGGTACGGCAAAGCGCGGATCCGCCTGATCCTGAACCGCTCGCCGAAACGGCTGGATATCACGCCCGGTGAGCTGGAGAAGATGTTGGGGGTGCCGATCTTCTTGCATGATTCCCAACGACTATCCGGAGTTGTACGAGACCTACGCGGAAGGGCCGCATGCTGAACCGCAATTCGGAGCTGGGCAAGAGCCTGGCCAAGCTGGCGGTCAAGCTGACGGGCGCGGAAGAAGACAAGGTCACGAAGAAAAAGTTCACGTTGTTCGGAAAGTGAAGCAGGCAAGCGTAGCGAGTGGGAGCACGAAAAATAAACAGCACAGGCAGAAGAGCCTGCGCAACGAAAGGGCGTAATGGGCGTTGCACTGGATACGATTTCGAGGCCGGGGGATAACCGGGAAACCGGCTGGGTCAACCGGCTGTTCAACCGCGAGGGCTACAGCTCCGGAGTACCAGGAGCTGAAGTTCACGCTGCACCGCAAGCTGCTGGACCGCATCAACCTGGAGGTGTTGTCCTCCATGGCGGGAGAGCGGGTGCGGGCGGAGATCCGCGCGGCGGTGGCCAAGCTGGTGGAAGAAGAGAAGACCCCGCTGAGCCTGGTGGAGAAGGACCGGGTCATCGAAGAGATTCTGGACGAGGTTTTCGGCCTGGGTCCGCTCGAGCCGCTGCTGCAGGACCCAACCGTGTCCGACATCCTGGTGACCACGCCGCACCTGGTCTATGTGGAGCGCGGCCGGCAAACTGTACCGCACGCCGGTGGAATTCAAGGACGACGCGCACCTGCTGCGCATCATTGAAAAAGTGGTATCGCGGGTAGGCCGCCGCGTGGACGAATCCTCGCCGCTGGTGGATGCGCGCCTGCCGGACGGCTCGCGCGTGAACGCCGCCATCCCGCCGGTGGCGGTCGACGGCCCGCTGCTCTCGATCCGCCGTTTTGGCAGGTTCGGCCTGAAGGGCGAAGACCTGGTCACCAAGCTGACCCTGACGGAGGGCATGCTCGACCTGCTGAAGGCGTGCGTGCGCGCGCGGCTGAACATCCTGATCTGCGGCGGAACCGGCTCCGGTAAGACGACCCTGCTCAACGCGCTTTCCTCCTACATCCCGGAGGACGAGCGCATCGTCACCATCGAAGACGCCGCCGAACTACGGCTGCATGCAGACCCACGTGGCGCGCATGGAAACGCGGCCGGCGAACGTGGAAGGCACGGGCGCCATTCATATCCGGCAACTGGTGATCAACGCCCTCCGTATGCGCCCCGACCGCATCATCGTCGGCGAGGTTCGCGCCGACGAAGCGCTCGACATGTTGCAGGCCATGAACACCGGTCACGACGGCTCGCTGACCACGGTACACGCCAACTCGCCGCGAGACGGCCTGGGCCGCCTGGAGGTGATGGTGGGGATGGCGAATTCCAACATGGGAATCCGTTCCATCCGGCAGCAGATCTCTTCGGCGGTGAACCTGTTTGTGCAGGTGGCGCGCTTCAGCGACGGTTCGCGCCGCGTCACGCACATCACCGAAGTGGTCGGCATGGAGCAGGACATTATCACGCTGCAGGACATCTTCCTGTTCGAGAAGACCGGCATCACCGAGAACGGCAAGGTGCTGGGACGTTTCCGGGCTACGGGAATCCGCCCGAAGTTCTATGAACGGTTGAAGGCCTGCGGCATCGCACTGCCGCCGCAGCTCTTCCAGACGGTGGTGGAGATCAGCTGATGCCGGTAGTAGTGGCCTGTTTCCTGATCGTTTTCTTCCTCATCCTGTTCGCGGTGAGCGCCGGCTTGAAGTTTTTTGAAGCGCGCCGCAAGAAGCAGGTGGTGGACATGCTGCAGACGGCCGCGGGCGAACCCGTGGTGGCCGTGGCCAGCCTGCTGAAAGAGATGGAGCCGGAGCGGGAAGCGGGCGTGAAAGGCTTGCTGCGCTCACTGCAGTTCACGCGGCACGCCCAGGAACAGTTGCAGCAGGCCGGGCTGAACTGGCCGGCCACGCGGCTGTTGACGGTGATGGGGATCATGACCATACCCGGCTTCCTGCTCGGCATGGCATTCCCGATCCTGTTGAGCCCGCTGGCGACGGCCACCGTGTTTGCGGCGGTTTGCGGGATTCTGCCGTACCTGTACGTGCGGGCCAAGCGCAAGAAGCGGCTGGATACGCTGGAGGAGCAGTTCCCGGAGTCGCTCGACTTCCTGTCGCGCTCGATGCGCGCCGGACATGCCTTCACCATCAGCCTGGAAATGGTGGGCGAGGAGATGGCGGATCCGCTGGGGCAGGAGTTCCGCGCCCTGTTCAACGAGCAGAACCTGGGCGCGCCGCTGGATATCGCGCTTCAGCAACTTCAACGCCCGGGTGCCGCTGCTGGACGTCCGTTTCTTCACCTCGTCGGTGCTGCTGCAGAAACAGACGGGCGGCAACCTGAGCGAGATCCTGACGCGGCTGGCGTACGTGATCCGCGAGCGGTTCCGGCTGAAAGGCCAGGTGAAAGCGGCCAGCGCGCATGGGCGCCTCACGGCCACGATCCTGACCGTGCTGCCGGTGGCCACGATGCTCGGACTGCTGGTGGTGGCGCCGGGATACCTGCAGGGCATGGCCGCGGACCCGGACGGGAAGAAGCTGATCGCAGGGGCGATCATCGCCCAGGTCCTGGGGAACATCAGCATCAAGAAGATCATAAACATCAAGGTGTGACATGGAACATCCGCTGATATTTGCCATTTGCGCGTTTTTGATGTTGATGGTCCTGATGAGCTGGGTCGGGTACCGGCTGTTCTATCTGCCCGGGCGGATGCTGAAACAGCTCGGGCGGCCGGTGATCACCAGCGAGTTCGGGGGCCAGACCGCGACGGGGGATATGGACAGCCAGCCGGGCACGATTGTGACCTTTCTCCAGGAGATCGGTTCCAAAGTGCCCACGTCGGAAATAGAGGTCGCCAGCCTGCGGACGCTGCTGATCCGGGCGGGGTTCCGTTCCGAGCACGCATTATCGATTTTCTACGGCACACGCCTGATCAGCACGCTGGCGATGCTGATGCTGTGCGTGATGGCGAGCGCGCGCATGGCTTCGGCGAACGCATCCATGAACGTGGTGATGATCGCATTCGGCTGCCTGGTGGGCTGGATCCTTCCCAAGATGGTGCTGGAGCGGAAGGCGAAGCACAGGCAGGAGATCCTGCGGCTGTCCCTGCCGGATGCGCTGGATCTGCTGGTGGTGTCGATTGAAGCGGGCCTCGGTCTGGATATGGCGATGCAGCACGTGGGGCGCGAGCTGCAGGTGAGCCATCCGCAACTCAGCGAGGAACTCTCGCTGGTCACACTGGAAATGCGGGCCGGCAAACGGCGAGCCGATGCGTTGCGCAACCTGGCCGACCGAACGGGGGAAGGCGAGCTTCGCAAGCTGGTGGCGATCCTGGTGCAGAGCGACCGTTTCGGAACGAGCATGGGCGAGTCGCCTGCGGACGCATTCCGATTTCCTGCGCACCCGCCGCCGGCAGGAAGCCGAGGAACGAGCCGGCAAGGTGGGCGTGAAGCTGGTATTTCCGATTTTCTTCTTCATCCTGCCATCGATGCTGATCGTGGCGGCGGGACCGGGACTCTTGCAGGTCTTCAAGTATCTCTTCCCGATGATGAGGAACATTCACACGTAAGAAAAGGAGACAAAACGATGAGCAGCACTTTAATTCAGACCCTGATCTGGCTCTTCGCCGGGGGCGTCCTGTTGGTTTTCCTGAAGCGCCGCCGTTCCCGCAGAACCCAACACTAAGACGACAACGAGACACACGCCAAGACGAAAGGAGACTGGCACGTGCACCTGGCGATCCAAGGTACGATTTGGCTGGGCGCGGGCATCACGCTCGTCCTGCTTCTCTCGCGCCGCCGCAAGCGCAGTGCGCTCCGCTGATACCCACTGCGGAGGCTGGCGCGGGACCTGCCGCAGCCGGGCACGCTCCCGCCAGCGCGGCTCACCATGGCTTTGGAGACACTGACCGAGAAACAGAACCCGGATGGCGGTTGGCCCTACGTGCGGGGCGGCTCGTGGACGGAACCCACGGTGTGGGCCGTCCTCGCGCTGTTGGGCGAAGGCGAGATCGAAGCTGCCAGGAAAGGGGTGACGTGGCTGATGGGGATCCAAAGGCCGGACGGCGGCTGGCCGGCACGGGCATCCGTGGCGGAATGCTGCTGGGTGACGGCATTGGTGGCGCTGCTGCCGCCGGAAGAACTCGGGAAGACCGCCCACGCGCGGGCGGTCGCGTGGCTGCTGGGAATCACAGGGATGGAATCGAGACTGGACTACCGGGTGCGGTCCTGGCTGCTGGGAAGGAAGATCCCGCCGGAGCAGGCGCACGCGGGTTGGCCATGGGTGCCGGGCACAGCGGCCTGGGTGGCACCCACGGCGCTGGCCGTGCTGGCGCTGGAAAAAGAGCAGCGGCGGCAGCCGTCGAGCCGGGTAGCCGAACGGATTGAAGCGGGCAAGCAGTTTCTTCTTTCCCGCACGTGTGCCGATGGAGGCTGGAACCACGGGAGCGTACCCGACCTGGGATATGAAGCGCATGCATATCCGGAAATCACGGGGCTGGTGCTGGCCGCCCTGCGCGGCGCGAAGGGTCCGAAAATGGAGCGGGCTCTGACGGTGGCGCGCGGCCTGCTGGAAGGCTGCCGTTCGGCGGATGCCAGCAACTGGCTGCGGCTGGGCCTGACGGCCCAGGGGGCTCTACCCGCCGGCTACCGCGCGTCCCGCGGGATCGCGTATCGTACGATGCCGGATGTCTCGTTGCAGGCGCTGGCAGGCGCGGCGGAGAGCGGGCGAAGTCCCCTTTGGTGTTGACGCATGAGCACGACTCTCACCCGACGCGAACTGCTGGCGGCCACAGCCGGAGCCGCCGCGATGGCCGGTTGCAGCCGTAAGGTCCCGATGGTGGCGCCTTCGCCGGTTTCGATCATCCGCGCCCCAGCCTACGACCAGCGGCTATACGAGACGGTGCGGCGGCTGCTCGATGAGCACCAAGTGGACGTCCGCGGACGGCAGGTGGTTATCAAGCCCAACCTGGTGGAATTCGAGCCGGGAAGCACGGTCAACACGCATCCCATGCTGGTACACGCCACGCTGGAAGCGCTGCTATCGATGGGCGCGGCCGGAGTAAGGATTGCGGAAGGGCCGGGGCATCGACGGAACACGCTCGACCTGGCGGATGCGGCGGGCTACTTCCACACGGTTCCGCAGTTCGAAGAAAGATTCGTCGACCTCAATACAGATGACGTGACACGCATCCGGCCTGACCGCCTGCTCTCCCGCCTGGACCAGATCTACCTCCCCAACACGGCGCTGGGCGCCGACCTGCTGATTTCACTGCCGAAGATGAAGACGCATCACTGGGTGGGAGCAACGCTCTCCATGAAGAACCTGTTCGGAGTGGTGCCCGGCGGCGTTTATGGATGGCCGAAAAACGTGCTGCATTGGGCGGGCATCGCGGAGTGCATCGCCGACCTGCACGCGGTGTTCCCCAGACAATTCGCCATTGTAGACGGGGTGGTGGCCATGGAGGGCAACGGCCCGATTCACGGTGTGCCCAAGGAGATGGGAATCCTGGTAAGCGGCAGCGATCCGGTGGGAGTAGACGCCACCTGCTGCCGGATCATGGGAATCGACCCGTTCAAGATCGAGTACCTGCGGCTTGCGGCGGGGGAGGTTCCTTCGCGAATGGCGGAGGCGAATCTGCGACAGATCGGGGAGCCGGTGAGCGATGTCGCCGCGCCGTTCGAACTGCCGGCGAACTTCCACAACGTGCGACTGGAGAGAACCTGATGCCGATGCGTAGTTCCAGTTTTCCGACCCGAAGCCGGTGGGCACATGTACCGGTCTCACTGTCCCGGTGGGTGGTGTGTCTGCGGCGGGCGTGTGTTCCGGCCTTTCCCGGGCAGCTTCGAACCGAGGCAATCCAACATTTGCAAACAACTGAACTGGAGGGACATCGCATGTGGTATTCCCGAATCGCCAACACGATCGGCTCCGGGGCCCAATTGCTGAGTGAGGAGAACCTGGAATCGATTCCCTGGCGGCGGATCGCCGTGGACGCAGGGCTACTCGCTCTTTTCCTGCTGACATCCTCCTGGTTCGCGCGCTGACCCGGGGGCGCCCGCGCCGGGCCAGGGAGATCAATGCGCCAACCCAGGCGCCGCCAGCATCACGGTCAGATTCCAGATCACCAGGCCGGCATACCAATATGTAATCCACCGGACGATGTGCAGTTTTCCCAGGTGAACGCACAGCCCGCCCAAGGCCAGGGCGAGCACTTTGGATGCGACGACACCGAAACCCGGTGTGACGTGCATGAGCATACGGATAAAAGGACTCGCCTCGGAGGCGCCCATGCGGAAGCCGACGAAGGTCGTAAGCAGGTCCAGCAACTGAAGATAGACGAAAATGTAAACGATAGACATCAAGTTTTCCTGCTAATTCAATCGGCGGCTGCTGGAATAATTGTAGGTGCGACGACCGATTTTGCTCGTACCAAATCGTACTATCTGTACTCCCCGGGACCAAGATAGTGTTTTTGGTACAAATCGGGCGAAAAACCGGCATACGCCGCGAGAGCCGCGTTTTGGCGTACACTGGTCGGTTTCAGAATGGACATCACGCAGAACGAAATTGGACCCGGCAAGGTCGTGGTCACGCTTGCCGGAAAGATCATGATGGGTCCCGACAGCGAGCGGATCGTCACCCAGGTGGATGAACTGTTGGGCAAAGGCAAGCGGACTATCATCTTCGATCTGGCTGGGGTGTCACATATCGACAGCACGGGCATCGGCCGTTTCATTTCCAGTTACAACAAGATCATGGCCGCCGGGGGCGAGATGTGCATGGCCGGCGCCACGGGGCATCTCTACGACACGTTTCACGTGAGCCTGCTGGACACCGTGTTCCGTTTCTACCCGAGCGTGGAGGAAGCCTGCAGGGGTTAAGCCGCCCGCCGGGGGCGAGGCGATGAGCGGGTACCTTTTCGTGTTTCCGGTAGCGGCGCTGTGGGTGGCGGTGACGGCGCTGGCGTACCTGGTGCTGCGCCAATCGGGCCGGGCCGGCTGGCGGGAGCACAGGGGGGCGTGGATCGTCCTGGCGGCCGCGCTGTTGGCGGTTCCCGGCGCCGGGCTGCTGCGGCTGGCCATGCCGTATCGGGATCGGGTTCTAGCCCTGGTGACCTTCCGCAAGGGTGTCAATGTGAAACTGAGTGGCGGATGCTCGATTTTCCCGGCAAACAACATCTGGAATACGCCGATTGGCGACCTCCCGGTGGATGCGCGGTCGCAGACCTATATCCAATCGATCGGACCGGGCCTGCCGCTGCACGCGGACTTCGGAGTGGCGGGCGGCATTCCCGCGGGGCTGGCGGACGAGCGTGTGGCACCGGCGCAGGTGACTTTCACGGACGGAGCTTCGGAGAGCGAGCCCGGGCCGTACCGGATCCCCGACAGCGCACCGAATGAGGGAGGAAGCGACCGGCACGTGCTGGTGGTAGACACGGCGGCCTGCCGGCTGTATGAACTGTACGACGCGCGGCGGGTCGGGGCGGGGCAGTGGCTGGCGAGCTCGGGCGCGATCTTCGATCTGCGATCCAACCGGCTGCGGCCGTACGGCTGGACTTCGGCGGATGCCGCCGGGCTGCCGATCTTCGCCGGCCTGGTGCGTTATGAAGAAGTGAAGTCGGGGCGTATCGGACATGCTTTAAGGTTTACGGCGAGAGTGACGCGGCGGGAGTTCGTGTGGCCGGCCAGGCATTTCGCGTCGCGGTCCAACGACCCATCGCTGCCGCCGATGGGGCAGCGGTTCCGCTTGCGGCGCACCTTCGAGATCAGCGGCTTTCAACCGGAAACGCAGGTGATCCTGAGGGCGCTCCAGGACTACGGGATGCTGCTGGCGGATAACGGCTCGTCGTGGTTCCTCACCGGAGAGCCGGACTGGCGCTGGAAGTCACGGGTGATCGCCGAGCTGAGCCGGGTGCACGGATCGGACTTCGAGGCGGTGGACAGCAGCGGCCTCATGATGGACGTCAATTCGGGCGAAGCCCGGCGGTGAGGCTCACTCGTCGCGCAGGGCGATGACGGGATCGACGCGCGTGGCGCGGCGGGCCGGGACGTACACCGCGACGGCAGCGATGGCGAGCAGGGCGAGAGGAATCCCGGCAAAGGTACCGGGGTCGTTGGCCTGGATGCCGAAGATCAGGGAAGCCATCAGGCGCGCCAACTCGTAGCTTAGCGCGAGTCCCACGGCGAGGCCCGCGGCGGTGCTCAGCAGGCCGCGGCGGAAGACCATGGCCAGAACGCCGTTGCGCGGGGCACCGAGCGCCATGCGGATGCCGATCTCATGGGTCTGCCCGGTAACGAGATAGGACGCCACGCCATACACTCCGACCGCGGCCAGCACGAGGGCAAGGACGCCGAACACCGCCATCATGACGGCCACGTAGTTCAACCCCAACGCCTCGCGATGACGCAGGATTTCCATGGTGGCGATGTCGCTGACAGGCTGCTCGCGATCCACGGAGCGGATCGCCGCGGTCACGGCCGGCGCCAGCGGCAGCGGATCGCCGGCGGCGCGGACACCGATATCCATGTCGGCGCGCGGGGCCTGCACGAAGGGCACGTAGACGGTCTCGCGCGGGGTGCGGTCGTAGATGCCGTGAGGCACGTCGTCCACGACGCCCACGATGGTCATCCAGGGGGCATCCGAATCGGGCTTGCCGGCCTTGAAACGTTTGCCTACGGGCAGAGGCTCGCCCGGCCACCACATCTCCGCCATGCGCCGGCTGATCACCGCGACGCGCAGGGTGTCGGGGCCGTCCTGCGGGCTCAGCAGGCGGCCGGCGCGCAAAGCGATGTGCAGGGTGGCGAAGTAATTCGGACTGACCGCCTGGTACATGCCTTCAGGCTGATTGCCGGGTTCGGGCGGCTGGCCTTCGATGGTGAACCAGCGGCCGCTGTAGTGGTCGCTGTAGGGCATGGCGGTCACGGCCATCGCGGAGCGCACGCCGGGCAGGGCGGCAACGCGGTCGAGCACGCCGCGGTAGAAGGCCGCCTGCTGATGAGGCTGGGGATATCTGCCGGCGGTGATCGAAAGGCGCAGGGTAAGCATGGTGGCCGGCTCGAACGACGTACTCTGGTTGACCAGGGCATGGAAGCCGCGGACCATGAGGGTGGCGCCCACCAGCAGCACCACGGCGAGGGCCACCTCCGCGCCCACCAGCAGCCCCCGCAGACGATACTTTCCACGTCCGGAGGACGAACCGCGCGACCCCTCCTTCAAGGCCTCGACCAGGTTGGGGCGGGAAGCCTGAAGGGCGGGCGCGAGACCGGCGAGAATCCCGCTGAGCACGGCGGCCGAAAAGGTAAATGCCAAAGCCCGGGAGTCCAACTGGATTTCCCTCCAACCGATGATGAACTTTTCGACTTCGGCGGGCATGCCGGCGCGGATCAGGTCGAGTCCCCAGGCCGCGACCGGGAGTCCCAGGGCCGCTCCGGCGAGCGAGAGCAGAACGCTTTCGGTGACCAGTTGGCGGACGACGCGCCCGCGGCCCGCGCCCAACGCGGCGCGCACGGCCACTTCCCTGGACCGGCCGGCGGCGCGCGCAAACTGGAGGTTGGCGACGTTCACGCAGGCGATGAGCAGGACGAAGAGGACTGCGCCGAACAGCATGAGCACGTACTGATAGCTGTATTCGCCGATCAGGTAGCGATGCAGCGACACCACGGTCAGGCGGCGGTTCTTATTGGTGGCCGGGTAGCGGGCGGCGAGCCGCGCGCCGATTCCCTGAATCTCGGCGCGGGCCTGATCGACGGGGACGCGGGGCGCGAGGAGACAGACGGGGCGGAGCAAATCGCTGGTGCGGGAATTCCGTTCATCCGGCTGCAGGGCCAGGGGCGTCCACAATTGGACGGTCTTGGGAAAATCGAAGCGCGGCGGCATCACGCCGGTGACCACGAAATTCCGGTCGTCAAGCCGGATGGTTTTGCCGACGATGTCCGGATCGGCCGCGAACCGCCGGCGCCAGAGGCTGTCTCCGAGCACCACCTTGCGTTCTTGCCCGGGCTGGTCGTCACCAGGAAGGAACCCGCGCCCGCGCGCCGGAGGGACGCCGAGGAGATCGAAAAAATTGGCGGACACGCGAACCTGAACGACGCGCTCGGGTTCTCCTCCGGCATCCACGATATTGGCTTCCTGGTAGTCCCAGGTGGCTATGTCCTGGAACGAGGCGCTCTGATCGCGGATATCGGCGAGGTCGGCGGGTGTGATGCTCCAGTAGTCGCGGGGATCGTCGGGGTCCAACTGGACGAGCATCGCTAGGCGGTCGATCCGCGGCAGGGGCACGGGTTTCCAGAGCATGCCGTCGGCCACGCTGTACACCGCGGTGGTAGCGCCGGCGCCCAGGGCCAGGGTGACGATGGCGGTCAGCGCGAAACCAGGCGAACGCCGCAGCGTCCGGAAGCCGAAGCGGACATCGGAAAACAGATCCATGCTATTGCTCCCGTTCGCGGCACAGGGCCGGCACGCCGCGGGCGAAGATCCCGGCCGCGGGGGGCATACAAACCACAGGGGCTCCGTTGCCGGGAATGACGTAGAGACCGTCGCCCATATTCCGGAGCGCGCCCGGCTGGGGCGCATGCCGTGGCCGGGCGAGCCTCAGGCCCAGGGACGCCAAGGCAGCACGTGTAACACGGGTGAGTACGGCTCGAGGCGCAAGCATGTCTAACGACTATACCGCCTCGAGAATGACACCTTCAACGACTTAGTCGCGCCGTCTTTTGTCCACGCGTAAGTCGACAGTCCTGGGGGCGATCAGAAAACCCAAACAGACTCCGATGCCGGCGGCAGCCGCCAGCATCCAGTTGGGAGACTGAATCGGTATGAAGCGGGTGCGCTCGCTGGTGATCTCGATGACACCGACGGGTTGGCCCATGAGGCCGCCTCCACCGCCGCCGCCATGCTCCTGGCCTTCCCGTTTTTGACCGGAACCACCGCCGAAGCCGTATCGAATCTTGACCACGGGTACAATCGTCTTACCTTCTGCCGAGATCGGTTCACCGAAGATAGTCTTCGGACCGGCCTCGTTGATGATCGAGTGAAACAGTTCCTGGACGTCCGTGTAACTAGCCATATGACCAGCCTATCGGAGTTCGTTCCGGCTAGTGTGTGTTCAGGGCCACACTGCGCGGAGACCGTGGTGTACGCGTGAAGTAACGCCCGGATGCGATGGATCCCGGTGACGCCAAGTGACAGCGCGGGCAACAGTACTTACCAACACCAGAACCATGGCTGACTAAGCCGGCTCTCCTGCTGCGGATATACGCCTTCGTGGAGGGGTGGTCGATGTCCGTATCGGCCACTGGGATACGCCAGATGGATGTCTGTTGCAGGATCGGCAATCAGGCACGGTTACGGCAGGGGCGCTACGTGGGTTGGCGGAACGCTGTCGATTCGAGATGTAGTCTTTCTCCGCGTCGGTCTGCTGTCGGATCTACTCGTGGCCGTTGCCGAAGACATCCGGCAAACCGGCCAGAGCTTGTCACTTCCAGCCCCAACCTGGGTCGGATGGACGCCGAACATCTGGGCGATTTGGGTGGTCGTTTTCTGGGCGTTGCTCGCCTCGATGACGACCTTGGCCTTCACGCTGGATGGGTGATTCTTGCGCTTTCGGGGCGTTGACTCCTCTCCAGTCTCAATGCCACCCACCATCTAGAGAATGAGTGAAGATGAAGAAGATGAATATGATAACTCGATGATACACACTGGGAAAGGGAAACAAACAATACCATGCGATTCCGAGTCCCGGCCGGAAGGCTGGCGCAAACACCGACGTCATCGGGGCGCCAGAGCGGCACGAGTGCTGGCCACCCACTCCTGCTGCCCGGTTGCGGGGACGGACTGGCCCGATGTTCTGTGCCGTGGGGCACTTCGGCGAGGTGCTTGCAGGATGACACTGCGCATTGACCAAAATTATCTTGTTTCTGACAACCATATCTCTGGCTGCGGCGCAATCCGCCCAGAGCGGCGAGCGGTCGCGGGACGGAATTGTCGTCAGAGGGCTGGAACTCCTCGCGCCCTCGCAGCCGGGGCCCATCACCGAACATGAGCGCTTTCACCGGTACCTGTTGTCTACCTATGGATATGCGCCGGCGCTTGCGGCGGCCGCTTCGTCCGGGATCACACAGTGGTTGGACAGCCCTCCGGAGTGGGGCCGGGGCGCGTCGGGGTATGGCAAACGCGTGGGCAACAACCTGGCGTACCGGGCCGTGCGCAATACCTTGAGCTATGGCACGTCGGTGGCCCTCCAGGAAGACAACCGCTACTTCGCATCGGGCAAGCGGGGGATCCCGGCGCGGCTGCTGCACGCGCTGATCAGCCCGGTGGTGGCACGGCGGAGGAGCGGGCGGGATTCGGTTTCGGTTTCCAGTATCACCGGGATCGTAGGAGCGAGCCTGATTTCACGGGCGTGGGCGCCGCCCACCCGGCAGGGGGCGGATCGCGTCGGAATCAGCATCGGGTTGACGTGCGCCGGCACTGCCGGTTTGAATCTGTTCCGGGAGTTCGTACCGGACCTGGTGCGCGCGCTGCGTAACCGGTAGCTCGAATCCAGTACACTGGTTGGCGATGTTGGCGGATGTTCGCTACGCGTTGCGCACGCTCCGGCGGGCGCCCGCGTTCACGGCGGTGGCGGTGCTGTCTCTGGGGCTGGGCACGGGCGTGAACACGGCGATTTTCAGTCTGGTCGACACCCTGATGCTGCGCAGCCTGCCGGTGCAGGAGCCGGGACGGCTTGTGGAACTCCTGGAAAAGTACCCCGGCGAGCCGAGGGGGAGCTACTTCAGCCGCCGAAGCTATGAGCACTACCGGGACGTGAACCACGTGTTCTCGGGCCTGATCAGCGCCACGGCGCCTTCGCCCGTGGTGGTGCGAGGCGATGGTCTCGAACCGGAAATCGTGAGCGGGGAATCGGTGTCCGGGAACTTTTTTCCAGTGCTCGGAGTGACGCCGGCCATCGGCCGGCTGCTGGGCACGGGGGACGAACCGCCGGCCGGGGCAGGATCGGCGGCGGTTTTGAGCTGGTCGTATTGGGACCGGCGGTTCCAACGCGATCCGGCCGTTCTCGGAAAGCGGATCATCGTGCAGGATGCGCCGATGACCGTCGTGGGAGTGGCGCCGCGCGGATTCACGGGATTGCTGGTGGGGCTGAACACGAATGTCTGGCTGCCACAAGCCGCCACGACGCGGGCCGCGCTGGCGGTTCTGGGACGCTTGCGGCCTGGCGTCTCGATCGACGAGGCACGCGCGGAAATGAGCGTGCTCTTCCGGTTCACCATCGAGGAGAGGGCCAGGAACAGCAAAGACCCGCTGGTGCGGCAATTGAAGATCGAACTGGAGCCGGCGGGCGCCGGGCTCTCGAACCTGCGCGACCGGTTCGGGAGACCGCTGCTGGCGCTGATGGCGGTGGTCGCGCTGCTGCTGCTCATCGCGTGCACCAACCTGGCCAGCATGCTGCTGGCGCGCGCGACCGCGCGGCGGCGCGAGATGGCGGTGCGGGTATCGCTGGGCGCGGGCCGCGGGCGCCTGCTGCGGCAGGTGTTCACGGAGTCGCTGCTGCTATCCGCGGCGGGAAGCCTGCTGGGAGTGTTTCTGGCGTATTTCGGCGCGGGCGCGCTGGTGCGGATACTGGTATCGGGCCGGCCGATACCGGGCCTGGCGCACCTGGAGATTGCGGTACAGCCGGATGCGCGGGTGCTGTTGTTCACGGCGGCGGTAGCGCTGTTGACGGGACTGCTGTTCGGACTGGCTCCGGCGTGGAGCGCGTTCCGGTCGCCTCCCGCGTCTTCACTGCGCGATAGCGAAAGGGCGGGGGAGACGAAGATGCGTCGTCTGCTCGGGCGCGGGCTGGTGGTGGCGCAGGTGGGCCTGTCGGTGATGCTGTTGAGCGCCGCCGGGTTGTTTGTGGGCAACCTGCTGTCGCTCGAGCGCCTCGACCTGGGCTTCCAACGAGATCACGTTTTGCTGGTGACGCTGGATCCCGCGCGCAGCGGATACAGCCGCGCGCAATTATCGCAGCCATACCAGGAGCTGTTGCGGCGCCTGGAAGCGATTCCGGGCGTGCGCTCGGCGACCATCAGCGGGATGACGCCGATATCGGGTGCCGGCGCGAGCCGGTTCGCCAAGGTGGAAGGGTTCACCCAGCGGCCCGAAGATCGCCGCTACCTTTCGTTGAACTGGGTGGCGCCCAAATACTTCGAGACGCTGGGAACGCCCCTGCTGCGGGGGCGCGACTTCACCTTCCAGGACCAGGGCCACCGCGGGTGGCCATCGTCAACCAGGCGATGGCGCGCTACTACTTCGGCAGCGGCGATCCGATCGGGAAGCATCTCACGCTGGACGGCGACGACCAGCCGTACGAAATCGTCGGCATGGCGGGCGACGCGAAATACTACGATATCCGCGAGGCTCCTCCGCGCACGGTGTACTTCAACATGTTTCAGGAGGACCGGATCTCTTCGCAGTTTGTGCTGCGGACGAGTGTCGCTCCCGGGTCGGTGGCAGGCGATGTGCGGCGCGCGGTGCGGGAAGTACTGAAGACGGTCCCGGTGGCGCGGGTTACCACCCTGCAGGAGCAGGTGAATGCGTCGCTCGTAGTGGAGCGGCTGATTGCCACGCTGTCGGGCCTGTTCGGCGGACTGGGGTCGGCGCTGGCGGCGCTCGGCCTGTACGGCCTGCTGGCGTACACGGTGGCGCGGCGCACCAGCGAGATCGGGATCCGCATGGCGCTGGGCGCAAGCAGCGGCGATGTGGCGCGGATGGTGCTCGGGGACGCGGCGGTGATGGTGACGGTGGGGCTGGCCATGGGCGCCCCCCTGGCGTACGCCAGCAAACGACTGGCAGGGAGCCTGATCCCGGACCTGTCGGTGAAGGGGGTTGGACCGATCGTCTTCGGCGCCCGGGCGATGACGGCGATCGCACTGGCGGCGGCGTACCTGCCGGCCCGGCGCGCTAGTCGCGTGGACCCGATGGAGGCGTTGCGGTACGAGTAACACAGGGTCCTTCGGGCGGGCCGGCCGGGTCCAAACCCGACTTCAATGCGATGGCGGCCTTCAACGGGCCCGGCCCCGAGAACCTGTCGCAAAACAAGCGGGCGTGCTAGGGCATAAGCCCGGTTCAGCAGGTCCTCCGGACCGTGGCTCGAGTGGACTGCGCCCGATTTCAACTTCCGGATGCGCCATCATCCAGCCAAGATCGCGCCCACGCCGGCCACATCGGCGGGATGGCGACTGGTCAAAGTGGCTGCCGTGAGCGGCGTTTACCAACAGCTATCCCGCTGGCAGCTAAACGGATCCGGGTCCCAGGCCTCTGGCTCCCACTTCTTCCGCCTCAGTTCCGTGTCGGCCCAAGGTTCAATGGGCCCCGGGGAATCGATCGCGAACTGGTAGATGCAACCCCGGAGTTCCGCCTTAACCTTTCGCTCCATGGGCAGCGGCGCATTGGCGGCACACATGTCCGCGTGCCGGTTTTCTGGGCCCGCGCTTCGCCTTCGCGCCGCCTGTCGCCACTATCGCCTGACAGGCTGTCAATGTCACGTGCCGCCTTGACAGCGAAGAATAGTGGGCGTAGATATCGAGTGCAGACTCTGTTTTCAGAATATCTCGGGCATGATCTTTCGCTCGGGAGACGCCATAAGGCCTTAGGGTCAGCGACCGAGTTCGTCCAAGAGGAGGTAAAGGATGCGCTCTGACAGATTTGTTCCTAGGCTCCTGTCGCGCTCCGGTGCGGCTGGTCTCGGACCGCGAAATCCGAAGCCCCGGAAACACAGCGGTAGCCTCTCAATACTGGCGTGTTCCCTTCTGGCAATGATCTCGCCTCGCGAAGTATCCGCTCAAGGCACCTGGATCAGCCGGGCGCCCATGCCGGCGGTGCGGGCCGTTGTGGGGAGTACCGTCGTGAATGGATCTCTCTACGTGTTTGGCGGACTCACCCCGGGCCCCACAGTCAAGATACTGGCAGCGTCTACCGCCGCCTACGATCCAGTAGCAAACCGCTGGACCAGCAAAGCGCCGATGCCGACCCCGCGCATGCTGCCGGGCGTAGGCGTCGTGAACGGGATCATCTACGTAATGGGAGGGGATCTCAGCGGTATTGAGTCCGTGGCAACCGTGGAAGCCTATAACCCGGTAACGGACACGTGGTCCACCAAGACACCGATGAGCGAGGCGCGCGGTGAGTTCGGCGTCGCAGCCGTGAACGGAATCCTCTATACAGTTGGTGGCGGGATATCTTCGACACGCAACGAGGCTTACGACCCGGCGACGGACACCTGGACCCCCAAAGCTCCGGGGCCCCGACCGCATATTTCGCCTTGCGTCGGCGTCATAGGCGGTATCATCTACGTCGCCGGCGGCCACGTGACGGCCAACTTCCCCTCAAATCTGGTCGATGCCTACAACCCTGTTACGAACACCTGGACCTCCAGGGCTCCGATGCTGATCGGGCGAGACAGGGCCGCATGCGGCGTGATTAACGGCGTTTTCTTCGTGGCGGGCGGGTACCCTGAGCCGGTCACAGCCTTCGCTATGTCCAGCGTTGAGGCGTACGACCCCGTGGCGAACAAATGGACTGCCCAAGCGGCGATGCCGACGGTGAGTGGCGAGGCGGCGGCGGGCGTAATCAATGGAATTCTCTACGTGGCCGGCGGCCGGGCGGCCGCGCTGAGTGCCGCCCCGCTGCTGGACGACAACGAAGCCTTCGCCCCGCCGGGCCCGCCCATCCTCCTGGATGGCGGCGTTGCCAACGGCGCCAGCTTTCAGGCCGGGCAGAGGATCGCCCCGCAATCGTACGTGGCGGTTAAGGGCTTCAATCTCGCGCCGGATACACCTGCCGCGGGGCGCGTGTGGCGCACAGATGATTTCGTGAACGGCGCCCTTCCGATGTCTCTCGACAAAGTCGGCGTCACGATTGGGGGCAAACCCGCGGCGATCGAATACGTCAGCCCCGGCCAGATTAATGCGATCGCCGCCGCGGACACGCCCGCGGGCGACAGCGTTCCCGTAAAGGTCACAACCAGCGCCGGTACTAGCAACGCCACAAACGTCAAGGTCCAGATGTTCTCTCCGGCCTTTTTCATGTGGCCCGACAACCAGCCGGTCGCAACGCGAATCGATTTCAGCATCGTCGCAAGAAACGGAACCTTCGCCAGCCAGACCACAGTTCCGGCGAAACCGGGCGAAGTGATTATTCTGTGGGGCAACGGTTTCGGGCCGACCACGCCGCCCCTGCCCGGCGACATGGTTACTCCGGCCAGCCCTGTGTACAATGTCGCGACACGGCCGGATATCGCGATAGGAGGCATCCCGGCGGAGTTTGTCAGCGGTGCCATGAGTCCCGGATTGGCCTCGGTTTACCAGATCGCCGTGCGGGTACCCGCGGTGACGGCAGGCGATCAAGCGATCAAAATCGTGCAGGGCGGCAGGGAGGGCCCGGATGGGCTCGTCTTAACCGTGCAGTGACGGTCACACCTCCATACGGCGCGGGGAGCCCGTCCGAAGAGCAATGATTTTTCAGCTCTGGCGTTTACCGGCGTTAGCTGTTGGATCCAGGTTTCGTGCTCGAATTGAAGCTCGGCTCTAGAGTTTAGAGCCGACACCAATAACGTTCTCTGCTCGCCTGTCGGCGCGCCAATCGTATGCGTTTGAGAAATCCCCACTCCCAACCGATTTGTGGTGCGATGGGCTGTCGGATGAATCTTATTCCAACCGCGGCAGGTTCTCGGGTTGTACACACAGGCGAATAGATCGGGCCTGCCCAGGCGTTCTTTCGATAAGGCCGTTGCGCTCGAGGGTCTTGATCATGTCGTGAATCGCGGGCGGGGAAACCCGGAAGTACCGCTCCAGGTCCGATTCGGCGGGAGCCTGGCGGTGGATCTTGGTGTAGTTGTAGATGAAAGCCAGATATTGACCTTGTTTTGCGGTGAATACCGGCGCAATGGATGGATCGAGCTTCGGTGCCGGATCTATACTGACCGCGAAGGCATCCTCGCCAAAACTATCGAAGACGCCGACCTTGAGAATGTAAACCTTTCCGCCGATAGCGGTGCGAACCGGCTTTTTGGCGGCGGCGTAGAGATTCCGGCGCAACTCCTGCGCATCGGCGCTGGAAGTTCTGTAGTTCGCGATCCCGATGCCGATACCCCCTCTATTGGCGAAGACCCACTCCTGGCCGTCTTTGTACTCCACCTGAATCGACTGAGCGCCGAGTGACAGAGCGTGACCGCATAACCCCTCGAGCAATGTCGTCGGTCTGCCCATGCGTTTGGAACTAGCGAAGCCCTTCCGGCAGTTATTTTAAAGGATCTGAGGGCGGGGCGGCGAAATCGTTTGCCCGGCGATTCCACTTGCACCAGGGCCGATTCCTTCCGGATGACGGCGCACTCTTCCATCGCTTCTCGGCATGGCCCTGCAGCATCCGAGCTCTTTACGAGGCCGGCCATCTGGGCTCAACGTCCGGCGGGTGTTCAGACGATCGGGCAGTCACGGCACCTGCCGACCCGCTGTCGAGTTCGACCAACGTACTCAAATATCCGCTAGTCTGGTTTCTGTGAATCAGTTCCCCCAATTCGATTTGTCTGGCAAGGTTGCTTTGGTGACAGCATCTGCGCGTGGCCTCGGGCGGGCCATCTCACTCGCCCTGGCACAAGCTGGGGCGGACGTCGCGTTGGGCTTACGTGATCGCAACGCCCACGGTGGCCTCCCGGGAGAAATCGAGTCCTTGGGTCGCCGTGCCCTTCCGCTGCAAATGGATGTAACGAGCCTCGACCAGATCTTTCGCGCCGTCGACGACACCTTGTCGCATTTCGGTCAACTCGACATTCTCGTCAACAATGCCGGCATTGCGCCAGGCAATCTCGCCGAGGATGTGCGGGAAGCGGATTACGACCTGACGCTGGCGGTGAATTTGAAGGGGACGTTTTTTGCAAGTCAGGCTGCGGGACGTGTCATGATCCGGCAGAAGGGTGGCCGAATCATCAATGTCAGCTCCCAGGCTGGGTTTGTGGCTCTGCCCACTGAATCCGTATACTGTACAACCAAGGCTGCTATCGTGCACCTCACCAAATGCCTGGCTGTTGAATGGGGCAAGTACAATATCACCGTTAACGCGGTTGCCCCGACCTTCATCGAGACCCCCGGCACGGAGGAATGTCTGTCCGATCCGGCGTTTCGGGCCGACGTCGTCGAACGGATTGCCGCCTTACACCGCGTGGGACAGCCCATGGATGTGGCGGGCTCCGTAGTATTCCTGGCTTCACCGGCGGCCTCTCTGATTACTGGCCACACGATACTCATAGACGGCGGATGGACGGCTCGGTAAAAGCGAGTGCATCCGAGCACGGAGGGCAGGCGCCTATGTCATTGGCGGTCGAACCCCGAGATTGTTACGTCAACTTGGCGCACAACGCCCTGACCGCCGACGCTCCGGTCGGATCCTCGGCTACTCAGACATTGGCCGGGAAACGGCCTTCGGGGATCCGCTACGCCGCCTCTGCTCGGACCTTTCTGCCACTCGGAGAATGCGGTCACGGTGGTCTTCTTCATCCATGGCCTCGGCGGGAATGTCACGGAACTCTTCCCGATGACCCGTCGAATGACCTATCCCGGGGCCGTTATCGGCATCCAAGCGCGTGGTCTGACCGGCGAGGATCCGCCGCACCCTAGTGTAGAGGCGATGGCAGCTGAGTATTTGAGAGAGGTGAAGGCGTTTCAACCGGAGGGTCCCTACTACCTGTGTGGCTATTCCTTCGGAGGGCTCGTTGCCTTCGAAATGGCGCTGCGGCTTTGGGAGAGGGGAGACGAAGTCGGCCTGGTCGGCCTTTTCGACACGACGATGAGCCGCCTCAGATGGCCCCTACGTGTCTGGCTCTCCATTGCCGGCCGACGATTGGCTCAGTTCGCCGCCGACGCAAGCGCCGCTCCTATCCATACTTGGCCAGCGGCGATCCGGAGAGCGGCCAGCCATGTGCGCGATAGACTGCGAGGCTACCCGACACAAACCGAGCAGAACCGCCCACCGCTGCCCAACGTGTTGAAGGCCGCGCCCATCCGTGTTCTCAGGGTAGCGACTGCCGCGATGATCGCATCGGCGCGGTATCGGCCCGGGTTTTATCCAGGCGAACTGACGCTGTTCAGTCCGGTGGAGCGGGAACCCGGCCTCCCGTCTCTCCAGTCGATCTGGCGCAAACACGCTCGCGCTCTCTCCATTGTCGAGATCGCCGGCACCCACTCGACGATGCTGTCCGCGCCCAACGCCGAGTCCACCGCCGCGTGCTTGACGCAGCATCTTCCCGTATGCTGAGCGGTCGAAGTGGTTACGCTAAATGTAACAACGCGTAAACAACGAGGACCGCGCTGGAAGTGAGTTCTGGATCGAGAGTGGATCGCCGCCCCACAGGAACTTGACCTCGTGCGGACAATCGTTGCCGTCCAACTTCCCGGTTCGCGCGTCACCTGGGCGCAATCGTGCCTCGCGAACGTCGCTGCTCGCATTGGAATCAGATAATTATCTCCGTCTTTCAACAGGCTCATTCCGTTGTTTGGCGCTCGTGGGCTTTCAAAATTTTCAGTACGGAAAGTATTGTATTCCAACTGCGTGTTGTCGCTGGCGCACCGAAGAGTTCGTCGATCTGGCCAAGATAGCCGATTGTCTTCATGTGGCGCCGGTAGACTCCAAAGACAAGTCGATTCTTCGACCCGATGATTCGTACGAACCACTCCCCAACTTCGGGAATTACGATCGGAAGGCAACCCTTGCCGCGGCCAGCTTTCGCAAGGATGCTCACAAATCGAACCACATCAGGGCGTGGGGCCTCAGTTCCAAACGGATTCTCCATTTCCAATCGGACAAGATCGCTGCCGTCGCAGAGCGCAACTTCCGCTTCAAACTGCAGCTTCCGACGCAGCTCAGCAAGGAACTTGGCACGCGACCCAGGTTTTCGAACGACAAAAGTGCCCGCAGCGCCGACATTCACAACATCATAGGCGCCCAGTTCTCTTGCCAGCATGCTTGGACGGAACGTCCTGTAACCTCCAACGTTGATCCCTCGCAAGAAAACGATGAGCGCCATAGTCCGTTGCGGACACTACTATTACACCATCCGCGAGTTCGGCGGAGTTGGGCCGGCGCTCTGGTCGGATCGTCGCCAATCTGGACACTATCCCTCGGAGCGACATTCTGTCTAGATAACGCGTGACACGGTCGGAATCGCGCGGCGGTCAACTCCAGCCGGGCAAGTGGAATCCGTTTTGGACGGGGATGAAACGGCTTACAACTCGTACGTCGGTTGAAAACTTGCTATGCCCAGCCGAGATCCTTCAGCGCCAGACCGGCGTTCCATATTTTGGTCATGTGCGCGATCTTGTCACCCTCGAATTGCATCACGTAGACGTAATCCGTGGCGATTCCCCGGCCGGTCGGAGGAACCGGCCCGCCCTGGCCAGTATGGGTCCCGTAAAATATGCCATACGCGGCAACGTTGTTTCGGGCGATGTCTGTCGCGAATGACCTCACCTCGTAGTGGGCGTCCGGCAGTACGGTTAAAATCCCCTTCATCCAGTCCGTGTACTGCGCGAGCGTTTTCACATCCACCAGTGGTTCGGCTTGCGCGGAGAATGTCGCATTCGGCGTGCAGTACGCACCGCAAACCTCCCAGCCCTTGCCCGTCTCGCACGCCTCGAAGAAGGTTTCCGCCACGGTCGTGATCGATGATGTCTTCGGTGTCATGATGGTCTCCTCTCTTGATCCAGCCTGACTCGGGGCCAGCGCTTTGGTCCTGGGAATGGAGGATACCACAAGTCTCTCGCGGCACCATTACCCCAGACGCAATTCAAGGCAGGAGCAAGTACCAGATTTCCTGGCGGCCAGCCCCGCGAATCGGGGGCAGATCGTCGCCGATTCGTGCCGAGGTCAAGCAGAGCGAAACGTGGTAGCCGCACTCTCCGTGTCGCGCGTCATCCGCTCGGAACTCGCCGAAAGCGACAGGCGTGCTAACTTCGGCGAATCTTCCGTCGTCGTTAACGCAGCTTGCCCTTCAGAATCACCGCCGAAATACGCCGCGTGTTCGTGATATCGGCTAACGGGTCGCCGTCCAGCAAAACCAGATCGGCATCTTTGCCGGGAGTGATGCTCCCGGCGCGGTCCAGTCTACCGAGAAACTCCGCCGGCCGCACGGTCGCCGCCCGCAAAGCTTCGGCTGGCGTCAGGCCCGCCATTACCAGCAGGGCCAGCTCCTCATGGAGGCTGGTACCCGGAAACACATAGGGGTTTGGCGTGTCGGAACCGGCTAGGATCTTCACTCCCGCGCGTTGCATGGCGGCCACGGTCCGAAACTGCTCTTCGAACTTGCTCTTGCGGTCTGCCGCATTGGCCCAGTGTTCCATGTCCGCAAGCTGCATCTTCCAGTACTGCCGGATGGGCTCGGGCACGCCGCTCGCCCGCGGGTCGTTCTCGAACGCGGGATCGCCGGCTAAGGCGGGCGCACGGAGCGCAACCAGGGTCGGCGTTTGCCACGTGCCGTTCTTCACAAAGCGGGCGAACAGAGCGGGGTCGTTCGGGACGCCCATCAGGTGTTCGAAACTCAGTTGCCCCGCTTCGGACGCCTCGGCCGGCGTCACGCTGTTGGGCAAGTGGCCGGCGAAGCGCAGGCCCAGCTTCGCTGACTCGTCCACGATCGCGAAGAAAGCCTCTCGCGAGAGGAGGGAATAGACCTTCACGAAATCCCCTCCCTCGCGCTTCACTCTCTGCACGGCCGCGCGCGCATCTGCGGAGGTCTTGCAGGCAATGAAGCCCGGAAAGTAAGGCGGGTCACCGTCGAGAACAGGCCCCGAAGCGACCACTTCGAATCCCGGTATCTCTTCCCGCAGTTTGCGGATCGCGCCCAGGTCGTCGTACATGCTCCGCACGCCGGTGATCCCGTTGGCGAGGAATGCCGGCGCGAAGTACGTCCGGCCGGACGGGTCTTCGGCCGTCGGCGGCAGCACGCCGAACATGTGCACGTGCATGTCCCACAACCCCGGAATGAGAAACTTGCCGCGCCCGTCCACGATTCGGGCGCCGCGCGGAACCTTCGCGCTCGCGGCGGGCGCCACCGCTGCAATGCGCCGTCCGTCGGCCACGACCGTCATATCCGGTCGCGCGCGGCCGCTTTCCACGTCGATTACGGTCGCGTGCGTCACGGCCAGAGGCTGCGCCTGTGCGACCCATGGCAGCAGCGCACATGCGAACGCCGGCAGGTGAATCGGGATCCTCATGCCGCCGCTCTCGCTATTGTGCGCGCTTCATGACCATCTTCCAACTGATGCCGGGCCGGTTCGTCACGGTGACCTTGCCGGCAATCGAGTCGCCCTCCACTTCGAGCTCGAACGCGAGTTCCAGTTGGCCAGTCGCCGAGTTGAAGGTCAGCTTGTTGCCTTCGAGCTTCGCGTTCTTGATCTCCCATTGGAAATCGGGCCGCGGGCCTGTGGTGCCCGTGATGGTGGCGCCATCCTGCTTGAGGGTCATCTGATGCGCTTCGGTGAAGGTTCCGCGCGGGTTGCCGATGGATTCCCATGTCCCGGTCCATTTGCCGGTCAGGTCCGCGGCGGTCGCGGCCCCGGTAAGGCTCAGCAGAGCCAGCGTCACGGCGAAAACAAGAGTTCTGTATCTCATTACCGGAGTAGACGGCGGCCGGACGGGGATTGTTCCGGAATCTCGAGTTTTCCGCGGCCTCCCTGGCGGAGCCGGGCCGGTGAAGCATTCACCCGAGAACGCATCGCAGGGCTGGAATGACGCAGGAAATGACCTGGACCAGCGGGCCTGACTCAAGTGTGCATGAGCAGAAGATTCGACAGCTCGGTATCGCAAACCTGATGGATGAAATGCTCATCTCTGAGCGGGAGGGACTGCGGAAGTCTGACCGCAAGATCTTTGAACGGGCGATTGAAAGACTCCGCATTGCTCCCGAGGACGCCTGGTACGTGGGCGACCACCCCGTGATCCATGTGCGCGGCGCCTTTGAGGCGGGTCTCCCGCCGGTGTGGCAATACACGTCGCACTGGCAACGTCCGGAGGTTGTAGCACGCGAAATTCATAGCCTGGATGAACTCGTTCGGATTCTGATCAGAACTCAAAATCGGACGCACGACGCCCTTTAGCCTGTAACTCCTGGAATACGCCGTGGCGTTTCCTAGTGGCAGATTGTCCCTTACTCGGACATTGGCCGGGAAACGGCCTTCGGGGAAGCGCTACGCCGCCTCTGCGCGGACCTTTCTGCCACTCGGAGAATGCGATCACGGTCTCGCCACCACCGGCTCTCTCCGAGTGGGGCGTGATCCTGGACTTACCTTTTCCGGATCGGCTGCGAGAGCCGCCGGCTAGCGGGTCAACGGGCTCTCCCAGACGCGGGAGAGCAGTTCTTTGAGCTGAGCGAAGTCCCTGGGCCCGAGCTCGGCGCTCCATTCGCGCTCGATGTCGCGGAGTATGTCGTGGATTTTCGAGTATGCGGCGCGCCCGCGTCTGGTGCAGCGGATCATTCGCGCGCGGCCCTCGCCGGGTGCGTCAGACCGGGTGAGATAGCCGAGACTTTCGAGGCTGCGGAGCAACTGGTTCATGGCCTGCTTGCTGATACCGGCACGCTCGGCGAGAGTGCCCGGGCGAACTCCATCCGGACCCGGAAACTGCAGCACCGCCATATGCGGCAAACGCAGCTCCTCAAACCCTGCCGCGTTGAGCTCCCGGATGATCCGGCGATGGATTGCCTGAGCCGGAACGCGCAGCAGCGCGCCAATGAGCATATCCTTCGTCTTGAGCGGTGGGCCCGGCATTTTCAGCTTGACAAGTTAGTAAACAGCATTTACAGTCTAACATAGTAAACAAGATTTACCATGAGGGGAACCAAATGACAGTGCAGACCATCGACCTCCGCGTTAATCCTTCCGACGAGACCATCCGTCTCGGGCCGCTCGCGGTGCGCTTCCTGCTCACAGGGGACCACTCGACGGGCAGCATCGCGGCCTTTGAGCTCTTCGTCCCGAGCGCGCAGCGCCTGGCGGCTCCAGCGCATAGCCACGACCACTACGAGGAGACGATTTACGGCATCGCCGGAGTGTTGACCTGGACTGTCGATGGGAAACCAATCGACGTCGGGCCGGAGCAGGCACTCTGCATTCCACGGGGCGCCATTCACCGGTTCGACAACAACGGCGGCGAAGACGCAAAGGCGCTGTGTGTCATCACACCCGCCGCGATCGGTCCGGAGTATTTCCGCGAGTCTGCCGAGGTGATCCACGCGGCGGCCGGCGGGCCGCCGGACCGGGCGAAGCTGGCCGAGACCATGATCCGCCACGGCCTCACGCCGGCTCCGCCGCGACCTCAGGCGTAGCGCCGGGCGGGGACGGAGGGCTGCGGCTACCGGCGGGGTTACGGGATCGGCTGGTAGCTGACGAACGGCCAACTGGCGGCCGTCGGGCGACCAGGCCGGCGGATCGTCGGGGGCTCCGGTGATCCTGGTGAGCACGTGGATCCGCTGGTCGGAGAGCGACAGGATGCGGATCGTCAGGTCCTGGGGCACCGCGGCAATCGGCCCGGAGGACGAGAAAAACACCAGCGACCGTCCGTCGGGTGAGACGCGCGGGCCGGCGTTCTGGAACTCGTCGCTGGTCACCGGTTCCGCTTGGGAGCCATCAGGCCGCATGCGCCAGATCTGCGAGGTGCCGGAGCGGTCCGACTGGAAGTAGATGGCTGCGCCATCGGGAGAAAACTCGGGGTTGAGGTTGACTCCCTTGCCTGCCGTGAGACGCGTCCGCTTCCCGCCGGCGGCGGGGGCGGTGTAGATGTTGTGGTCCTGGCTGTAGACGCGGGTCTTGCCGTCTGGCGAAAGGGAGGGATTGCGGGTCTCGCGCATCGCGAGTCCGGCATCGACCACTTCCGGTTTGCCGCCGGCGGCGGGCACGCGCCCATAGCGGCCCTCGCGCCGGAAGAAGAGCGACGCGCCGTCGCGCGACCACCGGGGCGATGCGATGCCGGGCGACACGACCACGGCCCGGTGGTCGGTGGCCGCCGCCAGCCGCACCACTTCGAGCGTGCGGTAGAGGACCGGCTTCGCGGCCGCGGGCGGTGGGCCGAGGGTCACGTTGGAGAAGACGACCTGCTCGACGGCGTCCTTGTTGTGGGCGCATACGCCGAGCCGAGACCCACATAGAACGGCCCGGTGAGGGCCAACTGCATTCCGCCGCCGGCCATCTGGAGTTCGGGGCCTTCGCCGCCGAACAGGTAGAAGCGGTCGCCGTGTTTTTCAATGCGCAGGCGCCGGGGGGCCGAGAGGTACGACTGCACCTCGTGGGTCTGGGCGCCCTTTTCGTCGCGGGCCTGGATGGAGGTGAGGCCGTTGCCGTGCAGGGCGGCATCGACGTAGGCGGAATCGGCGTCGAGGCTCTGGCGGATCATGAGCACGCCCTTGCGGTGCGCCTCTCCGCCGGTGCCGTTGAAGCTGATGTCGGCGGCCAGGGCGATGTCGCCCGACACCTTCTTCCAGACGAACTGAAACGCGTCGGCCGCGGCCCACATGTTTTCTCCGCTGCCGCTGACGGTGTAGGTTCCCGCCGCCGCATCGTATTGGACTGAGCCTGGATGCAGGACGGTCCCGACATCGGAGTGGCTCTCGAACAGGCCGGAGGGCGCCTGCGCGTGGGCCAGCAGGACGCCGGCCAGGAGAGCAAGCCGGAGATGCATGTTGAGCATGGTGAGCTAATTGTAGAACGGCCGGGCAGCAAGGCGGCCGCGCGTTGGCTCACGCGACCGCCGTTGCCGCCGGCGCCGTCAGAACTGCACCATCAGGGTGAGGTTCATCAGGGGCTGGCCGCCCAGGGACGCAGTGGTCGGGTCGCTCGATACCTTTCCGAACTGCGAGACGTTGCGGAAGTTCACGCTGGTGGTCGGAGCGTTGAAGTTGTAGCGCTTGAACACGTTCTGCATGTCCCAGCGCAACTGGACTTTGTAGCGTTCTTTGATCTGGAAGTTCTTCTGCGCGGAGACCTGAGTCCAACGCAGAGGCAGGCCGCTAATGATGTTGCGTCCGGCGTTGCCGATGCGGAAGTCGCATTGGGTGCGGTCGAATCCGGCCGGGATGGACTCCGGGCAGCCGCCGGGCAGAGTGAAGTTGTCGAGGCCGTTGCGGTTGCCGGTGTAGACCGAGTTGATGTTGCCGTTGTTGAAGCGGTCGCCGCCGAGATCATACCAGTTGTCGCGGATCCGGATGGGGCCGATGACGTCGGGGCGGGCGCTTCCGGCGAAGCTCGAGTAATAGTTGAAGGGGCTGCCGGAGTAGCTGAAGGTGAGCGGATTACCGCTCTCCTGGGTCTGGATCCAGGACAGCTCGAAGCCGCCCAGGAGCCACTTCTTCCATCCGCTGGCGGCCCATTTCTTGCCGGCGCCGAAGGGCAGCGCGTAGTTCACCACGCCGATGATGCGGTGCGTGCGGTCAAAGCCGGCGCGCGCCTTTTCGAGAGCGCGGTTCTGGATGGGAGCCACGCCGCTGCCGTCGTTGTTGTTGTCCTGGGAGTCGATGGCCTTGGCGTAGGTGTAGAACGCCGAGAAATACAGGCCTTGGGACATGCGTTTCTCGACCTTCACGCTTCCGGAGTGGAAGGTGCTGTGTCCGAAGTTGGAACGGAGGCGGATATCGCCGAACTGGGGGAAGGGGCGGTAGTTCTGGGCGGCGGCGTCGACGGCGTTCTGCATGGCGGGGTTGCCGGCGAAATAGTCGATGGGGAACGTGTTGTACTGCCACCGCTCGAGCAGCCCGACACCCGAGGAACCCTGGTAGCTGACTTCCAGGAGATAGTTGCGGATGAACTCGTACTGCGCGCTGACGTTGAAATCGAGTACGTACGGATTGCGCAGTGCGGGGTCCCACCACTCGACGCTGCGGGAGCCGTAGTTGGTGCCGAGAAACGGGGAGGTGCCGTTGGGGCGGAGCTGGAACTGGATCGGGTCGGGCCCGCGGCTGATCTGGTAGATGGGGGTGGGGATGCCCGGCGGCGGCTGTTGGTTGGCGGTGGCGACGTACTCATCGAACTGCCCGCGCGTCTGGGGGAACTTGACATCCACGGTGTACATGCCGATGCCGCCGCGCAGCACCCATTTTTCGACGGGGTGCCAGGCGAGGCCGATCCGCGGATTGAAGTTGTTGTTGTCGCGCGCATTCAGGCCGCTGGTGGGGTGGATGATGGCGCCCATCTCGCCGGTGAGGTCGTCGCGGGTGTTCGGATCGAAACTGCTGGCCATGCCGTACTTGGTCTGAAAGGGGCTTTCGTTGGAGTAGCGGAGGCCGAGGTTGGCGGTCAGGCGCGGCGTGATCTTCCAGTCATCCTGAATGTAGAAGCTGTGAATGCTGGAGCGCGGCAGCCAACTGGTGAGCTCGGCGGTGAAGGTGGCCTGACGCACGTACCCGGTGAGGAAACCGGCGAAGGTGATGCCGGTATTGGGAATGGCGGTTCCATTGGACTGAAGGCCGGAGGTGACGCCATCGAAGGCGAAAACCGCGGGCCGCGCGAAGTTGGCGCTGTTCAACCGGTAGCGGAGAATTTCATACCCGAACTTGACCGCATGGGATCCGTGCATCCAGGTGGTGTCGTTGCGGAACGACACGGTTTCATTGACGGTCTTGCTGGGGGTGGCACCGGTGATGTTGTAGACGCCGAAGGAGGGCATCAGCGTGGGAGCGATATTCGGGATGCCCAGCTTGGCCGGCCAGTCTCCGCCATTGGAGGGGACGCTGGTATCGTTGCGGCGGCGGTAGTAGCCGACGCGGGAGTCGTTCACCAGGGTAGGCTTGGCCAACCAGGTGTAGCCCACCGAGGTGTTGAGCTGGCGGAAGGGCGAGTAGTTCCCGTCGACCGCATCGAACACGGAGAGGTCGGGCTTGATCAGCTTGGGGCGGCCGAAGCCGCTCTGGTCGTTCTCGGTGAGGCTGCCATAGAGCTTGAACGTGGGTGAGAACTGGTGATCGACGCGGAGGTTGTAATCGTTGAAGAAGACGCGGGAGAACTCATCGGCCAACAGGTTGTTGCTGGGGCCGCTGGTGGTATAGGAACCGGGCTGGTTGGGGCGCACCCAGGGGTCATAGGAGAGCACCTTGCTGGCCACGGGATCGAAGCGGTCAAGCGGAATGCGGTTGCCGGGAAACGGATCGCGGGCCCACTTGCCGTCGGGGTTCTGGCGCGTGCTGGCCGGGTCGTAGATGGCATTGGTCGCGACGCCGGGGAAGTTGAAAATGCCCTGGAGCATATCCGGCGTGGGAGCGGACTGGAAGATCTGGGCGACCTTCTTTTCGTGCAGCCGCTGATAGCCGAAGAAGAAGAAGGTCTTGTTGCGCCCGTCGTACACCTTGGGGATGTAGACCGGGCCGCCGATATTGGCGTCGGGCTGCATGAAGAACACGGGCAGGCCGTTGGGGCGTCCGGGGTACGGATCGGAGCTGCGCTTGCCATCGAAGTAGCGGCGGTGCTGCATCCGGCGGGTGCGGCCGAACCAGGAGGCCATGCCGTGCAGCTCATTGGTTCCGCTTTTCTTGACGACGCTGATGACGCCGCCCGCTGAGTGGCCGTACTCCGCCGGGGGCAGGGTGGTGATCACGTCGACTTCGGCGACAGAGTTCTGAATGGGCTTGATGGTCTCGGTGCCGCCGGCCTGATCGTTGCCATTGACGCCGTCTTCGAAGATCCCGATGGAGCCGTTGCGCTGGCCGGCCAGGTGATAGCTGCCGAGGCTGCCGCCATAGGCGAAGCCTCCACTGGACATTCCGGGGACCAGGTTCAGGGTCGAGTTGACGTACCGCTGATAGAGCGGCATTTCATAGAGCACGTTGCCGCTGACCACGGAGCCGGTGGCGGACGTCTCGGTCTGGAGCAACTGCGCGGTGCCGGTGACTTCGATGGATTCGTTGACCTGGCCGACCTGCATGACCATGTTGACGGCGAGCGTGTCGCCGGCCCGCAGGTCGACGTCGTCGCGCAAAGCGGTTTTGAACCCGGGCGCCTCAAAGGTGACGCGATAGGGGCCGGGTTGCAGCGAGGGAACACGGTAGAGGCCGTCGGTGTTGGTGACGGCGGAGTAAGTGAAGTTGGTGTCTTTGTGAACGATGCCGACCTTGACAGCCGGGACCACGGCACCCGACGGGTCGGTGACGCGTCCGGTGATCGTGGAAGTTCCGATTTGAGCGAGAACGGCAACGCACACTACGCACATCCCTGTTACGAGTTTCATCTCAAGAAACCCTCCAATTGGTCGGGGAGTATATCACAATCCGAAATGCGAAAATCGGCCGGCCACGACAGGCCAGTAACGACGCCGGTGCCAGCGCGCCCTCCGCGCGGCACCGGGCAGCCATAACGGCATCCGAGTCGTGCCCCGCGCGGCGGCGGGTTCGCGGGCGGGAAGGGACGGGCGCGCTCGCTGGCGGGGCACCGGGCTGCTGTAACGGCATCCGGGGTTGGTGGAGCGCGGCGGCGGGTTCGCGGGCGGGGGAAGGAACGGGCGCGTCCGCCGCGGGGCACGGGCAGCCATAACGGCATCCGGGTCGTGGCCCGCGCGGCGGCGGGTTCGCGGGCGGGAAGGAACGGGCGCGCCCGCGGCGGGGCACGGGCAGCCATAACGGCATCCGGGTGGTGCCCGCGCGGAGGCGGGTTCGCGGGCGGGAAGGAAGGGCGCGCCCGCCGCGGGGCACCGGGCAGCCATTACGGCATCCGGGTGGTGGAGCGCGGCGGCGGGTTCGCGGGAGGGAAGGGACGGGCGCGCTCGCGGCGGGGCACCGGGCTGCTGTAACGGCATCCGGGGTGGTGGAGCGCGGCCGGCGGGTCGCGGGAGGGAAGGGATGGGCGCGTCCACGGCGGGGCACCGGGCAGCCGTTACGGCATCCGGGTGGCGAAGCGCGGCGGCGGGTTCGCGGGAGGGGGAAGAAACGGGCTGACGCGGCTCATTGCGGCGCAGGATGGGAGTCGGTACCAGTCCCCGGGGGACGCGCGGCGGCGCGGAATCACGGCAGCCGGGATCGCCGGGGATGGCGCGGAAACTCAAGCCGGTGAAGGTGATGCGGCAGGCGCGCGCGGCTCCCGAGCGGCCGGGGAGAGACCGGTGAAGAGCGGGAGTACGGAGGCGGAATTAGCCAAAGTTAACGTACGCCCACCTCCCTGGTTGACTTGATCGCCGGCTCCGGATTCCCGTAATCTGTGACCGCGAGGAATTGCTATCATGATGAACGATTATCAGACTCTCTCCCAACGGCTAGCCCAGGGAAAGATACCGCTTCCCGAAGCGTTGCGCTATGCCACGCAGTTGGGCGATGCGTTGCGGCGCATGCATGACGAAGGCCGCGTGCACGGAGCGCTCACGCCTTCCGGAGTGATTCTCAACGGCGCCGGCCTCCGTTTGCTTACAGCCGAGCCCGCCACGGCAGGAGAAGCGACGCCGTATATGGCTCCCGAGAGGTTTCACGGGAACCCGCCGGATACCAGCGGCGATATTTTTTCATTTGGAGCGGTGGTGTACGAGATGTTGGCGGGAGGGCGCGCATTTCCGGGCGAGACGCCCGAAGCCATCGCCGAGTCCATCGGCAACAGCACGCCGCCGCCGATCGGCCATCCGGAGCTGGATCGCCTGGTCGCGGCATGCCTGTCGAAAGATCGCGCGGGGCGTTGCCAGAGCATGCAGTACGCGGTAATGAAACTGAAACTTATGGACGGGCTGGAACGCCGCTCGGGACCCGGCGTGGTGCTTCGGCAAATGAGAATGGAGTCCAGAATGCGCGCCGAGATGCAGCAGATGGAGTCGCGATGGACATCCAGTCTGGAGCAGCAACAGCGCGTGGCCGCTGAGGAACACTCCATCCTGCAGCAGGTCTCCGAGGTCCTGTTGGCGCTGCGGGAGCAGATCAGCGAAATCGACAGCCGGCTCGGCCAGGTGCAGGATCGCGTGGCCCACGCCGAACAGGCCGCCGAAGAGTCGCGGTGCGAAATCGCGGAGCAGGGAACGATGTTGCTGGACGAATTCCGGGAACTGGAGCATACGGTGAATACGCAGGCCGTCGCCATCGAAGCGACCCGCAACCGCCTGGTGCAGACCGACGACCTGGTGGAGCGCGTGGTGGAAGCGCTGGAGTCCTTGCAAAGCCTGGTGCTGGAGCAGTCCGAAGAGCGAACGGCGGTCCACGGATAACGTTCTTTCCGCGGGCACAAGGTACTTTGAGGCGATCGGTTCCATGGGTACGGTACACATTACAAACCAAACCAACCCTGTACGGTTAGGACTTTCGCGAGTGGGGTCGGGATGGGTAAGGTGGGAAGTGGAATCGGCGTCTCTTATGGCAACTGCAGCGTATCAAATCAGGTCCGGGCAATTCGCCACGGACTGGAACAATGAAGACTCGGAGGAATATTCCCGCGACACGTTCATCGATCCCGCGGTCCTGGCCAGGAACGTCGGCTTCTACAGCAGAGTCCAGGAGCGGTGGGCGGCAAGCCTGCTGTCTGGTTCGCTGTTTGAGCCGACGGGGCCGGACCTGGACCAGCGCGGTCGCGTCGAACAACTGGTGGGAGTATTGGTCAACCTGCGGAGGAAATCGGAAAGACACAGGTCTTTCCTGAGGGGCGGCCGATCCTGATCGAGCACCGCCGCCGGATTTCTCCGGCATCGTGTCGCCGGGCCGTCCCGCGGGCTCAGGACCCGCACGGAGCCTGGTCCGGCGCGCGGTGATTCCCGGGGCTATCAGATTCCGGCGGCGGCGATTCGTCTGGCGACATCGGCGCGGAAACGGTCGATGAAGCCCAGGAGGTAATCGGCGACGCTCTGATTCGGGTCCTCGACCAGGGGGGTGAGGTCCATGGCGAAGGTCAGGGCGCTCTCTTCATCGGTGCCGTGGGAGGCGAAGTAGGTGGCGTGGGCCAGGCGGCGCCCGGCGGTGGCGAGATCGTAGCGCTTGCCGCCGCTCACCTGCGAATCGAACACACCCACCAGCGCGGCGGCGATGTTGGAGCGCGCCGAAACCGGCAGCGGGCGCTTGTCTTCGTCGGGCAGCCAGTCCAGGTCGCGCCATACTTCGCAGCCATAAACCCTCGCGGGCTTGACTGCATCGCGGACCTTGCGCAGGGCGGCAATCGCGCGCGCGGTCACCGCCACGTGCGTGTCGTGCTTGTCGGCCAGGTTGTGCAGGTAGACCACCTCGGGCGCGGCGGCGCGCAGAATCTGCTCCAGGTCGGCGACGACATCGGGCGAACCCGGGTTCTTGACTTCGGCGCTCGAGAACCCGAGCTGGATCTGACAGGCGTACTCGCCCACGTAAGCGGCCTTGCGCTGCTCCCTGAGCCGCACCTTCTGCATTTCTTCATCCGTATAGTGGCCATAGATGCCGGCCCGCGGGCTGCCGGCGCCGTTGGTGACGACCACGCCGGTGAACCATTTGTCCTGCCGGCCGAAGCATTCGGCGATGCCGTGATAGGCCATGATTTCGATATCGTCCTGGTGGGCGGTGATGGAGAGGTGCGTGGTCCGCGCCAGCGCGGCCGCGGGATCCAAGCCGTCCGGAACAAAAAGATCGGCGCCTGGTTTATGAAACCGCATGAGTATTCATCTCCTGGGATGGGATAGCCGGGAGACTTGCGGCGGCAATGGCCTGCCCGTGCCGCTTTTCTTTCTCGCCGGGGATATGGAAACGGATGCGCTCGGCCGTCTCCGGGAATTCTTCGCGGAGGACGCGGCCGGCAGTCTCGAGAATCAGGTTGCCACCTTCGCCGCTCATGACGCGGCCGAGCACGAGCAGGTTGCGTAGCTCATATGAATCGGCATAGGTGGCGATGTTGTAGCCGAAGTAGACGCCGATGGTGTCGTAGATGCGGCGCGCGCGGGGGTCGCCGGCACCCATCAGTTTCTGCACTTGCTCGAGTTTGCCGGGGAGCGGCATATCGGGCGGCAGGTCGATGCCGGCAGGTGCCAGGAGGCGGCCCACGGCCTGCTGGGAGAAATACTGGGCGCCCACGCCCGGGTCGCCGGACCATTCGTCGATGGGCGCATCGGCGCGGTAGTCGACGGGCACGAAGGCGAGCTCGTTGAGCCAGGAGGTGATGTTGCCCTGGGGCGTCACGAATCCGGCGGCAAGGCTGCTGCCCATGGCGACGCCGAGCACGGCATTGTCGTTGAGGGCCATCGAGCCGGCGAGGGCCGTGACTTCACCGTCGTTGACGACCTCGAAGGGGATGCCGCCCCAAGCGGCCTGCAGGTCGAAGAACAGGCGGCGAATACGGAGGTCGAACCTGTCTCGGGGCACTGAACGGTAGAGGGAGCCGACGCGGACTTCGTTGGCGACATAGACGCCGGCAGCGCTGCCGCCAATGGCATCCACGCGCGGCAGGTGGGCGGCGGCGTGAAGCAGGGAATCGTGGATGCCGTCGTAATGGTACTGGGGATCGGACTGCGCGCCGGGAGTCCATGCGACCTCTTCGCTGAAGACGACCTGGCCATCGGCTACGGCGGCGCACTTGCGGTCGCTGGCGCCGAGATCGAAGCCAATGCGATATCCGTCGAGGTGGCGGCCGAGCGGGGCGGCCGACTCGCGCTCGACGGGCGCGGCTTCGAAGGGCGCGTGGAGGATCGCCATGGGCCGGCCGTAGACCAGCTCACCCATGAAGCGGTGGTCGAAGGCGCGCGCGCCATCGGGGGAGTAGACCTGGCGCAGATAATCGGCGATGCGAGGATCGCCTGCGACTGTGACTTTGTAGCCGCCTTTCTGCCACAGCAGAAACTTGAGCAGTCGTTCCACGTAGCGCTGGTTGAGCGGAATGTAGGCGCCTTCGTGGGGCAGCACCGCGGTGCGGTAGACGGAAACGGAGCCGTCACTGCGTTCGAGAGCGATGGCCAGAGGGCATTCGCCGGCGGCCTGGGCGGCAGCGCGATAGGCGCGGTTCCACAGGGAAGCCGGCAGGAACCCGGGGTCGAGGACGGGGCGGAACCTGGGCTGGATGGCAAGGTCGGGCATAGATCGAATGAATTTCTATAGTAGCCGGATGGGAGGCCGGCGACGGGCGGGTGCTCCGCGAGGGCTGGCGGCGCATCGGACCCATCAGGAGGGGATGACGGGTGGGATGTCGCGCGATTCGCTCTTCATGCGGCGCGCGATCAGGAAGGCGAGCTCGAGCGCCTGCTCGTAATTGAGCCGCGGATCGACCTCCGACTCGTAGGCCCGGCCCAGGTCCTCCTCGGCCAGCCCCCGGGCGCCGCCGATGCACTCGGTGACATTCTCGCCGGTCAGCTCGACGTGGACTCCGCCCAGCCTCTGGCCCATGCCATGGTGAACGTCGAAGGCCTGTTCGACCTCGCGGTAGATGTCTTCGAAGTAGCGGGTCTTGACGCCCGCGGCGGTGGTGCGCGTGTTGCCGTGCATGGGGTCGCAGATCCAGAGCACCCGAGCGCCTTCGGCGCGGGCGGCCTCGACCAGAGGGGGCAATGCGCCGGTGATGCGGGTGGCGCCGAAGCGGTGAATCAGGGTGAGGCGGCCGGGGCTGCGCGCGGGGTCGAGCATATCGATCCAGCGGGCGACCATTTCGCGCGTGGTCCCGGGTCCCACTTTCACGCCCACCGGGTTTTCGATGCCGCGAAGGTATTCGATGTGGGCGCCATCCGGGTGGTTGGTGCGCAGGCCCGCCCAGGGAAAGTGCGTAGTGAGGTTGAAGAAGCCGGGACGGCGCGGCACGCGGCGGGTTTGCGCCGATTCATAGCCCAGGTGGAGCGCTTCGTGCGCGGTGAAGAAATCGATGCGGTCGGTCTCGCCGGCGCGCACACCGAGCACGTGCTCCATAAAACGCAGAGCCTCGGTAATGGTTTCGGCCATGCGGTGGTAGTCGTCGGCCGAGGACGAGTGCTCGACCCAGTCGAGATCAAAGTACTCGGGGTGGTGGAGATCGGCGAATCCGCCCTTGACCAGGGCGCGGATGAAGTTCAGGGTGAGGGCCGCCCGCTCGTAGCCGCGGAGCAGCAGTTGGGGATTGGGGGTGCGCGCTTCGAGGGTGAACTCGGGCGAATTGATCAGGTCGCCCCGGTAGGAAGGGAGCCGGACGCCGTTACGGCTCTCCTCGCCGGCGGAACGCGGCTTGGCATACTGGCCGGCGAAGCGGCCGATGCGGGTCACGGGCCGCTGCGCGCCGACCACGAGCACGAGGCTCATCTGCAGGAGGACCTTCAGCGTGTTGGTGATGCGCGCGGGGGTGCAGTCCCCGAGGCGTTCCGCGCAGGCCCCGCCCTGGAGCACGAACCGGGCGCCCGCGGCGGCTTCGGCAAGCTGGTTGCGGAGGTTGACGATTTCCCAACTGGTGACCAGGGGCGGAAGGCGGCACAGTTCCGCCAGTACCCTGTCGAGCGCAGCCGGATCGGGGTATTCGGGCTGCTGCTCGGCGGGCCGGCTGCGCCAGGAATCCGGCGTCCATTCAGACCGTTCCGCGGTGGGGGGAAGGGACATGAATTTTCACGGTACCATGGGGGCCCGGCCGGCATACCCGGATCTACCCGAGCCGCACGAGGTCCTGCCCGGTCTGACGTTCCACTGGCGCCGGTGCCAGATCCTGCGGACCACGCCAGAAATCCATGTAGGAGATCTGGTGGACGCAGGCCACCGTGCAGCAAGGGGCGCAGCCTTTGACGGTACGGTATTCGCGGCGGATGTCTTCCAGCGTATACTCGAACAGCGGTTTGGCGGGGTAGCCCCGCTGCTGGGAGCAGTAGTGCACCAGGCCGTTCTCGCAGATGTAGAGATAACGCGATCCGGCGCGGCACCGCCAGCGGTTCTCGCGGCCGTGGGCGATGTTGTCCTGGAAATAGTTCACGCGCGCGTAGCTGCTCTTCTCCATCGACTTCATGGCGGCGTACACCTGGCGTTCATCTTCGCGCAGGGGCTGTAGCTGGCCACCGCCATCGTGGATGATGCCTACCGTGGAGGTGAATCCCAACTCGAGCGCCCGCCGCCCGATCACCAGCGCGTCCTGGGGATTGCGAATGCCGCCGCCCACCACCGAATTGATGTTGACGTGAAAGATGGCGTGCTCGGCGAGGATCTGGAGTTTGCGGTCGAGCACTTTCAGGCTCTTCTTGGACACGTCGTCCGGCATCACGTTGTCGATGGAGATCTGGAGGTGGTCGAGCCCGGCGCGGTTGAGCCGCTTGACGCGGTCCGCGGTGAGCAGGTAGCCGTTGGAGATCAGGCCGGCGATCATGCCCAGGGCGCGGATGTGGGCGACGATGGCTTCCAGATCGGGGTGGAGCAGGGGCTCGCCGCCGGAAATCGTGACGATGGTCGTGCCCAGCGCGGCCAGCCGGTCGAGGCGCTCCTGAATGGTGTCCAGGGGCACGGGCTTGGAGTGGTCGTCGTACTCGTTGCAATACGCGCAGGACAGATTGCAGCGGCGCATGGGGATCACGTGAGCCAGAATGGGGTGATCGGTGGAAGCCAGCCCCCGGGCGATCATGCGGATTTCGCGGCTGCGGAGGTGCAGCCGTTTCCACACCCGCCTGAGCTTCTTCGCCGCATCCGCCATAACGCAGTAAGTGGTTCTATTACAGCACAGTCCGAGGATTTCGCCGAGCTGTGGGGAGCGATCGGGGTCTATTAGGGGTTGAACGGTCGCGAAGGCGAATCCAGCGCTTCACGGACCTTCGCGGCCAGCACTTCGGGCCGCAGCGGCTTTTGCAGGAACGAGATACCCGGGCCGATGGCCCCGGTGCGCACCAGGACGTCATCGGTATAACCAGACATATAAATGATCCTGGCATCGGGGCGGATGCGCCGGATCGATTCGCCGAGTTCGCGGCCGTTCATCCCGGGCATCACCATGTCGGTGAGGACGAGGTGGATATCGTTGCCGCGTTGTTCGAAAATGTCCAGCGCCTCCCTGCCGTCGCGGGCTTCCAGGACCCGGTATCCGCGTTTCTCGAGGACGTGTTTCAGCAGGCGGCGGACGCTTTCTTCGTCCTCCACCAGAAGCACGGTTTCATTACCTGCAGGTGCCACGCTGATGGTGTTGGCGGTGTCGGCCGTCTCGTGCGGGTGCTGGACTTGAGGCAGGCACACGGTGAACGATGCACCGGCGCCGGGAGCGCTCCGCACCCAGATATCGCCGCCGCTTCGCCGGACGATCCCCATGGCCGTACTGAGGCCGAGCCCCGTCCCCTTACCTCTGTCCTTAGTGGTGAAGAAAGGCTGGAACGCGCGATCGATGGTTTCGGCATCCATGCCGTGGCCGGTATCGCTGATGGAAAGCAGAACGTAGGAACCAGGCGGAAGGCCATGGGCACGGGCGGCAGGCTCCCCCAGTTCGCTGTTGGCGCTTTGGATGAGAATCTGGCCGCCGCCCGGCATGGCGTCGCGCGCGTTGAGGATCATGTTCATGATGACCTGTTCCATCTGCCCGGGATCGGCGACCACGTTGACCGGTTCGGGTGCCAGGGCCGTCTGGAGATCCACGTACTCGCCGATGATGGGCCGGAGCATGCGCTGCATCTCGACGATGAGGGCGTTGAGGTCGATAGCCTTGCTTTCGGAGGCGTGGCCCCGCGTGAAGCCGAGCAACTGTCCGGTGAGGTGGGCGCCGCGATTGGCGGCCTTGCGGATCTCGTCGATCTCGGGGCGGAGCGGGTCTCTCTCCCCGATGCGATTTAACAGGATGTCGCTGTAGCCGGCGATCAGGGTCAGTAGATTGGCAAAATCGTGAGCGACGCCGCCCACCAGCCTGCCGATGGTTTCCATTCGGCGCGCCTGGACATCGCCGTCGCCGGCGACAGCTACTGCCGTATCCAGGTCTTCGTGCAGGATCAGCGCGCCGGGCGGGCAGCGCGACACGGCGATGCGATGAGGTCTGTCGGTGAGGTTGCAGGTCTGAACCAGGAGCATGCGTTCACCGTGAATGACCTGCTGGATACCGGCACGCAGCTCGTCGCGCAGGGCAGGGGAGCCGGCGTGGACCTCGTCGCACCATTTCGCCGCAGGGGAGTCCGGGGTCAGTGTGGGGTGGGCTGCGCGCCACAGCAGGTTCACCGCGGCGATATTGGCGGTGGCGTTCAGAAGCGCCGCGGGGAAGGGGAGATTCTCGAGAGGTACGGTCACCGACGAGGCTCGGGGCCCCGCGCCGGATTGGATGCGAACGTTGGGAGCCGCTGGCAAGATCCTACCTCTGCAGGAACGGAACGTGCAATCGCAGGGCCACGTGGCCGCAATTTGCAAAGCATTGAATCATAATATCCAATCAGGGCCGGCTGGTACGGCGGCCGCAGGGTGAAATCACCCGCAACGGAAAATGTTACCGGCCGGGTGGCGCGGAGCCCGGATCGGCGCCTGGCCGGGAAGCGACCCCGTGGTGAGGAGCCTGGAGGCACCGGACCGGGCTTTGGCTGCGGAAGTTTGCGCGACTTGACATCCGTCGGCGGATGATGACGCAGACCTCGTCCTGCGCGTGCGGGGTCTGTTGGCTCGGGGCTACAGGCGGCGCGAGGGAGCGCCTTACGCCAAGGGTGGCCGGCTGGAAGAAGCTCACGGAGTGCTCGCCTGCGGGGCCCGGGATACCCGCTTGAGCGTCGCCGCACGATCACGCGGCTACGACAGGGCTTGCTCATGTTCACTTCTCGGCCGTCTGACTTGTTATTGCCCTACCAGTGGTCGTTCCGGCAAGCTGTTTTTGCATTTGAATCTTCTCTGGCGCAATAGCTTCGATTCGCAGTCGCCGCTCACAGTGGCCATGAGATCGTGATCTCGCAGCCGGAACTCGTGATCAAATCAAACCGTGAAGTAGTCGCGGCCACGCGGAAGTGATAGCCTGTTTTGATTTCGCTCCGCGCCGCAATTACAGTTACATGGACGCGCGCCTGGAAGACGCCTTCTGGCCAAATCAGTCAGAACTGCCCGTCGCATAACGGCCATCCGACTTCCCGGCAGGCGCCTTCTATGTCCGGATGGCCGACCAGCCGACCGAATTGGCTGAGGTAGTTCTACAGATGTGTCGTTCGTTGTGAAGCGTATAGAGAGGCATGTACTCAGCTACGCGCTCCGAAATGGGCAGGGCTGAGCGAGCGGACTTTTCGACCTTTGTTGCAATTGGTTCAGCGTGAAATGGAGTGCGGCCGCTCTCCGGTAGCTAGTATATCGCGAGCCATAGCAGGCCGAGTTGCGGGATCGAATGCAACGCGACTGGAACGAGGAAGCAGAGGATGGAAACTGCAACTGGTTTCAAAAACGCGATCAGGATGGTCGCGATAGTTGCATCAGGGCACCGGACACAGAAGTCGTTGCGCTCCGTCCAGACGGTGGCAGGGGCTTGACCGGCAAGGGCTCATGCTCCAAACGAAAGGCCAACTGGCTAAGAAGAGAAGAATCTTGAATCCAGAATGCGCGGGTGTTGAAACGGGGATGAGGCCGCCACGCATCGGGGCTGTTCAGATACCCTCCAGGAGAGTGGCGCGGCCTAAATATTGTGCTCAAACGCCAGAAAACCGACGCGTTCCTATAGCTGAACCTCATGTGTCCGGAATCGTCCCCCACCGTCCCACCACCGAACACCCGCTTGGCACGCGCGCTACCGTAGATTGATTCCACTCATGGTGCCAGCTTTGGCCCGCAAGTTGCTCCAGCGCTTCGCACCGGAGCACGTGCTGTGATTGAACTGGGTTAAGATGGCACAGCGCAAAACGCTCCGCGGGAGGATGGGATGCTTCTCCGGGATCTCCGCTATGCGATCCGCAGTTTGCGTCATTCGCGCGGCTTTGCGTTGGCCGCCATCGGTTCCATTGCGCTCGGAATCGGGGGCAACGTCGCGATTTTCAGCCTTGTGAACGCAATCCTCCTCAGGCCGTTGCCTTACTCCGAACCCGGCCGGCTCGTGGCCATCAGAACTGTCCTGCCGAATGGAGTCGAGTTGGGCGTGCTCGGACTTCATATACTCCGGTGGCGCGAGGAGGTGGCGTCGATCGACTCCATCGAAGGACTCCGCACCGAAATGAGGAACACGCGAAATCTCGACGGGCCTGGCGACCCGGAGCGGGTTGGAACGGTGCGCATCACGGCGGGTCTTTTTGACCTCCTCGGTGTTAAGCCACAACTCGGGCGCTGGTTCACCAGGGCGGACGAAGATCGTGGCGCGCCGGACGTTGCTGTTATTAGCGACTCACTTTGGCGCCGGCACTTTTCCGCCGATCCGCACGTAATTGGCGGCCGCATCTTGCTCGATGGCCAGCCTCACACAGTCGTCGGCATCACGCCTCGCGATCTGCACTTCTTCCGCGGGCACCAGTTGGACCGATTGCGCATGATGCCGGAGCACGCTGATGTCTTTACACCGATGCGGCTCAGACCGGCGGAGCTGGCCGGCAGATTGCCGAACCCAGTTTATGCCTCGATCGCCCGCCTAAAACCTGGCATCTCCGTTCAGCAGGCCCGTAGCGAACTTGCGGCGAGCATGGAGCGGCTCCGGACCGAGCACCCGGACATCCAGGAGTTGCCCCTCGTGGTCGAAGCGCTCGACACAACGCTGGTGGGAGACACTCATAGAGCGCTGCTCGTCATGCTCGGCGCAGTCGCTTTGGTGCTCCTGATTGTCTGCGCGAACCTTGCCAATCTCATGTTGGGTCGTACCGCGAGCCGCAGCCGGGAGATGGCAGTCCGGGCGGCCCTCGGTGCGTCCAGGCGGCATTTGCTGGGTCACTCGCTCGCCGAAAGCATGTTGCTGGCGATATGTGGTACGGCAGTGGGGGTCCTCCTGGCGTCCTGGATCATCGACCTAGTGGTCCACCACGCTCCGTTACAGTGGGCCCGGCTGGACGAGGTCTCAATCGACGGGCACGTGCTGGCGTTTGCGGTTTTTCTATGTCTGCTCACGACGATGTGGTTGGGGATCATCCCGTCCTGGCGCGCCTCGCGGGTAGCGCCCCTCGAAACGATTCAGTCCGGGAGGCGGGGCAGTCCGGACGGCCCGCAGGCAAGCCGCCTGCGAGCGGGACTGATCGCAATCGAAGTCGCACTCGGAACTGTGCTCCTCATTGGCTCCGGCCTCCTGATCGCCAGTCTTCACCGGATCCTGAATGCGCCGACGGGTTTCGCGATTGGCAAGGTGGTCAGCGTCGATCTCCGAATCTCGGATTCGACTTACCGCACCGCCGAGCAGCAGCGCGCCTTTTATCGCCGGGTGCTTGAAAGCGTGTCATCCATCCCCGGAGTGCTGCACCTCGGATATTCCGAAGCTCTCCCGCTCATTCAGAATTGGAACGGGTTCCAGATCGTTCGGGAGGACCGTTCCGAGTACGGCTCGCTCTGGCATGACACGGCGATTGCGGAGTTCGCCCCGGCGGTTCAGGTAAGCGCCGGCTATTTTGCGACGATGGAAATCTCTCTCCGGGGCGGCCGTCTCTTCGCGGATGAGGGTGAAAAAGAATTGGTCGCGGTGATCAGCGAATCGGCAGCCCGGAAGATCTGGCCGCGAGAAGATCCCATCAACAAGCGATTCCGGCACGACTCAGAACAGAGTTGGACGCGCGTGATCGGGGTTGTAGCCGACAGCCGCATCGACAAGTTGGGCCGCGACCCGCAGCCCCTCATTTATGTGCCGTACTTCCAAGTCGGAGGTCCTCAGATGAACCTCCTGATGCGGACAGAAGCGGCTCCCGCGATTCTGGCACGTTCGATTCGCGAACAGGTTCAGAAGATCGACCGCACGGTGCCGGTGCCGGACATTCAAACGATGACCGGAGTTCTAGCCCAAGCCGTCGCTCCGCGCCGGTTCCAGGCGGTTCTGCTTGCCAGCTTCGCATTTGTAGCGCTCGCGCTGGCGTCGATCGGCATCTTCGGAGTCGTGTCGTACATGGCCTTGCAGCGGCGGGCTGAGATCGGGGTGCGGCTCGCGTTGGGCGCCAGCCCTGCGGCAGTGCGCAGATTCATGCTGCGCCGAAGTATGTCGCCCGTAGTGGCCGGTCTGATGACTGGGACCTTCGTCTCGACGGTCCTCACACGGTTCATGACTGCCCTCCTGTTTGAAGTGCGAGCGTTGGATCCTTTGATATTCTGCTCCGCGCCTTTGTTTCTCGGAGCGGTGGCGCTGGCGGCAGGTTACTTCCCAGCCCGCCGAGCATCGCGGCTCGACCCCATCGAAGCATTGCGATACGAATGAAGTAAGTTACGCCTTGTGAGTACCCATCCTTCGGCTCTTTTGACTAGAGTTTGCGCGAATTCCTCGCCGTGATCCCCCACGGCCAAAGTTGGCCATGCGGTGCCCCAGTCAGTTACGACAGATCCGGCGGTTGGGCCCGTATCACGACCCTCCCACGGCGATGTTGCGGATGCCCCATCGCCATCGGAACCACACGCAATGGCATAAGCTGAACGTCAAGCGGCTAGCTTAGCTAGCTGGCGACGAATCTGTCGCTGCTTCCGCGCCGCCTCCAACTTCCGGTCGCGCTCCGCGTGGATCTCCTGCTGCCGCCCAGCCAACATGTCCTTCGGTGTGATGTAGCCCGTCGCGCTGTTCAGCCGGACATTGTTGTAGTGGTCGACGTATCCGCTTACCAGACGCTGGGCATCATCGAGCGATAACGGTGTTCCTGGCCGGATGCACTCCCCTTTGAGCGATTTGTGCCAGCGCTCGATCTTTCCGTTCGATTGCGGGTAAAACGGTGAGGTGCGGACGTGTGTCATGCCCGAGATTCGGATGAACTCCTTGAAGTCCTTGGCGATGAACTGCGGGCCATTGTCCGAGATGATCCGGGGCCGCGCTTCCGGGTACTTCTCCTTTGCCCCTTGCAGGATAATCTCGATTTCCGCCTCGGTCATCGACTCCCGGATGTCCCAGTTCACGATGTACCGGCTGAAACCGTCTAGGATGCTGCACAGGTAGTAGAACGTCCCGCCGATGTTCAGGTAGGAAATATCGACGTGCCAGTGCTGATGTGCGGTCAGCGGCTGCGCGAAGCCCGTGCCCTTTCTTCGACGGCTTGCCGTTCCACTTCGACAGGAGTCCGGCCTGGCCGAGCACCCGCCAGACGCTGGACGGGCTGACCGCTACGATGTCGGCATCCAGCATCATGAACGTCAGCCGCCGGTAGCCCTCCAGCGGGTTCTTCAGGTGGAACCCGACGATCGCCTGCTTCTCACACTCCTCCAGCCAAAAATCGCGGGGAACCCAGCCGTTGTGCTCGTTCACCTTGCCGTAGCGCTCCCGCCAGTCGTAGAACTTGCTGGCCGTGATGTCGAGCCACTCGATCAACCGCCCGGCGCTGATCTCGGTCTTTTCCGACCACCGCCGGACGAAATCCACGATCTGGTCCCGCGTGTCGTGCGGAATCCAGACGCCGGTCAGAGTTCCCCAACTTTTTTTTAGGGCCACATGCTCGGCCATCAGCTCGGCCAGAACTTCATCTTTCGTCTGGATCTTTTTCTCCAGGTAGGCGATCCGCTCCTCGTCGGCCGAGTGGTTCGCCGGCTTCTTCTGCTCGAAGGCAGCCACGCCGTTTTCGAAGAACTCCTTCTGCCAGCGGTAGAAGACCGTCGGCTGCAAGCCGACTTCATCGCAGAGCTGTGAGATCGGCTCCTTCTCAAGCAGATGCCGCCTCAAAATGGCGACCTTCTCCGCCGGCGAGCAGTGCTTCCGTTGTTTCTTCATGCGTTCTCTCCATTACCTTACTGGGAGAACGCCTTCTCCATTTCCAACTGAATCACTTCGAATTCCCGGCAGTCATCGAGCCGTTTCCAAAGAGCCGTATCCGCGAGTCTGTCGTACTGGGGCCGGGAAGGGCGATCTGCAGAGTTCATGGCGCTCTGGAAATTGAGTATTACACGTCTCGCAGACTTTGTTAGCCGCCACTACCGGGAGACGTACACGTACGTTCCGTCAGTCAGTGGGGTATGGGCGCACTTTCGAGGCTGAGGCAAGGGAGTCTACCCTGGACCGTGAGTCCGGTTCTCTTGCACCCACGGACGTGACGGTGGATCGCTCTCGTAGGCCCGCCGCTACCGCAGTTGCTAGGTACGGATTCTGGCTACACGGCCGCATGGCGGATGGCTCGTTCGCAAGAGCAAGCATCGTGGGCGTATCACGCCCTGCTCCGAAACTGCCCGTGCCGTCAATGACGAATACCTCCCGATCAGATGCCCTTTGCTCATCCGATTAGCGGACGCCGAGTTGCTGGCAGGTCTGGCGCCTTGGATCACGGCGTCAGCAATGCGCGCGCAATTCAAGTTACCAGGCATCCATACCGTGCACCGCTGCGATAGAGCTAAGCGCGGGCAGCATCGGCGCCTTCTCAAACAGTGTGCCCCTTTGATCCCCCGTTTCCCCGGGACCCGAACGCACGACTTACCCCCACGCATCTCAGTCACGGCCTTTCCAATCTACTTCGATCTCCACTATCCCTCCCAGTTTCAGCATCTTCCGCATAATCCCCATTTCCGCGGCCGTCTTTTTCCAGTTGCGCCCCAGTTACCATGGTCCACGAAAGTGATCCGCCCATGGCATCCGAAAGACAGATTGCAGCCAATCGCCTCAACGCGCAGAAGTCCACCGGACCCCGCTCCCCGGAGGGTAAAGCCGCCGTCAGCCAGAACGCCCTCAAACACGGACTTCGCTCCAAATACTTTCTGCGCGGCTTCGCGGAAGAGAAAGAGGATTACCTCCAGCTCTACGCCGGCCTCTACGAGGAATGGCAGCCGGCCACCCGCACCGAAGAGGTGCTCCTGGAACGCATGGCCCTTGCCCTTTGGAAGTCGGCGTACATGGAGTCCGTCGAAAGCATGCAACTCCTCACGTGGGGGGACTACAAGAGTCTCGCGCACATCTGGCCGCAGCAGGCCCGGCTGGAGCGCTCCTACGACAAAGCCCTTGCCCAACTCCGAGCCCTACAGCAGGACAGCGCCGGCAAATCGTGGACCGAGCCCGTCGCCGCTCCCGAACCACCCTCACCGGTGACGCTGCCTGTGGAAACCACGACGGGCCCGGCCGCCGTCGAAGCTTCCAGCAATGTGCCCCCAAACACCGCACCGCTGCCCGTCGCCTCACGCAGCACCGTGCCCCTCGTTTCCCCCCGAATAATTGGCTTTGTTTGTTCGAAAAATCCTCCGGCCGTGCCGCCCGCGCCAGGCAAGTGCCCAGCCCCAGTCCGCCTGACGCACAGCTCCGGCCATTCCGGGGTGCCCTCGCCAGAGTGGGCGGGCGGCCCTTGCCAAGACCCCGAAAATGTGCTTCAGACGCTTGCGCTGCATAGGGTTGCGCGATTTGACACCCGTCCGCCGCAAGTGCTAAATGTTTAAGGTTCACAACAGGAGACTGAATGGCTGACGAGCAGAAGCCGGGAGGCTCGGAAGCGCCGCCCCCCAAAGGAGGTGGCGCGTCCGGCCAACCGAAACCAGCCGCCGATCCCACAAAAGCTCCCCCCAAACCTCCAGCCGCGGCGGGCCATGCCGCTCCACCTAAACCGCCCCCAACGATGGCGGCCACTCCGTGGGAGAGTGACCTCGCGCGCGAGATCAAGCAGCGGTTCGGAGACCAGGTCACGGAGACCTCCACTTACCTGGGCCAGAACTTCATCGTGACCAAACCGGATGCGGCCATCCCGGTGCTGGAGTATCTCAAATTAGACGCCGATTTCGACTACCTGGTGGACATCACCGCGGTGGATTGGCCGAAGCGCTCCGATCGGTTCGATCTGGTGTACGTGGTCTACAGTTTCCCGCGCAACGAGCGCGTGCGCATCAAGACGTACATCGCGGAGAACTACAAGCCGCGCACCGCGGTGGGAGTGCACCTGACCGCCAATTGGCTGGAGCGCGAAGTGTTCGATATGTTCGGAATCGAGTTCGCGGGCCATCCCGATATGCGGCGTATCCTGCTGCCCGAGGACTGGCAGGGGCACCCCCTGCGGAAGGAGTACAGTATTATTCAGCAGGATCAGCGCTGGGTACAGGAGAACCTGAACATCGAAAGCGGCCAGTGAATCCACCATGCCGGATGCTACTTTTTTAGATTCCACCGAATTAGTTCTCAACATGGGCCCCCAGCACCCTTCCACCCACGGCGTGCTGCGCGTCATTCTGAAGCTGGACGGGGAGAAGGTCCTGGGGACCGACTGCGTCATCGGCTATCTGCACCGGGGCGTGGAAAAGATCGCCGAGAACCGCACCTACGCGCAGTTCAACCCGTACGTGGACCGCATGGATTACGTGGCGGCGGTTTCGAATGGCCTGGGCTATTGCCTGGCGGTGGAAAAGCTGCTCAACGTGGAAGCGCCGCCCCGGGCGCAGGCGGTGCGCGTCATTCTCACGGAGCTGAACCGGATCGCCAGCCACTTGCTCTGGCTGGGCACCCACGCGCTCGATATCGGGGCCATCACGCCGGTGTTCTACTGCCTGCGCGAGCGCGAGGAGGCGCTCAAGATTTTCGAGAAATACTGCGGCGCGCGCCTCACCACTCACGCGTTCCGCATCGGCGGGCTGCTGTATGAGACCTACGACGGGTTCGAACAGGAGATCCACGATTTCTGCAACATGTTCCTGCCGAAGGTGGACGAGTACGAAGAGCTGCTGACCAACAATCGCATCTGGGTAGGACGGCTCCAGAACGTGGGCATCCTGACCGCCGAAGAGTGCAAGGAGTACGGCGTGACCGGCCCCGTGCTGCGCGCCGCGGGCGTCAAGTGGGACCTGCGCAAGGCGCAGCCGTACTCGGGCTACGAAAAATACGATTTCGAAATTCCCACGCGGCAGAACGGCGACACCTATGACCGGTACATGGTGCGGATGGAAGAGATGCGCCAGGCGGTGCGCATCATGCGGCAGGCCGTGGACAGCCTGCCGGCGGGGCCGATCATGGGCAAGGTGGGGAAGGTAATCAAGCCCGCTGTGGGCGAAGTTTATGTTTCGATCGAGGCGCCGAAAGGCGAGCTGGGCTACTACCTGGTGAGCGACGGATCGACTCAACCGTATCGCTGCCGGGTCCGGCCGCCCTCGTTTGTCAACCTGCAAGCCCTGGATCGGATGATTCACGGCGGCCTCGTAGCCGATGTAGTGGCGGTGATCGGGACCCTGGACATTGTATTAGGCGAAATCGATAGATAGTGGTAGTAGGGCAGGCTTCCTGGCCCGCCCAGAGGTATTATGCGTAAGCTTCTTAAGAAAATCTTTCTGGTGGACCTGTTCCAGGGACTGTGGGTAACGTTCCGGTACCAGCGTCCGAAGTACATCTATACCGAGCAGTATCCGGCGGAGCGGCCCAAAGTGGCCGAGCGCTACCGCGGCGCCCCGCGGCTCAACATCAACCCCGATAACGGCGAAACCCTCTGCATCGCCTGCAACCTGTGCGCGCTGGCCTGTCCGGAGGCGCTGATCGTGGTGACCAGCGAGCGCAATGAAACCACCCGCCGCAAGGAGCTTACCAACTTCACCTACGACACTTCGCGCTGCATGTTCTGCGGGCTGTGCGAAGACGCGTGCCCCGTGGACGCGCTGGAGCTGACGCAGGATTTCGAGCTGGCCACCTACACGCGGGAAGGCCAGATCTGGGACCGCCAGATGCTCGAAGAGGGGCCCCGGCCCACTCCATACAAATGCTGATCGATACCGTTCTGTTCTATGTGTTCGCCGTCCTGGTGCTGGGCGGCGGCCTGCTTACCATCACGCAGCGCAATGCGGTGCATAGCGCGATTGCGCTGATCGTGTCGCTGCTGGGCGTAGCGGGGCTCTACCTGCTCCAGCAGGCCGAGTTCCTGTTCGCCGTGCAGATCGTGCTGTACGTGGGCGGCATCATGGTGCTGTTCCTGTTCGTGATCATGCTGGTGAATCTCGACCAGGCGGCGCGCGAGCGGCGGTTCAACCGCCAGTGGCTGGTGGCGCTGGCCGCGGTGCTGGCGGTCGCGGCGGAACTGGGCTACTTCATCTATCGCGGCAAGGGTGCGTTCCACATTGCGGAGGGAATGGCTCCGGCCACGGCGGGCGCGCTGGGCAACACCGAGATGGTGGCCGATACGCTCTTTACGAACTACCTGCTGCCGTTCGAGATCGCCTCCATCCTGCTGCTGGTAGCCGTGGTGGGCTCGGTCGTGATGGCGAAGAAAAGGATCTGACCATGCACCCGATTACAACCGTTCATTACGTGGCCCTGAGCGCGGCCCTGCTGCTCATCGGCACCGTGGGCGTGCTTACGCGGCGCAACATCGTCATCATCCTGATGTCTATCGAGCTCATCCTGAACGCCGTGAACATCAACCTGATCGCCTTTTCCCACGCCTGGGGGAATGCCGGCGGCCAGGTGTTCGCCATCTTTGTGATCACTGACGCGGTGGCCGAAGCCGCCGTGGGGCTGGGCATCCTGATCGCGCTGTTCCGCAACAAGGAAACCGTGCTGGCGGATGAAATCGACCTGTTGAAGTGGTAGGAGAGCCGTGAACTTCCTCAACCTGATCTGGCTGATTCCCCTGTTCCCGCTCCTGGGAGCGATCCTGATGCTGTTTATCGGCAGGCTGCTCGATCCGCAGCCGCCGTCGGCCGTGGCGGTAGCTCCGGGCGTGGAGCCGGTCCACGAGCACGGGCCCGGGCATGCGCACGATCATCATCCGCACGACCACGGCCACAGCCATGATCACACCCACGGCCACGATCACGGCCATCATCACTCGCCGTTGAAGTTTCTGGTGAGCCTGATCTGTCCCGGAATGGTGCTGCTGTCATTCCTCTTTTCGGCGGCGGCGGTATGGCAGCTTGCGGAGAAGACCGAGCGCGTGCATCAGATCGTGCAGTTCACCTGGATCACCGGGCTGCCGTTCCACCTGGCCAACGGCCAGATGGCGACCTTCCAGGCCGACTGGGGTTTCCTGCTGGATCCGCTCAGCGCGGTGATGATCCTGGTGGTGACCGGGATCAGTTTTGTGATTCACGTGTACTCGATCGGCTACATGGCGCATGACGACGGCTACTACCGGTTTTTCGGCTACCTCAACCTGTTCGTGTTTTTCATGCTCATGCTGGTGCTGGCCAACAACTACGCGCTGCTCTTCGTGGGCTGGGAAGGCGTGGGGTTGTGCAGCTACCTGCTGATCGGCTTTTACTACCACAAGAAGTCGGCGGCCGATGCGGGTAAGAAGGCATTCATCGTCAACCGCGTGGGCGACGCCGGTTTTGTCATGGGCATGCTGCTGATGCTGTCGGTGCTCGGCACGGTGCGGTTCCTGGATGTGAACGCCGTGCTGCGCGGCGGCCAGTTCGCGCCGGAGACCGCGGGCTTCGGCGTGTTGAGCGCCATGGCGCTGTTGCTGTTTATCGGCGCCACCGGCAAGTCGGCGCAGATTCCTTTGTATGTGTGGCTGCCCGATGCCATGGAAGGCCCGACGCCGGTCTCCGCGCTCATCCACGCCGCCACCATGGTCACCGCGGGCGTCTACATGGTGGCCCGCTCGTCGGCGCTGTTCCAGTTGACGCCGGCCACCTCGACGATCGTCGCCTCCGTGGGCGCGTTCACCGCCATTCTGGCGGCCACCATCGCGCTGGTGCAGAACGATATCAAACGCGTGCTGGCGTACTCCACGGTGAGCCAGCTCGGCTACATGTTCCTGGCGCTGGGCGTGGGCGCCTACTGGGTGGCCATCTTCCACCTGTTTACGCACGCGTTCTTCAAGGCCCTGCTCTTCCTCTGCTCCGGTTCGGTGATCCACGCCATGGGCGGCGAACAGGATATGCGCCGCATGGGTGGGCTGAAGGACAAGATCCCGATTACCCACTGGACCATGTGGGTGGCGTCGGTAGCCATCGCGGGCATTCCGGGCCTGGCTGGATTCTTTTCGAAAGACGAGATTCTGTGGCAGGCGTACAGTTCGCCCGAGGGCTCCAAAATGCTCTGGGCGATCGGGCTGGTTACCGCGGGGCTGACGGCATTTTACATGTTTCGGCTGATGAACCTGACGTTCTACGGTAAGTCGCGGGTGGCGCCGGAAGTGATGGCGCACGTGCACGAGTCGCCGCGGACGATGACGGTGCCGCTGGTAGTGCTGGCCATCGGCAGCGTGCTGGCGGGCTGGCTGGCGATGCCGAAGCCGTGGATCGAATCCCTGCGCCTGACCGAGCATGCCCGCGCCTTCGAACAGTGGCTGGCGCCGGCCTTCGCCGCGGCCGCTACGGAAGCCGCCAATGAAGGCCAGCACGGCGCTTCCACGGAATGGATTCTCATGGCGCTCTCCGTGGCCTTCGCGGTGATCGGCATCGCCGTCGCGCGCTACTTCTACCACCGCAGGCCGGAGATTCCCGATTCGCTCGAGCGCTCACTGAAGCCGCTGCACGGGCTGCTGTATAACAAATGGTACGTTGACGAGATCTACGATGTCCTGTTCGTGAACGGCCTGGGCAAAGGCGGCGGCAGGGTCTGCGCCGAGTTCGACCGCAGAATCGTGGATGGCGGCGTGAACGGCGCCGGGTGGCTGACGCGCTTCAGCGCCACGGTGTCGGGATGGTGGGATACCTGGATCATCGACGGCGCGGTGCGCCTCACTTCCTTTTTCGTCAAAATGCTTTCCTATCCGGTGTGCATTCTGCAGACGGGCCGGGTGCAGGCCTATGCGTTCTTCGTGGTGCTGGGGGCCTTGGCGTTCCTGGGGTACTACATAGCGAGGTAGGCATATGGACCAGCACTTACTCAGCTTCGTACTGTTCACGCCCCTGGCCGGGCTGCTGATCCTGCTGTTCATCCCCGGCAGGAACAAAGACCTGATCAAGGTCTGGGCCAACCTGGCGGCTTTCGCCGGGTTCCTGATCTCACTGCCGCTGGTCTCGCGATTTCAGACGGGTGCTTCGGGCTTCCAGTTCGAAGAGCGCGCGGACTGGATACCGGCGCTGGGCGTGCACTATCACCTGGGGCTGGACGGCATCAGCTTGCTGCTGGTGATGCTGACCACGCTGATGGGATTCATCGCGGTGCTGTCCTCCTGGAGCGCGGTGCAGGACCGCGTGAAAGCCTACTACGCCATGTTCCTGCTGTTGCAGACGGGGATGATCGGGGTGTTCCTTTCGCTCGATTTTTTCCTGTTCTACATCTTCTGGGAAGTGGTGCTGGTTCCCATGTACTTCATCATCGGGGTGTGGGGCGGGCCGCGGAAGCTGTATGCGGCCATCAAGTTCTTCCTCTACACCCTGGCCGGATCGGTACTGATGCTGTTGGGCATCCTGACGCTCTACTTCCAGCACTACAACCAGTTCCACTTCTACACCTTCGAAATCGCGGACCTGATGAAGGTCACCATGCCGCTCGGATTGCAGCATTGGGTATTCTGGGCGTTCTTCGTGGGGTTCGCCATCAAGGTGCCGATGTTCCCCTTCCACACCTGGCTGCCGGACGCGCACGTGGAGGCTCCCACGGCGGGCTCGGTGATTCTGGCCGCGGTGCTCTTGAAGATGGGGACGTACGGCTTCCTGCGCTTCTCCCTGCCGCTGCTCCCGGGGGCTTCGGCGGACCGCGTGATCGTGCAGGTGCTGGCGGTGCTTTCGCTGGTGGGCATCATCTACGGCGCGCTGGTGAGCCTGATGCAGCAGGACTGGAAGAAGCTGGTGGCGTATTCCTCGGTGAGCCACCTGGGATTCTGCACGCTGGGCATTTTCGCGCTCACCCCGAATGGCATCGCCGGGAGCGTCCTCCAGCAGATCAATCACGGCATCTCGACGGGAATGCTCTTCATGATCATCGGCGTGATCTACGAGCGGCGGCACACGCGCGAGATCGCCGAGTACGGCGGCCTGGCCCACGTGATGCCGCGATTTGCCACCATCTTCGCCATCGCCATGCTGAGCTCGGCGGGCCTGCCGCTGTTGAACGGGTTCATCGGTGAGTTCACCATCCTTCAGGGCACATTCGAGGCCAACCGCGCCTGGGCCGGGTTCGCGGTGACGGGAGTGATCCTGGGAGCGGCGTACCTGCTGTGGCTCTACCAGCGGACCATGCTGGGCCAGGTGACCAACGGCAAGAACCTGCTGATCCCGGATATGGGCTTCCGCGAGGTAGCGACCTTCGTGCCGCTGATCGCCTGGGCGATCTGGATCGGGGTATATCCCAAGCCATTCTTCGAGATCCTGCGGCAGCCGGTGACCGAAATTGTGCAGCGCGTGCGGCCGGAGTATTACGGCAGCGGCGTACGGCTGGCGGAATCCGTGGGGCAGGATTCCATCCTGCGGGCCGATTTTCAATCGGCCCCCGGACCGGCGCTCACCCGGACGCCGGTCCTCCCCACCCCGCCCGGCGCGTCTTCAACTCTCGCCGGAGGTGCGCGGTGACGGACTTCAGCCAGTACTACAACTCCACGGACCATTTCACGATCATTCCGGCGCTGATGCTGGCCCTGTTCGGATGCGCCATCCTGCTGTTCGATTTCCTGATTTTTCCGGACCCGCGGCAGCGCAAGTACCTCCTGATTTTTGTCGCCCTGGCGGAGGGATTCACCGGCTTCGGCCTCTACCGCCAGCAGGCGTGGCTGATGTCGCAGGGGGGCAGCGCGCTCGAGGGCTTCAACGGCTCCATCACCGTCGACGGGTTCGCCATCTTCTTCAACTGGATCTTCCTGGTGGCCGCGCTGATCGTGGCCGCGGTGTCGTACCGCTACCTGGAGATCGCCGGCGAACATCATGGCGAATACTACGGGCTGATCCTGTTCGCGCAGTGCGGCATGTATTTCCTGGCCACCGGTACCGACCTGGTGACGCTGTTCATCGGGCTGGAGCTCATGGCCCTGTGCTTCTACGTGATGGTGGGTTTCCTGCGCGCCGACAAGCGGTCCAACGAGGCGGCGCTGAAGTACCTGCTGCTGGGCGCGTTTTCGACCGGGTTCCTGGCGTACGGCTTTTCGCTGATGTACGGCCTCGCGGGCTCCACCAAGCTGGCCGCGATCGCAGTGGCGGTGCAGCAGCGCGAGGTGTGGGACCCGGTGGTGTTCCTGGCGTTCGCCACCACAGCCATCGGGCTGCTGTTCAAGATCTCCGCCGCGCCGTTCCACATGTGGGCTCCGGATGCTTACGAAGGCGCGCCCACGACGGTGACCGCATACCTTTCGGTGGCATCGAAAGCGGCATCCATCGCGTTTCTGCTGCGCATTTTCTACGGCCAACTGGCGCCGCTGGCCCCGGCACGCGAAGCCTGGGAGCCGGTGCTCTCGGTGGTGGCGGTGATTACCCTCACCCTGGGCAACCTGGCAGCCATCAACCAGACCAACATCAAGCGCCTGCTGGCCTACAGCTCGATCTCTCACGCGGGCTACATGCTGTTGGGGCTGATCGCCGGCAACGAGACCGGCATTATCGGCGTAGCGGTCTACGTGATGGTGTACACGTTCATGAACCTGGGGGCGTTCCTGGTGTTGGTAGCGCTGCGGCGACAGCAGATCGTCGGCGAGGACCTGGACGATATTGCGGGCCTGGTACACAAGCATCCGGGCTATGCGGTGCTGATGCTGATTTTCCTACTCTCGCTGGCGGGCATACCGCCCACCGCCGGGTTCCTGGGAAAGTACTACATTTTCCTGGCGCTGATCCAGACCCGCCACTACGCCCTGGCGGTGGTGGCCACGCTGTACGTGGCGGTGGCGATTTACTACTACTTCAAGATTGTGCGCAGCATGTTCATTCGCGAGGAGCCGGCCGAGAAGGCGCCGCTGGCTTCGAGCTTCGGGCTGCGGCTGGCGCTGGGCGTAACCGGCGTCCTGACCCTGCTCATCGGTGTCTACCCCGAGCCCTTCCTGCGGCTGGCGCAGAATTCACTGCTGAGGTAAACACGATATGCAGACCGTTCTCAACCATCCCCTGTTCGTGCCGATCCTGGTGACCCTGGTGATCATTGCCCTGTTCCCGCTGGTGGCAGGCTACATCGTGCTGGTGGAGCGCAAAGTGCTGGCCGATTTCCAGGTGCGCCTCGGTCCCATGCGAGTGGGCCCGCACGGCCTGCTGCAGCCCATCGCCGACGCCCTCAAGCTGATGCTCAAGGAAGACATCATCCCGGCGGACAGCGACAAGGGCATCTTCTGGTTCGCCCCGGTGATTTCGACTTTCACGGGCTTGAGCGCTTTCGCCGTGCTGCCGCTGGCGCGAAACATCTACGTGGCCGATGTGAACGTGGGGCTGCTGGTGATTTCAGCGATGTCGTCGGTGGGCATCCTGGGGATCATTCTGGGCGGCTGGTCGTCGAACAGCCACTATCCCCTGCTGGGCGCCCTGCGCAGCGCGGCGCAACTGGTGAGTTATGAAGTGGCGCTCGCCTTCGCCCTGGTTTCGGGCGTGATGGTGGCGGGCACTCTGAGCATGCAGGGCATCATCACCGCCCAGCTTCAGCGCGGCGTGTGGTTCATCTTCGGCAATTACGGGTTCATGATCGTGCCGTTCGCGGTGTACATCATCGCGGCGACGGCGGAAACCAACCGCGCGCCGTTCGACTTGCCGGAGGCCGAATCGGAACTGGTGGCGGGGTTCCACACCGAGTACAGCGGTTTCCGCTGGGCACTGTACTTCCTGGCCGAGTACGCCAACATCTTCGTGGTTTCTTCGGTGGCGGTGACGCTGTTCTGGGGAGGGTGGCTGCGGCCGTTTCCGAGCGTCGGATGGCTGGACATCCCCCTCAACATGATCTTCCCCGCGGTTCTATTCGTGGGCTCGGGCGTGATGACCCTGCCCCTGGTAGGGCGTCTGAAGGATCCGATGCAGCAGAAAGTGCTGGTGGGGGCCGCGCTGGTCCTGATCCTGATGGGTGCGCTGTTCCTGATTCCGCTGGTGAACCACGCCGTGATCGGCCTGTTCTGGTTCCTCTTCAAGGTGTCGTGCATCATCTACCTGATGATCTGGTTCCGTGGCACATTTCCGCGCTTCCGCTACGACCAGCTCATGAATATCGGCTGGAAGATCGCCATTCCGGTGGGTATGGCGGCGGTGCTGGTGAACGCCGTGCTGGGGATGATCGGGCGCCACGCGTAGCGAGCTTCAAGCGGCCTCGACAACCTCGATCAGGGTGATCCGAAACTCGCCGGATTCGTCTTCCAGATTCAGGCGCTCGGTGAGCGTGCCTCCGCACACTCCCAGGCGGTAGTCGTCCCCCTGCACGACCGAAGGCATTGACAGGCCCACCCCCGGGGGCAGCAGCGGTTTCAGATTGCCGGCGATGACGTTGGCCATCTCGCCCGGAGCATCGCGCACATCTTCGAGCGCGAGCGGAGGTGGAAGCGGGAGAAGCCGTGCGGCCAACTCGCCGCCTGTTCTGCTGAGCATTCGAGCAGAATTGCGCCTTTCCATGCTCCGGCGTAGTAGACCGCCGCGGTGAACGCCCCACGAAAGGAGGCAGAGGGAGTGGAACAAGGGCGCACGGCGACTCCGAGCAGCGTCTCGTACACTGATTCGGCGACCGCGACGATACTGTCTCAGATAGCCGTTCAGGGGGAAGGGGACAGTCATCATTTCGCTCCGGCGGGAGGGAATTGGTAGGCGATCGAGTTGCGAATAGACTTCCGCAGCAAGGTATCTTCCAGGCTGAGCGTGGTCTCGCTGGCTCCGAGCAGCAGGTAGCCACCGGGAACCAGGCAGCCGCGCAGGCCCGCCAGAATCCTCTTTCGCGTATCCAAGTCGAAATAGATCAGGACATTCCGGCAAAGGATCAAGTCATAGGGCCCTCATCCCGCGCATGTTCTGGCGGAGGTCGAAAGGCGTGAACCGTACTTCGAACGGGCCGGCCTGGAATGGCAGATCAAGGAACCCGTCCGCCGCATGGTAAGTTCACCAGCAGGGCCGCGGGCAACCCGCGATTGACCTCGATTTGAAGGTAGCGGCCGGACGCGGCGCGTTCCAGGATCTTGGAGGAGAGGTCGGTGCCCAGGAGTTGCAGGTTCCAGTCGCCGAAGCCGGATTCGAGCAGCAGCATCGCCAGACTGTAAGGCTCCTGGCCGGAGGAGCAGGCCGCGCACCAGATGCGCAGGCTGCGGGTCTGCTTCCGCTCACGGGCGAGTTCCAGCAGAAGCTCGTTCTTCAGCATGTCGAAAACCGCCGGATCGCGGAAGAACAGGGTCTCGTGGGTGGTGATGCACTCGATCAGGCGCCGCCGCAGCGATTCGGAGGGAGTCCGCCGAATCCGCTCGCAGAGGTCGTCGATCGAACGCAGGTGCTCCTCTTCCACGAGCGGTTGCAGCCGGCTCTTGAGCAGGTACATTTTGTCGTCCCCGAGGGCGATGCCGGACTCGCGGTGGATGTATTCCCTCAGAAGCGCGAAGTTCTCGGCGGTTAGCCCCGCGGCCGGCTCCGACACCGGGGAAGGGGTGGAAAGCACGCGCTGGGTGGTCATGCGGATGCCCCCGTAGCCAGGCGGACAATCTCCGGCACGATCTGGGGAAGGGGCAGGACGCGATCGGCGCAGGCCGGCTTCCACCACCGCCCCCGGCATGCCCCAGACCACGCTGGTCGCCTCATCCTGGGCGATGCTGTAGCCGCCTGCGGCCTTCAGCGCGTCCGTTCCCTTTTTGCCATCGCTGCCCATGCCGGTGAGTACCACCGAGAGCACCTGGCCACGGCAATGCTCGGCGAGCGAGCGGAACAACGCGTCGACCGAAGGGCGGCAGGAATTCTCGTATGGCCCCTGGTCCAGGGCCACCACCAGGCCGTGACCCGCCGGACGTACGCGCAGGTGGAAGTCACCCGGCGCGATCAGCACCCGGCCAGGCACAATCTCGGCACCTTCAGCCGCCTCTTCCACCCGAAGGGGACTGGCCGCGTTGAGGCGCTCGGCCAGCAACCGCGTGAACATGGCCGGCATATGCTGGACAATCAGCACCGGAAGCGGGAAGTTCGCCGGCAGCTTGGGAATGGTGGCCTCCAGCGCTTGCGGGCCGCCTGTGGACACACCGATCGCCAGCATGCGGGGGTTCACGGCACGCCGGCGCGGAGACGGAACAGAGCTTGCGGTGGGGCTGATCTTCGCGCCCGGCGCGCCGCGAATCGTAAAGAACTGCTTGATCTTGGGTATCAGTTCGGCCCGCAGGGTGTGCAGCGACTGGTTGAGCGACCCGCCGTTGGCGGCCTTGGCGACGTAGTCGTCGGCCCCCAGCGAAAGCGCCTCGAAGGTGGCGGTACTGCCGCGCCGGGTCAGGCTGCTGAACATGATGGTGCGCAGGCGCGGATAGTGTTTGCGGATCTGGCGCAGCACTTCCAGTCCGTCCATGTCCGGCATCTCGATGTCCAGGGTGACGAGGTCCGGCTTGGCGACGGGGATCCGGGCCAGCGCCGCCGCGCCGCCGGACTCCGCCCCTACGAACTCGATCTCGGGATCCTGATAGAGGGCCTCGCGGATCAGGTGGCGGATCACCACGGAATCGTCCACTGCCATCACCCGGATCTTCCCGCCGGGCGCGCTGGTTCCGCGGACCACGTGGCTGATCGAAGAGGTCACGGAAGGACTCCCACCAGGCGTAATTTGTCCTCGATGACCTCGCGGTTGAAAGGCTTCATCACGTATTCGTTGGCGCCCGCCTCGAGCGCCCGCGCCATCTGTTCGATCTCGGTTTCAGTGGTTACCATCACCAGCGGAATGTGCTGGAAAGCGGGCTGGGTCCGCACCTCCCGGACAAAGTCCAGGCCGTTCACTTCGGGCATGTTCCAATCGACCAGCACGACGTCGAAACCAGCGTTTTCACTCCTCATGATTTCCAGGCCCTGCCGGCCGTTCGCCGCCTGCCGCACGTCGAATCCACAGCCGGCGAGGCTTTGCGCAATAATCATGCGCATCGCGCGCGAATCATCGATCACAAGCGCTCTTTTCGCCATGGTTCCCCCCGGGTTCACAGACGGAAGCGGCTGACAAGATTCTGCAGCTCGGCCGCCATTTCACTGAGCGCCTTGGAAGCGGTTTGCGTATCGGTTGCGCCGCGGGTCGTATCCTGGGCGGCGGTGGCCACGCCCGCGATATTATGCGCGATATCGCCCGTGCCGCCGGCGGCTTCGTTGACATTGCGCGTGATCTCGTTGGTGGTGGCCGTCTGCTCTTCGACCGCCGCCGCGATGTTGTTGGAGATGGCGTTGATCTCTTTGATGATGTTGCCGATCTGGGCGATGGCTTCGACCGCGCTGCGGGTGTCCTGCTGAATAGCGTCGATCTTCTGGCCGATCTCCTCGGTGGCCCGCGCGGTTTCTTTGGCGAGTTCCTTGACTTCGTTGGCTACCACCGCGAAGCCTTTTCCAGCTTCGCCCGCGCGCGCCGCCTCGATGGTGGCGTTGAGGGCCAGCAGGTTTGTCTGCTGGGCGATGGAGGTGATGACCTTGATGACCTTGCCGATGCCCGCGCTGGACTCGCCCAGACGCTGCACGGTGGCGTTGGCCGACTCGGCGGCGCTGACCGCGTTACGCGCCACGCTGGCCGCCAGATGTCCCGGATGGAGACCTGCATCTCCTCGGCGCTGGTGGCCACCACCGCCACTCGCTTGGAGACGTCGTCGCTGGCATTGGCCACGACATTGGCCTGAACCGCGGTCTCTTCGGCATTAGCGGACATCTGCTGGCTCACAGCCGTCAGTTCTTCGGCCGAGGCGGATAGCGCCGCCGCGCTCTGCGAGATGCGCACCATGCTGCCGCGGAAGTTTTCACGGATGGCGGCGAACGCTTCGCCGAACCTTCCCGCGCACGGCTCCGAACGTTCGAGTACCGGGTCATTCAGCCGCCCCTCGGCCAGTGCCGTACACTGCTCGATCAGGATATGGATAGCGTCTTTCACCTGCAACAGGCCCTCGGTCTTGTCCGCCCCGGCGGCTTGGGCGATGCCGTCCACGCTGAGGCCCATCGATTCCAGGGTGTTCAACTGGAAGGAATCGCCGATGGCCTGGATATCGTAGTTCAAGACCTTCCAGATGCCTTCTTCAGCGCGGCTGACGACACGAGCATCTTTGATGTGGCGCCGCAGATGGATGCGGTGCAGCCGCTGCAACTCGATATAGGAGCCGATGTACCACTTGAACGGCAGGTTGATCTGGTCGTGCAGCCAGCCCGCGTAGAGCCGTTCCTTGAAGTGAGCCAGCCCCCAGTTGGTGCGCGCGCCGGCGAATATGCTTCGGATATAGCCTGCCTGGGTGCTCTCGAGACGGTCACGCAATGCGTCCAGAGTGAGATTCCGGCTGCGGGCGAACTCTTCGAAGAAGGTCCGGGTCGGACCGAACGAGAACTGCCAATCATAGAATTCCGGGGCAATCTCCGCGGCTTCGCGGTCGGCCCAGGATTCCAGGCGCATCAGCACCTGGCGATCGTCCTCGTTCAGCCGGATAAACTCCCTCCGGATGGCGAGGTTGGTCTCGCCAATGCCGAACCGCGGCGCGAGGGCGCGCGAGGTGCGGTGGCTGGTAGGGGCTTTCGCCGGAGTGTGGCCGGCACTCCTGGGCATCGCGGGCATTTCGGCCACCGCGGCTCCACCCGACTTCCGGCCTGAATCGTTATTTCTCGGCATCTTCTCTTCCTTTCCTTCCGATCTCGCTGGAACCCTACGGTTCACGCCGCCACAGTCTCGACGGTCCGTTGCGTATCGAGGACCAGCAACAGACGGTCCTCGAGCTTGTGAACCCCGATCAGCAACGCACGAAGATGCGGGTTCACGTTTTCGGGCGGCCTCTCAAAAGACGACACACCCACGTCGAGTACATCGGAAATCTCATCCACCTGGAGACTCACCGCTCCGTGACCGGTTCGTACCACAACACTGAAAACATCGGACTCCGCGTCGCGCGGAGGCATCCGCAGCAGCCGGCGCATCTCCAGGGCCGGGACGATCTGTCCGCGCAGATTGATCAACCCCGCTACTACGTCGGGAGCCAGGGGGACACGAGTCAGCCGCTGTCCGCGGAGGACCTCCTGGACTTCCAGTACCGGGATACCAAGGTAGTGACCGGCGACGCTGAAGGTGGCATACTGTGTATTGCCTCCCGAGGGAGTGGTCATCGCCACGCCTCCTCGACGGGCGTTTGCCTGGCCGCGCCGGTCAACACAGCACTCAACCTGTCCAGTGAATCCGCGGAGGCGGGCGCTGCCCATTGCACTACCGCGTCAAGATCCAGAAAATCGGTGACTCTGCCGCCCACTACCGCGGACCCGAGCAATCCAGGGCGCTCCGCGACCAAGGGGTTCGCCAGGTTTTCCTCGACGAATGTCCACAATTTCATCCAACAGCAGGCCGAAATCGGTTTCGCCACTTCGGTAGATCACCACCTTAAGAAGTTCGGCAACCGCATCGCTGCCGCCGCCGAGCATCTCGCCCAGGGACAAAAGCGGCAGGATGCTGCCGCGATACTGGAGCACGGCGCGGCCTGCGGCTTTCTCCACCCGGGACCGGGGGATCTTCTCCAGCCGGGCGACCGCGGACAGCGGCATGGCGAGCCGTTCGAAACCTCCCGCGCGGAACAGAAGCAGGGAAGTGCGGTCAGCCCGGGCCGTTGCAGCAGCAGCAGGAGCAGCGCTGCCCGCCGACTGTTGGCGCGAGTCTGACATCACACCGGCGCGTAGACCGAGTCCCGTTACATCCAGGATCAGAGCGATTTTTCCGTCCCCCATGATGGTGGCGCCAGCGTAGCAGTTGAGTCCTTTGAGCTGGTGCCCGAGAGGCTTCACCACGATTTCCTGGCTGTCGCAGATGGAATCCCACCAGGCCGAATTTCCGATCGTCGGCCTGCAATACGACGATGCTGATTTCGTCGGCAGGACGTTGAGAGGTCAAACCCAGTACTTCGCTCAGATCGGCCAACGGCAGCGGGCCGTCGCGGCGGCGGAATACCGGGGTGGAATGGATGTGTTCGATGCGGGCGCGAGCGGCGTCGCCTTCCAACCGAATCAGCTCGTCGAGGCTGATCTGGGGAATCACAAACCGTTCCCCGCCGGCGGTGACCACCAGTCCCGGGATAATCGCCAAAGTGAGCGGGATCTTCACCCTTACGGTAGTGCCGTGGCCAGGATGGCTGACCAGGTCCACCGTACCCCCGATCCGCTCGATATGGGTCTTCACAACATCCATGCCCACCCCACGGCCCGAAACATTGGTCACCGCCTGCGCGGTGGAAAAACCGGGCAGAAATACGAGGTGGACGGCGTCGCGCTCGGACAACCGCTGCGCCTGTTCAGCGCCTATCAGTCCCCGCTCCACGGCTTTGGCCTTCACGCGCTCGGGATCGATACCGGCTCCGTCATCGGCGACTTCGAGATTCACCTGGCCGCCTTCATGGAATGCATGGAGCGACAGCCGGCCCTGGGGCGGTTTGCCGCGGGCCACGCGGTGCTCGGGGCTCTCGATACCGTGGTCGCAGGAGTTGCGCACGATATGCGTGAGCGGATCCTTGATCGCCTCGATGATGGCCCGGTCCAGTTCCGTGATCCATATCCAGCGTGATGCGCTTGTTCAGCATCGCCGCCAGATCCCTGACCGAGCGCGGAAGCTTGTTCCAGACGACCCCAATGGGCTGCATGCGCGTCTTCATGACGCCCTCCTGGAGTTCCGTGGTGATGAGGTTCAGGCGTTGGGAGATGGCATGCAACGCCGCGTCCTCGCGGCCGGCATTGTATTGCAGCACCTGGTTGCGGGTAAGAACCAGTTCTCCTACCAGGTTCATGAGCCGGTCCAGCAGGCCGACATCGACGCGCAGCGTGGTGTCGGCCGCCGTTGGCGCTTTGTGGGTCGCCTCATGGGGCGACTCCCGGGGCGGTTCCGGAGCCGGCGTGACGGCGGGGAGAGGCGGGGCGGCTTCTGCGCGGGTCTCCTCCGCGGGCGGATCTGGCCGGGTGGACGGTGCCGCTGTCACCTTTCCGTCTCGCGCTTTTTCGAGGCGGAGCTCGAGATCGCCTTCGAAGGGCTCGCCCTCGCCTGTCCCGCTTCCAGGGAGGCCAGGATCCGTTTGTTTCCGTCGACCGATTCCAGGATGAGAGTGGCCAGGCTGGCGTCGAGCCGGCGCTTCCCATTCCTTAATTCGCTCAGGATATCTTCTGTGACGTGGGCCAGCGCTTCCAGGCGCGAAAACCCTAGAAACCCGCAGGTCCCTTTGATGGTGTGGATGGTCCGAAAGACGCTCGCCAGCAACTCGCGATCGTCCGGCTGCCGCTCCAGTTCGACCATCTCGAGGTCGAGCCGGGCCAGATTTTCTGCGCTTTCGACGAGGAACTCCTGTACGATTTCCTGATCTTCCATGCGAAGGCCCTCGGTGCGGGCATCCCTTGCGTTTCTTACACAAGGGATATCGTCCGTGCGGAAGCGGCTCTTTAGATCGCACACGGTTTCTTTTGCCGCGAAGAGTGAGGACTACGGTTGCCTGGCCAACCGCCGATATTCTCGCTATGACAATTCACGGGCAGTTACGCCCACCCTGGATGCGGGGCGACGGGGTCTCCCGCGGATCGAGAGACGTTATGGCGCCAGCGAGCCGGGCGATACGCGGTTGAATCCGGTGGCCGAGGCAAGCCGCGCGCTTACAGAAAAACGTCGGGTACGGCAGGATAAGCCTATCAATTCACGTCGATGTTCACCACCGGGGATGTCACGCTTCCCCATGGTGAGCGGCAAAGGAACCGTCTTGCCGGAAGGGGCGGCATCCGGCACCAAAACGTTGATCTGGAGCGCGCCGGAAACCAGCCACCACCGCGCTCTTGGATCCCGGTGGTTCCAGCGGGGGTTCCGCACCCCTGGGGCCCATGAAGAGGTACTGCAGCTATTCACTCCGGGTCAGGCGGTCCTGGTACAGGGCGAATACCCGTTTGAAGTCCAGATTCTGCATCACCGTCACGGGCGTGGCGTCCGGCGCGGCGGCGCGTTCCAGCGGCACGGTGGCGCCATAGAACTTGGTCCAGGCGGTCACCACATCCAGGTAACGGGTTTCCGACCTGGTAACGAAGCCAGGATCCACCAGGTACGCCGCGGCCAGCGAATCCCACATATAGGAAGTGCTTTCGGGGTGCTTCAGAAATCCGGGGTAGCGGTTGCCGAGATCTTCGCGATACAGTTCGCTGATCGGCGTCGGCACGGCTACGATGCGGTCGAACTCGGTTTTGCGGATCGGAGCCGTGTTGCAGATATCCAGCCCGAACATGATCTTGCGCGGGATGCGGGACCGCAGCACGATGCGCGCGGCTTCCGGGTCGAACCAGAAGTTGAACTCGGCCGATGCCGAGGCGTTTCCCGCCGTGTGGACGTTGCCGCCCATGAATACGAGTTGTTTGATCCTGGTCTCGATTTCGGGTTTGAGCCGCAAGGCCAGCGCGATGTTGGTCATGGGTCCCAGAGCCAGAATGGTGACCCCGCCCGGATGCCGTTCCACCTCGGAGATCAGAAACTGAACGGCCCGTTCGTGATGCGGTTGGCGCGGGCTCAGCCGCGTGCCCGGCGCGGGTTTCACCTCGGCGGGGTTCTGGGTGAAGGCTCCCGTATATTCGAGTTTCCCCCAGCGGCGCTCGGCCTCGCGCGCCATGGCCGCCGAGTGGGTGAGCGGCGTGGCCGCGCCGGTGTACACCGGCACCAGGGGCCGTTTCAGCAGGTCCAGAATGTGGAGCATGTATGCCGCGCCCTGGGCCGGCCAGACGTTACCCGGTACGATCGTAATGGCGGGGACCATCACCTGCTCCGGGCTCCGCAACAGAATCACCACGGCGGCGCCGTCATCGCCGAACAGGCCCGAATCCGTGTCCACCACGACGATTTCGCGGGCAGCCCAAAGCGTGGGGACCAACAGCAGGGCGGCGGCAAAGCGACGCATCATTACTTCGATTCTACTGTTCTCTGGCCTTGCGGTTCCGGCCTGTCTCCCAATCGGATGCGGCGCCGGCGCAATCGCGCCTTGTGGCACAATGCGGAAGCATGCGAAAAGTCCGCTGGGGTGTTCTGGGCGTGGCGCGCATCGCCACCAACCGGGTGATTCCGTCGATGCAGGCCGGCGAGCTCTCCGAAGTCGCCGCCATCGCTTCGCGCGACCGTGCCCGCGCCGAAGAGGCCGCGCGCCGGTTCGGCATTGCCTCGGCGTACGGCTCCTACGAGGAATTGCTGGCCGATCCCTCCGTGGAAGCCATCTACAATCCGCTTCCCAACCATCTCCATGTGCCATGGTCGATCCGCGCCGCCGAAGCCGGAAAACACGTGCTGTGCGAAAAGCCGGTGGGGCTGAACGCCGCCGAGGTGCGCGACCTCATCGCCGCACGCGATCGCACGGGCGTAATCATTGGCGAAGGCTTCATGGTGAAGACCCACCCCCAGTGGCTCCGTGTGGTGGAACTGGTGCGCGGCGGTCGCATCGGCGAACTGCGGTTTGCGGTGTGCTCGTTCGGCTTCACGCTGGCGCCCGGGAACATCCGCGACCGCCGGGAATACGGGGGCGGCGGGCTCCTGGACATCGGCTGCTACCCGATCTTCACATCGCGCATGGTTTTCGGAGAGGAGCCGGCACGGGTATCGGCGGCGCTCGTGCGCGACCCGGCCTCGGGCGTGGATACGCTGGCCTCCGCGATCCTGGAATACCCTTCCGGCCACTGTGTGATGGCGGCGTGCACCAGGGTGGCCTTCCATCAAAGCATGCAGTTCTTCGGAAGCGCCGGCTGCATCCGGCTGGAAGCCCCGTTCAACCCACGCATGGGTGGACCGTCACGCATCGTCATCGATGACTGCCGCGACCTGTACGGTTCCGGCGCCACGGTGGAGGAATTCGCTCCCTCCAACCAGTACACGATTCAGGGCGACCTTTTCTCGCGCGCCATCTGCGAAGCAGGCACCCCGCCAGTCCCGCTCGAAAACTCGCTGCGCAACATGGCGGTGATGGACGCAGTCTTCCGCGCCGCCGAAACCGGCATGGCGGAAGCGGTCAGAGCTGTGTAGGGCGGCGGCTTCATGGCCCGTCCTGCGTCGTGGGCGGGCGTGCGCACGAACAAGTCAAGCCTTTCCTGCGGTGCGTGCTCAGTTCGCCGGCGGCCTTGGCCGGCCCGTCCGTCGCGTCGTCACCACCCGCCGCAGCGCCCATCGGATCGCTTCCGAGCACATCCCTTGCACGCGCGGGTCGTCTCACGTTTCGCTGGCGTGACCGAACGTGGAATAAACCAGGCGCCCCTTGCCGTACATCCTGGTCCATACTACGGCGAAATGTCGTGCATGAACCTCCATGACGGCTGGGATTTCGATTCCGGCGCTGGTGTGGCGGTCCAGCGGCATCGTCTACGATACCGGCCCAGGCACCCAGCGCTCATTTTGCCGTTTGGCGGAATGCCTCCAGACTCCACTCGTCGTCCTGCAAACGATGCCGCAAGACGTACGTATTGCCGTCGTCCGCCCGCACTTTCACGAACTCGTCATCCGGACCGTACCACTGGTCGAGGATTTCCTCAATCGTGTAGTGATGTTCACCAACCTGAAACTGGACGGGCCGCTCGTCTGCCTTCCGACCAGAGTAGCATTGGACCTGGATCTTCATTCCGCTCTCATTATCGGGCAAAGTCTGCCCTCCATAAGCGGAGCGGCGAGTCCCGCTATCCAAGCACGACCGTGCCTGCGATGGTATGAATGAACTAATCCGGTCTGCATCAGCAGGTCTCCCGGCGGCCTCGTTGCAGCATGAATCTCCTTCCGTGCAGATACAGATTGGCACCACATACGGCAATTGCGATGGGGACCAGCACCCAATCGGGCACGCTGGGATAAACGACAATTTCCAGATAGTGGACCAGAAATGGCTCATGATAAGGCACCATCCCCGCTTCGGATTCCAGCCACTGTTCCAGCAGAGTTAACGGACAGGGCCAGGGCGCAAGCTCGATGAAAATGCCGTAGATCAAAGAGCCGAAATGGAACCATCGCAGGACCGGGTGGCGGCGGGATAGCGGCCAGCCGAAGACTACCCAGGCGATCCACATCAGGTGGATGGTCAGGACGGCGGTCGCCAGGGCGTACGGAATCATGCGGCTTCGATCCCCATCTATTCTGCCGCTGTCACACGAAACCAGTCTTTGCGACGGCACAGCCCAGCCGCCAGGCACGGCGGATAGACGGGGCGAAACAGGTCATGCCGGCAGTCACCGTGGCACCGGATTCGTTGGCCGGAACGGTCCGGCTCTTCCGGGCGGCACTTGTCGTATCCGTTGAGGGCGCTCTGGCCTCATGGCGGCCGGACAAAGGAAGGCGTTCCAGACTTGCTTGCACTGGCCACCCTTTCGAGGTGATGATGCGTCCTCAGCGGAAGCGACGCGAGGCAATGCGAGTCGGTGTCGAGCCTCCCGCCGAGCCCCATTCCGCGTTGCGAGTGCCAGGGCTGGAAATCAACGCAGCCGAACAGAAAGGGCCGCCGGTTTTCAGCGTGGCGCGTCCCTCAAGGTGGCGAAGGGACGGATGGCACCGGCGCAGGCGCGGGTGAGGCTGCCTGCCGCTTTGGGCTATCATGGCGGCATGAAGCTCATCGCAATGCTCGCGATAGCAGCCGCGACGCTGAGTGCCGCCGACACGTTCAAGGTCTTCGGGCGGGAGTGGCAGGTCCCGGCCGGGACGGATTGGAAGGTGGACCAGGATAATGGGACCGAAGTCCTTCGAATGGTGGAGCACCGGGGACCGCTACCTGGGCCTCGCAGACCGATTCAGTTCGCGCTGACAGATACGGACTATGCTCGCGTCACCGTCGAAGCAGATGTGAAGCCGCTCGGCAGATCTCTTATGATCGTGTTCGCGTACCGCGACGCCGCGCACTTCGACTACGCGCATCTATCCACGGATACCGGGACGAAGCAACCGGTTCATAACGGTGTCTTCCATGTCTACGGTGGTGAGCGCGTTCGCATCAGCGATGAACACGGTCCCGCCGCATTCGCCGCTACGGGCCGGTGGTATCACGTTAAGCTGGTCCACGACGCGAAGGCAGGTACGGTCAGCGTGGCTGTGGACGGTCAGACGTTGCCAAGCCTGAAGGCGGTAGACCTCAGCCTCGCCGGCGGCAAGGTGGGCATTGGTTCATTCGACGAGACCGCGGAGTTCAAGAACGTGAAGATCACGGCAATCGGAGCGGCTGCCACCCGGTAGTCCGGGTCAGTGGGGTGCAGCAGAGTACACCCGCCCGCGCGAACCTGGGTCTACTCGTGGTGCAGGGCTTCCAGCGGATCGACCTTCGCCGCCCGGCGCGCGGGAATGAATACCGCTACCACCGCCACGGCCAGCAACAACGCGGGGACCCCGAGGAAGGTCGCCGCGTCGTGCGTGCCGACGCCGTACAGGAGGCTGGCAGTGAATCGGGTCACGGCCAGCGAGAGGCCGATCCCGATGGCCAAGCCAAGCCCCACCAGCAGCAGGCCATCGCGCAGGAACATACGCAGCACTCCCGCGGGCCGCGCGCCCAGCGCCATGCGGATGCCAATCTCTCTTGTGCGCGCCCGCGCGGCGAAGTTCACCACGCCGTAGAGGCCCACCGTGGCCAGGATCACCCCCACCAGGCCGAACAGCCCCAACAGCGTCGCCGAAAGGCGCGGCAGCAGCATGGACTTGTTCACGTGCTCGTCCATGGTCTCCACGTTGAACACCGGCAGGTTGGCGTCCAGCGCGTGAATCTGCGCGCGAACCGCGCTGGCCAGCGCGCCCGGCGCGGCGGCGGTGCGGGCCATGACCGTGATGCCGTAGAAACTGAAGACGTCCTCGGGTTTGGCCTCCAGGAAAAGATACGCGATCGCGGTCGCGCTCTCTCCGAGCGTGCGCGATTTCGTATTGCGCACCACACCGATCACTTCCAGGCGCTGTTTGGCGATTCCCGGGCCGCCCTCGACTTCCACCTGTTGGCCCAGCGGGTCCTGCCCCGGAAACATCTGGCGGGCGGCTTCGTCGTTGACGATAAGCGTCTTCCCGGTATCCTTACGCGCGTCGAAGTCGCGGCCCCTGCGCATGGGAATGCCGAGGGCTGCGAAATAGCCGGCGCCCACGGTATAGACGTTCGCTCCCACCTCCTTGGCCTTGTCGCCCGCGCCCACAGGTTTGAAGCCGAAATCGGTTCCGCCGATGCTGAGCGGCAGGCTGTCCACGAAGCTCACCGCGGTGACTCCGGGCAGGGCGGCGACGCGCTCCCGCACCTGCGACACGAACTGTCTGGTCTTATCGGGCGAATAGTGGTGGAGCTTGGGATCGAAGGTCATCAGCAGCAGATGGTCGGTGCGCATCCCGAGATCGATGGACGATGCGTTCTGCAGGCTGCGGACGAAAAGGCCCGCGCCCACCAGCAGCACCAGCGAGAGCGACACCTGCACCAGCACCAGGGCGCTGCGCGCGCCGAAGCGCCGCGTCCGGATATTCGCCGAGGTTTCATTCTTGAGGGCAGTCACCAGGTCGGGCCGGGTGGCGCGCAGCGCGGGAACCAGTCCGAACAGCACCCCGGTCACGATCGCCAGCGCGCAGGTGAACAGCAGCACGCGCAAATCGATCACGAACCGGAAACCGATCGGAATCGGCAAGGGAAAACTGAAACCGGAAATGGCGCGGGTGGCGGCCCAGGCCCCCAACAAGCCGATGCCACTGCCCATCACCGACAGCAGGATACTTTCAGTCAGCAACTGCCGCACCAGGCGGCCGCGGCTGGCTCCCACCGACAGGCGGATGCCGATCTCCTTCTGGCGGACGGTGGCACGCGCCAGCATGAGACTGGCGACATTCACGCAGGCGATCAGCAGGACAAGGCCGACCACCACCATCATCACCGCGGCCGCCGCCATGGCGCCGGGCCCCGAGCCCGCGGGCAGGCCACCCACTTTGTTCAAGGTGATGGCCGGCTTGGGTTGCTGGCCCTTGCGATATTCCGCCTCCAGGCGTTGCTTGATGGTGTTGACCACCGTGACCGCCTGCTGGCGCGTGACCCCCGGTTTGAGCCGCGCCACCAGCAGCAGCCATTGGGCGTTGCGCTGGTTGCGCATGTCGCCGGTGTGGAGATCGGGCATGATCTCGTCCGCCACGGATAGCGGTACCCAGAATTCGCTGATGAACCCACGGTCCACACCTTTGAAAGCCGGCGCGGTGACGCCCACTACGGCGTACTTGCTGTTGTTCAGCACCACCTCACGCCCCAGGATGCCGCGATCGGCGGCGAACCGCCGGCGCCACAGGCTGTCGCTGAGCACCACTACCTGGGTCTTCCGCGGGTAGGTATCCTCGACGGGCAGGAAGCCGCGGCCCAATTGCATGGGCACGCCGATCATGGAGAAGTAAGCCGAGTCGGCTAGCTGGCCCCAGATCCGCTCCGGCTCGCCGCCGCCACCGATGCTGGCGGGGACCAGCGGGAAGTGCGCGGACACACCCTCAAACACCGGTTTGGCTTGCTCGCGATAGTCGGCGAAATCGGGCCAGGAGAACGAATTGCCGTTCGAGAAGCTGACCAGGCGGTCGGGCTGGCGCACCGGGACATCGCCCAGCAGCAGCGCATTCACCATGGTGAAGACGGTGGTATTGGCCGCGATGCCGAGTGCGATGGAAATCGCGACGGCGGCGGTGAATCCGCGGTTGTTCGCGAAGCTGCGAAGGGCGAATCGGATATCCCGGAGAATGTCGGTCATTTGCACCTGCCTGCCAGACCTGAATAGACGAGTAACCAGCCCGAAAAGTTCAATCCAGATGCGCACGTGCGTGGGTTGCGATAATCTCGACCAGAGGAGACTCCATGCAACTTCGCAAAGCGCTTCCCTGTAACTGCCTGATCGCCGCCGCCGTGCTGTCGGTAATGACGGCCGCGGCGCAGGATGCCAAACCCAAACGCGAGCCGGACGTGCCGTTTGTGCCTACTACCGAAGAAGCGGTCCAGGCCATGCTGAAACTGGCGGATGTGAAGAAGACCGACATCGTATACGACCTCGGCTGCGGCGACGGGCGAATCGTGGTCGCGGCGGCGAAAACCTACGGGGCCCACGCGGTCGGCATCGACATTAACCCGGTGCGGATTCAAGAGGCCAAAGAAAACGCGAAAAAAGCGGGCGTGGAGAGCCTGGTGCGGTTCGAAGAGAACGACCTGTTCCAAGCCGATATCCACGAGGCCAGCGTGGTGACGCTGTTTCTGCTTTCCAGCGTGAACCTGAAGCTGCGCCCCAAGCTGCTGCACGACCTGAAACCCGGCACGCGGATCGTCTCCAATACCTTCGACATGGGGGACTGGAAGCCGGAAAAGGAACTGACGGTGGGCAACCCGGACGAGGAGACCTGGCTGAGCCATAAGCTGTATTTCTGGACCGTTCCGCAGCACGGCGACAAGTGATCGCGATTTCCGCCGTGACACCGTTGTCGCGAATATCCACGGGGGGAACCCCGCTGGCTGGCAAGCCGATCGGCCGGATCGATCATTAGATTGATATGGAGCGTGGTGCTGGCCCACGGATGACGAACCGGTGCAGCCGGCGCCACAACTTCCGCCCGGGGCTTATTGCCTGTACACTCGAATACGAGCATAGGACATGTCCGGACATCTGGTTCGCCGGTGCGTCCGGCTCGGGTTGCTCGCCGGCGCGGTATCCCTCGCGGCCGCGGGGGCGGAACTCAAACGGGAGACACTGTCCGCCTTCGAGCGGTATGTGAAACAGGCCGAGCCGGGCATCGAGCTGGAGGTGACCCGCGGCGACGGTTTTCTTTTTACCACCACACCCGAGCGGCGGGCGAGCCTGCGGGCCGGCAGCATTCTCACCGAATCCAGGATCCGGCGCGGCGAACTCAGGGTGCCTTCCGGGCTGATCCAGGACTGGGCCGGCGCGGTCTTCATTCGCGGCGTTTCCGTGGGCCAGGTGATCGACCTGGTAGAGGCCTACGACCGGCACAAGGAGTTCTACCAGCCGGAGGTTCTGGAGTCGCGTCTGCTGGCCCGCGACGGGAACGACTTTCGGGTGCGGCTGCGGCTGCTGAAGAAGAAGGTCCTGACGGTAGTGCTGGACACCGAGCACGAAGTGCACTACGAGCAGAGGGACGAGAAGCGGTGGTGGAGCCGCTCGCGCAGCACGCGGATCCGGGAGATCGAAAATCCCGGGAGCCGCTCGGAGCGGGCGCTCCCGCCGGACACCGGAAACGGATTTCTGTGGCGGCTGAATTCCTACTGGACGTTCCAGGAACGCGACGGGGGAACGTACGTGGAGTGCGAAGCCATCTCGCTGACGCGCGACGTGCCGGCGCCGCTGCGGCTGGTGATCAACGATATTGTTCGCAGGCTCCCCAGAGAGTCTCTGGCGAACACGCTGCGCAACACCCGCGCGGCGGTACTCCGGCAGAACGGGAATTAGAGCGGCATGCGGAAGAGCGGACGGTCCTGGCAACTGGTGGTTTTCGTAGGCGCCATACTACTCCCGTCGGCGGCGCTGGTGGTGGTGAGCCAGCAGACGATGCGCCAGAACCGCGAGTTGGCGCTGAAGCACCGGCTGGATGAGGAACGCGCCGCCAGGGAGCGCGTCGCGGGCGAGATGCTGGCGCGGCTGGAGGCCATGAAGGCGCGGATTGCGGAGAAGCCGAACGCGCCCGCGGGACCGGATGTAGCGCTGGTGGCGCACGTGGAAAGCGGACGACTGGTGCTGCCGGGCGATCCGGAGGCGGCCGAACGCGCCTTTCGCGAGGCCACCGACCGGCCGCCGGGGTTCCGGGCCGCGATCCGCCGCGGGGAGCAGTCCGAGTTCGAGCGCGGCGGAGCGGCCATGGCGGTCGAAAGCTACACGCAGGCCTTGCGGCTGGCGGCGAATCCGTTGCAGGCGGCCTACGCCCGCTATCAACTGGCGGGAGCGCTCGCCAAGCAGGGGCGGAGCGCTGCGGCGGCGGCGCTGGCGCGGCAGGTGCTCGAGACGCCCGTGGAGCTCGCGGATGAAGACGGCGTGCCGCTGGCGATGCGTTCGGCGGGAATGCTGGAACTTCTGTCCAGCGCGGAGGATCGCGCCCGCATCCGCCGAACGCTGGAGGCGGCCATCGATACCCGGCGCTGGCACACGTCGATTGCACTGTATACGTTTTCGAGGCTCGCGGATCAACTGAAGGGGATGGAAGATCGCGCCTGGGATGGGCGCATCCGTGAACGCCTGGAGACCGCCAACCGGCTCCTGGAACAGGCGCAAGGACTGCAGAACGACGCGGAGTTGCTGGCCGGGAGACCTGCGGCGTGGACCCTGCGTCCAGGCGCGGAGCCCTGGCTGGTGTCGACCCAATCGGCCGGGGGCCATCCGGTGCTGCTGATCGCGGTTCGCGCGGCCGAATTTTTTCGTCCGTTTGAAACCGCGGCGAAGGCGCGCTTCTTCCCATCCACGGAACCCGGCGGAGACCTGCTGGCGGACAGCTTCCCGGGCGTCAAGGTGATGTTTTCGACCGGCGTGGCGGGCGTGGAGGATACCGGCCTGATGGCGCGGGTCTATTACGCGGCCCTGTTTCTGCTGGTAGGCGCCACGGCGTTCGGGACGTCGTTACTTTGGCGAAGCCTGCGGCGTGAAGTGGAACTGTCGGAAATGCGCTCGCAGTTCGTGGCCAGCGTGTCGCACGAGCTCAAGACCCCGCTCACCGCCATCCGCATGTTCGCCGAGACGCTGCAAATGGGGCCGCCGGAGGACCACGCGGTCCGGAACGAATACCTGAATACGATCTCGAACGAATGCGACCGGCTGGCGCGGCTGGTCGACGATGTGCTGCTGTTTTCAAAGATGGAGCAGGGCCGGATGGTGTACCGCTTCCGGCCGGTGGAAATGGCAGGCACCCTGCGGGCGGCGGCGCGGACTCTTTCCTACCCGCTGGCGAATCACGGCTTCGCGCTGCGCATGGAGGTGGACGAAGACCTTCCGGCGGTGAATGCCGATCCCGACGCACTGGAGCAAGCGGTGCTGAACCTGGTGACCAACGCCATGAAATACTCCGGTGCGCGGAAGGAGATCGAAGTCCGGCTGCAACGGCTGAATGGCGAAGCGGCCATCCAGGTGACGGACTACGGCGTGGGAATCGCGCCCGCGGACCTGTCGCGGATTTTCGAGAAGTACTACCGCGCCCCCACTCCGGAAAACCGCGCCATTCCGGGTACCGGGCTGGGCCTGACGCTGGTGGCCGAAATCGCGCGGGCGCACGGCGGGCACGTGGAGGTGAAAAGCACTCTGGGCGAAGGCAGCACGTTTACGATACGCCTGCCGTTGAGGAGCGAAGCATGAGCCTGATCCTGGTGATTGAAGACGACCCGGCCATCCTGCGCGGGCTGGCGGACAACCTGAAGTACGAGGCTTACGGCGTGGCAACGGCGAACTCGGGCGACGCGGGGCTGGCGTTGGTGCGCGAACGCAAGCCGGACCTGGTGATCCTGGACCTGATGCTGCCCCAGCTCAGCGGGTACGAGATCTGCCGGAAGCTGCGCGCGGAAGGCAACCAGACGCCGATCCTGATGCTCACCGCGCGCGGTGAGGAGGCGGACCGGGTGCTGGGTTTGGACTTGGGTGCGGACGACTACGTCACCAAGCCCTTTTCCGTCAGGGAAGTCTTGGCGCGCGTGCGGGCGCTCCTGCGGCGCTCCCAGCCGGGCCAACCGGCGGCGCCGGACGAACTGCGGCTGGGAGATGTGCACGTGGACTTCCGGTCGTACGAAGCCAGCCGGGGGGACCGGCCGCTGGAGCTGACGCGGAAGGAGTTCGGAGTCCTGCGGTTTCTGGCTTCGCGCGCCGGAGAGGTGATCACGCGTGACGAGCTGCTGAACGAGGTGTGGGGGTATGAGAACTACCCGACTACCCGCACCGTAGACAACCACATTGCCAGCCTGCGAGCCAAGATCGAGCGTGACCCGGCGGAGCCGGAATTCCTGAAAACGGTGCACGGCGTGGGGTACAAATTCGTGACAAAAAAGTTGCAGGATACGGAGACGGGCGAAAACCGGTCGTGACAAGCGCTTCTTCTTCCCGGCTTACATTCGTCGAGGAAGGAGAAAGGCATGACCCGAAGGATTGTGGCGGTGATCGCGGCTTGCGGCCTGTTGGCCCAGAACGCCGCCTTCGCCCGGCAAGGGCCGGCGGCGATGCCCACGCAGTTGGAGATCGCCTGGGATGAGCTGGCGCCGTTGGTGGTGGACAAGCACATTGCAACCGTACTGCCGGACGGGGCGAAGCTCGAGGGCGACGTCCTGGCGGTGAGGCCGGAAGCATTGGTGCTGGACGTTCAAAAGAGCTCCCGGAAGAAACTACACCCGCTGGGGCAGACGGAGATCGCGAGGCCGGATGTGCGGGAAGTGCGCGTGATCCGGCACACCGGTGCGGCTTTCCGGCTCCTGGGCGGCATCATGGGGGGCATCGGGGGCGCGTTTGCGGCGGGCGGCTTGGCGTATGCTTCGAACGCTGCGGCGGCGGTATTCCCGGCCTTCCTGCTGCTCATTCCGTTGTCGGCGACGGCGGGCTACTACGCCGGCAAACTGGCGGACCGGCGCATCACCCGCATCAGCATCCGGCCGGCGCCGGCCGGCGGGGAGGAGGAATAAGCCATGCAAAGGCGGATCGTGGCGTGGATGGCGCTGGCGGGCATGACGGTCATGATGCCACTGGGGCGGTGCGAGGGGAAGCCGGAGCGGCGCACGTTTCACCTGCAATGGCGCGACCTGGACCGCGCGACGCGCGGCCACCGCATCGGGCTGGCGCTGCCGTCGGAGATCAGGCTGGAAGGCGACGTGGTGGCCTTCGAGCAGGACGAACTGGTGCTGGATGTGCGCAAGACCTCGAACAGGCGCGCCTACCCCAAGGGGCGGGCGATCATCCCGCGGGCGGAAGTGACGCGATTGCGTGTCATCAAAACGCGGCATGGCTGGAGGATGGCGGGGACCGCCATCGGCGGCGGGGTTGGGGGTGCCATCGCCGTGCCGATGGCAGCGCTGGCGGGCGATACCGGGTACAACGCGGCCCTGGTAGGCTGCCTGACGGTGGCAGTACCGGCCGGAGTGGGATACCTTTTAGGATGGGCCACGGATGTCAACGTGGTGGAGATCGTGGTCGAGCGCGGGCCGTAGAGAGGGCGCCCGCCGGAGCGCCGGATGCGCGGGCCCACGGAACTTTGTCGGCTCCCACGACGTAGCAGGTATAGAGGGTTCCTACACGAGATAGATGGATACCGCACAATCGGCGGGCACGTCCCGGATCCCCTTACAGGTCGATGCCGCCGTCAAGCGTTTCGGTGATGTCACCGCGCTGGGCGGGGTGTCGCTCGAGGTCCACGAACGCGCGTGTTTCGGGTTGCTGGGTCCCAACGGAGCGGGCAAATCCACGCTCATTCGAAGCATCGCCGGCCGGGTACGGCTCCATTCCGGCGTGGTCCGCGTGTTCGGCCACCCCGCGGATTCTGCGGCGGCGCGCGCGGACCTGGGATGGGTGCCGCAGGACCTGGCTTTGTACCGGCTGCTCACCTGCCGCGAGAACCTGGAAGCCTTCGGCCGATACCAGGGGCTGCGCGGCAAGGCGCTCGCCGAGGGCATCCGGTGGTGCCTGGAATGGGCCGCGCTCGCCGACCGCGCCGACGCCACGGTGCTGAGCCTTTCGGGCGGCATGCGGCGGCGCCTCAACATGGCGGCTGGTCTGATCCACCGCCCGCGGCTGGTGCTGTTGGATGAGCCCACCGTGGGCGTCGATCCGCAGTCGCGCAACCGCATCTTCGAGATGGTCGAGGCCCTGCGCGACGGCGGCACGAGCATCATCTACACCACCCACTACATGGAGGAGGCCGAGCGGCTCTGCAGCACGATCGCCATCATGGATCACGGGCGCATCATCGCCCAGGGGACGAAGGAGGAGCTGGTGGCGCGTTCGTTCGGGGGGCGCAGTGACGTGGTCATGCGGTTCAGCACCGCGGTACGGAATGCGGAAGCGTGGGCGGCCGCACGCGGCGGCAGGGCCGAGGACGGACTGGCCCATTTCAGCGTGGAACGGCCCACCGAGATCGCGGGGCTGCTGGACGCGGCGGCGGGAGATGGGCTGGAAGTGATCGACGTCACCCTGCGCCGCCCCAATCTCGAATCGGTGTTTCTACAGCTCACGGGGAGGGACTTGCGCCAATGATCGCGGCCATCGTCCGTACCGGATTTCGGGCCCTGCGCCGCGACCGCGGGGCGCTGATCCTTTCGTTTGTATTGCCGATTGCGTTCTTCAGCATTTTTGCCATGGTGTTCAGCAACACGGCGGGCGGTGGCACGCCGCGGGTGAGCGTGCTGATCGTGGACGAGGATCACAGTGTAGTCTCCCAGCGCCTGGTGGAGGCTCTGAGCCGCGAGAGTGCGCTCCGCACCAGTACGCGGCCCGCGGCCGCGAAGGGCGAGCCGCAGCCGCCGGAATACACCGCGGCGACGGCCGAGGCCGCGGTTAAAGCCGGAGATGCCCCGGCCGCGCTAATCATCCCCGCCGGGTTCGGCACTAACCCGGTGGCTTTTGAAACGGGCGGCCGCCGCAAGGCGATCCGTATCTTGCACGACAGCTCGGACCCCGTAGCGGCGCAGGTAGTGGCCGGAATGGTCCAGAAAGTGGCTTTCTACGCATTGCCCGACACCATCGCGGGGGTGGGCATGACGTATTTCGAGCAGGCCAGCGGCGGCTTGACTCCCCAACAGCAGAAGTCCATTGCGTCCAGCCTGGACGCCTTCCGCAGCTATCTCGATAAGCAGCCCAATGCGTCGTCAAACTCGCAGAACGGCGCGGGCGGGCTGGTGGCGGTCGAGACCCGCGATGTGGTGGGCGAAAAGAAGCGCAGCCCGACCATCTCGTTCTACGCCGCAGGCATCGGCGTGATGTTTCTGCTGTTCACGGCCAGCGCGGCGGCCGGCAGCCTGCTGGATGAAGCCGACAGCGGCGCGCTCGACCGCGTCCTCAGCGCGCGCGTGAGCATGACCACGCTGCTGGCGGGCAAAATGGCGTATAGCACCCTGCTGGCCAGTTCGCAGCTCACGCTCATGTTTTTGTGGGGTGCGGCGGTATTCCATCTCGATCTGTTTGCGCACCTGCCGGGCTTCTTCGTGATGACCGTGGCCACGGCGTTCGCGGTGGCGGCGTTCGGCATGCTGCTGGCCAGCCTTTCGCGGACGCGGGCGCAGCAATCGGCGATCGGCACGCTGCTGATCCTCACCATGTCGGCCATGGGCGGCAGCATGTTCCCGAGGTTCCTGATGCCCGAGACGATGAGGAAGGTCGGCCTCGTCACGCCCAACGCCTGGGCCATTGATGGTTTCACCAAGGTGTTCTGGCGGGATGAGCCGGTGTCGCACCTGGGACCCCAGGTGGCCGCGCTGGTGGGCGGCGGCGTGTTGCTCTTCCTCCTGGCACGGCGGTTCGCGCGGCGGTGGGAATACACGTAGCGCAGGCCCCGGCAGGCCTGGTCAGCGCTTGAAGCGCGCAGGCCGACACTGCCGACTTCCGTCCGCTATTCTCCCGAAGTTCGAGTTGGCCCGCGGCCCCGTGTTGTCCGGGGCCGCGGCACTGAGGTTGGACGTGGCGCTCGAGTTCGGAGCGTCAGAATGCGTACCGTACCGACAGAATGGCGCGGCGGCTCTGGAACTGCGTGTTCTGAATGGTACCGAACGCCGAGTTGGTGTTGGCGCCGGTGTTGTAGTTCCGGGTGATGGTCATGTTGGGGTTGTTGGGGTTGAAGTGGTTGAACGCATTGGTCGCCTCAACCTTGAACTCCAGCGTCTGCTTTTCGCGGACGCGGAATACCTTCTGCAAGGACAGGTTGAACAACTCCAGGCCCGGCCCGTGGCTCAGGACGGGGGGCAAGTTGCCGATCATGCCGCTGGAGAAGGGGGTATAGTTCTTCGGGAGTTGGAAGTTGTTGGGGTCGACCGGGAACCACAGCTTCGGATCGGCCGTGGAGCCGACGTCGGAGGGCTTGGCGCCGGACGGCAACCACGCGGCGGCGTCGGTGGCGGTCACCATCTGGCAGCGGAACAGAACGCTGCCTGTGGGGGTGCCGTTGGGATAGCCCACCGGGTTCGCGGTGTAACCGCAACTCGGGGCAAATGCGGAGCCGGAGAAAATCTGCGCGGTGCCGGTCAATCGCCAGCCGTTTGCCGCGCCTTTGAGGAGTTTGTTACCGCTCGTCACTTCGGGGAACTCGTAACCGAAGTTGGCGTTGAAGGCGTGCGGCCGGTTGCTCGTCTCAGCCCGGGTCAGGGCGTCGTCGGTCCACTGCTGACGGCTGTACAGGAGGGTCTTCGACCATGTGTAGTTGGCGCTCCAGGTGATGTTCCGGCCGGCGCGGCGGTTCAACTGCACCTGCAGCGAATTGTAGCTGGACGTGCCGTTGTTCACGAACAGGGGAACCTGCCCGATGCCCCTGTAGCCTATCAGGGACCGGATGAGATTGGTGGAATAGAGGGCTCCACTGGAACTGGTCGGATCCACAAACTGGCGGTTGGTGCCGCCCTGGGGCGTCCACGTCGTGAACGGCGGCACGGCGTTCAGTTCCAGGCCGTTGGGCGCGGAGTTGAAGCCGTGCTTGAACGTGTTGCCCACGTAGGCGATATCGACAACCATCTTCCAGGGGATTTCCCGCTGGATGCCGATGCTCCAGTTGTAGGTCGTGGGATTCAGGTAGTCCTGCGATCCGCCCTGAATGTCCTGTGGGGCGAGGAGGGCAGTCGTGCCTTGCAAGGCCGAGAACGTCGTGTTCAGGACGATCGGCGCGAGGAAGATCGGGGGCGCGGCGAGCGGACCGCGGCCGACGCCGAGTGCACCAATGTAGTCCACGGTAGCCGCGCGATCATAGAAGATGCCGAAGCCTCCGCGGAGGGCCATCTTGCCGTTCCCGAGCACGTCCCACGCAAACCCGACGCGTGGTCCCAAGGCGAGGGGCGGCGCGTGCCAGAAGTCGCCGATATAATCCTTCACGCCGCTGAACGGCATCCCGCTGTAGCTGGCGGGATCGAACAAGCCCTGCATCACGTAGGGATAAACCGTGCCCGTCACTGGGTTGATCGCCTTCTTCACGCCATTTACCATGGCCGGGTACAGAGGCTGCCCCGCCATATTCTGGTCGTAGCTGGCCTTGTCGAACAGGCCGAGGTGTTGGCCGGCAGTGTGCAATGGGCCCATCCATTGGAACCGCATCCCGAGGTCCACGCTGAACCGGGGCGCCACCTTCCAACTGTCCTGGAGGAACCAGTCCACCTGCGTGTAGCGTGCGTGGTTGACCTGTTTGATACTGTCCTCGCCGTAGGCGAAGAAGCCGCCGGTTGCCAGGTTGGAGTAGGGGTAACCGGTGTCCACCGGGCTGGCCGTGTCCGAGCCGAAATAGTAACTGCCGGCGATGTTGTATTGAGAGTAGACGCTGACGTTGCGGGCCATCTTCTCCAGGTAGATGCCGGCCTTCAGGTTGTGGGCGCCTTTCACCCACGTAAGGTTGGAGCTGACGGTCTGCACCTGGTCGGTGCCGTCGAAAGGCCAGCGGCTGTCGAACCCGTATGAGGGAGCGTTCGGAACGCTCAGGCCGGACGACTGAGCGCTGAAGCCCGAGGGGAAACCAAAGTTGATTTGCGGCCGGAGGTTCAGGTAGTTCGACGTGAACATGCGCGCCAGTGGCACCGTGTTGCCCTGCGCGTCCTTAACGGCAGCAGGCTGTTCTGGTACAGAGTCTCGTCCGTGGGCGTATTCATCTGGTGTCCGCGGGTGATCCCCCACATGGTTTCAGATACCAGGTTCGAGCGGAAGGTGTAGATGAACGCGGCCACGGCGCCGGCCGACGGAATGTCGTAGCCGTGCGGGAACTGGCGCCAGCCGTCGCCCAGGGCGCCGAGGATCTGCCCGTAGCCGTCGTTGCCGGTGTAGTCCTGCAACAGGCGGACGTAGGACGTAGCTTTGGAACTGATGGGATAATCCACGCGCAGGATGCGGTCGGTGCGCGGCTGCTCGTAGGGGTTGACGAACTCGGCGTTGTACTGCCGCTGCCCGGTCGGGTCCACGGTGTTCGGCAGCGGGAACAGGTTCATCATGGCCAGTCCGGTGGGGTCCAGACGGGAAGCGGGGATCTTATTGTCGGGGAACTGGGCGCCAGAGAGCGGATCCTTGATGGGGATCAGCGCCCCGGTGGTGGTGGTGGTTTGGGAGAAGTCTCCCGCGCGCTCCAACGCCGTGGGCATGGTGTAGTGATTGGCATTGGTAACGTTCTTGTTCTTTAGATAGTCGTAGCTGAAGAACCAGAACAGGCGGTTGTGGCTCTTGTTGAAGTTGGTCCACGGGATGATGAACGGCCCGCCGATGGTGCCGCCCAGGTTGTGATACTTGTAGCGCGGCCGCGGCACGCCGGTCTTGTTATTGAAGAACTCGTTGGCGTTGAAAGCTTCGTTGCGGATGTAGTAGTAACCGGTGCCGTGGAACTCGTTGGTACCGCTCTTGATCATGACATTCATCTGGCCGCCGGAGCGGGCGCCGTATTCAGCGTTGAAATTGGCGACCAGGACCTTCACCTCGGCAATCGCGTCCACGCTGGGCGCGATGTAGCCGAAGTCGCGGTTGCCGGAGTCCTGGGATGCGGCGCCGTCCAGCACCAGCAGCTTCTGGCCGATCTGGCCGCCCAGGAGCGACGGGCTGCCCGTGCCCCACCCGCGCGAGTCGGTTTGGTTCGTGTCCTGCACTCCGGGCAGCGTACTCATCAGCAGCATGAAGTTGCGGCCCTTGGTGACCGTGTCCTCGATCTGCGTGGTCGTGACCGCCACGCCGCGATCCGAGCTGTCGGTGTTCACGCGGACGGCCGAAGCCTGGACCTCCACCGAGGTGGCGAGGTCGCCTACCTGTAAGGCGATGTCAGGGAGTGAGACTTTCTCCACGGCACCGACGGTGAGGGCCTTCTGCTCGTAGGTCTTGAAACCGGGATGTGCCACCCGGAGAGTGTAGTTACCGGGAGGCACGTTGGTGAACGTGAAATTTCCGCTCATGTCGGTGGTGAACTCGCGCACCTGTTTCGTCAGGTCGTTGGTGAGCTCGACTTTGGCGCCGGGAATCACCGCTCCACCCGGATCCACCAGGCGGCCGGTAATCTGGCCGGACATCATTTGCGAATACGCTGCAGGCATCATGGCCAGCAGCAGGCAGACAAGAACAGCGAACACCATGGTCAGCTTCATAGCTTTTTGACTCCTGGTTGATGTCGAGACTCGAGGGCAACACCGACCCCGGCCGGATCGGTACCAGTCCCCGAGACTCGTCCAGTGACGCGTTGAGAATTGGCTGTCGGCAGGAGCGCCAGCAGCGGAAACAGAAGCGAAGCGACGACTCGAAATGGACCTCACGAGAGACCCCCAAACTCCGGATGTCCCGAAGGACGCCGGGCAAGAATAATGAAGCCCGCAATGCGACAGAAGAAGAGTGACGCCGGCTCCTGGAGCCGTCAGCACAGGGCGCACGTGCAGCGTCTTCAGAGCCTTCCATGTACAATCTTCGCCGGGGAGCACACCGTCACTCCAGGCCCCCGGCAATCTCGCGTGGATGCATGTTACGCCAAGCGCAGTCGAATTTCAAGCAGGAAACCTGATTCAAGAAACCCGATTCTTCGGGTTTGTCCATTCCAGGAGCGGCTCCGGGCAGCCCGCCATCAGCACCACGAATGATCGCGGGCAGGACGGGAACCTGTCCAGGTTTGAGGCCAACCCCTTTATTTCCGGCGGCATTGGGACGATGAACGTCCAGGGCCGAGTGCCGCGGAGAGAGCGGTACAATGGAATTAATGCGGCTGTGTCTGTGTTTCATTGGCATTGTTCTGGGCTCGCTCCAGGGTGCGGAGGTGCACCCCGGACAACTGTTACGCGGCAAACTCGCCATTCATCCCGGGCATCCGGCTACGCTCGAGACAGCCGAACATCAGACCGTACAACTCGATGGCGACGAGACGGCTCTGAAGGTTCTCCAGGATAAGCGGCTCGACGGGTTTCAGGTGGAAGCACGGGGACACTTTACGGCCGCGGACCGGTTTCGCATCGATCCCAGCTACACGCATTCGCTTTTGGTGCGCAAGGACGGTAAACTCAAGCTGATTACGTACTGGTGTGATCTATGCTCAATCCGCGCGTATACCCCGGGGCCATGCGTGTGTTGCCAGCGAGAGACGACTCTCGATTTACAGGACCCCGACTCACACTAATTCTCCTGCTCCTTCCCGCGATGCTCGAAGCCGCGAACTACTCCGCACGGAAGACCGTGGTGGACGAGGTCCAGGTGGTGGAACTGGCGGATGCCGCGCATCATGTCCAGGTTTCCATCGCGCCTGCGATCGGCAACATCGCTTTCGAAATCAAGGTCAACGGCAAAAACATTCTCTGGTCGCCGTACCACTCGGCAGGGGAGTTCAAGGCCAGTCCGCGGCTCTGCTGCGTGCCGTTTCTGGCGCCGTGGGCCAACCGCATCGATGGGGACGCCTATTGGGCGAACGGCAAGAAGTACGTGCTGAATGCCGACCTCGGCAACGTGCGCCGCGACAATCACCAGAAGCCGATTCACGGGCTGATCACCTTCTCGGGGGAGTGGACGCTGGTGGCGGCGGAAGCGAACGATCGCGCCGCCTGGGCTACCAGCCGCTTCGAATTCTGGAGATATCCGGACCTGATGGCGCAGTTTCCGTTTGCGCATAACATCACCATGACCTACCGGCTCGAGAACGGCGAAGTGGAAGTGGAGACGGTGCTGGACAACCTGTCCCGGCAGCCGATGCCGGTGGCCATCGGATTCCACCCGTATTTCCAGGTGCAGGACGCGCCGCGGGATGAGTGGCGAGTGCACCTGGCCGCGCGCGACCATATGGTGCTGAACAACATGCTGATCCCCACCGGAGAGCGCAAGCCGATGGAGTTCGCCGATCCGCTCCCGTTGCGCGGTTCGCAGCTCGACGACGTGTTTACCAACCTGGTGCGCGGCGCGAACGGACGGGCGCAGTTCTGGGTGGAGGGCAAGAAGCAGCGCGTTACCGTGACCTACGGGCCGAAGTATACGGTGGCGGTGGTGTACGCGCCGGCGCGGGATTTCATCTGCTTCGAGCCCATGGCAGCATTGACCGACGGGTTCAACCTGGCGCACGCGGGGCTGTATAAGGAGCTGCAAAGCGTGCCGCCCGGCGGCCAGTGGAAAGAAAGCTTCTGGATCGCGGCGTCGGGGTTCTGAAGGCGCGCCATACCGGGCGAGTGTCTGCAACCGTCCTCTTCGCTGAAGAAGCGGTTGCCGCTCTCGGGTCGATTGCATATCATCCTCAACATGACACCCGGGTCTGGCCGTTTCGCGTGCACCCTCGTCCTTTGGCTGATGGCGGGGCTCCCCGCACAGGCCCAGGTCGTCATCAGCCAAATCTACGGTGGAGGCGGCAACAGCGGTGCCAATCTCCGTAATGACTTCGTCGAGTTGTTCAACCGCGGGACTGCGGCGGTCAGCGTGGACGGCTGGACCGTGCAGTATGCGTCGACGGCCGGCAGTTCCTGGCAGCGGACGAACCTGAGTGGGACGATTCAGCCCGGGCACTACTACCTCGTCCAGGAAACGCAGGGCGCAGGCGGCATCACGAACCTCCCAACTCCCGACGCCACCGGCGCCATCAACATGAGCGCCACGGCCGGCAAGGTCGCCCTGGCCAACTCCGATGCACTTCTGTCCGGAACCTGTCCGGCGGGTGGCTCAATCCAGGATTTCATCGGTTACGGCAGTGGGACGAACTGTTCGGAAGTCAGCCCCACCGCTGATCTGTCCAACACCACTGCGGCCCTGCGCGCGGGCGGCGGATGTGGCGACACGGGCAACAACCGCGCCGATTTCGCGATTGCCGCGCCCAACCCGCGCAACAGCGCAAACCCGCCCAACGTTTGCGGCGGCGGCGTTCCACTCACCATCACCATCGCCTCGCCGCTACCAGGCGCCACCCTGGGGACCTCGTACACCGTGACCCTTACCGCCGCGGGCGGGAGCGGCTCGGGCTACACGTTTCTGCTGACTTCCGGCACCCTGCCGCCCGGTCTGACGCTCGCCGGCGCGGTGCTCTCCGGCACTCCGACTACCACTGCCGGCTCGCCTTTCACCTTCACCATCCAGGTGACCGACAGCGTCAACAACACCGCGAGCAAGAACTTTCAACTTGCCGTCACTGCGCCCGGATGCACGGTTACCGCGACTATCGCCGCCATACAAGGCTCCGGCGATGTCTCGCCGTTGAACGGATCGACCGTCACCACCAGTGGTATCGTCACGGCGCGTACCACCGACGGCTTCTTCCTCCAGATGGCGCCGCCCGGCGACGGCAACACCACCACCTCCGACGGTCTGTTCGTATTCACCAACAGCGCCCCGCCCGCGGATGCGTCCGTGGGCAACTCGGCGTGTGTCGCCGGCCCAGTGCTCGAATTCGCGCCCTCATCCGACCCGGCCAGCCCTACCCTCACCGAAATCAGCCGCCCCACCAGCATCACGGCGCTGACGCAGAACAACACCCTGCCGCCTCCCGTGGTGCTCACCACGGCCGACACGAATCCCGCGGGCCCCATCAACCAACTCGAAAAATTCGAGGGTATGCGCGTCCAGGTGAACAGCCTCGTCGCCACCGCGCCCACGCGCGGCTCGGTGAATGAAGCCGATGCCACGGCCACCAGCGCGGGCATCTTTTACGGTGTGCTCGCCGGCATCCCCCGGCCATTCCGTGAGCCCGGCGTGCAGTTGCCCGATCCTCTGCCCGTCGGCTCGCCATGCTGCGTGCCGCGCTGGGACGCTAACCCCGAAATCCTCGCCGTCAACACGCGTGGTCAACCCGGTGGCACGGTGCTGGACGTCACCGCCGGCGCCACGGTGACCAGCCTCGTGGGGCTCCTCAAGTACGAGTCGCGGGCGTACACAATCTATCCGGATGCCGGTTCGAGTCCGTCCGCCAGTGGCAACGTATCCGCTACCCCCGTGCCCGATGCGACGGCCAACGAACTCACCATCGCGTCGTTCAACATGGAACGGTTCTTCGACACTACCAACGATCCTGCCACCAGCGACGTGGTCCTCACCGCCACCGCCTTCGCCAACCGTCTCGCCAAGGCCTCGCTCGCCATCCGCAACGTGATGCGCGCGCCCGATATTATCGGCGTCGAGGAGATGGAAAACCTCCCCACCTTGCAGGCGCTCGCCGACAGGATCGACAGCGACGCCGCGGCCGCCGGGAGTCTCCAACCGCACTACCAGGCCTACCTGGTGGAAGGCAACGACATCGGCGGCATCGATGTCGGTTTCCTGGTGAAAGCCCGCGTGACGGTAATCGACGTGACGCAGATCGGCAAGAACGCCACATATGTCAATCCCGCCACCGGCAACCCGGCCACGCTCCACGACCGGCCGCCGCTGGTCTTGCGCGCCGCCATCCCCGCCGAAAACCCGGGCCGTTCCCTGCCGGTCACCGTCATCGTGAACCACCCGCTTTCCCTCACCAGCATTGACGACCCCGTGGATGGACCTCGCGCGCGCGCCAAGCGCCTGGCGCAGGCCGAATTCCTCGCCAACTACATTCACTCGCGGCAGGCGGCCGATTCCACCGAGAACATCGTGGCCGTGGGCGATTTCAATTCCTTCCAGTTCAACGACGGCTACGTGGACTTCATGGCCATTGTGGAAGGCCACCCCGCGCCTGCCGACCAGGTGGTGTTGGCCGGCGGCGTCACCGTGAATCCACCCCTCACCGACCTGGTGGACGCGGCGATCTCGGCTGATCAGCGCTACTCATACAGCTTTAACGGCTCCGCCCAGGCCTTGGACCATATCGTGGTGAACCGGAACATGCTGCGGCGCATGAGCCGGTTTGCATACGCCCGCAACGATGCCGACTTTCCCGAGGTCTATCGCAACGACCCCAACCGTCCCGAGCGCATCTCCGATCACGACATGCCCGTGGCATACTTTCTGATCCGCGCGTCGCACCCCCCGCCGAACCGCGGCCACGCCCGGTGATATCTCGCCCGATTCCTCCGATCCTTCCCGTCATGCGATCCGGGTCCCGGATTCCGGGCCCAGGATCCTGCGGAGATTCAGCCCGGATTTTGAACGCTTCTACCTAGCCAACAGGTCACGCTCGCCCCCCCACACGGCGGATTCAACGGCGGCGCGGGCCTTGGCCTGCCCATTGACCGATGGATCGCGCCCGGACCGCCCCCGCCTCTGCCAAATCCGCATGGCCGCCCGGCTGCATGTGCCGTCCTCTGGCGCCTCTGGCGTCTGTTTATCGAGCATTAGAGTGCCATCCGCTACAATAGTTCTCCTTGCGTCTTTTTGGTTTCCGTCCTGCGCCGGCCGTTGGGATCGCGATGCTGGCGGGGATGGCATTGCCGCGCGCCGCCGCGGAGCAGCAGCCTCGCCGGGAGCAGCCTGTATTTTGCGCCAGCTCCCAGTTAGTCCTGATTTCCGTTGCCGTCACAGACCGTAGCGGGAGGGCGATCACCGAACTCACGCCCGATCAATTCCAGATCCTGGATGAACGTGAGCTCCGCCCGATTTCCAGTTTCTGGAAAGAAGACCGGCCGGTCTCGCTCGGTTTGGTGTTGGATCTCAGCGCCAGCATGCGAGATGCGCTACCGCGAGCGATCGAAGCGCTCAGAACGATCGCCGAAAGCGCCCAACCCGAAGACGAGGCGTTTCTACTCACCTGCGCCACCCAGCCGCGGCTTGCCGCCGACTTCACCACAGACCCGTCGGAGTTGACCAGAAGCCTTCCCTGGGTCCGTGCCGGCGGCAGCACTCCGCTGGTCGACAGCATCCTTTCGGCGCTCGAACACGTGCGACAGGCCGGACACCGGCGGCGTGCGCTGGTAGTGATCTCCGACGGCGATGACAACCATAGCCGCCATCATTATGCGGAGTTGAGGCGCGCCGCACTCGAAGCCGACACGCAAATCTACACTCTTGGCATTCGGGAATCGCACCGCCATCGGGCCGGAGTTTACGAGCTGGCCGAGCTGGCGGGAGTTACCGGCGGACTACATTTTGATATCGACTACCGCAAGGACCTTCCGGAGGCGGCGTCCCGGATCGCGCTGGCCTTGCGAAGCATTTATGTGATCGGGTTTCGTCCCGCCGGATCTGCCGGCGGCAAGTGGCGGCACGTGCAGGTTCGACTGAATCCGCGACTCACCAAATCGCTGCGAGTGAGTGCCCGAAGCGGATATTTCATCCCGGAGTAGACTGATGAGGCTTCCCCAAGTTCGGCACCTTCGTTCCCCGCTCTTCCCAGTGGCCACGCTGTGCGCCTTTGTCGCGACCCTTCCCGGCCAGAACAGCCGGCTGAAACTGGACACGGGCAAGGAAATCTATCAGGCGGGGTGTGTTTCCTGCCACGGTCCCGACGGCAAGGGCCAGTCCCGGAACCTGGCCGGGTTCGAGCGGCCGGACACGTTCCCCGATTTCACCGACTGCCGTACCTCCACGCCTGAACCCGACGTGCAGTGGCGCGCGGTCGTCACCCACGGCGGCCCCGCACGGGGCTTTTCTCAAATCATGCCCTCGTTCCAGGACATGCTCACCCCGGAGCAGGTCGATAAGGTTGTGGACTACCTGCGCAGCCTCTGCCGTGAGAAATCGTGGCCGCAAGGAGATCTGAACCTTCCCCTCGCCCTGGTCACCGAAAAGGCATTCCCGGAAGACGAAACCGTGGTCACGGCTGCGGTGAACGCGAATGGCGCGCCCGGCGTCGGCTCCGCGGTGGTCTATGAGAAGCGGATCGGCGCGCGCGGACAACTGGAAGCCCGGGTGCCTTACAACTTCACACACGAATCGGGCTCGTGGAATTCCGGGTTCGGCGACGTGCTGCTCGGATACAAGTACGCAATGTTTCACAGCATGAAGACCGGCTCCATCTTCAGTCTCCTGGGAGAGGTCACAGCGCCGACCGGAGACGCGGCCAAGGGCACGGGCGGCGGATCCACCGTCTTTGAAGCTTCGGCCGCCTACGGACAATTGCTTTCGGCGAATTCGTTCTTCCAGCTTCACACCGGTTTTGAACTGCCCGCGCACACCGATATCCTCCCCCGGGCGTACTACCTGCGCACGGCACTCGGCAAGACGTTCGCAACCAATGGCGGCCTGGGGCGCAGATGGTCCCCCATCGCGGAGTTTATTTATGACCGGGACCTGGTCAAAGGAGCGGGGAACAACTGGGACATTGTGCCCCAGATCCAAATCCCGTTGAGCAAACGGCTGCACATCCTTGGCAGCGTCGGCTTTCGAATTCCGCTCAATAACACCGCGGATCGCCCCAGGCAACTGATGTTCTATGTGCTTTGGGACTATGTGGACGGAAGGTTGACTGAGGGTTGGTAAGGGAGAAGCCATCATGCGCAAACTCGTGAATGTTCCGGTCTCATGGATGATGGCGGCCGCCCTATTTGGCCTGCTGCCGGCCCACTCCCAACAAAAGGCTTCCGCTCCGCCGGACGTGACCAGGGTGAAGGGTTACGGCACGCATTTCCAGACCTCGGACCGCTGCGTAGCTTGCCACAACGGGTTGACCACTTCGGCCGGGGAGGACATTTCGATCGGCATCCATTGGCGCACCAGCATGATGGGCAACGCGGGCCGCGACCCGTATTGGATGGCGGGCGTGCGCCGCGAGATCACCGATCACCCGGTCGCGTCCCAAGCGATTCAGGACGAGTGCACCATCTGCCACATGCCGATGATGCGCTACGAAGCGAAGCTCGCGGGCGGGGAAGGGGAAGTCTTCGCCCACCTGCCGCCGGATCCGGGAAGGCGTTCCGATCAATTCTCCGACGACGGCGTTTCCTGCTCCGTGTGCCACCAGATCACGGAACAAGGCCTTGGCACGCGAACCAGCTTCGTGGGCGGGTTCAAGATCGACGAAACCTCCAAGCCAGGCCAGCGTCACGAGTACGGTCAGTTCGACATTACAAAGGGCCACGTGACGATCATGCGATCGTCGGTTTCCTTTGAGCCCAAGGAAAACAAGAAGGTCATCCAGTCCTCGGAAGTGTGCGGAACCTGCCATACTCTGCTTACCTCGGCGCTCGACGCGCAGGGCAAGGTCATCGGCGAACTGCCGGAGCAGGTGCCGTATCAGGAATGGCTACACAGCGACTACAAGGAAACCAGGAGCTGCCAGAACTGTCACATGCCGCAGGTCAATGAAGACGTGCCCATTACGTCCGTGTTTGGCGAACCACGCAGCGGGTTTTCTCGGCACACCTTCGTCGGCGGGAATTTCTTCATGCAGCGGATCCTCAACCGGTATCGCAACGACCTGGGCATCCCCGCGCAGCCCAATGAGATGGACGCGGCCATCAATCGCACCATTGCGCACCTTCAGTCGGAAGCCGCCGAGGTTGCCATCCGCAACATGAATGTCGCCGGCGATCGCGTGACCGCAGTGATTGAGGTCACGAACCGCGGGGGACACAAGCTCCCGACGGCGTATCCGTCACGCCGCGTCTGGCTCCACGTGACGTTGCGCGACCGCGACGAAAAGGTCGTCTTTGAGTCCGGCGCGCTCAAGCCGGATGGCTCGATTGCAGGCAATGGCAACGATGCCGACCCCACGCGCTTCGAGCCGCACTACAACGAGATCACGAGCCCCGATCAGGTGCAAATCTATGAGTCGGTGATGGCTGACGTCAACGGCCGTGTCACCACCGGTCTCCTCACGGCTTTGCGGTATGTGAAGGATAACCGGCTGTTGCCCAAAGGTTTCGACAAGCGCACAGCAACTCCGGACATTGCCGTTCACGGCGAAGCTGAAACGGATGCGGACTTCAACAGCGGCGGTGACACGGTCCGCTATTCGATGGCGACCGCCGGCGCCCGAGGCCCGTTCCGCGTGGAGGCGGAACTCTGGTATCAGCCTATCGCCTATCGTTGGGCGATGAATTTGAAACCGTACGACGCAATGGAGCCGAGACGCTTCGTGAGCTATTACGGGTCGACCGCATCCAATTCCGGCGTCATTTTAGTCCATGCGTCAGCAACACGATAATCGGGTGTTAGCAGCGCGGGCGCCCGACTCCGGTTCCCTCCATGCGTTCGCGGAGACTTCGCGACCGGCGCGGAAATCCGCAACGCCTTGAGGGCCGGCATTGTGTGGGAATTCGATCCCGCTGCAAGAAGAAGCTGTCTGCCCTGGCGGAAGCCCACTTGGACGACACCGGCCTGGCGCGCTGACGCAATGCGTTGCCGCCGTGGGCAAACTGCCGCACCTTCTCTGCTCCCGCAGCGGCTCTGGCCACCTGGACTGTTACGGCGCGCGGCAACTCATCCCGCAATCGGCACGTGAATCACCGTCATCAGGTCCTCGGGCCTGGTATTTTGCGGCGCATTGAGATACTGCTCGAACGCCGGCGAGTCGCGCAAGTGGTAGCCGCTCTTCGGCAGCCAGCCGCCGTACACCTGCTGATAAGTCTTGCCTAGCCCGTCGTACGGTCCCCTGTGCGTGATCGCCGCGTACTTGCCTCCGGGCAGCTCCATCACGCCGAATTCGCCCTCCGGCTGCACGGGCCGCGTCACGACCACCGCGGCGTCGTAGCGCATCTTGTCCGGAGGCGTCACATCCGGATCGTCGTGGACAATGCCGATCGTCTTCATGCCAGGCCCCAGCAGACCGCGCGGCCCGGCCCAGCTCATGAGTCGCCCCCATGTAGCGCCAACCTCGGAATAGGGTCCGACGTGTCGCAGGAACACGACTCGCATCGGCGCCAGTTCCCGTACTTCCACCGGCGGCGGGTCGCCGTAGTCGGGAGGATGGTACCCGGAGACGTCGTCCATGTGCGTGCCCGAAGCCGATTCCGGCGCTGGCTTGTGCGCGGTGCGGTAAGCCGAAGGAGACACTCCAAACATGGCTCCAAATGCCCTCGTGAAGGATTCGTGGGTTTCGAATCCGGCTTCCAATGCGATTTGCGTGATGGGGACGTCGAGCCGCTTCAGGTTCCCCGCCGCGCGCTCCAGGCGGAGGCGCCGCACGTGTTCCTTCAGCGTTTCACCAACGAGGCCCCGAAAGATGCGATGAAAGTGATACCTGGAAAAGGCCGCGACGGCGGCTACCTGCTCCAGTTCGAGCTCGTCATCCAGATGTTGCTGGATGTAGACGAGGGTGCGCACAATGCGCTCGTAGTAGTCCTGCCCCGTGGATGGTTTCATGCCCTCGCCAGCCGCGCCGCGCCCAGAGCAAATGCGGGATAAACCAGGTATGCCAGGCCGATTTCCGAGTAGTACCCTCCGGCCGTCATTTTCATCGGACCATAAGCGAACATCGGGTAATCGAATACCAGGTTGATGGCGACCCACGCGGTTCCCACCCACAGGGCTTCCGCGAGCATGACCGCCCGGCCTCCGAAGTAGAGCCGGAACAGGGCGCCGGCCGTGAGCAACACCACCAGCGTCATCAGCGTGCCGAACAGGGGCGCGTTCGGTTTCTTCAGCGGGAACAGGACGAATCCCGCGCAGAACGGAATCAGCCAGCTCAGGCATCCAAGGCACGCTGCGCGTCTCCAATGGACCATAGCCCGAGTGTATGCCGCCCGCAAAAGATGTGCTTGATCGATCTTGCGAATTTTGCAGTATGCTGGTGGTTCCCTATGACACGCCAGGAATTTCTGAAGTTATCCGCAGCCGCGGCGATTTCCGGCGCGGCCACCGCCGGTGCCCAGCAGCAGCCCAATCCCGATCTCGGCTTCACCGACACCCCCATGCTGCCGAATTTGCCGTGGCATGTCCACGACCCGAACCGGCCGCATCCCAAGCAAGTGACGCCGGCCGCCACGCCGGGCGGCCCGCCTTCGGATGCCATCGTTCTCTTCGACGGCAAGGATCTTTCCAAATGGGTGCAGCGCGGGCGGGGCCCCAATCGCGGACAAATGACGGACGCCCGGTGGAAAGTAGAGAACGGCTACTTCGTTTGCGGCGGCGGCACCGGCGACCTGCTGACGCGTGACAAGTTCGGCGATTGCCAGTTGCACGTCGAGTGGTCGTCACCCACCCCGGTTCGCGGCAACAGCCAGGGCCGCGGCAACAGCGGCGTGCTGCTGATGGCCCGCTACGAAATCCAGGTGCTGGACATGTGGGATAACACCACCTACGCCGATGGAGGCGCGGGCGCCATCTACGGCCAGTGGCCGCCGCTGGTTACTCCCGCGCGCAAGCCGGGAGAGTGGAACACCTACGACATCGTCTTCGAGGCGCCGCATTTCGACGGCGAAAGACTCGTTAAGCCCGCGTACTTCACCGTGTTCTACAACGGTGTGGTGGTCCACAACCGCAAGCAATCGATGGGGCCCATGGTATACCGGCAGGTGGCGCATTACACGCCTCACGCGCCTGAAGACTCGCTGATGCTCCAGGACCACAACAACCCGGTGCGCTATCGCAACATCTGGATCCGGCGCATGGGCGCGTACGATCAGGCGTAACGCGCGCTACTGCAGCGGAATCTCGAAGTACAGCAGTTCCTTCCCGCTGCCCGCTTCGTACAGGCCATTCACCAGCACGCTCGCATTGCCATGCATACTCGACTGGAAGTAGAAGAACCCGTATGCGGACTGCCCCGCCGGCAGCATCTGCGCCGAGAACGCGCGGCCCTCCACTTCCCATACGTCCAGCGGATTCTTCTTCAGCTTCAGAGGCACCGGACCCTTGGGGCCGGTGATCACGCCCGGGCGCCGCGGTCCGTACACGTACTTGACCTCGCGCGCCGGCGTGGCATCCACCACCTGCCGGTTCGGACCCACAAACTGAAGCCTCATGCGGTCCAGCCCGATCGTCTTGCCGCTGTCGTTCTGGATCACCACCAGGATCGGCAGCACTCCCCAGTCGGTGAGCCGCAACTTGCCGAACGCCGTCTTCTGCTTTTCTTCCGACAGGTAGGGGTCGACCCCAATCGTCACTTGCGCATTCGTCTGGCGATGCTCGTAGCTGGCCGCCGGCGCAGCTTTGAACGGCGTTTCCTTGTCCGCCGCGAACGCGGCGGCTATACTCATGAAAAGAGCCAAACGTTTGAAAACAAAAGGCATCTATTTCCTCTACCGGGCCCTTCAGGCGTTTGGGCTACCTGCCCTGCTATTGTATTTCCTGGCTCGCGGCATCGCGAGCCGCGGGTACTGGCACTCCGTGCCGCAACGCTTCGGATTTCTTCCGCACTCCTTTAGACAGACCGGCCCCGGAGCGATCTGGTTGCATGCAGTTTCGGTGGGCGAGGTTTTGTCCTGTGTCGAATTCCTCCGCCGCCTGCGAGCCGGGCTCCCCCACACCCGGTTCTATGTATCCACGTCCACACTCGCCGGGCGGGCGATGGCCGGCCAAAAGCTCGCCGGGCTCGCCGACGGCGTCTTCTTTGCACCCGTGGATTACGTGTTCGCCGTCCGCCGCGTGCTGCGTTGTCTGCAGCCCTCCGTGGTGGTGATTGCGGAAACCGAGATCTGGCCCAACCTCTTCCGCGAAGTAAAACGCACCGCGGCGTCTCTGCTCATGGTGAACGGGCGCATTTCGGACCGGGCCTATCCGCGCTACCTTCCGTTCCACTGGTTCTTTCGCGAGGTGCTTCCGGCGGCCGACGCGATCCTGGTCCAGACCGCCGACATCCGCGACCGCTTCCTGGCCCTCGGCGCCCCGCCCGAGCGCTCCGTTGTGACGGGGAATTTCAAGTACGATTTCGAAGCGCGCGCCGCCGCGCCGGACTCCCCGGTAGTGCGCCTGCTGGACCGTCTGAAGCCCGCCGGCGTGTGGGTGGCCGCCAGCACCATGCCGCCCGCCGACACCGGCGACGTGGACGAGGACGACGTGGTGATCGGAGCGTTCCAATCCCTCGCCGCGCGCCGCCGCGACCTGCTCCTGTTCCTCGTGCCGCGCAAACCGGAACGATTCGATGTCGTAGCGCGCAAACTAGAAGCCGCGGGCATCCCCTTTGTCCGCCGGACTGCGCTGCCCGCCGATGTGCCCCCACTTCCCCTGGTGCTGCTGCTCGACACCATGGGCGAGCTGAGCGGCTTGTTCGCATTCGCCGATGTAGTCTTCATGGGAGGGACGCTGGCCCGGCGCGGCGGGCATAACCCGCTGGAGCCCGCGTTCTTCGGCAAGCCCGTAGTCCTCGGGCCGCACATGGAGAATTTCCGTGCCGTCGCCGATGAGTTTCGCGATGCCCGCGCCGCCATCGAAATCGCCGCACCCCCCGAGCTTGCGCCCGCGGTCGAGCGCCTGCTGGCGAACTCAGCCCTGCGCCAGGAAATCGGAAGCCGGGCGCTCGCTTGCGCGCAAATGCGTCGCGGAGCCACCGCGCGCGCCATCGAAGAAACGCGCCAGTGGTACGATTCCGGCATCCCGCGCTACCGGCCTGCCATGCCTTGGTTCGCCCTGCGATGGGTGCTCGCCCGGGTCTGGGAGTGGGGCGCGCGGCGCAGGCTCCACCGCGGCTTCGAGCGCCGGCGGAAACTCGACGTTCCCGTCATCAGCATCGGCAACCTCACCATGGGCGGCACCGGCAAAACGCCTTGCGTGCTCCGCCTCGCCGAAGCCTTCCGGGCAGGCGGGCGACAGCCCGCCATCCTCACGCGCGGATATGGCCGCACTTCGCCCGACCGCTTCCTGGTTCTGGCGCCCGGCGCCACCATCCGCCCCGAGCATACCGGCGACGAGCCGCAGATCTTTGTGCGCTCCGGCCTTGCTCCGGTCGGTATCGGCGCCGACCGTTTCCAGGTCGGCACGCTCCTGCTCCGCCAGTTCGATGTGGATCTCGTGCTGCTCGACGACGGCTTCCAGCACGTGCGCCTGGCCCGCGACGTCGACCTGGTGCTGATCGATGCGCTCAATCCCCTGGGTGGCGGCGGCGTGTTTCCGCTCGGCCGCCTCCGCGAGCCCCCGGATGGCCTCGCGCGCGCGGACTTGATTCTGATCACCCGAACCGATCTGGCCGACACCGTCCGCGCCGTCGAAACCGTAGTTCGGCGATTCAACCTGCGCGCCCCCGTGTTTCATGCCTGTGTCGCGCCGCGCGCCTGGGTGGATCATCGCTCGGGCGCCACCCATCCCGCGGCCAGCCCGCCGTTCTCACGCGCTGCCGCATTCTGCGGGCTGGGCAACCCCGCTTCGTTCCGGCGCACGCTGGAGCGCCTCCCGCTGCAGCTCGTCGATTGGGTGCAGTTCGAGGATCACCACCGCTACCGCATCCACGAATTGCGGCGCATCGCGCACCAGTCGGTCCTGCGCGGAGCAGAGGCGCTGGTGACTACCGAGAAAGACACCGCCAATCTCGGCGAGGATTGGGAGCACCTCCTCGCGCCTCTGCCGCTCTACAGGCTTCAGGTGTCGATCGCCATCGAGCGCGAAAGCGAGTTTCTGGATGAAATCGGACGCCGCCTCAGCCGCGGCGCCCCGGCCGTCTGAAGCCTCAGAAATTCACAATCGCGGCGAACGATAGCGGGTCCAGGCTTGCCCCGCCCACAAGCACGCCGTCGATTTCGGGCTGCGCCATCAGCGTCCTGGCGTTATCCGGCTTCACGCTCCCGCCGTACAGGATGCGGACCGCCTCGCCCGCGTCCTTGCCGAACTTCGCGCGCACCTCGGCGCGGATCGCGCGATGCGCGTCGGCGGCGATTTCGGGCGTCGCCGTCTTGCCCGTTCCGATGGCCCACACCGGCTCGTAGGCGATCACGATCTTCGCGAACTGCTGGTCGCTCAGTCCCGCGATACCCCGTCCGAACTGCTCGATCAGCACCGCCTCTGTTTTGCCGCTCTCGCGCTGCTCGAGCCGTTCGCCCACGCAAACGATGGGCGTCAGGCCGAACTCCAGCGCGGCCTGCGTGCGCTTGAGCACGGTCTCATCGGTTTCGCAGAAATACTGCCTGCGTTCACTGTGCCCGATGATGGCGTGCGTCGCACCCACAGCGCCGATCATGGGCCCCGAGACTTCACCCGTGAGGGCGCCCTCCTTGGCCCAGCCGATGTTCTGTGCGCCGATCTGAATCCGGCTACCCTTGGCCGCTTCCACGGCCGCCCCGAGGCTCGTGAACGGTGGACAGATCACGATCTCGCAGTGCTCCGACTTCTCGACGAGCGGCCGGAACTTCTCGAAGAATGCGATGGTGTCGGCGGGTGTCTTGTACATTTTCCAATTGCCCGCCATTACTGGTTTTCTCATAGGAGTTGCGTTAGAAAGCTGATGCCGTTTTCGATGTGCGCGCCGAAATTCGCGGCCACGGTCTGGCCGATGTCCGCGAGCGACTCGCGCAAACCCAAGTCCGTTCCCCGCCGCACCTTGCGTCCGGACACCAGCAGCGGCACGAATTCGCGCGTGTGATCCGTGCCCGGCGCCGTCGGATCGCAACCGTGATCGGCGGTCAAGATCGTCAGGTCGTCCTCACCCAGCGCGGCCTCCAACTCCGGCAGCCAGCGGTCGAACTCTTCGAGCGCCGCGCCATAGCCTTCGATATCGTTGCGGTGGCCGTACTGCTGATCGAAATCCACCAGGTTCACGAAGATCAGTCCTTCGTCCGTCGAATCCAGGGCCGCACGGGTCTTCCCCATGCCGTCCGCATTATTCCTGATTTTGTCCGTATCGCGAATGCCGCGGCCGAGGAACACGTCGAAGATCTTGCCCACGCTATGAATCGACACGCCGCGCTCTTCCAACCGGTCGAGCAGCATGCCCCGGGGAGGCGGCACCGCATAGTCGTGCCGGTTCGCGGTGCGAGTGAACTGCCCTGGCGAGCCCACGAACGGCCGCGCAATCACCCGCCCGACCTCGTGCGGCCCGCGCAAAATCTCCCGCGCGGTCTCACAGATCTTGTACAGCTCCCAGAGCGGGATGACCTCCTCGTGCGCCGCCACCTGGAACACGCTGTCCGCCGACGTGTACACAATCGGCGACCCCGTGCGCATATGTTCCGTCCCCAGTTCCTGAATGATCTCGGTGCCCGAAGCCGCCTTATTTCCCAGGGAGCGCCGCCCGATGCGCCGCTCGAATTCGCACATCACCTCGGGTGGAAAGCCGTTGGGGTACAGCGGAAACGGATGCTCCAGGTGGATGCCCGCCATCTCCCAATGACCCGTGGTGGTGTCTTTCCCCGGGGACGCGAGCGCGCACCGTCCGAACGCTCCGGCGGCCGGCTCCGCGGGAGGAATGCCGGCCAGCGGCTTGATATTGCCGAGCCCCAGCCGTGCCAGGTTGGGCACGCGGAGTCCACGTATGCGCGCAATATTGCCAATGGTGTCGGCGCCGGGCGGGTCGTGATACTGCGCCGCGTCCGGCATGGCCCCGATTCCCGCGCTATCCAACACGATCCAGGTTACGCGTCGAAACACAAACTTCGAGCGTAGCACGCGTCATCCGGCCGGTTCCTCTGAGACCTTCACCAGCAGTTTTCCCACGTTGGCGCCCTGGAACAGCCTGGCCAGTGCTGTCGGCGCGTTACGCAACCCATTCACCAGGTCGATCCGGTATTTCAGCTTCCCCTGCTGGAGCCACTGCACGATCTGCGCCGTGGCCTCCGGAAACCGCGCGGCGTAATCCAGGACGATGAATCCCTGCAGGCGCGCCCGCTGGATCAGCAGGTTTCCGAAATTCGACGGACCCGGCGCGGATCCTCCGGCATTGTACGCCGAGATCAGACCGCACAGCGCGATGCGCGCGCCGAGGCGGAGGTTATCGAAGACCGCCTCCATCACCTCGCCTCCGACATTTTCGAAGTCGATATCGATGCCGTCGGGACAATGGCGCTTCAAGCTCTCCCGCAGGTTCTCCTTCTTGTAGTTGATGGCCGCGTCGAACCCCAGCTCGCGCGTAATCCACTCGCACTTTTCGTCCGACCCGGCGATGCCCACCACGCGGCACCCCGCGATCTTCCCCATTTGTCCGGCCAGCGATCCCACCGCGCCCGCCGCCGCCGAGACCACCAGCGTCTCGCCCGGGTCGGGCTTGGCGATGTCCATCAGGCCGAAATAGGCCGTGAACCCGATGTGCCCCATGGCACCGAAATACGCCGTCAGCGGAAGGTCCGGAATCCGCGGTAACTTCGTCCAGCCGGCGCCATCGCCAGTGGAATATTCCTGCCACCCGCCAAGCCCTTGCACAATGTCTCCGGGCGCGAACCGCGGATTTCGCGATTCCTCCACCACGCCCAGCGTGATTCCCCGCATCACCGCGTTCAGCGGCAGCATGGGCAGGTAACTGTCCCTCGCTTCCATCCACACCCGGTTGGTCGGGTCCAGCGAGAGGTAGATGTTGCGGACCAGGACCTGCCCCTCGTCGGGCGCGGCCGCAGTCTCCTCGTTCCATTGGAAATTCGATTCCTCTACCATTCCGTGCGGACGCTCCCTGATCCGCCAGGCATGATTGACTCTCGGGTTACTCGCCGGTGTCGCCATCTTTCCTCCCTTGGCTGCTGCAAAGATTGTACTGCCCGCTCTTCACCTGCGGAGCGACGCCAGCATCTTCAATGCGTTTTCGATCACCATTCCGGCCGATTCCGGAGCGTAGCCGCTGATATCGACCTCGTACCCCCGCTCCGCGTAGATTTGCGCCGGAGGCAGATAACCCGTACCTCCGTTGCAGTTTGTAATGATGAACGTGTGCGGGAACGGCGACCCCGCCTTGATCGCTGTTCCGATCTCCACCAGCGCTTCCGAATCCAGGCACAGGAACGCCACATCGCCCACTGCCGCGGCGCTCATCTCGATGGATTTGGCAGTTACTTTCCCCGGCACCGTGAGCCGTTCCCGCTTCGTGCGAATTTCTCCACCCGGCTTGGGCTCCTCCACGCTTCGAAACACGCGCACCACTTCTTCCCCCAGCATCGTGCCCATCAGCTCCGTTTCCGGAATCCATCCCAGCTCTTTGGAAAAGTCTGGCACCACGTACCACGGATCGATGTCGCCCGATGCGCCGGCGAAAGCCGGGCTCACCACGGCCGCGCCCAGGATCTTCTCCACAAACTGCTCGGCGATCCCTAAAATATCGCCGCTGATCAACTTGTTTCCGCTGCGCAGCGAGCGCGAATGGCAGGCGTAGTCCCATAGCGCCGCCACCGGCGCGCCGTCCGGCTTCGTCACCTTGAGCACCAGGACCTCGCGGTCCACCGGCCCATCCGGATTACGGCCCATCGTGACCGCGGGCGTTCCCGGAACGCGCCGGTTCACCGCAATCGGCGAAGATCCCGCGCCCACGCCCAGCCGCGCCGGCGCCGCGCTATGCAACGCCTTCCCCACCACCTCCACCAGCTTGGCTTTCAGCCCTTCGGTATATTCGAAGTTGTTGGGATGCGGGTACACGCGATTGATGATCAGCAGCGGACCGCTATGCGTATGAATCCCGCTCAGGAATAACTCATCCGGTTGAAGATTGAATTTCGCGAACAGCTCCTTCTGGAAAATCGAAACCGGCACACCCTGAAATCCCGCCAGGTCGCAGGAGACCAGCACCAGCGTCCGGGCGCCGCGCCGGAACGCCACGGCCCGCGCGTACAGCCGGTCGTGCACGCCGGTGGACATTCGCGTGTGCGGCTCCGAGTAACCCTCCAGCGCCACGGGAATTTCCGGCGTGATGTCCACCCTGGCCGTCCCCACCAGCAATTCGCGCGGAGCTTGTGCCCACGCGGTGTGCGTCCAGAGCGTGCCACCTTCCGACGACCTTGGCGTTATCGGTGGCGTCCCTGCGCTGTGGGAGCCGGCTGGCCGTGCGGGCCTGTGCCTTGGCGCCGGACACACGCTCAAGCCCAATCCGCCACTTTGTAGTGCTTGAAGTAGATTGCGTCGTCTTGGAGCTGCGAGATATTGAGCACCATGGTGTGAATCGATGAAATCGCTCCATCGTTGGAATGGAAGTTTGCCCAAAATGTCACGCCTTCGATCTCCTGATCCGGGCCGATGTGGGGAGGGCTGTACCGCTCTTTATCGATATGCTGCGATCCGAGATAATCTCCGTTCAGCACGCTGAAACAGCGCATATCGTCCGTTGCGTCTGATGTCATCACCAGATGCCCGTTGTCGGTGAACGTGCCCCCCTGGGCCTTGTCTACCTGGGCGCCATAAAGCCGGAGTGCGCCCTTGTATTCGAATCCGTGTTTGGGGTCATACATGTGGATCTCGGTAGCGGGAGAAAACGCGGACGTACAGAGATATCCATTCCATGGATTGATGGCACACCAGGGAAAGTCCTTCTGCGGTCCATCCAGCGTTTTTATTTGGATAACATCGAGTTTGGGAGACGCGCGCAGCACGGCCAGCTTGGGGCCGGGGTCTTCGAGTGGAGCGTAGATCAGCCCATCGTAATAATCGATATCGCCAACGTGCTCGCTGCCGGTTACGTACCAGCCTACCTCGATCGAATCTTCCACCGCGAACGTTTCTGTATTGATGCGATGGATGCGCGAGGCCAGATGCGTTTCGCTCGACGTGATACTCGGCTTGGCGGCCTGTGAGAAGAACCACGACTTCTCATCGTGCGTCACTCCCTGGCACGCAACAGTCCAGGATTCTTGGTGCGTGCCATAAGTGGACTGGTACCACGCTGCGACATTCGGATTCTGCATCGCCGCAATGGCTGTTCGCAGCGACTGGGCTGCGATCGCAAAACCCGAACGGAACGCCGGTATCGATGCGCCGGGCCGCGGCTCACCGATCATACTCAGGCCATTTCGATAGCTGAAATCCGCCATACATCCCCCTTCCGAAGCGCGGAACGCGCGCTCGGCTCCCAGCGCCCCTCCGGCTCGGCAGGGAGCTGTTCGCTATGGATTTCCGGCTTGCCGCGCCTCCGCTATTCTCGGACGAACTGAAATCGCCGTCAAGGCATGCAAGTCCGCCGATTCTGCCCCAACGAACCGTCACCACCCTCTGAGACTGTTATGATACGAGACCTAAGGAGAGCGCTTCGTCGCTCGAACGCGCGCGCCATTGGCGTTCCCGAAAGGAGGATCCATGGCTGGTTTGCGGCAACTGGCCGAGCATCTCGGGTCTCCCAGCCTGCTCGGTATAGCCGGAAAGGTTGGCAAATCCCGGCCCGTCTCACTGCGCGATCTGATGAATGGGGTGATCCGCGACGCACACGAAATCAGACACGTTTTCGTGCTGATGCTGGAAAATCGCTCCTTCGACCATATGCTCGGTTTTGCGAACATCATCGGGATGGGGCTCGACGGTAAAGTCACCAAAGCCGCCGACCTCTTCGACGTAGACACATCCATCCTATTGACCCTCGGAAAACCGGCCGAGTTCAAAATGTCCACTCCCGATCCGGGCCATGAGTTCACGGATACCCTTCTCCAGCTATGCGGCGCCGGTTCCATCTATCCACCCGGCGGGCCCTATCCGCCGATCAACCACTCGGGTTTCGAGCTCAGCTATTCTGCCACTTCCCCGGACCATCCCGACGCCGTACTGAAGTGCTTCGCGCCCGAGCAGCTTCCGGTGCTAACCACTTTGGCGAAAGAGTTTGCGCTTTGCGATCACTGGTTCTCATCGATGCCCGGGCCGACCTGGCCGAACCGGTTTTTCCTCCACGCCGCCACTTCGGGAGGCCTGGACCGTAGCCCGCCAGGCCCGATAGTGGTTCTCTCGGAAACGGTTGCCGGTTGGCATTTCGAGCATGCCACCATGTTCCATCGCCTGGCGGCGTACGGCCGCCAGTGGATGGTCTTTGAGGGCGACGAATTCCCGCAGGTCAAAGCCATCGATGACCTCGACGAGACGCATTTCCACGATATTTCACATTTCCGCAAATACATTCAGGATCCCGGCCTATCCGCTTCGTATATCTTCATCGAGCCTAACTACGGGAACGACATGGCTGTGATAGGTACATCCGACTATACCTGCGGCACCTCACAGCACCCTGTGGATGACGTCACGCGCGGCGAGTGGCTGATCAAAGGCGTTTATGAGATCATCCGCCAGTCGCCGCATTGGGAACATAGCGTTCTGGTGATTACCTATGATGAGCACGGCGGCTTCTTCGATCACGTGGCGCCTCCCGCCGCAATCCCGCCCGGAGATAAGGTGGGTTCTGCTCCATTTTTCGATGTCAACAAGTTCGGATTCGATTTTCGCCAGCTCGGTGTCCGTGTGCCCGCGGTCGTGATCTCTCCCCTGATTCCCCCTAACACCATCGATCACACGACGTACGATCACACTTCCGTAGCGGCTACGGTGGAGCGCCTCTTTGGGATGGAGCCGCTGACCGATCGCGACCGCCACGCCAACTCGTTCGAACACCTGTTCTCGCTCGATTTACCGCGTCAGGATGCCCCTGAGTTCCTGCCGACGCCTGCCGACTCCGGCTATCACTGTGACGATAGCCCGGCCATTGAGGCCAGCAAGATGGATGCGCCGGTGGAGCCGCGCCTGTGTGGATTCGTGCATGTAGCCTTTCTCAGGGATTACCGGCTGGCATCTCCCGCGGAAAAACCAGCCGTAGTTGCCGAGTTCAAGAGCATCCGCACCAACCGCGACGCCCTCCAATACATGCACAAGGTGCGGCCAAAAGTAAGGGCGCAGATGAACCTGCCGCCCATCAGAACGGACCCGTTCGTCGATCTGGGAATCAATAAAGCTTGACGGCGGCAGCACCGCTTGCGGCCGCGATCGGGCTCAAATTACCCGCGCTCCGCCGTGTAGTCGATGCCCAGCACGATATCGGCGATTTTCGCGCGAACCTCGGCGGACACGCTGGCTGCCGGGAAAACCAGGGTAAACGCCTGGTCCACGCTGTTGTCCAGGTAGGCGTTGAGCGGAGAAGCCGGGGTGCCTGCGACGGCGAACGGACCGCCATTGGAGAAGGCCACGCCGTCCGTGACTGCTACCGTCGCGCGCGTCGCCGCGGACGCCGGAGCAAACTGCACCGTCAAAGAAATGCCGGTGGGGCTGGCGACGATTAAAATGAGATTCGCCACGCGCCTGTTTTTCTCGGTTTTTGGCAAGCCCACGGCGGTCAGGTCAAAAACGATCGTGACTTGGTCGGCGGTCGTGGGTGCGCGGAGCGAATCCAGCGCCGCCGGAGCGTACCTCTGAGCCGATACCAAAATCAGGCGCTCGATCGATTTTGGCAGTGCAGCTTGCTGCGCCGCCTTGAGTTCATAGGCATAGGAAGCGTGCATGTCCACCGTCAGGAGGATATCCGCGACGGGCCCGAGTCCATATGGGTTTGCCATATCCGGGAGTTCCAGCGTCCAAAAAGTATCGATCCCGCTGCCCTCGAACGGGAGCAATGCCTCTTCGGGCAGACCGTACAGCGACATGTCTTCGCTGACGCGAAGCTCCGATAATGGCAGAGCCGCGCCCGCGCGAACAGATGGGTGGCTGGTGCCGTCCTTACGGGTGAGCGTCGAAACCCCCGCATTGGAGAGGAGGCCCCGGGCGGCAGTTGCGGATGCGAGAGTCGCAACCACGGGCGCGACCGCGCGGATCCGGTATGCGTACGTCCCAGGGTATGCCCACTGTAGCGGCCGCTCTTCGGTGTGAAAGAGACACAGCCCAGTCTTTTTCAATTGCCCGAATTGGAGGGGAAAATCGCGCGCCAGCGAAAACGTGTACTTCACAGGCACAGTGGCCTGGAGACCGCTCAATCGGGCCTGTTCCAACTCCTCCAGGTCAGAAGCTAGCAGGTCCGCGCCCAGCACCCCCTGACGGTCAACCGGGAAATAATCGAACCGCACGATCGATAAATTCACGTCCTGGTCATAAGCCAGAGCACGCTCGGCAAGCCACGCGGTGCGCGCACCCAAGTCCAGATAGCGGCGCAGAATTCGCTTCATCACCGACGCCAATTCCGCCCAAAACTGCGCGTTCATGAAGCGCTGGTGCTGAAAATGGAGAAGGTCTTGCGCAAGCTGTGCATCCGCCTGGGCGATTTGCTTCTGGATGCCCGCGATCGTTACGCCACGTTGCTTGACGGCGATCTGAAGTTCAGCCGCCGGGAGTGTCTTCTCCTGGAGCGTTTTCAGATCGGCGGCGCGCTGATTGGCCGCGTCGGCCATCCCGCTGAGAGTGTTGTAACTGGTTACGACGAACGCGCCGTAGCCGGCCAGCATCGCGGCGCCGCCGCCCGCCTCCGCCGCGAGCTTCACATCGCCCGCGATGTTCACCAGGCCACTGGCAAAATCGCCGAGTTGACTCCAGAAACTCTCTTTATCTTCAATCTCCTTCTTCTTGGCTTCGATGGCGGCGACCACGTCGTCGCGCTGTGCTATGGCTTGGGCGACTGCGACCTCGGCCAGCGCGATCTCCTGGTCCGCAAGTTGCGCCTGGAGGTTGGCCTTGGAAAGGAGATTGGCCGCTTGCAGGCTTTCCAGTTCCAAGCTCTCGATCCGGTCCATGAACGCCAGAAAATCGGTTTCCGCCGATTTCGCGTGCGCCGCCAGCCGGTCCGCGGCAACCTTCAACGTACGGTAGCGTAGCGTCGGGATCATATCGTCGGCGTAACCGAAGTAATTGAGCCCGGCCTCCAACTGCAAGAATCCAATCCGGGCGCGTGTTCTTTGCGAGGCAAGCGCGGGGTTTTCGTTGTCCGGAAGATATAGCAGATGCGACTCCGGCCCGCCTGCCTCTGCCGTGAATGGAATCATCGACGCCGTTTTGGACCAATCCGGGGAAATCGGCGGCGGGTCGCCGTGCAGCCATGACACCGCCTTGTATAGTTCGCGCGCCCGCGCCAACGCGGCGAGATCTCCAGTCCGGTACAGGGAATCCGCCCATTCGAGAAGCGCTTGGCCAAGCCGGAGACGGAAAAACTTCTTCTCCAGCGGATGCACAAATCCCTGGAGGATGAAGGAGTCCGGAAGGGGCTGCGCCCATTCCGTCGCGAGTCCATGTCCGCCGAAACTGTCGTACGTGTACGGCAGGCTCCCGCGCAGTTGCATCAGCGGAACGAGGAAGCTCCCCACCGGAGAGCTGGCCGCCCATGGACTTCTGTCCCCGGGACTGCCCAACCCGACCAGGTCCGGCGGATCGAATGTGCGCAGATACTGGCGTACGGCTTCGGCAAAGTCGCCCCGCGCCAAAGCGACATCGCCGCGAACGACCGGTATGACGCAGGCTGCCAGATGTACGAGCCCGAATTGCGTGCGCCGGTTCGGCTCGTCCTTGAATGACCCGTTCAAGAAAGTGTTGTTGAACCATTCATTGAACTGCAGAAGGTCGTCGATATTGTTGACCGGAAAATCTCTGCGCGAACTGAAATCGTCGATCCCTTCGGGCGGGTATTTGGCCGCACGGAAGTTCTTGTCAGCGAAAATACTCGCCAATTGGCTTTCGGCGTTCGCAAAACTCTCGCCAGCTAGCGTATATTGACCGCGCTGAAAATACGCCCGGCCCTCCGCCAGATCTTTGTTCAGATCCCCTAAATTGACGGTCGGATATGTCTCCGGCGGGTAGCCCTCGATCTGGCTCCACCCCGGAGGATGTCCGAAATCGAAGTCAGGCTGTATCTGATAATAATTCTCGGGGAAAAACGGTACGCCTCGCCATTCCGTGAACTCCAGAAAGAAAGGCGCGGGCACATGGGTCGAAAAAGTCAGCGCTGGAACCGAGACCGTTCCTGGCGGCGGGACGATCGGGAAGGGCTCCGGCCGGGATTGGAACGTGTCTCGGTAGAACCCGAGCAGCGCCAGGATGTTCTCGATCACAGGGCTCGATTGGGACCCGGCCGGCCTTGGAAGATTCAGCCGAAACCGAAGGCTCAACTCATCAATCGTGAGCCCACTCAGACTCACCAGGTAATCCTGATACTCGCGGTCGCTCCGCGAGCCCTGCGAAGCAATGGATCCGGCTGCAATTCCGAAACCGTAGAACGAGTTGAGCGTCCCGCCAGGCGTCTTTATGATCGCCGGGCTGATCAGAATGTTTTTCAGGATGCTGTTCAGCAATGCGTCACTTGGCTGTAAGGCCGCGTCCTCGGTCCGGAGATCCTGATGAAGCCGATTGCTTAGAATATTGATCGCGTTGTCGGGTGTTGGCGGCGAGGCTTGCGGCAGAGTGGGCCAGAGGTCGCGCAGATAGTTCCGGTACGCGATCAGATCATCGGGCGCTTGTGCAGCCAGAAATGTAGTTTCGGTGATCATTTCAGGAAGGCCGCAAACGGTAGCGCTCGCGCGCCTGCCGCAAAACGCTGTTCGGATCGCCGTTGGCTAATGCGGACGTGTTCAAAATCCAGTCAACGGAAAGCAGGTCGTTGAAGGTATCGACCGACGTTTTTAAGTCGAGGAATGCGGCGCGGATCGCAGGCTCGCGCTGGCCCAGGCGGGCGCAATAGTCCTGGAGTGCCCCCGGCCGATGGAACTGGGCGAAACTGGGCAAACCGGCGAGGGCTCTCAGTTGGCTCGTGGGATCGAGGAACGCGGCCTGAAGCGCCGTCACGATCCCATAGCGCTGCTCGATTGGCCAGTCACTGAACAGCCTGTCGGGCGTCATGGCGAGAAGCGTTTTCAGGATGTCGTTGAATCGCTGAACTCGCTTCTGGCTCAGCCGTTTGCTCAACTCCGCCCACAGGGTGGCCGGCACGTTGAACGCGGGCAGAGCTACGGCAAGCTGGACTTCCAATCTGCCGCGCGGCACCGCGAGCGGCGGGGTGGTCAGGTACAGGCTATTGCCCTGATCGGGTCCGACTCGTAAAATCACTCCCACCTGGGGATTGGTGCTTAATAGCGACACAAGCGTTGCCGTGTCTTGGCCTGGTAATGTCGCAATTACGAATACCCCATTCACGTCCGACCGGCCCGTACCGAGAGGCTGTTCCGGCGGTGCGTTCGCCGCGGCCTGCCGGCTCGTGACGGTTGCGCCCACCATCAATCCGCCAAGAGGCAGCCTGTCGGTCGCATGCAGCAACCGCCCACCGATGCCGGACGGCGGCGGACCAGGCGCGGACGCTTGCGTTCCGGGCGGACAAACCGGGATCATACCCAATCCCTACTTAGGCAGCTTCGCTCTATTGAAGAGCGACCAAAATCGGGATCAGCCCCTGACCTTCGGCCAGCGGCTGCAAGGCCTTCCCGATTACCGTCCCGAATGCGCGCGCGGAATCGCTGGCCAGCATGGCGTGTCCGGGGGTAGGAGAAGTCGTCAGCAGATCGCCAACCTCAACCGGGGAATATCGCGCGTCCACTTTGCAATTAACCCGGCCCAGCAGCGCCACAGGAAGTTTGTTGCTTCTCGAGTGCTCGCGGCCGAGAATAATTCCCGGTTTGTATTCCCCGGCGCCGGAAACCACTCCCGCAACACGTTTGTCATAAGCCTTTTCGCACAGCTTCAGGCTCCCCGATGAGTCGATCACGACGACCACGCCCGGCTCGACATCACCGGTCATTTCAAAGTCCTCCGCGCAATCCTTGTTCTGTAGAACGACATCCCCGCCGACCGTGATGGTCCCTGTCACGGCAACGTCGCCCTCGAAGTGTCCTGCGGGAGTACCGGATCCATAGACTCCTATTCCCGAAACGCTGCTGCCGGCCACGCCGTACCCGTTCGCGGTGTTCTCACCCCAAACCCCGCTATCCTTTGCACTGCTCGATTTTCCGTGGACACCATTCTTGCCCTGCCCGAATACGCCCTCGCCCGAAACGCTGCTGCCGGCCACGCCGAACCCGTTCGCAGTGTTCTCACCCCAAACTCCGCTGTCTGTCGCACTGCTCGATTTTCCGTGGACACCGTTCCGGCCGAGTCCGAAGACTCCTTCCCCGTTAGCGTGCCTGGCATCCCCCATTACGCCTGTTGTCCCCTCACCAAAAACACCCTGTCCGCTGGGAGTGGTGCCAACCCCGTGCACACCGATGTTGCCTTGCGCGAGCACGCCGTCGCCGCTGGCGCTTATTCCCCATAACCCCGGAGCGGGGGTATCACTCCGGCCGCAGATTGCGGACAGATAGTTCTCTCCAATTTTCAGCTCCTGCGCGTACTTGCCGTCCGGGCCCGGGGGAACACCCACGGGACCGGCGGCCCCTCCCGCACCTGGTGCTGGTGGCGTTGGTTTTGGCATGGCTCTACTCCTTTTTGACGCTCGAGGGCCCCGACATCGTCCATCGAGCATTCACGCTCAGGAGATTATACTCCCGCGAAACGGCGGACGACGCTATTTTGTGGCTGTCGCCACGCGCCGCACACCGGGCGCTTTCCGGCGCCTCCGTTCGCGCCGGCTGTTCGGTCCCAGTGAACGGTGTTTCAGGGCTCAGAGTGTCGGCTACTGAAGCATCGCTGACCGGTGCAAGCCGTCTGCCTGATCCATCTCCGAACACCGGCGCTCGTCTGCTTGCTTTTGTCGCACGGCGAGCTGTTCAAGGGCCCGCCGCTTCGCCTCCATCCGAGCGCCACGGCCGCGGTCAGTACGATGCAGCGGATCGAAAACCGCATGATTCGGGAACGAACATTCTATAGTCAGGCGCGCGCCGGGTCTACCGCAGGCTAAACGCCAGGATCGTCGATCCCGCCGCGACGCCGACGTACTGATTCCCGTCCACCATGTAGGTCATCGGCCCCGCTTTCCAGTTCGCTCCGGTGTTGAAATGCCACAGCAGCTTGCCGCTGCCTGCGTCCGCCGCGACGAATGCGCCCCGGCCGTCGCCGTAGAAAATCAACCCGCCGGCGGTGGCCATCAGACCGCTACCCAGAATGCCGCCGCCAACGTCCGCGATCTCCCACGCAGTTTTCCCGGTCTGGATATCGATCGCCTTCAGAAACTTCCCGCCGCCATTGTCACCAGGCACGCGCCGCGTTCCTCCGCCGTAGAAGGACTTGCCCGCTTCCCACCACTGGTCGTTCTTGCTGTAGATGTTGCACGACTCTTCGGCGAAGAAGTAGAAGAGGCCGGTCTGCGGGCTGAATGCCGTGGAAGGCCAGTTCGCCGCCCCGGCCACTGCCGGACACACCCGCTGGCCCTCCACCGTCGGCTCATTTCCCGGCAGGAGCTTCGGGCGGCCGTCCGGCCCGATCCCGCTCGCCCAGGTAATATTCCGTACGAACGGCTCCGCCAGCAGCACCTTCCCCGTGAGCCGGTCCAGCACGTAGAAGAACCCGTTGCGGTTGCCCTGAAGCAGTAACTTTCGCGGCTGGCCCTGAAACACGGCATCCACCAGCACCAGCGGCTCGGTCGCATCCCAGTCGTGCAGGTCGTGCGGCGTGAATTGGTAATACCATTTCAACTTCCCTGTCTCCGGATCGAGCGCCACCACCGAAGCCGAATACAGGTTGTCGCCCCGGCGCTCCTCGCCGTTGTAGTCGGGGCACGGATTGCCCGTCGGCCAGTACAGCAGCTTCGCTTCCGGATCGTAGGCGCCCGTGAGCCACGTCCCCGCGCATCCGTGCTCGAGTGCCCGGCCCACCCACGTCTCCGACCCGGGTTCGCCCCGCGCCGGCACCGTCCAGAACCGCCACACGCGCTCGCCCGTGGACGCCTTGTACGCATCCAGGAAACCGCGGACACCCTCGTCTCCTCCCGAAACGCCGGCGATCACCAGGTCGTCTACCACCAGCGGAGCGCTGGTGGAGCCGTAGTTCTGACGATAGTCGCCCATTTCGGTCTCCCACAGAAGCTGGCCCGTGAGGCGGTGCAGCGCCAGCAGGTGCGCGTTGTCGGTCACCATGAACACGCGGTCGCCCAGCACGGCCACCCCGCGGTTGATGCCGCTTGCCGCGTCGCCCACCATGCCCTTCGTGCGCGGCCGTCCGAAATGCCAGATCTCGCGCCCGCTGCGCGCATCCAGCGCGTACGCCTCATTCACCGTGGTCACGTACATCACGCCGTCCACCACCACGGGTGTGACCTCCAGGGCGCGCGGCGCACCCGGCAGCGGGAACATCCACTTCGGCGCCAGGCGTTCCACATTCCCGGTGTGGATCTGCCCGAGCGGGCTGTAACGGTTGCCGCTCAACTCCCCGTCGTATGTGGGCCACGTTCCGGGTTTGGGATGCGCCACGTCCTCGAACCGAATCCCGGGCCCCACCTCCCCCGTGCCGGCGATGTTTTCGCCAGTCTCGCCACGCAGCCGGCTCAGGTACGCGACCAGGTCGCGCGTCTCTTTCGCTGTCGCCTCCAGCTTCGGCATCAGCGACTTCTCGCGAACCACTTCGGCGATGTCACCTTTCACCAGCAGGTGCAGTCGTCCGTCCGTGCCCAGCAGTTGCAGGTCGAACGCGCTTTCGTTTTTGGAGACGCCGCGGATGGTCTCGCCGCTACGCAGCCGCACCGTGACCGCCCGATACGCCGGCGCTCCTCCGCGGCCTCGGCCGCCCCTTGCCTCGCCTGTTGCACTGCCGGGATCGCGCAGCGCCTGCTCGATCTGCTCCGCGCTCCGCTCCCGTCCTACGCTCGAGAGATCCGGCCCCAGCACGCCGCCCCTTCCGCGCACCATGTGGCAGCTCATGCAATTTCCCCTGCCGGTGAAGAATCGTTCGCCCGCCGCCGCGTCACCTTCCGCCGCCTGGCCCGCGGACGGCCTCTTCAGCCCCATCACATATGCCGTAATCGCGTCCAGTTCCGCGTCCGCGATGGCAAAGGCCGGCATGCCCGCCTCGGGGATCCCGCGCCGGATCACGTCGCGGACCGCCTCCTTCGTCGCCGCGCGGGAACGCGGTACATTCACGATTCCGGGACCGTGTCCTCCTCCGGTGCCGTCGTCTCCGTGGCAGCCCGAGCAACGTGCCTGGAATTCCCGCTTTCCGGGCACCTGAGCGCCCGCCGCGGCGCACAGGGCGGCCGCGCAGATCACGATATTGCGGATGGGGTTCAACGGTTGCGGTGGCTGGACTGGTAGTGCTCGGCCAGCAGATCGACTCCGAAGTCGCCTTGAAAGTCCCGCCACACGCTGTGGATGTGGTTGGCGTTGTTCTGCGTGTCGTCGTACTCGATCAGGAATACCGGCGTCTGGATCCGGTAATAGTGCGGCTGGCCCCGCTCGATCCCGCCGGCCCAGGCGAAGAACAGGTTCCCCTGTGTCTTATGAAACTGGTTCAGCCGCATGTCGGCAATCTGCGGCGGGAAATTCGTCGCGTACTCCGTCACCAAGTCTGTCAGGACCTCCCTCTGCTTCGCGTTCATCTTCGTGAACGGCAGGCCGTTGGGATGCCCGCTGAGGGCGGCCTTGCGCGAATCGGATGTGAGAATGTCTCTGTACGCGGTCTTGTCCACGATGGCTGCCGCGCGTTGCTCGTCGCTGAGGGAGTGGATCAGATCCCGCCCCAGGTCTTCCTCGCGCATCAGTGCGCGCAGGCCGGCCCGCGGGCCCTGCTTCACTTCCGCCGGGTTCGCGCCGAAGAAGTTCGGGCTGGATGCGATGCGCCCGTTGACTACGGTAAAGTTCAGGCTGATGTGGTGGCCTTCGAACCGGTATCCCCACGTTCCTTCCTCCGCAGGCTCTCCGAAGATCGAGACGTAGTACTTCTCGGGATCGCGCTCCGGACCCTTGCCCTGTTCCATATCCTTGAGGATCTGGTCGAGGCTCATGATGGTGTGAGCCTTGATTACACCCTGCTGGGAAAGCCCCGCGGCCAGCAGTGCTTCCGCCAGGTGCTTCTGCGCGGACGTCATCTCCCGCAGGGCCACGCCCTTCCGCTCGATCGGGACGAAGTGCCAGTTCATGCGCTCGTCGCTGCCGAACGGGAACATCGTACGCGCCCGCAGTTCCGGCGTCAGGGACGCCAGGTACGCCCGTGCGGTAGTGGTCATCACGCTCCGGGAGTCGGTCCGTTCGTACGCTGCGGTCAGCAGCATCACTGCAACGCCCGCCAAAGCCGCCCGCCGAACCCCGTCGAGTCGCATAGTCCCTCCTCAAGCATGTCTGGAATTATGCTGCCCCCCACCTAGCGGCGCAAGTTGGACACCCTGACTCTGTAAGAAAACGTACGCTGATCGCAGGGTGATACCTCAGAATCGGATGGACATCATGGCCGTGATGTCCATAAGCCAATGGGCCACGATCAGCGGAGCGAGCCGCCGGGTGCCAAGTAGATCAGGGTGAGAGCGATGACGCCCGGCACGAAGGACACGAAGCGCCAGATCCCGAAGCGCCAATCGGCAATGAATGGCAGGAAGCTGTGTTGCAGCGCCCACCAGAAGGTGACCACGCCAACCGCCACCCAGGAGCGGCCCGACAAAGCTTCAATCCGGGGCAGGGCATAGGCTTGGTACGTCATTTCTTCCGTTGGCGACCAGATGACCCACCAGAAACTCAAGCTGTAGGCGATCGCCCAACCGGGAAGCACGCGGCCCATGACTATGCCCGGATGTGCCCCCGCTTGCAACGTGCCATACAGCAGCAGCCCGCTCAACAGGCCGGCGCTCACAAACAAAGGGAACACCAGCAGGAACAGCCCTATGCCGACAAACAGGTCCCGCCCGCCCGGCGGCGAATGGGCCCCACCAGTTGGCGAAGCGTGGTTCCCTCCGCTCGCGTGAACTTCCACATCAGCGCCAGGCACCCGACATCCACCAGCGTGGCCGTAAATGGTCCACCAGGGCGCGGCGGCACGCCAGGGCGCGGGATTGCCCTGAATGGCGAAGATTACGGCCACGAGCCCTTGCGCCGCAGGGATCAACGCGCTGCGCCCGGTAACCGGTAGAAGCGGGGCGGTCCAGGTCAGGCGCCTTTTCACCAGGTCGGTCCTCGAATGCCCGTTGGAATCGCCCGCTCCGTCGTACTGCTCCGGTTGTCGGTTCACGGCCAGTTCCTACCGAGCCCGCGCCGGCACGTCACCGGGTCAATACCGCGACCAATCGTAAACACCGCCGTCGACTTTCGCATTGACTTTCGCACCGTTGACGTCAGAACACCCGGGCCGCACTCGCCGTGGTGCCATCGATTTTAAGGTCTGCCGTTTTTGTATCAGACGAAGCGGTCCATCGTTCAACCTGCACCTTGCCGGCTGGTTTGCGCCATATGAAGATCACTTCTTTGCCGACCTCAAAATAATATCCAACCGAATTTCCGGTGAGCAGTTTATGGCTCGCTTTTATAGGTTTGTGTGGGGTTGCGAAGGCGTGGCCATTCTCCAGGACGAAGTAGAAGCCGGTCCCGACCTTCCACCATCCTGCCAGCCACTTCACGGTAGCGGCCGAAACGATGGGATCGTCTTCTGAGAAGTGAATCAGCGTATAGGTTAGACCCTCATGCAGGAACCAGTTGTCGTCAGAGGCTCCATTCCACGCTTGGGTCAGTCCTTCAAACCGGCACAGCGAGTGGCAGGTCATGCCGCCCGGGTCGTCTTTGCCGCCGATTTGCTTGCCAATATACATTCCCGTATGTGTATAGCGGTGTTTCTTCTCCGTGTAGTACCCGATCATATCGCCGGGTTTGAAGATGCCGCTATCAACTACTTTTTGTCCTTGATCCTGGGTGGTCCTCAGCGTCAGCGTCTTTGTCTGGCTGCTCTTGCGCATGGCTTCTGTCAGCTCATTGGCCCGAGTTGTTGCGGTTAGGGAGATTCCCTCTTTGAGCAGACAACGGGATACATAATGAGTGCAGTCATCCAAATCGTCCCAGAATATGGCGGGATCGGGCTTTTCTTCGATCTTTCCCTTTACCGTGCGCCTGAATACGGCGTTCTCCCCAACGGCGCCATTCGAGACAAAGAAGGCTTCCCAGCCGTCGGATGCCGGGGCGCTCATCGACTTCCTTTTGGCCGCTAAGGAAACTGGTGCATAACTGGTGCTGATCGCGATTTTGTCATCGTCACAGGCGCGATTCCAGAACTTCCTCGCATACTCCAGGGCGGCTTTGCGATCAATGGCCACGGCAGATCTCCTACTTGTGTTTCTTTGCTGGCCTTTTACCCGTGATCCAGCGTGCAGTGTTCACAACTTTGTCTATGCTGTTTTCAATGGCGGTGAGCTTTTCCGAGATTTCGCCGACGCATCCATCGTGGTGCATGATGGTCTTCGAAAGTCCACCCATCGAAAGTGAAGTGATCACCATCGGCATGTCCGGTTGCGACGATCGGCATCCCCGGCCGCGATAGCCGTAGATATTTTCCAGATGGAAATAGTCGATCGACTGAAATTCCCTGATCAACTCTCTGATTTGATCTCGCTCAATCTGGCTCAGAACTACGCCCAGCCTGGCGACTCGGCCGCGACCTTGCCAGATCACATCGCCATTCGCAAAGATGATGATCCGATAAACCGGGCAGCCACCCTCGCAGTTTCCCCGTTGCATGATGATTACCGTGTCATCGGGGATCGGTATCTGCGGGGCCGCCATTGCCGGCAGGCAGAACAGTCCGGTCAGCGCGATGAGCCTCGTAGCTTTCAGTGGCATGCGGTTCTTAGGGAGCCTCGTCCACCAGGCGACAGGACTGCCCATATAAGAATACGAGCATGGCAATCGCGGTGAAACAAGTCTCTGCGAGATTCCGGCGAATACCGCTCCTCTCAAATCCTATTACAACAACCTCGGAGCATCAAGTGTCGGCTTGATAGCCACGTATCGGAGTCGCCACGTTGCCTGGTCCAGGCGCTCGCCAGACGGCTCACCTGGACCAGGCTTAAGGAATGTTACCGGGAGAATTCACAAGCGTTTATCGGGGCCTCCATTTGACGATCACATCGGTTCTCCGGGGCTGATTCCGGCCGGCGCCAATGGGCCGCGACCCACGCCGGTAGCGAAGGTGTGGGATCACACGCTTTTCGGGTTGGGCCGAAACCCGCACCCACAAAGCGACAGCCGGCAGTCGTAACGGAATTGCAGCAATCGTTGGCTACACTCAAGCCTATGAGGATTACTTTGCACTTGGTGGGGGTGCTTTTCAGCGCCGTCAGCCTATTCGCCCAATCCGAAGTTGCGGGCGCCACACTCAACGGCCTTTGAATTACCCACAACTTCGGCCCCGGCGACCAGATGCCTTGAGGCGTAGAATTAACGTACAGGGTGCCAAAACAAAGATGGGTGGAATTGTTTCAAGAGTCTCTGCAACGTCCCGGCACTCCTGCTACGAGCGGGACGGCGGAGGCTCTCGACAAGGAACTGGCGGGCTGCCGGTTCTGTGACCCGAGACTCGGGCGACGATTTCGGAGTCTGGTTGGGCGACTGGCAACCAGCCTCGGCCAGACCATTCCGCTGGCTTGCCAGGATTGGGCGAACACTAAGGCAGCGTATCGATTCCTTTCCAACGGGCGGGTCAATGAAACGGCGATTCTGGCCGGGCACTTTCAGGCCACTCGTCAACGCTTCGCGGCGACCGAGGGACCCGTCCTCATCCTGCATGACACGACGGAATTCAGCTATACCCGGGAATCCAAGGAGGCGATTGGCATCCTCTATAAGGTGTGTGGCAGAAAGGACAAAAATGGACGTCCCCGCCTCCACACGGTGTGCGGCATCCTGATGCACTCCAGCTTGGCAGTTACTACCGAGGGGTTGCCACTCGGACTGGCGGCAATCAAGTTCTGGACACGGAGTAAATTCAAGGGGACCAATGCCCTGAAGCGGAAGGTGAACCCGACGCGGGTGCCCATCGAGGCCAAAGAGAGTGTGCGCTGGCTGGAGAACCTAAAGCAGTCTACCAGTCTGCTGGACGAACCGTCCCGTTGCATTCACATCGGAGATCGCGAGAGCGACATTTACGAACTGTTTTGCGCCGCGCAGGAAAGCGGAACGAAATTCCTGGTACGCACCTGTGTGGACCGTCTGGCGGGTGATGGCCGGCAGACGATTGCCACACTGATGCGGCGGATCAAGGTGAAGGCGGTCCATCAGGTCGAAGTTCGCGACGCAAAGGGGACGGTTTCGCAAGCGACCGTGAACGTGAAGTATCACCGGTTGCGGATATATCCGCCGATCGGCAAACAGAAGGAATACCCACCGCTGATGCTGACCGTGATCTACGCCCAGGAAGCGTCCACGCCGAGGGGCAGGGAGAAGATCGATTGGAAGTTGATTACCAACCTGCCGGTCCGCAGCCGCAAGGACGCAGTGGAGAAGTTGGCTTGGTACGCGATGCGGTGGCGCATCGAAACCTTTCACAAGATTCTGAAGTCCGGCTGCCGGGCAGAAGCATCCAGACTGCGAACTGCGCAAAGGATCGTCAATCTCATCGCGGTATTTTGTCTTCTCAGTTGGCGGATCTTCTGGATGACCATGATCAACCGCGTCGCACCGATGTCGTCGCCGCTGGTTGCGCTGACCGAAGTAGAGACTCAACTGCTGGATACCCTCCTTCCAGAAAAACCCAAACGTCGGAAGGCAAAACTTTCCACCTATCTCATCAAGATTGCCCGATTGGGTGGCTATCTCGCCCGTGCGAGCGATTCCCCACCTGGGAACATGGTCATGTGGCGCGGGCTGTCGCGGCTCACGGACATCGAACTGGGGTTCCTGATGGGAGTGGAACTTTGTGGGTAATTCAAAGCTCAACGGCACGGTTACTGATCCGAGCGAGGCCGGCCGTGCCCAATACCAGTATCGCCGTCAGGAATGAGGACACTGGCCTTATCCGGAAAACACTGACCAGCGATGCCGGCTTCTACACCTTCGCCCATCTGCCGGTTGGGACCTATGTCCTGACTGCGGAAGCCAAAGGCTTCAAGTCCGCCGAGGGCAAGGGGATCGTGCTCTCGGTCGGCGCCGTCGCCACTTACGACGTCCGCCTGGAAGTGGGCACGGCGCAGGAAACCATCAGCGTCACAGCCGAAGCGAACCTGGTAGAGTCTACGCGTTCCCAAACCTCTTCCGTCATCAACCAGAGGTCCGTGGCCGTTGTCGGCCAGAATTTCGAAAATTCCGGCCCGTCGCGCTCAGGAGCACACCGGCAACAGCAACGTGACCACCGACAACGTCGCGGGCAGCCATACCTGGGTCCTGAACCCTCTGGCCGTGCTGGAGTCGCGCTTCGTCTTCACCCGCGACGACGAGCCCGGGTTCGCCAACTCCACTGCGCCCGAAGCCGTGATCCGCCAGAAGGGCACCACCGTGCTCTCCATCGGGCGCAATAGCTTCAGCCCGCGTTACACGAACGAGAAGACGTACCAGTGGATCGAGAGTCTTTTCTATGTCCGCGGCCGTCATGCCTACAAGCTGGGCCTGACATGGATTTTCAGCGCATCGCCAATTACTTCCCGGGGCTCTTCGGCGGATCCTACACGTTCAACAGCTATGCCGATTTTGCCTCGGGCAATCCCTTCAGCTACTCACAGGCATTTGCCGGCGACGGCACCAACGGCCCGCTCTCCGAACCGAACGTCAACGAATATGCCTTCTACGCTGGCGTCGGACGGAATACGATTACGGGCCCGAACTTTGCTCAGGTGGACATTCGGTTGAGCCGGGACCTGGCTCTCTACGGGGAGCTGTCAAGATGCGGCTGATCTTCGAGGGCTTCAACATCACCAACCGGGCGAACTTCAATAACATTCTGACCAGCCAGTACAGTTTCCAATGCCGGCACACTGGTATTCGCTCCGCTCTCGAGCTTTCTGGCGCCGACCACGACCTACGACCCCAGGATCCTGCAACTGGCCCGCAAAAATCACCTTCTAAGTCGTTTAAGACGGGGGTTTGGCCTACGGGCCTGCCCCCGTTCTTCCGCTCGCGTCATTCCGATGGCGCGTAATACCCCAGGCGCCAGTGCGCCCGCAACGGCGGCAGCCCGCGCGGAGCGACCACGCGCACCCGCACGCGGTGATAATGCCCGTCGCGAACCTGGTTGGTGGGTGAGTAACCCAGAATGTAACGATTGCGCAGATCGATGCTGATGTGCCGCGCGATGTCCGGGAGGTCCGCGGCGCTGGCTTCATACATCCGGCCGCCGGTCTGCTCGGCGATCCGGCTCAACAATCCCGGGCCGCTGTATTCTTCCGGTGAGCCGTAGCCCCCGCCGAATACTCCCACCGCGTAGATCAGGACGTCGCTCTCCACCACCACGTTATGCACTTCGGTCGGCGTGTACCGGCTGTTGTTGTCGCCGCCGTCGGAAATGATCAGCAAGGCTTTCTTGTTCTTTTTCGAGCGCCGCATTTCGTGCAATGCCAGGTAAATCGCGTCCAGCAGCGAGGTGGACCCCTTCGACTGGGAAAACGTGAGCTGGTGCTCGATCGTACCCACGTCTTGCGTGAGCGGGACTTCAAGCCGCGGCTTGCTGTCGAATTCCACCAGGAAAAACTCGTCTTCAGGATTACTGGTCCGGAAGAATTCCCGCGCGGCCATCCGCGACCGGTCGAGCTTGTTGCCCATGCTGCCGCTGGTGTCGAACACCAGCCCCACCGCGACGGGCGAGTCATCCATGGCGAACTGGGTGATGGTCTGCTCCACCTGGTCGTCGGTCAGACGGAAATTTTCCCGTTCCAGGCCGGTCACGGGACGGTTCAACGGATCGCTCACGGTCACCGGAATCAACACCAGGCTGGTATCGACCCGCAGGGTGGGGCGCCCCGGGAGTTGATCCTCGGGTGGCGTAGGCTTGGGGCGCGGCTGTATGGTGACCTGCTGGCTACGCAACGCCAGCGCCGCGAACGGGCCAACGCCGAGTGCCAGAACCGCGCGCCTCGAGGGCATGCGCAACCTCTCTCCAAATGTATTTTACTGTAAGCCTGAAATCGCGGACGCAATCGCGCCCCGCCCGGTTGCCGAAAAGAGTGGTGGCTATGCCCGCGCCGCCCCGCCCCGCACCCGCTTTCCCAGTGCCGCGATTTCCGCCATCATTGCCCGCCGTGCCTCCGCGAAGCCCGACACGCTCGGCGCGCCGGCCTTGAGGTAGTCCAGAACAATCGCCTCGGCGGCCACGAATTCGGCCGCTGCCCCGGCCACCTCCGCGGCGATTCCCGCCGGAATCGTAGTCACGCCGTTACAGTCGGCATGGATCAGGTCGCCGGGATGAATGGTGATCCCGCCCACCCGCACCGCGCGGTGAAGGTCCACGATGTGGCTGTACCCGTGCGAGCAGATGGCGCCGTTGCTGAAGGCTGGAAAGCCGAGGCGGCGCACCTGGTCGAGATCGCGCGCCGCGCCGCTGGTGATCAGGCCGGCCGCGCCGAATGACCGGTAGGTGGTGCACATGATCTCGCCGAAAGTGGCCGCCACCGGCGGGTCGTCCAGGTCCTGGAACACGACAATCGCGGGACCGGGTAGCTCCGCGAAACGCGCCACCTGCTCATCGAGCGATCCGTAGACATCGCCTTCCCGGCGCGGGAAAGCGCAGCGCATAGTCGCCGTCGAGGCATAACCCACCATGGGCGGCATCTCCGGAAAACAAGCGCGAATGCGCGCATCCAGGTACCCCTCGTTGCGCGGGCGGACTTCGAAGAGCTCGATGGTGTTCGAGATCGTCGGAGTATCGTACTGGGCCAGGAGCCGAAGATCGAGCGGCATGAAATGTCCATTGTAGCGGCTCCCCAGGCCGCCCGCCGGCTTTCACACGGCGAATCACCCACCGGTCGGATCAATCACCACAGCCTTGGTTGTCCCCCTCAACGTCTTGCCATCGGCGCGAGAATCTTATGCGGCCCCGGGCCAATCTCGGCATCCAGCGGCATGTGAGCGTGACACCATTGCATACCGGCGCTTGGGCATAATGTAGGGTGAACCCATGCAACAAAAGCTCCAGTTCGGCGACACGCAAGTCGACAGCATCTCGCTCGCAGAGCTGTGCTGCCGTTACGGAGTGAAGGAACTTTCATTGTTTGGGTCCGCAGTCCGCGGAGAAATGCGTCCGGGAAGCGATATTGACATCATGGTGGAATTCGAGCCGGGAGTTCGTGTCGGCCTGATCAAGTTCGAATCCTTTGCCGACGAGCTGGAGAGGCTGGCTGGGCGCAGAGTCGACTCGGTTACCAAGCGCGGACTCAAGCCTTGGATACGCCCCGAGGTTCTCAAAGATGCCCGGGTTGTCTATGCGGCATGAGGCATCCTTCCTGAAGGAGATCCACTCGACAACCTCATCTCATCCTACAGACCCTGAACGCTTGGCGGAACAACAACGTTGCGCGGTACGAGTTCATCGTACTCACCGGATCCTCGGAGGTCTCCTCACGGATTCGCTCCCCGCCGCGCGGGTCCCCCTGCCGCTCTGTCATAATGGGTTTTGATGCCGCTCGACGATCGCGCGATCGCCATTAGCGCCACCTTTACCGCCGAAGCGATTCACCCCGGATTGGCATTCTGGGTGGGAGAACTGGGTCTGCATCACGAGATCCGCTTCGCCGGTTACAACCAGCTCTTCCAGGAACTGCTCAATCCGGCGGGCCTGTTCGCGCGGAACCGGAACGGGTTCAACGTCGCGCTGGTGCGGTTCGACGACTGGCGGCTCGCTGGTATCGAAGAGAACGCCCGGCGGCTGGCCGATGCGGTGCGGCAGGCATCCGTCAAGGCCGGCGCGCCGCTGATCCTGGTGATTTGTCCTCCCACCCATGAGGCCGCTGAGCGCATCGTGTGCCAGGCGGTAGCGGAGCTGCCCGCGGCGCACCTGATCACCCCCGCGGCGCTGCACGCCCTCTACCCCGTGGACGAAGTCTACGACCCGCACGCCGACGAGTTGGGTCACCTGCCCTACACCCCGGTGTTCTTCGTGGCCCTGGCAACCGCCATCGCGCGCAAGATCCACGCCATCGCCACACCGCCCTACAAAGTAATCGCGCTCGACTGCGACGACACCCTGTGGGCGGGGATCTGCGGCGAGGACGGGCCGCAGGGCGTGACCATCGACCCGCCCCGCCGCGCCCTCCAGGAATTCATGGCCGGGCGGCGCAGCGCCGGAACCCTGCTGGCCCTGTGCAGCAAGAACAACGAAGAGGATGTCATCGAGACCTTCCGGGCGCACGCGGAGATGCCGTTGCGCCTCGAAGATTTCGCCGCCCAGCGGCTGAATTGGGAATCCAAGGCCGCGAACCTGGCCGCCCTGGCGCAGGATCTCGAGCTCGGCCTGGACAGCTTCATTCTGGTGGATGACAACCCCAAGGAATGCACCGAGGCCCAAGCCGGCGCGCCCGAGGTGCTGGCGTTGCCACTGCCGGCGCAAGCGGACGATATCCCGGCGTTCCTGAAACACGTATGGGCGTTCGACCGCGCGCGCGTCACCGCTGAGGACCGCCGCCGTCCGGAGCTCTACGCCCAGCGCGCGGAACGGCTCCGCGCCGAACGCGCTGCCGCTAGCCTGGAGGAGTTTCTGGCCTCGCTGGCGCTCGAGATCCGCATTGCCCCGATGGAACCCTCGCAGGTGGCGCGCGTGGCGCAGCTCACCCAGCGCACCAACCAGATGAACGCCACGTGCGTGCGGCGCACGGAAGCTGCGATCCAGAACCTGGAAGGCGCCGAGTGCCTGGCCGTCGATGTGAAGGACCGCTTCGGCAGCTACGGGCTCACCGGCGCCATCATTTTTTCTGTGCGCGAATCCTCGCTCGTGGTCGACACCTTCCTGCTGAGCTGCCGCGCGCTGGGGCGCGGCGTGGAACATCGCATGGTGGCGCGCCTGGGCGAGATCGCGCTGGAACGCGGGCTGGAGCGCGTGGAGATCCCGTTTGTGGCCGGACAGCGCAACCGCCCCGCGGCGTTGTTTCTAAAGTCTCTGCGCCCGGCGGATGCGGATGGAGTGTATCGCTTCCCCACGGCGGATGCGGCGGCCGTCCGCTACCGCGTCGGAGCGGCCCCGGTCCCCGTGACCGAGCCGCGGCCCTCGGGAATTGGTCCTTCACGCCGCATCGATTACCTCGGAATCGCCAGCGCGCTGCGCGATCCGGCCGCCATCCTGGAGCGGATCCGCGCCGCTTCCCGCCGCACGCTGTCCCACGCGGGCGATCCGCCGCGCACGCCGCTCGAGCGCGAACTGGCCGAGCTCTGGGCGGGCCTGCTCAATGTGCCCTCTGTCGGGATCCACGACAATTTCTTCGAGCTGGGCGGCCACTCTCTGCTGGCGGTGCAGTTGCTCTCGCGCGTGCGCCAGGTGCACGGCGTGGACGTCTCGCTGGAGGTAGTCTACAGCGGCGATTTTACGGTGGCCGAATTGGCCAAGGCCGTCGAGCTGAAGGAAATCGAACAGTCCGGCGGAGAATACGACGACCTGCTCCAGGAGTTGGAAGGCCTCTCCGATGCCGAGGTGCGCGCGTTGTTGGCGGAAGAGCAGGAAGCCGAATAGCCGATGCGGATTCTCCTGGCCGCCAACGCCTCCTACGCCCCGCCGCGGGGAGGCGCCACGCGCAGCAACCTGGTCTGGCTGAACCACCTGGCGCGCCACGGGCATGAGTGCCGGGTGGTGTGCGGAGCAACCGGCGAGGGCGCCGAATTCCAGCACCACGAAACTATCGGCATCCTCGCCGTGGAAGAACCATCCCGGCGCGTGCAGGTCCTGCGCCAGCAGATTGGTCACTATCAGCCGGACTGGGTCCTGGTTTCTTCCGAAGATCTGGGTCACGGGCTGCTGCGCGAAGCGCACCATTCCGCCGAAGGCCGCGTGGTTTATCTGGCGCACACCCCGCAGTTCTTCCCGTTCGGCGCGGCGAGTTGGAATCCCGATCGCCACGCCGCCGAGCTGGTGTCCCGCGCGGCGGGCATCGTGGCCATCGGCCGTCACATGGCGGACTACATCGAGCGCGCACTCGGCCGCGCGCCGGCAGTAATCCATCCGCCGATCTACGGTGCAGGTCCGTTCGCCCGCTACGGCAATTTCGACCGCGGGTTGATCGTCATGATCAACCCCTGCGCCGTGAAAGGCCTCTCGATTTTTCTCAGCCTGGCGGAGCGCCTTCCAGCGCGCGAATTCGCCGTCGTGCCGGGCTGGGGCACGACCACCGAAGACCGCCGCGCGCTCCGGCGCCTGCCGAATGTCCGCTTCCTTCCCAACGTGCGGCACATCGACGATGTGCTGGCGCAGACGCGTTTGCTGGTGATGCCGTCCCTGTGGTACGAAGGATTCGGACTGATCGTCATGGAAGCGATGCTGCGCGGTATCCCGGTGGTGTCCAGCGACTCGGGCGGCCTGAAGGAGGCCAAGCACGGAACCGGCTACGTGATCCCGGTGCGGACCATCGAGCGCTACCAGCCGATGTTCGATGAGCACGCCATGCCCAAGCCCGTGGTGGAGGAAAACGATCCGGCGCCGTGGGTGGCCGCAATCGAGGAACTTCTGACCGGCCGGGCCGCCTACGAACGCGAAGCGGAGGCGTCGCGGCAGGCTGCGCTGCGCTTCACCGCCACGCTGGACGCCGGGGACATGGAGCGGTACCTCGCCACGTTGCGCCCGGGCGCCGCCACCCGTACGGAACGTCGGACCATCGAAACCCTTTCGCCCGAGAAACGCGCCCTGCTGTTGCAGCGGCTGCACCGCCGCAGGGTGATGCGGTAGTGCGAACGAGCGCTCCCCCGCGGTTCTCCGTGACCTCCGCTTCCTTCGCGCACCGGCTGGAGCACGGCGATGCCGGCCGGTGCGCCTCGCTCGCCGGCCTCGTTCGCCCCGACCCGGAGGCGCCACACCAAATGCGGATCCTGCTGGCCGAGGGTGATCCGGTAGTACGAACGAGCGCTCCCCCGCGGTTCTCCGTGACCTCCGCTTCCTTCGCGCACCGGCTGGAGCACGGCGATGCCGGCCGGTGCGCCTCGCTCGCCGGCCTCGTTCGCTCCGACCGGGAGGCGCCAGACCAAATGCGGATCCTGCTGGCCGAGGGTGATGCGGCAGTGCGAACGAGCGCTCCCCCACACTTCTCCGTGACCTCCGCTTTCTTCGCGCGCCGATCGGAGCACGGCGATGCTGGTTGGCCCACCCCGCTCGCGCGCAGCAGCTTCCTGGTCTTCCTCCGCGTGGATTCTCCGCGTCTCCGCGTCTCCGCGCCAGAAGCAATTCACCTGTCCCTGGTTCGCCCCGACCCGGAGGCGCCACACTAGATGCGCATCCTGCTGGCCCAGAATGCGTCGTACTACCCGTCCCACGGCGGCGGCGACAAATCCAACCGCCTGCTCCTGGAAGCCCTGGCGGCGCGCGGGCACGACTGCCGGGTCGTGGCCCGCTTCGCCGATCAGGTGTCATACCTTCGGGCGCTCGCGTCGCGCGGTATCGATGCATCCGTCTCCTCCGCGGGCGTGGTGCGGTTTGCCCGCGCCGGCGTGGACGTGTACGCCGCCTCCGATGCCAACCTGCGCTCGTCCTTCGCTGCCCAGGTGGAAGACTTCCAGCAGGATGCGATCCTGACCTCCACGGACGACCCCGCGCAGCGCCTCCTCGACGTCGCTCTGCGCGCGCCGGATGCCCGCGTCTTCTACCTGGCCCGCGCCACGCTCGCGCTCCCCTTCGGTCCGGATTGCGCGTTTCCCAGCGAAGCGAAAACCGCGCGCATCCGCGCCGCCGACCGGGTCATCGCCGTGAGCCACTACGTGGCGGACTACATCCGCCGCTACGCCGCGATCGATGCCATCCACGTCCCGATCTCTCTCCTGGAACCCGGCCCGCCGCCTCCCGAGCTGGGCCGTTTCGACAACGAATTCGTCACCATGGGGAACCCTTGCGCGGTGAAAGGCATCGCCATTTTTCTCGCCCTGGCCGATGCGTTCCCCGGTACACCGTTCGCCGCCGTGCCCACCTGGGGGACCAACGAGCAGGACCGCGCCGCCCTCCTGGCGCACCCCAATGTGCGTCTGCTCGACCCCGTCGATGACATTGACAAGCTGTTCCGCCTCGCGCGCGTCCTGCTGGTGCCGTCGCTGTGGGCCGAGGCGCGTTCGCGCATCGTGCTGGAGGCCATGCTGCGCGGCGTGCCCGTGATGGCGGCCCACGTGGGCGGAATTCCCGAAGCCAAGATGGGTGTGCCGTACCTGCTCCCCGTGAACCCCATCCGCCGCTACGCCGCCCGCCTCGATGAGCAGATGGTGCCGGTAGCCGAGGTGCCGGAGCAGAACATCGCTCCGTGGCGGGAGGCGCTCGAGCGGTTGCTGTTGGACCGCCGCCACTTCGAAGAGATCGCGCGCGCCTCGCGCGCCGCCGCGTTGGAGTACGCCGCCCATCTGAGCGTCGAGCCATTCGAAGAGTTGCTGCGCTCCACGCCCCTGCGGCCCCGGCCCGCCGGCCCGCCCATCGACCGCAACCTCGCCGACACGCTCTCGCCCGAAAAGCGGCGGCTGCTCGCCTTGCGCCTCCGCAAGCGCGCCCCCGCATCCGCCTGGTTCCCCGGTGCCGAGGCGGCATCCGGCCCGCGCCTGTTCTGGTTCCCTCACGCCGGCGGCGGCGCCGCGACTGCCGGCGGTCTCCGGCGCTTCACCATCTGCCCGGTGCGCCTGCCCGGCCGTGAATCACGGTTGGCCGAGGCGCCGTTTGAAACCATGCGCGCGCTGGTCGCGGCGCTGGCCGACAGAATCTCGCCCTTCCTGCCCCAGCCCTTTGCCTTTTTCGGCCACAGCATGGGCGCGGCGGTGGCCTTCGAGTTGGCGCGCGAGGTGCGCCGCCGCGGCGGTCCCCAGCCGTCCGCCCTGATCGCCTCCGCCGCGCGCGCGCCGCAGTATCGCCGCGGTCATGTCCCGCCCCCGCCTCCCACCCGGGATCAGCTTGTGGCGGAGTTGCGGCGGCTCCAGGGCATCCCCGCCGAGGTACTCGACCAGCCGGATCTGCTGCGTGGCATCCTGCCTGCGCTCCAGGCCGACGCCGCGCTCTACCGCAACTACATCTACGCCGAGGAGGCCCCCCTCGCTTGCCCCATTCGCGCCTACGGTGGCTGTGAAGATCCCAACGTGCATCGGGAGCATCTGGAAGCCTGGGCCGCCCAGACCACGGCATCGTTCTCGATCCGCCTGTTTCCCGGCGGTCATTTCTATCTGCACGCCTGCCGTGCCGATGTTCTGGCCGCGCTGGACGAAGACTTGGATTGAACCTGCACGAAAATCGTGGTCCTGGATGGACACTGTCTGAACCTGGGAGACCTCTCCTGGGACGGCCTGCGGCGTTTGGGCGAACTGGAGGTTTTCGACTGCACGCGCGTGGATAAGGTGGTCGAGCGCGCGGCGGGTGCCGACGTCGTGCTCGTGAACAAGACGCCCCTGCCCGGCTACATCCTCGCACAACTGCCGGACCTGCGATACATCGGCGTGCTGGCCACCGGCTATAACATCGTCGATACCGCGGCGGCCGCCGCGCGCGGCATCGTCGTCACCAACGTCCCCACCTACGGCACCGCCTCCGTGGCCCAGTTTGTCTTCGCCCTGCTCCTGGAACTGTGCCATCACGTGCAGTTGCACGCCGACGCGGTGCGCCACGGTGAGTGGTCGCACCAGCCCGACTGGAGCTTCTGGAAAACCCCGCTCGTCGCGCTCTCGGGCAAGACCATGGGCATCGTCGGGTTCGGCCGAATCGGCCGCCAGACCGGCAGAATTGCGGATGCCCTGGGTATGCGCGTGCTGGCCAACGACACGTATCAGGGCGACCCGCCGGACTGGCCCGGTTTCCGCTGGGCCGGCGTGGAGGAACTACTGCGCGAGTCCGATGTGGTCAGTCTGCACTCGCCCCTGCTGCCGGAAACCCGCGGCCTGATCGACGGCCGGCGTCTGGCCCTCATGAAGCCCACTGCGTTTCTGATCAACACCTCGCGCGGGCCCCTGATGGTGAACCGCGACCTGGCCGCCGCGCTCAACGATGGCCGCCTCGCAGGCGCTGGCCTCGACGTCCTTTCGGTCGAGCCCCCGGCCGAGCACAACCCGCTGCTCTCGGCCCGCAACTGCCTGGTGACGCCGCACATCGCCTGGGCTACCCGCGAAGCCCGCGACCGCCTCATGCCGACGGTGGTGGACAACCTGGCTGCCTTTCTGGCCGGAAAGCCCCAAAATGCCGTTAAATAGCGGTAACCTGAGAGTACACGATAAGCGCCTGAATCTGGTACGTAGGGCGGTCGCTTGGCCTGCCCGATGAGCGAATGAAGCGCGCCTGCGGCGCGTGAATGAGGACAGCTTCTATGGATCGAAGACGGTTTTTGATGAGTTCGGCCGCGGCCCTGGGCGCCGCGTCTACGGCATTCGGCAACCCGAGCGACACCGTTCGCGTGGCCTGTGTCGGGATTGGAGGTCGCGGCAGAGACCACATCAACGGTTACAGCAAGCTCGCGAACGTCGAGATCGCAGCCATCTGCGATGTCGACGATTCGCACATCGCCAACGGCCTGGGCCAGATCGAAAAGCTCGGCAAGCCCAAGCCGCAAACCTATAAGGATATCCGGAAGCTCCTCGAGAACAAGGATATCGATGCCGTCTCCATCGCCACTCCCAATCATTGGCACACCCTCATCAGCGTCTGGGCGTGCCAGGCGGGCAAAGACGTCTACGTGGAAAAGCCGTGCTCCCACAATATCTTTGAGGCCAAACAGATCGTGGCGGCGGCGCGCAAATACGACCGCATGGTCCAGCAGGGCAGCCAGATCCGCTCGTCCAAGGCCGTCCAGGAAGCCGTGCAGAAGATGCGCGACGGCTTGATCGGCGATATCTATCTCGCCCGCGGCCTGTGCTACAAGTGGCGCGACACCATCGGCCGCAAGCCGGTCGAGCCCGTACCCCCGGGCGTGGACTACGACCTGTGGACCGGGCCCTCCCCCATGCACCAGTTCACCCGCAACCGCTTCCACTACAACTGGCACTGGTTCTGGGACACCGGCAACGGCGACCTCGGCAACCAGGGCATCCACCAGGTGGATATCGCCCGCTGGGGACTCGGTGTGAAGTATCCCGTGAAGGTGAGCGCCATCGGCGGCCATTTCATGTTCGATGACGACCAGGAGACGCCCAACACCCTGAACTGCTCCTACGAGTTCAACGACAACGGCAAGCGCCGCATGATGGAGTTCGAGGTGCGCCACTGGATGACCAATGGCGAGGCCACCATACACGACCGCAGCCACAACGCCATCGGCGACCTCTTCTACGGCTCCAAGGGCTATCTCGTAGTGGATAGCTACTCCTCCTACAAATCGTGGCTTGGCAGGAACCAGGAAGAAGGGCCCCAGGCGCAAGCCGGCGGCGACCACTACCTGAACTTCGTGGAAGCCGTCAAGAGCCGCAAGCGCGATACGCTGAATGCCGAGATCGAAGAAGGCGCCGCGTCCACCGTGCTGGTCCACCTGGCGAACATTTCCTACCGCCTGGGGCGCAGCATCCACTTCGACCCGCAGACCATGACCGCGGTGGGCGACGCCGAGGCCAACAAAATGTTTACGCGGAACTACCGCAAGCCGTTCGTGGTGCCGGAAAAGGTGTAGGTTAGTGGGGCGGCTTTTCAAGCCGCGCGCCGGTTTTCAACCGGCGCCTGGCCGATTGAAAATCGGCCGGCAAGCTGAAAGCCTGCCTCACTCGAAAAAGCACATCTCCGAGCGATCAGGGTACTAGCCTGTTAGCCTAGTTGTCTTCGGTTAGAGGCTCGTAGACGGAGAACAGTTCTTTGGATCCCGACGGGCTGAAGCTGTAAGCGGCGCCCTCGAAATCGTCGATCGTGCCGAAGGGGCAATTGCCCTTCATGTAGCGTTGTTCGACAACCTGGTAATCGTTAGCCGCCACCACGAAGCAGCCCATCGCTATGGCGAGTTGCGAGCAGAAATGTAGGCCATTCGCTCCGATGGCGACCAGACAGCCGACCAGCCACACGGTGCCGATGTCCTTCGTCCGCAGCTTGGAAAACAGCGCCACGTCCTTGATGCCTATCGGCGTATTTTTCCCCCCGCCGACGTACAGTTTGCCCGGCCCGCCGTGAGTGTTGATCACCACGTTGTTGAGCCGCAATTCCTCGGAGCGGTCCACCGCATAGCTGATCCAGTAAACCACGTTCGCCGCCGTCGCACCGGGCGGCATGTCCCAGGTTGTCTTCATCTGATATCGAAAGCCCGGCACGTCGTTGGAGTGCAGGGCTAGAGCAGGTTGAGAGATCGTGATCATAACAGCACCCCCGTCGGTCCATTATGCACGATCTCGCCGTGTTTTCCACGGTGCGTAACCGCCGGAGGCCGTTGCAGCCTCCGCGCGTCAGCCTGGCTAATTCCCAGCGCGAACCTGAACGCGACAGACGTTATACTGCCCCTGATGCCGGGAGTCTTCCTCTCCTACGCCCGCGCGGACGGCGAACTTCGCGCCGCCGGGCTCCGGGAACGGCTCGCCCGCGAGGCCTCCGACATCGTCATTCAGCAGGATCGCCTGTTCCTCGAAGGCGGCATCGGTTGGCGGAAACAGGTCACGGAAGCCATCGATTCCGTCGAGTTCCTGATCCTGCTCATGACGCCGGCCGCCATCGCCTCGGGCAATGTGCAAAGAGAGTGGCGCTATGCCCGCCAGCAGGGTGTCTGCGTTTACCCGGTCAAAGGGGCGCCCGACCCGGAACTCCAGTTTCCGCGGATGCCGCGCTGGATGAGCAAGGCGCACTTCTTCGATCTCGAGAAGGAATGGCCAACCTTCCTCGCCCATCTCCGAAAAGGCTGCGACACCTCTCGCGTCCCCTTCATGGCGCCCGACCTGCCGCCCCACTTCGTCGCGCGCCCGAAGGAATACGACGCGCTGAAGAACCTGCTCCTGACCCCGGACCGCAGCCAACCTGTCGCCATCGCGACCGCCCTCGCGGGCGCCGGCGGCTTCGGCAAGACCACCCTCGCGGCGGCACTGTGTCATGACGAAGACATCGTGGAAAACTTCGATGACGGCATCCTGTGGGTCACCCTGGGGCAAACGCCCGACGTGCCGGGCAAGCTGCTCACCGCGTATGCGGCGCTGACCGGCGAGCGGCCCGGTTTTGCCGGTCCGGAGGATGCCGCATTTCAGCTCGCACAGAAGCTGGCGCAGCGGACGTGCCTGCTGGTGATCGACGATGTGTGGGATGCCGCACACCTGCGCCCGTTTCTCCAGGGCGGCAAATCCTCGGCGCGCCTGTTCACCACGCGGGACGCCAACATCGCTTCCGTGGCCATTCCTGTCAACGTCGATGAGATGCGCCGGGAGGAAGCCGTGGCGCTGCTCTCCCAGGGCGTACCAGGTCTCGACACCGGCCCGGCGCGCGATCTCGCGCAGCGTCTGGGCGAGTGGCCGCTGGCGCTCGAACTTGCCGCCGCCATGATGCGCGAGCGCGTCCGGCTGAGCGAGTCGGCCGGGCACGCGGCCGCGCGGTTGCTGGCCATCATCGAACGTAAGGGCGTGCGAGCCTTAGAGGATCCCACCGCCGAGCGGAGGCACCGCACCATCTCGGACGTTCTCGAGGTCAGCCTGGAGCTGCTGGGTGACGCCGGTCGCCGGCGCCTGGCGGAGCTGTCCATCTTTCCCGAGGACGTGGCGATTCCCCTGGCCGCGGCAGCCTCCGTCTGGGAATTGGACGAATTCGATGCGGAAGATCTGGCGCAGCGCCTGGCGCGGCTGTCGCTGCTGAGGCTCGATCTCGAACGCGGCGTACTGCGGCTGCACGACGTGATGCGAAGCTGGTTGGCGTCGAATCTCGCGGCCGCCAGGGAGATTCATGATCGGCTGTTGAACGCGTGGCCGGACTGGCGGGACCTGCCGGAGTTGCCCGGTGAGTACGCCTGGCGCTGGTTGCCCTGGCACTTGGCGCAGGCGGAGCGGAAGCCGGACCTCCAGCGAATCCTCTGGAATCCCGAGTGGATGCAGGCCAAGCTGAGGGCCACGGAGGTCAACGCCTTGATTGCGGATTACGAATACCTGAAGCCATCGGCGGAGATGGATTTGATCCAGGGCGCGCTGCGGCTTTCGAGCCACGTGCTGGCGGCCGATGCGGAGCAGTTTGCCGGGCAGATGGTGGGGCGGTTGCTGCCGCACCATGGATCCCCGGCCATTCAACGGTTCACTGGCGAGGTTGCCGCGGTGGCGCCGGCGTGCTGGCTTCGGCCGCTGCACCCCGCGCTGCATCCTCCCGGCACCGCACTCGTGCGCACGCTGGAAGGCCACTCTGCTTGGGTCTCTGGCGTGGCGGTGACGCCGGACGGGAAGCGGGCGGTTTCCGCGTCTAAGGACCACACGCTGAAGGTGTGGGACCTGGAGACCGGCGGCGTGCTGCGCACGCTGGACTCTGCTTGGGTCGTTGGCGTGGCGGTGACGCCGGACGGGAAGCGGGCGGTTTCCGCGTCTGGGGACCACACGCTGAAGGTGTGGGACCTGGAGACCGGCGGGGCGCTGCGCACGCTGGAAGGCCACTCTGCTGATGTCATTGGCGTGGCCGTGACGCCGGACGGGAAGCGGGCGGTTTCCGCGTCTCGGGACAACACGCTGAAGGTGTGGGACCTGGAGAGCGGCGGGGCGTTGCGCACGCTGGAAGGCCACTTTGCTTCTGTCTGGGGTGTGGCGGTGACGCCGGACGGGAAGGGGGCGGTTTCCGCGTCTGATGACCACACGCTGAAGGTGTGGGATCTGGAGAGCGGCGTGGCGCTGCGCACGCTGGAAGGCCACTCTGATTCTGTCTCTGGCGTGGCGGTGACGGCGGACGGGAAGTGGGCGGTGTCCGCGTCTGGGGACCACACGCTGAAGGTCTGGGACCTGAAGAGCGGCGGCGCGCTGCGCACGCTCGAAGGGCACTCTGCTTCTGTCCTTGGCGTGGGCGGTGACGGCAGACGGGAAACGGGCGGTTTCCGCGTCACAGGACCACGCGCTGAAGGTGTGGGACCTGGCGACCGGCGGCGCGCTGCGCACGCTGGAAGGGCACTCTGCTTCTGTCCTTGGCGTGGCGGTGAGGGCGGACGGGAAGCGGGCGGTTTCCGCGTCTGGGGACAAAACGCTGAAGGTGTGGGACCTGGCGACCGGCGGCGCGCCGCGCACGCTGGAGGGCCACTCTGCTTCTGTCACTGGCGTGGCGGCGACGCCGGACGGGAAGCAGGCGGTATCCGCTTCTGGGGACCACACGCTGAAGGTGTGGGACCTGGCGAGCGGCGGCGCGCTGTGCACTCTGGAAATCCACGCTGTTTCTGTCCGGGGCGTGGCGGTGACGGGGGACGGGAAGCGGGCCGTTTCAGCGTCTGGGGACCATACGCTGAAGGTGTGGGACCTGGAAACCGGCAGCGCGCTGCGCGCGCTGGAAGGCCACTCTGCCTTTGTCTCTGGCGTGGCGGTGACGGCGGGCGGGAAGCGGGCGGTTTCCGCGTCACAGGACAACACGCTGAAGGTCTGGGACCTGGAGACCTGGCGCCCGCTCCGAACGCTGGAAGGTCACTCTTCTTCTGTCACTGGCGTGGCGGTGACGCCGGACGGGAAGGGGGCGGTTTCCGCGTCTTTGGACCACACGCTGAAGGTGTGGGACCTGGAGAGCGGCGGCGCGCTGCGCACGCTGAAAGGCCACTCTTCTTATGTCACGGGCGTGGCGGTGACGCCGGACGGGAAGCGGGCGGTGTCCGCGTCTTGGGACAAAACGCTGAAGGTGTGGGACCTGGAGACCGGCGACGCGCTGCGCACGCTGGAAGGCCACTCTGATTCTGTCACGAGTGTGGCGGTGACGCCGGACGGGACGCGGGCGGTGTCCGCGTCTTAGGACAAGACGCTGAAGGTGTGGGACCTGGAGACCGGTCTGCCCCTGGCCACATTCCACTGCGATGCGAGCCCGATGTGCTGCACCTTCGCCGGCGGCCAAAAGATCATCGCCGGAGATTTCGGCGGTCGACTGCATTTTCTCCAACTCGAAGAGCGTGTCCCGAAGCCAGGAAACTGAGAAAACCCGCCGCCTCGCCCCACGAATAAGAGACAACATACTCTTGTTCCGGCGAGGTGTCCTACGCGAATACTCTTGGTGTGCCTGCTCGCGCCTGCCATGGCAGCGCTGGGAGCCACACAGGCCACAACTACCTCCAAGCCTGTCCTTGCCAGTGGCACTGCTGTATACGGCGCGACGCTGACCTTCACTTCCACGGTCGCGCCGGCAACACAGGGCGGTTCCACCCCGACCGGAACCGTTACCTTCACCGTAGACACCGTCCCCGGCACGGCGCAGCCCCTGAACGCAGGCGTTGCGACCATCTCTCTGAATCTGACCGCAGGCACGCACACCATCAGTGCCCATTACGACGGCGACGGCGATGTCACCTACTCCGCGTCTTCCTCCACCGAGCTGAGCCAGCCCGTAGCCAAAGCTGACACCGAACTGAAAATGTCCTCCAATCCGGCGCAGTTCGGCCAGCCCGTGGCCATCCGCGCCGCTCTGACCCTGGTGAGTCCCGCTTCCGGCGACATTTCCGGAAAGGTGGCATTCACCATCTACGGACACGCGATTTCGGGTTGCTCCGCCATCGATGTGCAGAACGGCGTTGCCATCTGTAACACCAGTATTCTGCTCCTGGGCACCCTCAACGTCGTCGCCACGTTTAGCGGCGACGCCAATACCAACCCCAGCACTGCTTCCCTGCCGATTTCCATTGGCAAGGTATTGGCCGGAACCTGGGCCGCTTTCTCCCCCGATGCGCCGGTATACGGTGCGCCGCTGACGCTCAATACCTTGCTGTTCGGGGTGTCGGGCGTGGCGGCGCCCACCGGAACGGTCACCTACTCCGAAGGCACGGTTATACTCGGCACTGCCCCGGTAGGGACGGATGGCCGCGCCACGCTGGTGTTGGGCTCCGCTGCCTCGCCCGTGCCGCTGGGCGCCGGTACCCACACCGTCACTGTGGCTTACAGCGGCGATGTCAACTACCAGAGCTCCGCCGCCGAGCCGCTCCAGATCGTCGTGACCAAGGCGGCAACCACGCTGGCGCTGGCCTCCGCTACCGCTCAGTTCGGCCAGCCGGTGACCCTGAAAGCCACCGCCAAAGTGGTCAGCTCGGGTGGCGGAGTTCCCGCCGGCAAGATCACTTTCAGCAACGGAGACACCCCCATCACGGGCTGTACGGCGGTAAGCACCGTGGACGGATCCGCATCCTGCGCCACCTCCTTCTCTCAACTCGGCACGCTCACCATCAACGCCGCCTACATCGGCGACGACAACACCGCGGCGAGCACCGCCACCATGCAGTTGACCGTGGGCAAGGCGGCGCCGGGATTCTACTCGGCCTTTACCCCCGCCGCGCCGGTATTCGGCGCTCCGGTCACGGTCAACGCCCTGCTTCTGGGAGCTTCGGGAATCGCGGCCCCCACCGGCACCGTCACCTTCTCCGACGGTTCCACGTACCTGGCCACGATTACCGTCGGCTCCGATGGCAAAGCTCCCCTGGTGCTGCCTTCCGCATCGGGAACCGCGGGATCCACGCTTCCGCCACTGGCCGTGGGCACGCACAGCATTGTGGCCGTGTACAACGGCGATGCGAATTACGTGGCCGCGACCGCGACCGCCCTGAGCGTAGTCGTGGGAAAGGCCGCCACTTCCATCGCCCTGACCTCCAATTCGGCGCAGACGGGCCAGGCTGTCTCCCTCGCCGCCGCCGTCTCCGTGGTCAGCCCAGGCAGCGCCACGCCCGCGGGAACGCTGGATTTCACCGTCGGCGGCAATGCGATCACAGCCTGCACGGGAATTGCCGTGCAGAGCGGAGTCGGCACCTGCAACACGACCCTGTCGCAGTCGGGAGACTATACCATTGGAGTGTCCTACAGCGGTGACGCCAACACCGCTGCGAGCACCGCTACCATGCAGTTGACTGTCGGCAAGGCGACGCCAACCGTCCAGGCCGCCTTCCTGCCAGCTTCTCCGATGTACAGCATGGCGGTCACCGTTACGACCACGCTCGCCAGTATCGGCGGTCTCCCCACGCCGTCCGGGACCGTCATCTTTACCGTGGACACGGCCGCCGGTGTGACGGTCCCTGTCGGCGCCGACGGCCGGGCGTCGCTGGCGCTCTCTTCTACCCTTGCCGCCGGATCCCACACCGTTACCTCCACCTACAGCGGCGACACGACCTACGCCGCCGCCACCGCCTCGGCGCTCGCCGTCGTCATCGCCAAGGCCATGACCAACACTTCGTTGACGGCGAGCAGTGGCGCTTCGCTCACGGCCACAGTCGCACTCCTGCCGCCGGCGTCCGGCGCCCCCACCGGGATGGTGCAATTCTTCCAGAGCGGCCTCGCTATTGGCACCGCGCCGCTGGCCCAGGTGGGCGTCAATTTCGTCGCCACCCTGACCCCCGCCAGCCAGACCGGCAGCTTCTGGGCAGTCTACCAGGGCGATACCAACTGCGCTGGCAGCGCCTCCCAACTGGCGACTCTCACCAGCAGTGCGCAGGTGTCCCTCTCGAGTGACCGCAATCCTTCCTCCGCCGGACAGCCGGTCGTGTTCACGGTTCGCGTCTCGGGAACCACGGGTGCGGCCACGCCCACGGGCAGCGTCCAGTTGACCTCCGATGGCGCCTCCCTCGGTACCGCCTCGCTCACCGATGGCTTGGCCACCCTGGTCGCCACCACGCTGGAAGTCGGGTCGCACACCATTGTCGCCAGCTATTCCGGCGATTCCACCTACGCCGCCGCCACCGCCACCCTCGTCCAGGTCGTCAGCAAATCCGCGACGTCCATCAGCCTCTCTGCGGACCCCCAGGCCACCGTGTTCGGCCAGCCCGTCACGCTCACCGCCCAAACCGGTGTGTCCTCGGGCACGGTGAAGTTCCTGGATGGAGACGCCGCCCTCAGCTCTGCGCAGGTCGCGAGCGGCACCGCGACGCTCGTGGTGTCGACCCTGCCCGTGGGAACCCACTCCCTCACCGCGAGCTGGACCGGCGACACTGCCTCCGACGCAGCCGTTTCCGCGGCCGTGTCCCTCACGGTCAATAAGGCGCAGACCGTTACCAAACTCGAGGTTTCCGGATCTACCCTCCGGGCGGCCGTGACCGCGGTCGCGCCCGGCGCCGGAACCCCCACCGGAAACGTGAAGTTCCTGGATTCCGCCACCAACCTGATCGTGGCCGCGGCCGCCCTCGATGCCGGCGTCGCCGCGACGCCCACACCTTCCTCCGCCGGATCGCTGGTGGCGGTATATGGCGGCGATGCCAATTTCCTGGCCAGTAATTCGGCCTCGGTTGCTGCGCTCGCCGCGCTCAACGCGGCGTCCTATGCGAAATCCAGCTTCGCGCCCGATGAGATCGTCACTCTGTTCGGGTCCAACCTGGCCGCCACCACGGAATCCGCCACGTCCGGCTCTGCCAAATCGCTGGGCGGCACCACCGTGACCATCACCGATTTCGGCGGCGCCAAGTACGACGCCGACTTGCTGTTCGTTTCGCCCGACCAGGCCACGTTCGTCATGCCCGCCGGCATCGCCTCCGGCCCGGCCACCGTAGTCATCGCCAACCCTGGCCGGTCTCCCTTGTCCGTCACCGTCACCGTGGCTCCGGTCGCTCCCGGCATCTTCACCTTGAACAGCACGGGCGAGGGTGTGGCCGCCGCTCAGGCCATCCGCGTGCGCGCCGGAGGAATTCAGGACGCGCCGCAGCAGGTGGGCATCTTCGATAAAACCCAAAACCTGTGGATCCCCATGCCGATCGATCTCGGCGACCCGGGCGACACCGTCTACCTGATGCTTTACGGAACCGGCCTGCGCCACTACAGCCAGCCGCCGGTCTGCACCATCGGCGGCCAGAAAGTGACCATCGCCTACGCCGGTGCCCAGGGCGGATTCGCGGGTGTGGACCAGGTGAACCTGGTGCTGCCGCAATCCCTGCGCGGAGCCGGAACGGTCGATCTTACTCTTACCGTCGATGGCGTGACGTCCAACATCGTCACCCTGGCGTTTCAGTAAGCTCCCCGGCGCTCCATAGCGTGCCGCGGCCCAGAATGTTGCGGGGGTCCAGGCGCCGCTTTACCGCTTTCATCGCCTCCAGGTGTTCCGGCGAGTATTGCAGCTTCAGGAGGTGCGCTTTGCGCTTTCCCAACCCGTGCTCCGCCGATACCGTGCCGCCCAGTGCCACCGCCTCCCGCGCCAGTTCCGTCAGCAGGCCCGCGGCGTGCCCCGGGTTCGCGGGATCGGAAAAGATGTTGATGTGTACGTGCGCGTCCCCGATATGCCCGAACAGCACGTATCGCCCGGGAAACTCTTCCTCCAGCCGCCGGCGATAGCATCCCAGCATCTCCCGGTTGCGCTCCGGCGGCACGGCGTAGTCGCTGTTCATCTTGAGCGCGCCCGACAGTCGCACCCGGTCGTTCACCAGTTCCGGGAGCGCGTGCCGGAACCTGCGGAAACGTTCCCGGTCCACGGCCGAAAGCGCCATCCAGCTCTCCTCGGCCAGGGCTTGGGAAGCTTCGATGCGAGACAGCCACGCGTCCAGTTCGGGATCGTCTTCCGACTCCAGATCCTGGTCGAACAGGATGGCCGCGCGCGCCGCGTCCGGAATCTCCGGGAAACGCCGGCGCAGCATGCCCAGCGAGGCCGCATCCATGTACTCCAGCATGCGCGGCCTGGCCGACGCGCGCCAGTCCTCCACGGCGTCCAAAGCCGCATCGTCGCTGGGGAAAAAGATCACGCCCGCGACCACCGCCCGCGGAGCCGCAATCAGCTTGAGCCGCGCCTCCGTCACCACCCCCAGCGTGCCTTCCGATCCGACGAACAGGTCCACCCAATCCATCCCCGGCCGCAACAGGTATCCGGCCGTATTCTTGGTCACCGCCGGCAGCGGCACGACGCCCGGATCGAAATCGATCGCCTCGCCCCGGCCCGCGTCCCGCACGCTGCCGTCCGCCAGAACCACCCGCAGGCGCTCCACCCAGCGGCCCGTCGCGCCATAGCGGAAGCTCCGCGACCCGCTGGCGTTGGTGGCGATGTTGCCGCCGATCGAGGCCGAGCTCTCCGTCGGGTCGGGCGGATACAATTGCGCCGCGGCCTGCGCCGCCGCCTGCACGTCACCCAGCAGCGCGCCCGCTCCCGCCACGGCGTACCCGCTGTGGACCTCGAGCCGCTTCAGCTTCTCCAGCGACAACGCCCACCCGCCTTCCGGTACGCTTCCGCCCGTGACTCCCGTTCCCGCTCCAATTACCGTGACCGGGATCCCCTCCGCGGATGCCGCGCGTACCGCTTCCACCACGCCGGCTTCATCCGCCGGCACGATCAGGCGATCCGCGCGGCCCTGCAATCCGGAGGCGTCTTCGACCGTCACCCCTCCAGCATCACACGATTCATCGGACCGGGGAATGCCGGCGGGGACGCACTCTCGTGAGGGTCGCCGCCCCTTGCATTGTGGGAAGCACCGTCGGTTGCCCCAGCGGTTGCCCCAGGGTGCATGACCGGGCGAGTTGCCCCGCCGCCTTCAGATGCGCGTAACGCACCCGGTACGCATCGCCCAGCTCCGCGCGGTAGGCCCGCAGGTCCGGGTCAAAGTGATAGTAGATTCCCGCCGGCGACTCGATAAACTCGTTGGTCTCGACCGTGATCGTGCCCTCGCTGATCCAGAACCGGGTGATCGTGTTATAGGGATCGAAAGTGCGGCTCAGGCAGGAGCGCGGCAGCAGGATCCGCTTGCGTTCCCGCCCGGGGGCAAACCCCACCAGTTGGTGATCCGGGGCTTCCGGCTCGAGCGATGCGCCCTCGAAGCTCTCGGGATCGAGCACCACGATGGTCGCCGCCTTCGCGCCGTTATTGATTCCTGCCAGGTAGATCTCGCTCTCCCCGTCTCCGTTCAGGTCCTCCAGCCGCATCAGCGGCAGGTGGCCGCTGTGCCAGTACTCCCGCAACATCTTTCCGCCCGTCGACAGCAGCGTCACCTGCGTGGGATAGAACAGGTAGTGCGAGCTCACCGCCACGATCGCCGTGCGCCCGCCCTTCCCCACCGGCCCCACCAGGAAATTGGGGCCCCCGTATATCGGATCGAAATCCTCCGTTGAGGTGTGCACCCGCCGCCCCGGCGTGAACCGCCAGCGCTCTTTGCCCCGGTCCGTGTAACAGATTAACGGCGTCGACTCACGCAACGCCGCGGCGCTGGCCGGTACAAACAGGACGCTCGGATGCCTGTCCAGATCGCCGAACCAGACACACTGTGTGGCCGTGCCCGCTTGCAGATCCGGGTGCAAGGCATATGGAAATACCTTGCGCCAGAGTTCGTTCCCTCGCTCATCCAGGACGATGAAGGTGTTTCCCTGGGCCCGATACGATGCCGGCCGGCCCCGGAACAGTCCCGGCAGCAGAGCACCGCCAGCGACGGCCACGGCCACGAGACCCGCGGCCAGCAGCCGGCCGGAATAGCGAATTCTCCGCCGCGGCTGCGCAGCCTCCGGCAGCGGCGCTTTCCGCTGCTCTCCGGACCGCTTCCACTCGTCCAGCTCCGATGCCGTAACGCACACCCGCCCGTGCCCGCCGGGAATCCGGCGCACCGGCAGGCCGCGCTCCTGCTCCCAACCCTGGGCGGTGCGGATACTGACCCCCAGGTGAGCCGCGATTTCTTTCCAGGAGGAGAGTTCCCGATCCGGCGACACAGAGTATCAGCCTCCCTATTGGGGGATTTTCAGACAAAGAGAGCTTAACATAGCGCATCGAAGTTTGCTGGTACTGCCGGTACGCGCCACGTTTCACGGTCTTGCGTTTCCCGCTGCGTGGTCTTGCGTGTTTCTGCGCTTGCCCAGCCCCGCGACTGCTGGCAGAATAGTCCTTCGCGGATGGCCTGCCGCTGGGCGGCGCCGCGGAATCCGGCTCGATCTCCTATCTTCGAGCCCCGAGTTCGTCACGTGAATGCGTCTACCTGCCCACCCGGCTGCCGGCACCGGCGGCAACCATCCGGGGGCTGCAATCGGAGGAACCGCTGCCGCGGCTGCGGAAGCTGCGGCAGCGGTCTGATGGTGGCCAAAAGGGCGGCTACAGTCCTTCCCCCACCGCAGCCCCCGTCTGGATGCGATCCGGTCGCGCCGCGGCCCGTCCGCCGCGTCACACCTCCAGGATCACCGGCATGATCAGCGGGCGCCGCGACGTCTGTTTCATGATGTAGCGCTTCAGATCCGCCCGGATCTTCTCCTTCATGACGCCCCAGTCGGTCTTCTCCTCCTGGTTCGAGCTCTCCAGCGTCTTGGCCACAACCTGCCGCGCCGACTGCATGAACTCCGAACCGTCCTCCGCCAGCGCGAAACCGCGGCTCACGATCTCCGGCAGGTTCTCGATGCGCCCCGTGTGCCGGTTGATGGCGATGATCGGCAGCACGATCCCGTCCTCCGACAGGTGCCGCCGGTCCCGAATCACCACCTCCTGCACTACCTCGTCCACCGACCCCGAGTCGATGCACACCCGCCCCACCGTTACTTTGCCCGCCTTGCGCGCCCCCCGCTGGTCGATCTCCAGGACTTCGCCCGATTCCATCACGAACACCTCCTCGAGGCCCGCGAAGCGCAGGTGCTCCGCCAGTTGCGCGTGCTTCGAAAGCTGCCGGAACTCGCCGTGAATCGGCATGAAGTACTTCGGCCGCACCAGGTTCAGCACCAGCTTCATTTCCTCCGCGCTGGCATGCCCCGAGACGTGCAGCGGCGGGTTCATCGACCCGTACAGCACATCCGCCCCGCGCCGCGCCATGTGGTCGATCATGCGGAAGATCGCCTTCTCGTTGCCCGGAATGATGCGCGCGCTCAGCACCACCGTGTCGCCCTGCTCCACCGAGATGTGTTTGTGGTTGTCCACCGCCACCCGCGCCAGTGCCGACATCGGCTCGCCCTGCGTCCCCGAAATCAGCACTACCACCTTGTCGGGCGCGGCCTCCATCGCGTCCTGCGGCCGCAGCAGAATGCCGTCGGGAATGTCAAGCAGTCCCAGCGAGTGCGCAATCTCCGTCACCGTCACCATGCTGCGGCCCACCACTGCCACCCGCCGCCCGAATGCCTGTGCCAGGTCGAGCACCAGTTGAATGCGGTGAATCGACGAGCTGAAACACGAGACCACCACCCGCCGTTCGGCGCGGTTGAAGATCTCTTCCATCCTCGGCCGAACCGCGCGCTCCGACTCGGTATAGCCCGCCCGGTCGGAATTCGTGGAGTCTGAAAGCAGCAGCAGCACCCCGCGCTTCCCGTACTCGGCCAGTGTGTGCAGGTCGAAAAGCTCGTTATCCGTCGGCGTCGGGTCTACCTTGAAATCGCCGGTATGGATGATGACGCCCAGGGGCGTCGTGATGGCCAGCGCCACGCAGCTCACAATCGAGTGCGTGACATGTATGAACTCGATCTTGAACGGCCCGATTTCCACCATCTGTTTGGGCTTCACCCGGATGAACCGCGGCTGCTGTTCCAGCTCGTACTCTTCGAGCCGCCGGTCCACCAGCGCCAGGGTGAAGTCGGTGCCGTACACCGGGGCGTCGATTTCGGTCAGAAAGTACGGCACGGCCCCGATATGGTCTTCGTGACCGTGGGTAAGGATCACCGCCCGCACATGCTGCTGGTTTTCCTTCAGGTATGCCAGGTCTGGCATTACCAGGTCGACACCCAGCAGTTCGGCCTCGGGAAACATCATGCCGCAGTCCACGACGATAATATCGTCGCCGTACCGCATTGCCGTCATGTTCATCCCGAACTCGCCCAGACCGCCGAGTGGAATTACTTGTAGCTTGGAGTTTTCCATGTAATAAGTACTGTAATTGCAATTGTATACTATATTATAACTAAATCAATACATGAACTAAAGTTAAGGCCCCGGTAGCGCCCTTCGGCCAAGGTCGCTGGGAACGGCTCCCAAAATCCCCGTTACGCGCCCAATCAGCCCCGTCAGGCCATCCGGCAAGCGGTAACCGGGTGCTGGTGGCGCGATCATGGATCGGGCCTTCCTGCCGGCCCCACTGGCGGGCACGGGGAGCCCGCTCCCATACACGATTCCCTCTACCGGGCAGTGTGGTCATCCGCACGTACCATGAAGCTAGTATACGCGCGATATTTGTATGAAAATACAAATGCTCACCCCGAAGGGTGAGCATTTTTTCCCTGTTCTACCAGGGTGATGTTCGATGGGAGAATCAGTTTCGACGGAATCGCAACCGCCAAAACTTTGTAGTTGGATCATATTTCCCAACGCCTCTCAAGTCAAGGAAAAATCCCCGCACCAACCTTTCGGTCGTAAACCTCTCGTAGTGGGCGACTTGCATCTTCAGCCCCTTTCCGGCGCACCGCCCGGCAGACCGTAAAAATTACAGTTTCCGCCTGAGGATTTCAGTCTAACGCACACAAAACCCGAATCTTATGTCTTTGGGTTAGCGCCGTTCCAGGTGCAGCAGGATCATCGGATCGGCTTCATCTCCGCTCCTACGTCCGTAGATCCACGTCCTCACGAGACCCACCGCGAGACCGGACACGATCGAAAACGCCAACAGTATCCCAATGAGAACAAAGACGCTTAAGACCAGCCATCCGATATTGTCCCGATGCGTGGGAACATATTCGTCGCGCGTGATCTCCGCCTGGTAGCGAACGCCCGCCAGCAGGCGCTCCGCAAAATCCCGGTCCGGCGGGGCCACCACCACCGCCACGAATGGTCCGCTCCGTTTGACCATCGCGCCGGCCAGCTTCTCGAACTCCGGCACCCTTTCCATCGCGATCTGGTGCGTCGGATAGTTGAAGATCGCCAGCGTCATGTCCCCTTTTGGACTGTGAAAGACCCCCGTCTGCCCCTCCGTCCCGTAGCGGAACGCCGCTACCGAGGGCGGGATTGCCGGATCGAATCTCTGGAGCGCCGCCGGCCCCAGGATATACCGCCCGCTGTTCGGCACCAGGTCTTTGTCCGGCAGATAGCTGGGCAGCACCGGCAGCACCGTGTCGTCCACATTCTTCAACTGCATGTACAGAGCCTCCAGTTCCGCCACCGCCGGCTTGTATCCGGTGAACGACAGCAGGTAGTTGCCCCGTACCACCATGAGGCCGTCGGCGGTCTCGGCCGCGAGAGGCGCCGCCTTCAAGACGTGCGATGCCGCCGGCCGCTGCCATTGGAATGCCCCCATGGCGCTGGTGCTGTCCGGAAGCTGGTATGCCGTCGTCTGGAACCGCTGGGCCCCATCTCCATATGTGGCGGCTTCCGAGTCCTTCAGGCCGTACTCGTCCCAAACCGCTCGATCGGCCAGCGCCGGCTTGGAACTCGAGATCCGTTGGTACGGCCCGATCGTGTCGGGAAGGAGCGCAGCCACAGCGAGGCCGGGCACAAGAAGGACGGCAAAAAACTTCATTACTCATTAGACGCCACAAACCCACGTCCCGAGTCAAGCCCGTTGGCCTCGATCCCGCGATCCGGCCAAAGTGTACTAAACTCCGAATGAGCGCAGTTCCACGCGCACACCTTGCCCAAGAAGCCGATGAATCCAGCCTCTGCTCCCAAGCCCGCGCCCGCCCCTGCCGCCCCCGGCGACCGCCTCGATTCCTGGAAGGAGATCGCCTCCTACCTGAAGCGTGGTACGCGCACCGTCCAGCGCTGGGAACGCGAAGAGGGGCTGCCCGTTCACCGCCTCGTGCACGACAAGCTCGGCTCCGTCTACGCCTACCGCTCCGAGCTCGATTCGTGGTGGGCCCAGCGCGGCGCTCGCCCCCGTCCAGACGAACCCGCCGCCGGCGATGACACCCCTTCCGTAGCCGTCCTGCCGTTTCTGGATATGAGTCAGGAGAAGGACCAGACCTACTTCTGCGAAGGGGTGGCCGAGGAGATTATCAGCGCATTGAGCCGCGTCGGCGAGTTGCGGGTTGCTTCCCGCACATCCTCGTTCGAGTTTCGCACTCCGGGCGCCAACGTGCGCGATATCGGGCTCCGGCTCGGCGTGCGCACCGTGCTGGAAGGCAGCGTCCGCAAGTCTGGAGACCGCCTGCGCGTCGCCGTCCAGCTCACCGATGCACGCGATGGATTTCAGCTCTGGTCCGACCGCTTCGACCGGGCCATGAGCGACATCTTCGCCATCCAGGATGAAATCGCCGCCAACGTGGTCCTCGCCCTCCGCGTGACCCTCACCTCGAGCGAGAAAACCGCGCTCCTCAAGCCGCCTACCCGCGACATCCAGGCCTACGATTTCTACCTCCGCGGCCGGAAGTTTTACTACCAGTACAGTCCCCAAGCCATGGAGTTCGCCCTCAAGATGTTCCTGCGCGCCATCGAAATCGACGCCGGCTACGCGCAGGCCTACGCCGGCCTGGCCGACTGCTGGTCCTACGTGTACCTGTATTCCGCCCGCAGCGAGACCGTCCGCGAGCAGGCAGACTGGGCCAGCGCCAAGGCCCTCGAGATGGATCCCGATTCCGCCTCGGCCCAGGCCTCCCGCGGGTTTTCCCTCTCTCTCAATGGCCGCAACGAGGAGGCCGAGCGTGCCTTCCAGGTAGCCCTTCGCCTGGATGCCGGTCTGTTCGAGGCGCATTACTTCTACGCCCGGCACTCCTTCGCACTGGGTCAGTTGGAGAAGGCCGCCGCGCTCTACGAAGGTGCCATGCGCGCCCGGCCCGATGACTATCAATCCCCGTTGCTGGTCGCCCAGATCTACGACGACCTGGGACGCTCCGGCGACGCCGTCGAAGCCCGCCGCCGCGGTATCGATCTCGCCGGCCATCATCTCGAGCTGAACCCCGATGACGCCCGCGCCCTCTACATGTCCGCCAACGGCCTCGTCGCTCTCGGCGAGCGTGGCCGCGGGCGCCACGCCGCCGAGCGCGCCCTGTCGATCCGCCCGGAGGATCCCATGCTGCTCTACAACGTCGGCTGCGTTTTTTCCATGCTGGGCCTGGTGGACCAGGCCATCGACTGCCTGGAAAAAGCGGTCCGCGGCGGCCTCACTCAGAAAGCCTGGTACGAGCACGACAGTAACCTGGACCCGCTGCGCGATCACCCGCGCTTTCGCGAGCTCCTGCGCGGGCTGTAGGATAGGCCTCACGGCCTGTCCTACATTTGGTATCCTGCCGTCGCCCGCCGCCTCCGCTGCTTACTTCATGTACGTTTCGATGGTTTCCACCCCGCCCGATGAAGTGGTCCGTGCCAGTTCCTTTTCCGCCTTCGATTTCTGGAATACGTGGCCTTCGTCCTGCGCCGGGCTGAACACCGCGCGCAATACCAGCCGCTCGCCGTATTTCTGGAACTGCAGCACGCCCACACCCGATCCCCACGTCGACCGCTCGACCCTCTGGTTGGAAAGCAGGACGCGGTGGATGCGGGTCTCGTTCGTGGACCGGAAATCCGCATAGTTGAAGCTGTTGCTGACGTTCACGTGATACGTCCCGGCGGGCAGCACCTGGTTCCCCGCGAGAAACGCGAACGGAATGTCAACCCGCATGTACGAGGTCTCGGCGACGGCCGGAACCGCGAGAGCGGCCACAGCCAGGCCCGCAACGGCCAGGACGATCCTGGGTGAGTTGAAAATCTTCATGTTTTAAAATCCTCTCCTGAGCATTAATACGAAGGAGAGGTTACGCTGTTATCGCGCCAAGGTTCGCCGCCCGGCGATGGCGTACTTTGGCGCAGTACGCCGAAGCTTCTGTGCGAAGAAATGCAAATCGCGGGTAGTATTGTTCTTGACCCATGGACATCGGTTACCACTGGCGGGAGATCTCGGATCTTCCGGATCATCTTGATCCCTGGCGCGACCGCGAGCTCGAATCGCTCTTCCAGGTCTGGATCGATCAAAGGAGCACCCTCGAAACGGACGAGTCGCTTCTTCGGTTCAACCTGCAACTGACGCGGGAATGGGCAGTCGAGACCGGGATCATCGAGAACGTTTATACGCTGGACCGGGGCGTCACACAAACCCTGATCGAACGTGGAATTGACGCGGCCTACATACCTCACGACACAACCGATCGGGACCCGGAACTGGTTGCGAGGATCATCCAGAGCCACGCCGAAGTGTTGGAAGGACTGTTTGCATTTGTGAAAGGAGAGCGGCCCCTGACGGTGGGCCATATCAAGGAACTCCACGCGGCGCTGTTACGGTATCAGACACATGGTGTTGTTTTCGATCAGTTCGATCGGCCCTTCGAGAAGGAGTTGGAGAAAGGCCGGTACAAGACCATGCCGAATAACCCGCGCACAACCGATGGAAGCGTACACGAGTACTGCCCGCCCGAGCACGTCGCTTCCGAAATGGACCGGTTGATTACGCTTCATGATGAGCATGATCGGAAGGGGGTCCGTCCGGAAGTCGAGGCTGCCTGGCTGCACCACGCGTTCACCCAGATCCATCCGTTCCAGGACGGCAACGGACGAGTCGCCCGGGCCCTCGCCAGCCTGGTCTTTATCAAGGCGAGATTCTTTCCGCTGGTTGTCACGCGTGACGACCGGGAGAAGTACATCGACGCGCTGGCAGCGGCGGATGCAGGCAGCCTGCAGACGCTGATCGCGCTCTTCGCCCAGCTTCAGAAGCGAGCACTGACGAGGGCCATCGTCCGCGCCGTAGATGTCAAGCCCCCGAAGACCGTTGACGAAGCGGTCGAAGCCACTAGAGATCTCCTGGTCAATCTGGGGACGATTGTTCGAGAGGAATGGCGGGCTGTATCACGGTGTGCGCAGTCTCTGTGCGATCGAGCCATGGAAAGACTCGAGAATGTCGCAGATTCGCTGAGAACGGTCGTCTGGCGTGTCGATAACTCGTTCCAGTTTGACGTTGCCCTGCTTTCAGCGGCACCCCAGAGAGAACTAGGCGAGGTTGCTAAGCAGCTCCGCTACGACCCCAATCTCGCGGTGTACGACCGATCGATAGCCATGAACCTCAGGTCCAAGAACGTCGCCGGACGAATGGTGGTTTCTTTCCACGGCATCGGCTCCTCTTTCCGTGGGCTGCTGGTCGCCGCGGCCTATTTCCAGATTGACGGAAAGGAGCCAACCGCACTCACAGAGGATGTGTTCAGGATCAGTTACGAAGAGCCCTGTGCCGAGATCGCGATCCGGTTTGACCCCTGGCTTGATCAGTGCATCATCAACGGTCTCGCCCTCTGGCGCCGCGCCGTCGCCTGACCCTTACGCCGCCCCGTGGCACTTCTTGTACTTCTTCCCGCTCCCGCACGGGCACGGGTCGTTGCGCCCTACCTTCTGCCCGCTCACGACCTGCTTTGGCCCGGCTCGAGTCGTCGCCGCCGAAACGCAGCTTCTCCAGTTCCTTTTCCTTCTTGCGATGGATGTTGCGCGTGAAGTCCACCACCGAGCTTTGCGCCGCCCGGCGCGCTTCTTCGTTGGGGTCCGGAGCCGGAACCGCGCCATTGCCGTTCGCTTCTTCCTCTTCCTCTTCGTCGCTCGGGAAAGGCAGCACCGGGCCGGTGCCCATGTTCACTTGCAGAAAGTACAGGTAGCGGATCGTCTCGTCCTCGATGCGGTCCATCATCGCCGTGAACAGCTCGTAGGACTCCTTCTTGTATTCCACCAGCGGGTCCTTCTGCCCGTACGCGCGGTTGCCGATCCCCTGCTTCAACTCGTCCATCGACAGCAGGTGGTCCTTCCACTGGTTGTCGATCACCTGCAGCATGACGATGCGCTCGGTCTGCCGCATCACGTCGGCGCCCACCAGGTCCTCCTTCTCCTGGTATTTCCGCTGGAGCAGTTCGCAGATGTAATCCGAGACCTCGTCCCGTGTCATCTCTCCCATCTGCGCTACATCGATCCTGGTTCCGAACTGGCTCAGTATGTCGTTGCGCAACGTCACCAGGTCCCAGGTGTCGGGGTGCCGGTCGTTGGGGCAGCGCATGTCGACGAACTGATCCACGATGCCGCGCACCATGTCTACGATGCGCTCCTTCTGGTCCATCCCCTCCAGCAACTGGCGCCGCATGCCGTATACCGCCTGGCGCTGCTTGTTGTTGACGTCGTCGTACTCCAGCAGGTGTTTGCGGGCTTCGAAATTCTGCATTTCGACCGCTTCCTGCGCCTTCGCGATCCGCTTGGTGATGAGCTTCGACTCGATCGGCACGTCCTCTTCCATGCCTAGCCGCAGCATCAGGTTCTGCATGCGCTCGCCGCCGAAAATCCGCAGCAGGTCGTCCTGTAGCGAAAGGAAGAAGCGCGAACTCCCCGGATCCCCCTGCCGGCCGGCGCGCCCGCGAAGCTGGTTGTCGATCCGCCGCGACTCGTGCCGTTCGGTGGCCACGATGTGCAGGCCCCCGCTGCCCGTCACCTGGTCGTGCTCCGTGTCGGTCTCCGCTTTGTGGCGCGCGTAGATCTCTTCCCACTTGTCGCGCCGCACCCGGTAGTGCTGGTCGAGATGCGAGAAGTAGAAGAAATGCTCGTCGGCGACGTACTTCACCTGGTCTTCGGTCAGCCTCTCGGCGACCTTCTCTTTCAGGCAGGCGTCCTTGGTCATGAACTCGGGATTGCCGCCCAGCAGAATGTCGGTGCCGCGCCCGGCCATGTTGGTCGACACCGTGACCGCGCCCCAGCGCCCCGCCTGCGCCACGATCGATGCTTCACGCTCGTGGTTCTTGGCGTTCAATACCTCGTGCTTCACCCCCATGCGCTTGAGAATCCCCGAGAGCTTCTCGGACTTCTCCACCGAAATCGTGCCCACCAGCACCGGCTGGCCCTTGGAGTTGAGCTCCTTGATTTCCTTGGCCGCGTTCCGGAACTTCTCCTCTTCCGTGCGGTACACCACATCCGGGTTCTCTTTGCGGATCAGCGGCCGGTTGGTCGGGATCACCGTTACGTCCAGGTTGTAGATCTTCTGGAATTCCGCCGCTTCCGTTTCCGCCGTGCCGGTCATGCCCGCCAGCTTCTTGTACATGCGGAAATAGTTCTGGAACGTGATGGTGGCCAGGGTCTGATTTTCGCGCTGGATCTTCACCGTTTCCTTGGCTTCCACCGCCTGGTGCAGCCCGTCCGACCAGCGCCGCCCCGGCATCAGGCGCCCGGTGAACTCGTCCACGATCACCACTTCGGGGCCTTCATCGCCGTCCTTCACCACGTAGTCCCGGTCGCGGTGATACAGCACGTGCGCGCGCAGGGCCTGCTGCACGTGGTGGTTCCATTCGATGTGCGTGGCGTCGTACAGGTTGCCCAGCCCCAGCAGCCGTTCCACCTTGAGCACGCCGTCTTCGGTCAGCGCCGCGGATTTGTGCTTTTCGTCGATGGTGTAATCGCCCGTGGTGTACTTCTCGCCCGGTTCCTTGCCTTCGATCACTTCGCCGCGCACCAGCTTGGGAATGATGCGGTTCACCTTGTAATACTTGTCGGTGGACTCCTCGCTCGGGCCGGAAATGATCAGCGGCGTCCGCGCTTCGTCGATCAGGATCGAGTCCACTTCGTCCACGATCGCGTAGGTGTGCGCGCGCTGAACGCAATCCTCCAGCCGGAATTTCATGTTGTCGCGCAGGTAGTCGAATCCGAACTCGTTGTTCGTGCCGTAAGTAATATCGGCGTTGTATGCGTCCTTGCGCTCTTCGTCATCCAGGTCGTGAACAATCACTCCCACCCGCAGCCCCAGGTTCCGGTACACGCGCCCCATCCATTCCGAGTCGCGCTTGGCCAGGTAGTCGTTGACAGTGACGACGTGGACGCCTTTCCCTTCCAGGGCGTTCAGGTAACAGGGCAGGGTGGCCACCAGCGTCTTACCTTCACCGGTCTTCATTTCGGCGATCTTGCCGCGATGGAGAACCATGCCGCCGATCAACTGTACGTCGAAATGGCGCATGTTGAGAAAGCGCCGGCCGGCCTCGCGCACCACTGCGAAGGCCTCGATGAGGATGTCGTCGAGCATCGCGCCCTGCCCGAGTTTCTCCCTGAATTCGATGGTCTTGGCGGCGAGATCGATATCCGACAGCTTCTGTATGGCGGGTTCGAGGTCGTTGATGGCCACCACCGTGGGGAGCATGGCCTTGATCTCGCGCTCGTTCTTAGTACCGAAAACTTTTGCCAGAATGGCATCAACAATCATGGAAAGTCTCGTTCCGGAGGGTATTCCGCAATTACCATTTTACTCTGTAGGGGAGACGCACGTCGCGGCTTGGGATTACAGCCCGCGAGACGGGGGAATGCAGAAGGCGCACCAGTTGGCGCACCAGTTGACCTTGGCGGTATATCAGATCACGGCCAGCTTCCCGCGCGGAGAGCTCGTAAGCTGACCGCTGAGGCTGACGGCTGAATGCTGAGCGCTGAACGCTTACCCATCACATCGCCGCGATTGACTGGTCAGCCCGTACAGGCAAGCGCATGGCGTCGACGGCCAGCCTGCTGCGCGCGGTGGAATTTGCGCGACGCCCGGCGGCCATCCCCTCATAGATTTCGGACTCGTCCCTCGTTTGACAGGCCAGCCCCGCCAGTGCTGTCATAATGTACGTAGCGCCATGGGATGGTTGCATCCAGTTCGCCGGGCCCTGCTCTCGGCAAGTCTGATCGTGCTGGCGGTGTTCGTCTTTGCGTTGGTCACCCACTCCAAAACCGATCAGTACGGCTCCGAACAGCAATTCTCAAAGACCTGCTGCAAAGCCACCGATAGCTCCGAGTGCCGTCTGAAGTCGCAACCCGCCGCGCCGGCGGTGTGCGCTCCGGTCTGCCCCGATCTCGTTGCTTTGCAGCCCGAGTTCTCCGCGCCCGCGATGCGCACGGTTGCGCACCCGTGGTCCGATTTCTCGGTTTCCCACTCCCTGCGGGCGCCGCCCGCTGTCTAATTCCCTTCCTCTGGGTTGCTTTGGCAGAAAAGTGTATTTGGAGGGTTCGAATTGTACTCACGTTCTGTTGTTCTAGTGGCCGCGCTGAGTGTATCCGCGCTCGGCTTGCTGTCGTGTTCGTCCGCCCGTGCCGGGAGGACGGTGGAAGCCCAATCCCCCCAGCGAACCACCGTTCCCGTAGCCAAGGTCACGCGCCAGAACCTTTCGAGCGGTCTGGAACTGGCCGCCGAATTCCGGCCGTACCTGGAGGTGGAGTTGCACGCCAAAGTGGCTGGCTATCTGAAGAAAATTTCGGTGGACATCGGAGACCGGGTGCAAGCCCACCAGTTGCTCGCCGAGTTGGAGGTGCCCGAGCTTACCGACGATCTGCGCCAGGCGGCGGCGCAGATCGACCGCGCCAACTCGGAGGTGGATCGCGCCGAGGACGACTTGAATCGGGCCAGGTCGGCGCACGAATTCGCGCATGCCAGCTACTCCCGCCTGGCGTCGGTTTCCAAGGTGCGGCCCGGTTTGGTGGCCCAGCAGGAACTCGATGATGCCCACTCCAAAGACCTGATGGCGGAGGCCCAGGTCTCCGCCGCTCAAGCCGCGCTCAATGCCGCCAGGCAGGAGGTGCAGGCAGTCACAGCCAATCAGAGCAAGCTCCAGACCATGCTGGCCTACAGCAAAATCACTGCGCCCTTTTCCGGCATCATTACCAAGCGCTATGTCGATCCGGGCGCCATGGTCCAGGCCGGCATCACCTCTCAGACAGGCGCCACCCCCGTGGTGCGCGTTTCCGAGGCCGACCGGCTGCGCCTCATCCTGCCCGTGCCGGAATCGGTTGTGCCGCGCGTGCGTCTGGGGTCGCCGGTGGCGGTGCGCGTCCCCTCGCTCAACCGCACGTTCACTGGGACCGTCGCCCGCTTCACCGACGAGGTGCAGCTCGACACCCGCACCATGGATACCGAGGTGGACGTGGACAATCCCCGGCTGCAACTGATGCCCGGCATGTACGCCTACGCCACGCTGTCGCTCGACCGGCGCCCCGGCGCGCTGGCCATCCCGGTGCAAGCCGTTCCTGGCGGGGCAGCCGCATCCACCGTGCTGGTGGTCAATTCGCAACAACAGATCGAAGAGCGCCCCGTCAAGCTGGGAATGGAGACTCCCTCCATGGTGGAAGTGCTCGGCGGACTCGAGGAAAACGACCTCGTGATCGTCGGCAATCGCAGCCAGTTCAAGCCGGGAGAACCGGTGGAGCCCAAGCTGGTGGACGTCTCCGAGCTCAAAGGAAGTTAGGGCATGTCCGGTTTCGCCATTCGCAAGCCATACCTCATCGTGGTGGCGTGCCTCATCGTGGCGGTGGTCGGCGTCACCAGCCTGGCGCGCATGCCGGTCGATCTGTTTCCCAGCATCAATATCCCGGTGGTGGTGGTCGCCACGTTCTTCTCCGGGATGCCGCCCGAGCAGATTGAAACCGACATCACCGGCCGCTTCGAACGCTTCTTCACCCTGGGCAGCAACATCGAGCACATCGAGTCGCGCTCGCTGCCCGGCGTGAGTCTCATCAAGATCTTCTTCCAGCCTGGGACCGACGCCGATTCGGCGGTGACCAACATTTCCAACCTGGCGATGGCCAACCTGCGCCGCCTGCCGCCGGGCACCCTGCCGCCCGTGGTCTTGAAGTTCGACGCCTCCAGCCTGCCGGTCTGCCTGATCGCGCTGAAGGGCAAGGGCCTGAATGAAACCGTCTTGCGCGACACCGGCCAGTATGCGGTCCGCAACCAGGTGGCCAACGTGAAAGGTGCGTCGGTGCCGCAGCCCTTCGGCGGCCGCTATCGCCAGATCATGGTCTATGTCGATCCGCTGCAGCTCCAGGCGTACAGCCTCAGCCCCATGGACGTCGTGCGCGCCGTCAACGACTCCAACCTCATCCTCCCGGCCGGCGACGTGCGCATCGGCCCCATCGATTACAGCATCTACACCAACAGCCAGATCGACAATATCCCGGATATCAACCGCATCCCTCTCAAGACCGTGGGTGTCCGCTCGGTCACTGTGGGCGACGTGGGCCTGGCCAGGGATGCGCAGCAGATCCAGACCAGCATCGTGCGCGTGGACGGGCAGCCGTCGGTCTACCTGCCGGTCCTCAAGCAGGGCGGCGACACCAACACCATCGCGGTAGTGCAGGGCGTGAGGGACGCCATTGCCAATCTGGTGGACGTGCCGAAACAGCTCGTCACGCGCGTGGTGTTCGATCAATCGCAGTTCGTCAAAGGGGCCATTCAGACGCTGCTGGCGGCCAGCGGCATCGGGCTGCTGCTCACCTGCGTCATGATCCTGATCTTCCTCGCGAGCCTGCGCGCCACCGTGGCGGTCGCCCTGTCCGTGCCCATCTCCGCGCTGGCTGCGTTCATTGCACTGGCGCTGGGGGGCGGCTCGGTGAATTCACTGGTGCTGGGTGGGCTGGCGCTGGCCTTTACACGGCTGCTGTTCAACTCGCTGGTGGTGCTCGAGAACATCTTCCGCCACCTGGAGATGGGTGAAGGGCCGCGGGAAGCCGCCGAGACTGGCGGCAAGGAAGTCGCCATTCCGGTTCTGGCCGCTACTTTGACCACCGTTGTGGTATTCTTCCCGGTCACCTTTCTCTACGGCGTGAGCCGCTTCCTCTTCACGGCGCTCGCCCTGGCCGTGGTGCTGGCCCTGTTTGCCTCCTACTTCGTCGCGCTCACGGTGGTGCCGCTGTTCTGCTCGCGTTTCCTGAAGGCGCGGACGGCGAACAGCGCGCCGGCTCACCGGCCGACTGGTTCAAACGGGGGCTGGATCGCCTCACCGAAGTCTACGGCCGCGCGCTCAATCTCAGCCTGCGGCGGCCGGTTCTGCTGCTGCTGACCCTCGGAGCCGGCTTCGCAATCAGCCTTCTGCTCTATCCGCGGCTGCAGATCGCCTTCTTCCCGCGAACGGATGCCGGCCAGTTCGTCGTCACCCTGAAGGCCCCCTCCGGCACGCGCCTGGAAGTGACGCAACTGGAGGTCAACAAAGTCGAAGATCTCATCCGCGAAGTGGTTTCGCCGCGGGACCTCGACGTGATCCTCTCCAACATCGGAGTCACCCCCGGTTTCTCGTCTATTTACACCAGCAACTCCGCGCCGCACACGGCCTTTGTCCAGGTCAGCCTGACCGAACATCACCAGGTGGGCAGCTATGAGTACATGGACCGCGTGCGCCGCCGCATCCGGCGGGAGCTTCCGCAGTTGAGTGCGTATTTTCAATCGGGCGGTCTCGCCGATGCGGTGCTCAACCTCGGTCTGCCCGCGCCCATCGACGTGCAGGTCAGCGGATCGCGTCTGGCCGCCAGCTACGCTCTGGCGCAGGAACTGGCGGCCAAGATCCGCCTGGCGCCCGGCGTGAAGGACGTCTTCATTCCGCAGGATCTCGACTACCCCGCGCTGCAGCTCGCGGTCAATCGCACGCGCGCCAGCGAACTGGGCCTGACTCAGAAGGAAGTGGTCAGCAACGTCATCACCGCCCTCACCTCCAACCAGATGATCGCGCCGAGCTACTGGGTAGACCCCAAAACCGGCAACGACTACATGCTGACCGTGCAGTATAAAGACAACCAGATCGTATCGCTGAATGATCTGAAGTCCATCCCGCTGCGCGCGCCCGGCCGTGAGGAAGCCTCCACGCTCGATGCGGTCACGCAAGTGGAGCGCGAAGAGGCGCCCACCGAAGTGGATCATTACCAGCTTCGCCGCACCATCGATCTGTACGTGGCGCCGTCCGGGCGAGGACCTGGGCCGGGTGGCCAACGCCATCGACGGTATCATCGGCAACACCGCCATTCCCGAAGGCGTTCGCGTGGATCTGCGCGGCATGGTGCAAGGCATGCGCGCGTCCTTCCGCAGCTTCGGCGCGGGGCTGATTCTGGCGGTGGCGCTGCTGTACCTGATCCTGGTGGCGCAATTCCGCTCCTTCGTCGATCCGTTCCTGATCCTGGTGGCCGTTCCGCCCGGCTTGACCGGAGTGCTGCTGGCGCTCTACCTCACCGGCGTCAGCCTCAACGTGATGTCTCTCATGGGCGTGGTGATGATGGTGGGGATCGTCGCCTCGAACAGCATCCTGATCGTGGAGTTCACCCAGCGCCTGCGAGAGCGGGGCGCGGAGGTTCGCGAGGCTGTGGTCGCGGCCTGCCGGACCCGTTTCCGCGCCATCGTCATGACTTCGGTGGCCACCGTCGTCGGCCTGCTGCCGCTGGCGGTGAAACTTGGTACCGGCGGCGAAAGCTACGTGCCCATGGCGCGCGCCATCATCGGCGGCATGACGGTCTCGCTCGCCGCCAGCGTGTTCGCGGTTCCCGCGGCCTATTATCTGGTGTACCGCCGGCGGCAGGGTGGGGCGGCATGAGCCGGTTTGCCATCCGCAACCCGTACCTGATCATCGTGGCGTGCCTGGTCATCGGGATCGTCGGCGTGGTCAGCCTGGCGCGCATGCCGGTGGACCTGTTCCCCACCATCAATATCCCGGTGGTGGTGGTGGCCACCTTCTTCTCCGGCATGCCGCCCGAGCAGATCGAGACCGACATTACCGGCCGCTTCGAACGCTTCTTCACCCTCGGCAGCAACATCGAGCATATCGAGTCGCGCTCGCTGCCCGGCGTCAGCCTGATCAAGATCTACTTCCAGCCCGGGACCGACGCCGATTCGGCGGTAACCAACATCTCCAACCTGGCGATGGCCAACCTGCGGCGGCTGCCGCCCGGCACACTGCCCCCTGTGGTTTTGAAGTTCGACGCCTCCAGCCTGCCCGTCTGCCTGATCACCCTCAAGGGCAAGGGCCTGAACGAGACCGCACCTGCGCGACGTCGGCCAGTACACCGTGCGCAACCAGGTGGCCAACGTGCCCGGCGCGTCGGTGCCGCAGCCCTTCGGCGGCCGCTACCGCCAGATCATGGTCTACGTCGACCCGTTGAAGCTGGAGGCCCACCAGCTCAGCCCCATGGACGTGGTGCGCACCGTCAACGACCGCCAACCTGATTCTGCCCGCCGGCGACGCCCGCATCGGCCCCGTCGACTACAGCATCTACACCAACAGCCAGATCGACGCCATGGCTGATATCGATCGCGTGCCGCTGAAGGCCGTCGACGGCGCGCTGGTGACGGTGGGAGATATCGGGACCGCCCGGGACGCGCAGCAGATCCAGAACAGCATCGTGCGCGTGGACGGCCAGCCGTCGGTGTACCTGCCGGTGCTCAAGCAGGGCGGCGACACTAACACCATCGCGGTGGTGGATGGCATCAAGAAAGCCGTGGCGCGCCTCTTCGACGTTCCCAAAAACCTGGTGGCTCGCGTGGTGTTCGATCAATCCACCTTCGTGAAAAAGGCCATCGAAACGCTCCTGCACGAAGGCGCCATCGGCCTGTTCCTCACTTCGCTGATGATCCTGATCTTCCTCGGCAGCATGCGCGCCACGCTGGCCGTGTGTCTCTCCATCCCGCTTTCGGCGCTGGCCACGTTCATCGCGCTTTCGATGGGCGGCAGCTCGGTGAACACCATGGTGCTGGGCGGACTGGCGCTGGTCTTCTCGCGCCTCATCGACAATTCCGTGGTCGTGCTGGAAAACATCTTTCGCCACCTGGAAGGCGGTATGGCGCCCTTTCCCGCCGCCGAGCGCGGCGGACAGGAAGTGGCCATCCCGGTTCTGGCCGCCACGTTGACCACCGCCGTGGTGTTCTTCCCGGTAACGTTTCTCTATGGCGTGAGCCGGTTCCTGTTCTCGGCCCTGGCGGTGGCGGTGGTGCTGGCGCTGTTCGCTTCCTACTTTGTGGCCATGGTGGTGGTTCCGCTGTTCTGCTCGCGATTCCTGCGCGCCCCGCACGAGCACGGCGCCGGCCGGCCCAGCCTGGGGCGCCGGTTCAACACCTGGTTCAACCGCCAGTTCGAGCGCCTGCTGGACGCCTACAGCCGCACCGTGCGCGTCACCCTGCGGCGGCCGGCCGCGGTGGTGGGCGGACTGACCGCGGTCTTCCTGGTTAGCCTGCTGCTCTACCCGGAGGTGGGGATGGCGTTCTTCCCGCGCACCGATGCCGGGCAGTTCGTCGTCAATCTCAAGGCGCCCTCCGGCACGCGCCTGGAAATCACCGCCGGCGAAGTCGCCAGGGTGGAGAACATCATCCGCCAGACGGTCCTCCCGCAGGACCTCGCAATGATCGTCTCCAATATCGGTTCCACCCCTGGTTTCTCCTCCATCTACACCAGCAACTCGGCGCAGCACACGGCCTTCGTACAGGTGGCTCTCACCGAGGGACACCAGGTAGGCAGCTACGAATACATGGAGCGCGTGCGGCGCCGCCTCGCGTCCCGCATGCCGGAGCTGAGCGCCTATTTCCAGTCGGGCGGCCTGGTGGACGCGGTGTTGAACCTCGGCTTGCCCGCTCCCATCGACGTGCAGGTGAGCGGCCAGAACCTAGCCGCCGACTACCGCGTCGCCGCCGATCTCGCCGCCCAAATCCGCCGCATTCCCAATGTGAGCGAAGTGTTTATCCCGCAAGACCTCGATTACCCTGCGCTCCGCCTGCGCATCGACCGCGAGCGGGCCAGCGAGCTGGGGCTCAACCAGCGCGAGGTGGTCAGCAACATCATCACCGCGCTCACCTCGAACCAGATGATCGCCCCCAGCTACTGGGTGGATCCGCGGACCGGCAACGACTACATGCTGACCGTGCAGTACCCCGAAACCCAGGTGAAGAGCCTCTTCGATCTGCGAAACATTCCGCTGCGCGCCGGCGGCCGCAGCGACGCCACCAATCTGGATGCGGTCACCTCGGTGGAACGGATCGAAGCCCCCACCGAGGTGGATCATTACCAGCTCCGCCGGGCCATCGATGTCTACGTCGGGATGGCCGGCGAAGACCTCGGCCGCGCGGCTAACAAGATCGACGCGTTGATTGCTGCCGTGAAGAAGCCCGGCGACGTGCGGATCCAGTTGCGCGGCATGGCGCAAGGCATGCGGGCCTCGTTCCGCAGTTTCGGAATGGGTCTGGCTCTGGCGGTGGCTCTGCTCTACCTCATCCTGGTGGCGCAATTCGAGTCGTTCGTGGACCCGCTGCTGATCCTTCTCGCTGTTCCCCTGGGCCTGACCGGCGTGCTGGCCACCCTCGACGTGACGGGGACTACCCTCAACGTGCAGTCGCTGATGGGCGTGGTGATGATGGTGGGGATCGTGGTCTCCAACAGCATTCTGATCGTGGAGTTCACCCGCCGCCTGCGCGAGGAGGGTACTCCGCTCCTGGAAGCCGTGGCGCTAGGCTGTCGCGTGCGCCTGCGCCCGGTGCTGATGACGTCGTTGGCCACCATCATCGGCCTGATGCCGATGGCGCTCAAGCTGGGCACCGGCAGCGAGGCCTACGCCCCGCTGGCCCGGGCCATCATCGGCGGCCTGCTGATCTCGCTGGTGACCACGGTATTCATCGTCCCGGCCGCGTACCTGATGGTCTACCGCCGCCAGGAGTCTCGAGCATGACCGGTTCTTTGTCGGGTAAGTTTCTAACCTGCGGCGGTCTTTCAACCCGCCTTTTACGCAGGCTCGAAGTCCGCCAACGGAGGAAGGCCGCCCCCACGGTGTTCCAGCTCGGGCGTGCGGGCAGTTCATTGCCTTCCATCGCCATCATTTTCGGAGGTCGCACAGAGTGAAGCTCTCGATCCTTTTCCTGACCGCCATCGCCATCCCGTCCTTCTGCCAGACCGCCATGCACCTGACGCTGGCGGACGCCGAACGTCTGGCCATTCAGAACAACCCCCGGTTTCCGGCCGCCCGGCTTGCAGCCGCTGCGGCCCACCAGGTGCCGCGCGAATACCGGGCCGCCATGGAGCCCACCTTCACCGGCAGCTTCACTAGCGCCGGCGCCGACAACGGCAGCCGCATGGCCGCCGGCTTCCTCAACAATCCGTCGGTCTACAGCCGCGTCGCCTCCGGGGTCTGGCTGAACCAGTTGATCACCGACTTCGGCCGCACCGGCAATCTGGCCGGTTCGGCCGACCTGCAAGCCCAGGCCCGCGACCAGGCCACCGAGACGACCCGCGCCAACATCCTGCTCGCCACCGTCCAGGCATATTTCGGCGTGCTGCGCGGCCAGGCCCTGGTGAAGGTGGCCGACCAGACCGTCGGCGCGCGCCAACTGGTCGCCGACCAGGTCACCGCCCTGGCGCAGAACAAGCTCAAGTCGGACCTGGACGTGAGCTTCGCCAAGGTTAACCTCGCTGGCGCGAAGCTGCTTCAAATCCAGTCCCGCAATGAGTTGAAAGCCGCCCAGGTGGAGCTCGCCGCGGCTCTGGGCATCCCCGGCCAGACCGTGTTCTCCCTGGCGGAGGTCCCCATGCCCGGCCCCATGACCGAAAGCATGGACAGCCTGGTCCAGGCCGCCATCCAGAATCGTCCCGAGCTCAAGGATTATCGCCTGCGCCAGGCCGCCGCCGAGCGCTTCGCCAAGGCCGAACACGCGCTCTACTACCCCACCATCGGCGTGGCCTCCGGCGCCGGTGTGGCCCCCGCAGCGTACAGCGCCGTGGCCGCCCGCTACGGTGCCATCGGCCTGAGCGTCAACATTCCGGTCTTCAACGGCGGACTCTTCAAGGCCCGCACCGCCGAGGCCAACCTGAAAGCCCAGGCCGCCAGCCAGAACGTGGCCGACCTGCAGAACCGCCTCGTCCGCGACGTCCGCGTCGCCTATCTCAACGCGCAGACCGCCTCGGATCGCATCACCCTCACCCAGCAGATGCTCACCCAGGCAAAGCTGGCCCTCGACCTGGCCCAGAGCCGCTACGACCTCGGACTGAGCGCCATCGTCGAGCTCAGCCAGGCGCAGCTCAATCTAACCTCCGCGCAGATCGCCGACGCCAACGCGCGCTACGACTACCAACTCCTGCGCATCGTGACAGAATACCAGGCAGGGCGGCTGCGGTAGGGCGTGCCTTATGTAGCTTTTTAGCCGCCGGCGCGTCGTTCGCCTTGAGGCGCTGCAGGAGCTGCCCGGCGGTTTCATAATCGCGTCCTTCCCGCCACGCTGACCGCTGAAAGCCGACCGCTGAAAGCTGACCGCTGACCGAAAGCTCCCCGCCCTACTTCCCCCCGCTGTGCCCACTCTCCGCCAGCAGTTCTTTCAAAATGAACCCGATCCTCAGAAACTCGTCCAGGTCCGGCGGCTTGGTGATATAACGCCCGATGCCATACGGCTCGATGCGGGCTCGCTCCCGGGAGGATGCCGCCGAGCTCAGCACGGCCACCGGCACGTCCGCGAACGCGCTCGTCCCCCGCATGGCTTCCAGCACCTCCACTCCATCGTTCTTGGGAAGATTCAAATCCACTACGGCCAGGTCCGGCGTTGGCTCGCCGCCCCCGGTCTCCAGGCGCCGCACGAACGCCAGCGCCTCCGCTCCGTCCTCCAGCAGGGTCAGTTCGTACTCGAGTTGCGCGCTCCGGAACGCCCTCCGCAGCAGATCGACATCGGCCGGATTATCTTCAATCAGCAGGATGCGAACCTTGCGTTCGCCCGTCTCCTGGTTCATCGGTTCCCTTTCTCGCCAGGCCGTCTTCCGGCAGCGTGAAATAAAAGGTTGCGCCCCGCCCCGGCTCCGACTCCACCCAGATCCGGCCGCGGTATCGTTCGACTAGGCGTTGGCAGATGGCAAGCCCGATCCCCGTCCCCGGAATTTTCTTGCCATGCAGCCGCTTGAACACTCCGAATATCTTCGCGTGGTATTCGGGATCGATTCCGATTCCGTTATCGGCCACCGCGAATTGCCACCGGTTGCCCTGCCGCCGCGCCGAGATGTGTATGCGCGGCGGATCCTCGCCCCGGTATTTGATGGCATTTCCCGCCAGGTTCTGAAAGAGCTGGACAAAATGGCCGGAGTAACCCGCTACCGCCGGCAGCTCTTCCGAAGTGATTACCGCGCCCGTTTCCTCGATCGGCATCTTCAGGTTCTGGCGCACCGTCTCCACCACCTGGTTCAGATCCACCCTCCCGGCCGGCTCCTCGGCATCCCCCCCGATCTCGCTGTACGCCAGCAGGTCCGCCAGCAGCGTCCGCATGCGCACGGCACCATCCACGATATTGCGCACGAACATCCGCGCTTCCCCCTCGAACGCCTCGGGATTCGACCGCACCAGAAGCTGGACATACGCCGTGATCATGCGCAGCGGCTCCTGCAGATCATGACTCGCCACGAACGCGAAGCGTTCCAGATCCTGGTTGGAACGCGCCAGGCGTTGGTTGGACTTTTGCAGGTCCACGTTGATGCGCGCCACTTCGGCCTGCGCGGTCTTCAGCGCCCGGATCGCGTTCTGCGCCTCTTTCAGCGCTTCCTCCCGGGCCTCCAGCGCCTGCCTCAACTCCTGGTCCCGCGACTCGATCCGCGCCAGCATCTGGTTGAACGTGTCCACCAGCACACCCAGTTCATCCCGCGACGTCTTGTGGGCGCGGATTCCGTAATCCCTCGTCTCCGACACGGCTGCGGTCGTCAGTGCCAACTGCGAGATGGGAGTGGCGATGACCCGCCGCAGCCAGGACGAGAGTAGGAACGCCACGATGCTGGATGCCAGCAGAATCGCCAGCACCGTGCCACCGTAGAGCCACAGGCGTTCGTACAGTTCATCGAGATCGTACCGCATCACCAGCGTCCCCACCCGCCGGCCGTCCAGCCTCACCGCGCGCGACACGGTAATCTCGCCCCCGCTGAGCCGTACCCCATCCTGCCCGGCCGGCGGCGGGCATTCGGCATTCTCCGGCTGACGCGCATACCGAGCCAGCATTGTGCCGTCCACCCGGTAGATGCATGCCGCCAGAACGTGCGTCCTCGCCCGCAGCGCGGCCAGCGTTTCTCCGGCCGCGCGCGGATCGTCGAACGTCAGCGCCGCCGTGCTGTTGTCCGCGGTAATCCGGGCCAGCGCCGAGAGATCCCGCCGCAGGTATCCCCGGAACAGAATGGAGTCCGCCACCACCACTCCCAGCCCTGCCATCACCAGGGCCGCCGTCGTGACCGCCATGATGATCACCATCAGCTTGCGCTTGATGGGCATGTCCGCGAATACGCGCGCCAGCAGACCGGGTTGAAATTTCTTACTTTTCAACGGACCTCGCGACATTCAGCAGCTTCGAGCTGATCTTGAGCCCGGCAGCGGCGGCCGCCGCCTGGTTGATGTCGAACCGCACGCGGCGGTCTTCGATCACGAAGGCGATCATGCCTCCTGCCCGCAGGAAATCGCTGCCCTCTCCCACCGTCAGCACTCCACGTCCCAGGCTCGCCAGCATCTTCGCTCGATCCCTCTCTATGCTGCCCGCAAATACCATCTGGCAGCCCCTGGGTGGCTGGGGCCCGAGCCTGCGCACCACCAGTTTCCGGTCGTTCACGGTTTCCCCTTCCACCATCCGGTCCAGCGCGCTGCCGAAAGGATCCGCACCCAGGATACAGATGGCGAACGGCGCGCCTGCACCGCCGAGCGCCGCCGCAGGCCACTCGATGAACTTGGTGAAATTCAGCAGAAACGCCGCTTTCACACGGTATTCCAGGGAGTCTCCATCGTAGGCCGCCACCCGCAACAGCGGACCCATGGCCAGGGCGGACCCCACCAGCATCACTACCGCCCGGCGCTGCATCCAGCCTCCGGCCCCGGCGATCCGTGTTGGACGTCCAGATGCCATCCCCCCGTTCCGATATGCCCCTCTTCCGGTCTACTTCGTCCACGTCAATTGCAGGTAGCCGGACCTCCGGATTCCGACCAGCGGCCCGGGATCCCCCGCGTACTCCACGTGCGAGGGTTGCAGAAGGTTCTGCCCGGTGACGGACAGCTCCAATTCCCGGCTCACCCGTTTCGCGATCCGCACGTCGCCGGTGTGGTATCGCGGAACTCCCTGGTCCGGCACGGCGCTCACATAACGGTAGGTCAGAGTCAGATCCAGCGATCGTGGCAGCGTCCAATAAAACTGCACCGCCGCTTTATGCTGCGGGCTGTCGCCTTCCAGTTGCCCTACCGTCGAAGCGTCGTTGCTCGTCGCCTTCCTCCGCGCATTCAGGTGCAGGAAGGAATAGGAAGCCCTCAGCCGCCACCAGCTTCGAAGGTCCCACAGCGAAGCTACCTCCACTCCCGCGCTTTCCGCCTGGATCCCGTTCCGCAAGTAGAGCGGAAGCACGAAATGGAGGGGTGGAGGAACGGTTTCCACCACTGGTGGGCGATTCTCCACGCTCAGCAGATCGTCATACCGGTTGTAGAAACTGTTGACGCTCACGAATCCGCCCCTTTTGACATAGGTGCGGTAGCCCAGCTCGTAGCCCAGCATCTGCTCCGGCGAAAACTGGCCGTCGCCGATCAGCCGCAGGTAGAGCGGCAAGGTGGCGTTCGCCAGTGCCGTGTAGTCGAAGCCTTCCTCGATGCGCGATGGCGTCCGGACGGCGCGGGTCACCGCGGCCCACACCATCTGCTGTTCGGTGGGCGTCCAGGCCAGCCTCCCGTCGGGCTGGAATTCGAACCCGCTGAACGTGTTGTACTCGAGCTTCGTGCCCAGCGTGACGCTGAGCCGGTTCGGAACCAGCGTGATGTCGTCCTGTATGAAGCCGCTGTAGATGGAGTAGGTGTCCCGGTGTGGCAGGAAATCCACTGTGGATGTCTTTTGGAAGAAGCGGCTGGGGCTCACCCGAAGCCCCGCGCCCCAGATCAGGTCGTGGCCCCCCAGCGGCGCGTGATGGATGAAATCCACATCGACGGTATGGCGGACTTCCCGGTAGTTGAGATCGTCCCGGTCCGTGCGGTCATAGTAGGCTCGCACCTGAACGTCCGATCCGTTGTTCAAGGCCCGCCGCCATACCGCTTGCAGGTTCTGCCCGGAGAAGTACCCGTTCCCTTCCACGTTGGTGAGTGCCGGCGGCGAATAGGTGCTGATCCCCAGCTTGGTTCCCGCCATCACCTGGTTGGCATTGCCGAGTACCGTCAGGCTGTCCTGCGGGTTCACTCTCCAGTCCATGCGGAATCCCCCCTGCGCCGCGCCGCCAGTCGTCGAATTCCCGGCCGTCCGGATGATACTGCGGGCCGCGCGTGAATCCTGTTCCGTATGCCCGGTAACTCAGATGATCGTTGCCCCAGCCGTAACGCGCCCTCAGGAATCCCTGCTCGACGTTGCCGCCTCCCGCCGATACCAGCGTTCCACGCGTGTCCATGGCGCTCTTGGTGATGATGTTGATCACGCCGTTGACTGCGTTCGCACCCCAGATCGTGCCCGCCGGGCCGCGGATCACTTCGATCCGGTCGATGTCCTCCAACATCGTATCCTGCATCTCCCAATACACCCCCGCGAACAGCGGCGTGTATACCGACCGCCCGTCGATCAGCACCAGCACCGACTTGGACAGACGCCCCTCGAAGCCGCGGATCCCAATCGCCCACTTCCCTGAATCGATCTGCGCCACTTCCACCCCGGGCACCAGCCGCAGAAGGTCGGGAAGGTTGGTCGCGCCCGATCGCCGGATGTCCTCCTGCGTCAGAACGTGGATCGCCGCCGGAGTTCGGAAGGCCGGGCTCGGCTCTTTCGTGACCGTGCTGATCTCGATCTTGGACAGTTCTTCCAGGCTCAGAGCCTTCAGCGTCCGGGTATCCTCCGCGCCCGCCTTCGCCGGCGGCTCCTGTCCGTACGCCACCGGCCACGCCAGGACCAGGCCGAATCCCATCAGGCCGGCGGGCCACCCGCTCAGCGGCATCCGTCCTCCCGCGCATCACCACCTTCCATGCAGAACCGGACCTCGGCGCCACCGGTTCGCGGCTCCACCCGGATCCGCCCACCGTGCCGTTCCAGAATCGCGCGGCAGATCGTCAATCCCAGTCCCGCGCCGCGCCCCCCCGACAGCTTCTTGAACGGCAGGAATACTCTCTCGGCCATGGCGGCCTCGATTCCGGGTCCGTTGTCGATCACGGAGATCACCCGGTTCCCTTTCTCCCCGGTGGCGCTCGAGACGCGCACCTGCGGCGAAGGCCCGGCTCCGAAACGAATGGCGTTCGTCAGCAGTTCCTGAAGCACCCAGGTCACCAGGAACCGGTCGGCGTCCACAACCGGCAAAACGGACCAGGTCACCTCGGCTCCAGCACTCTGGATCTCGGACCGGAGGTTGTCAATCGCCGCCGCCAGCGCCTCGTTGAGATCGACAGGCTCGCGCTCTATGGGACGCGTGCAGATTTCCGAATAGCTTCGCAACCCTTCCGCCACCGCGCTCACTGCGGCGGCCGAGGTCTGGATATGTTCCACGAGCCTGCGGGCGTCCTCGTCGAGCGCCGGGCTGCTCCGGCTTAACAGTTGCCCGAGGACCCGCAGCCGGGACGCGGGACCCGCCAGATCGTGGACCGCGGACCGGAGCACGTCCGCCGTAGTCGGGTCGATCTGTGTTCTGCGCATAGTGGCCGGCGTCAACCCGATCCCAACAGCCCGGACACCTTTCCGGCCAGGGTCCGGGAATGGAACGGCTTGTGGAGAAAGCCGCTGACGCTGCTGCCCTGAAACCGGCTCCGCACTTCGCTGTCGCTGTAGCCGCTGCAGATCACCACCGGCAGACCCGGCGCCATTCGCCGGATGGCCCGGAACGTCTGTTCACCGTCCAGTCCCGGCATGCTGAGGTCGAGCAGCACCAGCGAGAAGTCTCCCGGCGATGCGGAGAGCCTGTCCAGCGCCTCCTGCCCTCCGGAGACCACTTCCACCGTGTGTCCCTCCCGCTCCAGAATCGCCTTGGCCGTGCTGCCCACGATCGCTTCGTCGTCCACCACCAGGATCCGCCCCTTCGCCGATTGAGGGGCCTCCGCCGCGGGCGCCGCCGGACGTTTGTGCGCCGTGGGTGCGGCCGGCAACAGCACCCGGAAGGTGGTTCCCTTTCCGGGCCTGCTGTCCACTTCGATCGCGCCCTGGTTGCTACGCACGATGCCCTGCACCGCCGCAAGCCCCAGCCCGCGCCCCGTAAACTTGGTGGTAAAAAACGGGTCGAAGATCTTGCCCAGCGCACCCGGTTCGATTCCGCAGCCGTTGTCGCGCACCTCCAGCAGGACGTATTCTCCCGCCGGCAAATCGCCGCTCCAGGTGGAGCGCGGTGCACGGATTCGCTCCCGGTCGGCGCGCACCAGGATGAGCCCGTGCCGGTCCGTCGGAATTGCCTCGCCCGCGTTCAGGATCAGGTTCATGATGATCTGCTGCAACTGCGCGGCATCCGTCTGTATCGGCGGCAGGTCTGGCCGGATCAACAGCTTCAGGTCGATGGAGCGCGGCACGGATGCTTGAATCAGCTCCCACGTCCCTTCCAGCGTCTGCCCCAGGTCGACGTCTTCCACCTGAAACCGGCCTCTTCCCGCATAAGCCAGCAACTGGCGCGTCAGGTGGGCCGCCCTCTCCGCAGACTTGAAAGCGCCCTCCAGAATGGTGCGCACCTCGTGGTCCGGCGGAAGCAATTCCAGGGCGTAGCTCACCCCACCCAGGATCCCCACCAGCAGGTTGTTGAAGTCGTGCGCGACGCCGCCGGCCAGTATCCCGATGCTCTCCAGCTTCTGGCGTTGATGCAGGAGTTGCTCGTTGCGCTTCTGCTCCTCCACATCGGTGAACGTTCCCAGCCACTTCGCCGGGTGCCCGTCCTGTCGCAGGGGCACGGCCCGCATCAGTTGCCAGCGCAGCGAATCGTCGGACGCGCGCAACCGGAATTGCACTTCGATCGGAGTGCCCTTGGCCATCGCCGTGTCCCAAGCCTCGATCACCCGGGCGCGGTCCTCGGAATCCACCAGGTCCAGCCAGCCCCGTCCCAGGGCGCTCTCCGCCGGTGCGCCCGTCACGCGCGACCAGCGCTCATTCACGTAATCCCAGCCGCCGTCCGGGTGGCCCGCCGTCCACACCACCTGCGGCATCGCTTCCGCCAGGGTGCGATACCGCGATTCGCTCTCTTCGACTTCCCGCCGCGCTTCCCGTTCGCTTTCCAGTGCCGATTCCAGCCGCCGGTTGCGCTCCTCGATCGCCAGCCGCTGTTCTTCGACCATACGTTCCAGGGCCCGCTTCTCCAGCGCGTTTTCGATGGTGTGGACGAGACCTTCTTCCGAGATCGTTCCCTTCACCACGTAATCCGCCGCGCCCGACTTCATCGCCTTCACCGCGATCTCCTCGCTCCCGTATGCCGTGGTGACAATCACCGGGCATGAATCCTGTTCCCGCAGGATCGACTCCAGCAACTCCAGCCCATCGATGTCCGGCAGGTTCAGATCCAGCAGGACGCATGCCGGCCGCGCCCGGCGGAACTGTTCCAGCCCCGCCCGGCCGTGCTCCGATTCGACGCACTCGAAGCGGCGCGTTCCGTTCTGGTGTTGCAGGAACCGCCGGAAGAGATCGCGATCGATGGCGTTGTCGTCGATCACCAGAATGCGAGTAGGCGCGACGGCCTTCTGGGCCCGCATATCCGAAACCTCCTGTCCACGTTCGGGCTTGGATCGGTAAACCGGTAGCGCGTTGGCCATTATAGCCATGGGGTGCCGATTCTACAGTGAGCATTTGTGCCCTGCATCACGTGGCCTATAGCGCTGTGCAGCTACGCACAGTCTCCCTCTCCGAAAACTGTCCGGCGGGGCGCTCCTGGCTGATCCGTGCTTCCCCGTTTCGGTGCCGCACGCGGGCAGCCATTCGCCGGCCATCACCCCTTGCCGCGTTGTTCTATCCTGGGTCTGAGACGCCGTCATGGCACGTTTTCGCACCACCGCGGTCTTACTGGTCCTCTGGAGTGCTGCGGCTGCTCAAGACAATCCGGAGCGGATCCTTCAGCAGGCCATCGCGCTCCACCAGTCGGGCAACGCGGAGGCAGCCATCCCCCGCTACCGCGAGTATCTGAAACTGCGGCCCGATGCCGTGGATGCGCGTTCCAATCTCGGCGCCGCCCTGGCCGCTACCGGCCGCTACGCGGATGCCATCACCGCATACTCCCAGGCGCTGAAAGGCCGTCCCGGAGATCCACGCATCCGGTTGAACCTGGCGCTGGCGCGCTACAAGCTGGGTCAGATCGCCGAGGCCGCCACCGAGCTTGCCGCCCTCCACACCGTCCGCCCCGACGATGCCCAGGTGATCCTGTTGCTGGGCGACTGCTGGCTGCGCCAGGGCGAGGACCGCAAAGTGATCGACCTTCTCACCCCCGTGGAGAAGCGCGACCCGGACAACCTGGCCGTTGCCTATCTGCTCGGCACTGCCCTGCTGCGCGATCGCCAGACCGAGCGCGGCCAGCGGATCGTCGATCGCATCCTGCGCAACGGCGATTCGGCCGAAGCCCACCTGATGCTGGGAACCGCCAGGCTGAATGCCCGGGATTACGAGGGCGCCATCGCCGATTTCGAAAAAGCCGCTCAGTTAAACCCGCACCTGCCCGACGTCTACTCTTACCTCGGCCGCGCCCACATCCAGACCGGCGATACGGCCGCGGCCCGCGCCGCCTTCCGGAAGGAACTCGCGGAGAATCCCAACGACTTCGAGTCCAACCTCCAACTGGGCGCCCTGCTCCGCCTGGACCAGGATTACGAAGGCGCGCGCAACCTGCTCGGCCGCGCCCTGCGCGTGCGCCCCGGCGACCTCCGCGCCCGGTTCCAGCTTGCTTCCGTGAACCTGGCTGCCGGCAGGCTGGACCAGGCCCGCGGTGCCCTGGAGGCGATCGTCCGGCAGGCGCCGCAGTTCGTCGAAGCCCACATCTCCCTGGCCACCGTCTACTACCGCCTGCGGCGGAAAGCCGATGGCGACCGCGAGAGGGCGCTCGCGCAGAAGCTGACCATAGAACAGCGAGCCCGGCAGTCCGCGGAGAAGTTCGAATGAAGCGTGCGCTGGTCGCCATGGCCGCGGGAACCTGCGCTGTCTGGCTCCTGGCCCTCGCGGCCGCGCCTCCTGCCGGGTCCGGACAGGCCGGCCGGCCCACGGAGGGTAGCCGGCATCCCGGTCCCACGCCACCCGGCGGGTCCGGGCAGGTCGCCCGGCCCACGGAAAGTAGCCGGCCTCCCCGTCCCGCGCCATCCGCGCGGCGGCCCGGATTTGTGGACGTCGCGCCGCGCTCGAAGATCTCCTACACCTCCAACAACAGCTTCACCGGCGGCCGCAAGTATTTTCCGCAACCCATGTGCGGCGGCGTCGCGGCCTTCGATTTTGACAACGATGGGCGCCTCGACATCTTTTTTACGAATGGCGCCCGGCTGCCCGACCTGAAGAAAGTGGATTCGTCTTTTTTCAATTGCCTCCTGCGCCAGCGCAACGACGGGACTTTTGAAGATGTCACCGCCCGCGCGGGCCTCACCGGAGATCACCTCGATTTCAACTTCGGCGTAGCGGTGGGCGATTACGACAACGATGGCTACGAAGATCTCTTCCTCTGCGCCATCGGCCGCAACGCCCTCTACCACAACAACGGGGACGGCACTTTCACCGACGTCACCGCCGCCTCCGGCATCGGCGGCAAGCCCCCCAACACTCTGAGCATCGCCGCCGCCTGGTTGGACTACGACAACGATGGACTGCTGGACCTGCTGGTATCCAACTACACCCTGTGGAGTCCCAAGTCCGACGCCCGCTGTATGATGAGCGACCGCGACTATTATTGCGATCCGCGCCGCTATCCCAGCGTCCCCCACCGGTTGTTCCGCAATCTGGGCCACGGCAGGTTCGCGGATGTCACCGAAAAGTCCGGACTCGCGGCGGCGCCCGGCAAAGGCATGGGCATCTCCATCGCCGACTTCAACGGCGATGGCTGGATGGACGTCTTCATCGCCGACGACACCGAGCCCAATCAGATCTTCATCAACCGCAAGAACGGCACCTTCGAGGAGAAGGGGCTCGAGCTCGGCGTGGCCTACAACGAAAACGCCCATGTCGGTTCTTCCATGGGCTCGGATGCCAACGACTTCAACAACGATGGCAAGGTCGACATTTTCTACAACAACCTGATGGGCCAGATCTGGCAGTTGCTGCGGAACCGTGGGGACCTGTTCGTGTATTATTCATCCCTCTCCCGCATCCAGAAGCTCAGCATGCCCTACTCGGGATGGAGCAACGGCTTCATCGACTACAACAACGACGGCTGGAAAGACATCTACTCGGCCAACGGCGACGTCGACATGGTGGACGCCAAGAGCCCCCAGCACGACACGCTCTTCGAAAACGTGGACGGCAAAACCTTCACCGATGTCTCCGAAGAACTGGGCAAGGACTTTCTCCGCAAAGGCTACCAGCGCGGCTCGGCGCTCTGTGACCTGAACAACGACGGAGCCACGGACATCGTAGTGACCTCGCTCAACGATCCGCCGCGCATCCTCATGAACACCGGCGGCACGGGCAACCACTGGCTGGGTCTCAACCTCATCGGGCACAAAAGCGCGCGTGACGCCATCGGCGCCGCAGTCAAGCTCACCACCGCCTCCGGCCGCGTGCTGTACAACCACGTGGCCATCAGCGTCGGCTTCATGTCCTCCAGCGACAAGCGGGTGCATTTCGGCTTGGGCCCGGAGGCCGGAGTCGCGTCTGTCGAAATCCGTTGGCCGAGCGGAATCGTTCAGACGCTGAAGAATGTGCAGGCCGACCGGTTCCTCACCGTGGACGAGCCGCGGCACTAGGGACGCTCAACGCGCCGCCGAGCGCCAGTTGCTGTAACCGCTCCGGGGTGGCGCTCCGAGATTCCACGATGCGGCGGAGATCCACTGAGGAATCCTGAGACCGGACGGATCTCATCGTCTGTCCGGACCCGTTCGTCACCGAATCAGGCCGGTTCGTCAACCCGGGCCGATCCGGCCCTTCGCTTCCGGGCCGCCTTCGGATAAGCTACAGAACAGGTGAGAAGGCCGTCCAGACGCGCGCTCCGTATCGGCGCCATGTGTTTTCTGGCGTGGACGGTGGTGGGCGTTTTTTTCTTCAGCCAGGGCCTGGTGCAGCGCTCCTTCTCGCACGATCCCACGCCCTGGTGGCACTATCTGGCAAGCTGGATGACTGGGGTCTACATCTGCGCCGCGTTTACGCCCCTGATCGGCTGGCTCGGACAGCGGTTCCCCATCGAGCGCCACAAACGGCTGCGGCGGATTGCCCTCCACCTCCTCTTTAGCTGCACGTTTTCCACCCTGGAAATCCTGGCCCAATCCGCGGTCCTGCATGGGCTCGGGCTGTTCCCCGCCTTGATGCCATCCTTCCAGGCAAAGTTGCTGACGCTCGTCAGCCTGGGATTTCACCAGAACGTGATGACCTATTGGACGATCCTGGGCGTCGTCTTTGCCGTCCGGCTGTACCACAGGTACCAGGAGCGGGAGAAGCAGGCGTTGCGGCTGGAGCTCAGCGCGTCGGAGCTGCGGACGCAGTTGATGCGCGCGCAATTGAGCGCTTTGAAAATGCAATTACAGCCGCACTTCCTCTTCAACACCCTGAACGCCATCATGGTCCTGGTCCGCCAGCAGAAGTCCCGCGATGCCGAGGAGACGCTGGAGCGGTTGAGCGACCTTTTGCGCTGCGTTCTGGATGACGTCGAAGCGCAGGAGGTGCCGCTCCGCCGGGAACTGGAGTATATCGAGCTCTACCTTTCCATCGAGCAGGTGCGCTTCCAGGATCGCCTGCGCATCGAAATTGCGGTCGATCCGGCGGTGCTGGACGCCGCCGTTCCTCACATGGGTCTCCAGCCGATCATCGAGAACGCCGTCCGCCACGGCATCGGCCGCCGGTCGGCGGCGGGCAGAATCGAGATCGCGGCGGCACGCGTGAGCGGCCGGCTCGAGGTCCGGATTCGGGACGACGGCCCCGGTCTCGCCCCCGGCCCGGCCGCCGGCGCCCGCGGTATCGGATTGACGAACACGCGCGCCCGCCTCTCTCAGCTTTATGGCGAGTCCGCCCGTCTCACTTTGGAAAACGACCCGCGCGGCGGAGCTGTCGCCACCGTGGTCCTGCCCTACCGTGAGATCTCCGCGTGCGCCGCGCCCGAACTGGTGGAAACCCATGCCATTGACCACCCTGCTCGTTGATGATGAACCCCTGGCGCGCGAGGGCTTGCGGATGCTGCTCGCCGAGGACGCCGACGTGACGGCGATTCACGAGGCCCGGGACGGCCGCGAGGCGGTCGTGGCCATTCGCAGCCTGCGCCCGGACCTCGTGTTTCTGGACGTGCAGATGCCGGAAATGGACGGTTTCGACGTGGTGCGCGAGATCGGAGCCGAGCGCATGCCCGCCATCGTGTTCGTCACCGCCCACGACCAGCACGCGATCCAGGCCTTCGAAATCAACGCCCTGGACTATCTGCTGAAACCGGTCAGCGCCGAGCGCTTCGCCAAGGCCTTGTCGCGGGCCAAGGCCCACCTCCATTCCAGGCCCGCGGATGAAACCAGCCGGCAGATCGTGTCGCTGCTCGAAACCATTGCCAGCCCGCCCCGCTATTTGAAGCGGCTGGCGGTGCGCTCCGCGGGCAAGGCAGTTCTGGTCGACGTGGCGGATGTGGATTGGATCGAGGCTGCCGAAAACTATGTGCAACTGCACGTGGGACGTTCCGGGCACCTGGTGCACGTCGCCATGAACACCCTCGAAAAATCGCTCGATCCGGAGATGTTCGTGCGCATTCACCGTTCCGTGATCGTCAACATCTCGCGCGTCCGGGAACTCCAGCCGGCGCTCCATGGCGAATATGTGCTGATCCTGTCCAACGGTGTCCGCCTGCAATCCGGCCGCCTTTACAACGAAAGGGTGCGGGCGCTGGCTGTCAATCCCTTCTGAGTTTCCGGCCCAGGCCGGTTCGCCACACCGTTCGGCCTGCTCGTCAAATTCCGCTGTTCCCACGCCCGCTCAAAAGTCACACTCGTAGCTGTGATGAACAACGGCAATCTGGCAAGGCTGTCCGGAGTGGTCAAACGCTTCGGAGCCGTGACGGCACTGGACCATCTCGATCTCGAAGTCGGCCCCGGCGAACTGCTCGCCGTGCTGGGCCCCAATGGCGCCGGAAAAACCACCGCCATCTCGCTGCTGCTCGGATTGTACCGGCCCGACAGCGGAACCGCGCAGATCTTCGGCCAGCCGCCGCAGCGCATCGAAGCCCGGCGGCACATCGGCGTGATGATGCAGGAAGTCACGCTGGCTTCCGACCTGCGCGTGCGGGAGCACATCGATCTTACCGCCAGCTATTATCCGGACCCGCTCACCGCGGACGCCGCCATGAAAATGACCGATCTCGAGCCGCTGCGCCATCGCCCCTACGGCAAGCTCTCCGGCGGCCAGAAGCGCCACGTGCAGTTCGCCATGGCGATTGTGGGCCGTCCCCGATTGCTGTTCCTCGACGAGCCCACGGTGGGTCTCGACCTGCCATCGCGGGAGATGGTGTGGGCCGCTATGCGGAAGCTCGTGGACGCCGGCTGCTCGGTCGTTCTGACCACCCACTATCTGGAGGAAGCCGAGGCGCTCGCCGACCGTGTGGTGGTCCTCAGCAAGGGCCGCGTGGTCGCGGCCGGTTCCGTGAGCAAGATCCGCTCCCTCGTGGTGCGGACGCGGATTACCTGTTCCACCACCCTGCCGGTGGACGAAATCCAGACCTGGCCGGGCGTGGGTTCCGTGAGCCGGGAAGACGGGCGCCTGGAGATCACCGCCACTCACGCCGAAGCGGTTGTCCGGCGGCTGCTCGCGGCCGATGAGGACCTGCAGGATCTCGAAGTCCAGCGCGCCGGACTGGCCGCAGCCTTCACCGAACTGACTCAGGAGTGTGCACAATGAATCCGACTACCCTTGAATTTGCGCCCGACCTGTCCGGTGAACTCACCGGTTCCGTGCGGCGCGCATGGTATCCCTACTGGAAAGAGGCCGTCTGCGAATCCCGCCGGATGCTCCGCGCGCCGGCATTTGCCGGGCCGTTCCTGAGCCTTCCCGTGCTGCTGTACCTGCTGTTCGGCGTGCTGCTTTTCGGTGCCGCCACAAAGAGCGACCCCAAGGCGCAGATGTTCCTCTTCCTCGGGTTTGTGACCTTCGGCGTCATGGGGCCGGGCCTGTTCGGCTTCGGCGTAGCTATCGCCGCTGAACGCGAGCACGGCCTGCTGCGGCTCAAACGCGCTCTGCCCGTGCCGCCGTTTGCGACCCTGCTGGCCCGGATGCTGATGGCCATGCTGTTCGTGGCGATCATCATGGTCACCATGATCGTGGGTGGATCGATCGGCCCCGTGCGCTTCACCGCCGCGCAATGGCTCGGCATGTCGGCGGTCAACATTTTCGGCGCTGTACCGTTCTGCGCGATGGGCCTGTTCATCGGAACCCTGGGCACCGCGAAAAGCGCGCCGGCCCTGGTCAACCTGCTGTACCTGCCGATGATCTATCTGTCGGGCTTTCTGATCCCGCTACCCGCTTCGGTGCAATGGATCGCGGTGGCTTCGCCGGCGTTTCACCTGCATCAGCTCACCCTGGCCGCGATTGGCGGTGCGGCGCAGGGCTCACCCCTGGTGCACGCGGCCGTACTCGCCTGGTTGACCGTAGTACTGACGTGGCTCGCTGTCCGCCGCCTGGCGCGAGTCGGATGAGGAGGAGAAAATGATCACCGCGAAAGAAACCCCGGAAATCGCACCGGACCGCCTGTCCGCGCCGGCTGCCGGCGGCGGATATAACGTTGCGCTGGGTTACCTGCGCACGGTCCTGGTGATCCTGGTGGTGGCCCACCATGCTGTGCTGGCCTATCATCCGCTGGCGCCCGCGCCACCTCCGTCGCTCACCGCTTCCCCCTGGTGGAGGGTCTTCCCCATAGTGGACAGCGCCCGCTGGAGCGGCTTCGCCTGGTTCAACGGCTTCAACGACCTGTTTTTCATGGCGCTGATGTTCTTCCTCTCGGGCCTGTTCGTGGCCGGCAGCGTGCGGCGCAAAGGGGCCGGCGCCTTCTTCCGCAACCGTTTGCTCCGGCTTGGCCTTCCGTTCCTGGGCGCTATCGCCCTGGTTTCGCCGCTGGCTTATTTCCCGACCTGGCTTCAAATCGGCGGGAGCGGCGTGACGGGTTTTTGGCGGCAGTGGATGGCTTTGGAGCACTGGCCGTCCGGCCCGGCCTGGTTTCTCTGGGTCCTGCTGGTGTTCGACGGGATCGCAGCCCTGTGGTTTGCGTTCCGACGCCCGGCCGCCGGAGGAGCCGGTTGGATCTCCGCCGCCTTCCGCCGGCCCGCGGCTGCCTTCCTGTTGTTGGTGAGCCTTTCCGCCGCTGCCTACATTCCGATGGCGCTCAAGTTCCATCCGCTGCAATGGACGGAGTTCGGGCCGTTCGCCGTCCAGACCGGCCGGGCGTTCCACTACCTGGTGTACTTCCTGTTGGGTGTGGCCGTGGGCGTGGGCGGCATTAACCGCAGCGTTCTGACTCCGGGCAGCAAGCTGGCGCGCCGGTGGCCGCTGTGGGTCCTGGGGGCGCTGCTGGCGTTCGGGTGCGCGGCGGCCGCAGCCCTTGTCCCGCACGTTCCGTCGCGCGGTTGGACCCTGGTGGGGGCGCTCACCTTCGTCGTGTCCTGCGCCGCCTCCAGTTTCGCTTGTCTCGCGGTTTTCGGGAGGTTTGCGAGATCCCGCGTCCGCTGGCTCGACAGCTTGAGCGGCCACTCCTATGGCATCTACGTGGTTCACTATGCCTTCGTGACGTGGCTGCAATACGTATTGCTGCGGGCGCACTTCCCCGCGGCCGCCAAGGGTCTGCTGGTAACCGCGGGAGCGGTCGCGCTGAGTTGGGCTGCGGTGGCTCTCCTGCGGAGCGCCCGTGCCGTTCGCCGGGTGATCTGACCGCAGCCGAAGACCATGCGGGCGGGCCCGACAGCGGAAACGGCGCAACTGTCCGGCCCGCCACCCCGGCGCATGGAAGCCTGCAGCCTGGCGCGGGTGGGCAAAGCGGCAAGAGCCGGGTCTCAGGTGTCGGAACCTGCCAGGATGGAAAAGCCACGGTCCGCGGCGGGCAACTGCGGAACGGCGCAACTGTCCGGCCCGCCGCCCCGGCGCATGGAAGCCCGATGCGGCGGCGCAAGTGTCCGGCCCGCCACCCCGGCGCATGGAAGCCTGGCGCGGGTGGGCAAAACGGCAAGAGCCGGGTCTCAAGTGTCAGAACCTGCCAGGATTCGGGAAAAGCCACGGTCTGCGGCGGGCAACTGCGGAACGGCGCAAGTGTCCGGCCCGCCGCCCCGGCGCATGGAAGCCCGGCGCCTGGCGCGGGTGGGCAAAACGGCGAGAGCCGGGTCTCAAGTGTCGGAACCTGCCAGGATGCGGGAAAAGCCTCGGTCTGCGGCGGGCAACTGCGGAACGGCGCAACTGTCCGGCCTGCCGCCCCGGCGCATGGAAGCCTGCAGCCTGGCGCTGGTGGGCAAAACGGCAAGAGCCGGGTCGCAAGTGTCGGAACCTGCCAGGATTCGGGAAAAGCCACGGTCCGCGCGAGCAACTGCGGAACGGCGCAACTGTCCGGCCCGCCGCCCCGGCGCATGGAAGCCCGGCGCCTGGCGCGGGGGGCAAAACGGCAAGGGCCGGGTCTCAAGTGTCGGAACCTGCCAAGTGCGGGAAAAGCCACGGTCCACGGCAAGCAACTGCGGAACGGCGCAACTGTCCGGCCCGCCACCCCGGCGCATGGAAGCCTGCAGCTTGGCGCGGGTGGGCAAAACGGCAAGAGCCGGGTCTCAAGTGTCGGAACCTGCCAGGATTCGGGAAAAGCCACGGTCCACGGCGAGCAGCTTCTGAACATGTTTTTCGGACGCAGCCGCGCGGCGATAGGTTTTTCCTCCCCAGTACAGCGTCAGAAGGCTGAAGACGATGAGGACCCCATCGAAGATCGTCCATTTCGAGACCGGAAAGTACCTCAGGAAAGTGACACCCAGAGTGAAGAAGGCCAGCCCGGTACGGATGAGCGCCAGGGAAGTGCGCTCGCGGGCCAGTTCGGTGCGCTGGAGCGACAGGCGCGTCCGGGTGGCGGCGGCGGCAGTCCGGCGCAGGGCGAGATCGGTCCGCGTGCCGGCCAGAGTGGTGCGGTCCTGGGACAACACGTTGCGGCGCTCGGCCAGCCGGTTGCGCTCCTCGGCCAGGTGAACGCGGTGGACGGCCAGGTCGGTCCGCCGGTGTGCCATCTCGGTGCGCTGGGTGGCGAGGCGGTTACGTTCTTCGGCCAGCGATGTGCGCTCGTGCGCCAACTCCGTGCGGATCGTGGCCAGTTCCGTGCTGCGCGTGGAGAGACGCGTCTGCTCGCGTGTCAGGGCGGTCCGCTCGGTTGCCAGGCCAGTCTGCTTCTCCGCGTTCTCGGCGGTTTTGGAGGAATAGAGGGCCAGGTTCGAAGTGGTCTGGGTCCTTTGCTTCGCGAGGTCGTTCTGTTCGAGCAGGGCGGCGGTTTGCGCCTCTCCCAGTCCTGCCAGGCGCAAGAGCAGCGCCCGCAGACCGGTCGATTGCGTACTGGCGGGATCGTCGGTATGTAACTGCGGCATGATTCCTTCCTCGGTTTCCATCCGCCGGTGACCGGTCTTAACGTCTCCCGTAGTCTACCCAAAGGCCGGTGCGTAACCCGGCTCGTATTCCACTTCGAGCACGCCTGGTACGGTGCCTGCCAGGGCGCAGACCATTCGCCGCTCAGCGCTGGAGAGAAACGGACCGACCAGGCGAACCGAGCCCGCCGTTGCGGTGGCCCCAATCTCCCAGGCAAGCGTGTCCGGATGGGTTGCCAGCGCGGCCAGGACCCCGGTGGAGAGGCACTCGTTCTCCATCTGGGCCACCGACTCCGGAGTGGGCTGAAATTCGTCCTGGGCCATGATTCCGGCGAGCAGTCCGCACGCGCCCGGAAGCGACCATCGTTCCAGGTTGATACACAGGTCGTACTGCGCCGGGTCGCGGACGTCGACGCCATACATCATGCGGGCCCATTGAGCCCGCTCGCCGTCCACCTGGCGGATATAGTCGCACGCTTCCGCCTCGCTCTGGCCCAGAACTTCCACCGTGCGCGCGATGCGCATTTCCATGGGCGCGATCAGCCGCACCCGCACAAAATGCGCGATGCGGGGGAGAAGCAGATGGCCGGAATATCCGAAGTAGGCCAGGCGGTCGCGGCGAGCGTAGTCCAGCAGGGCCCGCCGCATGAGAATCCGGTACGGCCGGCGCAGATGGCTGAACTGCTCGTACTCCCGGTCCGCCCGCACAATTTGAGCCGCGATGCGAGTAGCCAGCCCGCCGTAACTGTTGACCGCGGCGAGCAGATCCTCACGCGTGACGCAACGAATGCCGGCGTTTTGTGACAGGCAACCGGCGATCCGGACGGCGCCCGACATGGTTCCGCGCGAGATCAGCAGAGCAGTCGAGATTGTATCGCTGGAATGGAGCGCGGGGCTCTTCTCCCCGTCAACTCTCACGGAGCATTCGCGCCCCGAGTCCACGGTGGTTCCGGCGACTGACATCCTTAATGCTCCCGTACCGCGGGAGTAAAAGGCCCGGTGCCGGACCATCGGGTCTGAATCTCCCTTGAGCTACTTATAGCATACCTTCATGCCCCAGACCAGAGACGGGGCAGGCCGGGAGACCTGCCCCGCATCCCTCAGAACATAAACTTCACTGCCATTTGAATCACGCGGCGCCCCTGCTTCTGCGTCGCGATGCCGAACAGCGGGGTGTTGAGCTGACCCGTCGAGCCGTCAAATCCCAGGGTCAGGTTGGCATTGCCGGGGAACGACCACAGCGGATGGTTCAGGAAATTGTAGCCGTTGAACCGGAATTGCAGTTTCTTGCCTTCACGGATGTCGAAGTTCTTGAAGAGCCCGAGGTCCGCGTTGAAAAACGCCGGTCCATAGATTACCGGCAAGGTGGTTGGGCCGTTCTGCCCGATCTGCGTCGGAAAACTGAAGCAACTCTGGTTGATGTACTGGTTCGTTCCCAGGTTCGCCGTCGGATCGCAGGTGATCAGCGGCCGGAGTGCGATGGCGTCCGTGCCCAGCAGAGACGCGCTGCTGACGTTGAACGTCGTGCCGGGGATCTTGTAGCTGTTCAAGTTCATTCCGAAGTTGTTGCCCCGGTTACTGGTGAGATTGGCTCCGCTCTGTATCTGCCAGATGCCGGAGACCTGCCATCCGTTCACCAGCCCGCCCGCGATCTTGTTCTTGACCGGGTTGCCCAGTTCGATCGAGTGCGCCAGGTTGAAAATGTGAGTCCGGTTGCTGGCCTGGACCCCATAGTTGTTTCGCATGTTGAAGTTGTCATAGGTGGAGCTGATAATCCCCAACGCTTTGCCGAAGGTGTAATTCAGGTTCAGCGTGTAGCGGCCCTTAGTGCGTGTCCAGGTGGCCTGCAGCGAATTGTAGTTGGCGTAGGTGCCGTGAGTGGCCAGGTTCACGTTCGAGAACCCTTTCAGCGGACGGAAGTTATTCGCGATCAGAGTGTTCGGATCCACGCCCCCGTTGTTGGACGAGAGCATCGCGCCCACCGGCACCAGGTTGAGACTGCTGCCCACGCCACCCGAGAAGGCGAGGTCCGTGCTGTCGTTGCCGACGTAGGCCAGTTCCAGCAGGCTCGACCACGGAAGGCGCTGGGCAATGGTGAAACTGTAGCTCTTGGTTAGTGGTGACCGGTCGTCCTTGCTGTCTACGGCCCCAGGCGACAGCGCCGCGCTGGAGAAGTTCAAGGTGTCCAGGTCTCTTGCCATGAGCGGCGCGGCATTGGCGGAACTACCCACCACGAACGGCGAAGGCCCGACGCCCTGGTTACTGCTCAGGTTGATCGTCTGGACGCCGGCGGCAACATCCAGCCCGGTGGTGAACTGCCCCGAGTGGTAGTAGTACATGCCCCACCCGCCGCGTATCACGGTCTTGCCATTGCCGAAGAGATCGTACGCGACGCCGAAGCGCGGCTGGTAGTACGCGCCCCGGGTCGGGAACCCGCCCATCGGAACACTCGGATCCCGCTTGTTCCACAGGAATCCGCAGTACTGAGTGGGCGTACAACTCGAGTTGTACTGGGAGTAGTCAAAGATCGAGAACCCGTATCCCAGCCGGTCGACCCAAGGCGTGAAATGCGTGATCCGCATCCCGAGTTCCAAGGTCAGGCGTTTGGTCACCTTCCAGGAGTCCTGGACGAATCCTTCGTAGGTGTTGTATTTGATGTCGTTGATGCGGTTAAACGAGTACTGCTGGAAAGAGTTCAGGTTGCCGATCAGCATGTCGGCATAGTCAGTGCCAATGCTGTTGTTATTGCCGCCGCTAAATGTCATAGCTCCCATCGACGCGCTACTCGCCGGTTGGGCGTTCCGGATGTACTCGAAGAAGAATCCCCCCTTGAGCGTATGCCGGCCCCACACCTTGGCCACCGTGTCGCTGACGCTCGGCATCCACTTGTTCGCATACAGACCTGCCGATGGGCCACCGACCTCGAAGCCGCCATAGTTATTGATGCGTGCGGCTTCCGATCCGCCGCTGATGTTCGGGATCTGGGCGACTCCATTCTTGTAAAGGAGCTTGTAGTTGAAACCGACCTTGACCGGATCCACCTTGGACGGATCTTCGAATACGTTCGGAAAACCGATGAAGGTGTATCCGAAAACGAACTCATTGGTCATGGTGGGACTGAACACGTGGGTTAGCGATGCGGTGATCGAGTCGGAGCGGTTCTTGCCCAGAACCCGGGTCGGGTAAGGGAGTTGCTGCGTAGTATTGTTGGACCACAACTGAATCGGGAAGGGCTGCGTTTCGCGCTGAAGGTTGTAGCGGACGAACAGCTTGGTGCTCTCGCTGATGTTGTAGTCCACGCGCGACATCCACTGGGTGTTGTTCTGCGTGAAGGTCAGGTCGTCGGTCCAGTTGTAGCCGCCGTTGCTGTTGGGATCGCTGTTCGGCGCCGGGTAGAGCTTCATCAGCGCCAGCATGTTGGGATCGATTGCGGTCTGGGGGATGATCCCCCCGGGGTACAGCGTCAGGTTCCTCGCGTTGATCTGACGCGGGGCAGCTCCGGAAGCGGTAATGTTGCCCAGTTTCGCCAGTTCCGCGGGCGAGAAATCGCCGTTGAGCATGCCCGGGGTGGGAACCGTGGCGCGCAGCAGGCCGGTATCCAGCACCTGGTAGAAATACTGGTACCCGGTGAAGAAGAAGAGTTTCTGCCGGCTCTTGTTGATGCCGGTGCCGGGGATCACCACCGGCCCGCCGATGGTGCCGCCCGGATAGAAGTACTTATTCTCCGGGCGTGGCTGCTTGTTGTAGTTGGAGAGCCAGTCGTTGGCGTTGAGCGCATAGTGCCGGGCGTAAAAGAAGCCCGAACCGTGGTAGTTCTGGCCGCCCGATTTGGCCACCGAACTGATCACCGCCGGACCCTTCTGGTTCTCGGCGCTGAAGTTGGACATGGTCACTTTGAACTCGGTGATCATGTCCGCGTTGGGGTTAACCGGCGTGTCGCAGTTGCAGCCGGGGTCGGAAACGTGCGCCCCGTCCGCGGTAATGTCGAGCGTGTTGCTTCCGAGGCCGTTATAAGCGTACGCGTTATTCAGAGGGCTCTGGCTTCCGGCGTTGCCGTTGGCGTTGATGCCGATGGTCTGCCCGCTGAAATTCGCGGCGTTGGATGTCCCGTTCTGGATGCCGAATCCGGGCATGATTTTGATGAATTCGGCAGCGTTGCTCCCTACCGATATGAAATTGTCCAGTTCTTTGACGTTCAGGGTCGTCGACTTTTCACCCGAGTCCACCGGTACGAGCGACTCCGGCGTTCCCGTAACCACCACACTCTCGGTGGTGGCACCTACCTTCAGAGTGACGTTGATGTTGCGCTTTTCGCCGCCGCCCAGGGCGATGCCGCTCTCCTTGTAGGCGGCAAACCCGGACGCCTCCACAGTCAGTTCGTAGGTGCCGACCGCGACGGAAACAAATGAATAGTAACCTTCGCGGTTGGTGACGGTCTCGCGCGCCGAACCCGACTGCTCGTTGCGTATCCGGACCGTCGCTCCGACCACAAGGGCTTGCGACGGGTCGGACACGACACCGGTTAGAGTTGCGTAAATGGATTGTGCGGGCAGGCTTGCAGTCGTCAAGAACAGCAATGCCATACCGGCCAGACACTTGGTAGCACCGTTCATGCAGTACCCCCGGTTGAATTGGTTTGAACAAACTCCCACAGCAGTTTCGGATAACAATATCCACGGTCATTCTGCAATGGGTGGTGGCGGAATTCAAGAGAATAATGACCGCCGTGGAGATTCTCGACGATCCGGCAGCAGGGTTGAGCCAAATTCCTGATTCTGCTATCCTCAAATACGTTGAATTCATAGCACTGTCATCTCCAGCCATGGCGGCTGGGACCTACCTGAGAGGTTCACATGTCGGGCCACTCCAAATGGGCCACCATCAAGCACAAAAAGGCGGCACTGGACGCCAAGCGCGGGAAGCAGTTTACGCGCATCATCAAGGAAATCACGATCGCCGCGCGCAGCGGCGGGGACCCGGACGGCAATCCCCGGCTGCGCACCGCGGTTCTTGCCGCTAAGGCCGTCAGCATGCCTGCCGATAACATCAAGAAGGCGATCATGCGCGGCACCGGCGAATTGGAAGGCGGCCAGATCGAAGAGGTGATGTTCGAAGGCTACGGGCCGGGTGGAGCCGCCATCCTCGTCAACGTCGCTACCGACAATCGCAACCGGACGGTGAGCGAGATCCGCCATGTCTTTTCCAAGAATGGCGGCAACATGGGAGAGCAGGGCAGTGTGGCGTGGATGTTCGAGCGCAAGAGCCAGATCCTGGTGCCGGCGGAGAAAGCCGAGGAAGATCAACTCCTGGTCGTAGTCCTCGACGGCGGCGGGGACGATCTCCGCAAGGAGGGGGACCACTGGGCGCTGATCTCGGCGCCCGAAGCTCACGAGGGCGTGCTGAAGGCGCTCGAAGCGGCGGGCGTGCCGCACGAGGACGCGAGTATCGCCTACGTGCCCAAGAACCTGGTCCACCTGGAAGGCAAAAGCGCGGCCGGTATTCTGAAGCTCACAGAGGCGCTGGAAGAGCACGACGACGTCCAGAACGTCTATTCCAACTTCGATATCGACGAGAAGGAGCTGGAGGCGCTGGCGCAATAACGTGCGCGTGCTGGGCATCGATTGCGGGTCGCAGCGGACCGGTTACGGCATTATCGAAAGCGATGGCGCCGAGCATCATATGATCGCCGCGGGGGTAATTCAGACCACGGCGAAGTGGCCTTTCGAACGGCGGCTGCTGGAGATTGCGGAGGGGTTGCGGCGCCTGATCCGGACCCACGGGCCCGACTGCGCCGCGGTGGAAGGGGTATTCTATTCGGCCAATGTGAAGACGGCGCTGAAACTGGCGCACGTGCGGGGTGTCGCCCTGGTTTCCGTGGCGGAGGCCGGGATGGCGCTGGCGGAATACTCGCCGCTGGAAGTGAAAACCAGCGTGGTGGGGTATGGGAGGGCGGAAAAGCGCCAGGTGCAGATGATGGTCCGCTCGTTGTTGCGGCTGCCCGAGGAGTTGGCGTCGGAAGACGCATCGGACGCGCTGGCGGTGGCCATCTGTCACGCCACGCGGGGGATAGGCCCCCTGGCCTGTCCCGTTCAGGCCGGGGGCCTGCGTCACTGAAAGAACAAGATCACTATGAAATGGCCGCTTCTTTTGCTCTGCGTGAGCGTGCTTTCCGCCGGTGACGGCGGACGGCTTGTCTATTCCAAGTCGTTTCCGGGAAGCAACCCGGCTTATACCCAGGTGACGATCGATCGAGACGGCAACGTGGAGTACCGGGAGGCGGAGGACGACGACCAGCCCCTGAAGTCCCACCTTCCGGCCGCGGATACCAAACAGATCTTCGACCTGGCGGCGCGGCTGGACTATTTCAAACGGCCACTCGAGTCGGGGCTGAAGGTGGCATTCATGGGGACCAAGACGTTCCGCTATGAGGACGGCGCCCAGAAGAGCGAAGCCAAGTTCAACTATTCGGACGACCTGGATGCGAAGGCGCTCCTGGACTGGTTCGAACGGGTCGCAGAATCGGCGCAGCACCGCATCGAACTGGAGCGGGCTGCCAAGTACGACAAGCTGGGGGTGTTCAAGGCGCTGGGGCTGCTGGAAGCGGCGATGATCCGCGGCCGGGTGGTAGGCGCGGACCAGTTTCTGCCAACGCTGGACCGGATCGCCAAGAACGAAACCTACATGCACACGGCGCGGGCGCGAGCGGCGGCGCTGGCCGAAGCCATTCGCAGTTCCGGGTCGCAATGAGCCGGTGGATCGTCGCGGCGCTGGCAGCGGCGTGCCTGTGGGCGCAGAACAAGCCGCCGGAGCGGCCCGCCATTTCCCCACAGGAGCAGGAGGCGCTGGAAAACGCGCTATCGGAAGCCGGGTCGAGCCCCGCGGAGTATCTGCGGGCGATCGAGAAACACCTTCAGAAATATCCCGATTCACCGCGCAAGGAAGAACTGCTGCGGGCGGCGGCGCGGGCCGCGATGGAGGCCAACGACAACCGGCGGATCGTGCTGTATGGCGGCCGCCTGCTGGCCAGCCAGCCCGACGACCTGCAGGTCCTGGAACGGGTAACGCGGGCGCTTCTGGCGGGCGATCCTTCCGCGCAGGCCGCCCGGACCGCCCTCGATCACGCGCGGCATTACGAAGCACTGGTGCGGGACATGCAGAAAGACGGCGGCCATTCGGGCATGAGCAGCGCCGACTGGAAATCGCAGACGGAGCGAGCCATCCGGCGGGCCCTGGTGTGGCAGGCGCAGGCCGAGTACGCCCTGGGACAGCCCGACGCAGCCCTGACGCTGGCGCAGAGGGCATTCGAGACCGATCCTTCGGCCGAGCCCGCCCGCGAAATGGCCCGCTGCTACGAGCGCCTCGGCAAGCCGGAGGAGGCGGCCCGGGCATGGGCCGACGCATTCACCATTCCCGACCCCCAGACCACCGATGCCGACCGCGCCCGCGATCGCGGCCGCATGGGAGAACAGTACCGCAAGGCCAAAGGCACCGACGCGGGGCTGGGCGACCTGGTGCTGGCCGCCTATGATCGCAACCTGGCGCTGATTCACACGCGGCAGCTTCAGCTACGCGCCCAGGACCCCAACGCGCTCCTCACCGAGCCGATGGAGTTCACGCTCTCCGGCCCGGGCGGAACCCGGCTCGCGCTTTCCAGCCTCAAGGGGAAGATCGTGGTGTTCGATTTCTGGGCCACCTGGTGCGGGCCGTGCCGGGTGCAGCATCCTCTATACGAGCAGGTCAAGAAGCGGTTCGCGGGGGAACCGGCGGTGGTGTTTCTGTCGATCGATACCGACGACGACCGTTCGGCGGTCCAGCCGTTTTTGGCGGAGGTGCACTGGAAAGACCCCGTCTACTTTGAAGACGGCCTCTCGCGCATTCTGAAAGTGACCTCGATCCCCACCACGATCGTGACCGGGCGGGACGGCAAGGTCTTCAGCCGGATGAACGGATTCGCCCCGGAACGTTTCGTGGAGATGCTCACCACCCGCATCCGGGACGCCCTGGCGAATTGAAGGGCGGCGGGTCCGGCCCCGGGATGACTTAACTTAAATGTAAGTCACTGCGGATGGTGCCTTCGTTGAAAACAAAGGAGATAGCTAGCATGGAGTGACTTAAGTATAAGTCACTTTGCGCGTCCTGGGGGCGTTCCGGGGAACCGATGGAACCGATCCGGCCCGGTTCCGCGGAAACAATCCTGCTTACAGGATGACACGACAGGCTCCCGCGGCCGACCGCGCCGGGAGGCAGCCAAGCCCGGAAGTAATTCTGCCGCCAAGGGTTAAGACTTTTTCGACAAGCGGTGAACGCGGGCTAGGAGGCGCCCCCCGGGCCTTCAACAACCGGATGCTGCCGTTGGATGTGCTCAGATCGATCAGCGGGCCGCCGGACCCGATGGTGGCATCCATGTGGTTCTTGTCGAGCTGGCCCCGCAGGCTCACCTCGAAATCCGTGGTGATGGAAGAGTTCGACGTCTGGGCTACGACGCGGGCGTTCAGCGTGGACGGCATATGGAGCGTGATGGCGGAATTATTGGTATTCACACGGACCTCGTGGCGGAGGCCTTCGGGAAGCCACAACTCCACCGGACCGTTGGACGTTTCCACACGCACGGCGCGATCGGCACTGCCGATTTCGGCGCGCACACCGCTGTTGGAAGTGGTCGCATCCAGCGCACCGTCGACATGGTCCACGCGGATATGGCCGTTCGAGGTGTGGGCCACGAGATCGCCCTTCACATCGCGGATTTCGATCGGCCCGTTGGAGGTCTGAACATCCAGGTTGCCGTCCACGCCCTCGATATGCACGCCGCCATTGGAGGTCTTGAAGCGCGACGGACCGCTGCCGGCCGTGGCGCGGATTCCGCCATTGGAGCTGGTAATCCGATCCAGCACGACGCCGTGCGGGATCTTGATTACGAACCTGGCGCCTTCCCGATTGCGGCGATCATAGGGCCGCGGCACACGGATACTGACGGCGTCCGGCGTGTGGTCGATTTCGACTCGCAGAGTATCGGCGGCGCTCTGGGTTGGTCCAAACCGGGTGCCGCTGATATCGACGGTATCCTGGTCCCACCCCGAAATCTCGACCGAGCCGTTGAAGGTTTCCAGGTTCAGGGCACCGCCGGCGCGGAGAGGATAGCTGTAATGGAAGTCGCTGGTATAGCGTCCCGTGTCGCCCCAGTCCTGAATGTCACAGGCAGTGAGGCAGAGGAGACCGGCCGCGAGAGCCGGAAGAATGACCTTCACACGCATAGCAGTTCTCGTTTGATGGCTACGCACTGGAGCGGCGCTTTGTTCCATAGTTTGGGGGGAGACGGGACGGCTCGGCGGCGGAGCGGCGCTTTGTTCCGTGGTTTGGGGGACGACGGGACGGCGATGCGGCGGGGCCGGCGCTTTGTTCCATGGTTTGGGGGGCGATGGGACGGCTCGGCGGCGGGGCGGCGCTTTGTTCCATGGTTTGGGGGACGACGGGACGGCGATGCGGCGGGGCCGGCGCTTTGTTCCATGGTTTGGGGGGCGATGGGACGGCTCGGCGGCGGGGCGGCGCTTTGTTCCATGGTTTGGGGGGCGATGGGACGGCTCGGCGGCGGGGCGGCGCTTTCTTCCATGGTTTGGGGGGCGATGGGATGGTTCGGCGGCGGGGCGGCGCTTTGTTCCATGGTTTGGGGGGCGATTGGACGGCTCGGCGGGGGGCGGCGCTTTGTTCCGTGGTTTGGGGGACGACGGGACGGCTCCGCGGCGGGGCGGCGCATTGTTCCATGGTTTGGGGGCGATGGGACGGCTCGGCGGCGGAGCGGCGCATTGTTCCATGGTTTGGGGGCGATGGGACGGCTCGGCGGCGGAGCGGCGCATTGTTCCATGGTTTGGGGGGCGATGGGACGGCTCGGCGGCGGAGCGGCGCTTTGTTCCGTGGTTTGGGGGACGACGGGATGGCGGTGCGGCGGGGCCGGCGCTTTGTTCCATGGTTTGGGGGGCGATGGGACGGCTCGGCGGCGGGGCGGCGCATTGTTCCATGGTTTGGGGGGCGATGGGACGGCTCGGCGGCGGGGCGGCGCATTGTTCCATGGTTTGGGTGACGACAACGGCTCGGTGGTGGGGCGGCGCATTGTTCCATGGTTGGGAGCGAGCGGGACGGCTCGGCGGTGGGGCGGCGCATTGTTCGATGGTTTGGGGCGATCGGGACGACTCCGCGGCGGGGCGGCGCTTTGTTCCATGGTTTGGGGGGCGATGAGACGGCTCGGCGGCGGAGCGGCGCCGCCGGGCTTTACGGGACCCATTCGCCGGCCTCCATGCGGCGCACAACCTGCCGCAGGTTGGCGATGTCCTCTCCGGGGTTGGCGGAAAGCAGGAGCAGGTCAGCGCGTTTTCCGGGTTCGATGGTCCCGCGGCTATCCAGTTGCCCGAGGGCCATAGCCGAATTGCGAGAGGCGGCGACGATGACATCGAGAGGCGGGATCCCGGCGGCGGAGAGCAAGCCGGCTTCTTTGATGGCGCCGGCCCCGCCGGATGCCAGGCCGATGAGCACTCCGGCGCGGAACATTGCGAGCGTGTTGCGGGCGGCGATGCCGGACTGCGCAGCCGATTGAGCCAGGGAGGGAGCGACGACGATCCGCAGGTTGCGCATGCGGGCCAGCAGGGTGGAATCGAGATCCGTGGTGTCGCCGATCATGCCGATGAGGACGGAGGCTCCGTTGTCCACCATGGCGCGCGCGCCGCGCTGGGTGGAGATATGCCCGGCGACGCGGATACCCGCGTTGCGGGCCGCGTCCATGGCTGCCGCGGCGGTGGGAGCGGTTTCGTCCACATGCAACAGGGCGACCCGGCGCGCGGCGAGCTCCGCCACCTGGGCTTCGGCTTCCGGCACAGTCGCGGCGCGGACCATCCCCGGCGGATCCGGGCGGTCGCAGACATCCACCAGCGCCGGCACCAGATACTTCCCGGCGCCGTTGACCTTGTCGGAGCCCGCGGGGATGAGCACGTTGAGGCGCCGCCCGACCTCGGCGATCCGGCCGCCGGAAACGATCACGATGGAATCGGAGAGCGGAGGCCCACCCGCGCCATCGATCAGGATTGCCCCCACGATGGCCTTTTCGCGGCCTTCCTGCGAAGGATTGCACCCAACCAGAAAGGAGAACAGCAGGAGCGAGGCGCGTAGGCGCATGGACTCTCCATCATAGCCGAGCGGCGTTTCGGGCGAAGGAGTACAATCTCTCTGATATGACTCCCGAAAGCCCATCGGCAATGGAACCGCAGCCCGAGGGAATGAGCGAATTCTCCCGGCTGACCGGTGTTCTCTTCGAACCTAAGAAGACTTTTGAGGATGTCGCGCAACGGCCGACATTCTGGATCCCTCTAATCCTCCTGACCTTGATCGCGGTGGCCGCGACCTACCTGATCGCGTCGCGGATCGGGTGGGAGACGATCGTGCGGCAGCAGAGCCAGCAGAGCGCCAGTGCCCAGCAACGCATGGAACAGATGCCACCGGAGCAGCGCCAGCGGGTGGAGGAAATGCAGACGAAGATTGCGCCGTTCGCCGGCTATGGATTTGCCATTCTGGGGCGGCCGATCGGGTTCCTGATCGCGGGCGCGATCCTGCTCGGGATCGTGCGCGGCATCATGTCCGCGCCGATTCGCTTCAAGCAGATCTGGTCGATTCTGTGGTATGCGTCGGTGCCCGCGATCATCCAGACCGCGCTGATGTGCGTGGTGATGTTCCTGAAGAGGCCGGAGGAGTTCAATCTGCAGAATCCCCTGGCCTTCAACCCGGCGGCGTTCATGGACCCGATGACCAGTTCCAAGTTCCTGTACGCGGTAGCCAAATCCCTCGACGTGTTCACCATCTGGACGCTGTTGCTGGTGGCGGTGGGACTCGCGGCTGCCGGCGGCAAGAAGATGTCTTTCACCGGGGCACTGGTGGCGGTGTTGGTGCCGTGGGCAGTCCTGGTGCTGGGCGGAGCGTCGTTAGCCGGCCTGTTCGGATGAGGTGCTGCGAAAGTCCCGTCGCGAAGGCGTGGCGGGATCCCAATTCACACGGCGCGTCCGATGTGAGGCTGGTCCGCAATCCTCAAAAAGAAGATTGGCTATTCCGAAAATTCGTTGTACGATAATTTGATTGTTTCCAGGGAGAATTCAGTTCGAGGAATATATCGATGGCGACAAAGAAGAAGCCGGCGAAAAAAGCAGCAGCGAAGAAGCCCGTGAAGAAAGCCGCGAAGAAGGCCGCTAAGCCCGCCGCGGCAAAGAAGGCCGTCAAGAAGGCCGTCAAGAAGCCAGTCAAGAAGGCAGTGAAAAAGGCGGTGAAGAAGGCGGTGAAGAAGGCCAGCAAGCCCAAACCGCCGCCGGCAGCTCCACCCGAAGCTCCGATGGCGATGCCGGACGCGACTCCGGCACCGGAGCAGGCGACCAGCTAAACCGGTAACGCTGGCGGTCCTGCCGCCGGTTCCCAACGACAAACAGGCGGCGCGAGTGCCGGCGTTACTCATGCGGGTTGTCATATTGGTAGGTCTGCCCGGCTCGGGAAAGTCCACATACCTGGAGCAGCATGGTGTGGCGGGCTTGTCTTCGGACACCATCCGGCGATGGCTGGCAGACGACGCAACCGACCAAACCATCCACGATCGGGTTTTCCAGACGCTGCGATATCTTCTGCGGCAGCGGCTAGCCCTCGGACGGCCTGTTACGTATATCGACGCCACGAACCTGACCCCACAGGAGCGCTCCCCTTACATAGGAATCGGAAAGTCGTACGGCTGCGACATCGAAGCCGTGTACTTCGACGTGCCACTGGAGATCTGCCGGGCGCGGAATTCCCGGCGGGATCGGGTGGTGCCCGAAGAGGCCCTGGCGAGGATGGCTGCAAAACTGGTTCCGCCGGATGTCTCGGAGGGTTTCGAGCGGATCACCGTGGTGGGTTAGGGATCCGCAAGGGGGCTAGGGGGTTGGGGCGGGCGCGGCCGTGGACGGCGAATGACGCGCGGTTGGTGGTGGGCGGGCCGGGAGGCCTACCCAACTATGTGGTCAGTTTGAGGTAGGCGTAGACGACGGGCAGGGTGAACAGGGTGCTGTCGACCCGATCCAGGAAGCCGCCGTGGCCGGGGAGGATGGTGCCGCTGTCTTTGACGCCGGCGCCGCGCTTCATGGCGGACTCGATGAGGTCGCCGACCTGGCCGGCAGCGTTCGCCACGATGGTGAGCAGGATCGCACCGAGGAGCGGGACTTCGGGGAGGAAGCGCCACAGATAGGCTCCGCCGATGAGGACAGACGCCACCAGGGAGCCCACGCTCCCTTCCCAGGACTTGTTGGGACTCACACGCGGGGCCAGCTTGTGCCGGCCGAAGCTGCGCCCGACGTAGTAGGCGGCGATATCGCCGGTCCAACTGAGCAGGAGGCCGTACATCAACCAGTGGGGACTATGCTCGCGCAGAGGCAAGGCGCACTTCCAGGTGCCGAAGACGTAGACCACACCCGCTACCAGCAGGGCGCCGCGAGGCAACATGCGCGCCAGATCGCCGGAGGAGAGGGACAGGGCGAAAGCGAGGAGCGCGGCGGCGACCACGATCAGCCAGGCATCGCCTTCCCAAACCAGCAGAAGGAGACCGGCACCGTAGCCCAGCGGTCCGGGGGCGCCGAAGCCATAGGCGGCGCAGACGTCATCGAACTCGCGGTAGCAGAGGACCGCGACGGTGACGAGGACGGCCAGGAACAGCCAGAAGTTCGCCCAGAGAACGACGTAAGCAACGATGGGCACGAGCAACGCCGAGGTCAGGACGCGTCTCATGAGGAACGAAGCGCTTCGATCAGGGCCGGATCGGCGGCCTTGGAGGCGCCATTGACCGGCACGCCTCCGCTGAGCCCACCGTAGCGGCGGTCGCGCTTCTGGTATTCGAGGACGGCCCGCAGGAGGTCGGCGCGGGTGAAGTCCGGCCAGAGGGTCTCGGTGACGTAGAGTTCGGCGTAGGCGATTTGCCAGAGGAGGAAATTGCTGATGCGCATTTCGCCGGAGGTACGGATGAGGAGATCGGGATCGGGACAGGACGCGGTATAGAGGTTGGTGGCGATGAGGTCTTCGTCGAGCCGGAGGGAGGCGAGGCTGCCATCGAGGCGGGCCATTTCGAGGATGGCGTTGACGGCATCGACGATTTCGGCGCGGCCGCCGTAGTTGATGGCGAGGTTGACGAGGAGGCCGCGATTCGCGGCCGTGGCATCGACGGCGGCTTCGAGCTCGCGGCGGACCTGGTGGGGAAGGGCGTCCAGGCGGCCGATGGACTGGAGGCGGATGTCGTTCCTCTGGAGCTCGGGCAGCTCGTGCTTGAGGTAGTAGCGGAGGAGGCGCCACAAGGTTTCGACCTCGGCGCGGGGGCGCTTCCAGTTCTCTATGGAGAACGCGTAGAGGGTGAGGACTTTGACGCCGAGGCGGGCACAGGTTTCGACCGCGGCGCGAACGGGACCGATGCCGGCCTGATGGCCGGCGACACGTGGCAAGCGGCGGCGGTTGGCCCACCGTCCGTTGCCATCCATGATGATTGCAATATGCGCCGGCAGCCGGGTGGGATCGATTGCCTGGGCCAACGCCCAGTCTTGATCACCAGGCCGGAGCGCATCCAGTAAGGCCTTCATGAAGTAAACACTAATAGTACAACATGGTGCGGTGGAGATTGGGCGGAGGGGACGGGGAGTTGGCACGACGTGGTGCGGTGGGGATGTGGGCGGCCACGATGTTCCTCACCCGCGTCCTGCTCGCACGGCGGGCCTGGGGCAAACCCGGCGATACCAGCATCGATTGGAACGCCGGGCTCCGGCGACGACCCTTCCGGTCAGCAGGAACCACCTGCCGCTACATCCTAAAACGCGGTATTGACCGCGGGCGCAAATCTCCTTCTGTTCGAACCGGACCAAGTCCTTTGGCTCACAGGAGCATCTGAGCGAAAATCGTGACTCCATCCAGCCGGGTGCCCAGACAGGATGCATCTCGAACCGGCCGTTCGGATGCGTGGCGCTTGAGCGGGCGGCTTGAGAGAACGACGATAAGGTATCTCGTGGGAAAAGCCGACCTGGAAAGCGGAGCCAGCGGGCTATGGTTCGCGAGCACCAGGACAGGGTCGGCTCTACATCCGGAGAGTGAGACTACAATGGTTCTTCGGGGAGAATGAAGGTCCGTGATCTCATCAAGTTTGTTGAGAGTGACGGCGGGAAGCATGTGAAAACGAAAGGAAGCCATCGGCAGTACAAGCACCCGACCAAGCCGGGACGCGTCACGATTCCAGGGCATCCGAGTGACGATCTTCATCCCGGCACGCTGAAGAGCATTCTGACCCAAGCCGGATTGAGAGAGAAACCGTGAAGAAATATGCCATTGTGATTGAGCGGGGCCGGGACAACCTATCCGCTTATGTCCCCGATCTGCCGGGATGCGTCACCACCGGAAAGACGGTCGAAGAGGTTGAGCGTAACATCCGTGAGGCCATCGAACTTCACCTCGAAGGCATGCTCGAAGACGGGGAGCCAATTCCCGAACCCTCCACGGCTGTCGCCTACGTTGAATTTCAGGTTGCCTGATTGGCCTGATTGGCCCGGCGTCAGAGTTCCATGCCGGTAAGGGGAGCGGCTCATCGCAGAGGAGTCGGATTGGCTCTCCATCTTGGATGCTATTTTTAACTTCTGCGGCATGAAACGCGGTCCGCTCGAACTGACACAACTCATTCCTTGCCAAGAGCATGCAACGAAAATCGCTGATATCATCCAAGCTGGGTGCCCAAGTTGGATACAACCACCCGGAAGTTTGCGTTGGTCGTTGTAGCGGGTCCGAGCCGTTATGTTATCTTGTGGCGTCGGGAATGGGGGCTTGCGCGGGGGACTTGCGGGCCCACGTACCGGATGATGCCGCGGTGAATACCGCGTTTTAGGATGTTGTGGTAGGTGGTTCCTGCTGACGGGCCTGGCGCCGGTTGAAGTCCAACAAGGGTGCTGCGGGTTGGACGACGTAGCGTTGCGGACAAGTAGTATTCGTGGCCAGTCTTGAGATCGCTTTCGAATCGGCGATAAAGTCCTTCGGGGAACTCGGCAATTCATCTCGTCGAATACCCCCTGCATCCCATCACCAGCGGCACCCAGGCCCCTCTAAATGGGTCAGTGAAACCTGGAAAATGGCCGGGACCGGGCCCTCGCATTTTCCGGTATCCCACTTTCGTCCGTCTGTAGCCGAAAAGAAGACGATACGCTCCGAATTCGTGTAAAATGTGGCTGTTGGATGAGGCAATGCGCATCCTGACCCTGAGGCAGTTCGTACCCGTAGTCTTCAGTCTCGCGATTCCATCAGTGTGTCTTTTCGGATCGTGTGGCCGTTTGAATTGGTCAAACGCATGGGTTCTTCTGGGACTCAACTTTGCCGCCAGCGTTGCGAGCACGGCTCTGTTATCGCGTAACCCCGACTTGCTCGCCGAGCGTAGCAATGTCAAAGCAGGCAAGAACTGGGACAAGCCGATCGTCGGCATCGTGGTCCTGGTGGGTCCCGTGGCCACCTGGATTACGGCGGGCCTGGACACCCGGTTTCATTGGTCGGATGGTATGCCGCCTTCAGCGTTCATTGCAGGTATCGTAGCAGCCGTCCTTTCCGCCGCTTTGGTCGCGTGGGCTATGCATTCCAACAAGTTCTTCTCCTCGGTCGTCCGCATTCAGAAGGACCGCGGGCACGTAGTCGTCACGAGCGGCCCTTATCGTTTCCTGCGGCATCCGGGCTATACCGGCATGTCGGCGTTCACTCTTGCCACCCCATTGATCTTGAATTCGCGATGGGCCTTTGTGCCCGCCGTGGTTACGGCCGCTGTAACCGGGCTGCGAACGGTTCTGGAAGATCGCACCCTACACAGTGAGCTAGAGGGCTATGCCTATTATGCGGGTAGAGTGAAATACAGGCTGGTGCCGCCTATCTGGTAGGTCGCCTTGGATGCACCTGGTCGCTCGGGGCTCATCAACGCGATGATAAAGCGTCACCGTGGACCGAAACAGTCCGGTCCGGGCGGTCGATCTACGGTAATCCCACATATCAGCCGCAACAGGTCTTGCGATGGCAAGTACACTGCGCAGGTAGTGACTCACGCCGACTGGCTGAGTACCACAATTGCAATCAATAAAACGAATGAAGACACCGACCCGCCCAGTGCAAATCCGTAGCTCTCGCGATCGCAAGATAGCGCCTCCGGATCGCGGGCACCTCCGAAGCCTAGCTGAATCGCTCTGATGGCGCAGAATAGAGTCCACGTAACCAGTAGGGTGGGAACTGCGAACATCGTCAGACGAAAGTCAATCCAAAAACCAATCAAGACCGCAGCCGTGTACGCCGCACTCGAAATTAACGTTGCCTTCCAGAAGTTCCGCCGCATGTCCGCGCACACGCCCTGAACATCCGCAGCCTATCATAGGTGCTTGTCCGATTCAATCGTGCTCCGCCTTTTGAACGCTGCAGTGGCGACTCTGTACGATCTGGGCGGGTGCGTCGAGCTTTCTGTGGGTTCGCGCCCGATACACGGGGTTATCGGACTGGACCGGTCCCAATATGCTCCAGGGCTACTGAACCTTCAGCACCTGAACGGAAACAGGGACATGCCACTCCCATCCGTTAGCCAGCCGGACCGCCGTGAGGCGGGGAATGTGCCGCACGGGTTTACCAAGTGCCGGATCCTCCGGAAGCGTGCTGACATTCGCTAGCGATGCGGTCGAGTTCGGGTCTATGTCGGCACTACTGAGATCGATTGTGCAGGTACGGCGAGACCGCTCTGTGCGTATGTTATCCACGTCTCGTTGGCGTATTGCCTTACAACGGAGGGCATGCGGGTCACGCTCATATCATAGAGCTTGACGTTGTTCCCAAACGCGGAACCTACGAGCGGAGCGTTTTCGAGATTGACCTAACAACACGTACTAACGCATTAGGACGGCAACTCCGTCGCCAGTATCCCGCAAATGGAGGGGCGATCCAGAGTGCTACTGAACCCGAAAACCATTAGGCAACACGGCCTCTTCGGACCCGGTTTCCACTATGAGGGATCGGGGACCGGGCATGGCATCGCCTGCCACCTGCAGCACGGCGAAGATTGTGCTTCCATCGACCACGGTGATGCCGCTCACCGTCACACCTGCACCCGCGTTGATGCGCGTAGCGCCGTTGAAGTTGGTATTCCGGCCCGTAATCGTCACGTTGACAGACTGCCCCGCGCCGCCGCCCGCCGGCGATATGGACGTGACGACCGGAGTGTTTGCCGGCAGCAACTGGTTGAATTCGCCCCGCATCACGAACACGGCCACTTGCCCGCGCGTGGTTGGCCAGTCGCGACAATACGTCGTAGGACTGCAACCGGTGGTGATCCCGACCTGCCTCATTTTCTGAATTGGTTCGTAGAACGGACTGCCGGGCTCCACATCCGTGAAGTAGGGCGCGGCCGGAGGATTGTACTCCGTCAAGAGGCCGTAACGGCTGCGAATGATGAAAGCTGCCATTTGCCCCCTGGTCACCAGATCATCCGGGCAGTAGTGGGTCGGGTCGCACCCGACCGTGATTCCCAACTCCTTCATCTTCTGCACCCATCTGAAAAAGGCGTGTGACGCCGGAACATCGACAAAATAGGGTGCCGCACTATAAGTGAAGTTGTCGCCTCCCATGGCCGCCCGGACCATAAAGACGGCCATCTCGCCGCGTGTCAGGTTGCGGTCGGGGCAATAGGATAGCGGCGCGGCGCTGCATCCCGCGGTAATGGATCGGCTCCACATGAGGTTGATGGCATCGAAGAAGTCGTGGGATGGGGGCACATCCGCGAAGACCGAAAACGTCTGCCACTGCGTGACCGTCACCGAGGTTGCCCCGAAGCTCAAAGTGCCCGTTCGGGACCGCCCGGTGTTATTGGCTGCCACATTCACGCTCAGGTTACTCGCGGCGAAGCCGGCGGACAACCAGCCGGCGTTGCCGATTGCAGGTAAGGCGCAACCGCCGAAATTCAGCGTCTGGGCCGCTGCGTCCACGAATATATTCGAATTTGCCTGGACGCCGCACAGGCTGGGCTGCGGGATGGTAACCGCCGGGATACTCACCACCAGACCGGAACCCCCCGAAACCGGTGCGCTGCTTCCGGCCGGATCCGCAGCGGCAACGTTTTGAATGACAACCGGGTTGCTGGCCGGATCGAAGCCCGGGTCCAATTGGATGGACAGGCTGGCGATGACGCCGGAGCCGATCATGTTCTGGTTCACGCCCAAGATCAGAATGCGTTTGGATCCAGGCAGATCGGCGGAGTACAAGAGCTTATCCACGGCGGTCGCGGCGAACCCCGGATTTACCGCGAGGATGTGTACATTCCCCGGATACCGGACATCAAACTGGAGCGCGGCGGTGGTCTGATACAGCGGAACGAAGTAGAGCTCAACCGTGGTCACGGTCTGGGCATGGGCCATTTGCCAGCCGGCGATGATCACAACCAGACACGGAAGTAACCCTCTGAGCAGCGCAGAGGCAGGGCGCGAACACAGATCGTTGCGCATGTAATCTGAATTTATATCAATTTCACTGACGCATGACGGGGAGATCGCGAGCGTCGAGCGAAGGGAACAGAATTAACAACCGAGACATCCTGGGTGCGCCGAATAGCACCGTTCCCTTTGGCTCGGTGGGATGCGTCACCAGCAGATGCCGTTACTGAGCCCGACTGCAGGGAGCAGTGGCCTGATCCATAGGGCTTGGCCCTCAATATTGCCCTATGGGATGCAACTCAAGACCGCAGGCGATTTTCTGATCAACCAATTTCACGTGGACACCGGCGGAGTTTTGGCCAAGCTGGAGGCGCACGCCGCGAAGAAGGGTGTCGACGAAAGGGTAGTGGTGATGTGGCGGTGGCCGAGGAACTCTTTCATCTTGATGATGTCCACACCGGCGTCGAGCAGCAAGGGTGGCGGTGGGGGCCCGGAGGGAGTGGGGCATATAGACCGACTGGCTGGCGATGGAGCCATCCGGCAGCTCAGCCTCTTTGACGGCGCCGGGCAGTTGCCACAGATAGCTTTCCACGACGCCACATGGTTCACGCGCTCATGGCCGAGTTCCCGAGCTTCCGGCCGCGGGAGTCGAGGCGCGGCCGGAGGGGGGACCGGCGGTTAGAGTCCAGAGCCCCACTTTCACTCTGATGTTGTCCCAAACTTCAGTGTGGCAGGGGCGCGTGGCGCGATAGAATCGTCGGAACCATCTTATGAAAATCCCCATGGCCTGTAACTCCCTGGATGATGTCCGCGGAGAGATTGACCGCCTCGACGAACAGATCGTCGCCCTGCTCGCCCAGCGCGCGGAGTACGTCCGCACCGCGGCGCGGTTCAAGACCAGCGAGACGCATGTCGCCGCGCCCGAGCGGCAGGCCCGCATGCTCGCGGCGCGGAGAGAGTGGGCCCAGCGGGAGGGGCTGGACCCGGATTTCATCGAAAGGCTCTATCGGCTGGTGGTGGAGCACTTCATCGGCCGGGAGATGGAACACTGGAAGTCCGGGAATTGAATCAGCCTTTCGCGGTCTGGGTCTTGATGCGCTGCTCGAACTCCTCGGCGGAGACATCCTCGACGTGGGTGGCGATCCACCACTGGTTGCCACAGGGATCTTCGACTCCGCCGCTGCGGTCTCCGTACTGCTGCGTGGCGGGCTCGCGCAGCGATTTCCCTCCGGCCTGGACGGCGTTCTGGTACACACGGTCCACGTCCTCCACGTAGAGGTAGAGGCTGCACGGCCGCGGCGTCCACTCCTGGCTGGCCTCGCCCATCATGACCCGGGAGTCGCCGATCTGCATCTCGGCGTGCCACACGGTGCCATCCGGACGGTTGGTAAGAAACATCGGCTTGGCGCCGAAGGCGCGCGTCAGAAACTCCATCAGCTTGGGAACGCCCTGCACGGTGAGGTAAGGCGTAATGGAATGGTAACCCTCTGGGATTGGTTTGACTGTGCTCATGGAACTATTCTGGCGGTTTCGGGCGGAGATGGATTGGAAAAAATTGACCTACTCAGGGAGCGGCACGTGATTCGGATGGCGCACCGGCAGGCCCAGGTACCCCGACGGGGTCAGCCCGGAAAAGGCATGGAAATCGTTGATGAAGTGGGCCTGGTCGAAGTACCCGGTGTCCAGCGCCACCTGGGCCCATTCCACGCCGGCGCCGGAGGCGATGCGCCGGATGACGTCCTGGAACCGCCGGACGCGGCAGAAGAGCTTGGGGGTGAGGCCGACCTGTTCGCGGAACACCTGGATGAAGCGGCGCGGGCTCAGGCCGATTCGCTCCGTGACGGCGGCGATGGACTGGGTGCCTGGGCCGCGCTGGAACTGGCCGAGGGCGTAGCCTACCGCCGGGTGCATGGCGAAAAGGCCATCCGTGCGTGTCCGGAGCGCCATTTCCACAATGTCGAAGCGCGCGTCGACGGTTGAGGCTTCGAGCAGGCGCTCGCGCACTTCGGCGGCAAACGAGCCCCACAAGGAGTCCACTCCCACGTGCAAGTCGCGCAATTCGTCGGCCGGCACGCCGAAGAACGGGAAGACACCGCCCGGTTTGAAATGGATTCCCACTGTGGAGCACTGTTCGATGGTATCGATCACGAAGTACTCCGAGTGCGGGCCGGAAAGGATGCATCCGGGAAAGGTGTGGACGCGCCGGGGGTCGTGGCGATCGTAAATCCGCGACCGGTCCTCGTTGAGGTTGATCACCAGTTCCGCGGAGCCATCGGGCAGAAGCCGCTCGAAGGCGTGGGCCTGGGGCTGGCCTGCAAAGGACCAGATCTTCTCGACAAAGGCGTTCAGCGGGGGACCCGGTCTCCGAGCGCAAAACTGCATTGGACCTATTATCGGTTATCGGACTTTCCCGGCCAACGGGGCGGTGATCCCAGGAAGACGAAAACAGGCGTGAGTTATTTCCGGACGCGGAGACGCGAAGGCGCGGAGATATTCACGCGGAGAAGAGTCGAGAAGCGGGTCCGGGGGACGCCAACAGCTTCGCCGTGCTCGGACAGGCACGCGGAAGAAGCGGAGTTCCCGAGGAACCATCTTCGCAGTCCAGTGAGAATCCGGGTTTACGAGGGGATTTACAAAGGCGCGGAGAATTCAAGCGGAGAAGAGCAGAGAGGGACGCCCCCGCAGCTTCGCCGTGCTCGGACAGGCGCGCCGAGGAAACGGAGTTCACGGAGAACCATCCTCCCCGTCTCGTGAGAATCCGGGTCCGCGGGGGGCGGCTGCTTGGAATCGGCTGCCGCGACCCTACGTGGCGCTGCGGTCTGCCAGAGGAGGGTCGCGCTCCGGAAGGATCGCGACCCGTCTCCGACTACCGGACTGTCCGCCGGCTATGCTCACTGACTCGGTGTCGTCGGCACCGATGTAAACGTACCGAACGGACTGAAGCGTAGTCCCAGACCAGTGATGCCACCAGTGCCGCTGCTCTGGAACCGGACGATCCCGCGCTTGCCGGCTGTGAACGGGAGGTCCACCGGCAGAGCGAACGCCGTGTGGCCGTTTCCGGGAACCGTGATCGCTTTCGAACCCAGCAGGACGCCGCTCTCGTCCCAGGCGATGGCCGTGATCGTTGGGGACGAGGCGGAGAGGTTCGCCAGCGCCACACCCATCACAAACCCCGAAACGTTGTCGTAGGGTAACGAGATCGCGGATGGAAACCGGGTCTCCAGCGGGACCGTACCCTCCGACGGTGAGCCGCCGGCCGGGGTCTGGCGAAAAATGGCAAAGCCGGCGAGCGGACCTGAACTCAGAATCTCGGCCCACCCCACCAAGGTGGAATCGAGCTTTTCCCCAGAGGAGATGAGCAACGTGGCGTTGGGGCTCAGCGAGGCATTGACCGAGGATGTGGTCAAAGTTTGCGTGATGCCCTGCTGCGTTGTCGTGAGGGGCAGGCTTAATGCGGTCCCGTCGTCGGCATGAAGGACCACGGTCAGCGCGACCGGCGAGGTGGAAGTGTTCACAATAGTAATCACCGTGGTCCAGCCGCCGCCAGCCGCGAGGTGGGAAAGGCTGCCGGAACGAACCAGCGTACCTGCGGGACTGATGGTTCCCGTGAACGTCACGGTGCGGCTCTGCGGGGGGCTCCCCGAATCCGACGCGAATACGCGGAAACTGTAGTCGCCGGCCTGCGTCGGGATCCCGCTGATGGTCACCATGTTCGCGGTCGTCGGCTGGACCTTCAATCCGGCCGGAAGCGCCAGGACCTCTGCATAGGAATCCAGGGGTGGCGTCCCGCCCGTGGCGGTACAGGTGGTCGTGTAGGCCACTCCCACGGTGGTGGGGCCAGTGCTCGGATTACACGTAAACGTGAACGGAGCGGTAACCACGGCACTGGGTTCCCGTGAACGTCACGGTGCGGCTCTGCGGGGGGCTCGCCGAATCCGACGCGAAGACGCGGAAACTGTAGTCGCCGGCCTGGGTCGGGGTCCCGCTGATGGTCACCAGGTTCGCGTTCGTCGGCTGGACCTGCAATCCGGCCGGAAGCGCCAGGACCTCGGCATAGGAATCCAAGGGTGGCGTCCCGCCCGTAGCCGTACAGGTGGTCGTGTAGAAGACTCCCACGGTGGTGGGGCCGGTGCTCGGATTACAAGTAAACGTAAACGGGACGGCGGCACTGAGCGTTCCCGTAAAGGTGTTGGTGAGGCTCTGTTTGGGGTTCGCCGCATCCTCCGCGATGACGACGAAACTGTAGTTGCCGGCCTGCGTCGGGGTCCCGCTGATGGTCACCGTGGTTGCGGTCGTCTGGAATACGCTCAATCCGGCCGGAGGCGTGTTGTTGAGGAATGAATAGGGTGGCTTCCCTCCTGCCGCCGTACAGGTGGACGTGTAAGCGACTCCCACGGTGGTGGGGCCGGCGCTCGGATAACACGTGAACGTCAGATCCCCGCCCGCCGGCCCGACCGTTCCGGTGAACGTGATGTCGACGAACTGGATTTCCGGCGCGATTCCCGCGCTCGCACCTTGTGGCGAAGCAATCCGATGGCCATGGACATCGCGCCCGTCCCATTTGCGGACACGGGTAGCGCCGGCAGCCTCCGTATCCGGTGTTGCTGCAATGTCTTACAGATGGCAACCGCGGTGCTCGGACGGTTGCCCATGGACTGGAAATTCGCGCTTCGATCCCTGCGCAAGAACCCGGGCTTCACCGCCGTCGCGGTTCTGGTGATGGGGCTGGGTATCGGCGCCAATACGGCGATGTTCAGCGTGGTGAATTCGGTGCTGTTGAAACCGCTCGACTATCGCGAGCCGGACCGCATCGTCACGCTGTCCTCCTTGTGGAAGACCTCAGGCAGCCACGGCCAGGTGTCGGGCCCCGACTTCCACGACTGGCACGACCAGAGCACCGCGTTTACCGCCATGGCATACTATTCCGCCGGGCAGACGGCGATCGCCGTGGGAGGCACGGCGGAGTACGGCAACGTGGCCACCGTGACGCCGGAGTTCTTCCAGGTATTCGACCTTGGCACATCGGCTGGGCGGCTGTTCAGCGCCGAAGAGCAAAAGCCGGGCGCCAGCGGAGCCGCGGTGATCAGCTACTCATTCTGGCAGAGCCACTACGGCGGGAAGACCAGCGTACTGGGGGAGACGCTGCGCGTGGGGGACAGGACTCTTCCGATTGCCGGCGTGCTGCCCCCGCGGTTTCACTTTCCGGACAAGACCGACATCTGGCTGCCGGCGGCAATGTTCGGCGAGACGAAGTCGCGGTCCGCGCACAATTACCTGGTTGTGGGGCGGCTCAAGCCGGGCGTATCGGTAGCGGAGGCGCAGGCACAGATGACGGGGATCGCGGCGCGACTGGAGCAGGAATATCCACCGAGCAACAAGGGCAAGTCGGCGCTGGTGACGCCGCTGCGGGACGAGATGGTGGGCGATGTGCGGACCACGCTCTACCTGCTGCTGGGGGCGGTGGGAGTGGTACTGCTGATCGCCTGCGCCAACATGGCCAACCTGCTGCTGGCCAGAGCCACCGACCGGACGCGGGAGATCGCCATCCGCGCGGCGGTGGGGGCGGGCCGCGGCCGGATCGTGCGGCAACTAGTGACGGAGAGCCTGGTGCTGTCGGGAGTCGCCGGAGTGGTCGGACTGGTGCTGGCGATCTGGGGATCGAGCGCGCTGGTAGCCCTGGCTCCCCGCAACGTGCCGCGACTGGCGGAGACCGCCATCGATGCGCGGGTGCTGGTGTTCACCTTCGCCGTTTCCGTGATTGCCAGCCTGGCGGCCGGGCTGGCGCCGGCGCTCCAAGCCTCGCGGGTGGACCTGAACGACGCACTGAAGCAGGGCACCACGCGCGCCGTTGTGCGCGGCGGGCTACGCATGCGCAGCGCGCTGGTGGTGGCGGAAATCGCGTTGTCGGTAGTGCTGCTGACCGGCGCCGGGCTCCTGATCCGCAGCTTCGCCGCGCTGCACCAGGCGGCGCTCGGGTTCCATCCGGAACACCTGCTGGCGATGGAGACCAGCGTGCCGTCGTCCAACGTGGAAAGCGCGCGGCGCGCCCTCCGCTTCTATAAGGACCTGCTGGCGGAGACCGCCGCGCTGCCCGGTGTCACGGCTGTTAGTGCCACGCGCACGCCTCCGGGACAGGTGATGTCGAACGGCGGCTACTGGATCGATCACCTGCCAGGCCCGGAGGGACTCTCGGTCAGCTCGCCCCAGGCGGTGTTCTCGATCGTGGCGCCCGGCGCGTTCGGGACATTGGGCATACCACTCAGGCACGGGCGCGATTTCAACGACAGCGACAGTTACGACGCGCCTTTCACCGCGGTGATCAACGAGGCGCTGGCACGCAAGGCATTCCCCGGCGAGGACCCGCTCGGGCACTCCATTTTCTGCGGCTTTGACTCCATGAAGCCCATGAAGATTGTGGGCGTGGTGGGCGATGTAAGGCAATACGGGCCGGCGCGCGAGCCGCGTCCGGAGATTTACATGCCGTACGAGCAGCACCCGCGAGCGTCCACGAACATGGTGGTGCTGGTGCGCACCGCCGCCGAGCCATCCGCCCTCTTCGAGACGATGCGGCGCAAGGCGCGGGCCCTGGCGCCGGATGTGCCGGTGGAGCTGACCACCATGGAAGCGCGGCTGGCCGAAAACGTGGCGGCGCCGCGATTCCGTACGCTGCTGCTGGGGATCTTCGCCGGGCTTGCGGTGTGCCTGGCGATGGCGGGAGTGTACGGCGTGATGGCGTACGCGGTGGGACGGCGGGCTAACGAGATCGGGCTGCGGATGGCGCTGGGCGCGACGACGGCGGACGTGCTCGGAATTGTCCTGCGGCAGGGCGTGGCGCTGGCGGGCGCCGGACTGGTGCTGGGGCTGGCGGGCGCCATCGCCGCGTCCCGCCTGCTCACCCGGATGCTGTTCGAGGTGAAGCCGGAAGATCCGCTGACCTATGTGGCGGTGGCCGTGGTGCTGGGGGTGGTAGCGATGACGGCGAGTTATATTCCGGCGCGACGCGCGGCCAGGATGGACCCGTTGATCGCGCTGCGGCAGGAGTAGATGCGGGCGCGGCGGGCGCGGGGCGCGGCGTTCTACAATCAGTTACAACCATGAAGTTCACCATCATTCTGCTCCTGGTTTCTTCCGCGTTCGCGCAGAAGAAACCGATCACTCTCGAAGCCCTCTACGGTGCGGGGCGGGGAGGCGCGGGCCGCGGCGGCGCGGGCGTTGCGAATTGGGCTCCGGACGGGAAGACCTTCGTATTCCGGGAGGGGCGCAGCCTGAAGATCTACGACCCGGCCACGAAGAGCTCGCGGGAACTGGTGTCGACGGAAGCGATCGACGGCGCGGCGGAGGCTCCGCCGGCAGCGGATGTACCCATGGACTGGACCAACCGGCGCGCGCGCACCGGCGGCATCCAGTGGTCCGACGACGGCAAGCTGCTGCTGTATCCTGCCCGGGGCGACATCTTCCTGATCCACGTCGATTCGGGCAAGTGGGATCAGCTCACCAAGACGCCGGTGACCGAAATCGACCCCAAGCTCTCGCCGGATGGCAGGATCGTCGTCTTCCGGCGCGGGTGGGACATCTACACGGTGGACGTGGCCACGCAGAAAGAGACGCGCCTGACGAAGGGCGGCACGGAAACGCTGCGCAACGGGGGCACGGACTGGGTGTATCCGGAAGAGCTGGAGCTGGGCACGGCGTACTGGTGGTCGCCCGACTCGAAGTCGGTGGCTTATCTCCAGTTCGACATGAGCCGCGAGCCGCTGGTGCCACACGCCGACCTGCTGAAGCCGCGCGCGATGTACGAGCCCGAGCGCTACCCACAGGTGGGCGAGAACAATGCCAGCATCCGTCTGGGGGTGGTTCCGGCATCGGGCGGGACCACGAAATGGCTGGACATCGGCGACACGCGCGATTTCCACCTGGTGGCGCGCGCGGGGTGGTTGCCGAATTCGCGGTCGGTGTACGTGCTGCGGCTGAACCGGGTGCAAAACCGCCTGGAGATGCTCGCGATCGACGTGGAATCGGGAGTGGCGTCCCCGGTGTTCAAAGAGTCCGACCCGTACTGGATCAACCTGGCGGGCGACGTGCAGTTCCTGGCCGACGGCAAGCGATTCCTGTGGACCAGTGAACGCGACGCAGGCTACCGGCACGTGTTTCTCTATTCCAACGACGGCAGGGACGTGAAGCAGTTGACCCGCGGGGCGTGGGAAGTGACGGCGATCAACGGCGTGGACGAGCCCGCGGGGCGGCTTTTCTACACGTCGACGGAGGGAAGCTCGCTCGAGCGCCATTTGTACAGCATCAGTCTGAACGGAGGCGATAAGCGTGCGCTCACGCCGGAGCCCGGCACCCACGTCATCTCCATGGGTCCCACCGGCGCCTACTACCTGGACACGTTTTCGAGCCTGACTTCTCCGGCGCGCACCACGCTGCATGCGGGCGACGGCAAGGAGCTCGGCGTGTACCGCGAGGCGGATCGCAAGCAGATCGACGAATACGAAATCCTGCCCACGGAGATCGTGAAATTCAAAGCGGCCGACGGCACGACGGACCTGTACGGCCGCCTCATCAAGCCCGCCGGTTTCCAGGCTGGGAAGAAGTATCCGGTGGTGGTCAGCGTGTACGGCGGCCCGGGGGTAGGGCTGCCGGTGCGGAATGCCTGGCAGGGAGGGGTGAGCATCGACCAGGTGCTGGCGCAGAAGGGCTATGTTGTCTGGCAGTGCGAGAATCGAGGCGGCATGGGCCGCGGCCACGCCTTCGAGACGGCCATTTATCACAAGCTGGGGGTGACGGAGCTGGCGGACCAGGTGGCCGGCATCCAGTACCTGCTCTCGCTCGGATTCGCCGACCCGGAGCGCATCGGGATTCACGGCTGGAGCTACGGCGGGTTCATGACCATCAACGCCATGCTGAACGCGCCCGATGTGTTTCGCGCGGGGTTCGCCGGGGCGCCGGTGACCCAGTGGCTGAACTACGACACCATCTACACCGAGCGCTACATGGGGCTGCCGGCGGACAACCCGGATGGTTACCGGGACACCGCCCTGCCCCCCAAGGCGAAGAACCTCAAAGGCCGGTTGATGCTGGTGCACAACTACGAAGACGACAACGTGCTGTTCCAGAACTCGCTACAGATGACCAACGCGCTGCAACTGGCGGGCAAGCAGTTCGAGTACATGCTGTATCCGCAGAAGACACACGGGGTGAGCGGTGCGGCGGCACGGCAGATGAACGAGATGATGGTGGAGTTCTTTGAGCGGAGTTTGAGATAGACGGAGGGCCGGTTGGAAACCGGCCCGCAGGATGAAATCCTGCCCCACGGGGGGCGCCGACTACTCCAGCGTGAATTCGATGGTGATCGTGGTGGCGACCTCCACCGGCTGGCCATTCAGGAGCGTGGGCTGGTAGCGCCATTGGCGGACTGCGTCCAGCGCGGCTTTGACCAGGCCGGGATGCACGGCGGTGCTGAGGGCCTCCAGGTTGAGTGGATCGCCGGTCGTGGAGATCACCGCCCGCAGAACGACTGTACCCTGAATGCCCGCGCTCTGGAGGTCCGCGGGATATTCCGGCCGCACCTGGGTGATGAGCCTGGTGGCTTGCACGTTGCCGCCGACGCGGATGCGCTCCGGAGCGCGGCTGGCCGGAATCGCGGCCGGGGCGGACCGTTGGCCTTTGACCACCATCGTCTCGGATACCCTGCCCACATCGAGTTTGCCATCCAAACGCGCGGGAGCGCCGGCCACGACCACGGTTTCCGCCTTGAAAACCGCAAAGCCGGGCATGCGGAACTCGAGCGTGTAGCGACCCGGAGGAATCGAGGCGAAAGCGTACTCCCCGGCGCTGTTGCTGCGCGTCACCTCGCGGTTGGCCCCATCGAGGTTCGTGGCGGTCACTTCGCAGCGCGGGACGCGGGCGCCGCTCGCATCTTCCACCGTTCCGGCCAAGGCGCCGCGTGCCTGAGCGCGGGCGGTGACGGAAGCCATCGGGAGGATCACGGCGAAGGCCGCGGCGGTGACCGCCAGGGCGGCGCGGCGGCTCACCGGCCCGCGCCTGCGGCCCTGGTCGAGCAGCGCGCGGATGCGCGATTCGAAATCGGAAGCTTCCGCCATGCCCGGCGCACCGGCCAGGGTCGCCCGCTGCCGGGCCACGTCGCGAACCAGTTCCATGAGATACCCGGCGTATTCGTGCGCAGCGATGCCGCCCAGCAGTACGGCATCGTCACAGGCGCACTCGCGTTCTTTGCGGAGCTGGCGCAGGGCGTACCATGCGGCGGGGTGGAACCAGTAGAGGCAACACGCGGCCTGGGCGATCGCTTGCCACAGCACGTCGATGCGGCGCACGTGGACCAGTTCGTGAAGCAGCACGGTATCGAGACGGCCGGCAGGCCAGCGGGCGGCATCCGGGGGAAGCAGGACCACCGGGCGTAGAATTCCCCAGGTGAGCGGCGTGCGAGTGTCCGGGGATTCGAGCACGCGCACCCGCCGCCGGATGAGCGGCTTGCGGGCATAGGGCGCCGCCACGGAGCGCCGCACCATGCGGGAGGTGCGGGCGGCTCCGAGAAGGAACCAGGCCGCCGTCGCGGTGAACCCGGATAACCAGAACAGCAGGACCGCGCTCCAGGGGTGCGACGGTTTCGGCGCGGGGGTCGCGTGAACCACGATTGCCGTTTCGGTGGCGGGTACCTCCAGCACGGGCAGGGAAACACTCCGCGGCAGTTCCAGCGTCAGGACCGGCAAGGCTAGGAGGGCCGCGAACGTCGCGGTCCACACCAAGTGCCGAAGGGCCGCCGGCGAGCGCCGCAGTATGGCGGCCGCGGCCATCGCCGCTCCCAGGATGACAGTCCCCTTCCAGGCGTTATCCGCCAACAATTCCAGCAGCGTCATATCAGGTTCCTTCCTTTCTGGCCTGCTCGATCAGGCTCGCGATATGGTCCAGTTCCTGCGGCGAGAGGTTCGCCGCGGACAGGTCCAACAGGGCCGCCACGGCTTGTTCCACCGAGCCCTCGAAGAACGTGCTGAGGAGGTGGCGCATCGCCGAGCGCCGGGCGGTGTCGCGGGCCACGGTCGGCACATACACGTAGCGCAGCGCTTCCTCGAGGTGGCGAACATGCCCCTTCTCTTCCAGGACACGGAGCTTGGCGCGCACGGCCGAATAGGTCGGGGGGTCGGGCAGGGCAGCCAGGATCTCCGCCGCAGTGGCGCGCCCGCGCTGGTAGAGGATGTCCATGATCTGCCGCTCGCGGCGGCTCAGGTTGCGGTGTCCTTCCTTGCGCATAGCATATGCTGCAAAAGCAGCAAGATGTTGTAAAAATAGCATTGGGAGCGGAGGGCTGTCAAGAGCGGATTACAATGAAAGCGACCTTCCATGCTGAAAACCGAGGCAGGGACTTCGCCGGCGCCGGTCTCCGGACGGCGAGGGAACTCGTTCGCGCGATATGCCTGGGGCGTGCTGGCATACAACGTGGGTGTCGTGTTGTGGGGCGCATACGTGCGAGCCACGGGTTCGGGCGCGGGCTGCGGCAACCACTGGCCGCTGTGCAACGGCGCGGTGACGCCGCATTCTCCCACGGCGCAAACCATCATCGAATTCACCCACCGCGCCACCAGCGGGCTGGACCTCATTCTGGTGGCGGTGCTGGCGTTGTGGGCCTTCCGCACATTCCCGCGGGGGCATCCGGCGCGGCTGGGGGCGGCGCTTTCGGCGGTGTTCCTGGTCACCGAAGCGTTGATTGGCGCGGCTTTGGTGTTGCTGGAACACGTGGCCCAGAACACCTCGGCCAACCGCGCGTATTCGCTCTCCACGCACCTGATCAACACGCTCACGCTGCTTGCCTGCCTGACCCTGACGGCCTGGTGGGGCAACGGGAAACCCGCGGTCACGGCGCGCGGCAGAGGCGCATGGACCACGGGCATCACGCTGGCCCTGATGCTGCTGCTGGGCGTCAGCGGGGCGATTGCCGCGCTGGGCGACACACTGTTCCCCGCGCCGTCGCTGGCGGCCGGCCTGGCACAGGATTTCGACCCGGCAGCCAACATCTTCGTGCGGCTTCGCATCTGGCATCCCGTGATTGCGGCGGGCGTGGGCTTGTGGCTGGTGACGTATGCGGTGCTGAAGGCTTCCCGGCGCCCGGATGCACGGACGTGGGCGTGGGCGGTGCTGGTGCTCGTGGGCGCGCAACTGGTGGCCGGGGTGGTGAATTTGCTGTTGCTGGCGCCGGTGTGGATGCAGATGGTGCATTTGCTGCTGGCCGATCTGCTGTGGATCTCGCTGGTGCTGTTCGCGGCCACGCTGTTGTCGGGGCGACGCGCGGCATAGAATGTGGAGATGCCACAGCCGAGCCGCGCGCTCTTCATTTTTCTGGCAACTGCTTCGATTTCCTGTGCGGCCGACGATCTTGCCGGGAGAATCCAGCGGGTCGAACAGGGGCTGCGGCCGTCTGGTACAGCCCAAGCCACGATCGCCGGGCGGATGCTGTTCTACAACGTGCCGGGCGTCAGCGTGGCGGTGATCGCAGACGGCAGGATCGATTGGGCGAAGGGCTACGGAGTGACCGCAGCGGAAGGCGGCAGGCCGGTCACCCCGGAGACGCTGTTTCAGGCGGCGTCGTTGAGCAAGCACGTGGCCGCCATGGTGGCCCTGCGGCTGGTGGATGAGGGGAAGCTGTCGCTGGACGAGGACGTCAACCGGAAGCTGCGCACCTGGAAGGTGCCGGAGAACGAGTTCACGAAGACCGAGAAAGTCACACTGCGGCGCCTGCTGAACCACAGTGCCGGCCTTACGGTCCATGGCTTCCCGGGATACGGCGCCGATGAGCCGGTACCCACGCTTCCCGAGATATTGGACGGCCGCAAGCCGGCCAACACCGCTGCGATTCGCGTGGACGTCCAACCCGGCACGCTGTGGCGGTATTCGGGCGGCGGCTACGAGGTGATGCAGCAACTGGTGATGGATGTAACCGGCGAGCCGTTTCCGGATCTGGCGCGGCGCCTGGTGCTCGACCCGCTCGGAATGCGTCACAGCACCTTCGAGCAGCCGCTGCCCGCGCGCTACCGGGCGAATGCCGCCACCGCCCATAGCGCGAACGGGGCCGCCATCCCCGGCAAGTGGCATACCTACCCCGAGATGGCTGCCGCAGGCCTTTGGACCACACCCTCGGACCTGGCGCGGGTGGTGATCGAACTCCAGAAGGGAGGGCACATCCTGAAGCCCGAAACGCAGCGGCAGATGCTCACCAAGGTACGCGGAAACTATGGCTTGGGCCTGGGCCTCGCCGAGACCGGCGGCCAGCGCTCCTTTTCGCATGGCGGCTCGAACGTTGGCTTCCAGTGCGAGATGTTCGGGTATCTCGAGGGTGGGCGCGGGGCCGTGGTCATGACCAACGGTGACCGCGGCGGGCCGTTGGAGCGGGAGATCCTGGGGAGCATCGCCGCGGAGTACGGTTGGGTGGATTTCCGAACTCCATAGGAAAACTGCCTGGCGGCAGGTCTTTTGCCCTAAAGCTGCCGCCCGATCCGCCGATAGACCACCTGAATGCGATGGATCTGGGTGCTGGCAGCATCCTCGGCACTGGCGCAGACTCCGGCGTTGTCGCCGCGGGAGGTGATGCGAGCCGCCATGGAGAAGCAGCAGGCGGCGGCCGCAATACAGCGGGAGTCGATTCGCAAGCAGGCAGAGAACCTGGGTGTCGCGCTGGGCGGCACGGCGGGAGAAGCGCCGACCGCCCCTGACCCGGGCGCGGTGAATGCCCCGGCGCCCGTCAACACAGCTTTGGATGTACCTTGCGATCCGCTCGCGGATGGCGCGATTGCGCCGATCATCGAGGCTGCCGCCAGGGCCCAGACGCTGGAACCCAGGCTGATTCGGGCGGTAATCGAGCAGGAATCCGCCTACCGCCCATGCGCGGTATCCGCGAAGGGCGCCAAGGGTCTCATGCAGCTCATGCCCGACACGGCCCAGCAGTTGGGCGTGGACGACCCGTTCGATCCGCGGCAAAATGTGGATGCCGGCGCGAAATACCTGAAGCAGCTTCTAGATAGATACGCCGGCAACCTGGTGCAGGCGCTGGGCGCATACAACGCCGGGCCGGGAACCGTGGATCAGGCGGGAGGAGTGCCCAATATCCGGGAGACCCAAGACTACGTGAAGGCGATCATCCAGAAAGTGGGTGGTGCCGGGAGTAACCCGCCCGCGGTGCCGCCGCCGAAGCCGTAGATCGCTCTACCGCGGAATCTCCAGATCGTTCCACACCCGGTCGAGGGTGGCGATCAGGCGGCCTACGTGCGCCTCCGTGTGGGCGGCGGTGCAGGAAATGCGGAGCAGGTTCTGGGCCGCGGCGGGCCGCAGCACCGGGTTGATGTAGATGCCCTCTTCGAGGAGCGCCTTGCACAAACGGCACAGGTCCAATTCGTCCTGAATCACCACGGGAACGATCGCCGTCTCGCCCGGCAGCACGTTGAAGCCCCGGGTCCGCAACTCGTCGCGCAGAAGGTGAGCGATGCGCAGCAGCCGCTGGCGGCGCTCGGGCTCCTTCTTCATGATTTCGAGCGCGGCGGCCACCGCGGCCACCGACGCCGCCGGCAGGCTTGCCGAGAATACGAACGGCCGCGCCGTGTGCTTCAGGTAGTCGATCACCGCGCGCTCGCCGGCGATAAACCCGCCTACCGACGCCAGCGATTTGCTGAAAGTGCCCATCACCAGATCAACGTCCTTCAGTACTCCGAGGTGCTCGGCCGCGCCCGCGCCGGTGGGGCCCAGCACGCCGATACCGTGCGCTTCGTCCACGTAGACCCGGGCTCCGTAGGGCTTGGCGAGCTTGATGATGCCGCGCAGGTCGGCGATATCGCCCTCCATGCTGAACACACCTTCGGAGACGATCAGGATCTTGTCCTCCGGAGGACAGTTCTCCAGGCAGCGTTCGAAATGTTCCAGGTCGTTGTGGCGGAACCGCATGGTCCGCGCCGCGGAGCGCAGCGCACCCTCCACCAGGCTGGCATGGAGGTTGTGATCGCAGATCATCACGTCGCCCTTTTCGGTGAGCGCCGAAAGCGTGGCGTAGTTGGCCTGGAACCCGGTTCCGAAAATGAGCGCGGTCTCTTTGCCGACGAACGCCGCCAGTTCGCTCTCCAGCTTGACGTGCAGGTCCAGGGTCCCGTTGAGCAGCCGCGATCCGCTACAGCCGCTTCCGTACTTCTTGATGGCCTGAACGGCAGCCTCTTTCACTTTGGGGTGGGTGATGAGGGCCAGGTAATCGTTCGACCCGAACATCAGCACCTTGCGGTGCCCCATGCGGACTTCGCCGGGACCGCAGCCCTCGCGATCACCGAAAACTTCGAAGTACATGTAGAGGCCGGCGGACTGCAAATCACTCGGACGGGTGAAATTGCGACACTTCTCAAACATGTCGTTCGATCCGCTGCCCTTCTTCTTGCCGGTGATATCGCTAGACGATAGGCGCATGGGTCCTCAGTTCCATTCGTAGATTCGGTAGGTCTTGTACCGCTTGGCTCCCATAAGTTCCAGGGAGCGGTTCATCAGTACGTTGTCTTCCAGTATCCACGACATTTCGCAGTCATGGTATCCCAGCCTCTTGGCGCCGCGGAGCAGTTCCGCGTAGAACCCCGCCGCGAGACCCGAGGTGCGATACTCCTCCATCACCCCCAGTGCAAGCACCCGCACCTTCTTGATGAATCGCTGATGGTACAGGATTTTGAACAGACCCGTCGGAAACAGCTTTCCCCCAGCCGGCTTGAGTGCGCTGATTAATATCGGGCAAGGCCAGAGCGAATCCCACCACGCGATCGCCCACCTCGCCGATCAGCACCAGTTCGGGTTTCAGGATCTGCTTCATCTCCTTGCCCATCGCGAAGAACTCCTCGCGCGACATGGGGATGAAGCCCCAGTTGCGGCTCCACGCCTGGTTGTACACCTCCCAGACCTTCGCCACTTCGCCGATCAAAATCTTTCATGTTGATAGGACGAACGCGGACGCCGTTGGTTGCCACGGCGCGATCGGCGACGCGGTCGATCTTCGCGCTGTCCATGTTCTCGGTATGGATATAGTATGCGAGCAAGTCTTTCGCTTTGCACAACCCCGCCTGTTCCATCAGGACCGGGTAGTACCGGGGATTGTACGTCATCATGATTACCGGGCTCGCATCGAAACCCTCGATCAACATGCCGCATTCATAATTGGTGGATGGGTTCACCGGGCCCCGCAGGACCTGCGCGCCGTGGTCAAACACCCATCCGCGGGCCCGCGCCAACAGAGCGCGAGCGACCTCGCCGTCGTCCACACTCTCGTAGAACCCGAAAAACCCGGCCTTTTCCTCGTGGAACCGGTTGTGGGCATGATCGACTATGCCGGCTATCCGGCCCACGGTTCGGCCGCCCTGACGCGCCAGGAAGAACTCGACATCAGCGTTAGCATAATACGGATGTTTCCGCCGGTCGAGTAATTCCTTAACCGCGATCCGCAGGGGAGGCACCCAGTATGGGTCGTCGCGGTACAGGACGTAGGGGAATTCGATGAATTCCCGAAGCGCCTTCTTGTCCTCCACCGCAACAACTTCAATGCCCCCCAATGCCAGGACTCCCTTTCGACAAGGTTCTGTACAGCACGGGCGCAAAGACAATCAGCACACCCGCCACCACGGCCCCCGCGAGCACGTCGACCGTATAGTGGTATCGAAGATAAACTGTAGCAAAAATGAGGAACGGAGTGTAAGCCAAATAGATCCGGAACAGCCGTTTACTTACCATCCGGCTACCCCAGCATGCCAGAATGGTAAGTTCCGTGTGTCCGCTGGGAAAACAGTCATAATGCGCGGATTCCAGGCGGTCCAGAGTGGACTGCATGCCTTGAAACAGCCACATACCCTGGAGCGGCAGATGCTGGAGGTGGCTCAAAAGGAAACGCGGTCCCCGGCCGGCACGATCAGGTATCCCATGTAGGAGACGAGAAAGCCCAGTGCGATTAAAAAAGCATAATATTGGAACTCGGCGTAGTACCGTTTCTTCCATAAGAGAAATGCCACCAGCAGTACCCCGGGTACGAATAGCGTATAGGCCGCCTGGAGAAATTCAGTAAGAGCCGGTGACTGGATTCGCTCCAGCCAGACCGTGGGATTGGCGTGCCAGATGCGGAAGTCGAGGTCCGCCAGCCACCGGTCACAGCCGCCCTGCCGAACCGCTCGCATGAACACCGCCATCTCCTTGTAAGAGGAAGCTACGTAGGGAAGGGGATACCAGTTCCGGAAGAACCAACTGGTGGGGTTGGGCCTTTTGACTTGAAATACAACCAGTAATCCGCCCGCAACGTGCCACGTCAATAATGCCGGTGCGTTGGGGATCCGGCTCCACCAGCCGATCAGCAGGACAATCGAGAAGGCGAAATAACCGAGGATCATCTTGTCCACGGCCCACCAGGAGGTCGCAGCGCGTTTCGCGGTTTTCAGTACCTTAGCCATCCGGCCTCCCTATACCAGGCGAGGGTCTCCGACAGACCTGTCTGGAGCGATGTTCCGGCCACGAATCCGAAATCGAGCTCAGCGCGGCGGGTCGAGCAGGTCCAGTACCGGCATTCGGCTTCAGCCACCTTATCACGAGAGAGGATGCCGGGCTTGCTCGTGAATGCGGGACCAGGTCTCGGCGCAGAAACCAGCCAGGCGAGCCATCAGGCGAGGCACGCGGATGCACATGAAACGGCGGCCGATGATCCCGGCGGCAATGTTAGACGAGTTCGCTCCAGGTGACGGTCGTGGGATGTGCCAGAAAGTAAGTTCGCCCAGCGGCTTGTGGGGCCCGCGCCACGGCGACCAACCCTTCCACCAGGTCCTTCACGTAGATGGCGCTGAACCATCGCTCGCCGCCAGCGATCTCGAGCGCGATGCCGCGCGCGATGGGCTTCAGGATTTCGATGACAGCGGTGTCCCGCGGGCCGTACACCACCGGCGGCCGCACAATCACGGCTTCAGGCACCAGGCGGCGGACGACTTGCTCGGCCTCGAGTTTCGACCTGCCGTACGAGGTCAGGGGGTGCGGCTCGGCCTCCTCCGTTACCGGTGTGCCATCCGGGCTGGGTCCGATAGCGGCGAGGGAACTGACGTGAACCAGCCGGACCTTCCGCTGCGCCAAGGCCCGGGCGAGCCCCTCGGTCGCCCGCACGTTGCCGGTCCGGTAATCTTCATCACGAAGGGCAGCCGTAACTCCAGCCAGGTGGATTACCGTATCGACGTCCTCGAGCGCTTCCATGATTCCCGCGCCCTCAGCCAAGTCCCCGGTCACCATCTGGATGGGCGCGGGGAGCGCGCTCCGGCCTGCTTTCGGCCGTACCAGGCACCGGGCGGGGATTCTCTCCGCGGACAGCCTCTCCAGCAAATGACTGCCGATGAAGCCGGTCCCCCCGGTGACGAGGATCATTTACCGTGGCGTACTACGGAAAGCGACTTCACCGAAGTAGCTCTCCGCGGTGGTGCCGGTGTGCTGCGAATTGATCTGGATGCGCAGACCTTTCACGCGGGGCGACGGCCTGCCATAAGCCCGTTGGTAGTCGGCTGCTACGTTCCGGCTTTCAACGATCCAGCGGTTCGCCTCGGCATCGCCGGATTGGCAGACCATGGCGAAAACGTGGACCAAAGGGATGTACCCGGTTTTCTGCTCGGCACCCTTCGGTGCGTTGGTGTCCCAGATGTAGGAGAGCACGCGACGATCCTCAAACGCCACCAGAGTTGCGCCGCCTGGTCGTCGGTGGCGGCGCGCCGGAAATCACCACCGCCCGGCAGTTGTGTCACTTTCCATTCCCAGGTGAGGTAGGGCATCTGCTCCGGATCCACATCCACGCCGTGCTCGAGCGCGAACGAAGCCTTCACACTCCTTAAATGCAGACACGAGCTGTCACCGCCGGTACACACTGAAATATCCGGCTTTCCGTGATTGACCTTCACCTGCCAGTCTCTGGGCAGGCGGCCAACGTCCCAATGCGTGGTATTCAGGACAATAAATGCCAGTTGAGTGGTTCGGGCCTGGGATAGCAGCAACAGACCAACGAAAAAGAGCAGAGACTTCCTCAATCAACCTCGCAAAAAGGGGCGTGCGCCGTAATCTCTTACAATATCGCATGTTTCGCCGCCCCGTTCCACATAAGGGATGGACGCGGGCCGGCGTCCCGTTTCAGCATGGCCTGGCGGCCAAGTGCTGTGAGGAACATCAGCCTTGGGGGAAGGGTCGACAGACAACCGAAGCGTGGTTACGGCACGTCTCTGGTCTGGATGGCCTGCACCGTGAGCGCGGCCTGCTGCCGGATCGTGTCGGGCATGCCCGGGATCGGGTGGGTGTAGCGCTCGACTGGCTCCAGATCAGGCCGCCGGCCTACCAGGTACAGGGCCCGCAACGCTTCCCACACGTGGTTCTTGTCGGCCGACAGGTCGGCCAGTGTATCGCCCTGCCGGACTTGGGCGCCCTCCTTCTGGTCCAGCTCGCGCACCTCGCCGGGCACGGCCGAGCGGACTTCCACCTCGCCGATTCGCGCCACCAGGGTTCCCGGGTTCACATAGTCACCCAGCTTGAGGCGGTACTTCAAGGTGCCGGCGGCCGGAGCGAGGATGGAGTAAGGCTGGAGCATGGCGACGAGCTCGGGACGGGCCGCCGGGTCCTGGAACGCCGCCAGCGCCAGCGCGGCGTTGCGACGCACCATGGGCTGCGGATCGCGAACCAGCCGGAGAAGCGCGGCGTGGAAGGGGGCGTAGCGGGTGTCCTGCCCCATGATCCAGGCCGCGGTCTGCCGCAACTCCAGGCTGGGACTGGAGGCCTGTTCGATCACCCGCGGATACCAGCGGGAGACATCGCGATGCTGCGACAGCCGTTCCCCGAGTTGGACCAGCGCGTGCTGAGCATGGCGGGGCCTGGAGCGATCGGCGAAGTAACGGTCGATATCCGCGTCCGTGAGTTTCCGTCCGAACCAGGTCGAATACCAGAAGAGAAACGGAAACAGCACCAGCAGAAAAGCGAACAGGGCGATGAGCAGGTAGGCTTTGCGGCCGGGACGGCGGGAGGGGTTCATTCTTCAAAAAGGGCTGCCAGCGGGACCAGCATCTCGGGGCTCTCGGTTCGGAGCTCGGTGACGGAGTGCCACCCGTCCCGCGTGCACCGCCAGGCCTTGCGCAACCGCGGGTGGATCATCCAGACGTATGGCACCCTCATCTTCAGGTAGTCATCCACCTTGTCCAGCATCGCCATGATGCCGTCCTCGGGGGACAGGATTTCGATACAGAACAGTGGTGGCTTCGTGGGAACCTGTTCGTCCGGTTCCGGCAGGGAGAAGGCGCACACATCAGCCACGCGGACACGAGTGGATGAGACGCGGAGGCGTAATCCGATCAAGGCCTCGATGCCCCAGGACTTTCGCCGCTCATTAAGGAATGCGGCGAGTGCGCCTTGCGTCATCGCATGATGGTTGTCACCCCAATTCCTGTCCAGCACAGAGCCATCCACAAAATCGCGATCCGGATGATTGGCGGTAGTCAGATACGCGTCGATAGTCATCGCACACCAAAAAAAGGCCGGCACCCGTCCCGCGGATGCCGGCTCCCAGGATACCAGACTCTATTCCGCCAGCGATTCTTCGCCGGTGTCCTCCGATGTCCTCCGGTGTCCTCCGGGAGACCGCCGGCGTACTGCAGTCGCGTCTCCTCGTCGTAACCGGGTATCGCGTCCGTGTTTCCCCAATGGCCCGAGTGGATCGCAGAACTTGAATTACAATTGGAACGGACCGTACAACCCGTCCCGTTACAACCCGTCCCGTTACAACCAAGAGGAGGCGAGTGCGATCATCATGTTCCTGCTAAGATTGGGATGTACGTATTTGCTGATATCGTGTTGCGTCGTGGTCAACCCACAGCAACTGCAACGCTCCAAGGCGTAGTGAAAGACCCCCAAGGCGCCGCGATTCCCGGCGCGCAGATCACGTACCGGCGGCTATTTCGCGCCGTGCCAGACGCCAGGAACCAGCCCGTGCCCGCGCCGGGAGAAACCGTTAAGAGCGGCGCGACCTCCGCTGATGCCGGCGGCGCCTTCGCCCTGTCCGGCCTGCCGGCGGGCAGCTATGCCATCTGCGCCAGCGTACCCGGCCTGCCCTATCTTGACCCCTGCAAATGGTCCGCCGGGCCAATTGTGAACGTCTCGGCCAACGCCACGACCGGGTACACGCTTGCTCTGACGAAGGGTGTGTTCCTCAATGTTCGAATTAGCGATCCGAAGCATCTGCTCCCGCAAGTAAAGGACCGGCCGCTGCACGCGGGGAAACTGATTGTCGGCGTCAAGTTCGGCGACGGCGCGTACCAGGGCGCCCAAAACACCGGCGTGGATGCCAACGGCCGGGACTACCAGATGGTTGTACCCGCCGGCGCGCCGCTCCAGCTTTGGCTCTTCAGCCGCGATGTGGCCTTAGCGGATGTTGCCGGGAAGCCTGTGAACAGCGCCGGCACAACGATTCCGTTCCAGGCTGTCGCCGGGCAGGATCAGAACTTCACGTTCACAGTCAGCGGTCGTCTTGCTCAGACATTTTAGGAGCGCAAACATGGCCTCGATCCGTTTGCTCCTTTTCCTGGCAGCCTTCGTGCCATCCGCCTGGTGTCAGAAGCCGGTCATCTTTCCGGGGGATGTAGTAAACGCCGCCAGTTATGCGGTTACCACGACCACGCTCCGTCCAGAGCGCCCCGAAGGTCTCTCGCCCGGCTCAATCGCTTCCATCTTCGGAGCCAATCTTGCGTCTTCGACGGAAACGGCCTCCACGATTCCCCTTCCGACTCAGCTAACGGGTACATCTGTCACGGTGCATGGGTTGCCAGCGCACCTGTTCTATGTTTCGCCTAGCCAGATCAATTTTCAGATGCCGTGGCGATACCCCGGCCTGACGGAGTCACAGGCTACCGGCGTGGTCGTCACAACTGCGGCGGGATCCAGCGATCTCTATCCGCTGAACCTGGAGGGAGGGGAAGGGATCTTCACGATGGATAGCAGGGCTGCGGGCAAGGCGCCGTGCTCAACGTCGGCGGCGATGGCAGCCTTTCCGTCAACTCACCGTCGAACAGCGCCCCGCCGGGCAGCTACATTTCCATCTATGGAACTGGACAAGGCATCGTGACCAACACCCCACCAGACGGAATGCCTGCTCTGGCCAACCCGCTATCACGCACCGCTACCTCCGGCCCAGGACTGTTTCTGGATTTCGTGCACAGCGGACCGTACAACAACCCCTTCCGACCACCAGAGGTCTACTGGGCCGGCTTGGCGCCGGGCCTGATCGGTGTAGACCAGTTCAACTTCCAGATACCGGAAACGCCGCGAGAGGGCTGCGCCGTGCCTTTGCAGGTCTGGACGGCTCACGGGATTAGCCAGCCTGTCACCATCGCCATCCACAAAGGAGGCGGACCATGTTTCGATCCCCCTTCCGCCGGCTACGGTCAGATCACTTGGGAAAAAACGATCACAGCCCATCCGCCTGGCGGCGGCTCAAACACCGAGTCGGATACACTGACCGCGTCCCTACAGGCCTCTCCTGGAAAGCAAGCGCCGGTGACAGTCTTCAAGGGGCCCATCACGAGTGGCCGTGACGCTTTCGGCCCCTCCTGCCCAGTGCCGGGTTACCGCAGCCTCGATGCGGGAGACGTATCCGTTCAAGGACCGAATTTCGGCCCGATGCCGGCGGCAATCGGGGAATTGAAAGAGGGACCGGTGAGCGGGCTTAATGATCTATAGCGCCGCCCTGCCAGCGGCAACGATCCGGCCGGGCGCCTTCCAGGTGGGCGCGAGCGGCGGCGCCGACGCAGGAGCATTTCAATCCACCGTTCAGATCGGCCCGGGGATCGACATCACTACGCCGCTTGCGGGGATCACCGTTTCACAGCAGCAGCCCTTCACGGTCAACTGGACCGGAGGCGACCCGAACTCCTGGGTCACGGTACGCCTCGTGTACCACTACGGCTACCAGGACCTGTCGGCCTTCGGTTCCGTTCGTGCGTCCGATGGGACGGTCACCTTCTGGCCGGCGGGGTCGATGGTTGGCTTCGGCCTGAGCCCCGGCAGAATCGAGATTGTCGTGGAAGTAAGTCCCGATCCGTCGCAGGTTGCGTCTTTCACCGCTCCGGGCATATCTCTCGGCGGACAACACACATGGAAGTACACCTATCGTTTCGAGGGAGTTACGATTCCCTAGGATAAAGCTCGAAGACGATCAACTCCCACTGCTCTGAACGGGCCGGTCCAGCGGGATGTTGATCGTCAGTGCGAACACCCTACCTACTCCGCCAGCGATTCTTCTCCGGTGTCCTCCGGTAGACCGCCGGCGTACTGCAGCCGCGTTTCCTCGTCGTAACCGGGTATGGCGTCCAGGGCGGGTTCGGCCACCGGCTCTTCCACCACGTCCTCGCCCGCGATCTTCACCTGGCGGTAATACTCCATGCCGGTGCCGGCGGGAACCAGGCGGCCCATGATGACGTTCTCCTTCAGGCCGCGCAGGTAGTCCACCTTGCCGTTGATGGCGGCTTCGGTGAGCACGCGGGTGGTTTCCTGGAAGGAGGCCGCGGAGATGAAGGAATCAGTGGACAGCGACGCCTTGGTGATGCCCATGAGCTTGGCTTTGCCCTGCGCGGGACGTCCGCCGGCTTCCACCACCCGGGCATTCTCGGCGCGGAACTTGAACTTGTCCACGATCTCCTGCGGGAGGAATTCGGTGTCGCCGATATCCTCCACTTCGACCCACCGCATCATCTGGCGCGAGATGGTCTCCAGGTGTTTGTCATTGATGTTGACGCCCTGCAAGCGGTAGACTTCCTGAATCTCGTTGACCAGGTACTTCTGCAGTTCCTTTTCGCCGAGCACGGCCAGGATGTCGGGGGGGTCGCGGGGGCCGTCCATGAGGGGCTCGCCGGCCTTGACCCGCTCGCCCTCCTGAACGTTAATGTGAACACCGCGGGGCAGCGAGTATTCGCGCTGTTCGCCATCGTCGCCTGATGACGATCTTGCGCTGGCCCTTGGTGACTTCGCCGTATTTCACCTGGCCGTTGATCTCGGCGATGATGGCCGTCTCGCGCGGCTTGCGCGGGCACGGCACGGAGCAGCCTCTTGTCCAAACTATATTTTCTTTATCTTTACAAAGTTAACGCCGCCCCCGAAAAATGGTACTTGTCTTTCGCCTCCAGCGGCGTATACTTTCGATTCGGTAGTTTTAGTACCAAAAGATCTGAAAATATTTAAGAGGCGCGCGCGCCGGAAACGGCGCCAGCCCCAATTCACGGAGGCGCACAAGTGGATAAAATCAAAGTGTTTATGTTGCTCGCGTTCGCCGGGGGGGGGGTACGCACAGGACCAGATATTCTCTGACGTCCCTTTCTCGGCTCCCTACTTCTCAGCGGTCAACCAGATGTACCTTCGAAGAATCACCACGGGTTACACTACCTCGCCGCTCACCTACCTGCCCTCCGGTTCCCTCTCCCGTGGCGCCGCTTCTACCTTCATCATTCGCGGAATTTACAGCGCGCTGACCGGCGACCCCGAAAACTTCATCCTCACCCAACAGCCTTCCTGCACGCCCTCCACCCCGCAATACTGCACGGCCCATTTCACCGATGATGTGCCCGTCTCCAATCCCTATTTCTTTTACATTCAAAAGATGTGGGAGTTGGGCATAACCAGCGGTGTGGATGCCACTCACTTTGCGCCGGACGATCCTGCTACCAATGGCCAACTCGCGGTTTTCACGGTGCGGGCGTACGAGGTGATCCACAACCAGGCTATCGGGCTCCCTCTGCCGGGATGCGGCTACTCCTGCGGCAGTTACGAGTACTACCCCAGCGAATGGTCATCTCCCTACCCCGATGATCGGCGAGATTACGGAATCTTCCACGATTACATCCAGTCGGCCTATCTTCTGGTGGGTTCCGCGCTCAGTTCGCAATGCGGCCTGGGATCGGGATACTTCTGCTCGTCTTGGGGTTCCAACCGGATTCAGGGGGCCTACAACATTCGCCAGGGCGTCTGGAACGGCACTGCCCTACCGGTGAATACTCGCGCCAATTTCGACATGATCAGCCCGGCAACGAATTTTTCAACCCTGACGTACGGCAGCGGCAATTCCGCGCGGTTTCAATTCGCGGCAACCTTATATCCGGTGACAATCTCGGCGGGCTATTCCGGGTTCGGCTCTTCGGAAGCGTTCTGGCAGTCGGTTCCAGGCACGGTGGGATTCAACAGCACCGTGATCATGTCCAATCTGGCGACATATTACACTCACCCAACGTTATATGTCCGCCTCACCGCGGGCGGCATTGTCAAGGACTACACTTACACGACTCCCGCCGGGATCTCCACGAGCAGCCTTGCAGACCCAACCTGGCTGGAGGGTACTCTGGGATTTCTACCGTTCCCCTCTTATAGTTACACCACCCCTCCTTCAGGCGACTACATTCAAAGCTGTCCGCCGGGGTCGCCGTCGATCCGCAGTTGCGTCCAGCAGATTCTTCACAACATGCGCGCGCAGGGCGTCTCGGGCGTACGTGTCTTCTTTACTTTCTGCGACGACAATCACGGTCCGCTGGCGGGCTGCGGCCAGGCGTGGGACCAAGTTCATCGGAGCGCGAGTTGGGCGACCTGGTCGGCACACGTCGCGGATTTCTTTCAGGACGTGCATGATGCGGGTATTCCAAGAGTCACCGTCAGCGCGGACCTGGGGAACGCGTCGACTTGGTCCACGACGGTCCCGGTAGGTTCCACATCTTCGCCCGCGGGACCGGTTTGTAGCGATTACGTGCAAGCGCCGCATGCATATGTGAAGTTCACGCCGGGCTTTCCTTTCGGATTGAACACCGACAACTCATTCCCCATCAGCCAGGGCAACAACGCGTCGTACGACTGCGCCCCGACAAACCCGTACTTTATCGGGTGGAACAACTACTTCGACGTGATCGACGCGGTGTTGGGCGCTGCGCAGGGCAAAGTGACGGTATCGGAGTTGGAAGGGCAACAGGAGGTGAACCTGGTTGCCTTTACCGCCCAGCTTCGATTTATTTACGATAACTCGAGCCCACGATCCGCCGGCATGAATCCTGGGGATTACGTGGATGTGCTCGCACGCTTGCGGACACTGATGTTTAACCACGGCTTCCAGACCAGCCAGGTCACCTGGTCGGCGCCCTGGGACGACGGGACGGCGGACCCGCTATGCCCACCATCGGATGTCGATACGGTGTTTGGAACCGGTACGTGCAACTGCCTGAATGTCTGGGGGGACTATGCCCGCCAGTCGAATCTGGACGCGGTCTACTCTGCCATCGGTGGCGGCGGCATCGGCGTGGCGCACGACGTTACCCACCACGACTACGGTCGCCTCAGTTGCGGTGGGTTGGGCAATAGCCTCTTCCAAGTACAAATGTACAACGGCGTCCAGCCAAGCATAGTCGATAGCCACATGTACCCGACCACTTTGGCAGGTCCAGGCGAGGACCAGCACGTTCAGCAAGCGGCGGCGCTGGACTACAGCGATCTAACCCACTTCTTCACACTCCCGGGTATGCAATCGGCGCTCTTGATACTTGGCGAGACTCATGACTTTCGCGTCTGTCCCGGTTACCCGCCCTCTGCGCCATACAGCAACGCCGCCGGGTTTAACCAAAGCTCCCTAACCGGACATTCGGTGGTCATCAGGCCATTCATGAACCTGGGGGGCTCTTGTTACCCCTATGGCCCGAGCGGGTCACAGAACTTGAATTACAACTGGAACGGACCCTACAACCCGTCCCGTTACAACTAAGAGGAGGCAAGTGCGATCATTATGTTTCTTCTAAGATCAGGATGTGCGTGTCTGTTGATATCCTTTTGCGCCGTGTGCCAACCCACAGCAACTGGAACGCTCCAGGCCGTAGTGAAAGACTCCCAGGGCGCCGCGATTCCCGGCGCGCAGATCACGTACCGGCGGCTGTTTCGCGCCGTGGCAGACGCCAGGAACCAGCCCGTGCCGGCGCCGGGAGAGACCGTTAAGAGCGGCGCGGCCTCCGCTGATGCCAGCGGCGCGTTTGCCCTGCCTTCGCTGCCGGTGGGCAGCTATGCCATCTGCGCCAGCGTACCTGGCCTGCCCTATCTTGATCCCTGCAAATGGTCCGCCGGACCGATCGTTACCGTCGCCGCCAACGCTACGACCGGGTACACGCTTGCTCTAACGAAGGGTGTGTTCCTCAAAGTTCGAATTGGCGATCCGAAACATCTGCTCCCGCAAGTGAAGGACGGGCCGCTGCGCGCGGGGAAACTCATCGTCGGCGTCAAATTCGGCGATGGCGCGTACCAGGGCGCGCAAAATACCAGCGTGGCTGCCAACGGGCGGGACTACCAGATGGTTGTACCCGCTGGCTTGCCGCTCCAGCTTTGGCTTTTCAGCCGCGACGTGGCGTTAACGGACGCTTCCGGGAAGGCCGTGAACAGCCCTGGCACAACGATTCCGTTCCAGGCTGCCGATGGGCAGGATCAGAACTTCACGGTCACAATCAGCGGTCTTCTGGCTCAGACATTTTAGGAGCCTCAAGATGCCCTCGACCCGTTTGCTTCTTCTCCTGATAGGACTCGTAACATCCGCCTGGTGCCAAAAACCAGTTATCTTTCCCGGTGGCGCGGTGAACGCCGCCAGTTACGCCGTTACTACAACTACCTTGGTTGGCCCGTTTCACCCTGCTGAAGGACTCTCGCCCGGCTCGATTGCCATCATCTTCGGAGCCAACCTCGCGTCCTCCACGGAAACCTCATCCACGATTCCCCTTCCCACTCAACTCGCCGGCACGTCTGTCACGGTGCATGGGTTTCCAGCGCCCCTGTTCTATGTCTCCCCAGGCCAGATCAATTTTCAGTTGCCGTTTCGCTATCCCGGCCTGACAACGGGACAGTTTACCGGCGTGGTCGTCACAACCGCGGCGGGATCCAGCGACATCTACCCGCTGAACTTGGAGGGAGGGGAAGGGATATTCACGATGGATAGCAGCGGCTGCGGGCAGGGCGCGGCGCTCAACGTCAGCGCCGATGGCAGTGTTTCCATCAACTCACTGTCGAACAGCGCCTCGCCGGGCAGCTACATCTCCATCTACGGGACTGGCCAAGGCGCCGTGACCAATCCCCCACCCGACGGAATGCCTGCTCTGGCCAGCCCGCTATCCCAGCACGCGTCCTCCGGCCCAGGGCTGTATCTGGACTTTGTACACAGCGGACCGTACTTCGTCCCCATCGGACCAACAGACGTCTACTGGGCCGGCTTGGCCCCAGGGCTGATCGGTGTGGACCAGTTCAACTTCCAGATACCGGAGACGGCGCGCGAGGGCTGCGCCGTCCCTTTGCAGGTCTGGGTCCCTTACGGCATCAGCCAACCTGTCACCATCGCCATCCACAAGGGAGGCGGGCAGTGCGTGGATCCCCTTTCCGCCGGCTACGGCCAGATTACGTGGGAGAAGACAATTACAGCCTATCCGCCCGGCGACGGAACAAACACCGAGTCGGACCTTCTGACCGTATCCCTACAGGCCTCGCCGGGAAAGCAAGCTCCGGTTACAGTCTTCGAGGGGCCCATCGCGACTGGTCGCGACGATTTCGCGCCGGCTTGCCCAGTGCCGGGTTACCGCAGTCTTGATGCAGGAGACATATCCGTTCAAGGACCTGATTTCGGCCCGGTGCCGGCGACCATCGAGGCATTAGAAGAGGGACCGGTGAGCGGGCTCAATGTCTATAGCGCAACCCTGCCCGCGGGAACCGTCCGGCCGGGGGCCTTCCAGGTCAGCGCGAGCGGTGGCGCGGACGCAGGGGCATTTCAATCCACCGTCCAGATCGGCCGGGGGATCGACATCACTACGCCGCTGGCGGGGATCACGGTGTCACAGCAGCAGCCCTTCACCGTCAACTGGACCGGAGGCGCCCCGAACTCCTGGGTCACGGTGCGTCTCGTGCACCACTACGGCTACCAGGACCTGTCGGCCTTCGGTTCCGTTCGTGCGTCCGATGGGACGGTCACCTTCTGGCCGGCGGGGTCGATGGTTGGCTTCGGCCTGAGCCCCGGCAGAATCGAAATTGTCGTGGAAGTAGGCCCCGATCCGTCGCAGGTTGGGTCTTTCACCGCTCCGGGCATATCTCTCGGCGGACAACACACTTGGAAATACACGTATCGTTTCGAGGGTGTTACGATTCCCTAGGATAAAGCTCGAAGACGATCAACTCCCACTGCTCTGTCCTGAACGGGCCGGTCCAGCGGGATGTTGATCGTCAGTGCGAACACCCTACCTACTCCGCCAGCGATTCTTCTCCGGTGTCCTCCGGGAGACCGCCGGCGTATTGCAGCCGCGTTTCCTCGTCGTAACCGGGGATCGCGTCCAGGGCGGGTTCGGCCACCGGCTCTTCCACCACGTCCTCGCCCGCGATCTTCACCTGGCGGTAATACTCCATGCCGGTGCCGGCCGGCACCAGGCGGCCCATGATCACGTTCTCCTTGAGGCCCCGCAGGTAGTCCACCTTGCCGTTGATGGCGGCTTCGGTAAGCACGCGCGTGGTCTCCTGGAAGGACGCCGCGGAGATGAACGAATCGGTGGAGAGCGAAGCCTTGGTGATGCCCATCAGTTTGGCCTTGCCCTGCGCCGGACGCCCGCCCGCGTCGGTGACCCGTGCGTTCTCGGCACGGAACTTGAACTTGTCAACGATTTCCTGCGGGAGGAATTCGGTATCGCCGATATCCTCCACCTCTACCCAGCGCATCATCTGCCGCGAGATGGTTTCCAGGTGCTTGTCGTTGATATTGACGCCCTGCAACCGGTAGACTTCCTGAATCTCGTTGACCAGGTACTTTTGCAGTTCCTTTTCGCCGAGTACCGCCAGGATGTCGTGCGGGTCGCGCGGCCCGTCCATGAGCGGCTCGCCGGCCTTGACCCGCTCGCCCTCCTGCACGTTGATGTGGACGCCGCGCGGCAGCGCGTACTCCCGCTTTTCGCCGGCTTCGCCTTCCACGTAGATCTTGCGCTGGCCCTTGCTGACTTCGCCGTACTTCACTACGCCGTTGATCTCCGCGATGATGGCCGTCTCGCGCGGCTTGCGCGCTTCGAACAGCTCCACCACGCGCGGCAGACCGCCGGTGATGTCCTTGGTCTTGGTGGTTTCGCGCGGGATCTTCGCCAGCACGTCGCCGGCATGCACTTCTTCGCCGTCGCGGACCATGAGGTGCGCGTGGGTCGGCATCAGGTACTTCTTGCGGTCGGCCTTGCCGGGCGTATCGGGCCGCACCTCAATGGTCGGCTGCCGCTTCTCGTCCGGCGAATCCGTGACGACCAGTTGCGACATTCCGGTGATCTCGTCCACCTGCTCCTGCAAGGTCATGCCGTCGATCAGGTCGCGGAAGTGCACCGCGCCCGAAACCTCGGTCAGGATCGAGAATGTATACGGATCCCATTCGAGCAGCACCTGGTTGCTCTTGACGGGAGCGCCGTCTTCGACCAGCACGCGCGCGCCGTACACCACCGGGTAGCGCTCCTTTTCGCGCCCCTTATCGTCCACCACCGCCATGATGCCGTTGCGGTTCATGGCGATCAGCTCCGCCTGCTTGCTGCGCACGGTCTGAATGCCGATGTAGCGGGCGAAACCGTCCGACTTGGCGTCCTGCGTGGATTGCTCGCTGACGCGCGTCGCGGTGCCGCCGATGTGGAACGTGCGCATGGTCAACTGCGTGCCCGGCTCGCCGATGGATTGCGCCGCGATCACGCCCACCGCCTCGCCGCGTTCCACCAGCCGTCCCGTGGCCAGGTTGCGGCCGTAGCACATGACACACACGCCGCGCTTGGATTCGCAGGTCAGCACCGAGCGGATCTTCACGCGCTCGATACCGGCCGACTGAATCGCCGCCGCCAGGTCTTCGGTGATCTCCTGGTTGACAGCGACGATCACGTTGCCCTCGTAGTCCTTCTGGTCTTCAAGCGCCACGCGGCCCACGATGCGGTCGCGCAGGGGCTCGATGATCTCGCCGGACTCGATGATGGGCTCGACGTAGATACCCTCGGTCGTGCCGCAGTCCGGTTCGGTCACGATCACGTCCTGCGCCACATCCACCAGGCGGCGCGTGAGGTAGCCCGAATCGGCCGTTTTCAGCGCGGTATCCGCCAGACCCTTGCGCGCGCCGTGCGTGGAGATGAAGTATTGCAGCACGTTGAGGCCTTCGCGGAAGTTGGCCGTGATGGGAGTCTCGATGATCTCGCCGGATGGCTTGGCCATCAAACCGCGCATGCCGGAGAGCTGGCGGATCTGCTGCTTGGAACCGCGCGCGCCCGAGTCGGCCATGATGTAAATCGGGTTGAGGTAGCGGCCCGTGCGGTCGTCCTCTTCCATGGCCTGAAACATTTCGTCGGAGACCTTCTCGGTGACCTTGGACCAGATTTCGATGATCTTGTTGTAGCGTTCGCCGTGGGTGATGGCGCCGTCCTGGTACTGGCTCTCGACGTTCACCACTTCTTTTTCGGCTTCGCGCACCAGGCCCGCCTTCTCGCCCGGCACTACCATGTCGTCGATGCCGATCGAAATGCCCGCCCGCGTGGCGTAGAGGAACCCGAGCGACTTGACCTCGTCCAGCATCTGCACCGTGGTCTGCAACCCGAATTTCAGGTAGCAGTATTGCACCAGTTGCGCCAGGCCCTTCTTCTTCAACAGGCCGTTGATGAACGGCATGTCCTGCGGCAGGCTGTCGTTGAGGATCACGCGGCCCACCGTGGTCTCCATGTACTGCTTGTTGAACTCGATGGGCTCGGTGTGCAGGATGTTCTGGTTGTCGAAAGCGTGCACCAGGTCGATCACGCGGCCGGTGTAGCGCAGTTTGATGGGAGTCAGGGTTTCCACCTCGCCCATCTCGAGCGCGATCAGCACATCGTCGGTGGAAGCGAAGGTGCGTCCCTCTCCCTTGGCGCCGGGCCGGGCCTTGGTCAGGTAATAGCAGCCCAGCACCATGTCCTGGGTCGGAATGGCGATGGGGGCGCCGTGGGCCGGAGAAAGGATGTTGTTGGCCGAGAGCATCAGGGTCGAGGCTTCGATCTGCGCTTCGGGCGACAACGGAATATGAACGGCCATCTGGTCGCCGTCAAAATCCGCGTTGAAGGCCGTGCACACCAGCGGGTGAATCTTGATCGCCTTGCCTTCCACCAGCACCGGCTCAAAGGCCTGAATGCCGAGGCGGTGCAGCGTGGGGGCGCGGTTCAGCAGAATCGGGTGATCCTTGATCACCTCTTCCAGGATGTCCCACACCACCGGGTCCTGCTGCTCGACGAGTTCCTTGGCTTGCTTGATGGTAGTGCAGTGCCCGCGCTGTTCCAGGCGGTGATAGATGAACGGCTTGAACAGCTCGAGCGCCATTTTCTTGGGCAGCCCGCACTGGTGCAGGCGCAACTCGGGACCGACCACGATCACCGAACGGCCCGAGTAGTCCACGCGCTTGCCCAGCAGGTTCTGGCGGAAGCGGCCTTGCTTGCCCTTCAGCGTGTCGGAGAGCGACTTGAGCGGCCGGTTGTTGGCGCCGCGCAGCACGCGGCCGCGGCGGCCGTTGTCGAACAACGCGTCCACGGCTTCCTGCAGCATGCGCTTCTCGTTGCGCACGATCACGTCCGGCGCATGCAGTTCGATCAGCTTCTTCAGCCGGTTGTTGCGATTGATCACGCGGCGGTACAGGTCGTTGAGGTCGGAGGTGGCGAAACGTCCGCCATCCAGCGGCACCAGGGGGCGCAACTCCGGCGGAATCACCGGAATCACGTCCAGAATCATCCACTCCGGCTTGTTGCCCGACTTGCGGAACGATTCCACCACGCGCAGCCGCTTGGCGAACTTGAGCTTCTTCTGGACCGATTGCTCGGTCTTCATCTTCTCGCGGATCTCTTCGGAAAGAGCCTCGACATCGACCTTCTTCAGCAGCTCCTTGATGCCTTCGGCGCCCATCATGGCCACGAACTTGCCCGGCGCTTCCTGGTCGAGCTGGCGCTTCCGTTCGTCAGTGATCACCTCGCCGCGGCTCAGCTCCGTCACTTCGCCCGGATCCACCACCACGTAGGCTTCGAAATACAGCACCCGCTCCAGCTCGCGGAGCGTGATATCCAGCAGGTGCCCGATGCGGCTGGGCAGGCCCTTGAAAAACCACACATGGGAGCAGGGGCTGGCCAGCTCGATGTGACCGAGGCGCTCGCGCCGCACGCGGGCCAGCGTGACCTCCACGCCGCACTTGTCGCACACCACCCCACGATGCTTCATCCGCTTGTACTTGCCGCACAAGCACTCCCAATCTTGGGTAGGACCGAAAATCCGCGCGCAGAACAGGCCGTCCCGCTCCGGCTTAAACGTCCGGTAATTGATGGTCTCGGGCTTGGTGACTTCGCCGTGGGACCAGCTCCGGATCTTTTCCGGAGATGCCAGAGAAATGCGGATCGAATCGAAATCCGCGATCAAATTCGCTCGATCGTACGGAGAAGATCTCAAAATAGCCTCCAGTCTGTAAAAGCTCTCAGCGGTCAGCCCTCAGCGATCAGCTCAACCCGTGCTGACCGCTGATCGCTGACCGCTCCTGTTAATCCGCCGCCAGCGCCGTATCGGCGATCTCACGCGGCTTCTTCATCAACTCCACATCGAGACACAGCGACTGCAACTCGCGAATGAGAACGTTGAACGATTCCGGTACGCCCGGCTCGATGGCGGCTTCGCCCTTTACGATGGCTTCATAGATTTTGGCCCGCCCATACACGTCATCGGACTTGGCCGTCAGCAGTTCCTGCAGAATGTACGCGGCGCCATAGGCTTCCAGGGCCCAGACTTCCATTTCGCCGAAGCGCTGCCCGCCGAACTGCGCTTTGCCGCCCAGCGGCTGCTGCGTGATCAACGAATACGGGCCGATCGAGCGCGCGTGAATCTTGTCGTCCACCAGGTGCGAGAGCTTCATCATGTAGATGTAGCCCACCGTCACCGGCTGCTCGAACGCGGTTCCGGTGAGGCCGTCGTGCAGGGTGGTCTTGCCCGAACTGGGAAGACTGGCGTCACCCAGGGCCTTTTTGATTTCCCGCTCGGTGGCCCCGTCGAACACCGGGGTCGCGAAATGCACTCCCAGAGCCTTCGCCGCCCAGCCCAGGTGCGTCTCCAGAATCTGCCCCACGTTCATGCGGGAAGGCACGCCGAGCGGATTGAGCACGATCTCCACGGGCGTGCCGTCCGGCAGGTAAGGCATGTCTTCTTCCGGCAGAATGCGCGCGATCACGCCCTTGTTGCCGTGGCGTCCGGCCATCTTGTCGCCCACGGAAAGCTTGCGCTTCATGGCGATGTAGACCTTCACCAGCTTGATCACGCCCGGCGGCAACTCGTCGCCCTTGCGCAGCTTGCCGATCTTTTCGTCGGTGATCTTCTCCAGGACCGCGATCTGCCGCGACGTCATCTCTTCGATTTCGTCGATCTGCTCGTTCAGCCGCGGGTCTTTGTTCTGGAGCCGCATGCGCTTCAGGTCGCGCGATTTCATCTTCTCGATGATGTCGCGTGTCATCTCCGTGTCTTTGGAGAGCAGGCGCTTGTTGGTCTTCTCGTCGTGCAGGTCCGCCAGCAGCTTTTTGCCCTCCAGCAGAGTGCTCAGCCGTTTGGCGCGCTCGTCGGTCAGAATCCGGATCTCGTCCTGCAGGTTGCGCTGCAGCCGTGCGATCTGCGATTCCTCGATGGCCTTGGACCGCTCATCCTTCTCCTGGCCCTTGCGGGAGAAGATCTTGCAGTCCACGATCGTGCCCTCGATGCCGGGCGGGCAGTACAGCGAGGCATCTTTCACGTCGCCGGCTTTTTCGCCGAAAATCGCGCGCAGCAGTTTCTCTTCCGGCGTGAGCTGGGTTTCGCCCTTGGGCGTCACCTTCCCCACCAGGATGTCGCCCGGCTTGACCGTGGCGCCGATGCGGATCACGCCGCTCTCGTCCAGGTTGCGCAGGAAGGAGTCGGCGATATTCGGGATATCGCGCGTGATTTCCTCCGGGCCCAGTTTCGTGTCGCGGGCTTCGATCTCGAATTCCTCGATGTGGATCGAAGTGTAGTAGTCGTCCTTGACCAGTTTCTCGCTCACCAGGATGGCATCTTCGAAGTTGTACCCGCGCCACGGCATGAACGCCACCAGCACGTTGCGTCCCAGCGCCAGTTCCCCTTCGTCGGTGCAGGGGCCGTCGGCCAGGACCTGGTTCTTCACCACCCGCTGCCCCACGCGCACGATCGGCTTCTGGTTGATGCAGGTGTTCTGATTGGAGCGCTTGAACTTGGTGAGCTGGTAGATGTCGGCGCCCACTTCGCGGGAAAGCTGCCCCTCGTGGGCCGTGCCCTCCACCCGCACGATGATGCGCTCCGAGTCTACCGAATCCACCACTCCGGGGCGCTTGCAGAGCACCACCGCGCCCGAGTCGCGCGCCGTCACGTATTCCATGCCGGTGCCCACGAAAGGAGCGTCGGCGCGCAGCAGCGGCACGGCCTGGCGCTGCATGTTGGATCCCATCAGCGCGCGGTTGGCGTCGTCGTTCTCCAGGAACGGAATCAGGCTCGCCGCCACCGAGACGAGCTGCTTGGGGCTCACGTCGATGTACTCGATCTCCTCGCGCGGCTTCAGCACGAAGTTGCCGGCCTGGCGGGCATTGCACAGCTCGGGAACGATCCGGCCCTTCTCGTCGAGCTGGACGTTGGCCTGCGCCACCACCCACTTGTCTTCTTCCCAGGCCGAGAGGTACTCGCAGTGGGCTTCGTACTCCGCGCCCTGCTTCTTGCCGGCGATCTTCCGGTTACTTTCCTCGGCTTCCTGCCGCGGCGCAATGTCGCCCACCTTGAAATGCGTATCGCCGGGGTTCAGGACTCTGACCTCGTCGATCACGATACCCTTCACCACCTTGCGGTACGGACTCTCGATGAATCCGTATTCGTTGATGCGGGCAAAACAGGAAAGCGACGAAATCAATCCGATGTTCGGACCTTCCGGCGTCTCGATGGGACAGATGCGCCCGTAGTGCGTGGGGTGCACGTCACGCACTTCGAATCCCGCGCGCTCGCGGCTCAGCCCGCCCGGCCCCAGCGCCGAGAGTCGCCGCTTATGGGTAATTTCCGACAGCGGATTGGTCTGATCCATGAACTGCGAAAGCTGGCTCGATCCGAAGAACTCGCGGATGGCCGCCATTACCGGCTTGGCGTTCACCAGGTCGTGCGGCATGGCCGTCGACATCTCCTGGTACACCGACATCTTTTCCTTGATGGCCCGCTCCATGCGGACCAGCCCGATGCGGAACTGGTTCTCCAGCAACTCGCCCACCGCGCGCACGCGGCGGTTGCCGAGGTGGTCGATATCGTCCACCGCTCCCAGGCCCCGGCGCAGTTTCAGCAGGTACTTGATGGTGGCCTTGAAGTCTTCGGCGTCCAGGGTGCGCTTGTCCAGGCTCGTGGCATCCGACTTGTCGAACAGCTTGATGTTGAACTTCATGCGGCCAACGCGCGAAAAATCGTACTTGCGCGGGTCGAAAAACATGCCCTGGAAGAGCTGCGTGGCGGTGTCCAGCGTGGGCGGATCCCCGGGCCGCAGCTTGCGGTAGATTTCGATGAGGGCTTCGTTCTGGGTCTTGACGGCGTCCTTTCTCAAGGTTGCCGACACGACCGTCCCCACTTCGTCGCGCTCCGGGAAGAAGATTTCGAATTCCTCGATGCCCGCTTCGATCAGCTTGCTCACGGTGACCGTGGTCAACTCGCTGTTGGCGTCGATCAGCACCTCGCCGGTGGACATGTCCACCACGTCGGCCACCACGTGGGCGCCTTCGAGGTCGTTAGACGCCACCTCCACCTGCGCGATCTTGGCCTTCTGAATTTCCTTGTACAGCCCCGAGGTGATCTTTTTGCCCTGCGCCACCACGGTTTCGCCGCTCTTGGTCGCGATGGCGTGCGAGAGCTTCAGCCCCACCAGCCCTTCATCCACGTTCCAGAGCAGCTTTTTGTCTTTGATGTTGAGCTTGCTGACGCGGTAAAACGCGCGCAGGATCTGCTCGTCGCTTTTCAACCCCAGGGCGCGCAGAAACACCGAGCCGTAGAACTTCCGCTTGCGGTCGATGCGCACGTAGAGGATGTTCTTGTTGTCGTACTCGAACTCCACCCAGCTTCCGCGGTACGGGATGATCTTGCCCAGGTAGTAGCCCTGCGCCGGCACGCGCTCGAAGAACACGCCCGGCGACCGGTGCAACTGCGAAACGATCACCCGCTCGGTCCCGTTGATGATGAACGTTCCGTTGTCGGTCATCAGCGGAATTTCGCCGAAGAATACCTCCTGCTCCTTGATGTCGCGGACACTCTTCTTCTGGGTCTCGGCGTCTTTGGAGTAGACCGTCAGGCGGATCGTGACCTTGAGGGGAGCGGCGTACGTCATGCCGCGCTCCTGGCACTCCTGCATGTCATATTTCAGTTGCAGCCCGACCGGGTCGCCGCACTTGTTGCAGAAGGTCACCACGTTCTTGTTGAACGTCCCGCAGTGGTGGCAGAGGATATCTCCGGCGTGGAACGGGTCGGTGCGGATGGTGGCCCCGCAGTTCCGGCAGGTGGAACGGAGGTGATGCAGCCCCTTCAGGTTGCCGCACTTGCACTCCCAGTTGCCGATCGAGTAGTCGACGAACTCGAGATCGCTGACCCCACGAAAGTCCGAGATCGGAAACACCGAGTTGAATACGGTCTGCAGTCCGATATCCTCGCGCTCGTTGGGGAGAAGGTCCATCTGCAGGAACCGCTCGTAGGACTTCTTCTGTACTTCGATCAGATTCGGGATCGGGATGGAAGTTTTGATCTTGGAGAAGTCTACTCGCTCGGGGACGGCGCCGTTATTTTGAATATCCATTCTTATACTCCAGACGGCCGAACAGCCAAGGCAAAGAAAGCTGTGCTCAACAGTACAAAACTAACGGCGCCCCGGCTCGAGACAGCTCACGGAGCGCCGAATGGTTATGAAACAGGGGCAGGAATCGTGTTGCCGGAGTGATGCTTCGGATGAAGACGGAATCTGCGGGGATGCGGGCGTACAAATCCTGTAAGTTGCTGTTAGGATTGAAGAAGCGCAGAAATCCCCTCTGTGCAGCTCCACCTGAACTGCAATTGAAGTTCCAGGATTCAGGAATCACAGTCACCAATTGGGATCGAATCCGGCTGAATCGAAAGCCCAACTACTCACTCTACCAGGAGTTACGCCCGGTGTCAAACCCTACAGAAGAGCTGTCAGCGTTCAGCTTTCAGCTTCCGGCGGCACCGCCGCCGTGGCATCCCGCGCATTGCTGGCGGCTGATCGCTGAAAGCTACGGCGCTACTTCACTTCTACTGTTGCGCCCGCATCCGTGAACTTCTTCTTGATGGCTTCGGCTTCGTCCTTGCTGATGCCTTCTTTCACCGGTTTCGGCGCGCCGTCCACCAGGTCCTTGGCCTCTTTCAGTCCGAGGCTGGTCACCTCGCGGACGGCCTTGATGACGTTGATCTTGTTGGCTCCGGCAGCCATCAGGACCACGGTGAACTCGGTCTTCTCTTCGACCGGCGCTGCCGCCGCCGCGGCCCCAGCGCCGCCCGCCACCGCTACCGGTGCGGCCGCTGCCGCCGACACGCCCAGCTTCTCTTCCAGCATCTTGACCAACTGGGAAGCCTCCAGCAGCGTCAAGCCTTGAATCTGTTCCGCAATTGCGTTTATGTCCGCCATTCTTGAACTCCTAAATTATTCAAAATTGCCGGCGCTCATCACGCCTGAAACTTGTTCTCTTTCACGCCCTGATCCACGACGACCGCCAGGTTGCGTCCGACCCCATTCACCGCCGCCAGCAACCGTTGCGCCGGCGCGTTGATCAGGTACAACAGCTTGGCGAACATCTCTTCCTTCGAGGGCAGGCTGGCCAGATCGCCGATGGCGGTGACATCAATCACCCGGCCTTCCACCAGCCCGGCTTTGAAGGTGAAGGTGGGATTGGTGCGCGCGTACGTCGTCAACACCTTGGCGAGGGCCACCGGGTCGGCCTTGGTATAGGCCATGGACGTCATACCGCGCAGGCCTTTCAGAATCGGCTCGGCCGGGGTTCCTTCCGCGGCTTTCTCCGCCAGGTTGTTTTTGATCACCCGGTACCTGCCGCCCGCGCCCCGCACCGCCTTACGCAGCTCGAAGTCCTGGTCCACGCGCAGCTTCTCATAGCCCGTCACGAACAGGTTCTTCAACTGCGCGAGATCCTGGCGCAGAGACTCGACATCTTTCTTCTTGTCTTCTTTCTTTTTCATGGAAACACCTGCCGGACTATTGCCCCGCCGCCGCTTTTGCGCTGAATGGAGTGGTGTCGATGGAAATGCCAGGCCCCATCGTGGAGCATACGGTTGCCTTCCTCACGTACTTGCCCTTGGCCACTGCGGGCTTCGCCTTGATCACCGCCGTAATCAGGCTGGCCGCGTTTTCCACCAATTTATCCGGCGAAAAGCTCACCTTGCCCACAGGAGCGTGGATGATGCCCGTCTTGTCCACGCGAAACTCGACTTTGCCGGCTTTGACTTCCTTCACCGCCTTGGCCACGTCGATCGTAACCGTGCCGGTTTTCGGGTTGGGCATCAACCCGCGCGGGCCGAGAATCTTTCCCAGTTTGCCCACCGACCGCATCATGTCCGGGGTGGCGACCACTGCGTCGAAGGCGGTCCATCCCTCCGACTGGATCTTGTTCACCATGTCCTCGCCGCCCACGAAGTCCGCGCCCGCGTCCATGGCTTCGCGCTGTTTGTCGCCGCTGGCGATTACCAGCACTTTTTTGGATTTGCCAAGCCCGTTCGGCATCACCACCGTGCCCCGCACCATCTGGTCCGCGTGCTTCGGATCCACTCCGAGTCGCATGTGGACTTCCACGGTCTCATCGAACTTGGCGAACTTGATTTTCTGGACGAGCGAAACGGCTTCTTCCAGTTGATATTCTCTGGATTCCACCTTCTTTTTCGCAGCTACGTACTGTTTGCCTGATTTTTGTGCCATGTTTCCTCATTGGTGCAAGCGGCCCGTCCCGTAAAGGCAAACGAACCTCCCACTGAGCTTTTTGAAGGATCAAATTGAGTTTAGCAAATCGGCAGCCGCCCCGCAACCAAGGGTCCAATCGCAAAAAACCCAATCGCAACTTCCGGTCCGGCCCCGGCTCGGCTTTCGGGGAAACCAAGCGGCTGTCGCGAGCCGCGCGGTACGACGGCGCCCAGTGATTCGTTCACTTCTTCGGAACCGAGACCGTGATATTCCGGTAGCGGATCACCCCCTGGTGGTCGCCCTGCAAGTAGAACGGCCCCGGTTCCCCTTCGTTGCTGTCCAGCGCGCCGCCCGTGATCCCCGGGATCTCGACGTTGTCGTGTATTTTCACGCCGTCGCGAATCACCGTCACGGTGCGGCCCACCAGGGTGATGTCGAATGCCGACCATTCGCCGAGCTTCTTGGGAAACGCCGCCGGCGCGAAATAGCCGTAAACCGCGCCCATCTCGTGGCTCGGCTGCGTGCCACCCTCGGTGCCCACCTGGATTTCGTAACGGCCCCGCAGATAGATTCCGCTGTTGCCCCCTTCCGGGCAGTTCACTTCAATGTGCAGCTTGAAATCGTCGAACTTCCGGGTGGTTTTGATGTTCGCTCCGCCGTGCCCGGGATTGTTGTTCACCAACTCTCCGTCCCGCGCCGTCCAGTGGCTGTTCTGTCCCACGGTCTCCCAGCCGGTCAGATCTTTTCCGTTGAACAGCGGCTCAGGAGCCGTCCAGGCTTTGGGCATCGGCCGCTTCAGGGCAGGCGCGCGCACCCCTGCGATCTGTAGTTCCGAAGCCGTGCCGCCGCGCTTCTGCACCCCGCTCAGCTTGTTGCCATCGACCGTGAGGTCCCAGATGGTCTCCGGCCCTTTCCCCGCGGCCTGCACGGTGACGACCAGGTGCGAGCCCTCCAGTTTCGCCGCCACAATCGGCCGCGACGCGCCGCCGCCCGGCTGGATGCGCCCATCCAGTTTGCCGTCCTTCTCCACGATCTCGATCCATTGGTTTGACGCGCCTCGCGGGGAGGTCACCGTGAGGTCCCATCGTCCGAGAAACGGGTTCGTCCCGGTCTGCGAGCTGGCGGGAGTCAGGCACACCGCGGCAGCCAGGAGTGCAAGATAGATTGGTTTCATAACTTGCCTAGTGTAACCCGCTGCGACATCGGTGCGCGGCCGGAATGACGGGCGATTACTGCTCCAGCCAGGGCAGATAAGCCGCGCCATACAGGCCGGCTTCGTTTCCCAGCGTGGCCTGGGCCACGCGGGTCTCCGCTTTGGTCGTGCGAAACGTGAACGAATGGCGTTCCAAAGTGCGCATCATGTGCGGCGCGAAGAACTCCCATGCCGGCAGCATCCCGCCGCTCAGCAGGTAGAGCGGGAAATTGAACGTGTTCACCAGCGACGCCAGAGCAACTCCCAGCGCTTCGCCCACCACGCGCCAGATGGTGCGGGCCTTGTCGCCTTTTTCGCCGGCCTGCAGCGCCACGTCGTAAACTTCCTTCGACGACAGTTCCTCGCCCAGTTGCATGAGACGCGCCATGGCCGTGACGGCGGTCGCCGACGCGTGTTTCTCCAGGCATCCCTGGTTGCCGCACCCGCACGGGTTCCCGTTCGGTACCACCGTGATGTGTCCCAGTTCGCCGGCCATACCGACAAAACCGCGGATCACTCTCCCGCCCGAAATAATGCCGCCACCGATGCCGGTTCCGAGGGTCAGGAGCACCAGGTCATCCACCTCGCGCCCGGCCCCCATCCATTTCTCTCCCAGCGCCGCGGCGTTGGCGTCGTTCTCCAGAATCACCTTGGTCCCCAGGCGCCGCGAGATCTCGTCCCGCACCGGGAAGTTCTCCAGGTATGGCAAATTGTTGGAGTTGGTGAGGAATCCTTCCTTCATGCGGATGAACCCGGGAATGCCCACGCCGATCCCCGCCAGTCCCGATGGACCCTGCTCGTCCCGCATCTTCTGGATGGCCGTGACGATGTCGTGGAGTACCGCTTCCCGGCCTTCTGAAAAATTCGTATTTCCGGAAATTTTGTCCAGAATCCTCCCCGACCGGTCAATTGCGGCGGCGCGCAGATTGGTTCCGCCGAGGTCGACACCGATGGCGTATTCGTTCATCGACCGGCATGATAGCATGCTTGTCCGTTTGCTCCCTTCGCGCGGCGGCATCCTTCCGTTGCATAAGAATTCTCGATAACCCGAATTGAAACTTCCACCTGCGTACTGGTACGCGATGTGCTACATGTTGAAACAGAAGCACCCTGTTTAGACGTCTTTCTTATCAGGGGAGGACGCACTTATGGGAGATTCCAGGTATATCGCAATCCCCGGTACCCAGACCCACGAACTCCCTCCGCTGCTGGTGCATTCCGCGGCTGGTTACGGGCCGCCGGAAGGCGCTCCCGGCCTCGACTCAGTGCTTCCCGAAGCTGAGGACATGCTGGCCGCCACCGACGACGGCGACGTCATCATGGAGCAGCGCAAACTCGACCTGGCCCTGCAACTCACGGAGCGGTATAAGGGTCTGCTCTCCCACTGGCTTTGGGGCGATTCGGTGCTGGAGTGGATCCGCCAGTGCGAAATCACCTTCGAGGCTCAGGACACGCTGCGGCGCCTGCTGCATCCCGATGTCTGGCCCCACGCCGGCCGCGCCAGTTTCGTCACGCTGTTGCTCGACAAACGCGTGCCGACCCGCGGCGTTGCCTTGGAGAAAGCAGTGGGCCTGCGCCTGACCTTCCGCCAGCCGCCGCCCATCGAATGCTTCTCCAGCCAGTTCCTGTTCTATCTGAACTCGAGCGTGGCCGACACCGCGTATCACACCTGGGCGCAACTGGTATCCCAGGTGACCAGCCTGTTGCCGCCCGACCGCTTTCACTTTCAGGTCGTGGATATCGATAATTAGCGCTCGTGCCTGCAGGGGGCTGCGATGGAGGCGGGCGGCCGGAGGCACATTTCAACCCGATACAGCAGTTCACGGTTCGAGCCTCCAACCGCCATCCAAAACCCTCGCTCAAGGGCACTCACTCGATTCCCACGTAGCGCAAAACGCGAACGGGCGCTAGCGCCTCAGTTTGCCAATCAGGGCAAATGCGCCTCCGGCGAGGAAGAGCGCCAGGCTGCCCGGTTCCGGAGGTGTTGAGGATCGCTGGCTCATCGCCGTGAGTGTAACTACCCGGCCCACCTTTTCGGCCGGCGCAAGGACGCAGTTGTTTGAACGACGGTCGCTTCTTTCGTCGCCGTACCCGCAGTACGATGTCTCGGCTGACGGCAAACGGTTCGTGATCCTGGACAAGCCGGCCGGCGAGCGGCCCTTATCGATCCACGTCGTGAACAACTGGTTCGAGGAGTTTCGCGGCCGCCCGTGAGAGCAAAAGAACGACCGATTTCAACTACCCGATAATCACTTCCAGTTGTAACTCGCCAGCACCGCGCCGTCCGCCCCGAGCAACACCATCGACGCCCTGCCAGGCTCCAGTGCGCCCGCCACCTGCTTTCCGCTACGCGCGTCACGGAACGACACCTGCCGTCCTTCCGATTCCGACGTCAACACGTACAGCGTCGCCCGCGGGAACCGCGTCGGACAGATCAGGATGCCCGGGTCCTGCACGTCGGTCGAGTACGTGGCGGCCACACGGGCCAGTTTCAGCGCGTAGCGGTAGACGTCGCCTATGGCCTGCAGGTTGTCGTTCAGTTCCAGCGGAAAAGCCGAGAACAACACCCGGCCCCTGCCCAGCGGCTTCTCGGCCCACGTGCTTCCATCCGCCAGAACCGCCCGGTCCAGATGTGTTGTCCGTTCTCCCGAGTAGGTGAGCCACGCTTCTCCTTCTTGCCAAATGAATCGATTCTCGCGCAGCATCAAGCCCAGTTCGTAATCCAGCCCGGCCTCCTTTTGGCGACCGGTCGGGTGCAGGTGCGCATCCCCGGCGAACGGCCCCGATACCAGCAGCGTGGCGCCATTTTGCACCTTGCCGCGAATCGCCTCCCACGCGCGCCCGGTCAGGCCGTAGGCCGAAGGCAGGATGATCAGCTTCGGGTTGCCCAACAGCTCGATCTGGTACTCGCCTACCGCATACGCCTCGACGCGGGCGTAGTGATACAAGGCGCGCACCGCCTTCTGCTGCGCCTCGAGCGCGGTCGAGTTCAACACCGAAAGTTGGAGCGACTGCGGCAGCACGATCGCCACATCAGGCGGCGAGACGGCTGTTGCCCACGGCGAGAGCTTCTCCGCGAACTGGCCCATGTCGCGCATCATGGTCTGCCACACCTTGGCCGATCCGTCGCTGCGCTTCATGCCGAAATCCACTTCGCGCGCCCAGTCCCATTGCAGCGCTCCGCTCGACGCCGCCGCGAATCCCAGGGCCCATTTCCGCTCGGTCAGCCCCAGGCCGGTCCGCTCGTCATAGCGCCACGTGCCGTCGATGTCCCACGCCGGCTGGTAGCCGGTCTCGCCCGTGATATTCGGCATGCCCGGCCGCTTGGCCACGACCGAGTCCCACAGCAGCGCGTCGTCGCGCCAATACGTATGGTTGGTGGTGAACGCCACGCCGCCCGCCGCGTAGAACTGGTTCAGCACGCGGTTCGTTACGCCGCCTTCATCCTGGCCCACGTTCACCAGTTGGCGGCTTCCGGTGCCGTGAATGGCCGTTACCATGGCGCGCACCCACCCGGTAAACATCTCCTGCGCAAACAGGTTGTAGTCCAGGGCACGAACCTCCCGCGCATTCCGGTAGCGTGTGAACGCCAGGTCCGCATCCGCCGGCAGCGGCACCTTGTCGAAACTGCCCAGTTGCCCGGGGGTCACCGACCAAGCCGCCGCCAGCGCCGCGATGTTCCCGTACTTCTCCTGGAGCCAGCGGTGCCAGGCCGCGGTCTCGGCCGGGTCGCGGTTGGGCGTGTTGCCCGTCCAGAGCCTTCCCGGATTGGAAAAACTAGGCTCATTGATCAGGTCGTAGCAGAGCCACGGCAGGTCCCTGAAGCGGTTCACCACGGAGAGCACGTAGCTCAACTCGGCGGAGATCGCGTCCGGATCGATGTACGGATTTTTGCCCGACGTGGGAGTACCGGCACCCCCGCGCCCGCCGCGTCCGCCCGCTCCCGGTGTTGCCCGCGGGGGCGCTGCCGGCGTCTGCGGCGCCTGCGTCTCCGGTAGCGGGATCTGCCCCAGCGGGCTCGTGCCGGGCCGCGGAGCGAACGCATAGAACGTGAAGTTCACGATGATGTTGTGCCGGCGGGCCGACAGCAGAAACGCCTCCAGGTTGCGCAGGAACCGCTCCGGCGCCGCGCCCGTGACCGGGTCCAGGAACGCCAACCGCGGCATCCATACTCCCGTGCGCACGAAATTCACTCCGTGCCGCGACATCTCCCCGAAGTCCCGCTCCCAGATCCAGCCGTTGCGCGGCCCCGCGAAATCCCAGCCGTTCTCATCCGTAGTGAAGTAGTTGGTTCCCACCGCGTAGAATGGCTTCCCGTCCCGCGTCAGGAAATCGCCCTTCACGCCCAGCACCGGCCCCGACCGCAGCAGCGACGCGTCTTCCACCCAGAAGCCGTTCTGATAGAACTCTCGCGCCTGTCCGCTTTCCTGGTACAGCCCGCGCACCATGTAGAATCCTGGCTCCGGCGCCTTTTTGAGCGGAACTTCCACCTCCACCTGGTTGCCGATCGCCGGCACTTGCGCGGCTTCCACTACCGTACTTCCCGAAAGCACTTCGATCTGGACCGCGCCCGCCAGTGCCCGCCGCGGATTACGAAGGCGCACCGTCACCTGCGGCGTCTCTCCCGGTTTCAAAGCCGTGTAGCGGAGTTCGAGCGCAAACGACGTGGCACCCAATCGCGCGTAGCCCGCGGTTTCGCGGATCAGCGAGATTCCGTCCGCCGACCCCCAATATCCCTCTTCCGGCTCGAAATCCAGCAGCACCATCCGCGATCCGGAGGCCGTTGCACCGCCGCCCATCGGCCCCCCGCCGGCACGGTCCATCACCACCACCGGAGCCGCTACTTCGACATTCTCCGCGTTCATCATGTAGCCGAGACCGTTCAGGCGGCCCTCCAGGACAAAGAACCGGCGCGCCCGAATCACCGGCGTGCGCCAGAACGAATAACCGGTTCGCCATACGAACTTCGCGGCTCCCTGCTGCGGCGCCTCGTAGCTGTGCCGGATGTCGATCTCGCGCGAATACGTATCCTGGGGCCGCGCGGTGGCGAACCTGCCGTTCACCGCGGTTACCGGCACGCGCAGCGGCTGTCCGCCCAGCACCAGAAGGTTGCCCCCGGCGCGCAGGTAGGCCTGAATGCCGTCCCATGCATCCGCGGGCACCGCCGAGCCGTACGGCAGGACCAGCAGCTCGACTCCCGCCAACGCCGCCGGGTCCCGCAACCCGTCCAACGCGGTGAACGCCGGATCCATACCCTCCAGCGCCTTCACCAGCGTGGCTCGCGCCACCGGCTGGCTGCCTATCGTCGGAAACCCTTCCTGCCAGAACACCACCACCCGGGCGAGACTGGCGGCCGGATTCAGCAAGAAAAAGAGGGAAGCAGCAATCAACGTCCGCATTTACACGCGAGTGTAACGCGCGGACGCACCGCTTGGCGGCACCCCTGTCGCCCTCCTATAATGCCTCTGAGGTGCTGGCTTGATGACTATCCGATCTCTTCTTGCCGCGGCTACACTTGTGACGCTGGCAACCCTGCCGGTCCTCGCCAAATCGAATTACACCGGTGACTGGAAACTGAATACCGCCAAAAGCAGCTTCGGGCAGATGCCGGCGCCCAGCTCCATGACCAGCAAGATCGTTCACGAAGAGCCCAAACTGGAGACCACCAGCAAGTCGTCCAGCGATCAGGGCGACTTCGAATTCCACGCCATCTACACAACCGACGGCAAGGAATGCACCAACGAGATCATGGGCACTCCCGTCAAGAGCACCGTGAAATGGGACGGCGATGTTCTGGTCATCAGTTCCAACATGACATTCGGAGACAACGATATGACCATGCTCGATCGCTGGAGCCTCTCCGAAGACGGCAAGACGCTCACCATCACCCGCGCTCTCAAGAGCAGCATGGGTGAGATGGAGCAGAAACTGGTGATGGAGAAGCAATAGCCGGGCGAAGCCGGCCGGCGGCCCGGCCTCTCAACTCACCCGAGTGACCCGCAATCCGCTCCAGTCTTCCGCCAGCACGATCGAATTGGCCGGATTGCGCGCATTGTAGCGCACCAGCACCGGCCCGCTCAGCGGAAGCTCCGCCGGTAAATACTCCGCCAGCCGGGAAACATCCTGCGAAGCTGTGTACTCCACACCGCGGACGTCGTACGAATAGAACAGCAGCATGTCCCGCACCTCGACCAGGGTGGCATCGCCCATCTTTCCGCCGGCGACCAGCATGCGCCGCCGCTGCCGTTCGATTTCCTCCGGCGGAATGCGGGAACCCCGCCAGGATGTGTATCCGATGAGTGCCAACAGAACGACGAGCACTACCGCCAGCGCGAGCGTCACCCACTCGGCAGGTATCAGCAAGCACACCGCAAACGGCATTGGTTCGATATACGCCTACCCGGCGACCGGCGTTTCCTGAAACACCTTGGCCCAGTCCTTCAGGAATTGGTCCAGGCCTTTGTCGGTCAACGGGTGATTGAACAGCATGTCCAGCACCTTAAAAGGCATGGTGGCGATCTGCGCTCCAGCCAGCGCGGCGTCGATCACGTGCGTCGGCGATCGCAGTGAGGCCGCCAGAATCTGTGTCTTAAAGCCGTAGTTCCGATAAATCTGCGTGATGCTCCGTATCAGCTCCATTCCAGTGTAGCCGACGTCGTCCAGCCTGCCAACAAACGGGCTGACGATGTACGCCCCTGCCTTGGCCGCCAGCAGCGCCTGGCCCGCGCTGAAACACAGCGTCACGTTGACCCGGATTCCCTCTTTGCTCAACGCCGAGGTCGCTTTGATACCCTCCCGGGTGAGTGGGCATTTCACGACCACGTTCTTGTGGATGCGTGACAGGTTCCGCCCTTCCTGGATCATTTTGGACGATTCCGTCGAGACCACTTCGGCGCTGATATCTCCATTCACGATGTTGCAGATTTCGCGAACATGTTCCTCAATCGGCTTCCCCTCCCGCGCGATAAGGGTCGGATTCGTGGTGATTCCATCGACGATTCCCCAACTGACTCCCTTGCGGATTTCGTCGAGGTTGGCAGTATCCAAAAAGAATTTCACGGTGCCATCCCTCCGGTTCATCCTCAGTGTAGCATCGGCGTCCCGCAGGACTCATTTCCGGTTGCGCTCTGCCTGCGTGATCGCAGACAGCACCGGAGCGACGTCCACGGAGCACGGCGGGGATCTCGTTTGATCGGCGGGCGAATCGGAAAATGTGCGCCGCTGGAACCCTTCGTCAGATCATTGCGGATATCCTCTTCCCGACGGGTTGGCCGGCCTGGAGCCATTGCAGATCGAAGTGCGCGAACGTGATCCGCTCGTAAGGGCTCTGGTCGCCGCGCTCGTAGAGCAGGCCGATGGTGCCGTCCCGCAGCACTGCCAGCGAGGAGTATGCGGAAGGGCCTTCGTGTACCAGCCGGGATGCCGTCCAGGTGTGCCCGTCATCGGGGCTCAGCCGGACGGTCATGCGGATGCGCTTCGTGCTGGCCGGGTTGGAGAAAAGGAACCTGCCAGAAGGCTTTCCTCCCGGGCGCGCGGCGCTGATGAGGCTGGCCTGACAGACCGGCTCCACGAGTTCTTCGTCGAATACCAGCGGTGACCAGGTGAGGCCGCCATCCCGGCTGCGCTGGACGGCGCGCCGGTTGCGGCCATGATAACTGCGCATGTTCAGAACCACGGACCCATTCCGCGCTTCGGCGGCAGCCGATTCGTTGGTCTTATCCCCGGCGCTGCCGCCGATCTTCCAGCTTCGGCCGCCATCGTCGCTGAAAATGACGTGCGAGTGGCGTTCCTGATTGTCGCGCCGCACGTGATCGCAGGGAATCAGAAGGCGGCCGCTGCGAAGCTGGATGCCGTTCCCGGGCCCCGTGGCGTACCAGCTCCATTCCGGCTTTTTCACCTGGGCCGTGATCTCCATAGGCGCGCTCCACGTCGCGCCATCGTCGATGCTGCGTGTGATCCACACGGTTCGATCCACGGGCTGGCGGCCCTCGGTGATCTGGCCTTCCGTAGCGGCGCCGGGGTTGCGCGTCAGCAGCAGCAGAATCGTGCCGCTTCTGCGCTCCACGACGGGCGTCGGATTGCCGATGGTGTCGTTCCCCGCGTCAGCGATCATCTGAACGGCGGCCCAGGTCCTGCCGTTGTCGAAGCTGCGGCGCAGCACGACATCGATGTTGCCGGTGTCGCCGGCGGAGTCGTGCCGGCCTTCGCAGAAAGCGAGCAGCGTTCCCTTCGCGCTGACTACCATCGCGGGAATGCGGTACGTGTGATATCCACCCTCGCCGGACTGGAAGATCTCCGTCTGCGTGAACGATTCCGCCCCGGCGCCGCCGGCAAGGAATAGTAGGGCGAGAAGTATGCGTCGCATCAGCAAGGATCGGTACCGCCCACTACCGACGATATCACCGTATGTCCAGCGACTCAGTCCAGGGAGGAACTGCCGCGTCCGCCGGTCAGCCGGCCTCCGGAACGGTGCCCGGCGCGGCGGGGCCACGGCGGATGCGAATCGCCCCCTTCTCCGGCACAATTCCTTTACCATGCCTCTCCGCCCACACCTGGGTAAACTCGGCGCCTAAAAGGAAAATCATCGAGGAATAGTAAGTCCACAAGAGAATGATGGCCAGCGATCCGGCGGCGCCATAGGGCGTAACCACATTGCTGTTGCCCAGGTAGAGCCCGACCATGGCCTTCCCTGTGACGAAAAGGATGGCGGTCGCCACCGCGCCGACCGATACATCGCGCCACTCGATCTCGGCATCCGGCAATACCTTGTAGAGGGCCGCGAAAAGGCCGGCGATCACCAGGAAGGACAGCACCGAGTTCCCCACCCGCAATAACAGTGCGGAGATCCACTGCGGCGTGAACGAAGTCACACTGTCGCCAAAGGCGCTCAAGGCGGCGCTCAGGGCGAGCGAGACCAACAGCAGAAAGCCGACCGCCAGGATCATTCCGAACGAAAGCAGGCGCTTCGTGAAGAAGGTGCGGATGCCATTCAGCCTGGGATCGGGCTGAACTTCCCAAGCTCGGTTCAGCGAACTCTGAAGCTGTGCAAATGCGGTTGTCGCCGCGAAGACCAGCGCCGCGATGCCGAAGATGGTGGCGCCCAGGCTCCCGCCATCGCCCAGCCTGACTTGAGAGATCATGGTTTGGACCTGCTGCGCCGCCCGCGGTCCGATCAGCCCTCGAAACTGGTCGTCGACCCTACCCTGAACGGCATCGTTTCCAAACACCGAGGCGGCCACTGTAATTACGATTACGAGCAACGGAGGCAAAGAGAAGATGGTATAGTACGCCAGGGCGGCCGCCATGCTCGGGCAGTCATCGTCGACGAACTCCTGAAAAGTCGACTTAACCATCTCCAGCAAGTCTGTTTTCCGAATTTGCCGCCCGATTGCGGAATGGCTAGGAAGGTGCATACTTGCGGCGGTACCCCTCTCCCCGGTTCAATGCCTCACAACAAACTAGTACCAAGTCCGCTTACGAGCGTCAAATCACCAGTGTTCGCGAGTTAACCACCCATTTTCCAAGCGGTTCTTTTGAGAACGGCGTCAGGCAGGGGATTTGTGCTGGCATGAGTGCGTCCTACTCCGTCACCGCGGGTCACAATCGCCCGTTGTGGCCAGGGAACAGAGAGCCGGATAACGACGGTGGCTATCCTTGATGTATTCGCTCCATTGCTAATGAATTGGGCGGTCCGACCCGGATGGCACCGGAAGGTTCCTATAAGTACCGGGACCTTCGGTCACATATGTCTTTTAGCATACGTCTTCGGTGGCAGGCCGCGCGTTCCCGGGCTCACGACCGATGCTGGATTCGTCCTCCCACCCCGGAGTCGGTGCGTTTTTCCGAACTCGCACCCAGCAGGAGGCGTGTCCCTCGGCCGGCGTGCTCCGGCTTGGGTTTCGCAGGGGTGGATCCGGGGCGGGCGCCCTTGCGGCGAGGCTTGTCACTCCCGGGTTTCAGCAGGCGAGTCACGATCTCGTTGTCAGATGCGTTCACCTCGACGAAGTCCACGCCCGCCGCTGTTAGCGCATAGTCGGAGTTGTCGGCTACCGTGACCAGTTCCTTCGATCGGAGATACCACATGGTGAAGTTCAGGTATTCCCGCGGAAATCCCATGCGTTGCTCCAGATCCAGCAGTGAAACGCCGGGGTGGTCCGAATCCTGGCGCCGCTGGTTGTAGAGAAGCGACAGGACACCCAGGCGCCGGTTGGCCTCCGCCTCCACGCCGGTCACAAAATCCTTGAGCTCGAAGATGGGCATGGTACCGGCTTCGCGGCTTTCCCGCTCCGCGTCGTATTCGGCGCGGCGTTCCGGATCGGACAGAACGGCGTAGGCACGTTTCAGCCGGAGGAACTCTTCGACATCGCCGGTTTCCGGGTTGTCGGGATGAAACCGTGCCGCCATGATCCGAAACACGCGATGGATGGTTTGCAATTCGGCTTTGGGGCTGATCTGGAGAACGTCGTAATGATCGGGTTCGCCGGCGCGGGCCGTTCCGCTGGCGGGCGGCCTCTCGAACCGGCGCTCCTCACAGAACTCCAGGCCAATGTGGAACTTGTTACCGCGGCGAGTGCAATGAACCACGACGCAGTCTCCTTCCACGGACGATTCCCTCGCCTGGATGTAGACAATGGATCCTGGCTGGAACTCGTTCATACATTCAATGCCAACCCCGGAATCCGAGATATCGAGACCACGGGCCTCGGCCGAATAAGCCAGCCCGTCGCGGCCCTGCCACGTCAAGGAGTATGTGCCGTTGCTCGACTCCCTGGAATCCCACCGTACGTCCTCCATTTATTGCTCCTTCAATCAGTTAGTCAGTCCAATCGATCATACGCTGTGGAAATTGTCTCCGACAATGCTAACGAGTGTTAGCGTCCGCTTTAGGCCGTCCCCGCGCTTTGGACCTCATCCGGAAGCGAGCAGCGGCCGCCGCCAGTTTCGTATCAGTGTTCAGTGCGGTGTCCCCGAAGGGAATCGTAGGGATCATGCCGATCATGCACAGGGTCCGGACGTCCTGTCCGTACTCAACCGGCTATGACGACAGGATCGCTTCCGACGGGGACGGCGGACCGCAGGAACTCGAGGAACTGCAACAGTTCGGGCGGACCGCTTACGTGATACAGGGCGCCGGTCGGCGCGGAGGCACCCACGCGGATGGAAATGGCATCCGGCGAGACCTGGAACATGTCTTCGTCGGTGGCATCGTCTCCTGCGCACACCACGGCCAGGCGAGCCGCTGCAATGCGGTCCGCCAGCAGCTTGAGAGCGGATCCCTTGTTCCAGTCGACGCGGGGACGGATCTCCCAGGACTCGAGGGCCGCCCGCAGGGTCAGCACCGCGGCGTAGGGCTGCAGGATGAGTCGAACGGTAGCTTCGATCCAAGCGTCGAGATACGCGGGCGCCTGCCGGTGGTGAACGGTGGCAGTGAGGCCCTTACGTTCCACGCGGACGCCGCGGACTCCCTCGAATGCGGCGTCCAGGTCCCAACAGGCGAGTTCCACCGCGTTTTGGATGGAGCTTGCGCCTTCATGAAGGAATGAGATTCCGGGGCCCTGGATCTCCAGGCCATGATTGCCGCAGTAGATCACATCCAGGCTCATTTTGGACTTCAGACTGGCAATCGAGCGGCCGCTCACGATGGCCACCGTCACATGCTCCGACGACACGAGAGAACTCAGAGTGGCCGTGGTTTCCGAAGGCACTGCGGCATCCTCGGGCCGGTGGACGATGGGGGCCAGAGTTCCATCGAAGTCGAGGCCCAGAAGCACATGCTCGGAGTTCAGAATCCGGGCGCGGAGCGCCAGGAGGTCCGGAATCAGCGGCCGGCTCACCATCAGGCTCCCGAAGCCAAGGCTACCGACTCCGGCAGCGAATAGGCGGCGGGTAGTGTCTCCACCTCCAGGAGGGTGCGCATGATATCGAAGGCCCACACGTAGATGTCGTTGTCGCTGACCACCTTGCGCAGCGACCGCATGCGCTGGCAGCGCTCTTCACGGGGCATGGCGAGCGCCCGGCGCAAGGCCTCGGCCATCTCGTCGACGGAAAAGGGATTGACCTGGAGCGCCGCGGTCAGTTCCCGGGCGGCGCCGGTGAAGCTGCTGAGCACCAGTACGCCGTCCTCGTCGGTACGGCTCGCGACGAATTCCTTAGCCACCAGATTCATGCCGTCGTGCAGGGATGTCACCATGCAAAAATCAGCCAGACGGTGCAGGGCCATGAGCTCGACCTGCGGCAGGTGGCGGCGGCAAAGGTGGATAGGCTGCCAGGATCCCCGGCGCCAGCGGGTGTTGATGGTAGCGGCGACGGTTTCGATCTCCTCATTCAGGCGACGGTACTCGTCGATACACGTGCGGCTCGGCACCGCCACCTGAAGGAAGACGAGCTTGCCCCGATAGCCGGGCTCCAACTCGAGGAACCGATCGATGGCCCACAGGCGATCCGGGATCCCCTTGGTATAGTCGGCGCGGTCCATGCCGACGCCCAGAATGCCGCAATCCTCACCGAGCTGCACGCGCCAGCGCTCCATGTGGCGGTCCACGGCGGGCGTGCGGGATTCGGCCACGTGGCGCTCGAAGTCGATGCTGATCGGGAAGGGGCGCACGCGGGTGAGCCTGCCTCCACGCCAGATGTCGTAGTGCTCGGTGTCGACCCTGGCCTCCAGGCCGCGGTCGATGGTCTCGAGGAAATTGGCGCAATGATATCGCAGGTGAAAACCGAGGAGGTCATTGCCGAGCAGGCCTTCGAACAGCTCCTCTTTCCAGGGAAAAACGCGGAACGTCTCGCGGTTTGGCCACGGAATGTGCCAGAACTGCGCGATGGTGAGATTGGGATTGCGATCTTTGAGGATCCTGGGCAGGAGGCCGAAGTGGTAATCCTGGATGAATACAAAAGCAGGCTCGCCGCGGGCTTCCGCGAGGATGGCTTCGGCAAATACCTGGTTGGCTGCGCGGTAGCACTCCCAGTCCCGTAGGCGGAAGACGGGGCGGTGAAATGAGACATGGCAAAGGGGCCACAGGCCTTCGTTGGCCATGCCATAGTAGTAGCGGCTTTCGATTTCGCGATCGAGCCAGACGCGACGCAGGGTGTAGCGCGGGTTGTCCGGCGGCACCAGCACATGGTCGTGAGCGTCGACGGTGAGGCGATCGGCGTTGCCACTTCCATGCGCTACCCAGGTGCCGCCTGTGGCGCGCATGATCGGGTCGAGTGCGACGGTGAGTCCGCTGGCCGGCTGGAGCCATTCGACCTTGCCGGCGTTGTGCCGGTGGATATAGGGTTCACGGTTGGATACGGCGATGAACCGCATGCCCGCGAAATTCCGCCCGCAGCAAGCGGTGTAACGCCGACCTGGTTTGTGTTTCTCGCGGATAGGTTGGAGTCATCAGGCTTCTGTCTCTCCTCCAGACAGATCGCCAGCCGATGGCTCCGGCTTGTCGCAGATCCGCCGGAAGTAGCGGTCCAGGGTGAGATTTTCGCGGCCGCAACCCGCCGTCACGTGTCGGAACCGGTTCTGGCACACAACGTGAAATGGGGCTAATCGTACAGCCGCGCTTTCTATCATCCTCACCTTACTCATTGATTTTGGCGTTCCGTCTTGTGCTGTTGGGCTAACTTGTCCCATGCAGGTAAAAGCCCAACGTACTCTGATTCGCCTTTCGGCGGGCCAAGGCGCCTGCCACAAAAATTCTGATTCCATTGTCTTGGGACCGGTGCGAACGGGCATATCCCAAAAACAGGTGAGAAGGTTCGGAAAACGATAGGAAACACTCAATGCTCCGCCTTTCCGTCCTCACTGCATCTGCATGAGAACAGACGAGTGGCGGGTTTTCCAACGGCGGTTCAGGAGATGATCTTTTTACGCACGGCGTATAGCACGATCTCGGCTGTGTTGTGCAGATTCAACTTCTGCATGAGGTGAGTGCGGTGGGTATCCACGGTGTACACGCTGACGTCGAGAATGGTGGCGACTTCCTTGTTGGACTTGCCCTCGGCGAGGAGTTGAAGGACTTCCTTTTCTCTCTCCGTGAGCAGGTCGTAGGAGTCCTGCAGGTTGCGCTGCTGGAGGAAACGCATGTAGTCCTCCAGCATGGTCTTGGCGATTTCCGGACTGAAGAACGGTGTACCCTTTTTTACAGCCTGTATGGCTCGCACCAGATCCACCTCGGCGGAGTCTTTCAAGAGATATCCCTTGGCACCGGCGTTGAGTGCGGACAGGAGGTAGTCCTCATCGGAGTGCATGCTCAGGATAATGACGCCCAGCCCGGGGTTCCGCTTAACCATCTGGGCGGTAGCCTCGATGCCGTTGAGGAGCGGCATGGCAATGTCCATGATCACGATGTCCGGGCTGGCGGTTTCGGCTATGCGGACCGCCTCGCGGCCGTCCGCAGCCTCGCCCACGACTTCCATGCCCGCCTGTCGCTCCAGGAGGAAGCGAAGGCCTTTTCGCACGACTCCGTGGTCGTCAGCCAGCAGTACTCGAATATTCATCCGTGAACACCTCGCGCGGTAGCGGAATCCTGGCCGACAGCACGGCTCCTTTGCCAGGGCGAGAAGCGAGGGTCAGTTCGCCTCCCAGTTCCTTGACGCGTTCCTGCATTCCAATGAGGCCCAGTCCGCGGCCGCGCACATTGGATGGATCGAACCCGACGCCATCGTCCCGCACCGATACGGACAAGTCGGCTCCATGACCCTGAATCGCGACGTGGATGGTTTTGGCCCGCGCATGCCGGGCACAATTGGTGAGCGCCTCCTGCACCATGCGGTACACGCAGGTGCGGTAGGGCTCGGGCAGGTTGGCCGGCACGCTGTCAATCTTCACATCGACGGGGATCCCGCTGTGCTTGGCGAACTGCCGGGCCTGCCACTGCACGGCCGAACCGAGACCGAGATCGTCCAGCATCGACGGGCGCAATCCCATCGCCATGTCGCGTAGGGCTTTGAGCGACTGCTCGGCCAGGCGCTTGGCGCCATCCAGATGGGCGTCGAACTGCTCGGCGGGATCCGCGCGGAGATCGTGCAGGCTCCGCAATTCCATGCGCAGGGCCGTGAGCATCTGACCCACTTCGTCGTGCAGTTCGCGGGAGAGCGATTTGCGCTCGGCTTCCTGCGCCTGTACCAGTTGCCGCGAGAGGCGGCGCAATTCGCGCTCGGCCTCTTCGGTGCGGAGTCGCTGTTCTTCGGTATGGCTCTCGAGCTTGCTCATGCGGAACAGAGTGGCTCCGGCAATGGCCATTCCGAGCAAGACCGTCATGGCCAGCATGCGCCCGATGAAACCCGCCATGGACGCCTGCTTGCGGTCGATTTCCTGGCGTTGCTGCTCCAGGTTGGCCTCGGTGAGCTTGGCGATCTCGCTCGCGATCGAAATGGCGGCGCGGCGCCGGGGAAGAACCTGGCGGCGCAGGAAGCCCCAACTGCGCGCCGTCTTCTCTTCGGCGGTCCATTCGAACAACGGGTCGAGCGCGTCCCAGTAGCCTTCCACCTCGTGGCGCAAACGCTCCAGCCGGGGTTTATCCTGGTCCCGAATCAGTTCCTTGAGCTCGCGGAATTCCGCTTCCATGGAGGCACGCTCCTCGACCAGTTGGGAACGGTATACCGCGGCCTGCACGTTGGAAGGGTCGAGCAGGTAGTCGCGCGCCAGCAAGCCCACCATGTATAGCTCGGAAGCGACCGCGTTCAGCACGTGATCCGTGCGGCGGTAGCGATCGTTGAGCGCGGACACATCACGCCAGGTCTCTCGCGCGCGCTGGAGCGCGCCCAGCCCGGACAGGGCAATCAACCCGATCAGCAGTCCGAAGCCGACCAGAAGAACGGGAACCGAGCGGTTCAATCTCATTGCGCCAGTACCATTATCGATGAGTTGGACTTGGAAAAGCTGGAGAGCGGGCTCCGGGCTGATGTCTGTCCAGCCAGCCCCAGGTCGGGTAGAACGTCGACTGAGACCGGCAGGGATCGCCGCGGGCGGACACCCCCGGGCGGGGGTTGATGTGCGCGTGTGGCGGCCGGACAGTTCCCGCGCGGCGCGCCTTGCGCTTGGGCCCCATGGCCACGCTGCACTGGGAGTGAGCCGGGCCGCCGTTGTATCCTGGCGGCATACCGGACATCTTACAAGCCGAGAACGTGTCCAAGCACTACGCCGGCGTGGCGGCGCTGCGGAATGCGAGTTTCGCGCTCCGGCCGGGTGAGGTGCATGCGCTGATCGGCGAGAACGGCGCGGGCAAGAGCACACTGGCCAAGATCCTGGCGGGATCGGTGAGAGCCGATGGCGGCACCATCCGCGTCAACGGCCAGGCGGCCGTGATCCGAAGCCCTCAGGATGCGCAGCGCCTGGGCATCGGGATCATCTACCAGGAGCTGGATCTCTTCCGGCATCTCACCGTGGGCGAGAACATGGTAATCGGCAACCAGCGTTTCCGGGAGCGTGGGCTGGTGCGGCTGAGCGGGATGGAAGCGTTTTGCCGGCCGTTTCTGGAGCAGGTGGGGCTCTCAAGCAGCGTGCGCCGCGTGGCCGGGTCGCTCTCCATCGGGCAGATGCAATTGCTGGCCATCGCCCGCGCCCTCAGCATGAACGCGCGCATCATTCTTATGGATGAGCCGACCAGCTCGCTCTTCGACGACGCGGTGGAGCGCCTGTTCGGGCTGATTCGCGACCTGAAGAGCCGTGGCGTAGCGGTAGTCTACGTGTCTCACAAGATGGACGAGATCTTCCGCATCTCGGACCGTGGAACGGTGCTGCGCGACGGGGAGACCGCCGGAACCCTGGAGACGGCGGGCACGACACCCGAGGAGATGATCCGGCTGATGGTGGGGCGTCCATGGAAGCCTTCCTCCGCCGCGGAACGCCGTGCCCCGCTGGCGCCCTTGCTGGTGGTGGACGGGCTGTCGACCGCCAAACTCCGCGGCGTGTCTTTCCAACTGCGGCGTGGCGAAGTCCTGGGCGTGGCGGGGTTGGTGGGATCGGGACGCAGCGAATTGGGAGCAGCGCTGTTCGGGCTGGATACCATCACGGGCGGCACGGTTCGCCTGGATGGGCGGGCGATCCGCCCGCGCTCGCCGGGGGATGCGATGCGCAACGGAATCGGCCTGGTTCCGGAAGACCGGCGGCTGCAAGGGCTGATGATGAGCATGAGCGTGCTCGAGAACGGCACCATTGCGGCCCTTCCGCGGATGAACGCGCTCGACTTCGTTCGCACCGGTCAGGAGCGCCGGGAGTTTGCGCGGGTGAGCGCCCGGCTGGCCCTGCGCTGCGCGTCGGTCCATGCGCCGGTAGCGAGCCTGAGCGGCGGGAACCAGCAGAAGGTGCTGCTGGCGCGCTGGCTGCTGCTCGATCCCCAAGTCCTGTTCCTCGACGACCCCACGCGCGGGATCGATGTAAGCGCCAAGCAGGATATGTACGGCCTCATCGCCGAGCTGGCGGCGGCGGGCAAGGGAGTTATCCTGGTCAGTTCGGAGCTGCCGGAGCTGCTGCGCTGCTCGGACCGCATCCTGGTGCTGAGCGAAGGCAGGGTAACCGCGGTCTTCGATGCGAGCGACGCCACACAGGAGAAGATCATGGCTGCGGCCACCAACCTGGAGCCGGAGAGCGGGGGCTGATGCGCGAGGCGCTGGGGCGCGCGCAGAGCCTGCTGGCGTTGACCGGCATCATCCTTCTGGCAATCCTGATCAGTCCCACGGCCTCCGACGGGTCGCGCATTTTTCTCCAGCCTGGCAACCTCACCGATATTCTGCGGCAGATCTCGCTGATCGGCATCATTTCGCTGGCGATGACGTTCGTGATCCTGACCGGAGGCATCGACCTGAGCGTTGGCAGCATCCTGGCGCTGGCCACGACGCTTACCGCCATGGAACTGACGAGGGCGCCGGCGGATGGATGGGCGGGAATGTCCATGGCGCGGGCCATCGCCGCGGCGGTGGCGGCGTCGGCGCTGGCGGGCGCGGCGAACGGAGTGGTGGTCGCTACCCTGCGGATCCAGCCGTTCGTGGTTACGCTGGCCAGCATGATCGGCGTGCGTGGCCTGGCGAAATGGCTCTCGAACAACGCCAACATCGATATCGGGTTTGGCCGCGATGTGGCGGCGCGGTTCGCCGAGCTCTTTCGCGAGAAGGCCATCGTCATCGGGTCCTATGCCGCGGCGGCGGCGATCTTCTGGATCGTGCTGGCCAGGACCGTCTTCGGGCGGCACGTACGCGCCATCGGCGACAATGAGACCGCGGCGGAGTACGCGGGCCTGCCGATCCGCCGCACCAAGATTTGGGTCTACACGCTTTCCGGTCTGCTGTCGGGGTTCGCCGGCGTGCTGTATACAGCCGAGAATCACCAGGGTAATCCGAACGCTGGTGTGGCCTATGAGCTGGACGCGATTGCCGCGGTGGTGATCGGGGGAACCCGCCTTTCGGGCGGCAAGGGATCCATTTCGGGTACCATCGTGGGGACGCTGATTATGGGCGTCCTCACCAACATGCTGCGCCTCAACAGCGTGGACAGCAACGTGGAGATGATGATCAAGGCCGTGATCATCGTCCTGGCGGTGGCGGTGCAGCGCGGGAGTCAAAATAACTCATGAGGCGGAGAGACTTTTTTCTGACGGGCCTGGCCGGGGCCCTCGCGGCGTCTTCCTGCGGCGGCGGCAAGGGCGGGAAGTTTGTGGCGTTCAGCCAGGCGAATAACGCCGAGCCTTACCGCGCCGCGCAGAATGCGCTCATGTCCAAGCTGTTCGCGCAGTACGCGGACGTCCGCCTGGTGATTGCGGACGCGCAGCAGGACAACAGCAAGCAGGTGGCGCAGGTGGAGACCTTCATCCGCCAGAAGCCGGATCTGCTGATCGTAGCGCCTAATGAGCGGGCAGCCCTGACGGCGGTGATGGGGCAGGCGATGAGCGCCGCGATTCCCGTGATCTGCCTGGAGCGCGACATCCTCCAACCCAACTACACCACCTACGTGCACAGCGACAACGTGGCCATCGGCCGGCTGGCAGGCAAGTTCATCGTGGACCACCTGACGAAGAAATACGGCGGGCCGAAGGGAAACGTGGTGGCGTTGCGCGGCCTGTTGGGGGTGGAAGGCGAGATTAACCGCGACCGCGGCGCGCGAGAAATCATGGACCGGTATCCCGAGATCCGCATGGTCGCGGACGCCGTGGCGGACTGGATTCAGGCGAAGGCCAAGGACCGCATGACGGAAATCCTGCGCGCGCAACCAAAGATCGACGTGGTGTACGGCCATAACGATCCGATGGCCATCGGCGCTTACCTGGCCGCCAAGGAACTGGGGCGCGAAAAGGAGATGGTGTTCGTCGGTGTGGATGGTCTGGGGGGCCCGGCGGGTGGCATCCGGAAAGTGATGGATGGCGTGCTGGCGGCGACGTTCGTCTATCCGCTGTGCGTGGATAAAGCCGTGGAGGTGGGCAACCGCATTCTGCACGAGCCCGGCTTCCGGCCGGAGAAGGAGTACGTGCTGGAATCGCTGATGGTGACGCCCGAGAATGCCACCGCGATGTACGAGCGGTTTACGGTGCAGTAGGGAGGGGCTGTCCGGCGCAGGCCAGGAGGCCTACCGATAAGGACACAGTTCCCCGCTTGTCGGCTACGAAGCCAGGTAAACATACGCGGCTGCAAGCGCGCATAATCGATGCGGGTCCGCGAAACAGGTTGGCGCGGACCAGTTCAGCGGTTTCGGGGTTATCCTTCGCGTTGACGCGGCGCGGACGTCGCGCGAGTGATCGCCGGAACTTCCCGTTCGAGGCTCTCTCCGAGTGGGGGACAATACGCTCGGTGCACACGGCGTCGCGCCTTCGTCGAACAGCGCCCGGCCGGCGCACTTTGTCGGTGGTGTTCTCAACGCCTTAGCGCCGCGGATCGCGCAGCACGTCATCGAAATACGATCCGTTCATCGCAATTTCGGCGCTCGTCAGCTCCGCTCGCATTTCGGCTGGAATCCGCCACAGTTGCGGATTGAGCCACAGGCCGGGTTCCCGCGACGCAGGAATCTCTGTCGGCAGAAGCGCCACTCGGAACCGTCGCCCGCCCACTTCGTACAGCTTGCGGATCTCGCTCTCCAGATTGGCGACCACCTTCCCATCCGGCAGCCGGCCATCGTTCAGCCTGTCCGCGAGAGAGGACAGCGTGGTGCGGGGGCGAGCTCCACGCGCTTCGCCTTGACCCGGCCGGCGAAGTCGTCCACCTGTTCCACCGTTTCTCTCGCGAGCAGCGCGTCCTAGATCTTCCGTCCCTCGCCGCGGCTGCTCGAAGCGCCGCTCACCGCGCAATTGAGGCTGTCCGAGGCAGAGGCCGACGCCACTTGCGAACACCAGCGTAATCGAGCCGGCGAAGCTGTACTGGTAGGATTGAACCTCGGGGCGGGCGAGCATCTGCTTCGAGATTCAATTTCGGATACCTTATGTGATGAGAGAATGGACCGGTTCCACACGCGAGTAGGTTTTGGTGGCGAAAAGGAGAGTAAATGTCTACAAAAGAAAACGCAATTGGGCGACGTTCGCTTCTGAGCACGGGCGCGGCAGCCGCGGGGCTTGGCCTCTTGGCTGACCTCGAGGCGTATCCCCAGAATGTCAACCGGAATTCAATTCCGTCGGACTTGAAAGTCACTGACATGCGCATCGCCGTTCTGAGAGGGCCGGGAGGCCAGGCGGAGCGTCGGGCGGGCGCACGCGGCGGCGGCAGGGGACCGCTGCCTCCTGCGACTCCCGGCACCGGAGGGGCATCGGGCGGCACGATCGTCGTCCGAATCGATACCAATCAGGGAATTTCGGGTTACGGCCAGACGATTGGGGACGGCCCCCAGCCGAACTACGTGCTGACGCATAAGACCCGAGTGCTCGGCGAGAATCCCTGCAACGTTGACAAGATCTTCCGCAAGATCAAGATCCATGGCGCGTATAACCGCCGGGGGAGCGGCGTCAACGCGATTGAGAACGCGTTGTGGGATCTGGCCGGCAAAGCTTATGGCGTGCCGATCTATCAAATGCTTGGCGGGAAATTTCGCGACAAGGTCCGCATGTACTCTGAGGGTGACCCGCGCTCGAACGACATCAAAGACATCGCCGCCGATTATAAGGAGAGAGTCGCCGCGGGGTTTACGATGCTCAAAATGGACCTGGGCGTAGCTCGCATCCTCCAAGGCAAGCGGGGCACGATGTTTGCGCCGGCAGGCTATAACGGGGAGCCGGGGGAAGGCCCCGAAAACTACTATCAGGGATTGGAGCTCAGCGACAAGGGATGTGAACTCGTAGCCGACTACGTCGCTTCGATTAAGGAGGCCATGGGCGACGCCGCCGACGTTCCCATGGGTCACGACCATTTCGGGCACCTCACCGCGAAAAGTTGCATCAAGCTGGCTAACGCGCTGGAGAGGGTCACTCCCTCGACTTTGGAAGACATGGTCCCGTGGTTCCGGGTAGAGGAGTGGAAGCTCATCACCAATTCGATCAGGGTGCCCACCTTGACCGGCGAAGACGCCTACCTGGTGGAATCGCTCGAGCCGCTTTGCCAGGCGCGTGCAGTCGATTATATCCACCCGGATCACCTTGTTATCGGCGGCTGTCTCGAATTGAAGAAGACCGCCGACATGGCGGCCAAATATTCGGTGGGGATGATGGTCCACAGCAACGCTACCCCGATCGGCTACGCAGCCGGCGCGCACGCGATAGCCGCGTGCCAAAACTTCCTCGCCATGGAATGGCACCAGCCGCAGCCAGCCTGGCACAAAGACATAACCGACGCAGGGGACCTCGTGGTCAAGGGTTACATCCCCGTTCCGACGGGGCCAGGCCTCGGCATCAAAGTCAATGAAGAAGCGATCCGCCCCCTCTGCAGGCAGGGTGAGTTCTTCACCGATCCTACGACGTATTGGGATTCGCAGATCGGCGGAGACAAGACGTATACGTAAAGGGAGGACGTCGAGGCAAACCTTACACCTTCCGATGATGACTGAAGGTATATAGGCTTAATCAGCCTGTTGGGCCCGGCGGGCCGGAATACCGCACAATTCCCGATCGCCGGGCACCTTCGCGGCGCCATGCCGTGTAACTGACCACGCACGAAAAACCTGAAACGCCACTTTACGTTTTGGCCCGCTCCATTCCTCAAAGCAGCTCTGAAGGCGCGTTCACGAAACAAGCGAAGCGCTGCGCATAATTACAAAACGGTCGCCATGGGGTACCCCGAGAGTTCATCGCGCCATCAATCGTTGGCCTGGACCGCGATGGTCGCGCCACCAGCAGACTTGCGGCACGGTTTCTGCGCGGATCGGCCACTCGAAGCCGATCCACCTGTCCGAGTTGTCCTTCCGTACAATTGAAGGCGCCTGTTCTCGATTGCTCCCGAGTCACAGGCCACTCGGACCTGGGCGACAGGCGGTGGTTGCAATCTGAACCTGTGGCGTTGGAGGCCACAGGCGATGAAAACAAAGCCAACCCGCAAGGATAAGCGTCGCGTCCCCAAATCAGTCCTGCGACTGCCCGATCTCGAGGTCGCCAAATCCGCCGTTGTCAACAGTCTTTCCTGCCCGGACGCTCAGCGCGGCTATCGTCATGCCATAGATGAATTCGTGGACTGGTACTGCTCGGAGCCGCGATTGTCGTTCAGCAAGACGGTTGTCGTCCGTTACCGGATGCACTTGGAGTCACGACGCTTGGCGCCGGGAACGATCAATCTTGGCCTGGGAGCCGTGCGCCGCCTGGCGTACGAGGCGGCAGATTGCGGACTTCTCAGCGCCGACCTAGCGGCAGGAATACGGCGAGTCAAGGGCGTCAAGAAACTGGGCATTCGGCTCGGCAACTGGCTGACCGCAGAGCAGGCACATGCGCTTTGGCAGGCGCCGGACCGCGAACGGGTCAAGGGGAAACGAGATCGCGCGCTGCTTGCCCTACTGCTCGCCTGCGGACTTCGCCGCCACGAACTCGCCAAGCTCTCCTTCGGTCACCTGCAGCCGCGTGAAGGCCATTGGACAATCGTAGACCTGCGTGGGAAGGCGGGTCACGTTCGAACAATTCCGGTTCCGGACTGCGTGTATGGCCTATTGAACGACTGGATTACGGCCGCCGGAATTAGCACAGGCAGCCATTTCCGGCGGGTAAGCAGCGCGGGTAGAGTCTGGGGCGAGGCTGTTACGGAGAAGCTGGTCTGGCACGTCGTCAAGGAGTTCGCCGCGAAAATTGGCGTGAGCAAACTCGCGCCGCACGATCTCCGGCGGAGTTGCGCTCGCCTCTGTCGTGCCGCCGGCGGCGAACTGGAACAGATTCAGTTTCTGTTGGGTCATGTCTCGGTGCAGACTACAGAGCGTTACCTCGGCTGCACCCAGCGGATTTCATCCGCAGTGAACGACCGCATCGGCATAGAGCCGAAACCCTGACTGGTCAACTCTGGAAGGGTTGGGGACCAACTGGACAGGACCGCCGAAAGCACTTTCCGAGTCCGTCTAGCGCCCGGAACTCCGCCAAGCACCGCCGTCTCAACGTTCTCGCGTGATCTGCCAGATTGCAGTCTGTTGGGAGCCTCGCTTTACTGCATCGGCGAAGAACACGGCGACCAGCGCCTATCGGGCGTCTTAATCTCTTATGAAAGCGGCTCGAATGAAAGTCGGATTTGGTTGGCTTCCGCCCAGCTTCCCTGGCTTCTTCTGGCCCGTGTATGCGCTTTCAAAATCGATTGACAGGTCCATGTCCATGTGTTACAGCTACAGCAGATCGGTGGTATACGACGCAGCCTGGGAGGCATGGTGCGCCTTGGCCGGCGTTGCGCACTCTTCTTTAAAGGAGAACTCATGAAGTCGACGCTGATTATGTTGGCACTGGGTGCCGCAGGGCAGTGCTGGGGACAAGCGCCCCCCGACTGCAAGCCCAACCCATTGAACATTCCGGAGGCCAAGTACCCCTGCATCTTTCCGGACAACCGCGTGATGTATCGGGTGATCGCGCCGAACGCACAGTCTGTGCGCGTCGGGAATTTGAACTTGACGAAGGGACCGGATGACATCTGGAGCGGCACCACGGCACAGCCGGCCGTCGAAGGTTTCCACTACTACGGCGTGAACATCGACGGCGCTACTGTGGCGGATCCGTCCACCCGCACGTACTTCGGCTCCGGATGGTGGAACGCCGGAATTGAGATTCCCGCGCCGGACCAGGAGTTTTACCAGCCGAAAGACGTTCCTCGCGGCCGCGTGAGCGAGCAATGGTATTTTTCGAAGGTCACCGATAAGTGGCGCCGCTGCTTCGTCTATACGCCGCCGGGCTACGACGGAGGAAAGAACAAGTACCCCGTGTTCTACCTGCTGCACGGCTGGGGAGAAGATGAGACTGCCTGGTTCAACCAGGGCCGCGTCGACTACATCATGGACAATCTGATCGCGGAGAAGAAAGCCAAGCCGATGATCATCGTCATGGACAATCTGAATGCAGTCAGGCCCGGTGAGAGCGCGAGGACGTTCGCTTCCCGAGGTCTGGTGCCCGATCCGAGCGACCACCCGGCCCCTGCGCCCGCGGCGAGGGGAGGAGCGGGCGGAGCAGGACGTGGGGCCGGCGCCCCCGGCGGCGCTCCGTCGGCGGCGGGCGCGCGCGGAGCCACTGCAGCCCCGGGCGCGGCGCCCGCGGGTCAGGCGGGCCGAGGCGCCGGTGGTCGAGGCGGACGAGGAATGTTGGGCAACTCGGCTTTCACCGAGATGATGCTCACCGACTTGATCCCCATGATCGAGAGGACATACCGCGCGCTTCCAGGCGCCGCGAACCGCGCGATGGCCGGGCTATCGATGGGCGGCATGCAGACCCATAACACCACCATGGCCAACGTCGACAAGTTCGCCTACATTGGCTTGTTCAGCGGCGGCAACATTCCCCTGTCGGAAATCAAGGATCCGGCCGCCTTCAGGAAGCAAATCAAGGCTGTGTTCTTCGGCAATGGACAAGCCGAAAACAGCGGCCCGAGCAAAGCCGCTGCGGAAGAACTGAAGAAGGCTGGTATCAACGCCATTTTCTACGAATCGCCGCGGACCGCTCACGAGTTTCTGACCTGGCGGCGTTGCTTGCACGAATTCGCGCCGCTGCTGTTCAGGTAGAACTCGGTGGGGCAGAACTTTTTGGGGTCGCCCCACGCTCTCCTCCCGGCGCCTGAAGTCGAACTTTGCCTGTTACGCGACCAAAATCGTTCCGACCGCCCGGGAGGAATACTGGTCAGCCTTCGCAAGAGGTTGCAAGCCGCCAATCGAGGCGTCCTGGTCAACCGCCTCGCGGTTCCGATCGGTTTACGCGCTACTCGGACACTGCGGTATCTAACGTCTTCGTGTCCGGATGGCCGACGATCCGGACGAAGGTGGCATAACGGATGACTATCTGAAGTCGGAGGCACGTGGACATCGCTTTTTCTCAAAGTCCGTGGTTTTCACGAAAAGGCTGGGTCGATAAGTGCGAGAAGGGAACAGCAGTGGCCTTGGCATGAAGGCGTCACTTGCAAGGGGGCGCCGACCCGCGTGCCTTCCGTTGTGGCAGATAGCTTAAGAGTCGAGCGATAAGATGTACGAAATACTGCACTCGCGCTTTGCAGCGCGTTCGGCAAGGATCGCGTCAATGGTTGCTTTCGCAACGTAGGCCGCAGCTACGCCAGCAAGTGGTATGAGCGTGGGCCACGAAAGGCCGGCGAAGAGCTGCACGAGGGATGAACCTCCCGCCGCGCCCACAACTCCTTTAGCGACATCGCCAACGAGCCTTTCGTCGATCGCCTGCAGTTTATTCTTGAATGTCCGAGCAGCGGGCAGAATCTCCGTCGTTATGACTTTGTTGATCGCACCGGCATAATCTCCATCTGTGCCGATGCTCGATTGCTTCGCCTGCAATACCGTGAGATGCTCCAAAAACGCTTCCCTGGCCGATGCTGAAGCCTTCCGATAGTCAACAACATCCTTCATGCTTATCGTCTTCAACCGTTCAGCTCGAGAACAGCTCGTCGAAAATTGCGAAGCTGAGATCACTTGAGAGTACCGAGTTCGCACGCGTTAGGTAGCCTTGGGCTCGGCAACCTGCATGGTCAGTCGTGAGTGCTCGATACTCAGGTCGATCAACTGTTCGACCAGATTCTTGAACCGCTTGTGACTCGCGATTTGGCGGCGGAGATCCTTCACCCATTCCCGGCGGACGTACTCGGTGCGGCTCTTCATCCGACGCGTATAGCTGATCTGCCAATAGGCTCCGGCGTGGTGTTGGGGATCCTTGTACTGACGGGTCAGTGAGCCCGGGCGCATCGGCCCGATCTCCAATAGCGCCGTCTTGATGCGATCAATCCTTCGCTCGATCTGCTGAATCCGTTTCTGGCTCATGATGCCTCCTTTTACATCGATAGTATAGCATAGATATGCTATACTATACAGCGGCTTATCGTCAAGCCATAAATGCCGATGCTTCGCACCACCCGGCCAGGAGGCCGCTCATGCTCTGGAGTCACTGGTGGAATTTGGTGTGCGGTTTGCGGTCCGCCTGCGCCCGGACCCGAACCTTCCTCGGGATGGCGCTCTGCCTGGCCGGTTTCACCGTTCGCAAGGATCTACTGGGCGTCACCAGTATCGTGCGCGCCCTGGGATTGGAGCCGGCCTGCTACGACCGACTCCTGGACTTCTTCCATAGCCAAGCCCTGGATCTGAACAAGCTCACCCTTGCCTGGTGCGCTCTGGTCTTCCGCGTCCACCCCGGCATCCTACGCGTCAACGGCAGGCCCGTCCTCGTCGCCGACGGCATCAAGGTCGCCAAGGCCGGACGCAAAATGCCGGGAGTCAAAAAACTCCATCCAGAATCGGACTCCAACAACAAGCCGGAGTTCATCTTCGGCCACTCCTGCCAGGCGGTCGCCGTGCTCGCCCAAGCCTTGTCCAGCGTATTCGCCTTGCCTTTGGCTTGTCGCATCCACGAAGGCACGGTCTTTTCCAACCGCGACCACCGGACCCTCCTCGACAAGATGATCCTGCTGCTCGATTCGCTCCGCCTGAAAGAGCCCTGCTACTTCGTGGCCGATGCGGACCATGCCTCCGGCAAGATCGCTCGTGGGTTGCTCGCCAAAGGCCACCATCTGGTCACCCGGGTCAAGAGCAACAGCGTGGCTTTCTTCCCGGCATCACTCCCGCCTCCCAACCGGCGACGGCGTCGCGGCAGGCCGAAGAAGTACGGCAGGAAGATCAAGGTTGCCGCGCTGTTGAAACAGTCTGCCCAACTCCAGCAGGCGCCCAGCCCCGTCTATGGCGAGAAGAATGTGATCCTCCGCTTCCGCACCGCCGACCTATTGTGGCGCCCTGTCGGCATCCTCGTCCGCTTCGTCGTGGTGCTCCATCCCCTTCGCGGCGCCATCCTGCTGATGAGCACCGACCTGACCCTCTCTCCCTCGAGATCATCCGCCTCTATGGCTTGCGATTCAAGATTGAAGTGTCCTTCAAGCAGGCCATCCGGGTCATCGGCGCTTATGCGTATCACTTCTGGATGGTGGCCATGACTCCCCTACGGCGTGTCAGCGGTAACCAGTACCTGCACCACAAGTCCGAGGACTACCGCAATGCCGTCCGCCGAAAGATCGCGGCCTATCATCGCCACATCCAACTCGGACTCATCGCCCAGGGCCTGCTTCAGATCCTCTCGGCGATGGAACCGAAGTTAGTATGGCTTTCCTTTGGTTCCTGGATCCGTACGGTTCGGGGAGGGCTGGCCCCCTCGGAACAGGTCGTGGCCATTGCCCTCCGCAGTACCCTTCCGGAATTTCTCGCCACTGCCGCAAAAACCGTAATCCTTGTGAAATTCCTCCGCGACCGTCTGGACCTTTCCAGGGCTGAAGGAACCAGGTTGGCGGCATGAAAAGGCGGCCGCACAAACCGGTACTCTCAAGGTTTCTGCTCCTCGGTCAGATGATCCAGCACGTTTCTCCGCTGCAGAGTAGGGCGCTGGTGCGGTGGCCACAGGAACGGGGATTTCGGTTCTCCGGCGGCTTTCGCCCGCGCCGGTGTCTCAGTCCATTCCATAGCTCCGTTCCCAGCACCCCCTCATCGAACCGTACGTGAAGTTTTCCCTCATACGGCTCTCCGGGAGCCTTCCCCCGGCGGCATTCAGCTCGTATGCACAATACGGCCCTGGGTCGAGTACAGGCCGGCCTTTCTCCAGTAGGCCAGTGGCGTTCTCCAGAACGCTCGCCGTCTGCGCTGATGTTTCGCCTGCAACCAAAGCCGGAGTTTCCATGTGACATATTGATCCACCTTCCGAAAATGTCGGGCTGAGTTGAGCCAGCCGAAGTAGGCCGACCATCCCCGCAGTATGGGGTTAAGTCGGTCCAACTTCTCTTGTACGGACGGGCGGTTATCACGGCCGATCGCCGCTTTCACCTTGTCCCGAATCCGCTGCATCGACTTCTGCGATGGCCAGCAGTAGCAGAACCACCGACTGGCATCGCGCCGCGATGGCTGTTTCCGAAAGTGCACCCCCAGAAAGTCGAAGCCCTCCCTTGCATCGACAACGCGAGTCTTGTCTTCATTGACAGTCACCCGCAATCGAGCCAGGAACTGCCTCAGCTTCGGCATATATACCTCCGGAGGCTTCCCTAGCGGCATCAGGTGATCTTAGACTCCGCGACCGGAAAATTCACGGCCCTCTTCGGGACCACGATCGTCTCGGCAGAGCCGTTGACTTTCCGTGGGGCTCCGGTGTTATCGCTGGGCCTGGTGCGTTTGCTCTCGCAGGCTACGCCGTCCAGGCGGGACTGAAACTAGCGCCGAGGAACTCGGTTTCTCGGACGAGCAGACTTGAAAAAGTCAGGAGGGATGTACAGTGGCAGCAAGGCTAGACGTATTTGATTCGGAATTCAATGACGTCAAAGCGCGTTTAGCCATGCTTCACGACCGTCGCAAACTCGATACCAATTCCGATCCGGACCGCCCGAAGTTACGTCGCGCTCCCGGCTCCGGTACGAACCCTGTCGATGACGGGACGACAAACACCGATACCGACCAGCGTCCGACGCTGAAGCGTCGCGACACCGGCGGTGGCAACTAAACCGGTCCTACCAACACCCAAATCCGCGCTGAGTGGCTGGAGACCGCAATTTGGGAGGTTGTACGGAATACGGAAGATCGTGAAGCAATTCGACCGATGTTGACTCGTTCAACCACAGATCGGCCGCGCTCATCACCATCGCTTCCGATTGGGGCAAGTCTATCAGGTGGGCAGATTCGTGGGTGACAGTTGGAAGGAATGGAACGGCACGTTCCGCGACAACCTGCGCGACTTCTTTCGCGGCGCCGACAACACGGTCACGCGCATCGCTGACTGTTTTCTCGGCAGCCCTGCGTTCTACGGCCACAAGCAACAGGACGCCGAGGAGAGTGTCAACTTCGTCACGTGTCACGATGGCTTCACACTCAACGACCTGGTCTCCTAGAACCAGAAGCGCAACGAGGCGAATGGCGAAGGCAACCGGGACGGCGCCAATGACAATCGAAGCTGGAACTGCGGTGCCGAGGGGCCGTCCACCGATCCGGCCATAGAGGCATTACGGAATCGCCAGGTCAAGAATTTCCTGGCGGTCACGCTGCTCTCGCTCGCATTCCGATGATCGGAATGGGCGATGAGGTGCGGCGCTCCCAGTTCGGCAACAATAACGCCTACTACGTCCACGAGCGTGCGCTGATAGAAACCGTGGCCCGCGAGTGGGTGTTGGGCCTCGCATAGTGGGCAATGATCCGGGCGGTAACGGTCGGGATCGGAGATGGCTTCGCAATACTCTTGGATGGAGCCAGCGAAAGGGTGTAGGATCTGCATGGGCAGCCTTTCCGGGAGGGTAGAGCCTCCCGATTGGGTGTAGGGGAGAGCCGGGCGATCTACCGGCCCTCCGCCCGTTTCGCCATCCTACTCTGTAATCAGAACGTGAGCGAACTAAGAAAACCCACGCGCGATTCAAACCCACGCCCGCTCGGTGGCAAATGTGACCGGTAGGACGGCAGCGTCCGGCGCACGAGATTCGCACGGCCCGTGGTCTGATAGGATTCTCTGCAAGTGCGGTTTCTCCTTGCATTTCTGCTGCTCCTCACCGCAGCACTCACCCTCTCGGGGCGCAATCTCGAGGTGTTTTTTGTTGACGTAGAGGGCGGCAAGGCGACGTTGATCGTATCGCCATCCGGCGAATCCCTGCTCATCGATGCTGGGTATGATGGGTTCAACAACCGCGATGCCGACCGCATCGCCGAAGCGGCCAGACTCGCAGGTGTGACGAGAATCGATAATCTCGTGATCACGCACTACCACGGGGACCATGTGGGCGGTGTGCGGCAATTGGCTGCCAAACTGCCGATCACCAGTTTCTTCGACCATGGACCGACCGTCGATGATGGCGAGCGAGGCGAACGGCTCTACCGCACATACGAACAAATCGCTTCAAGAGGAAGGCGAATTCGGGTCGATCCGGGATACACGATCCCGTTAAAGGGTATGGATATGCTGGTGGTGGCAGCGGGCGGACGCGTGCTTGCTGCGGTATCGCCGGTCGCCGGACCGCGAAGTCCCGAGTGTGCGAACCTGCGGCGCGATTACTCGGGTTCAGAAAACGCTCAGTCGATTGGATTGCTGGTTACGTATGGCGCGTTCCGACTCCTCGACTTGGGCGATCTGATGGGCGACACCGAACGCCAACTCGTCTGCCCGGCGAATCAGATCGGAAACGTGACCGTGTTCGTGGCGTCGCACCATGGCAACGACGACGCCAACAGCCCGGCGCTGCTCCACGCGATTCGCCCACGGGTGGCCATCCTGGGCAACGGAGTATTAAAAGGCGGCGCTCCACGTACCGTTGAGACTCTGCACAAAACGCCTGGCCTTCAGGATATATGGCAACTGCACTACTCCTTTCTTGCCAGCATGCGCCATAACGCTCCTCTGCCATTCATCGCCAATCGCGACCAAGACTGCACCGGCAGGTGGCTGAAGTTAACGGCCCAGAGCGACGGTTCATTCACGGTCTACAACGCCGGCACTGGCTTCCAGAAGACGTACGGCCCGAAGTAGCACCCAACTCGCGACCCACACCCGGACGGTCCCTTGGCCAAACGGAGAGACGATTCCCGCAGAATAAGCACCCCGTCCGCACGTCAGACAGAACTCCGGCCTATTCGCACAATCGCGGAGAGCCCCGCAGGACTCAATTCGAGAAAAACTGCCCGTCACCAGGGGAACGATAGCGGGGCGTTACAGAGCTGGTTTGACTGGTCGCTCGTGGAGCAACATTCCGACGTCCACCGGTTCCTGCGGTTGTTGACTAACAAACGCCGTCTGCGCAACCCCGACGCGGAGCGGCATCACCTGAGCTTGAACCAACTGCTCGCCCGTGCGGTAAAGACGTGGCACGGAGTGAAGATCGGGCAGCCGGATTGGGGTTCCTCCTCTCACAGCATCGCGTTGAGTGCTCACCTGCCCGATGAGAACGTGGTTACCCACGTGTTTTTCAATGCGTACTGGGAACCGCTCGAGTTCGAGCTTCCAGACGGCAATCGCGGCCCCTGGAAAAGGTGGATCAATACCGCGCTCGACACGCCGAACGACATCGTGCCCTGGTTGGATTCGCCCGCGGTTTCCGGTTTCAAGTATGTGGCCGGGCCGCGCTCTGTTGTCGCCCTGCACACCGAGGGAGCGTGTGAAGCGCGTTCACCGCGTGCGATCTCGGCGCACAGGCAGCGCAGAAGGCCGTGACGCACAGCGTGATTCGCGGCTTCGTCAATTCCAGACAATTTTGGCAAGGTGCACCGATTCGGATCGGCATTTCCCGATTCGGATCGGCACCTCCTAGCGCCTAGTACTACTGGGTCATAAAAGAACATTCTGATGTAGAATTGTCTTGTGGGTTCACGCCTCTCTGCGCCAGGCCCACAAGAGAAACGCTTCGCGGCATATATAGAGGGCCTGGCGATAGCCGCGGGGCACGAAGACCGGCACACACCTTTGAAGAACTACTGCAAGGCGTTGCTATTACCCGGTGAACGCAAGAGTATTGAGCCGATGGCGGCCCGCCTGGATCCGGGGAACGTGCAGCCGACGCGTCAGTCACTGCACCATTTGGTAGCCAAGGCGCCTTGGAGCGACGAAGCACTGCTCGATGAAGTGCGCAACCATGTGTTACCAGCGATGCAGAAGCAAGGGCCAGTGGTGGCCTGGATCGTAGATGACACCGGCTTTCCGAAGAAAGGCACGCATTCGGTGGGGGTCGCACGTCAGTACTGCGGACAAGTAGGGAAGCAAGAGAACTGTCGGGTAGCGGTGAGTCTGTCAGTGGCGACGTGGAGTTCCAGCCTGCCGATCGCCTATCGCATCTATCTGCCCAAGGAATGGGCCGAGGATGCGGAGCGGCGGGAAAAGACGGAAGTGCCCAAAGAGGTTGAGTTTCAAACCAAGCCGGCCATCGCGCTGGATCAGATCCGTGCGGCGGTAGCGGCCAACCTGGACCGTGGGGTAATTCTGGCTGACGCGGCTTACGGCATCAACACCGAATTTCGCGACGGAATCACCGAACTCAACCTGAAATATGTGGTGGGCGTGCAAAGCTCGATGACGGTCTGGGAGTCCGGCAAGCAGCCTTTGCCTGCCAAGCCCCGCCGAAAAATGGGACGACCTCCGCGGCTTTTGCAACGGACCACGGACCATCAACCCGTCGCCGTGAAGCAGTTAGCGATGAGTCTGCCCTCCACCGCCTTCAAAGAAATCACTTGGCGTGAAGGCACAGACCGGAAGTTGCAATCACGCTTTGCCGCCGTTCGCGTACGTCCTGCTCATCGGGATTACGAGAAAGCGGAACCACACCAGGAGGAATGGTTGCTGATCGAGTGGCCGCGAGCGGAGAAAGAGCCATCCAAATATTGGGTATCGACGCTGCCGCCCACTACCAAACTCAAAGCTTTGGTCAAGATGGCCAAACACCGCTGGATCATCGAACGGGACTATGAGGAGTTGAAACAAGAACTAGGGCTGGGGCATTTTGAAGGCCGCAACTGGCGTGGGTTCCACCACCACGCGACGCTATGTATCGCAGCTTATGGGTTCCTGGTGGCCGAGCGGAACCGTTTTTCCCCCTCGGCCCGTGCCGGTCATCTGGGATTCGCCGCCCTGGGGCCGCCGCCGGGCTTCCGGCCCCGCGGATCGCCGCGCACGCCCCGAAAGACATAATCCGCACTCCATCGCGACGCTGCGCATCATTCTGGCGCGGGTGTTGCTCCGGCAACTGCCTCACTGCCCTTTTTGCGGGTTGTCTCCGGACTGAGCGTTGGCATCGAAATCAATTTCATCAAGGCAGGTTTGCCGCGGTGAGCGTGGCTCGGTGTGCCAGGCATCAGCGCGCAACTCGACCTGGCTGAGTTTCTCCACGGCGAGGCAGCGCCAGCCGCCCATGGCTTCTGACGCCACCGCCAAGCCGCTGTTGCTGCTTCCTCCAAACTGATAACACAACACACGGAGTCGGCCGGACTTCTGTCCTAACACATGGGGACAAAGCAGGCGCGGTAAGCCATCATAAACTGCCGCCACCGGCTGCCTGCAAGCAGCCGCCCGGCGAAGGAGTAAATAAATCTCCCTCACGGTTTGCTCCCTGTCAGGCTGCGGAGTCATACCTCCTCAGAATACGCCCCTCGGGAGAGGGCGAATCCGACTCGTAGTTTATGACCCAGTAGTATTAGCCTCGATTTCCACGGACAATATCTTGATAACGCCCGAAGCCATCGGTGACGCGCCAGCCTCAGCCGGGTGGGCATTTGACGTTGAGGATCGTTAGCGTATCCAGTACTCAAAGAGCTGGAATAGAGCAAAGTACTGGGTGAGTTGAGCATCCGTGTCCAATAAAATGTTTGGCATTCTGAACGGCCGCCTGGCGCTTGTCGTGGCCTGTAGGCTTCATCGTGCCTCGGTCCCCCTGCTCACTCTCAACCCGCGATGCCCGAAGTGCCGCCGCCTTCTGTGGAAGGCGTTGCCGTTACGTCACGGTGTTCGCATTGGGAGTAGTGCTGCGGGCATTTGAACATAAGGGGCTGTTCAACAATAGATTGTACAATTGAGTGATCGGCCGAGTCGGTCAATTACGCGGTAGCAGGGTGTAGTTCCAATCTGGGTGTACCTTGTGCCGCCGTAGGTGAATTTGATCGATATCTTCGTCGGCTATTTCGATTCCAGTCTCGTACTGATTGGTGTCCAGGATCGCTTTGACCCTTAATCTGGTCCGTGTCCGCGTCCTGCCGATCAGGTTGACGACTGTTTCAAAGTTGACGAGCGGTTTGCCTTTCCAGTTATTTTTTCACGTCGCCTAACCGCACCTATTGACGGGATGGGTGGGCTCAGGATGGGGCGGGTTGAGTTTGCGGGTTTCCGAGAGAATTCTGGTAAGCCGATTAGAACGCGGTCGTCTTTTCGCCGCCTTGCTGGCGCGGGGACTTCTGCGGGCGTACAATCTCCCCGAGAAGACGATCATGTCGGACGAGGTCAGACAGATCGACTATCATTACGTGAGCGTGCCGGACAAGCCTGGCGAGGGCGCGCGCATCCGGAACTGTCGGGGCAAGCGGCGCGAGGAAATCGGCGAGATGCTCGTGGAATCGAATCGAACCCGGTCTTGGACGCGCCTTCATTTGAACGCGAAAGAGAGGTGCCCTGTTTCCCGCAACTTTCGACCCTGGTCCAGTTGTTATCTGCACGCGTGGGCGTGAAGAACCTCCAGCGCGTCGCGAAGATGCTGATGCCCGCCACGGCGTGGAAGGAAGGCGAGACCTACGAGGAGCTCAATGAGATCTATGGCCGCATGGTCAGCCAGTGGAGTACCGAAATGGCCCACGTGGCGCAGATCGTCGGCGGATTCAACAGCCAAGAAGCAGGAGGCGGTGAAGTTTCTTCTCGATAACGCCTTCGTGCCGCCGGCCTGGATGATCGACGAAGAGATCCTGCGGCGCATCGGGGCCATCGGCGCCATCGACCGTCTTCACAGCGCGCAGAACCGCGTCCTCACCGCCCTGCTGAATTCCTAACGATTCGCGCGGCTGGTCGAACAGGAGACGCTGGACGGCAACCTGGCGTATTCGCCGACCGAGTTCCTGTCGACTGTGCGCAAGGGTCTGTGGAAGGAACTGGATGCGCCGCAAGTGAAGATCGATGCCTACCGGCGCGAGTTGCAGCGGTCGTATCTGCAGGCGGTGAACACCAAGCTGAATCCCTCACCGGCCTCCGCATCCACCCCGGCGTTTCCCCCGGGGGGCGGCGGGCGTGGCGGAGCGCGTCCGGCCAGGAGCGGCGATGAGAAGCCGATGTACCACGCCGAGCTGCGCGCTCTGAATGCGGCCATCACGACGGCGCTGCCCAAGACCGCCGACCACCAGACAAGGGCGCACCTGGAGGCGACCAGGGACGAGATCGCCCGCATTCTCGATCCGAAATTCGCGCCGGCGGCCCCCGTCGCCGCCATCGGCGGCCGTGCCGGAAACGCACAGTAGGCGCGAGCCCAACGCCGGCCAGCACCGCTCCACCCGTCAGGGGGTCCTCACGCCCGCTTAGATCACTTCGTTGGCAATCGCCATTCTGGTGTGGACCGCGTCCGGTGCCGCTCAACCCGGTGTTTCTGGCCGATCTCACCCTGGTAGCGTTGAGCGTATACACGGCCGCCGGCCTGATTGTCAGTATCGACGGAACCGCCGTGCAGCAACGGCTCAATGGCGCGGTACCCGAGAAAGCGGGCGGTGCCGTCCTGGCAAGCTTGGACGCGGTGTCGATGGAACGGATCGCCGCGTGGGTGGTCCATGCTCTCCTGAACCGGGCCCAGGCTGGCGCCGGGGAGGTCGCGTTCAGTATCACCGGGTTTCTCTTGGCTCCGACGTATATCATCGGTGGGGTGCTGCTCTGGCGGCGGCACGCTTTGGGTATGCGCCTAGCCTGGGCCTGCTGTTCCAAGCCAGGGTGTTGTTCGTCGGGTTGATCGGGTACATGATCCTCCAGCCATTGATGGTTGGGGCCCAGTTCATTCCCGGCGACGCGCTCGTAGTCTCGGCCATGGGCTTGGTCGTCTTCTTTCCGTGTGGCCTCTTCGTACGCGCTGTCGAGTCTCGGAGGCATCCATCCGGTGCGTGACTTGAGTGGAACCAGGAGGGACGGCAGGCAGCAACAGAACCCGAGGACTTTCTGCGGATGCTGGTGACTGGAATTCGGGATTCCCTCGGAAAACGACCGCCGGCTGCGGTCAGACGCTGGAGGCAGGCGAACCCTGACAAGTCCGGCAACGGACCGGTTCGTGCTGGTATCGGCGGATCGCCGGATGAGGGTGAAGCAGGTATATACTGCGGCAGGAGATTTGTGTGAAAAGCGTTCACCTCAATAACTGCATCGTGACCATTCCGGATAAGACGGATCCTGCTCCAGCGGTTGTAGTTTATGGGGGCCTGTACGGCTGGGAGGGCGGCTGGTTCCTGAAGCACAAGAAGATACCCGCGGACTTGCTGGATGCGGTCTACTTCATTCTGCCGGTCAGCTTCATGAAGAAGTGCAAGGAGTGTCTCAACGAGTTTCGTAAGCACGTCGATACGACGAAAGTCACGCGGTACTCGCTTTGCGGCTATTCGCGAGGCGCTCAGGAGGTATACCGCAACCGGGATCTGGAGGCGTGGAAGATCCTGGGGCTCATCGATCCGAGCGCGCCGACGCTGGACGTCTTTCAGGACGACGTGCTGGATGGCGCGAGTGACAAGATCCGTTGCGTCTTCTGGGTGCCGAACTGGGGGAAGGACGGATACAAGGGCAGAGTTCCGAAATTCGCTCAGCACCTGCGGGACCTCAAGGTGAAGATGGTGGAGAAGGCGGTACCGCATGAGAACATGCCGCCTTTCTTCTTCGAGCAGTTCGGCAAAGAACTTACGATGTGACTGGCCCGCCGGCCATCCGGCGCCGGGATTGCCATCCAGGATGTCCTATTCTCTACCAGCCGCAGTTGACAGATCTGCTCGTTCAGAGTGATCAGTTCCGCGCTCAGACTTTGCAGGCGGTGGAACTCGCTGACTTCCCGCTGGGCTTTGTGAAAGGACGCGGGGCCAGCAAAGCACTCGGCCACCGAGCTCGACACGCGAGTTGCCGCCCGCTTGCGCGACCTTGTTCTGCGAGATTTGAATCACAACGTCCGGGGCCTGATCCCCATTACCGATCGGCACCTTCACCGCGTCGAGTCGCTGAGCCGAAGGCTTCCAGCGGGTGCCTACCTGCGCGCGGGAGATGCCATCCACCGCGTCTCCGCGGCCCGAAGCCGGTTTCGAGGAAATCCGGACCAATGACCGGCACCTCCTCGCCGCCGCGGCTCATGCGGACCTGAGAGGCCGCTCCGTAAACGAGCGCCGGCGCGGACCGCCGCTACCCTACCTTCGGCGGCAGGTCCTTCATCGGGCCCATCCACTGCAACTCGCGGTCGATATCGGCGTGCAGCCGGTACTTGCGCGCCACATCGGCGATTTTTGCGCCCTCGACCTCGATCTTGTTCAGGTCGAACTGCCCTACGCCGAAATCGTTGCAGAAGCGCAGGTAGCCCATCCACTCCGGGTTGATCCCCATGCATTCCACCGCCACCCGGTCGGCCGCGATGTAATCCGTGGAGGCAATCGCCAGGCGGGAGGGTACCGGAGTGCCCGACGAGGGGCCGTTGCCTTCCATGCCCTCATAGCCGTCGATCACCGTCGCTCCCCAGTACGGCTTCATGGCTTGCGCGCTCAGGAAGATGTTGTACTGCGTCTGGCGCAGGCCGTTGTGGGTCACGCGCTTGTCGTTCCAGCGTGGTGTCTGTCCCGGGGGGCTGTGCAGGGGCGCGCCCAGGGCCATGTTCTTTACGGAGAGCGTCGCCACCACCGTATTGTGGGTCTTGAGCATGCAGGAGTTGATGACAAAGGCATCCGGGTCGAACAGGCGCGCCGCCAGGCGGGCGGGAGCGGCGTGCAGGTCGTAGTTGATGAGCGGAATCACCTTGATTCTCTGCTCGCGGTTGAAGTCCAGCAGCTCGACCTTCTGCGATTTCCGCTCGGCCGCCATCTTGTTGAAGCCGAACGTCTCGAAGCCCTGGTTCGTATCTCCGGCGGAGGCCTCGCCAATGATCACCGGGCCCTTGAACCGCGGCCCCAGGTAGTCCAGGATGCCGTGCATGGCATCGGCGTGGCTGCCCGCAAGCTGGTTCGTGGTGGAAACGAAGTTGGGCTTGATCAATACGTACTTCTTGGTCTTCAGCACCGGCCGGATCTGCCGGTCGATCATGGCGAGCGCGTCGGCGATATTCTTGCGCCGGCTCTCGCCGTTCACCAGGGCAACCGTCGAGCGCTGCCCGGCAGCCTGCGGAGTCGCCCCCATCAATGGCCGTAAGGCCGGAGCCAAAACGGTCAGTTGAAACATCGTGCGGCGTGAAAAAGTGGCTTGCATCCCGATCCTCCCGGACTAAAATGATATTTTAAGACAATTTCGGATCTCTTTATCAAGGAGGAATTGTGAATTCGCGCTCTTCTCGCCGCAACTTCCTGGCCGCCGGCCTCGCTTTGCCGGTTGCCGCTTCCGCCTCCCGCACGGATGCACCGGAGCCGCAGGCACCGGCCAGGCCGTCTGCTGCCGGCCCGGCGTTCACTTACCGCACGCTCGGCAAGACCGGCCTGAAGGTGACGTCGCTCGGGTTCGGCTGCATGATTACTTCCGACGGCAGCGTGGTGGAACGCGCCGCCGATCTGGGCATCACCTACTTCGACACCGCGCGCGGCTACCAGGGCGGCAACAACGAGCGCATGGTAGGCGCCGCCCTGAAGAAGAAACGCAAGGACATCGTGCTCTCGAGCAAGACCCAGGCCAGGAACGGCGCGGACGCGATGGCGCACCTCGATACGAGCTTGAGAGAGCTCGCGCACCGACTACCTGGACATCTGGTATCTCCACTGCCCGCAGCAGCCCCTCGGAGATCACCGACGACCTGATCGAAGCCCAGCAGAGCGCGAAAAAAGCGGGAAAGATCCGGTTTGCCGGGGTGAGCACTCACAGCGGGCAGCCGCGACTCATGCCGTTCCTGGCCAAGAACCCGAACATCGATGTCATCCTCACCTCCTACAACTTCACTATGGATCCGGACATGAACGCCGCTCATCGCAGAGGCGTGCCAAAGCGGGGAAGGGCATCGTGGCGATGAAGGTCATGGCCGGCGGCTTCCGCAGGCGCGGCCGGACGATCCGCACGGTAAAAAGCTCAAGCAGGAAGGCGCCATGCCCGCCGCTCTCAAGTGGGTTCTGCGCAATCCGCACGTCAACACCACCATCCCCAGCATGACTGACATGGACCAGTTGGACGAAAACCTGAGGGCCATGAGCGCCCGTTCAGCGCGGCCGAAGAAAAACTGCTCGCCCTCCACCGCGAGAACATCCGCCCGCTGTACTGCCGCATGTGCGGCCAGTGCGACGGCACCTGCCGGCTGGGGCTGCCGGTGCAGGATATGCTGCGCTATCCTGACCTACGCGGACGGCTACGGCCAGTTTGCGCTGGGGCGGGAGCGGTTCTCCGAGCTTTCCCCCGAGCACACCTCCGCGCGCTGCGCCGACTGCCCGGGCTGCACGGTCCAGTGCCCGCATGGCGTGCAGGTCGCACAACGGCTCACCCGGGCCCAGGAACTGTTTGCATGCTGAAAACGTTTTCCCTGCTACTTACGGCGCTGTGCCCTGGCGGCCGCGCAGGTTCCCGACTGCAAGCTGGTGCCGGGCTGGTCGCAAAGCGGCCCGGCACGCAGCTACGTTGCCGACAATCTCTTCGAATACATGGACGGCAACGCCGAAGGCTACCTGATCTACGGTTTTGACAACATGCACGGCGTCACCTGCAAGAAAGGAGAGGTCACCTTCGTACTGGACGTCTCCGACATGAGTGACGCCGATTCGGCCTACGGCATGTTCACCGCCAACCGCGATCCGCGCCAGCCGTCCGAACACATCGGCATGGGCGGCCAGATCGTGCCGCGCCGGATGATCTTCGCCAAGGGCAAGTACTACGTGGAGATCGCCGCCAATCCGGAAGGCGACTATACCGCGCCATTACGCGAGTGGGCCGCTGCCCTGGACAAGTCCATTCAGGGGAGCACCGCCGTTCCGGAGGCGCTGTCCTGGTTCCCCGCCGAACGGCAGCAGTCCGCGCGGCTGGTGCCGGAGAGCGTGCTCGGCATCCGTCTGCTCAAGCGCGGTTATCTGGCGCAGTACGATTTCGGCAAAGGCTTCGTAGTGCTGGAAGCTACTCCGGAATCGGCCGCCGCGGTGATGGAAAAGCTCCGCGCGCGGTTCGGCCAGACGACGCCCGCCAAGCTGGGCGATGAAGCGTTCGACGCCACCGACAACTATCTCGGCAAACTCTGCATTTTCCGTAAGGGCCGCTACATCGCCGGGTATGCGGTCACTTCGGGCGAGGTCAGCCCCGCCGAACTGGCCCAGGCCCTCGCCGCCAAGGTGCCGTAAGCGCCGGAATCCGGCAGGCATCCCGGAGCTTCGCCACACGGGGCCGGACGCCTGTGATACGTTCTACTCATGAATCGCAGGCAGTTCTTCGCCCGCACGGGAACCGCGGCGGCCGCCCTCTCCACCACCGCAACCGGTATCGCCGCTGTGCCACCGCAGCCCGTTCGCATGAAGCTGGGGTGCCAGAGCGCGCCCACCAATGACGCGCACCTCAAGTACCTGGCGCGCTATGGCGTCCGCAACATCTGCGGCTATCCGGAAATCGCCGACGGGCGTCTCTACGCTACCGGCGAGGAGTTGAAGCGCATGCGCGACCTGGCCGAATCCAACAGCATCAGCGTGGACCTCATCGCGCCGCCGTTCCTGGCTTCCAGCCATATCGATCGCGAACGCCACCCCGCCATCATGCTGGCCCAGAGCCCCGAACGCGATCGCGACATCGAGGCCCTCCAGACCCTCATCCGCAACTGCGCCGCCGCCGGGATACCCGCGATCAAGTACAACATGAGCATCCTGGGCGTGCTGCGGCTCCCCCACCGCACCCCGGGGCGGGGCGATGCCACTTACAGCACCTGGCGCCTCAAGGAGGCCAGTCCGCCGGCGCCGCTCACGCGCGCCGGGGAGGTCGGAGCGGACGCGTTCTGGGAACGCATCACTTACTTCCTCGACCGCGTGATCCCGGTCGCCCAAGAGTACAAGATCCGCATGGCCTGCCACCCCCACGACCCCGGCGTGCCCCCGGAGGGCTACCAGGGAGTGGATCGTGTTCTGGGAACGGTGGATGGGTTGAAGAAGTTCATAAACATTCACCAGAGTCCGTATCATGGGCTGAACTTCTGCCAGGGCACCGTTTCCGAAATGTTGCTGGACCCCGGGAAGGAGATTTACGACGTCATCCGTTTCTTCGGTACGCGCAACAAGATCTTCAACGTGCACTTCCGCAATATCCGGGGACATCGCGACGACTTCATCGAAGTCTTCCCCGATGAGGGCGACATCGATTTCGTCAGGGCCATTCAGGTCTACAAAGAGGTCGGCTACCCGTACCTCGTCATGCCGGACCACGTTCCGCAGGCACCCGGCGATCCCGGCGGCCGCCAATCGTTCGCTTTCTGCTATGGCTATATCCGCGCGTTGATCCAGGCGGCGGACCGTCTCACTTAGCGTCTTCCGGCGCCGGTGGGATCAGGTCCTTCAGCAATTCTTCCATGGGCGCCCGCTGGAAGCCCTCGGGCACCTGGAAAACCGCGTCGTCGATGGGTGCGTCGGAGATCTCCACCAGGAGTTGATCCAGGGTGACGAACGGCTGGTTGGGATCGAAACCCTCCGGCACGGACTCGCCGGCTTTCGCCATTCGCTCCGCCATGCGCGCCATGAACGGCATCTGCATTTCCATATGAGCTTTCAACATCACCGACTTGTTCCTCTGCATCTCGTCGATCATGGAAGCGATGCCCTCCGCAAACCCCGCGATCCTGCCGGTCATCTGGCGGATCATGCCGGCCGGGCTGAAGAAAGCGGACGATCGTTCGCCATAGCTGACGAACTCGCGCAGAGACCCGATGCGCTGCACCTCGGCCGGCTTTGCCGCCCAGAACTGAATGACCATCTTCATCATGGGGGTCCCTCCCGCGGCGCCTCCCGCCACCGTAAACACGCCCTCCGTTTCCTCCGCCTCGATGCCCATGATCACGTCTTTCCGGCCCGTCTTTTTGGACTGAAAGGTGCCGCGCATCGCACCCAGCATTCTCTGCGCCTCGGAGGGCATCTGCGGCATCGACTTCGCGAGCCTGTCCGATACTTCCTTCAAGGGGGCGGTGGCATACCGCTTGCCCTCGCGATCCAGCAGCGTTGCTTCCTGGCGGGCCAGGTCGGTCAGGAATTCGATCTTCCCGAACTGGGAGTAGCCCTTGGTGCCTTTCAGACGAACGGCCAGCGATGTCGGCAACTGCACGCCGCGCTGGCTCATGACCTGATCCATGATCGCGGACGGCAGCAAGGAGGTGAACTGGTTCTTCGATGTGTAACGCAAGGTCACATCGGCACGAACCCAGGACACCGACAAGATCAGCAAGAGTGCGAAAAGCATCTTCATATTGGTAGGGGCTCGATCCCTTACTCAAGACCTTCACACACCCGCAACCTCCGGTGCAAGTCCGCGATGGGATGATGTTGGTATGACCTGGGTCGGGCTGCTGGCGGCGTTCTGGGCTGCGGGAACGCCCACGTTTTCCCGCGACGTCGCGCCGATCCTGTACCGCCAGTGTGTCTCCTGCCATCGCCCCGCGGGCGTCGCGCCCTTCAGCCTGATCACGTATTCGGACGCCGCGCGTCACGCCCGGCTGATCGCCACCGTTACCGCCAGCCGATACATGCCCCCCTGGCTTCCCAGCGAGCCCCAGTTCCAACACGAACGGCGCCTCTCGGAGGGCGAGATCGCCGTGCTGGCGCACTGGGCCGCGGGCGGCGCTCCCGAAGGCGACCCAGCCTCGACTCCTAAGCCGCCGGAATTCGCGGCGGGCTGGCAGTTGGGCCAGCCGGACTTCGAAGCCGAGATGCGCGCCCCTTTCCAGGTACCCCTGGAAGGAACCGACGTCTATCGCTGCTTTGTGCTCTTTCCGCGCCCACCCCACGCGGCCTGGGTGCGCGCGCTCGACATGCGCCCGGGCAATCCCAGGGTGGTTCACCACGCCATCCTGTTCCAGGACACGACCGGCACCGCGCGCCGGCGCGACACAGGCAGCGGCTATACCTGCTTCGGAACCCCCGGCTTTCTCTCCGCCCGCGGCCTCGGGGGATGGACGCCCGGCGCCATCCCCTTCGAGCTGCCGGCCGGTATTCCCGAACTCCTGCACGGCGGAGCGGACCTGGTGCTTCAGGTCCACTATCACCCCACCGGAAAGCCGGAGATGGATCTTACCCGCGTGGCGCTGTACTTCACCGGCCAGAAACCCGACCGGCGCGCCATGGACATTCCGCTCGGCTCGACTCGCATCGATATACCGCCGGGGGTGAGCAACTACAAAGTCACCGACCACTTCACCATTCCGGTGGATGTCGACGCGATCGGTATCAATCCCCACGCCCACTACGTGTGCCGGGAGATGTACGGGTACGCGGTGCTGCCGGACGGGACGCGCCGCACGCTGCTGCGCATCCCCGACTGGAGTTTCAACTGGCAGCAGCAATATACCTACGCCGAGCCGATCCGTCTTCCCGAGGGCACCCGCGTGGAGATGGAGTTCACCTACGACAATTCCACGGATAACCCGCGCAACCCGAACCACCCTCCCAAGCGCGTAATGTGGGGCCCGGGCAGCGCCGACGAAATGGCGGGGCTGCACATCCTGGTCACTCCCGTCGATCCGGATGACGCCGAAGAGCTCTCCGACGCGCTCTGGGGCAAGATGATCCGCCAACTCCATCGCTGAAACTGCAGCCGCCGCCACTTCGAAAAACCCGGAAGGATTTCCGCGCCATAATCGTCAAAGGAGATGAACGCGGTCCGGGATGGTGCTGGAAGGTTCAGATCGGGAGCTCATCGAAGCCTGTCGACGGGGGGAACGTGAGGCGTTTCGCGCGCTCTTCGAAATGCACAGGGACCGCGTCTATTCCATCGCCCTGCGCTTCTCCGGTGAGCCGGCTGTCGCCATGGACATTGCCCAGGACACCTTCCTCAAGCTGTTCTCTTCTATCCGCGATTTCCGCGGCGACGCGAGTTTCGACACCTGGGTCTACCGCCTGGTGGTGAATTGCTGCCTGGATCACAAACGCCGGTCGCGGCGCCTGATCCCCCTCGCCGATGAGTTCCTGGCCACGCTCCAGACCTCTGGCGACAGTCTGGCTGCGATGCTCCAGGCGGAGATGCAGGACCGAGTCCGATCGGCTGTAGACCGGCTCACGCCGGACCTGCGCATCGCCATCGTCCTGCGGTACACCGAAGGTCTGTCCTACGACGAGATTGCGGATGCCATGGGTTGCTCGCCGGGAACCGTGGCGTCCCGGCTGAACCGCGCGCACAAGATGCTGGAGCGGCGCCTGGCGCATCTCGCATATCAAAAGAGAGGTCGCCATGCGTGAGTGGCTCGAAGTACAACTGGCGGAAGTCCTGCGTCCGTCCGCGGCCCCGCCGGATCTGTGGGATCGCGTCTGGGAGCCTCGCCCGCAACCGCGGCGGCGGGTGACCGCGTGGGCAGTATGGCCCATCGCCGCAGCCTTGGCCCTGGCCATCCCGGCCGGTATCGCCTGGTTCCAGGCTCGGAAAGGACCTTCCCTCGATCTGCGGCACCTCGCCCTCGAACAGCTCCGGGAGGCCGCCCCGCTGGATTTCCAATCGAGCGATCCCGCCGAGATCAGCCGCTGGCTCCGGCAACAGACCGGGGCCGACGTGCGGCTGCCGTCGCGCAGGGCGGTGCGGTTGCTCGGGGCGCGCGTCATCCGCACCGTGGGCACGCCGGTTGGCGCCGTGGTCTATCGCGTCGGCGACAGCGACGCCACCCTCCTGGTGGCGCGCACCAGCGACATGGCCGATACGTCCCACCGCCGGTTTTCCTGGTCCGCCGGCGGCCTGACCTACGCCCTCGCCTGCGCGAACGAAGCACACCCCGAAGCTGCGTGTCTGCTCTGTCACGCCAGCCTGTAAGGTATCGCGCGTTCGCGCCGCAAACGCCCAGAGGCGTGGAATGAACGGGCGCCTCGAAGTGGTTGTGAGGTATCGCGCGTGCGCGCCGCAAACTTCGTCCCCGGCTCGAAGTGCGTACTGCCCAGTCGCGCGTCGCATGGATTTTGCCGATTGGCTAGAATGAAACGGCGGCCGGGTCCGGCGCGCCACGAGCCTTCATGTCGCGAAAACGGGCGCTCATCACCGGAATCACGGGCCAGGACGGCTCCTACCTGGCGGAACTGCTCCTGTCCAAGGGGTATGAGGTCCACGGCATTGTCCGCCGCGTGGCGATCGAAGACCCCGACCACCGCCTGAAGCGCATCCGGCACCTGCTGGGGGACCTCCGGCTGCACGCCGCAGCCCTCGAAAGCTACGCCAGCATGCACGCGGTGGTCGAAGGATTCCCGCCCGACGAATGCTATCACCTGGCTGCCCAGAGCTTCGTCGCCTACTCTTTTGACGATGAATTCTCCACCCTCAACATCAACATCAACGGCACCCATTTCCTGCTCTCCGCGGTGCGCCGGCTGGCGCCCAAATGCCGCTTCTACTTTGCCGGATCGAGCGAGATGTTCGGCGCCGCCGAAGTGAGCCCGCAAAACGAAGGCACGCGTTTCCAGCCGCGCTCCTGCTACGGCATCAGCAAGGTGGCCGGCTATCGAGCTCACCCGCAACTATCGCGAGGCTTACGGCCTCTTCGCCTGCAACGGCATCCTGTTCAACCACGAATCCCCCCGGCGGGGATACGAGTTCGTCTCCCGCAAGATCACTTCCGCCGTTTCGAAAATCGCGGCCGGGAAACAGTCCAGTCTGCACCTCGGAAACCTCGCCGCGCGCCGCGATTGGGGCCACTGCCGCGAATATGTGGAGGCCATGTGGCGCATGCTGCAACAGGACCGCCCTGACGACTACGTCATCGCCACCGGCGAAAGCCACTCCGTGCAGGAGTTCGCCGAAGAGGCGTTCTCGTCGGCAGGACTGGACTGGCGCCAACACGTCGTCATCGATCCGACCCTCTACCGGCCCGCCGAGGTCCACCAGTTGGTCGGCGATGCCAGCAAAGCCAGGCGCGAGCTGGGATGGACGAGCCGCACTTCCTTCCGCGAGCTCGTTCACGAAATGCTGGCCGCCGATCTCGAGGCGCAGAACATCGCTTCGCCAAGCGCCCTGACCGGCTCCTGAGCGCCGCGCCCCCTGTCGCCCGCACCCCGTGGCGCCCGAGCGTGCAATGTGCCACTCTATCGTTTCCGGAGACACCCCATGAAGCGTTGTCCAAGTGTAATGCTGTTGATGCTCCTCGCCGCGGCGGGCGTCGCGCGCGGCGAGATCCGGCGCGCGGTTTTCGAGCAAGCCGGCGCCGAGCAAACCTGGACCCTGAAGGACTTCGACCCATCCCTGCCTGCCGATTGGAGCAGCTACGGCTACCTGGTTCTGGAGTTGCGGCTGTCTTCGCCCCAGCGGTTCGATCTGCGGATTCACGACGCCGGCGGCATCCGCAGCGTCCGCCTGTCCCCGATGCCCGGTGTGTGGGTTCGCTCCGCCGTGCCCCTGGCTTTCCTTACCCAGCCGGCGCGCCAGGGAATGGACCTCGCCTCGGTCCACAACAAGGCGCGCCCCATGATGTTCATCAACCTCAGCGGCACGCCCGGCCCGCTGAACGATGTGCGCGCCATCAGTGTCGCCATGCCAAACCCGGTGGGCGGCCCTTCCGTCGAGATCCGCTCCGTACGGCTGGCGAAGGAAGATCCGGGCGATGCCCTGCTCGATACCAAACCGCTAGTGGACGAATTCGGGCAATGGGTTCACGACGACTGGCCCGGCAAGGCCAAAAGCCTCGACCAGTTGAAAACGGCCTGGGCCGCCGGGGAAAAGGCTCTCACTTCCGGCGATTTCAACTACTGCGAATACGGCGGCTACCGCAACACCAAGGCCAAGGCCACCGGCTTTTTTCGCGTCGAGAAGATCGATGGTAAGTGGTGGTTCATCGATCCCGACGGCCACTACTTCTTCTCTGCCGGCTCCGATTGCATCACTTCGTCCGCCCCCACCTCCACCGCCAACCGCGAGGACCTGTTTGCGGCGCTGCCTCCGGCGCGACTGTCGCCGCCGCGGGGCGGTGGCGGGGGCCGCCAAGGCACTTCCTTCTACACCTGGAACCTGGTGCGCCGCTTCGGCCCCGACTGGGTCGCACCGTGGATCGATCTCACCGTGCGCCGCATGAAGACCTGGGGCTTCAACACCGTCGGCAACTGGTCCGACCCCCGGGTGGGCGCCTCCCACCGTATACCTTATGTTGTGACGACCCGTGGCTGGGGCATCGAGACGGGTCCGATGGGCGTAGCCGACGCGTACTCTCCCGACTTCGCCCAGACTATCGACCGCGCCGCTGCCCGGCAGTGCGACTCCCTGAAAGACGATCCCTACCTGCTGGGCTATTTCGTAGGGAACGAGCCGCCATGGCCGGGCCGGGAATCGGTGGCGGTGGACGCCATCCTCGCCGGCCCCGCGACCGGTACTCAAAAGGAGTTGAGGCGGTTTCTCGCCGCCGGCGATACCCCGGAGCGCCGCGCCGCATTTCTCCTCCAGACCTACCAGAAGCTGATCGATACGGTCTCAGCCGCGATCCGGAAGCATGATCCGAATCACTTGAACCTGGGCTTGCGTTTCGGATCCAGCGCGCCCCCCGACATCGTCCGGGCTTCGAAAATCTTTGACGTCTACAGCCTGAACAACTACAACTACTCGGTGAATCAGCGTGAGATCGACAAGGTGCGGCAACTGATCGACCGCCCCATCGTGATCGGCGAATTCCACTTCGGCACACCCGGCCGGGGCATGACTCCGGGCCTGCGCCAGACCGCCAGCCAGGAGGAGCGCGGCGTGGCCTACCGTTACTATGTGGAGCACGCCGCGGCCGATCCCTCGATCATCGGCACGCACTGGTTCCAATGGCTCGACGAACCGTCCACCGGCCGCTTCGACGGCGAGAACTACAACATCGGCCTGGTGGACGTCACTGACCGCCCATACCGCGAACTCGTTGAAGCCGCCGCCACAACTCATCGGCGCCTGCTGTTAGTCCATTCCGGTAAGGAGCCGGCGGTAACGCGGGAGGCGAAGATCCGGTAGGACCGCACGGGCACCATTTCGCGCATTCTTTACGCAAAGGGCTATCCGGAACAACTGCGAATCGGGCGAAATCAAGAGTCTCCAGAACTCGCCGATCCGGCACCAGGCACCATGAATTGAGAGGACCGGAAACAGGATTCTATTTCACGCGTGTGAACTCCAGCCGGTTGACTCGCGCCTCCTTGCCGTTAGCATAGACGTGCCATTCCTGCGTGAGATGGTCAGCATCGATAAAGCGCCACGTCGTCGCATGCATGTGCGCGCCCCCTGGCGAAGCCGACAGGCTGGTAATGTCGCGAAGCTCGAATGCGATCACGTTCGGATCGGATGATGGCAAGGCGACGTACCGAGGCTGATTCTTCATGAAGCAGTAATGGTCGCCGCGGAGCTCTGAGCCGACCGGATAGAAGATGGTGATGATCTCCTGTCTTCCTTCGGGCTTCTCCAAATGCAACAGAGCCGAGCCTTCGAAAAGTCGAACGTGATTGGCGCAGAGGCCAGAATCGACCACAAGCTGCCGCAGACAATGAACGGCACAACACCGAAGTGCAGCAAGAGAACCACGAGCAAGACCGCCGAGAGAAGTTCCACTGGCAGATGCGCAAGCGGATGTTCGCTTCGGGCGACGTATTGGACCGTGAATAACAGGACGTATCCAGCGCCGGCGAGCCAGGTTCGGCGGAAAATGAACCTCAGGAAAAACAGCAAACCCGTAGACGTTAAGGTATGCCAGACTGCGTTTTGAACACCGGCCAAAATACCGGAAGCGACCGAAGCGAATCCGTTCAGCCATGCCGGATTGGGTGCTATGGGCGGGGAGCCGCCCAGCAGCTCATCAATCTGGAATCGGGAGAAATACAGGGTGGCGCCCATGACTCCGGCCGCCATCCCGATCAAAACATCGCGCGCCAGGATGGGATCCCTAATGTTCCCGTCGAGGAGACGGTGCAGGGTAGCCAGAGTCTGCGGCCATCGGCGGCGGATGTATGGGTCAAGAGCCATATAATAAAGCCAAACAAGGGCGGCCATCACCATCGCCCGGCCAATCGCGAACGCCAGAAGACTGGCCTCGGTCGTTGTCGTCCTGTGTGTTCCGTCGAACAACCACACCAGGAAACTCAGACAGAACATGAAGCGGCCGATGTGGAAGGCGCCTCGCCGATCGCCTCGGCCCATCCGCAGATTATGCCGCACCAGAATCAGCACGCGGAGGAGAACACTACCAGCCAGGAGGAAAGCTGCCCAAACGGGAAACGCCATCTGCTTTGAGCCCATCCCCAGAATGGAGGCCGGGGTGCTGGCATAACTGAAATTGGTAAGCCACTGGTTCGACCAGTGAGACTAGAAAAGGTTTGACCGTTCCAGGAGTATGATCCTCCTCAAGTGGCTTGATGACCATCGATGAGGAGGATTCAATGTCAGAGCTTTACCAGAGCCTATCCCATTCCAAATGGGACTGCAAGTACCATGTGGTGTTCGTGCCCAAGCGGCGGCGGAAAGCCATTTTCGGGCAGACACGCCGTCAATTGGGGCCGATTCTCCACGGGTTGGCGCGGCAGAAGGAATGCCAGATTCTCGAAGGGCATCTGATGCCGGACCATGTGCATATGTGCATCGCCATTCCGCCAAAGCACCCTGTGGCCTCGGTGATCGGATTTCTGAAAGGGAAGAGTGCGATTGCGATTGCCCGGCTGTGCGGCAAGGAGCGGAATTTCTCGGGAGAGCATTTCTGGGCCCGAGGATACGCCGTGTCGACGGTCGGGTTTGAACTGGAGCAAGTCCGCCAATACATCCGCGAGCAGGAGGCCGCGGATGGAACAGGGGGACAATTCTGAAATAACCAATGAGGCGCGCAACGCGCGACGCCTATACTTTTGGCCCAACCGCCTTTGAGGCGGCCCAACTCATCAAGCCACCCGCTCCGCGGGGGGTGTCTGACTTTCTTCGCCGACCGAGAAGTAGACGGGCGTGCCTCGCCAGCTTCCTGCCTCTATGCGGAGTGCCGTGTTGGGACCGGCGGAATCGGCAATCCACGCCTGCTGCGTATCGAGGGCAACCGCGGGCGGCGCGCCTGGAGGAGTCGGGTGAAAATTCGTCGGGTTTAATCCGGCTGCATTGAAGAGTCTTGACCAATCCGGAACTCCGACGGGGGAGCCGGCGGGAGGTAGGCCGCGTAATCCGACCAGCTTTCCGCCCGGGTCGAAGAAGAGGTTCAGATCGCCAGCGCAATGATCCCTTGGATTCTCCGGGCTGACGGCTCCCAATGGAATTCGGCCAGCGCCCGGGGTCAAGCGGTCCGGCGCAAAAACGCAGTTCGCCTGCCGATACCAGAATTCGAAACTCCTGTTCGTGAATGTGCCGACAGTCCGTGGCGCGACAAACCCCCAGGTGGAATCGACTGGCGGACCGTACCCCAGTGAAGTAGCGAGTCGCCGCGCTTGGTCTGCCAGAATTTCCGGGGATGCCTCAAGCTGCCGGCGCGACATCCAGCCGATGTGGTTTCCCCACAGTGCGACCAGCGGCATACCCAAGACGGTAAACACCAGGAGCGCGAGCGCCACACTCCGGCGCAGACCGGCGCTGGAAGCCGTTGAGTCAAGCGCGGCTGGAGAGGGTGTTCGCCCAGACGTAATGGAGGTCGTGTCCTTACCCGTCAGAGCGCTGGCGACGCTCAAAGCCGACCCGGGCCTTACCCGCGCATCGACCTCCAGGCATCGTAGGATGGTTCGTTCAATCGAAGGCGCAAGACCGGCTACGGCACTGGACGGATGGGGAACCGGCGTGGTGGCACGCAGCTCACGAAGCTCGTCCGGACCTCTGGAGTCAAAAGGCCGCCGCCCTGTAAACATCTCCAAAACATCGCTTCCTTGTTCTACGCTTTGGAAGCAGTTCAAAACGGCAGATTATCCTGATTGCCCCTTGGCTCTTGTGGAGCCTTCTTGAATGTGGCCGCGTCCACTAGTGGGATGTTCGGCTGCTTGCCTTCGAACAGTTCCCGAACCGTGAGGATCTGGATTTTGAGATACTTCCCATACAGCGTCTCGTAGTACCCGGCTTTCACGGCTTCGGTGCGCATCGGCCCGGTGGAATCGGCCAGCGTGATGAACACGCCGATCTTGGCTTTCTCCCGGTCTACCACATGCGCTAGGTCGCGGACCATCGCCACGTTCACGCTATCCCCGCCCTTCACCGACACGATGGCCTTCTCCGTAGTCTTGCCTTCCGGCTCGAAATAGATCAGGCCATCGATGCCGGAGTCTGCACCCTTCTTCTTACCGGCGAACGGGACGGCATTCACAAGCGACACCGCCCACCACTGGAACTGGTACTTGTCGCAGGCCGCAAGATTGCGAGCCTCCCCAGATCCTTCGAAGTCCTATGGACTTCATACGTTATTCCCGGGAAGGCGTCGTTCAGGCGTTTTTCAATGAGAGAGATAGCAAGGTGTGTAATATCGATCCCGATCCATTCGCGTTTCAGTCTTTGCGCGGCGTGAATTGCCGTTCCACAACCACAGAACGGGTCCAGAATTATGTCACCCTCGTTCGAACTTGCTGCGATGATCCGCTCTAGCAGGGCGATGGGTTTTTGCGTGGGGTAGCCGACTCCGCTTCATCCCCCCATTGCCACGTGTCCTCGAACGCTTCGATTTGCGCGCGTGATTTCTCTCCCGCAGTACTACGAAAGAGAACGTTGTACGTCGCCTGGCTATTGAATGGAGGATCAAGGTATACGAGATCTGCGGTCTCGTCACCGATGCAACCTCGCAGCACCGTGAGGTTATCGCCGTAGTAAAGCCTATTCATTGTTCTCTTGTCGGCGCTTCCCGCGTGACGGTTTTCGGTACGACATCTTTCACGCCTCTGCTTCGGCAGTTTTCCCGGTCAACTGCCCGTACGTGACGCGCTTCCCAACAATATGGCGCACGGCGACGTCCAGCCGATCCGCATCGGTCAGCCTGCGATTGTTGTACCGGAACGCCTGTTCATCCAGGTAGCGGAAAAGGTGGAACGGTTCGACTGAAACGTACGTGCCCTTCAGCCCGCGCTTCACGAGAGTCCTAAAGTTTTCCAGCCCATTCGTGTGAACTTCGCCGCGCACGTACTCCACGGCGTGATCAATCACCTCATGCTGGAACTCGTTAAGCCCCTCGTAGGATTTCAAGGCATCGGTGAAGATCGCGGAGCCAGCCAGCACTTGCTGTCGGATCGCGGACTGAAGGGCCTTCTTGCGGGTGTTGGGTACAACGGCGGTAACGACTTTCCCGCCGCGTTCCAGGATGCCCATCACGGCGGTTTTGTCTTTGCCGCCAGTTCCCGTGATTCGCTCTGCCCGCTTCGAGGCGTGCATGTTCCGCGCCTTCCCACCGATGAAAGTTTCGTCTGCCTCGATCTGGCCGGAGAGCTTGTTGAACGTTCCCATCGTGAGAGCGAGCCGGATGCGATGGTCTAAGAACCACGCCGATTTTTGGGTGATGCCCAGTGCCCGGTGAATCTCGTAGGAGCTGATGCCGTTCTTGCAGTTCACGACCTGCCACATGGCCGCCAGCCACTTGTCCAGGCCGAGCAGGGAATCCTCCATAATGGTTCCGGTCTTTAGCGTGAACTGGGGAGCATCGTGCTTCGCGCGGCAGTGCCAGCGATTGTACTTTTCCAGGAACAGCACATCCTTGCTTCCGCAACGTGGGCAGGTCACGCCATTCGGCCAGCGGCGGGGTACGAGGTAGTTGCGGCAGTTGACGGGATCGGCGAAGTAGACGACGGCTTCTTGCAGCGTCTTCGGTTCAGCGGCGTCTCTCATGCTTCTAGTGTGCGCTGAACCGCTGATTTTGTCAAGTATATTATTACCCACAACAGAGCCGACCCCGGCGCGCGCGCGAACCGCTCGGAATCTACCGGTACGAATTCCGCACGGGAAAGGACGGCGGCGCCGAATGGTCAAGCACATCATCGACCAGGGCGGCCGCGCCGGTACCGGAATGCAGATCGCGGCCGCCGATATCGACGGCGACGGGGACCTGGACTTTGCTGCCGGCGGGAAGAGCGGACTCTTCCTGTTCGAGAACCTGACCAGAGCCTCGGCCGGAGGCATGACGGACTCCGGAAAGTGAACTGGATCTGAAGCCGCGATTCCGGGGCGCGCGGTTACGGACGTTCGCCGCGCACGATGCGCGCCGAGATCTCATCCACCACCGGAATCAGATCCGCGGTCCGGCCGATGATGTAGTGCGGTCCCATGGCGGCCAGCCGGGCGCGCACGCGGTTCACCCGCTGCTCGGCCTCGGCGGGCGTGAGCGCCTCCAGCGCCTCGCGCGAGAGCCCGACTTCGTTGCCGTGCCGCAGCACCGAAACCGCCCACATCCCGGCAGCGTGAGCTTCCTCGACATCCGCCGGAGTCTCCCCGACTTTGACGAACGCAGACATCGGATACACGTTCAGTTCCCGAGCCGCGTGGAACGCCATCCACAGCGCCGGACGGCCTCCTCCTACCTGGTCCGGGCACACCCAGAGGTCGGGTTCGTAGCCGCCCTCGGCCGCGCGCTTGACCAGACGTTCGATCATGGCCGTGTCGAACCCCGTGGTGTTGGCGATGCGGATGCCGCGGGCACGCAGTTCGCGCACCACCTCCGGCACCCCCGGGATCACGTCGCAGTGGCGCTCCAGGACCTCGATCTGCAGCGGCAGGAAATCGCGGTAGAGCCGATCGAGGTCGTCCTCCGCGGGCGGCGCCCCGTGGACCTGCGCCCAACTCCCCGCGATCGCGCCATCGGCGAGCATGGCGCGAATGTGGTCCCGCTTGTGCCTGCCCATCGGCCTCCGCGCCTGTTCCTCGGTCACCGCAACGCCCTGGCGGGCGAAGAGTTCCACGAAGGCCACCGCCGGCCCGCGGCTGCCGAAATCGAGCGTCGTGCCGGAGATGTCGAAGATCACGGCGCGCACGCCGGGGCGCTGCCTGCTGTCACTCATGGCTGGCTCCTCATCCAGTTTCCTCGCAGTCCGCCCAGGGCAGAAGCGCCACGCGCAGCGGCCGCGCCGCCTCCGCGAAACTCATCGCGGCGTTGACCTTGCGCAGGGGGTAGCGCGCCGGCACCAGGTCCTCGAAGGGATAGCGGCCCACGGCGCGGGCCAGGAACGAGCGCGCGCACTCCAGGTCCTCCGGCGCATAGGTGTAGACTCCGACGATCCCGATCATGCGCCACCAACTGCTCGGCGGAGATGGCCGCGGGCCGCGCGGGAAATGTCGCGCCCGCCATCGCCATGCGGCCGCCGGCTCGCAGCAGGCCGAGCCCCGCCTCCACCGCTTCGGGATATCCGGATAATTCCAGCGCGACGTCCGCGCCCCGGCCCGCGCTCACTTCGGGCACGCGTTCGCCGATGGCGGCGGTGTCCAGTGCGCTATCCAGCGCCAGGGTCGCTCCAAAGCGCGCCGCAACATCGCGCCGCCGGGTATCCGGTTCGATGACCACCACCCCCGCCGCACCCGCGTCCGCCGCCATGCTGCACGCCGTCAGCCGGGCATGCCCGCACCGTGGATCACCACCACGTCGCCCGCTATCGGACCGGCGTTGCGCAACATCGCCGCCACCGTCGCGGTAGCGCAGTTCGCCGGGCTGGCCGCCGCGTCCGTCACGGACGGCGGTACGCGAAAAATGGCGGTCCCGGGCGGGAGGTGACAGTACTGCGCCATGCCGCCGATCAGCGTCCGCCCGGGAGCCATCGCCTCGTGGCCGAACTTCATCAGGCGCTCGCACCTGGGCCGCAGACCGCGCCGGCAATAGAAGCACTCTCCGCAACTCCACACCATGGACCACGTCACGCGATCGCCCGGCGCCAGCGGGTTCCCGCGAAAGTCGCACGCGCCCTCCGGACCCAGCGCGACGATCTCGCCCGTCATTTCGTGGCCGGGCACGCACGGAACGGGCGACGGGCGGCGGCCGAAGCAGGAGTGCAGATCGCTGCCGCAGATGGTGGCGCAGCGCACCCGCACCAGCGCCTCCGATCCCGCCGGCCGGGGAATCGCGCAGCGCTCCAGATCCAGCGGCAGGCCCGGCCCGCGAAACACCGCCCAACACGTGTCGCTCATTGACTCCGTTCCAGTATCCGTGAATACGGCCAGACTCCCGGCATAGCCGGCGGCAGCGGCCCGAATCATGACAACCGGATGTCAATCGCGCCTGATCCGCGCCTTGCGCTGGCGCGGCCTGGCCGGGTTGCGAAACAATACGTCCATGGAGATCTTCCGCGTGTTCCGTCTCGCATCCGCCGCGTTTCTGCTGGCCGCCGCGGCCGGGGCGCAGATCGTGCCTCCGGGCAACGTGCGCGTCCCCGCCGAAGAGCGTCCCACGCAACCGTTCATCTGGTCGGAGCGGCGGCTTCTCACCGCGCCGGAACTCTTCGATGCCCCGGCGGAATGGGTGTCGCGCTCGCTGGCGTGGGCCGATTTCATTCTGAACTCCTATCGACCCGGCCTTCCCGAGCATCCGCTGCGGCGCGCCGCGCTGATCCGCCTCGACGACGTGCTTCATATTGAATCCGCGCCGCGCATGGAAGCCGTGCAGAAGTTCTACGTCGGCCGCATGCGGCAGGCCGTCGAGGAGATCGAGCGGACGCACGTCACCAGCGGGGTGCGTGTCTGGAAGCTCTACAATCACGGATTCCTGGTGCGCACGCCGTCGGCATCCTTCACCTTCGACATCGTTCCCGGCACGTCAGCCCCCGGATTCCGCGTGCCGCCGGAATTGCTGCAGCGCCTCGCCGCGCAATCCGACGCCACCTTCATCAGCCACCTGCACAGCGACCACGCCAGCCAGGAGGTGGCCCGCATCTTCCTGGCGCAAAACAAACCGGTGGTGGCGCCCGAGGGCCTGTGGAGCGGCGTAGCGGACCTGGCCGCGAAGCTCACCTACCCCAAGCGCAGTACCGAGACCGTGCACTCCATCGAGCTTTCCGGGGGCCGTGTCCTCCAGGTGGTGGCCTACCCCGGGCATCAGGGTGCCACCGTGATCAACAACGTCTACCTGGTGACCTCGCCCGAAGGCTTCATTGTCGTGCATACGGGCGACCAGTGGAATGACGATGTGCCGGGCAGCGACTTCGACTGGATCGCCCACATCGCACGCCGGCACCGCGTCGACATCCTGCTGCCCAACTGCTGGGCGCGCGGACTGGCCGCCATCGCCCGCGGCGTAAACCCGCGGCTCATCATCACCGGGCACGAGAACGAGATGGCCCACACGGTGGACCACCGCGAGGATTACACCCAGACCTACACCCGGCTCCAGGACGTGCCGTATCCGTTCGTCCTGATGGCGTGGGGCGAAAGCTATCAATACCAGCGCGTCGAAACGCCAGACCTGGGACTGCACTGAGCGGATCAGCCCGCGGCCAGCGCGCGGTCCAGAATCTCCAGCGCCAGATCCATCTCTTCACGGGACACGGTGAGCGGAGGGGTCAGGGTCAGCACCCGGCCCATCGTGACCTTGAAGCTGAGCCCGCCGGCGAGGGAACGATACATCACGCGCTCCGCCCGTGCGGCGTCGTCCAGTTCCATGCCGAGCAGCAGGCCAAGGCCGCGGACCGCGCGGATCGCGTCGTGGCGCGCCGCCATCGCGCACAGGCGGTCCAGCGCGTAGCCGCCCATCGCTCGCGCCCGCTCGACCAGTCGCTCCTCCTCGATGTACGCGATCGTGGCCAGCGCCGCCGCGCAGGCAACCGGGTTTTTCATGCTTGTAGTGGCCGACGGCGCCATCGCCGGCGACGTCCAGTTCCTGGCGCGCGATCAGCGCCGCCAGCGGGAAGATGCCCCCGCCCAGCGCCTTGCCCACCAGCAGCATGTCCGGCGTCACCCCGAAGTTCTCGCAGGTGAACATGCGCCCGATGCGTCCCATCCTGGGCATCATCGCGGCTTGATTCCCACAGTCTGAGGTGAGCGCCGTCGAGGTGGTGCTGCCGAAACAATGCGGGCACTGCGGCAAAAGATTATCGCAAACGCCAGACAAGGTGACTACGGAAGGAGATCCCCAGCGGCATCAGGTGACTGAAATGCCAGCGGTCAAGGCGCACGTCACCGAGTATCAGTTTCCCAACGTGCTTTGTGGCGCCTGTGGAAAGGCTACGCGGGCGCAGTTGCCCGAGGAGATCACGGGACACTTTGGGCCGCAATTGACGGCGCTGATCGCCTACTGGACGGTGGCCTGCCGGTTGCCCCGGCGGCTGGTGGAAGCCATGCTGGCTGACGTGCCGGGCATCGAGATCAGCTTGGGAAGCACCCAGAAAGGCTGGGAAGAAGTGAGCCGGGCGGTGGCACAACCCGTGCAACAATTGCAGGAGCAGTTGCCGCGCGAAGCGGTTCTGAATGTGGACGAGACGGGTTGGCGCGCCAACGGCGACAAACGCTGGATCTGGGGGCTGGCTGCCCAACAGTTCGTGTTCTACGTGGTGGCTTCCACGCGCGGCGCCGAAGTACTGGTGAGCTTGCTGGGCGCCGTCTTCCGCGGCATTCTTTGCTGTGACTGTTGGGTGGTTTATCTGACCTATCATTCCGGCCGAATGCAGTTATGCTGGGCCCATCTGAAGAGGAACATTCTAGGGATTGCCGATTACGCCCGCAGTCCGTCGGCGCGGCAGTTTTGCCGGGACGCGTTGGCCATTGTGGCTCGGCTGTTCCGTCTTTGGTATCGCTTTCGTGGAGACTTGCGCGACCGGCGCGGGAATCCGCAGCCACTGGACCGGCGGCAACTCCTGGCAAAATCGATCCCCTTGCAGAAAAACCTGTTCGCTCTGGCTGAGGCGCACCTCGATGATGCGGACCGCGAGGTCCGCAACTTGGCGACGGCACTATTTGTTCATTTCGAAAGACCATTCACGTTTCTGGAAGAGGAGGGAGTGGAGCCGACCAACAACGTAGCGGAGCGGATCTTGCGCACTGCTGTCCAATGGCGCAAGATCAGTTTCGGCAATCGCAGCCGCAACGGGGAATCGCCACGGCACGTCTACTCACCGTCATCCAGACTTGCAAGAGGCAGCAGCGGCACGTGTTGGGCTACCTCACTGATGCCGTACGCTGCCATCGCTATCAGACCGCCGCACCGTCGCTGCTCCCATCGCGGCACTGACCACCTGAACTGTTACACTACGCGACAACACCTGATGACTTAGTGTTACGCCTTGTGCAGATATATCACGTTGGCTGGATTCCGCTGGGCGTAGTAGTGCTAGTACCCGCTGTGACAGTGGGCGAAGCCTTTTGGCCTGCCCATATGCCGCATCCGCGCGCACTCCGAACCAGGGCGAGACACCCTGGCAGCAGGCGAGACACCCTGGCAGCAAAGGACCATCGGAGTGCACGAAAACGAACGCCGCTTCCCGTCACCCGGATTCAAACACACGATCACTCACTGTTACTCTTCGCCGCTCGAGAAAGCCAGAGCTATACTGCCACCAGATAGGGGTAATTTTTGGAGGGAGTCGAAGTGAAAAGAAGCATACATCTCTTTTCTGCTCTGGCTCTTTTGAGCTATGTTCCACTTGCAGCTCAGGAAGTCAGCGCCGGTATCACCGGCCGTGTAACCGATCCATCCGGCGGCGCCATAGCCGGAGCCAACGTCACAGCCAAGGATCTGCAACGCGGCACGGAATGGGCTACGGTCACCAATGGGGACGGAATCTACGCGTTCCCGCGTGTCCCCGTCGGCCAGTATCAACTCAAAGTCGAAGCCAGAGGCTTCAAAACCTATGTGAACTCCGAAGTCGCGCTCCAGGTCAATCAGCGAGCGCGCCTCGATGTCGTCATGCAGATTGGCGCCATCACTGAAAGCGTCTCGGTAGTCGGTGAGGCCCCCGTGTTACAGACCGACACGACACAGGTCGGGTCCGTCATCACTACCAGTATCATCCGGAACACGCCGTTGATCAGCCGCAACCCGGTGGCCTTGACCCTGCTCACCGCCGGCGTCACCACGCCCGATCCGTCCAGCTTCAACAACGGTCTCCGTTCCACCGGCGGCGGCCGGCCTTATGTCAACGGCAACCGTGAAGAATCCAACAACTTTCTACTCGATGGGGTGGATAACAACTTCACGTCCGATAACCTGGTATCCTACCAGCCGAATCCGGATGCCCTCGAGGAATTCAAGCTGATCACCAACAACGCCTCGGCGGAGTTCGGCAACTTCCAGGGGGGCATCATCAACGCCGTCATCAAGTCGGGAACCAACCGTTACCACGGCGACGTGTTTGAATACTTCCGCAACGACAAGCTGAACGCTGATAACTGGGGACGCAACTGGCAGGGGCTCTCGCGGTCCCCCATGCGCTGGAACCAGTTCGGCGGCACGCTGGGCGGTCCGATCTTCAGAGACAAGCTGTTCTTTTTCGCCGATTACCAGGGATTGCGGCAGGCCACGCCCCCGCAGGCGAGCACCACCACGGTGATGCCGATGGCCTGGCGCAACGGCGACTTTTCCTCGCTGCTGGACCCGTCCCAGACCGGCGGCAAGATGATCCAACTCTATAATCCGTACTCTCTGGACACCACCACCGGCCTGCGCGCGCCATTTCCCAACAACGTCATTCCCACCAGCCTGCTGAGTCCGGCGGCGGTCGCGCTGTTGAACGATTTGTCGCTGTATCCGGCGCCGCAGTCCGCCAGCTTCACCACACCCAATTACACCTATACGAGCGCGAATTACATCCGCTCGGACCAGGGCGATGTCAAGCTTGACTGGCAACCCGAGGAGAAGGACTATTTCACCGCACGCTACTCGAAGGCCCGGCAGGACAGTCCCGGCGTCAACACCTTCCCGCTGTTCTACAACACCTTCAACATATCGCCATTCCAGAACGGCGTCATTAACTGGACACGGACCATCAGCGCCCGCATGGTGAACGAGTTCCGGTTCGGCGTGAACAATGTCATGCTCGACAACGGCGGCGCCGACAAGGGGCTGGGCAACATCGCGCAATCCGTGGGTATTCAGAACGCAGGCCCTGGCTTGTTGTCACTGCAAGGGTTCGCCTACGCCTCCGGGCTGGGCAACGCCAATATCGGCGTGCAACAACTTTTCGCCAACACCACCTTTCACTACGCCGACAACCTGACCATCGTGCGCGGCCGCCACATGATGAAGATGGGCGGCCAACTGCTGCGCCAGTGGATCAACGTATTCTATGCCGGCAACAACGGCCGCACCGGTTTCATCGATTTCAACGGCCGATTCACGGCGCAAAACGCCGCCAGCCCGGCCGGGACCCAGATCGGCGAGGCCGATTTCCTGCTCGGCCTGCCCGACCAGTTGGGGCGCGGCCTGCAGACCGGAACCTGGGGGCAGCGGTCCATTATCTACGGTCTCTATTTCCAGGACGACTGGCGCGTGCGCGACGACCTCACCCTCAATCTCGGCCTGCGTTGGGAGTACCACACGCCGTGGGTGGAAGTGGAGGACCGGCAGTCGAACTTCAACGAGTTCACCGGCGCCCTTTACACCGCCGGGCAGACCTGCCCTTACGACAACTGCCGCGCTCTGTACAACGACTACAAGAAGGACTTTCAGCCGCGGGTCGGGTTTGCTTACACGCCGTCGCGGTTTGACAAGAAACTGGTATTCCGCGGCGCCTACACCATCTCCTCCTACCTTGAGGGCACCGGCACCAACCTGCGGCTGCCGCTGAACCCTCCCTTCAACTCGGAATTCCAGACTTACTACAACACCCCGGCATTTGTCCTGCCGGGAAGCACGCTGGATCAGGGACTCTCGGCCCTGAACCCGAAGAACCCCTTCGTCGGTGCGACCCTGCGTGTCTGGGATCCGTTCGTGCGGCCCGCCCACGTCCAGCAGTGGAACATTTCCGCGGAATACCAGTTTCCGCACAACAACGTGGTCACCGTGGGCTATGTCGGACAGCATGGCACTCAGTTGATGGTCCCCATGCCATACCTGCAAAACCAGCTCATCAGCGGGCAGGTTGTCCAGGGACCGTTCCTCTCAGGCGATCCCACCCTGCGAAGCGAAATCAGCCAGATCTCCGGGACCGCCTCGCTGGGGAACCAGAGGTATGACGCGCTGCAAGTGACAGCTCACAAGCGTTTCGGCATGGGACTCGAATACCAGCTCGCATTCACTTACTCACACGGCATGTCCGACGCCATCGGTTACTACGGGCAGGGTGGCCAGGCCGGTAGCCAATCCGCATACTGGCAGAACCTCTATGACCAGCGCTCGGAATGGGGGCCGACGTACTTCGACGCGAAGTTCAACTTCGTGCCCTCGTTCGTGTACGAGTTGCCCTTCGGGCGCGGTCGGAAGTTCGGCTCTGACTGGAACCGGGGCGTGGACGCCCTCCTCGGCGGTTGGCAGGTGGGCGGCATCTACACCGCGCACACCGGCTTCCCCCTGACCATCAAGATGAGCGGCGATCCGTCCGGTACCGGTGCCCGCAGTTTCCGCGCCAACGTGATCGGCACTCCCAACGACCCGCACATGTACGGCCCGGGCCAGTTGTACCTGGATCCCACGGCCTACGCCGCGCCCACTGCCCACACCTTCGGCAACGCCGGCGTGGGGATCGTGCGCGGCCCCGGTATGAGCCGCCTGGACCTCTCGCTCGCCAAGAAGTTTTCCCTCACCGAGAGCAAGTACTTCGAGGTGCGCGGCGAAGCCTTCAACCTGAGCAATACGCCGATCTTCCTCAGCCCCGCTTCGCAGACCATTACATCCCCGCTCTTCGGACAGATCCGGAGCTCCGAGGGCGAACGCAACGTCCAGATCGTGGCGAAATTCTACTTCTGATTCGCCCATGGGCCGGCCCGCCTTGCACACGCCGGCCCTTTTTGTCACCTTCCGGCCTCGTTCGGCATCTCCGATAATGAAAGCAGATGCCTCTCTACGAATACCTCTGCCGCAAGTGCGGTAAAAGCTTCGAAATGCTGCGCCGGATGTCGGATGCCGATCGGGACCTCGAGTGCCCGGAGTGCCGCTCCAGCGAGGTCGAGCGCCAGATCTCGACGTTTGCCACGGGAGGCTGCGGCACGTCGGGGTCCAGCCGGTTCACCTGAGCGCGGTAGATCGCGGCCGGTCGGCCGCGACACTGTTACCATAGGTTCATTTCGTCAGCCAAGGAGACAAGATGAACCGTAGGACCTTTCCTGTAGTGCTGGGCCTG
>CAVRBB010000009.1:0-500524 GCA_963719195.1 Bryobacterales bacterium | reverse complement strand
TTCGGTGTGATCGGCTTGTCCGCCCGCCATCCGTTGGCAGTGCCCGGGAACAGATACGTCTTCGGCCGCATCCAGCGCCAGTATTCCCGCAGCGTTTCCAGCAGCTTCGGACTGAGCGGAACGTCGCGGTCGACGTCGCCTTTGCTGCGCTCGATGCGGAGCATCATACGCTGGCTGTCGATGTTGCCCACTTTGAGCCGGCACAGCTCGCTGCGCCGAAGCCCGGCGGAGTACATCGTCAGGAGCATAGCGTGATGGAAAAGGTTACGCGCTGAGTCGATCAGACGCGTGACTTCCTCTTTGCTGAGCACGACCGGCAGCCGGTCGTGATACTTCGGATAGGGCAGATCCTCTTTCATCTCACGCCGCTTCAGTGTTTTCACATAGAGAAAGCGAAGCGCCGCCACGTGGCCCACGACCGTATGCACACCCAGCTTCCGATCTTCGAGCAAATGGACCTGATAGCGGCGGATGTCGTCCGGTTGCATGTAATCGAGGCGTTTTTGTCCGTATTGACGGAACTCCTCGACGGTGCGCAGATAGGCGCGGATTGTGCTTTCAGCGTAATTGCGGCGCACGAGTTCTTCGCGCATCCGCTGGGTCAGTTTGGTCACAGAGACCTCCTTTTCTGTGGCCAACGGTAGCGCCTCCAGGGCTCGCACGCCCCAGGGCATCACAAACGGCTATCGAGTTTCTTTGTTGTCTTGGCGGCTTTGCGGCTTGGCGTGAGACTCTTCTTCAAGCCCATTGACGATGCACGTGATGCCGTCTTTGATGAGCGCCACCTGGAAATTGATGAGCAGGCCCAACCGTTTGTCCGCGAGGCGGAGATAGGTCAGAAGCTGCTTCTTGTGAACCGGAGCGAGAATCTCGACGGATTTCACTTCTACGATCACTTTGTCCTCGACGACCAGGTCGGCCCGAAATCCGGTGTCGATGCGGATGGCCTCGTAGATCACTGGAATCGGCTGCTGGCGCACCGTGCGAAGACCCCGGCGGCCCAGTTCATAGGCCAGGACCGCATCGTAAACCGATTCGAGTAAGCCAGGTCCGAGAGCCATATGGATGTGGAACGCGGAGTCGACGATTTCCTTGGCGACGGCGTTTTCGGTCATAGCCTCTTCAGTTTCTCGCCAAGACGCCAGGACGCCAAGAACGCAACCCCTGAGCTTCTCTTTGGCGCTGACGGGTGAAGCCCGAGAGGCGGGAAGGGAAGAGACTGAATCGTCCGGGGCGACGAACGGAACCGAAAGCCCAGCTTGCACGAATCGATTGATGGAGGAAGTATGTGAGCGAGAAAACCTGAAGGCAGCATTGCGGCGGGTAAAGGCCAACAAGGGTAGTCCGGGCGTTGACGGCATGACCGTCGTCGGCATCAAGGATTACCTGAAGCAGCACTGGCCAGCCATCCGGGAACAACTGTTGAGTGGGACCTATGAACCGAAACCGGTTAGGCGGGTGGAAATCCCCAAGCCGGACGGAGGGGTGCGAAAGCTTGGTATCCCGACGGTGTTGGATCGATTCATCCAGCAGGCGGTGATGCAGGTTCTGCAGAGGCGGTGGGACCGGACGTTTTCCGATTACAGCTATGGGTTCCGGCCGGGACGGTCGGCTCAGCAAGCGGTGGCACAGGCGCAGCAGTATATCGCCGAAGGTCACAGCTGGTGTGTTGATCTCGATTTGGAGAAATTCTTCGATCGGGTCAATCACGACAAACTGATGGGCCAGATCGCCAAACGGGTCGAGGACAAGCGGCTGCTGAAACTCATCCGGGCATTCTTGAATGCCGGGGTGATGGAGAACGGGTTGGTCAGCCCGAGTGTAGAAGGGACTCCGCAAGGAGGTCCACTTTCGCCACTGCTCAGTAACCTCGTGCTCGACGAATTCGACCGGGAGTTGGAGCGCCGGGGTCATCGCTTCGTTCGATATGCGGATGACAGTAACATTTACGTTCGCAGCGAGCGGGCGGGGCAACGGGTGATGGAGAGCATCACGCAATTCATCACGCAAGAGCTCAAGCTCAAGGTAAATGAGGCGAAGAGTGCGGTGGCACGACCGCAGGAGCGGAAGTTTCTTGGGTTCAGCTTCACGGCTGGTCCAGAGGTCAAACGCGTGATTGCGCCGAAGGCCTTGGATCGGTTCAAGCGACGAATCCGAGAGATCACGGGACGGGCAAAAGGCGTCAGCATGAAGACGACGATGGAGGAACTGGCACCGTATATGCGGGGCTGGCGCAGCTATTTCGGCTTCTGCGAAACGCCCGAGGTGCTGATCGGTTTAACGCGCTGGATCCGGTTGCGACTCCGGGCGGCTATGTGGCGGCAGTGGAAAACACCGCGCCGTCGCCGAGCCGCATTACTGGAACTGGGGGTGCGAGAGCCGCTGGCGAGTCATACCGCCGGCAGCGGTCGCGGCCCTTGGTATCTCGCGAAGGCCAAGGCCCTGGCTGTGGGGCTTTCGAATGGGTACTTCAAATCGCTGGGACTTCCGTCGTTGTTCGAGGAATGCTAGCGTAACCGTCTCGAACCGCCGTGTACGGACCCGTACGCACGGTGGTGTGGCAGGGGTCGGCGGGTGACCGCCGCCCCTATGCCGATCAAGTCGGCAAGGCGTCACCCAAGTCTTGGGTAGTGCGCTGGCCTTTCCTTCTATGATCCCTGCAAGCGCAAGGCAGCATAGGCGAATGGCCATCTCATCGGAACCACCTACGGCAAGTACCACGCCTGTGCCGCGGTCCCATTGCAATCCCAAATCTGCAGCCGCGTGCCGCCGGCGGTGCTACCGTTCTTGACATCGAGGCAGCGGCCGGACTGCGGGTTCATGAGGCGGTTCTGCTGTCGCCAGCGCCACTGCTGGGCGCCCGTGCCGTTGCACTCCCAGATCTGGACCCCCGTCCCGTTGGCCGTGCCGCCATTGGTGACATCCATGCATTTGCCGAGGGCACGCAACGACCCGTCACCGCTGTTCCACGTCCAGTTCTGCGCGCCCGTGCCGTTGCAGATCCAGATCTGGATCGCGGTGCCGTTGTTCGTACGCGCACCGGCGTCGTCGATGCACTTGCCGCCGTTGCCGCGGATCGGTCCGGCCTCCCGGTACTTCGCCTTGACCACCGTGGGCGTGTCGAGATCGTACCCTGCGTCCATTGACTGCGCGAGCCGCAGGTATTGCCCCTCCGCCCAGTTGAGTGGGGAGGCACTGCCCGTCGGCCGTCCGAGCGCGAAGCAGGCGACATCCGAGCGGTCCCAGATCTGCTCCGGCACAAAGTATCCGTCGTTGGCCGCATCGGCCATCGACTGCAGGTAGACGCCGGCCGGGCGGCCGTTCGCGAGTTCGTACTCTCCGCGCTCGCCGGAAAGGACCGGCCACAGCCGTCCGTAGCGCTTCGCTCCATTGGCCGGCCAGCCCTTGCAGTCGCCATTGCTCTCGCCGTAATTGTCGTGGTTGTAGCGGTGGAAGTAGATGTCGCCGTTAGGCGTCGTTACCTGCACCGTGGAGTTGCCGTCCGACGCCGACGCGGTCGGCGAAAGGGACATCGATACATCGGCGTCGTTGGGCGGGCGCTCGCCGAGCCGGACCAGATCGAGAAACCCGAAGTCGACTATATCGTGAGCGAAGAAGGAACCCTCGTCGAATTTGATTTGATCGCTGTCGTTCGGGTTCGAAGTCTTGTCGATGCGCTCGTAGTACTGGTGCCCGCCCCAAAAGCCGTTGGTCGTGAACGTCCAGCCGGCGAGGCTCGACCGCCACGAGTCGGCCGTCGACTCCCAACTGGTGGCATTGGCGGCATCGCCGTTCTGGCGGGCGATGTCGGCAGCCGCGACGAGGCCGGCAATCTCCGCCGCGATCGACGACACCGACTTGCCGCCCTGCTCCTCCCAGCGCTCCGTCGTGTCGGGCCCCGCCCCCTGGATGTGGTTTGCCGTCACCTTGATCTCCTGATAGGTTGCGTTGTCGGTCAGACCCGTCATCCAGGCGAGCACGATCGCGAAGGCATCCTGGTCCAACTGCTCGCAACAGCCGAGCTGCGCCGGCGTCGCACCGCTGATCCCACTGACCGGGCTATAGCGCGGGAACGAGCCGGGCGGATACGTCGTCCCGTCTCCGGAAGTGTTGGTGCTGACGTATTGGTTGTTCCACATGAACTGCGCCATGCGCAGCGCCTGCGCCGGGTCGCCCGCCGCCATCAAGCCCGTCGCCTGCTGGTACAGGTCGCGGCCCCACACCCGGTGGTAGCCGTCGTTGAGGTTGTTCCCGTTCGTGAAGTCACCCCACGGCGTTGCGAAGCCTGCGACGCTCGCGCCGCGAAATGTTTTGTCCTCGGCGGCGTGCAAGCTCATCGCGGCAACGTAGTAGACGCGGCGACGCAGCATGTCGTTCGACACGCTGGCCGGCGCGGCGCGCAGAGTGTTCACATAGCCATGCCAGCCACCGCGGTAGGCACCCTCGCGATCGGCGAAGCCCGCCGCCAGCGATCCGTTGGCGGCATCGATCGCCGCTGCCGCGTCGCTGCCATAGCCGATCGCGACGGTGAACGTGGTGTCGCTGCCGACGCCGCCGACCTGGCCGCACTGCACCACGTTACCATTGCTCGCGATGTTGTCGAACTGGTTGTTGAGCACCTTGCCGGCGGCCAAGTCAACGTAGCAGTCGCTCGCCTTACCGGCGTAGCCGTTGTCGTGCGCGATGAAGCCGTTCGGGCTTGCCACCTTCAGGGCCGAGACGACCGTCACCGACGAACCGAAGAGGGTCTCTGTCCCGCTGGACATGAGCGCCGAGTTCGTCGCGTCCCACCAGGCGTTGTCGTTGGCGCCGCCGCCGGCCATGGAGGGGTCTTCGAGCAGGTACAGCCGATAGGCGCCGCCATCCAGCGACTGGAAGCGCGTGCGGATCAGCAGGGTGTTCCGGTTCGGGTCGGTGATATAGGTGTTGGTGATCCTGTACTTGGGCGTTGCGCGTTTGTCCGTGTTGGTGATCGTATACTCGAGCGCCCACTCATCGGGCATCGATACCACGTGGTTGGTTGCGTCGCGCTCCAAGTCCACGAAGGTGGACCCGTCAGTGACGATATAATGCATATCCTGCATGTTGGGGATGTCGAGGCGCGGATAGAAGACCTCGGTCGTAATCCCCTTTGCCACCGTGAACCAGACCTTGCCAGTCGTGTCTGCCGAGGTGCCGACAGCCAGCTTGTTCCCCGTCGTCCACGCGGCAGTATCGCCCGGGCCATCGCTTGCGGTTCCACCTGGCGGGTGGCTTGGCTGGGGCCGGGCGGGCGCCGACGTCATGATGGCCACCACGGCCGCGAAGGCGATCCCCAGACCCCCGATGTTGCGCCGGATGAGCATTCGCCCAGAGCAGTTCATGTGAGCCTCCTTCTTCGCAATTGACCCAAAAAAGAAAGGATTAATCAAGGGTGCCAGCATATCTGACCACAAGTCTCGCTGAAAATCGGCGAACCGAGGCGCGCCAGTAAGAGCGCTTGCAGCGGGCAGCCACACATCTCCGCTATTTCTATCCGCACGGCCGTGAGCGCTGGATAACGAGCTGAGACGGGCAGGTGGAACGAAAGGAGAAGCGGCTTGCATTTCGGGAACCGGTGGGCCGAGCCTCGAGCCAGATCAGTCCCGAAACGCTGGTGCAAGCGCCACTCACGGCAGTGCGATCGGTCCTGCATCTGCCCGTGAGTGGCGATCGTCCAGCGCTCGCCAGATGCGGCGATCCGGGAAGTTCGGGATGCCCTTAAGTGAACCGTATTGCGGGCTGAGCTTTTTCGGGACTTACGCCCTCAATGCACCTCGCGACAAATTGTGGCGTCGTAGCCCGTTCCCGCCAGTTGCTCATTCGTCGGGAGACGCCCGGGGACGCTGCAATCCCCGGCGCGAAGCGAGAAGTCGCCGGCGCGCTTGCCGTAATCCTGGGTTGCGGTGGCGTACTGCTGCACCGCGGCGTTGAACGTCGTAACCGTCGTCGCGTTCTGCGCCGGGAACACGGGTGGCGCGTTGTTGGTGACAAAATCGAAGTACGCTTGGCCGTGGGCGCGCTCGTGCTCGCGCAACGTGGTGCCGGCGCCGTAGCCGGAAGCTGCGTTCTTCGACGCCTCCGACGGGAATTCGGTCCAGATCGTGAGGGTAATACTCGGGGTGCCGGGCGGCGCCACCGGGTCGTTGGCGTTTTGTGGCGTAACCGGGAGGGGCGCGAAGTTCTCGAACCGGAAGTTGCCGTGGGTCAGGGCGTGTTGGCCCAGTGATGGATTGATGGAATCGGGAAGAACCGTGATCTCGACACGGTTGATCGTGATCTCCGCCTGACCCTGGGCAGTAATGGCAGCCTGGACCGGGACGGGTGCCGTAATGTTTGAGAGGGCCGTCGCGCGGCGGATCGAGTCGCGCACCGCCGGGTCCGTGGCATTGCCAGAGTAGTCGCTCAGTTGGTCTGGGGAGAGGCTGCGCAGCCTCGTTACCAGGTTGTCTCCGGCATCGGCCGCGGTGAGGGTCAAGGCTTCGATGATGCGCCGGTTGCGCCCATCGAATTTCGACCACAGATAATTGCGTCCGACGGCAGTGACAATTTGCGCCCGTTGACCCGGCGAGCGGCGGAGCAGGTCGATGATGGCGCCTTCGTCCAGGCCGCTGGTCCAGCCGTCCAGCATGTCCTGGACCAGCCAGATCTTGGTATTGACGTCGTAGGGGCCGAGTTCATTTTCGCGCTTCACGCAGGCGCGCGCCTTGTTGTCGCTGAACAGGGTGCGCGCGGGACCGCGGCGCTGGCGAAGGCCGGCGAGGTATTCGCGCAACTGTTCGGCGGGGAAATATTCGAGCCCGAAGAGCCGGGGGATGAAGAGCAGGACGTCGAGCAAGCCGCTCACGAAAGACCGCTGGAGCACCGGCGCGGAAACCCGGGCCGGAGCTGGAAGCGGCAGATCGCGCGCGAGCAGGCGCGCCCGCGAACCGGCGTCGTGTTCGAAGCGATCGTCCGGACGGCCGATCCTCGGCCGTTCCGGCGCTCCTACGCCACTCTGCTGCACCACGTGGGCAAGTTCGTGAGCCAGGAGCCCGGCCCCTTGCGGTGTGGATGGCGGGTACAACCCGTCGCCGAACGCGATGTGGTTGCCGGCCGTCCAGGCGCGGGCATTCATGTCGGCGGCCGATCGCGCCGCCTTCGGGCCGGTATGCACGCGGACGCGGCTGAAGTCGTGACGAAAGCGCGGCTCCAGGAATGCCCGGGCATGGCCGTCCAGCGGCTGGCCGGGCGAGCCCAGTACCTCCTCCACGCTGGCGGGAGCGGCGGGGGCGGCGTGCTCGCGGTCATGGCGCGCGGCGGAGCACTCCTTGCAGGAGCAATGGGAATGCCCGCCACAGCCGTTTCGCCGGGAAGCAGGCCGCGAAGTCGTGGCGGTGGATTTGCCGGTCGCGCGTGAGGCTGACTTCATGGGCGGCTCTCCGAGACCGGACGCAGTCTCGCGATCTGGCCGCGTATGGTACGCAGCATCGCGGAGGCATCCGAAGCTGGATAGGCCTCCTGACAGATCCGGCGGAACTCGTCGTCGATACCCTCCAAAGACGGAGGGGGGGTCAAGGGTTGCGCGCGCAGGATACCATGCGCGCGGAAGAAATCGACATGGGCGTGGACGGGTTCGGACAGGCCGCGCAGGACGTACCCTCGAACGAGCAGAAAGGGGATGTCGCGGAGGATGACAATCGGGAAACGGGGGAGTATGCCGGCGGCTTCGGGCGGCGGCAGATTCGGCGTGCCGAGCAGCACCGGCGGGAAAGCGACTCCTGCCGGAAGGTCGTACAGCACCCGCAGAACCCAGAACAGACCGTGCGGTTGACGCGACCGGCCGGAACCTGCGAGGAACGATTCGATGCGCGCGAGGGCGGGCTCCTTACCCAGCGGCTGGAGAGCATTCACCGCCTCGATAACATGACCCGGGTGGTAGTTCTCTATCGGAGTGAATGCCGCTTCGGTCAACACTGAGTCGTTCATTTCCTGGGCTCCTACATGTCGAGCGGGCTATTGCGGTTGGGCGCCAGCCTCGCGCACAATAACGGACACGCATCCCACCGGCTCGCCGTTCGCGAAAAGGCGGAAAGGGAAGCATCCCGTATGGGGCAAGGGAAGCGGCGGAATCTCCACCCCGAACTCGACCGGGGACGCGGGATCGCTGCACGCAATATCGAAGGACCGGGTGCGCAAGAGAACGTCCCCGTTGGCCGGATCGACGAATTCCAGATGGATTCGGGTTTTCCCGCTGAGTCCCGACAGCGAGACAAAGGCGCCGACGCTTCTGCCGAACGTAGCCGGCACCCCGGCCACGTTCAACTGGTAGAACGTTCCGGCAATCACGTACTTGCCCGTTCCGTGGTCACAATAGATGTGATCGGCCAGAAGGAGCGCCTGTAACTTGATCTTTCCCACGCCTTGATCGGCCATGATTGCATCTCGCCGGGCAACGCTCCCGCGGCTACCGCGGACCGGCAGAACCGTCGTGGGTCGGCGTAGCTCCCGTCGAGTCCCACGTGCCCTGCGCATAGCGGTGGAGCCGGGCAATGCCGAGACCTGCCGGCGCCGAGGTGGATGAGAGCAGATCCACGGCGTCCGTGGCCGGATTCCGCGTCCGGAAGCCCTGGGTTGCCGGATCGGTGGTAGTGAAGTAAAGGGCGGCGGTGGTGTACCAGTGCCCCTGAGTCGAGCTGAGGGTGGCATCGAAGTCCGGGTTGTCCCACATGTCGTTGGTCGCACCCACGTTGGGAGTGACGTTGCCGGAGGCATCCACGGCCCACGCCTCATAATAGTGAGGCGAGAACGGGTTCGCGATGGCTGTGCCGGCGGCAGTCTGGGCGCGGAAGCCGTTGGTGACTTCCTGAATGATCCACCCGCTCCGGCCGGTGGTCGACAAACCTACATGCCATTCGAAGACCCCGTGAGGGCTCCAGGTAGGACCGGTGTTGGTGGTGGACGAGATGCTGACGCCGGTAATGGCTCCGACAATGGCACCGCCGATGTTGCCGAGAGCCGTCCCGACCGGACGAACGATGTCTCCGATGAATTCGCCCGCGGTGCGGCCGCGCAGGACCTCACCAGGCCGCGGATCGGGCCTGAGCCCGCGCGCCTCGCGGGACGCCGACGCTTGCGTTTCGTGCGGGGCCGGTGAGGGATGGCGGACGGGCACGTGGCTGAGATCCTGGCCGGGGCGGGATGCGCCCTGGGATCTGCTGGTGCTGGAAGTGAAAAGGCTCGGGCCGCCTGGCGGCGATCCCAGCGAGCCGGCAAGGCGGCGATGTGCCGCGCGGGCGCCCACCGCCGATCCAGCTTTGGTAGAAGAGAGCTTCCTGGATCCTCGCTTCTTTGGGGCAAAAGTACGCATAACGGTCCTCCTTGGATGACGGCCTCACGTCCACGACTTTCCGATTTTACGGCGAAGGTCCGTGATCTGATCGATGGCACGGTCCGTTTTGAAGCTAACCAGCGCCAGGGGCGCATACCAGTGCCGGATGCCTTGCGGCTCCTGGAATGCAGGCTGTCCCGAGTCCTGCGGCCAGATAATGTCGCCGGACGCTGTCCGCGCGGGAATCGTCCAGTACTGGCCCGTAACGTAAACGCCCGTGCCGGGATCGAATTTTACCTGGACACCGTCCTCCAGGTTGATCCATCCGTGCGAGGCGGCGGCCGAGGCGGAGATGATGTCGATTTCACCGGAGTTCCAACGGCGCAGGTAAGCATGCGTCCCGGGGACGCGGGTGGGCGCCGAGGCCAGCGTCACCTGATTCGTCTCGCGATTCACTGTCGCCACGCGCAGGAGCGCATCGGCTCCATTGCGGAGGGTGTAGGCGTCATCCACCAGTTCCACCATGTCGTCCGGCTGGAGCTGAGACCGGTCGTCGCGGCCGTTTTGCTTCAGGGTGACGACCGTGCCGGAGATGCTCGTAACAGGATAGATTTCGGAACCGTTTTCACGGGACCAGACGAACGTCGGCTGGTCCCCACCCTTGTGGATCTCGACCCGGTACAACTGGTTCTCGATGCCGCGGTAACGGGATTCGGGCGCCAGAAGGCAGGGGGAATCGGGGTCCGCGGGCTTGTCGACGCGGGCCGAAAGGCGGCCGGCGCCAGGGAGCGCGAGCGCCTTGAGAAACGCGCTGTACGTGGTCTTGAAGAGATCGGCCTTGGCTGGAACGGCGTCGAGCGCCAGTGCCCGCGCCTGCCAGACGATGCGGGATCGCGAGCAGGTGTCGGCCTGTCCCAGCGCGGGATCGGCCAGCAGAGTATCGGTCTCGGCGCCCGTGATGTGCCGTTCCCATACATCGAGATAGACCAGATATGGTTTGGCATCGAAGGGAATTCCGGCGTCCGGCAAGTCCGGCTGGGTGCGGTACGAAGCGGATCCCGGATTTCGGCAGAGCACCCCTTGCACGTAGTACGAGCCGGCCTCGATCTGGAGATCGTCCTTGATTTCGGCGCCGTTGGCGTCGACGCCCTTTCCGACGCTGAAGCTCTCGCCGGGATCGCCGTCCTCCGCGGCCGGTGCGCCGTGAGGTCCGATGAGGTCGCGGGCCAGCGCGCGAAGATAGTACGTCTGGCTCTCCACGGATTCGTTCCAGTCGGCATCGAGGAGGACCCGGCCCTGTTGCATCAGGATACGGCTATAAGGGCTTTTTTCGTCAAATGTGATTCTGGAGAAATCGCCTTTCATCGCTCACCTCGTCGGGTCAGTCTGCGAACAGTACGCCGGCGTCGGTGGCTGCCGGCACAAACTCATCCAGGCGGGCCTGTAACAGCGCGAGCCGTTGCGCCTGGAATAGATCGTGAAAAACTCCCATCTCGGATTCGTCGTGCGCCCCGCTGAGAAGTTCGGGCGCGCAGGCATCAGAGAGCCTCGCGTAGTCCGGATCGCCGTAACGCACGCTGCGGAAGATGGGGCGCACACGGGCGCGCTCCTGATCGCGGGTGGCCGGGTCGCCATCTACCAGGTCGGGCAGGCAACGATACCGGCGGGGCGTCCGCGAGCCGGGAACCACGGAGCAGAAGCGCAGGCATCCGGACTGGCGCCGCGCTACCGTGATCTTGCCGGTGAAGATGGAATCTTCACCGAGATCGATGGTGTGGGCTTCGACCCGTCCGAAGATGGTGCACCTCGAAATCTCGAGACGGGCATGGGCCACGGGACAGCCGGGAGCGCCGATGGCTTCGCGGGTATCGGAAGTAGCATCGACGATGGAATCGGAAATGCGGATCGAGATCGGATCCAGCCGCACTCCGGGCCCGATGCCTGCGCATCGGGCGGACTGGATGACGGATTCCTGGGGCGTCTGTCCCGGCTGTCCTTCGACCGGCGGCACGTCGGGCCGCACCTGGATGCGGCCGACGATGCTGTGCGAGATCTCGATGCAGATGTTGGGCGCAAGGACATCGATGCTCGGCTCGCTGGGGCGCTTCGGCTCGCATTCGCAGTGCAGGGACCAGCCCGGCACCAGCGTGCAGTGGCGGATGGCGGCCTCCGAGAGGTCGCCGCCCAGCTCGATATTGCGTCCGGAGACCACGATGCCGTCGAGTGCGAAGCGGGTGCCGGCCTCTCCCTGGACGACCAGGACGTCGGGCCCTTCGACACGCCAGTCCAGCAGACGGACTACCGGACGGAATCCGTTGGCGGCCCGGATCTGGAGGTTTTCGCCCTGGCGCAGCTCGATGCGAAGACGCTCGGTATATACTGCGTTGTCCGCGATCTCGATTACCGCGCGCAAAGGCGGCGACGGCTCACTGCGCCACCTGTGCAGCGCGGCCTCGATGCTCTCCAATTCGCCGCCCTTATTGACCCGGAAGTAGGCGAAGGGCTCGGCGGCGGGCTGCAGAATCGGCCTCGGATACGTGCCGCCGCCGATGTCGGCGCTGAAGCCGTAGTGGTAATAAACCCAGACTCCCTGTTTGGGAGTCTCGTCCTCGGCGAAGCGCATGCGGCCGAGTTCGGGATCCACCGCAACGGTGCCGCGGCGCGGCAGGTAGGACCAGTCGCTCAGGTCGGCGACCACGATGGATTCCCGCGGCACCAGTTGGGGTACGTACTTCGGGCGGCCGGTCTTGGCCGCGCCGGCATCGCGCTGCGCCACCATGCGCCAGATGACGAAGCTCTTATCCTCGCCGTAATAGGAGGCCGAGGCGCACGGACGAAGCCTGCCGTGGACCGTACATCGGGTGTCGAGTTCACGCCGCCGGATGCGCGCGGGCACGTTTGGACGGCCGGCGATGGCTGTCGGATCAGCCTGGGCCACGGGCTGGTTGAAGAGCGGCGAATCGTGGCCAAGAACGCTGAAGGTGAAACAGTTGGGATCCACCTCTTCGATGCAGGCGGCGGGCGCAAAGCGCAGCGGGTACGAGCGGAGCCGCCACACATACAATCCGACGCCGGGCAGATTGTAGAGCCCTACCCTATATTTCGAGTTGGGACGGCGGATATCGGCCACCCGCGCCGCGGAATCGAAAGGGCCCCCCAAGCGGTCCAGGACGGCGCCGCAGCGCAGGTCGAGAGTGCGTCCACGATCGAGGTGCAGGTGGTTCAACGACTGCGCCGCGACCAGGACCCGGTCGAACTCGACGGCGCGCGCAGGCCATCCCGCCACCGACCAGGCGAGTTCCTCAATCAGCGCCAGTGTGCCTTTGCGGCGCCGGTAGCGGATCAGGTTGGCGATTTCCCGCCGCGGCATGATCACCCGGTTGCGCGCCTGATCGCTCGACGAGGCGCCCGGCAACCCGGCGCCCGCGGCCAATTGCCAGCCGATCAGGTCCCCGATATACGGGACGACCCAATCCTGACAGGTCTCGATGAACCAGTTGTTGTACAGTTGCGCGATGTCGTCCTCCACCACGTTGACCTGGCCGGCAATGACACGAAGCAGGGCGCGCAGCGGGAATCCGTTCTCTTGGTCGCGAATGCGATAAATGGCCGGCAGGAGCTGAAACAGGCGATCCTGCCTGGGGTCGGCGGCTACGCTCATACTTTGACCTCATTCAATGCCAGCGTCGATGTCTGATCGGCGGCGAAATAGGCGACCTGGGCAGGGAGGAGCCCGTTGGCCGCGGGCCGCGCCAGTTGTGCGACCACGGCGGGCTTGGGAGGAGCGGCGTCGATCTCCTGGATGGCTGCCGCGATTTCCGAGGGAGTCAGCCGCGATCCATCGGGATGCAGTCCGGGTACTCCCCCAAAGGAATCGACATCCACGTACTCCACGCCTTCCACGGCCTGTATCACGGCGATGGCTTCGCTCAGGAACGCGGGCTGCCCCAAGTCACGGTTGTCGAAGCTGAACGTTTCCAGAATGGCGGCGCGGACATTGGCCTCGACTTTGTCCCAGAGATAGTCGGTCATCACCTTCACACGCGCGCTCATCACGAGCAGGATGCGGTCGCGGACGGCGATTTGGACGGCCTGCATCGGATCGCCGTAGCGGACGAGGGCCGTGCGGAGATTGCGGAACAGATCGGAGGACTCGTCGATCGGGATATCGTCGATGCCCGCGATGGTCACGTGGACAACCTGGGCAACGGCGCCGGGCAGCTCAGCGGAGGCGGCCTTGCTGACACCGGCAAACGTGCGCGAGAAATCGGCGTAATCCTGGGTGGAGACGAGCCGGTCGAGGGCAATGGTGGCGACAGGCGCGTTGCGCCGGCCCTGGTCCCGCGTCTCGGGGTCCGCGCCGCCGCTCGACTCGAGGGGATTGATAACCTCTTTCACGCCCAGTGGCCGGTCGCCCAACTGGCTGATCTGTGTGGCGGCGACATTGCCGCTCTTGCCGATGCCGTTGCGATAGACGGCGCGGAGATTCTCCAGGCCGGAAGGCGTGCGGGCGCCGTGTATGCCATCGCCGAAGACCACCGTCGTCACGTTGTTGTCGTCCGTCTTGGTGATGAAAGTGCGGTCGTTGAGCGTAAGTCCGGCCAGCGAGTCGCTTTCGTGCCATTGAATGTCGTTGACCAGCACCTGGAGGGTGGATTCCACACCGGTGACGGTCGCGGCGGAGACGTAAGTGAGCGGCGACTGTTTCAGTACGGCCTGCTGGAATGTTCGCGTGGCATCGCCGTTGCCGAGCGATTCCCTGCGGGTTTCGCCGTGAGTGGCATGCGCAACATTGCCGTAGATGACGGCCGACTTCCGCACATAACAATACGCCGGTTGCGTGGCGACCTTGATAAACGTGTGCAGTTTGTCGCCGGGCAGCGGAGCCGGCTCTCCGTCGGAGGCGGCTCCGCCAACCACGGCCACACCGTGCCGGACTTCCGACAGCATCAGCAGCTCCGTGGAAGGGACGCCGCTCGTGCCATCGATATCGGCGCGTTCGCCGGAGATAATCAGCCAACGGCCCGGCCCCAGGTCGGTGTAAAGGCCGTCCAACTCGATCTCTTCGTCCCCGCCGCAGATCGGATCCGTGATGTCCTCCTCGGCGAGGGGCAGCAGCTCGCTTTGCGCGTAGACGATGGTGCCGCGAAGAAACGGGACCAGGGAGCGGAAGGTCTCCGACTTGGACCAGGCCGGAATAGTCACCAGCGTAACCTTGGAAGCAACGCCCGCGAAGCTGATCGTCCGCGTTTCGACGGAGCTTACGGTGGTGATGCGGGTCTGGCGGCGGTTGGGATTGGTGTTGGTCGGATTGGGGAAGTCGATGATGAGGTAATCGCCGGTCTTGATCTGGCTGTACTCGGCGTCGAGTGCCAAAGTGCGGATGCCACTGGTGGTGTTCAGAAAGCCGACCGTGTTGTCGATGGTGGGCTCGGTATAGGTGGTGGTAATGACCTGGCCGCCGCCGCCGGTGTCGGTTCCCTGAAAGGAGATGGTGGTGCTCGGAATGCCGGGACTCGTAGCGCCGAAAAGCGAGGCTTTGACGCGGAACGCGTAGGCCTCCAGATCGCTGGCGGGAGTGACCGCGGCGTTCCGGACAGCCTGCTGGAGCTTGCCGGCCGTTTCCGGCATGAAGGAATCGAAAATCCGGAACGAAGCGTCGGAGTTCGCGGAGACGCTTTGCAGCGAGGTAGCCATCTGGCTCGCGCTGGCCGGTGGAACCGAACGCGCGCGGAAAAGAGCGCCGTTGAGAGCGAGGTCGTCAACCGACACCGGGGGTTTGGGCAGCGGATTGGCGACGGGCTTCGGATTGCTCCAATCCGCCAGGCTCACGATCGTGCGGTTGGCGACAGGGTCGGCAGCCACCGACACCACGCGGGTGAGGGCCTCGGGCGCGATCAGAAGTGGATCGTTGGCTTTCAAATTGGTGGCGATGCCTTGCAGATAAATCCGCGGTCCGGTGCCTGCCGAGATGCTGGCCAGAGTCTGGGGCCGCGTGAGGCGGGGCTGAAGAATGTTCCAGTTCGCGCGGGCGCGCAACTCGTCGCTGGTTTCGAATGTCTGCTGGGTCTCGCCGGGAGCGGGCACCGTATTGGACCGGGTGCCGGCGGGAATGACCGCCTCGCCGGTGAACTGCGGATCGATGGTGTAGGCCAGGTAGGCGCTCGCGGAGACGCCGGGCCGCATGCGGTAGCCGATGAGGCGGGCGAGTTCGAGGATGCTGCGGCGTTCGACGGCGGTGCGCAGGTAGCCTTCGTTCGCGATCCGCTCCTGATAAAACGTGAGAATGTCGGCGACCGTGGCCCAGCCGTCGAGAAAAGCGATAGCCGGGTCGGTGGCATCGCGGGTGCCAAGCTTGCGCAGTTGTTCGTCGCCCGATGCTGTCAGGTCCGCGATCATCGTTTCGAGGAATAGCGGATGAGTGCCCGCGCGGTACTGGAGGGCGCTCTGCCCGGGGAGATTGGCGACGGATACGGGCGTGACGGAGTGGATGCCCTGGCAGCATCCGCAGGTGCACGCGCCTGCTCCCCCGCATCCGCAAGAACTGGCCCGATTGCTCATAAGATGCTCACCTCCACGATGCCGTGCTCCGGAAAGTTGGGGTCGTTATCCGCCTGCGCGATTTCGAGTGGCCCGAGCTTGAGCACGCCCGTATCCAGCCCACTGGTGGCAGGCAATTGATACCGCTGAAACGTGGAGACCACTACGCTGCGGACGCCGGGCGAGGCCTGGGCCACCGCGATCACGCGGCTCAGGTAGATGCCTTGGCCGAACGTGAGATTGTCGGGGTGGAAGAATCCGAGAGTGCCATCCGCCAGAACGCGGTTGCTGAAACGGTCCAGCAGGTCGCGTTTCACGGCGTCGGGCCGGTAGTGCGGCGCGGCACAAAACTCGATCCGGATCTCGACCGGGACGCGCTGCGCGGGCTTGACGACGACGTCGTGACCGATGCGGCGGTAGTGTTCCAGGTCCTGCGCGATAGCCTGCAGCAGCGCGGCGTCCGCGGTTTCGCGGCACTTCGGGTCCACCACTACCAGGACTTCGTAACCGCTGCCGGTCCAACGCAGGGTGGCCGCGGCATTCTGCAGTTTCGTGGCGAAGTCCCGCAGGGCGATGGCGGCATAGTCGTCGGCAATGATGGCGCGCTCGAGTGTGGTGCGGAATTCGTGGGGCGCGAGCAGCTTGATTTCGGCGAGCGGCTGGGGAGCGATGCCGCCGGCTGCCGGCATGGGGTTGCGCACGGATTTGACCGCGCCATCGAGCGCGATGGAGCGGGCCACCAGGGTGAAGATCGATTCGGCGCCGACATTGCCGGACGGACCGTTGCCCATGCGATAGCGGGCGTGAAAGGCCATGCCGGGGTCCGGGCTTTCGCCCTGACCGCCATCGCCGAATCGCACGTGGGCGTAGCCGTCGTTGTCCATCTCGGCGACGAACAGCAGATCCGTGGCGCCCGCTTCGAGGAGATCCGGCGCGGGCGACCACCATTGCAGCAGGCCCGTGAGATCGCGCGAGAGAGCGGCAATCAGGTCGCCCGAAGGAGGGGAGGAAGGATCGTAGTTGCGGAGCATCTCGCGCGTCTGCGCGGCGAGGCGGGAGATCAGGACCTGGTTCGACGCAGACGCCGGTTCGGCGGCGAGGCGTGACAGCAGGGGCACCGGGTTTTTGATATCGGGCCAATCGAAGAGGGAACCGGTGCCGTCCGGGCCGCCCGGGATGGCGGCAAGCGCGAGTACGGGCAGGGCCTGGCGCGGGTCGTGCCGCAGCACGAGGGAGGCCGGAGCGGTAGCGTCATAGGGCTGGCGGAAGGTGAGCGGCCGGCGGGAGAGCCGCGGCGCATACTTTCCCGCGGTCAAAATCACGTCGCCGGGCAGGTGGTTGCATCCGCACTCCTGCCGGCGGCCGCCGGGCGGAACCAGCGGCAGATCTTCGTTTGTGGTGAAGCCGTGATCCACCAGGATTACGTTGCCGCGAACAACACTGATGTCGCCGAGAATGCGGCACTCCGGCGCGGGCAACAGTGCCGAGATGCAGAGCGGGAACGGCAGGGCGTCCTCTTCGCGCCACTGGACCTCGACGAGGTGCTTGCCATCCAGGGGGTCGGTTGACGGGGTAGTGCTGGTCAGGCGGACTGCGTGGCGATGGCTCGGGTCGGCGTCGGCCTTTGCGCCGGTAAGAGGGCCGGCGACTTCCTCGAAAATCAGCACGTCGCCCGGCGCGAGCTGCAGTTCGCCGGTTACGGCAATCAGTGTGGCGGAGGTGGTTCCCGCGGGCAGGCAGCAACGCTCGTCGCGCCAGGTATAAACGTGGATCTCGTTATGTGCTTCGTGAAATTGGACCGTCTCGTTGACCACCGATTCGAAAATCTCGTAAGAGCCCGGGGGCAGCGCACCACTGGCATCGGTGAGTTTCGTTTGGGTGGTGACGGATCCGACGCGCACGAGGGCGCCGCCGGCGTTGGTGATGAAGTACGGGTCGCTGAGATCGATCTTCGGTTCGCCGATGACCTCCAGCGCCAGCCAGGCCCGGGCATTGCAGCCCTCGTGCATGGGGTAATCCAGCAGGCGGACGTGGCGGCGCACCGAGACGCGCTGGCGGGCGGTATCGAGATATGCCTCCGTAGCGACGGCGTCCTGGTAGTAGCTGAGGAAGTCGCCGGTGTATGCCAGCACCTCGACGAGCGCTACGCCCAGATCCGGGATGTGCCGCTCTTTCCAATCCGGCATCAGCAGCGACAGGCGGTCGAAGATGATCTGCCGGAAGCTGGCATAGTCCTTGGCCAGGTAGTTGATCTCCGGCGGGGCCGGCGCGGGCTCGACGCATGACGGCTGCGCTGCGCAGTCGAACTCGTTCGGGCAATCCACTTTGAAAGTGAAGTCGATGGCGGAGTAGCGCGGATCGAAATCGCCGCGTGGGATGGGGTGGCCGGCGTCGTCGTGGTCCACCACGCGCAAGGTGTACGTGGAGAAATCGCCCGCCTGATCGACCTGGATCTCCATGAAATCGTCGAACTCCGGCACGTCGGAGCGGGTGATGGTCACGGCTTGTACCGCGATGCCGCGAATCCGGCTGCCGCCTTCGATGACGATGTCGCCGGGGCCGAGCCCGGGAGCGCGGCCGAGGAAGTACACGGTCAACTCGGCCGGGTCCTCGCCGACCTCGAGATAGTCCAGGCCGTACAGGCGCGTCTGCTGCCGTACCGCTTCGCGCCGAGTGTCGCTGTTGCAGATCAGTCCATTCATGCGACCCTCCGGGTGAACTCCTCGGTTCGCGTGTCCTTGGTGCGTCGAATTACGTAGGTCAGGCTGACGCGAAGGGTGGATTCCTCCGATGTCACTTCCAACGACTGGATTTCGATGAGATCGCCGAGGCAGTCCATCAGTCCCGCGTTCATGGTGAATTGCAGGGTGGCGGCGAGTTCCGGGCTGTTGGGCGCGAACACCAGTTGCATTACGCCGCTGCCGAAGTCGGGCCGGTTCACGCGTTCACCGGGCTGGGTGAACAGGAACTGCTCGATCATGTCCCGGATGTGGTCTTCCTCCGAGGTGGCGGCCGTCCGTCCGTTGTGGTCAAAGTGAAATGGATAGTCGATGTTCATCGCATCCCTCGGCTCAGATCGCGCTGGCGCGGGTTTGGGTGACCAGAATCATTAACGGAGTTCCGGTTGGAACGCAGACAGCCTGGCTGCTCTGCACCACCAGCGGCTGTCCGTTCGACAGCACGCGCGTGCTGCCGACCAGCCACTGCGCCGTCACGCATGGGCCATTGCCCGCCGGCGGAGGCGGCATGGCGCAACCTGCGACGACATAAGGCGGGGTGATCAGGACCGTGGGCTGCCCGCTGACCAGCACCCGTGGATTCGGCGCGGTGGGCTGCGCCTGGCCGCCGTGCGCGCACATCACCTGAGCTCCGACATGAACCAGAAAGCCCGGCATGATTCCTCCTCAGATCACCGTGAGCGCGCCGTTGTTGATGGTCACCGACGGACCGACCATCAGGATGGACGCGCCCTTTCCGTTGGAAATGTAAATGCCGCTGTCGTTCACGACGATCATGGCGCCGGTGGTGCTCTTGAGCACGATGCCGCCGGTAACCGGGGTCGGCGCCGAGTCGCTGACCAGCACCATGTTCTGGCCGGTGGTCTGAATGACGATGTTCTGGCCCGGCGGAATCGGGGGCGGCACGAGAGCCATCGGAGGCACCTCCGCGGCAATTCCCCAGAACCCGCCTGTCCAGACCGGCTTATCGAGATCGCCGCCTTCGAACTCCACCCAAACGCCCGCGCCGACCTGCGGCACTGCGAAAAAGCCCTCGAGCTTACCGGCGACGGGCAAGCAGGGAAGAGCCCAACTCGTCGGCACCAGCGTGCCGGTGCCCGGTACGATGGCCTGGATGCGGCCGCGCTGTTCGGGGTCGAAATTGTTGACCACCGTGCCTCGATACTTCCCGTAGTAGTTCTTGGGTTCGCTCATACCGGCACCTTCGGAATCGTGGAGATGAGCCCGTTGCGTTTGAGCTCGAAATCCTGCTTGTACTCGCCCGGCTTGATCTTGTGCGTGACGCTGGAAACGAAGTACAGGCCGTCGAAAGACATGCCGGCGCCTCGCACGCCCACCAAGCTCCGCGACTTGAGAATCCGGCCGTAGCGGAGCACATCCAGCGAGCCGTTGGCGGTGACGCAATCCGACGTTCGCGAGGCTTCCGCAAGGCCATACATCAGCGCCTGCAAGGGGTTCATGCGAGCCGTTTCGATGAGCGGCTCGAGCTTGGGGGGAAGCGGGGGAATCAGTCCCAGCGGCGGATTGAGCGGGCTCACGTCGGGAATCGGAATGGTCAATGGCGCCTTGGTGGTCTCTTCCTGAACGAAGATCACCGGCATCTTTTTGCTTTCCTTGTCGAAGCGGAATTGAAGGGAATCGACGTTGGTGTGCGCGTCCATATCGATGTTGAGGGCGGGCTGCGGAACCCCGACCTTGATTTCCGGGCCCCAGTAGGCGGTGCTGATGCCGGGCAGCGGACCGGGATCCACATAAAAGACGTAGCCGGATTCACGCGCCAGCGTGCGCAGGTAGCCCAGGTCTTTGCCCTGGTGGCGCGGAATGCGGTCCGTGGGAATCGGCAGATCGGTCACGATCGGCGGAATCACCAGCGGGATGATGCCCAGCGCGGCGTATTTAGCGAGCACGAGCAGCACGCGGGCGAAGACGGGCATCGCCGGGTAAGGCAGCCCGCTGAAGTCGATGACGTCCATCACCGCGCTCAGGTCCTTGCCTTTCAGCGTCAGCGTGGAAGAGGCGCCGTTGCTCCCCGGGGTGAGCTGGTTATCCAGGATCACGCCGTCCATCAGCACATTCGGGGTGCCGTTGAACGTGGCGATGATGATGCAGCGCAGAATCGGAGGAAGCGCTCCCCCGGAAAGCAGGAAGAGCGTCTGGAGAGGCGAGCGCGAATTGACGGAGAACTGAAGTTCGAAGCCGCTGTCGCCTTCACCCGAGGCCGAAGTCACCTGAACGCTGACCAGCGCGTCGAGAGCGGAGCGCGGCACCGGAACCGGCACCACTGGTCCGATCATCAGCGTGAGATTGACTCCGTTTACCATGGCTTCCTACGATTGCGGCGGCGCCGGAACTCCCAGGGGTAAGGTGATGCGCAGGCGCGTACCGGGCTGTTCGGTGAGCTCTTGGGGCCGCATCGCGCGGTTGGCGTCGGCGATTTGCCAGAACTGCTCGGGGTCGCCGAGATAAAGAGCGGCGACGTTGTCCAGGCGGTCACCGTCCTTCACCATGTGCTCCTGCACCTGTGCGAAGAGCTCCGGCGGCGGCACGAAGCGGCGCAGCAGGTAGCGGATGGGTGGTCCGCCGGGACGCTGATATTGGGCCGTGCCGATGCCGTAATACCGGCTTGTGGGCGGGAACAGAGTGGCCGTAAGCGCCACGGGGCCGAGCAGGTTTTTCAACGCTTCGCTGGGATCCATCACATCACCTCAGATTCCGTTAATGCCCAGCGTCGTGAGCGCACCGCCGGGCGCGCGCTGGGCGAGCTGTTCTTTGGTTCGCAGGTAGCTCATGAACAGCTTGCCGGCTTTGTGACTGAAGCCGACGTCGTTCACATTGAGCACCCGCATCCCCAGGCTCACTTTGGCCTGGATCGGGTTCAGGTTGGGATCGAATGCCTGCTCCGTGATGCTGAATTCCGTCAGACGGACCGGCGTGACGCGAAACTTGCTCCACACGAATACCGAGAGCGGCATCTCCATCGGCAGGATCTCGAGCGTCCCCGCTCCCGCCAGCGTGTTGTTGGACTGCAGTTGAGCGCTGGTGGGATGGATCATGAGCTCGAGCGTGGCCAGATGGGCTTGCAGGCCGACTTCGGCCACGGTGGAGTTGACCAGCTCCAACTGATCGGTGGCGTCCAGTTCGGCGTCCACCTTGATGGTTTCGATGGACGGTCCCTTGAGTCGAAAGGCTTCGCTGCGGTCCGGATGATCGCCGCCGATGCTCTGCAGTTGAAAGGTTCGCGACACCGACTCCGGGTTGTACTGCAGCGGAATGACCCGCAGCACGGTGCCGGATGCGGCATCCAGCAGCACGATTCCACCTTTGAGCAGGACCGGGGAGTTACTTAGCATGGCGTGGCACACTCCCATGAACCGCCCGGCCGATCCCGTTTGCCAGGGCTTCGGCCTGGTCCGGCGCCGGCTCTGGCAACCAGGCCGCCAGGTTTCTGGTATGGCTGGGCAGGAACCGCTCTTCCCGCGCGAACAGGTTGGCCAACTCCGCGGCGAGCGCCGCCCGCAAAGCCGGCTCCTGATGGTTGGACAGGCCGAATCCCTCCACGGTCACCGACTCAATCCGCAACCGTACTCTCATGCCGCTGCTCCTTTCGCGTCAGTCCACCGGAATTCCGAATCGTTCACCGGTTTGTCCAGCTTGCGGAATTCCGCGCGCGCCGCTTCCAGCACAAAAGGCATGCTCACGCTGAGCCCGGCCGCGGCCGCGAGAAACGCCGCGTTGAGGGCGATGCTGTGGATGTTGGCGCCGGTCAGGCTGAATCGCGAGAGCCGGTCGAAATCCAGGCGCTCGGCAGGCACTTCGCGCGGGAAGGCCTTTTCCCAGATTCGCTTCCGCTCCGCCGCGCTCGGGAACGCGAAGTTGACGATGAAGCGGAGGCGGCGAATAAACGCCGGGTCGAGAGCGCTTTTCATGTTCGTAGCCAGAATGGCCAGGCCGCTGTAAGCTTCCATGCGCTGCAGCAGGTAGTTGACTTCGATATTGGCGTAGCGGTCGTGACTGTCCTTTACTTCGCTGCGCTTCCCGAACAGGGCATCGGCTTCATCGAAGAAGAGGATGGTGCCGCCGTCCTCGGCCGCATCGAAGACGCGGCGCAGGTTCTTCTCGGTCTCGCCGATGTATTTGCTGACGACCGCGGAGAGGTCGATGCGGTAGAGATTCAACCTCAGATCGTTGGCGATGACTTCAGCCGCCATCGTCTTGCCGGTTCCGCTTTCGCCGGAGAAGAGGGCGCTGAGACCTTTGCCGCGATTCATGGTGCGCGCGAACCCCCAGTCCTCGTATACCTGGATGCGGTCGCGGACCTGGCCCGCGATCTGCTCGAGCAGGGCGCGTTCGGAGTCGGCGATAACCAGAGCATCCCAATCCGCCTTGGCATCGATGCGCTGCGCCAGCGCATCCAGCCGCGGGCGCGCCGCGCTCAGGCAGGCGCTCCACAGGCGCTCGCGGTCAGGCGCGCCGGTGCCGTCCGCCGCGATGCGCGTGATGCGGTAAATGTCCTGCATGCCGAGATGGAAATGGGATGCCAGGGCATTGGCCTCGGCATCGCGCGCGGGGCCGAGAATTTGCCTCCACGTGTCCCGCTGTTCACGCCACGTCGGCCGCGCCACGTCGAACAGCAGGGCCTCGTGCGTCAAGCCGGCAACGGGCTCGCGGGTTGCCAGGAAAACCAGGCCGCCCGTGCGGCCGAGGAAACGGCTGGCGGCGGGAAGGTCTTTCTCGGCATCGTGTGCGTCCACGTAAAGCGCCAGCGGCAGCAGCGCACACTCGCGCTGCCAGAGCCGCGCCAGATTCTCTACCTCGACCGGGTTCGAGGGCAGCAGATCCGCGCTCAGCTTCATCAGCGCGAGGTTTGAAGACTGGCAGACGTGTTGGGCAATCCAGAGTTTGCTGCTGGTATCGGTGCCGAGGAGGTGGATGAGGGGTGGCGACTCGCCAGGCCGGCGCGCCCCCGCCACGATGGCCTGCGCCGTCGCATCCTGAGAAGGCGGCAGTGCGCCGGCTGCGGGTTCGACCACGGTCAAAAGAGGCGTCAGCCGGTCATCCACGTAGTTCAGGCCTTTGACGCAATTGACGATGCGCTCATCGGCGCGCAGCACGCTGGCAGTCAGCGGCTGGCCGCCCGGTTGATTGATCTCGATCAGCCGCCAGAAGCGCAATGGGCGCTCGGGCGAGAGGACGTCCCACGCCGGGTCGTCGAAGAGCGCGAGCGCGAGCGCGAACGTAGGGGCCTGGCGCGCGGGATTCCCCTGCGCCCCGGCGCAAAGGCTGCCGATGGCGCTGTCGAGTTCCATTGCCACGCAGAGCAGCAGAACATCCTGTTCGAAAGCCGAGAGGCCGAAGCGCGTGGCGAGCATCGCCAGCGCGGGCGGCGGGGTCATCGCCGCGGCATCCTGCAGGCGCGATCGGGCAGTGGCGATGGCTGCGGTGAGGTCCTCCGGCGGTGGCGGAGGGCCGGACTTCCGCCGTCGCCGGGGGCGCGGGGCCGGGTGCCGGCCGAACAGGAAATCCCATAATCCGCGGGGCTCGGCCGGCTCCGGAGGTTCAAAAGCCTCCTCCTCCGCAACTGGTTCCGGCGGGTGCAGAGATGCCAGGCGGCGGAGACGGAGCCGGAGCCACTCGAGCGCGGCCGCCAGGTAAGCATCGTTCTTTTCGGACCAGTCCTGTGCGGCCGTGTGGCTCATACGATAGTCACTTTCTGCTGGTCGTCGAACACCGGCAGCGGAGGGGTGCCGGCCAGTTTGAAGGGCAGCGAGTCCACACCGTCCACGCGCAGGCGCAGCAGTTCCAGTGTGACGGCGGGCGCGGCCTTCACGATGAAGTCAACGGAATCGGTGGAGACCGGATGTGCTTCGGCGGGGATTTCGCGCCCCGCGAACAATGCCTCGGCACTCTGGTCCGGGCGGAGCCGCGGGCTGCAGGTAACGGTCAGCGTGACGTCGGTGCCCGCGCCCGCGATCGGATTGGGTGGCGCGATCCCGCCGATCTGCGGCGCCAGGGTGAGCGGCAGGGCGTTGCTGGTGCGATCGGAACCGCCGATGTTCAGCGCCAGCGTAACCGCGTAGAGGCCGGCGGGCCAAGCCGTGTCGGCGGCCGGACCGATCGGGATTGCCATGCGGACGTTCGTATCGGAGCGGTCGGCCGCGGCGATGGTCACCTCGATCGGCGCCGTGAGCTTGGGGTGCGAGAAGCGCAGCGTCACGGTATCGCCCCCCAGGTTGCGGCCGCGCACGGTGAGGATGGCGCCCATGCGGGCGCTGGGATAGGATGGCATGCGCAGCCGCGACGGATCGTCCGGGATCTCGCCGATATGGATGCTGTCGAGGATCGGGAACGCGCCGAGGAGGGTTTCGACACCCCGGTCCTGCGAGCCGCGCCGCAGCACGGGCAGCGGCCCTTCCGCCGGATCGTCGCTTTCGATGAGCAAAACACTGGCCTGGTAAGTGAGGGTAAGGGCGTACGGCGTCTGGTAGAAGGCCGACCAGAGCTTGGAGAGTTCCTCCAGGTCCATCGACTGCGGGCTGATCTTCACCTGCTCGATGGCGTCCGCCAGGTTCGAATTCGTCAGGAACGCCTGGCTGGCGACGGCATTGGCAATCATGTCGCGGGTAAGCACCGGCTTGGAGTGCAGGTCGCGCACCACGGCGCCCAGCATGCGCTGCGGCTCGAGCAGGGTTTCGTTCCCGTAGAACGCGAGCAGGTACTGCAGGTCGATGGCGGCGACAGGGCGCTGTTTCGCCGTGCCGTCCGCGGACCGGGTGGGCAGATCGTTATTGCGTAGAGCGCCATTCGGCACGACATGGTAAAGGAACAGGCGGATGCGCGGCTGCGACAGCGCGGTATCCGGACGTTCCGTGAGCACGTCGGCACCCGAGACGGCGGATTGTGCGGCCGAGCGCACGATCTGCGCGATGGCGGTCGTAACCGTGGCTACCGCGAGCGCGTTGCTCATGAGCGGCCTCCGGCGCCCCGGTTTAGATACTCCTTCAACGTGCTGCGCGGTTGGGGCGCGGCGCGAGGCGGCGCCACGACCGGGCGCGGACTGCCGGCGCGGATCTCCAGGCGGCCGATGGTGATCTCGACGGGGGGCGGCTCTTTGACCGGCCGGTGCGCGGCGGGAAAGAGGGGCGCCATGCTGCGCATCTCGGGCACGGCGTGTGCCACCAGGACTCCCGCGTCCCGCTCGCGAGAGGTTCGCGGCGTGCGCATATGTGGAGCGGCGGGGGATACCGCCGCGGGCCGGAGAATCGACCGCGCCGGTATCGGGCCGGGTCGCGGAGAGGAGTCGGGCTCCGTTGCGCGCGGCGGGGTGAATGGCGCGGCCGCGACAGGAGGCGTGGGCGCCGTAAAGAGCGCGCCGCGCGGGCGCGGCTCGCTCCCTGGCGACATGTTCGCATCAAGCGGGGAATCGAGCGTGCGGGTCACTGCCGGGCGGCGTGTTCCCGGTCCCGGGGCCGGAGGGACTGGCAATGGCGCTCCGGCCTTCGCGCCCGGCAGGGAGGAAACAGGAACCTGATGCTGCAACACGGCCGCGGCGATAGACGACTGTGCGCTCCCGGCACGCGGGCCGCCGTCCCCAATGGATGAAGTCGCCTCGAGAATCCCGGGCCGCGGCTGCCGCGGCTGGAATGGCATTCCCCCCGGAGCCGTCAGGGGCACGGCAGGCGGTTGCATGGACGCGGAAGGCCGCGTCCCGGGCAACGCATCCGGCGGCACAGGTGCGGCCGCCAGCTTCGTTTCAGGCCGGGGTTCCAGCCCCGCTACGGCCTCCAGCGGCGCCTCGATGACGTCGAGGCCGGCGAATTCGGTTTCGAACAGAGCCGCCTTGCGCGGCTGCAGCACGCTCTCCTCGAGCAGCGTGCGCACCGCCAGCGCGTGCAGGTAATCGCCGTAGCTGCGTGGCCTCATCTGGTCGTTCATGCGGATGCCTGCGCCAAAATGTTCAAGTAGAGCTGGCGGCGCGTCGGATTCATGGCCAGAATGTCTTCTTCGCGCCACCCGTACGCCGATGCGAGGGTGTGCACCTCGCGTATGACCCGCCGCACCCAGGCTCCGATTTCGGTGGACAGCCATGCGGCGATATCAAAAATCTCTTCCCAACCAGCGCCGCATTCCGGGCACACCACATCGATCCGCCGGTCGGCGGCGGGATCGCAGGCGGCGATGGCGGCCACCACCGCGGCTTCCACCGGACCGGGCAAGTCGCCGGCGGCCTCCGGCGCGATCGCGACGATACAGCGATGCAGCAGACAGCGCCTGGCGTCCGCGACACTGCTCGCGTGGCGAGCAGTCGCGAGGTCGGTGCTGTCCGGCACGCGGAAGCTCACATCGAAGCCGTCCATGGCCACCCGTCCGGTGGTTTCGGGCGGGTCGACACCACCGGGCCAGATGTCGGAGAGAGTGAACGATAATTCCACTTCCGCCTGGCACCGCGGACACCGTCCCACGCTGTTCAGCGAGTCGCCGAAGAGCAGGCGGCGCAGCCGGAACAGCACCGAGTCACGCCGGCCCACTTTCCAGCGGGAAAGCTCATCCGGCGCCGTGTCCGGGAAAGCGCTCGCCAGTAGCAGCAGCGCGCGCTCGTGCCCCGGACGGCCCAGGCCGTTTTCCCAAGCCGAAATCAATCCGGTCGTCGAGGGACAGCGAATCTCGTTCGTCATATCAACGGCTCCGCGTGGCCGCTCGGACTACAGCGACGGTTCCGCCGGCTCCTGGACGTCCGTATCGCGTTCCCAGCCTTCGTTCTCCAGCTTGATGTGCTGGATGGCGACGGCATTGGCATTGGCGTCCAGGTCGGGCACGGCCTGATATTCGGAGACCCAGCAGCGGAAGACCTTGTAGGCCAGGGCGAGCTGCCCGGCTTCGTTGTAGATCTCGATGATGACGTCCTTGCGAAAGTCCTTCAGGGAGACTTCCGTGCCCAGACCGGAGCTGAAGTTCCAGACCTTGTTGGCCCATTTCTCGAATTCGAGATCGTGGGTCACGCCGCGGTCCAGGGTGATCGCGTCGTATTTCGTGCGTCCGGGCGACTTGCGTCCGTGCGAGGGGTCGCCGCCTTCGCGGTGTTCCACCACCTCGGTGGTGCGCTTCAAGGAGGACACCTTGCTGATGCCGGCTACATAGCGGCCGTCCCACTTCACACGAAACTTGAAGTTCTTATACGGATCGAAGCGTTGTGCGTTGACTGTGAATTGAGCCATGACACTCTCTCCTGCTAGACCGCAATCTGGCCGGCCATCTGCTGGATTTTGATGATCACGAATTCCGCGGGCTTGAGCGGAGCAAAGCCCACGATGATGTTGACGATGCCGTTATTGATGTCGGTCTGATTCGTGGTTTCGGAATCGCACTTGACGAAGTAAGCTTCGCGCGGCGAGCGGCCCTGGAAGGCGCCCTGGCGGAACAGACTGTTCATGAAGGCGCCCACATTGAGCCGGATCTGCGCCCAGAGGGGCTCGTCGTTGGGCTCGAACACCACCCATTGCGTTCCGCGGAAGAGGCTCTCTTCCAGATACAACGTCAAACGGCGGACCGGAATGTACTTGTAATCGGTATCCGCAAGGGCGTCCGCGCCGCGCAGCGTGCGGGATCCCCACACGAGCGTCCCATAGACCGGGAAGGAGCGGATACAGTTGACGGCGAGCGGATTCAACCTTCCGTTCTCCGCGTCTGTCATCTTCACGCTCAAATCGGCGACACCGCTGAGTCCGGCGTCGGTGCCCGCGGGAGCCTTCCATACGCCGCGTTCGCCGTCGGTCCGGGCAAAGACTCCGGCCACCGCGCCCGCCGGAGCGTAGCTCTGGAGAGCGCCGCCCTGGTTGGGATCGGCAATGCGCAGCCGCGGAAAGAACAGCGCCGCGTTGCGCGCATCGGTGCTTCCGAATGTGGCGACGAAGGTGTTTCGCTCGGTGCCGCTCGCGTTATCGATGGTCCAGGCGCCGGGCGCGTCCACGAGGAGCATGGCGCGGCGATCGGCGCATAACTTCGCCGCCTTCGCGAACGTGGCTGCGGTGGGCTCGGCAGTAGCGGAGTACGGTGGAATGACCAGCAGGTTGAAGATGTCGGTCTTGAGGAGCGCGTACATGCCGGTCTTGCCGGCTTCGCTGCCCTCCACCTGGGTGATGGTGATGTCGCTGCCGTCGTTCACGCTGCTGGCCTGCGTGTACTGAGTGGGCGCGGCATCGGCGAACCAGTCGCCGGACGCGACCGCCGCATGCGCCGTCGGATCTTCATCCCCGGTACTGACGTACTGCACCAGGAGGGATGACTGCAGCAGGTTCGAGAGCGAACGGGCTCCGGTCCCGGTGTTGGTGACGCTGAAGTAACGTTCCTCCGCGCCACTGCCCATATCGCGCACAAACAGGTCGTACGTGCCGCCGCCGATCCGGTCTACGCGGGCGCGCAGATTACTGCCCCAGGCCCCTTTGCTGGAGGCGCGCAGGCCGGGTCCCGAGGGCAGCGTCAAGGAGGCCTGCCCGGCGCCATTGTCCACCCGGACAATGACCGCATCGCTGCCACCCTGCTGGTAATACTGCTGAACCGAGTAGCTCATCATGCTGCCCGACCACAGCCCTCCGAAAATGCGCTCGAAGTCCGCGAAGCTGCTGATGCGCTGCGGCTCGTCCACCGGACCCTTGAGGGCGCGGCCGACAAAAGCGGTGATCGACGTCGGGACGCCCGTGATGGACCTGACGCCGCTGGGAATTTCCTCGATATATACACCGGGGTAAGTTGGTGTGACTGGCATTCCGTCTCCTTCTCAACCGTCAACGGTTGGACCGTGGTCCCGCTTGCTGCATTTCTCTCGCCATTTCTAATCAGTCGTCGCCGGGCTCCAGCAGTTTACGAGCCTCCCTGAGTTTTCCAGGTGTCAGGCTGTAACGAATCTGGCCGTCAGCCCCCCTGAATTCCGCAATCAAGCCACTCCCTACGGCCCTTGCGATTGCCGCCAGAACCTCACCTCGTGACCACGGAGTATCCTCGTCCAGCAGCCACCACTGCATAACTCCTTGCAGCGTGTCATTTGCGTTCGGATGCTCCGACACGTAGCGAATGATGGCTACGAAGGCGTCGCTCACAGGTGCGTTCCTGATGAGCGGCCTGACCTGCATTCCGAGGGCCATGCCTGTTAACCACAGCGGTTTAGCGGGCTCGTGATCAACGTCCCCCGAATGGTCGATGGCCACCAGGACAATTTCGACCTAGGGTAGGTTCCAAATGTCCTAGGTGATTTGATCTCGTCACTAACTGGTACAGAGGCTAGCCAAGTCGCACAGACTGGATTCGTCACGCCAACCAGGAGTGGGTTGAATTACAGAAAAGAGCGGGAGAGTTACTCCGGCTGAACTTCCGGAGAGCGGAGCTTATCTACTTCTATCCTGTGTTTCCGAATCAGTTCCCAGAAGGAGCGGCGGTTCTTGCCGGCGGCGCGCGCCGCCTGGCTGATGTTCCCTCCACAGGAACGGAGCTTCTGCACGACATAGTCGCGCTCGAACCGTCCCTTGGCGGCGCGCAACGAGTGCGGGTCCGACGCTTCTTCCTCATCGGGCAGGTCGACATGCTCAAGCCGCAGGGTTTGCTCTATCGCGAGCGCGACCATCCGGGCCATGACGTTCTCGAGTTCCCGGACATTGCCGGGCCAGTCGTGGCGCATCAGCCGCTGCATGACTTCTTCCGGCATCACAGGCACCGGCTTGCGGAATTCGCGCGCGTAGCGGTGCAGGAAGTGAGCGGAGAGTTGGGGAATGTCTTCCTTGCGTTCGCGCAGGGGTGGGAGCTGCAGGGGAATGACGCTCAGCCGGTAATACAGATCCTGCCGGAGGCGGCCGCTCCTGACGGCCTCGGCCGGATTGGCATTCGTGGCAGCAATCAGGCGGACGTTCGCGGTCAGGGTTCGGGTACTGCCCAAGGGCCGGTACTCCTTGCTCTGGAGAAACCGCAGCAGTTTGACCTGGGCGGCCAGCGGCAGGCTGTCGACTTCGTCGAGGAATAGCGTTCCGCATTCCGCTCCCGCGACCAGGCCCTGCTGCCGATTATGCGCACCGGTGTAGGCCCCGGCAACGTGGCCGAACAGCTCGTTCTCAACCAGGTCGGCCGGGATCGCGCCGCAGTTCAGGGGCACAAAGGGCCGGCGGGTCCGTTGGCCCATATAGTGAATCGCGCGCGCGCAGAGTTCCTTGCCGGTGCCGGTTTCGCCCGTGATCAGTACGCCGGCGTCACAGGCTGCGATCGCGGGAATACGGTCGATCGCCGCGCGGAATACCGGGCTCTGCCCGATCAATTGAGCGAGTGCCAGCTTGTTTCGGGTTGGCGGGTATTCCACCGGCCGCGCCGCGCCGGCGCCCGCCGCCTTGCGAACGCGGGGCAGAACGTCCGCCGCATTCCAGGGAAAGGTAAAGTAATCGGCGGCGCCCCACTCCATCCATCTCGTCAATATGTCGGCCTCGCCGTGAATCGCGGCAATGATGATCGGGCCGCAGTTAGCAGGATTGAACCGATTGAAGAGCCATTGTTGGTCCGCTTCGGCCAAACGTGGTGTGACCAGGATTAACACGTCCGAGGTGGGAAGATCCGCGAAGCTACGCCCGCCGCCCGGGCGAAGGCTTTCGGCAGTTACGGCGAGCCCGCGCACGGACTCCAGCAACTGACGGAGTTCGAGGCTCTCAGAACCGCCGCACGTGACATCCGAGAGGACGATATCCAAACGGTGGTTTCCTTCCATTGCCGCTCACCTTGGGCGTTCGCTCCCGGCATCCTTTTCCAGCGCAGACGTCCTAAAGAAACGGTCTCGTGGGTAGTAGTGACTCTGCTTGGCACAACGTAACACAAAAGGCGCTGTCAGCATCGGTTGTAACTAAAAGATAGGGCCATAAGGTACTGAACTACACATATCTCCAATTAGTCGTAGTACTGGCCCAAGCATCCGCTGGCAAGAACGTCCCCGGCGGCGGGCTTCGATACAGATTCCGTGAGGATGATTGTCTGACGATGCGGGATCCGAGCGGGGTCTTGCGGGAATGGCAGGCTCGGGGAGCGCCGGTCCGCGATAGGATATACCCATGCGCTTGATCACGATGACGCTTGCGTTGGCATTAGGGTGCCCGCCGCTTCTGGCGGCAGACAACAATTCCAAGACCGATGAAAGGCTCGCGGACGCCGACAGCCTCTTTTCGGAGATCATGGGCACGCCCGACAAATCCATTCCACAGAACCTGCTCGACAAGTCGAGCTGTATCGTGCTGATACCCGGCTTGAAGAAAGGGGCGTTCGTCTTCGGCGGCAAGTATGGCCGGGGATTCGCCATGTGCCGTAAGCCCAGCGGAGTGGGGTGGGGGCCGCCCGCTGCGATCCGCATTGAGGGCGGCAGCTTCGGGCTGCAGATCGGGTTTTCCTCCAGCGATGTGGTGCTCCTGATAATGAACGAGCGCGGGATGAAGCGCCTTTCGAGCAGCAAGTTCACTATCGGGGCGGAAGCCACGGCCGCCGCCGGGCCGGTGGGACGCAATGCCACGGCGCAGACGGATGCGCTGATGACGGCCGAGATCCTGTCGTGGTCGCGGTCGCGCGGAGTCTTCGCCGGGGTGTCCCTGGACGGGGCCACTCTGCGCAACGATCTCGACGAGAACAAGGCCATGTACGGACAGCGTTGGACCAGCTCCGAGATCCTGATGAGTAGCGCGAAGCCGCCGGCCGCGGCCACGAAACTGCTGGCGGACCTGAACAAATACTCGCCGCGCAAGGTGAGCTGACCGGGGCCTACCGGCGGGCGTCGAAGAACTCCCGCAGCAGTTCCACGCACTCGAAGGCCAGGACGCCTTCGACGACCTGTACGCGGTGATTGAGCAAGTCGGAATCCGCCACCTGGAACTTGCTTCGCACACCGCCAAACCGCAAGTCGCGCGCGCCGAAAACGAGGCGCTCCACGCGTGCCGCCACCAGGGCACCGGCGCACATCACGCAGGGCTCGAGCGTGCAGTAGAGCGTGGCGCCGGGCAATCGGTAATTGCCGCAGGCCGCCGCGGCTGCGCGCAGGGCGAGCACCTCGGCGTGCGCGGTCGGATCGTTGCGCGCAATGGGTGAGTTCGATCCGCGGCCCCGGATTTCGCCATCCATCACCACCACGGCGCCTACGGGAACCTCGCCCCGGGAGTCGCCGGCGCGCGCCAGGCGGAGGGCCTCGCGCATATACAGTTCATCGGGCGTCACCAGCCTATGATACGGAGAATTGCCTCCGTTGCCTGAACTGGAAATTCACCACGAATCGGAACACGCCACATACCCTATGGGCCAGAGAGTCGGAGTACTTGCGGCGGTACTTGCCGTGGCCCTGGCGGTAGTCACCATCGCTTCACACCGGACGCGCACGAGTGCGATTCTGCACAACTCGCGGGCCAACGACGCCTGGGCGCATTACCAATCGACGCGCGTCAAGTACCACAACCTGGAACTGGTCGAGAACCTGGCCGGTATCCTGGGCGCGAAGGGAGAAGCCGCGGACAGAATGCTCGCCGATACCCGGCAGCAGCAGAAGAAGTATGACGAGCAGGGCAAAGAGATCCAGGCCGAGGCGCAACACGGGAACAGTTGGCCGAAGCCGACGAACACCGGACGCTGCGCTACGACTTCGGCGAAGGGCTGCTGGAGATCGCCCTGGCGCTGAGCTCACTGTACTTCATCTCGCGCAAGAAGATGTTCCCGGCGATGGGGTTGATCGCGGGAGCGGCGGGAGCGGCGCTCGCAGTCCTGGGACTGGCGGTCAAGCGGGGAAGCAGCGCACGGCGGTGCGCGGCACTTGTAGCGAAAATTTCGCCATTCTGTAGCCCACGACGGGGTGAACCTCGATTGGAAGGAGGCTACTGATGAAACACTTTGGAGTACTTGCGGCTGCCGCGATTCTGTGCGCGCGGGCGGCGGCTCCCGCAATGGGGCGTTTCGATGAGTCGATCGCGCAGATCGAGCGCGCCTGGTACCTCGATCCGCTCTCGCCGCTGATTCAATGCAACGCAGGATGCATGTTGCTGGAAGCGCGCCGGTATGAAGCGGCTCTGGAGCGCTGCCGGAAGACTCCGGAAATGGATCCCGGATACGGGTTGGCAAACATCCACCTCGGCCGCTGCTACATGGCGATGCACCGGTACGAAGATGCCGTGGCGCCGCTGGAGAAAGCTTCGTGCGGGTTCCCGATGGCGATGTCCGCACTGGGCGTGGCTTACGCCAGGTTGGGCTGGCGGGACCGGGCCGAAGTCATCCTCCGCCAACTGGAAGACATGTCCAGACAACGGTACGTGGGTCCATTCACGCTGGCGCCACTCTACGGGGCGCTCGACGGCGCCGATAGGGCGGTGGAGTGGTTCGGCAAGGCTCTCGACGCCCGTGATGGCACGGCGCCTCTCCTCGGGGTCGACCCCGCCATGGACTGGCTGCGTGCGGATTCGAGGTTCGCGGCCCTGGTGCGGCGCCTCGGCCTGCCCTGCTAGTGCCGGAAGTGGCGTACGCCGGTAAACACCATCGACACACCTAAGCGATCGGCGGCCGCCACCACCTCCGCGTCCCGCACCGACCCGCCCGGCTGGATGAACGCCGTGGCGCCATGCTTCACGGCTTCTTCCACACCGTCGGGAAAGGGGAAGAACGCATCGGACGCCACAACGGTTCCGGCCAGCGGAAGCACGGCTTTCATGGCGCCGAGCTTCACCGAGTCTACGCGGCTCATCTGTCCCGCGCCGACTCCTACCGTCTGGCCCGCACGCGCAAACACGATGGCGTTCGACTTCACGTGCTTCGCCACCTTCCATCCGAATTCGAGCGCTTTCCACTCGTCTTCCGTGGGGGCGCGCAGGGTTTTCACCACGGCTGTGCCGCGGACGAACGGCGCATCGTCCGGGGTCTGGGCCAGAAAGCCGCCCGAGATGGATTTCACCACCAGCGGATCGGCCGCCGGGGCAACGCGTAGCAGGCGCAGGTTCTTTTTGGCGGACAGCACAGCCAGCGCTTCAGGCGAATAGTCCGGCGCGGCGACAGCCTCGATGAAGGTCTTGGCGATCTCGCGGGCTGTCTCTTCATCGGCGGGGCGGTTGAGCCCGAGCACGCTTCCGTAGGCGGAGACGGGGTCGCACACGAACGCCTGGCGGTAGGCTTCGGCGAGGCTTTCCTGTTCGGCGCAGCCACAGGGGTTGGTGTGCTTGATGATGGCGACGGCAGGCGAGGACAACTCGCAGGCAAGCTGCCACGCAGCGTCCAGATCCACCAGGTTGTTGTAGGAGAGTTCCTTGCCCTGCAACTGCGCGGCTCCGGCAATCCCGTGGCCGCACTTGCCGTAGAGCGCCGCGGCCTGGTGCGGGTTTTCACCATAGCGCAGATCCATCCGTTTTGGGGCCCAAAGGCTAAGATCCCGGGGCAGGGCGCCAGCCCCATCCTCCCGGTCGAGGCGGGCGGCAATCGCGGCGTCATATCCGGCGGTGATGTGAAACGCCTTTCGGGCGAGTTGCCATCGCGTGGCGGCGGAGAGCGCGCCGCCCGTCCGCCGCAGTTCCTCGAGAATGGCCGGGTAATCTTCCGGAGAGACGACCACCGCGACATCCTGATGGTTTTTGGCCGCGGCGCGGATCAGGGTGGGACCGCCGATGTCGATATGTTCGATGAGCTCTTCCAGGCTCGCGTCCTGCTGCGCGGCCACCTCCTCAAAACGATAGAGGTTCACCACCACCATGTCTATGGCAGCGATCCCGTGATCCCGCAGGGCCCGCATGTGGGCAGGGTTCTCACGAATCGCCAGAATCCCTCCGGCGATGGCCGGATGCAGCGTCTTCACGCGGCCGTCGAGCATTTCGGGGAAACCGGTGGCTTCGGCAACGTCGGTGACGGGCACTCCTTTCTCGCGGATCATGCGCGCGGTTCCGCCCGTGGACAGTATGCGGGCGCCGAGCCGCGTCAGTCCGCTAGCAAAGTCAAGGATGCCGGTCTTGTCCGTAACGCTGATGAGAACCCGCTCGATCTTTCGCATCTACACGCACCATAACACGGAGGGCCCCCGGGTTCGCCTGCGTGGACCCCGCGCCGTACCGGTTTCCCGGCGGCCGGCCGGGATTCAGCGGAAGATGTATTGCAGGTCCTGAAGATCCTGCCGCATTCTGGCCGAGTACGGCGCCAGCAGTACATTCACCGCAAACCACACCGTGGTGGCCGAAATCAGCAGGCCGATGAAGCGGCTTCTGCCCAGCATGAGCCGCAGGACCATCGCTGCCACGAAAGGCGCCACGGCGGTGGCGACCCGGGCGTGCGGACTCAGACTTTCGAGCAGTTCGAATGACACTACCGGAGTTTACCTTTGAGGGTCCTTCGACGGTCAAGCTATCCTCGGTTAGGCCGGTGTTACTTACCGGGCTCAACAAGGCGGGCCTCCTGAGCGGGTGCGGGATAATGGCCTGTGAAGGCGCCATGGACTTCAAGGAGCAGCTAAAATCTTCACTCCCCATCGAAAAGGTCGTGGGCGAGTATGTCCGGCTGAAGAAGAGCGGGCCGCGAAGCTACAAGGGCCTGTGTCCTTTCCACACCGAGAAGACGCCTTCCTTCAACGTCGAGGTCGTGCGCCAGATCTATAAGTGCTTTTCCTGCGGCGTAGGCGGCGACGTGTTCAGCTTCGTGATGCGGATCGAGGGCATCAGCTTCTATGAAGCCCTGAAACTGCTGGCCGAACGCAACGGCATACCCATGCCTAGGCGTTCGCTGGTGGCCGACGAGGACGCGAAGCTGCGGGAAGCGATTTTCCTGATGCACCAGGCCGCCGCCGAGAACTTCCGCGCGAATCTCCAGTCGCCCGCGGGAGAGGTGGCCCGCGCCTACCTGGCGCGCCGCGGGGTGGCTCCGGAAACCGTCGAGAAGTTCGGCATGGGATATTCCGAGCGGTCGGGTCGCACGCTGGTCCGCCTCCTCGAGCAGGGGGGCTTCACGGACTCCCAGATGGAGGAGTCGGGTTTGGTCCGGAAGCGCGATGATGGCAGCTTCTACGATTACTTCCGGAACCGGCTAATGTTCCCGATCCACAACGAATCGGGCAAAATTGTCGGGTTTGGCGGGCGCGCCCTGGCCGCCGAGGACAATCCGAAGTACTTAAATTCCCCGGAAACGCCGATATATAAGAAGAGCAACGTGCTCTTCAATCTGCATCGCGCCAAGGAGGCGATCCGAAGAGAGGACCGGGCGATTCTGGTGGAAGGCTACATGGATGCCATCGGCGTCACCGCGGCGGGCTTCCCCGCGGTGGTGGCCAGTTGCGGCACGTCGCTGACCGCGCCGCAAGTACGGATGCTGAAACGCCATTCGGAGAGGATTGTCGTGAATTTCGACCCGGATGCGGCCGGCGCCAATGCGGCCGAGCGTTCCATTAACCTGCTCCTGGAGGAGAGCATGAAGGTCCGCATCATGGAGCTCGACGGCGGCCTCGATCCCGATGAGTACTGCAAGGATCGCGGCCCGGCGGCCTACCAGTCGCGGCTGGAAGGGGCGAAGGGGTATTTCTACTGGCTGGCGGACCGGGCGCGCCAGAAGCACGATGTCCGCACCAGCGAGGGCGTCGTCACGGTGCTGCAATCGCTCTTGCCCGCCGTTCAGCGGATCAACGACCGCCTGGAGCGCATGGCCATCGCGAACGACCTCGCCGGGTACATCGGAGTGGATCGGGGCGTGGTCCTCGACAGTTTCCGCAGGAGCGTGTCCGAGCGCACGGAGAAGACGATCGAGCGGCCCAAGCCGGAGTTCCGGGCGGAAGAGCTCGTGCTCCTGCACGCGCTGCTCGATGAGCCGGACCTGCAAGGCGAGCTGATCAGCGAGTTGAAGTCGATGGAGACCATCGCCAGGTTCTCGACGCGGCGCGTTTTCGAGGCGATGTTCGCGATCGAAGCCGCGGGCGGCCGGTTGAGTTTCGAAGAGATCAACGCGCGGCTCGAGGAGGCCGACCAGGACCTGTTTGCGCACGCAGTGATTCGCGACGACATCACTGCTTCGCGCGAAGCCGCCATGGCCTGCCTGGAGAGCCTGCGCCGCTCGGAAAACCAGCTCCGGCGTGAACAATTGAAGGCCCGGATCAAAGAAGCGGAGCGCGCCCGGCAGTGGGAAGAAGCGCTCCGGCTGGGTGAAGAATTGCAGCGGCTCGATCCCGCCATACGGAGGGCTCGATGAGGTTCCGCGTACCCGATTTCGGGCGCGCCGTGGTGTACAATGTTCTGGACTTCTCCTCGCCGAGAGTACGGGGCTTCAGTGGCAATTGATGACAAATACGATGGCCTCCAGCGGCTCGTACAGATGGGCAAGGAGAAGGGCTACGTCCTGTACGACGAGGTAAGTGAAGTACTGCCCGGCGACCTGCCGGGCGGCACCGAGTTGGAGGACGTTCTGGCCGGGCTGGACGGTGCCGGCATCGAGATCCTGGAAGAGCCCAAAGACTTCGAAAAGAAGTTTGAAGAAGGCGAGGAAATCCTCGATCTGGAGCTGCCGGTCGGGTTTGGAGAAAAGGTCAACGATCCCGTCCGCATGTATCTGCGCGAGATGGGCACGGTGCCGCTGCTCACGCGGGAAGGGGAAGTGGAAATCGCCCGCCGCATCGAGCGCGGGCAGAACACGGTTTTCAAGTCGCTGTCACGGGCCCCCCTGGTGATCCAGGAGATCATCCGCATGGCCGAGGACATGACCTCCAACGCCCTCTCGGCGCGCGACGTCATCCAGATCTCGGATCCGATCATGACCGACGAGCTGGTGGAGGAGAAGCGCCAGGAGTTCGCGCGCAACATCGAGGAGCTTACCAGGCACTACAAGCGCATGTTGCAGTGCCGCCAGAAGCTTCAGGCCATTCCGCGCGGCATGAAACCCAAGCTGTACCGCCGGCAGTTGTGGGAACTGGGGCGCATGGTGATCCGGACGTCGCGCATGGTGCGCGCGATCCGGTTCCAGAGCCCGGTCATCCGCCACCTGATCGAATGTATCCGTACTGCGGTGGACGAGATGAAGCCGCTCGAGCGGGAGATCGCCCGCGTGCAGAGGCGGCTGGAAACCTGGCCCGGCGGACGCGCCGAGAATATCCGGGACCTCCGCAAAGAGCAGCGCAGCTTCACGCAGCAGCTCCAGCAGAAGGAGGAGCAGTTCGGCGCATCGGCGGCCGAGCTGCGCCGCACCCTGGAGATCATCATCAAAGCCCACGGCGAAGCCGAAGCGGCGAAGAAGGAGCTGATCGAGGCCAATCTGCGACTGGTGGTGAGCATCGCCAAGCGTTACACCAACCGCGGCCTTCAGTTTCTGGACCTGATCCAGGAAGGCAACATCGGGTTGATGAAGGCCGTGGACAAGTTCGAGTACCGGCGCGGCTACAAGTTCTCCACCTACGCCACGTGGTGGGTCCGGCAGGCCATCACGCGGGCCATTGCCGACCAGGCCCGCACCATCCGCATACCAGTGCACATGATCGAGACCATCAACAAGCTGATCCGGACATCCCGGCAGATGGTCCAGGAACTGGGGCGCGAGCCTACCAACGAGGAGCTTGCCAAGCGCCTGCAACTGCCGGTTTCGAAGGTGCGCAAGGTGCTGCGCGTGGCCCAGGAGCCGATCTCGCTGGAAACCCCGATCGGCGAGGAAGAGGAGTCGCACCTGGGCGACTTCATCGTGGACCACAACGGGATCTCGCCCTCCGACGCCGTGATCAATCTCAACCTGCGGGAGCAGACCGCCCAGGTTTTGAAGACATTGACCCCGCGCGAAGAGAAGATCATCAAGATGCGATTCGGCCTGGAAGACGGCAGCGAGCACACCCTGGAAGAGGTGGGGCAGAACTTCGCGGTTACCCGGGAACGCATCCGCCAGATCGAGGCGAAGGCGCTGCGCAAACTCCGGCACCCCAGCCGGAGCCACCGGCTGCGCGCATTTCTGGAAAACGGAACCCGGGGAGGTTAATTACCAGCGGGGCTCGCGCCGGCCGCCGGCCGGACGCCGTCCTCCGCCGCCGCCGGGACGGCCACCGCCGCCGCCCGCGAAGCGGTTTCCGCCGCCGCCCCCCGGTCCAAAGCCGCGGTCGGGCTTGGGACGCGCTTCATTCACGTTCAGCGCACGCCCGTCGAGCTTGTATCCGTTGAGCGCGGAAATCGCCTGGTCCGCTTCCGCCTCATTCTCCATCTCCACAAATGCGAAGCCCCGCGAACGGCCGGTTTCGCGATCTGTCATGATCCTGGCACTGTTAACGGCGCCGTAACGTTCGAAGAGGCTTCGGACAGATTCCTCGGTCGCATTGAAATCGAGGTTGCCCACGAAAATGTTCTTCACACATCCTCCACACAATTTGAAAGCAGCTCATCGGAGAGGAAACACAAGCGGAACGACGATGCCGTCGCTTAGAAACACTCGGCCGGACTCGCAAACGCAATCAAACGCGCCTCAACTATATCATGGGTGCAGGTCTGGAGGAAATGGTCAAAAACGGCGCAATCCGGAAAACGTAGGCGATCCCACGAACCCGGTTTTCGATACAATGGAAACAACCTCCCCTTTCGGCCGCGCATGAGTCTTTCCACCAGGCTGTCCGGCGATTTTACCGGCACCGTCCGCCGGCGGGGCCAGAACTATGTCTGGCAACGACTGGTTCATATCAAGAGCGGGTGTGACCGCTCGGTGGTGGCGCGGGTTACCGGATCGCGCCCGTACGACGTCGGACTGGATTGGCAGGACGGGACGCTATCCGCCTGGTGTGACTGCCCGTATTTTGTTTCCGAGGGCCCTTGCAAGCATTTGTGGGCCACTATCCTGGCGGCTGAAACCAAGGGGTATCTGTCGGCCCTCGCCGAAGAACCGGATCTGGCGGTGGATTACGGCCTCTCCACTCCGGACAGCCTCAAGCCGGACGGAGGGGAGGAATCGCCCCCTGCCGAAGAGGAGGGGACGCCGGCGGTTCGGCCCGCATGGCGCATGGAGATCGACGGGATTTCAGCGACGCCGCCGGTGCATTACCCCCCATTTGGCTCCCCCTGGCCGGAGAAGCGCCAACTGCTCTATGCCGTCGACGTGGCCAGCAGCGCCGCAACCGATTCCCTGGTACTGGCATTGCGCACGCGGGACCGCAAAGCGAACGGGAAGTGGACGGACCCGGTCAGCGCCAGCCTCCGGCACAATCAGATCGAAGCGATGCCGTTGCCGGAGGACCGCGAGATTTTAGCGGCCCTGGCGGGCGGCAAGCAGTATTGGACTTACTCCTACAGCGGGGGGTATGAAACGCTGGCCACGTCCTGCCTGGTGAAGCACCCCCTCGCCACCAGCATCGTTCGCACGGCTGCGCGCAGCGGGCGCTGCTTCCTGCTGAATGGCAAAGTAGACGAGTTGCTCACACCGCTTACCTGGGATGAAGGAGACCCGTGGCAATTCGGCATTGAGATCCGCCGGCACCACCGGCGCGGCTGGTCGGTGGTGGGGGTTCTGTGGCGGGGAGAAGAGCGACTGGATCTGGTGGCCCCGGTGCTGATCACGCATGGCGGGCTCGTCTTCACGGGCGATCGCGTGGCGCCGCTGGCGGAAGACGCCGCCTTCACGTGGCTGGCGCATCTCCGGAGCAAGAAGCAGATCAACGTGCCGGATGAGGATCGTGAGTCGCTCCTGGAGGCGCTGCTCTCCTCGCCGGGACTGCCGCCGCTGGACGTACCCGAAGAATTCCGCTACGAGGAGTTCACGCCGCAGGTGCGCCCGTGCTTTCGCATCCGGAGCTCCGGGTCGCCGGGTTCGGACCGGCTCCGCGCGGAGCTGTTATTCGATTACGAGGGCCGTCTCGTATCCTCCCTCGAGCCGGCGCGTGGTTTCTACGATCGGGAACACCGCCGCTTTCTGCGCCGGGACCAGGCCGCGGAAGACGCCGCGGCGGAGCTGCTCACCGGGCTGGGAATCCGGTTTTACAGGCCGCCCTACGAAGATCCGTACTGGGACGCCGCGCCGAAAAGGCTGCCGCGTATCGTCCGCGGCCTGGTGGAAGCCGGCTGGCACGTGGAAGCCGAAGGTAAGATCTTCCGGCGCCCGGGAGCGTTTCGCATCGAGGTTGCGAGCGGCATCGACTGGTTCGAGCTGCACGGCACCGTGGAATACGGCGAGAGCAGCGCCCGCCTTCCCGAGCTGCTCGAAGCCTTGCGCCGCGGCGACAACATGGTCCGCCTGGATGACGGGACCTACGGCATTCTTCCCGAAGAATGGCTGCGGCGTTATGGGATGCTGGCGGGCCTGGGCTCGCGGGAGGGGGATCACCTCCGCTTTCGCCCCAGCCAGGCCGGGCTGCTCGACGCGCTGCTGGCAGCGCAGCCCGAAGCCCGCTGCGATGAAACCTTCGCCCGGGTCCGCGAGCAATTGCGGCGGTTCCATGGTGTCGAGGCCGCTCCGCAGCCCCCCGGCTTCGTGGGGCAACTGCGCGACTATCAGTGCGATGGCGTCGGCTGGATGCACTTTCTCCGCCGGTTCTCGTTCGGAGGCTGCCTGGCCGACGACATGGGTGTGGGCAAGACCGCGCAAGTGCTCGCGCTGCTGGAAACGCGCCGTGAGCTGCGTGCCGCCGGCGAAGCGCTCGCGCCGTCGCTGGTGGTGGTTCCCAAGTCGCTGGTCTTCAACTGGAAGCAGGAGGCGGCGCGCTTCACACCGCAACTCAAGGTGCTGGACTACACCGGGCTGGCGCGCAGCGCCGAGGATTTCAGCACGTGCGACGTGGTCCTGACCACCTACGGCACCGTGCGCCGGGATGCGCTCCGGCTCAAGGATGCCGAGTTCGATTACATCGTGCTCGACGAGGCCCAGGCGGTGAAAAACGCATCCACCGAGTCCTCCAAAGCCGTGCGCCTGTTGCGCGGGCGCCACCGGCTGGCGCTCAGCGGCACCCCGGTGGAGAATCACCTGGGCGAGCTCTGGACCCTGTTCGAGTTCCTCAACCCCGGCATGCTGGGCGCGGCGAGTGTCTTCAAACTGGCCGGCGGAAGCGCGCGCAATCCAGACGAAGAGACGCGCCACCTCCTGGCCCACGCGCTACGCCCCTTCATCCTGCGGCGCACGAAAGAACAGGTGGCTCGCGAGCTTCCGCCCAAAACCGAACAGACGATTTACTGTGAGATGGAGCCGGTCCAGCGCAAGCTGTACCAGGATCTGCGCCAGCATTACCGGAATTCCCTGCTGAAGCGGATCGAGTCCGAAGGTCTGGCAAAATCGAAAATCCAGGTGCTCGAGGCCTTGCTGCGTTTGCGGCAGGCCGCGTGCCATCCCGGCCTCATCGACGTGAAGCGCGCGAACGAGCCCAGCGCCAAGCTGGACATGCTGTTGGAGCAGGTGCGCGAAGTTCTCGACCAGGGGCACAAGGCGCTGGTGTTTTCGCAATTCACGACCCTGCTCGGCATTGTGCGCAAGCGGCTGGACGGTCTGGGGATCGTGTACGAGTACCTGGATGGCGCCACGCACAACCGGCAGAGTTGCGTGGAGCGCTTCCAGAACGATGGCGACTGCCGGTTGTTCCTGATCAGCCTGAAGGCGGGCGGCCTGGGGTTGAACCTCACCGCGGCCGGGTACGTGTTTCTGCTGGACCCCTGGTGGAACCCGGCGGTGGAAGCGCAGGCGGTGGACCGCGCGCACCGCATCGGGCAGACGCAGCAGGTTTTCGCCTATCGGCTGATTGCGCGCGAGACGGTCGAGGAGAAGGTCCTGGAGTTGCAGCAGAGCAAACGCGACCTGGCCGCGGCTATCATCAGCGAGGATAACAGCGTGATGCGGAATCTGCGGCGGGAAGATCTGGAGCTTCTGCTGTCGTAGGCTGCGGATAGAATCTCTGGTAGCTCCGCCCGAAGCACCCGGCATAGCCGGCATAGTTCTGAACCACCCATGTTGCGCCGCGCCTGTCATCCTCTGTTATCTGTTTCATCACCAGCCTGAAACAGAACTTGCGGTACTTTCAAGTACTTCACAACCCATCCCGCGAGGACCTCATGAGCATGGCAAAACTCTGGTCATAGTAATTGATGCCCTTGGCGCCGCGCGACAGCGCCGACCACGTCCACACGCGAAGGTCTTCCGGCGTCACCGTGGGGCTCACGTTCAGCGCGATGGTCCCGAAGCCGCCCTGATCCACGTGCGCATCGTGTTGAAGCCCAGCGCCTTGATCTGGCGCAGGTCTTTGCGCCAGAGTTCCTTCTTGGCGCGTGCGCCGGGTTCCAGCATGGGCGCGCGCGCTTTGCCGCCCCCGTACCACACCGCCATCGGAAAGTAGTCGGCCGCGCAAGCCGACGCGGCAAGCACCAACGGGACAAGCCAGCGGACCATGTCTCAGATGTATCATGGTGTCTCTATGACCCGCATCCTGTTGCTCGCCGCTCTCGGTGTGCCGCTCTTCGCGCAGGTGAAGATCGCGCAACAAGACAATCAGAAGGTCTCGGTGGAGATCGACGGAAAGCCGTTCACCGACTTCTTCGTCGGGCCGGAGACCAAAAAGCCATACCTCAGCCCGTTGCGCGCCGCATCGGGCGTCATCGTCACGCGCGGCTATCCCATGGTGACCGACATCCCGGGCGAGCCGCACGATCATCCCCATCACCGCGGGCTGTGGTTCACGCACGGCGACGTGAACGGCTACGACTTCTGGGGCAACGAAGATTCCCAAAAGGGCGCCGGTAAGGGCAAAGGCAAGGTGGTGTTGACCAGAATCGACAAGGTGACCAGCGGCAAGAGCAAAGGCGCCATCGACGCCATCTTCGAGTGGGTGGCCGGCGGAAAGGCGCTGCTCACCGAGCGCCGCAGCATGACCTTCTATGCGGACCCGCGGATGCGTATCGTCGATTTCGACGCTACGCTCTCGCCAGAGGAAGAAGTCAAGTTCGGAGACACCAAGGAAGGCATGTTCGCCATTCGCCTGGCCGCGCCGCTCGAGGAAGACCGCGGCGGCCACATGGTGAATGCGCAGAACAAATCGGGAGAAAAGAACGTCTGGGGCAAGCGCTCGGAGTGGGTGGACTATTACGGGCAGATCGACGGGCAGACGCTGGGAGTGGCGATCTTCGACCATCCCAACAACCCGCGCTATCCCACATACTGGCACGCGCGGGCGTATGGCCTCTTCGCCACCAATATTTTCGGGGTGCACGATTTCGAAAACGACAAGAGTCGCGACGGAAGCCTCACCATCCGCCCCGGCCAGCCGCTGCGGTTCCGGTTTCGGGTGGTGATTCACCCCGGCGATACCACGGCGGCGGGGATCCGGGAGATGTACGCCGCCTACGCGAACGCGCGCTAGGCGGTGGCAACAAGAGAAAGCCCGCCTGCCTCCGGGCCGGGTTGCGGTTCTGCCACAGCCTGCCAGGCCGCACCGCGCTGCGCTCTAGCGAATGTACCCGTGGGCCGCGGTACGCCGGCCGCCTTCGCGATGCGCCTCCTCGGACATGGCGTGCACTCCGCCGGCGTCGATCCAGCGGTTGTAAAAATTGAACAGCGCGCACACCGTAATGGCGAAGTAGATGGCCTCGTCATCCCATCCGGCCGCGTACAGGGGCTTCATGTCTTCGGGCGTGATGCGCGGCGAGTCGCGATTCACCTTATCGATGAAACGGAACAGGGCTTTGTGTTTCTCGTCGAGCGGCGAGCTTTCGACATCGCGCAGCACGGCCCAGACCAGCGCCTCGTCCCCCAGCAGTTCCGCCGCAACTGCGGCGTGGGCCTTCAGTCAAAACGGGCAGTCGTTGCGGTACGACGTGTAGGCCGCGATCAGCTCGCGAATGCCGGGAGGCATCGGCGCCGGCCCGCGCATCATCGCCTGGGTGAAACGCGCCAGGTGCTCGGTGGCCTCCTGCCGGAATGCGAACAGGTGCCAGATCTGGGGATACTCGGCGCCGTTCTTGCGGAACGTCTCGATGAGGTTGCGGTAGGGACCCGGCTGCGGATTGGCTTCGACCCCGGGCAGGAACATGGGCTCGGTCTGGCGGCTTTCCATCGCATCAATTCTCTCATGGAAGGCCGCTGCTGCTGCGCGGCCGCGGCTGGTAGAATATCCGCAGGAGATATCCGTGCGTAGTATCGCTCTCAAACTCCCGGATGAGCTCGCTGCGGAGAGCGGGGAACTGGCTGACCGCCTGCATTTGTCGCGTGCCGAGTACATCCGCATGGCAATTCGCCGGATGAACCGGCGCACCGCCGCGCGGTTTCGCGCGGAACGGCTGGTGGAGCTGTCGAAGCGGGTGCGAGAGGAAAGCATGCGGGTGAATGCGGAGTTCGCGAAGATCGAGCGGGATCCGGATGCCTGATCGCGGCGAGATCTGGCTGGCTAACCTCGACCCGCGCCGCGGGACCGAACCCGGCAGGACCCGCCCGGTTCTGATCTTCCAGTCGCAGGCACTGCTCGGGGCGGAACATCCTTCCGCTTACGTGATTCCGCTGACTACCAAACTCGTCGAGGATGCCGAACCATTACGGGTCCGGGTTCCAGCGGCGGGACGCCTCACCCGCGACTCCGACCTGTTGATGGACCAGCTACGCGCCATCGACAACCGGCGCCTGGTTCGCGGGCCGCTGCTTCGGTTGCCGCCCGCGCTCATGAAGCGGACCGGCCGCGCACTCCTGGAACTGCTCGGAATGGAAGACTAACCCATGGAAAAGAGGATTTCTCCCGCACGGCCGCTCTCGGGCGCCGTCGCCCTGCCCGGCGACAAGTCGATCTCCCACCGCTACGCCATGATCGCCGCCATCGCCGAAGGCGAGAGCCGGATTCGGAATTTCTCCACGGGCGCGGATTGCCATTCGACGCTGGGCTGTGTGCGCGCGCTCGGAATCCCGGTCGAAGGGAGCGGGACCGAGTTCACGATCCACGGCCGGGGGCTCGACGGGTTGCGCGAGCCGGCCGCCGATCTGGATGCGGGCAACTCGGGCTCGACCATCCGCATGTTCTCGGGCATTCTCGCCGGGCAGCCGTTCCGGACGCGCATCTTCGGCGACGAATCGCTATCCCGCCGGCCCATGCGGCGCATCATGCGGCCACTGGAGCAGATGGGCGCGCGGATCCGCGCGCGCGAAGACCAGTTTCCGCCGCATCGAGATCGAAGGCGGGCGCCTGCGCCCGATTGATTATGAGCTGCCCGTGGCCAGCGCGCAGGTGAAGACGTGCGTGCTGTTGGCCGGGCTGTACGCGGATGGCGAAACCGCCGTGACAGAGCCGGCGCGGTCGCGCGACCACACCGAGATCGCGCTGCGCGAATTCGGCGCCGACGTGAAGGTGGGGCGGGGGAGGATTGCAATCACCGGCCGGCCGAGGCTCACCGGGCGGGAGTTGACGGTGCCCTCCGACCTTTCTTCGGCGGCGTTTTTCCTGGTCGCGGCGCTGCTGGTGCCGGGCTCGCAGCTTTCCATTCCCGGCGTAGGTCTGAACCCGACGCGGTCGGCCCTGCTCGATTTCCTGGTGGGCATGGGGGCGCGCATCCGCATCCCCGACCTGGAAAGCATCAATGGCGAGCTGGTGGGGAACCTCGAGGTGGAGTATTCGCGGGTTCGCGGAGGCGCCATCGAAGGCGGCCTGGCGGCGGCATTGATCGACGAGATCCCCGTGCTGGCGGTGCTGGGTGCCGCGAGCGAAGAGGGGCTGGTCGTGAAGGATGCGGCGGAGCTGCGGGTGAAGGAGACCGACCGCGTCCGCACCGTGGTGGACAACCTGCGCCGCATGGGTGTGGCCGCCGAGGAATGCCCCGATGGCATGGTGATTCCGGGGCGCCAGAAGTTCCACGCGGCGGCGTTCGACTCGTTCGGCGATCACCGGATCGCCATGGCGTTTGCCGTGGCGGCGCTGGCATGCGACGGCGAATCGGTGATCGAGGGAGCGGAAGCGGCGTCGGTGTCGTTCCCGGAATTCTGGGAACGGCTGTCTGCCATCGGAGGGTAAGCCTTACCCTGCCGGGCGCAGAGTCACGATCAGGGCGTCCAGCGCGATCGTCTTCTGGATGTTGCGCCGCATCATTTCCACCAGCTCGTCGATCCTGGCCACGGCCCGGCGGATCCATGCAAACGGGAGCCGGAGGGTGAGCGCTTCGAGGTCGTGCCGGATGTCTTCGTTGCGGATCTCGCCGCCGCCCTGCTGGAGCAGGAGGAGGTCGCGCAGCAGGTCGTAGAGCACCTTGAGGTAGAACTCCAGTTTTTCGCTTCGGCTGCGGGAGAGGGTCTCCGAGAAGGGCATCCACGAAATGAAGGGTTCCACGCCGGCGGCCACCTTCAACAGCGCCAGCATGGCGGCGCGGCGCTTGTCGTAGGCTTCGAGATCAATGGAAATGGCCAGTCCGGGGCTGCCCGCGGCCAGGGCGATGCGCCGCTCGGGATGGTCCAGGCCGCGGGCGCTCACGAACTCGCGCATCTCGCCGCGCGAGAGGGGGGTGAAGTGGAACGGGACGGCGCGCGAGCGGATGGTGGGCAGCAAGTCATAAGCGTTTTCCGCGGTCATGATCAGGATGAGGTGCTCGGGCGGCTCCTCGAGAGTCTTGAGCAGCGAGTTGGCGGCCTGATCGTTGGCGCGATCCACGTGATCGATGAGGAAGACGCGCCGTTTGCCCTTGTGCGGGAGGTAGGGGGCGCGCTCCTTGAGCAGGCGGGCCTGCTGGATGGTGATCTGGCGCAGCGGGCCGTCGGGGGCGAAGGTGACGAAATCGGGATGCGTGGCGAACAGCAAGGGATCGTCGTTGCGCTTGTCGGCGGGCCACTTTTCGCGGCTCGTGACGGTCTCCAGGTTGCCCGGCAGGCTGAGGTCATCCTGTTCGATCCGCTCGGGGCGGCCCAGCAGGCGCGCGCCCAGGCGGCGGGCGAGCGTCGCCTTGCCGACGCCTTCGGGGCCGGAGAACAGCAGGGTTTGCGCCAGGCGCTCCTGGGCCACCATCTGTTCCAGCGCGCGGGTGACGTGCGGGTTGCCCCAGAAGTTGTCAAACATAAGTGCTCACGATGCTCCAGATGTCGCGCTCGATGGTATCGGGATCGGCGCGGCCGTTCACCAGCTTGACACGTTCAGGTTCGGCGGCGGCCAGGGCGTGGTAAGCGCCATACACCTTGCGGTGGAACTCGAGCGCCTGGTCATCCATGCGGGTTTCGGCGTGAGGGGCGGCGACGTTGCGGGCGCGGGCGCGGGCCAGGCTGGACTCGGCATCGACGTCCACCAGCAAGGTGACGTCGGGCTTGAGACCGCGGCAGGCGATGCGGTCGAGGGTCATGACCGCCTCCGCGCCCAACCCGCGTCCGTGGCCCTGGTAGACGAGCGACGAATCGGTGAAACGGTCGGAGAGGACGATTTCGCCGCGGGCCAGGGCCGGGAAGATCCACTCGTCGACGTTCTGGGCGCGGGAGGCGAAGTAGAGGAGCAGTTCGGTGGTAGGGCTGAGCTCCTGGTTGGCGGCGTCGAGCAGGATGCGGCGGATCTGCCGGGCCACCGGGGGGCCGCCGGGCTCGGTGGTTTCGAGGACCGCGCGGCCCATGCCGCGCAGGCGGGTGGCGAGGCGATGCATCTGGGTAGTCTTGCCGGAGCCGTCCATGCCCTCGAAGGTGATGAAGAGGCCGGGTTGTTTCACGTGAAACAACATTGTAGCCGGGGGGATCGGGTGCGGTACGCCCCGGTTGGGGCATGGGAAATCGGGAATTGCGTAGCCTGTCCCCGTAATTGGGGCAAATCACCCGGTTTGGTATAATCGGAGGTGCAAGTGTTGAAATAATCCTCAGTTTTTTCAGGGGCGGGACTGTGGCCTCGTAATTGCAATTGAGTTTCTTCTGGAACGGAGATCCGATGAACTTCGATCAGTCCCCGATGTTGGTGATCTGGGAAGTCACCCAGGCTTGCGATCTGGCTTGCGTGCATTGCCGGGCTTCGGCCCAGCCGGACCGGCATCCGAACGAGTTGACCACCGAGCAGGGGTACCGCCTGCTGGATGAGATCCGCTCGTTCGGCGAGCCGCTCCTGGTGTTCACGGGCGGGGATCCGCTGAAGCGGCCGGACCTGTACGACCTGGTCCGGTATTCGGTGCAGATCGGGCTGCGCACTAATGTGACCCCCAGCGCCACGCCGCTGCTCACGGCGGAGGCCATCGAGGGATTTCAGAAGGCGGGGGTAACCCGCATGGCGATCAGCCTGGACGGGCCGGATGCGGCCACGCACGACGATTTCCGCGGCATCCCGGGCACCTTCGACCGGGCCATGTTCGCCTTGCGGCACGCGCGCGACATCGGGCTCGACACCCAGCTTCAGACCACGGTCACCCGGCGCAACATGGGGCGGCTGGCGGAAGTGGCCGAGATCGCGAAAGAAGTGCGCACCAAGATGTGGAGCCTCTTCTTCCTGATCGTGACCGGCCGCGCCGCGGAGAATGACGACCTGCTGGCGCCGGAATACGAGCAGGTGTTCGAGTTCATGTACGAGCTTTCGAAGACCGCACCGTTCGGGATCAAGACCACGGAAGCCATGCACTACCGGCGCTACGTGGCGCAGCGCATCAAGGCCGAGCACGGCCCCACCCAGAACGAGAGTGCCAAGGGCGTGGCATGGCGCACGGCGGGCGTGAGCGACGGCAAGGGATTCGTGTTCGTCTCCCACACGGGCGAGATCTTCCCGAGCGGGTTCCTGCCGGTGAGCGGCGGCAACGTTTTGCAGAATTCGCTCACCGACGTGTACCGCAATTCCGACCTGTTCCGCAGCCTGCGGGACACCGACCAGCGGGAAGGCAAATGCGGGCTGTGCGAATACAAGAAGATCTGCGGCGGATCCCGCTCGCGAGCCTATGCGCTTACGGGCGACTTCCTGGCCGAGGACCCGCGCTGCGTTTACCAGCCTCATCTGGCGGAAGCCGTCACAGGCTGAGGGTGATGCATCTGGGGCCTGGATCCCGCGCCGCTTTCCTCCGGCGGCGCGGGATTTCTGTTTCTGGGGTCAGAACGCCCGGCGATATTGCACCGGCGGTTGCGGCTGGATGCCCAAGGCTTGGGCGGCGTGCAGCGGGAAGTAGGGGTCGCGGAGAAACTGGCGGGCGAGGAGCACCAGGTCGGCCTGTCCCGAGCGAATCACCTGATCGGCTTGCTGCGGGGTGGTGATCATGCCGACGGCGCCGGTAGCGATTGACGCCTCGCGGCGGATGCGTTCGGCGAAAGGGACCTGGTAGCCGGGGGCGAGCGGAATGCTTTGCCGGGGGGAGAGGCCGCCGGAAGAACAGTCGATCAGGTCGACGCCGAGGTCGCGGACGCGGCGCGCGAGTGCTACGGAGTCGTCGATCGTCCAACCACCCTCCACCCAGTCGGTGGCGGAGATTCTCAGGAAAAGCGGCAGGCCCTCGGGCCACACGCGCCGCACGGCCTCGATCACCTCGATGGCGAAGCGAGCCCGGTTCTCGAACGGCCCACCGTATTGGTCCGTCCGGTGATTGCTGAGCGGGGAGAGGAACTGGTGGATGAGGTAGCCATGTGCCGCATGAATCTCGACCACCTGGAAACCGGCTTCCAGCGCGCGGCGGGCACCGTCCACGAAAGCGGCTACGATGTGGCTGATTTCAACCCTGGACAACTCCACAGGCGGAAGGTCTTCGTCGCGAAACGGAATCGGGCTGGGAGCGACGGGCTGCCATCCGCCGCCAGCCGGCGGGATGGTTCCGCCGCCCGAAAACGGGGGATGTGTGCTGGCCTTGCGGCCGGCATGCGCGAGTTGAATTCCGGCGGCGGCGCCCTGCTCGATCAGAAAACGTGCGATGCGGGCCAGTGATGGCACCTGATCGTCCTTCCAAATGCCTGTATCAGCAGGGGATATACGTCCGCGCGGCTCAACGGCCGTGGCTTCCATCAAGACCAGGCCGGCACCGCCCACGGCACGGCTGCCCAGATGTACGAGGTGCCAGTCGGAGGCGAATCCGTCCACGCTGGAGTATTGGCACATGGGGGAGACTGCGATGCGGTTCCGCAGCACGAGGCGACGGCAGTCGAGAGGCTGTAACAAATGTGAAGGAAGCATGGCAGAGATCATTGTCACTCATTCCAACAATAGGACTGGCTCTTCCGGTAACGACCATCCGTGCTGCTGGCCGTGCCATTCTCTAAGGTCGGCGCGTTCTGGGGGCTGTAGCTCCTGGGATACAACACGAGCGTGGCGGCGTGGATCGGGCGCATCGCGCTCAGGGGGGTGGATGCCGAAACGGGTGTGTTCATGCTGCTGTACCTGGACCTGGCGTTCGAGCGCGCGGTGGCGGAGACCTGCACGAGGCCATTGTGATGGTCGCGGCGCGGCGCACCCGCCCCAAGTTTATGACCGTGGCTACGACCTTCAATCGGGCTGGTCCCGATCCTGTGAGCTACCGGCACCGGCGCGGATGTGATGAAGCGTATTGGCGCACTCATGATCGGCGGGATCTTCACTTCGTTCCTGCCGGAGCTGCTGGTGTACCCGGTGATTTACGAGATGTGACGCTGGCACGGGCGGCTCAAGCTACGCGCGGTCACCGAGTCCACGCCGAACTGGCCGTACAGACCTAAGCCGCCTGTAGTGCGGATCTTGCGCTGGACCCTTACCGTAAGCTAACCCCTTCCTACTTCAGTCCCGGGGCTTCCCCGCCTCATGCTGAACAGGTGGAGGATACATGAAGCAGGTGATTCCGATTGTTCTGGCGGCCGCGTGGGCGGCGGCCGCGGGGTCCCAGAGGCCGGAGGAGTTGAGCCGGCGGGCGGACGAACTTTACGGGCAGGCGCGTTATGCGGAGGCGGAGCCGCTGTACCGGAGAGCGCTGGAAGCCTGGGCGCATGGGGCACCGGCCGCTCTGCGGAACCGGGCTGTCGACAAGTGCAGCCTGGGGGCTCTGCTGCGCGCCGAGGGCCGGTATCGCGAGGCGGAGAAGTGGTTGACGGAGGCGCTCGCCGAGCTGGAATCGGCCGGCACCGCGGCGGAAATGGCGCGGGCCCGCTACAGCCTGGCAGCGCTGTATCGCGACGAAGGGGATCTCACGCGAGCCGGGGAGTTGGCCCGGCGCGCCATGGAAACTGCGCCGGAACCGATGCGCGGGAATGCGAGGCTGATCCTCGGTTCGGTATACGTGGAGCAGAAACGCTTCGGGGATGCGGAACCGGTGGTGATGGCGGCACTGGAGGGCGCCGACGGAGCGCAGGCGATGACCGCCTACACCCTGCTGACCACGATGGCCATGGGCCGGGGCGAGTACGGCGAAGCCGAAGACTTCGCGCGCAAAGCGCTCTATTTTGGGCGGGCGGCGCTGCCCGCGGGTCATCAGTCGCTGGCTGCCGCCTGGAATAACCTGGCGCAGGCCTGCCGCTTCGAGGGCCGCTACCTGGAGGCGGAGCGCGCCTACCGGGAGGCGATCGACACCTGGGAGGAATCGCTGGGACCGTGGCATCCGGACCTGGCGAAGGGGCTCAGCAATTTCGCAGCCTTCTACCATGAGCGCGGACGGGAAGCCGGCGCCGAGGTTCTGTATGCTCGGGCCGCGGCGATTTATGAAAAAACATTCGGGAGAGATCACGTTGTTACGCTGGTGGCGCGCAATGCGCTGGCGGACGTGCTGCGGGCCGAACGGCGGTTTACCGAATCGGACAAGCTGGGACGGGCAACGCTGGCCGCGCTCGAAAACGTGCTGCCACCGGGGGACCCGCGGCTGGTGCGTGCGCTGAGGAACCGCGCGTGCCTGCTGCGGGAAACGCGGCGGCCGAAAGAAGCGGCGGTCATTTTGTCGAGTCTGCGGCTCCAATAGGCAGGCCGGGGCCTACCCTGCCGGATCGAACCCGATGCGCTCCAGGAGCCTTTGAAAGCGAGGCTCGCCGCGCAAGGGATCGTACAAAGGGTGGACCTTGAGCGCACTTAGGGGCGACTCCCGGCAGTCGCACCCTTTCTCGAGCCAGTCCAGGGCGCGGCTGTTCTCCCCGAGACCGAGGTGCGCGACCGCAAAGCACGTGGTCGCGACGTACCGGGTGGCGGAGAGTTGCTCGAGCTCGGCAAGCAGCTCGCGGGCTCGGCCCTCGTTGCCGGCGAGGGCATGGTTCTGCGCGAGGGCCGCCAGAATGCTCGGGACGTCGCCAGCCAGCGCGCGGCCTCGTTCGAGGCTGGCCAGAGCTTCGTCGTAACGCCCCATCAGGCTGTAGGTCCGGCCCATAGAGGTGTGCGCCTTGTAGAACAAGGGGTCAAACGCCAGGATCTCGCGGAATCGCGCCAGCGCTTCGTCGTAGCGGCGCATCATGGTGAGAATATAGGCCCGGCCTTCGAGGATGATGTTGGAGAGCGGATCGAGCTCGACGGCGATTTCGATCTGCGCCTGCGCCTCGGCGAATCTGCCGAGCACCCCATAATGATCGACCGCCAGCCAGTGACGCGCGGTGGAGTAGCCCGGGTTCAACGCGATGGAGCGGTGATACAGCCGCTCGGCCTCCGGCCAGTTCCATTCATTGATACCGCGAATGAGGGCCAGCGAAGCGTGCGGCTCCGCCAGGTTGGGATCGAGCGCGATGGCGCGTTCGGCCGCCGACTTGGCCAGGGCCACACCTTCGGAAGGGCGGATCATGCCGTAGTCGGTGAGCAGGGTGTAGGCGTCCGCGAGTCCCGCGTGCGCCAACGCGGAAGCCGGGTCGGCGGCGATGGCGTTTTGGAAATACTCGACGCTGCGCAGCAGGAGCTCCGGCGCGCGGCTGTGCCAGAGATGGCGGCCCTTCAGGTACCAGTTGTAGGAATCGACCGTGGTGCGGCCGCGGGCGGCGAGCGCGGGTTCCCGGCCCCCCGCGAGTTGCAGGCGCAGGGTGCGCACGATGGCGCGGGCGATCTCCTCCTGGATGGCGAAGATGTCCTGCATCTGCCGGTCGAACGTCTCCGACCACAGGTATACGCCACTGGTGCTGTCGATGAGCTGGGCGCGGACGCGTAGGCTGGCGCCGGCGATCCGCACACTGCCGGTCAGGACCGTGGCGACCTTCAATTGGCGGCCGATGGCGGGGATGTCCTGCTGCCGGTCGCGCAGAACCGCCGCCGTGTTCCAGGCCACGACCCGCAGCCCGGGGACCTTGGTGAGTGCGTGGATGAGTTCTTCGGTGAGACCGTCGCCGAAGTATTCGTTTCCGGGCGCGAGGCTGAGATCGGCGAACGGCAGCACCACGGTGGTGACGACGCCGGGCTCGGCGGGAGCCGCGGCAGGCAAGCCGGCGTTGGTGTGGAACCGCGGAGCGTACGTGCCGGTGGCGAATTCGATGACGATGGGGTCGCCGCGGCCGTCTTTTTCGTAGTAGGCCTTGAGCTTGGAGCGGAGGCGGCGGGCCTCGACGCGCACGATGGGGTCCAGGCGGGGATCGAAGGACACTTTGCGGTCAAAGACTTCGATCCCCAGCAGGTAATCCTTGAGCTCATCCGCCTTGCCCGCCAGGGTTTGCTCCACGGCGAAGCGCAGAAAACGCCCCATGCGCTCCGAGCGTGCGAACAGATCATGAGCCAGGATCTTTTCGAGTTGCTGCCGGACCCCGGTCTGCGGAATGCCGGCTTTGGATGCCTGAGACACTCGTGAAACCGTAGAGCTTATTATCCCGCCGTGACTGGAACCGGCACAATCCGGCGGTTGCTGTGTTGGAGGCGAACAGTCTAGCGTCCGGGGTAGACCCCTCGTGACTCAAGTGGAGTCACGGGGAGAAGGTGCCCTCCTTTAAAGTCATACACTTGCCAGATTGCCGTGACTCAAGTGGAGTCACGGAGGGGTTCTACTTCGGGCTGCTGCTAGTCCAGGAACTCCACGCGGTACTCTTCAATCACCGGGTTGGCGAGCACTTCGTGCGCGATGGTCTCGATGTCCTTGCGCGCCTGCTCGAGGGTGGCGTCGCCCGCAATCGCGATGTCGAAGAACTTTCCCTGGCGCACGTTCTCAATGCTGTGATAGCCGAGGCCGTTGAGGGCCGAGCGGACCGTCTGCCCCTGGGGGTCCAGCACCGTGGACTTCAGCGAAACAAAGACGCGAGCTTTCATTTGGAATTTCGATTATCGCAGCAAACGGCCCGCGGCGTGCACTGGAATCCGCCATGACGCTCAGACCGCCGCTTCGCCATGCCCTGGGAGTATTCGATTCCGGAGTGGGCGGGCTCACCGTGTTGCAGGCGCTCCGGCGCCGCATGCCGTACCGCGAGTTCGTTTACCTGGGCGACACCGCCCGCGTGCCCTACGGCCGCAAGCCGCCGCACATGGTGGTCGAATTCTCCGCGGGTATCGCGGATTTCCTTTGCGGGCTGGGTATCGAGGGGCTGATCGTGGCCTGCAATACCGCGTCGGCGGTGGCGCTGCCCACGCTGGTGGAGCGCTGCCCGGTTCCCGTGTGGGGCGTGATAGACCCGGGTGTGGAAGCCGCGACACGTGTCACACGCGCGGGATACATCGGGGTGATCGGGACCAAGGGCACCATCGGAAGCGGAGCGTATCAGCGTCGTCTGGAAGAGCGCGGGATGCGCGCCTGGGCGCAGGCCTGCCCCATGCTGGTGCACGTGGTGGAGGAGGGCCTTGCGGACTCGCCGGAGGCGGACACGCTGGTGCGGCACTACCTGGCCGCACGGCCGCAGATAGACACCCTGATACTCGGCTGCACCCACTATCCGCTGTTGCGGGAAGCCTTCCAGCGCGCGGTGGGGGACGATGTCCGGCTGGTGGACAGCGCGGAGGTGACCGCCGAAGCGGTAAGCGCGGCCTTCGCACCGCCGCAAGGATGTTTCGCCCAGGGCCGCGTGGTTCACTTCGTGACCGGCGATCCCGTGGCCTTTGCCCATACAGCGGCTGTGATCGGTGGTGTGGACGGCGAGATCATCCCGCTGCCGGTGACCGAGCTTGGACAAGAGAGCGAAGCGGCACGTCAACGGCGAACGTGAGCAGTGAGGCGCGCCTCGAAGGTGCGGGCGGGCCTACCCTGCTTCCAGCCCAGCCAGCACCTCATCGGCGTGGCCGGCGGCTTTTACCTTGGAGTAGATCTTCTCTATACGGCCGTCCGGGCCGATGACGAAGGTAGTGCGCTCGATGCCCATCACCTTCCTGCCGTACATATTCTTCTCCTTCCACACGCCGTAATCGTGGGCCGCGGTTTTGGCCGGATCGGCCAGCAGCGTGAACGGAAGGCTGTACTTGGTCTTAAAGTTCGCCTGCGCGGCGCTCTTGTCGGGCGAGATGCCCACGATGACAGCATTTTTTCCCGCAAACTCCGCGAAGTGGTCGCGAAACTCGCAGGCTTCGGTAGTGCACCCCGGCGTGTCCGCCTTGGGATAGAAATACAGCACCACGCGCCTGCCTCGGAGGTCGGCCAGACGGAACGAATCGCCCGTTTCGGTTTCGAGGTAAATGTCAGGAGCGGGGTCGCCAACGTTCAACATATCTGATCCGGGTTCAGTCGCTTCTTCAACAGGGCGGTGACGGCCGCCACACCGGCCTGCCCGCGGGTCGCGCGCATCACCTGGCCCACCAGGAAATTCATCACCGTGGTTTTTCCTCCGCGGTACTGCTCCACCTGCCTGGGGTTATGGGCGATCACCTCCGCGACGATCTTCTCCAACTCGGCCGAATCGCTGATCTGTTTCAACCCTTCACGTTCCATGATCGCGCCCGCCGGCTCGCCGGTGGTGAACATTTTGGAGAAGATCTCCTTCGCCAGCTTGCCCGAGATCTCGCCGCCCGTGATCCGGCGCACGAGGTCGCCCAGGTTTTCCGCGGAAACCGGCGATTCGGCGATGTCCTTGCCCTCGGCTTTGAGCATGCCCATGAGGTCGCCCATTACCCAGTTGGCCGCCGTCTTGGGATCGCCCGATACCCGCGCCACGGTTTCGAAATACTCGCTGGCCGGACGCGTGGCGGTCAACACGCCCGCATCGTACTCGCGGAGCCCGTACTCGTCGATGAACCGCGCGCGTTTGTGCGCGGGCAGCTCGGGCATCGTGGCGCGGACCTCGTTCAGCCACTGGTCGCTGATGCGCAGCGGCTCCAGGTCCGGCTCGGGGAAGTAGCGGTAGTCGTGCGCGCTCTCCTTGCTGCGCATGGAAAACGTCTCGCCGTGCTCGGGGCTGTAGAGGCGAGTCTCCTGCTCGACTCTGCCGCCGGTTTCGAGCACGGCCACCTGCCGCGCGATTTCGTAGTCCAGCGCCTGCTTCAGGAATCGGAACGAATTCAGGTTCTTCACCTCCGCCTTGGTGCCCAGCGTCTCCACGCCTTTCAACCGGACCGACACGTTGGCGTCGCAGCGGAGGTGTCCCTTCTCCATGTCACAGCTCGAAACCTCCACGAACTGGAGCGCCTGTTTGATCTCGGTCAGGTATTGGTAGGCCTCATCCGAGCTGCGCAGGTCCGGCTCGCTGACGATTTCGATCAGCGGCGTGCCGCTGCGGTTGAGATCCACGTAGGAGTAGCGGTCGGAGTCGCGAAAGCCGTCGTGGATGCTCTTGCCCGCGTCGTCTTCCATATGCACGCGGGTAATGCGGATGCGTTTCCGGACGCCGTCCACCACGATGTCCACGTAGCCGTTCTCCGCCAGCGGCTCATCATACTGCGAGATCTGGTACCCCTTGGGCAGGTCGGGATAGAAGTAGTTCTTGCGCGCGAACCGTGAGACGGGGCGGATCCGGCAGTTAAGCGCCACGGCCGCGCGGATAGCCAGGTCCACGGCTTCGCGGCTCAGCACCGGAAGCGCTCCCGGCAGCCCCAGGCACACCGGACACACATTGGTGTTGGGCGGCGCGCCGAAACTGGTGGGACAACCGCAGAAGATCTTGGTGGCGGTGGCGAGCTGGACGTGCACCTCGAGCCCGATCACGGGCTCATAGCGCGCGAGCCGGTCGGGAGTCGCGATATCGATCGCGGAAGAGGACATGGCGTGTCCTTCTATTATACGTGCGCAAGCTTCTCTGCCCACGCGCTTCGGGCGGGCTTCGCGCGCTTCGGGGCGATTCGCGCCGGGGGGCTCCTCTGACTACGCGCTGCGGGCGCGCCGGGTGCATTTCGGGGCCGCTTCGCGCCGGGGCCAATTCCCGGCGCACCCGCGGCGGGCAGACTCCGACTCACCCTGTAGGATGACACAGAAGTTGTGTGCGCCAGCGTTGATTCTGAACGGCTTTCCATTACGCTTGCCAGAATTTGGACTGACCCCCAAAAGTGGGACATTCGGAAATGTCACAACTTCCATTGAATGGGGGTGACGAATTCCGTGCACTGTGGCGTGACCTCACCGGCCAGGAACTTGGATCACACATTCCGCGGGCGCCGGCCGCTCAACCACAGCCAATCGTTCAGGCTGCGAGGGCGAACCACGCGCAGAACATGTTTGCGAGCTTGCCAGCGCGAGCCGCGCTTTGCAACAGGATGCGAGCATTGCAGACTCGTGGGCGGCATACGCGCGCGTGTTGCTCGAATCGCTGACGGCGGAATTCGATGACGATGTCAACGTGGGCGATTTTCTCACCGCTGCGGGCGAAGCGGCCGCGGTTCTCGATGGGTTCGGCCAATCGGAGCTTGCGCGCCAGTTATTCGACCGCACTATGGAAAAGTGGCCTACTCGCGCGCAAGGACTCAAAGATGCGCGCGTTGAAGCCTGCGAGAAAGAAGCGAGCTACGCTCGCGCCGTGGAACTTGCGCGGCAACGGAAAGTCCACGCGCCGGCGGGCTCTATTTGTCGCACAGTCTGGCAATACTGGGAAGGTCCGCGGCCGGAATGGATCGCGGCATGCCACGAGAGCGTAAGACGGCATGCGCGCGACGTGCGTTTGCTCTCTGCTGCGGACTTTGACGAAATTCGCGGCGATCGGACGGGGATATCGACTTAGCAGAGTTTGGTGTCGTGCATAAGAGCGACTATGTTCGAGCGTTTTTACTCCACCACTTCGGCGGCCTGTGGTTGGACAGCGATACCGTGGTGCTACGCGATCTTGAGCCGATTATCGATCAGATCCAAGAGTACGATTTTGCGGCGCCTCGCGATGTCGATCGCATATTCTGGCCGAATCCGACTCTGTTCGCGAAACGCGACAGTGTTGTAGCGGCTGCGTTTTACGGCTACGTTCGCGACAAATTGCGCGCCGGCGGACCGATCCGATGGGCTGCCATCGGCAGAGTGCCTTTAAGCGGGATCTTGCGCCACGCGGCGGGTTGGTTCGAATTGCCGAAAGAATGGGTTGCGCTTGATTTCCTTGAGCCGGACCTGTTCTTTGCCAGAGGCACGCCAGCGGAGCATCAAGCCAAGTGTGGCGAGAAGGCGCTTCTATACGTGTTGAGCGCCAACATGCTTGCAGCCTACCAGGCCGCCTGTCCGGGCGCGGATCTCATGGCGCCGGATTCGTTTTTCACCTGGCTGCTACAGCGATCGGAGGCGAACAGTGAGTAGCATTGAAGAGGCCCTGGCCGCGGGGCCTGTGCTCATTGTGGCTGCACACCCGGACGATGAGACTATCGGCGCCAGCGGCATCTTGCCGCGCTTGGATGCGGTGATTGTTCACCTCACCGATGGCGCACCGCGGAATCCGCCCCACGTACGGCACATGGGCTTTGACTCCCGCGAAGAGTATGCCCTGGCCCGCCGGCAAGAGCTTCTGAATGCGATGCGCCTGGCGGGCATCGGAGAAGAGCGCTTGCGGTGCCTCGATTTGCCGGACGAAGAAACCGCGTTGTGCATGTTCGGAAGTAACGCGGCGCGTTGCCGAAGTCATTCGCGAACTGCGGCCGCGGACGGTTCTTACGCACGCCTACGAGGGCGGCAACTCCGATCACGATACCTGCGCGTTCGCAGTGGCCGCGGCATGTCGGTTGGTTCCAGAGCGGCCATTAGTCCTTGAGTTCACGGGCTACCATGCGGGGCCGGGCGGTGCGTTCGAAACGGGGTGCTTCGCTGGCGATGAAGGCATACCCATTGCGCCCAGCCAAGAGGAACGTGAGCGCAAGTCGCGGATGATTGAGTGCTTTGTAAGCCAACGGGAAATGCTCGTCCGCTTCCCGCTAGCAGAGGCGGAGCGTTTCCGCGTCGCGCCGGATTACGATTTCACCGTGGCGCCGCATCCGGGGCACTTGCTGTACCACCTCCACCAATGGGGCGGAATCGCGCCCGCGCGCTGGCGGTATCATGCGGCGCGTGCGCTGGCCGGATGGCCCTATGTGACCGACACACCTGAGATCAAGGGACTGCGGCACTTGAGTCTCTCGGCCGTGCGTGCCGAGCGAGAGGAGAATTAATATGGCTGGACAAATCATTCGGCGTGCCGAGCGCGTTTGGCTGGTGGGCATGTACGTGGGACGCGAGCCACAGACCGGCAAGCGCAAGTATGACGGGCACATCGTCCACGGCACGAAAAAAGATGCGCAGACGTACCTCAACGGCAAGCTGCGCGAACAAGACCTCGGGACGTACGCCGGCGCGAGCCACACCTTGATGGGAGCTCTGCTGGACGACCTGCTCGCAGACTACAAGATCAACGACAAGAGTTGGTCCTGGGTAGATGACGTCGTGCGCGTGCACCTTCGGCCGTACTTCGGCAGCATGAAGGCCTCGAGGATCGGAACGGATCAAATCCGGAAGTACATCGCCGGCCGACAGCAACCGCACATCCGGACATTCGGCGAAAAAGGGGAGTACCATCGCGAATACGGGCCCGCAGCCAATGCCACAATCAACCGCGAACTGGCGCTGTTACGGCGTGCCTTCAACCTCGGCAAGAAGGCCACACCGCCAAAGGTGGGTGCGGTACCGTTCTTCCCCATGCTGGCCGAAAACAACGTCCGCAAGGGATTTTTCGAGCATGAGGCGTTTCTGGCCGTGCGGCGCGAGCTGCCGGAAGAGATCCGGCCGGTTGTCACCTTCGCCTATTACACCGGATGCCGCAAGGGTGAGATTCTGGCGCTTCAGTGGCCACAGGTGGATCTGGTGGAGCGTGTAGTCCGGCTGGAGCCGGGCGAAACCAAGAACGACGAAGGGCGGACGATTCCGCTGGCGTCGGACCTGTACGAGGTGCTCAAAATCCAGAGGGAAACCCGCGACCGCTACTTTCCCGAAAGTCCCTGGGTCTTTTCACGGGCTGGTAAGCCGATCCAGCGTTTTGAGGGAATGTGGGCCAAGGCGTGTAAGGCGGCGAAACTGGTGGATGCGGACGGACAGCCGGCGAAGCTCTTTCACGACCTCCGCAGGACCGGGGTGCGGAATCTGATTCGGGCCGGCGTCCCGGAGCGGGTTGCGATGATGATCTCAGGCCACAAGACGAGGGCGGTATTCGATCGCTACAACATCGTTTCAGAATCGGACCTGAAGGACGCGGCGCGGCGCCTGGGCGAGTACCTGGCACACAAAGGCGCACCGGACACCCCAAAAACCGACACGGCGGACGAGCGGCACACTACAGGCACACCTAAGGCCCCTGAAGCCATTCAGTGAATAAGCCGCGTGTCGCTGTAAGTGATGGATTCTAAACTGGTGCGGCCGAGAGGACTTGAACCTCCACCCACTCTCGTGGACCAGATCCTAAGTCTGGCGCGTCTGCCAATTTCGCCACGACCGCGAAGGGATTTCGAGAATAGTATAACAACGCGCAGGTTCGGACCGAGGGAGACGGAGAGTGTGGACATTGATGAGCGCCGCTGAAACTGACGGCCCGCCACAAAGCACTGACGCGAACGGTGGAAATCGTCCGCGGCGATGCCTGCTCGCCTGGGGCCTGTTCGATCTGGCTGTATTGCGACAGGCGGGTTCCTCCAACGTTATCTGACCGTCGAGCGTGTGGCCGATCAGCGTCTCAGCGTTGGCGTCGCCGTCTTTGTCCTCGTAGTGGGTCGGCGTGTCCGCCACGAGCGGGCCCTCTCCCACGATGCCCAGCGCCTCGTAGAAGTTGCTCTCGTCCGGCCCGCCCCGACCTTGCAGTTGACCGGCATCTCCGTGTCGGTGTACACCTCCGGCAGCACGCGGTCGTGAATTGAATCCGCGACCAGCGACACGCTGGTGAGCGTGGACCTGCCGAAGCCCCACACGCCGGTCGAGTTGTCCCTGATCCGGACGCCCTGCGGCACGCGATGATGCCGCCGTAGTAATGCTTCATGCCGTGCGGGAAAAACTACCGATCACGATCAAGGACCGAACCAAAACCAGTACTAGTCCGGCGGCCCACACTCGGCGCATCCCTGTAACGGTCCTGCCGATGCACGCACTATACAGGTGCGGACTGCGCTGAAAAACAATTGGCGCACGTTGATTCCATTGCCTGGTCCTGGGTACGCCACGGCAATCCGGAACTGTTGAACGGAGCAGGCACGTCCGCGCTGCTTCTGCTGCGACGGTCCCTGTTGTCATCGTTGCATCAGCCAGCTCTCAGCTCGAAATTCCCGCTGCACGAAGGAGATTCGCAAGTGCCGATTCTGTTGGATATCTGTGTATCGTCGACTCGGAAAACGACCGCTGCACCCTATTCGGCGGCCTTTTGCCACCGAAGGGCCGCCACGCCGGATGTTGAGCGGCCCCGGATGCATCGTTATCGGGCTGCTCACGCTACCGGTCTCTCGAAATCTTCTGCAATCTGCTGAACACCAGGGCATGAAAATGACAAACGCGCGATTCCCCAACGACGCCAAGCGAAACGAGATAGCCATTATCGGGATCGGTTGCTGGTATCCCGGCGCAAGAACCCCGAAGGAGTTATGGGAGAACATCCTCGCGCGCCGGCGCCAGTTCCGGCGAATGCCGGACGTCCGCCTGCCGCTTGCGGAATACCACCATGCCGACAAGACCGTACCGGACAAAACGTACGGCCAGCGAGCGGCGGTGATCGACGGCTACGAGTTCAATTGGGCCCGGAAGCGCATTCCGAAAACCACCTACGAATCGACCGACATCGTGCATTGGCTATCTCTGGATGTCGCGCTTCAAATGCTCGAGGACGCCGGGTACCAGCCGGGCGATCTTCCGCGGGAAACCACGCAGGTCGTGGTCGGCAATACGCTGACGGGCGAGGTCACGCGATCCAACACGCTCCGGCTGCGTTGGCCTTTCGTCCACAAGATCCTGCGCGCCGCCGCCTCCGATCTGGGCATGCCGGCCGAAGCGGTCCGCGCCTTGTCCGAAAGCATGGAACACAGCTTCAAGTCCGTGTTCGCGCCGATCAACGAAGACACGCTCGCCGGCGGCCTGGCGAACACCATCGCGGGCCGCATCTGCAATTATCTGAATCTCAACGGCGGCGGATACACGGTCGATGGAGCCTGCTCGTCTTCGCTGATCGCCGTCTACTCCGCCGCCAGCAGCCTCGCGAGCGGCGCGGCGGATTTTGCGATCGCCGGCGGCGTGGACATCAGTCTGGATCCATTCGAGCTGGTCGGATTTGCCAAGGTCGGCGCTCTAACACCGAATGAGATGTCGGTATACGACAAGCGCGGCAACGGCTTTATCCCGGGCGAAGGCTGCGGGTTCGTCGGCATGAAGCGCCTGGCCGATGCGCTCCGCGACGGCGACAAGATCTACGCCGTGCTGGATGGGTGGGGAATGTCTTCCGACGGAAAAGGCGGGATCACCGCTCCCAGCGTGAACGGCCAGAGCATGGCCTTGAGCCGGGCATACCAACTCGCCGGGATCGACACCGGCGATATCGATTTCATCGAAGGACACGGGACGGGCACGACCGTGGGCGATAAGACCGAACTGTTGGGCATTACCAAGGCTCTGCGACAGGGCGGAAACGTCGGCCGGCGGCGCTGCGGCGTCACCTCTTTCAAATCGATCGTGGGGCACACCAAGGCCGCTGCCGGCATCGGTGCGTTCATTAAGGCCGTGATGGCGGTCAACCAGCGGGTCACACCGCCCACCGCGGGCTGCGAAATGCCGCATGATGTTTTCTCCGGCGAATCGACGTGCCTGTATCCCGCCGTGCGGGGCGAGATCCACCCGCGCCAGAAGGAGCTGCGGGCCGGAGTATCGGCCATGGGTTTCGGCGGCATCAACCTGCACGTGACATTGAAGTCGGGCGCGGAGCCGGTACCGGATCTCAAGCCCGAAATCGACGAGCGTGCGGCCATGGTCTCGCGGCAGGAGAGCGAGGTGTATTGCTTCGCCGCGAGCGATTTCCCGCAATTGAAGGAAGTCGTGCTGAGCGCGCAGGAGGACGCCGCCGGCGCGAGTCTGGCAGAAATGGCGGACCTCGCCGCTTCTTTGAATGCCCGTGTAATTCCGGGACTGCCGGTCAAAGCGTCCGTAGTCGCAGCAAACCCGGCAGAGCTGACACGGAAGCTCGCCGTACTGCTCGATCGCATCGCGAACCCGCCCCGGCAGGGTGACGCTGTGGTTGATGCGGAAAACCTGATCGTGGTCTCCAACGGCGTCCGCAAATGCTCGCTTGGTTATCTCTTCCCGGGCCAGGGATCGCAGCGGCTCAATATGGCGCGCGGCCTGGTCGAGCGGTTCGAATGGGCCCGCACGATGGTTGCCGACGCCGACCGGTGGGCCGCGGAGCTCGGAACGGAGAATCTTTCCGCGTCGATCTACCCGGATCTCGATCGCCATATCAGCAAAGAAGAGATCCAGCCGCTGCGGACGCGGCTGGAGCAGACGCAGTTGTCGCAGCCGGCGATCGTTCTCACATCGCTGTTGTGGCTGACCTATCTGCAGCGCTTGGGCTTCTCGGCCGACGTGGTGATGGGCCACAGCCTCGGCGAGTTAACGGCGTTCTACGCGTCCGGCGCATTCGACGAGAAAGCGCTGATTCAGTTGGCCACGGTGCGCGGGCAGTTGATGGCCGGCAACGGTGTCGATCCGGTGGGCACGATGCTCAGCCTGGTGTGCGACAAGAGCAAGGCCGAGCAACTGATTGCCAATGTAATCGATCGCGGAGCACTGGTGGTGGCCAACATCAATAGTCCGTCTCAGACGGTCGTGTCGGGCGAAATTCCCGCCATCGAAGCGCTGAACGAACTTGCCGTCGCCCAGGGCATCACCACCCACCGGCTCTCGGTGAGTAATGCGTTTCACTCTCCATTGGTCGCCGGCGCGGCCGAGCGCATCCGCCGGCAGGCGCCAATACCCCGCACGCCGCAAAATCGGAACCGGGAATTGATTTCCTCCTGCGACGGACGTCCGGTCTCGAAAGACAGCGACCTGCATGAACATTTTGCGTCCCAGATTCTCCGCCCTGTCGATTTCGTGAGTGCTGTCCGGAACTTCCGGGCGGCCTGCGACGTGGCGTTGGAAGTCGGCCCCGGGAACGTGTTGTCCGGGCTGATCGCGAAATTCCCCGAGAACGGCACATTCGGCGCCTACCCCGTCGAACGGCAGGCCGAGTCTTTCCACGACCTCAACTGGCTGGTGGCTCTGGCGCATGCGTACGGCAAGCCGGTCCGATGGGATGAGTTGTATGCGAACCGGTTGATCCGGCCCTTCGTTCCCGCGAAAGACCTGGCGTTCATCGTGAACCCCTGCGAACGGCCGTTCGAGCGTGCAGCGGCGGTGCCGACGGCCCTGCTTGCGGACACGGAACACCTGGGACTGAATGTAGACGGCGTCGACCTGAAGGACTACCTGTCGCGCCGGGGAAGGTTCATCAGCGATGTCATCCGTGCGGATGTGGGTACTGCACCGCCCCGGGCGTTGATACCGGCCAACGGAAACGGCGTGAAGAAGGAGAAGCCGGTGGTCGTGATTCGCGAGGCCGCGGCGGCGGCGCCCAGCGTGATGCACCCCGTGAACCCCACGGTGGATGTCGAGCGCGAGATCCAATCGATCGTCGCCGCGTTTACCGGTTTCGATCCCGCGACGATATCCATGTCGCTGAACCTCGTGGACGATCTGAACCTGGACTCCATCAAAGCCGGAGAGCTGATCGGCCAGATCGCACGGAAATTCAACCTACAGGACCAACTCGACCCGGCCGAATTCGCCGCGGCCACCCTGGGGGACTTGCTGCCGATGATTCAGCGGCCGCAACCCCCGGTGACCGCTGCTCCGGCTGCGACCGCCACCAAAACTGACGCGAGCCAGCTCATCGTTACGCTGGCAGCGAAAGCCACCGGGTTCCCTGCCGACCAGATCGATCTGAGTCTCCGGCTGCTGGACGACCTGAATCTCGACTCGATCAAAGCCGGATCGCTGATCGCGGACGCTTGTGCGCAGCTCGGTGTGGCCGGGCAACTCGACGCCGCCGAACTGGCCGGGGCCACGCTGGGTGAAATCGCCGGAAAGCTCAGCGGGCTGGCTGGCCCGCCGCAACCGGTGAGCGCCGCGGCACCGCCGCCGCCCGCAGTCACGGAAACCAGCGGCGATTGGGTGAGAAGTTTCGAGATGCGGCTGGTGCCCTCGGACCTCGACCGAGCACGCCAGGCTGCGGCTGACTTCACCGGCAGCGTGGTCGCCGTTCAGCATGAGGAGGGTGAGGAGGAACTGGCCGCCACTCTCAGCCAGAAGCTGGCCGCACTCGGCGCAACTGTCTTCACCGCCGGCCCAGCCCAACTCGCATGCGAAATGCGAACGGACATTCAGCACTTCATCGTCCTTCTGCCGCAGGCGTCTTCCGTCGACCTTCAGCTTAGCCGTGCCATCCAGCGCCTTCGCGCCGCTGCCGTAGTATCGGCAAAGCAGGCCAACTGCCGGAGCCTCACCTACGTGCAGTTCGCGGGATTGAGCCAGGGCCTCGAACTCGCGGAAGGTACTTTCGAGACCGCCTGTGCATCTTCCTTCGCCGCCAGCATTCACCTGGAGAGGCCGCACTTGAAGGTGAGGGCAGTGGATTTCCATCCGGTCCCATGACAGCGGATTCATGGCCGGCCGCATCGTAGCGGAACAAATCGGGTCCGAGCGATACGTACTGAGTCACTATGCTGCCGGCGGCCAACGGTATCTCTTGGAGCCGCGTGTCATCGAGCCGCAACTTCTGTCACCGCGGCCGGTCGAATGGAGCCGGGAAGACGTGGTGGTCGTTACTGGCGGCGCCAAGGGTATCACCGCCGAATGCGCTTTCTCCTTCGCCACGGCGAGCGGCGCCCGGATGGTGCTGGTGGGGACCTCGCCATACAACGATGCCATCGACCGGCAGTCTACGGAGATCGGCCGCGTGCTGTCCCGCTACGCCGGGGCCGGACTGGTTGCCCGCTACCATCAATGCAACATCGTCGATCCAGCCGAAGTGAATCGCGTGGTGGAAGAGGTCGAACGCGAGTTCGGCCCGATCACCGGGCTGATTCACGGCGCGGGTGTAAACAAACCGCGGCGAGTGGAACAGGTTACAGAAGAACAGGCGCTCACGGAAGTCTCCCCCAAGGTGCAGGGCTTTTTGAACCTATGCCGGGCGCTGGAGGCGCGGCCGCCAAAGCTGATCGCGGCCCTATCTTCGATCATCGGCGTCACCGGCATGCCCGGAAACTCCTGGTACGCGTTCTCGAACGAAGCATTGAATCTCTCGCTCGCAAGGTTTCGGGCCGCTCACCGGGCGACGCAAACCGTGGCGCTCGCCTACAGCGTTTGGAGCGAGGTGGGCATGGGCGCTCGCCTGGGCAGCGTGCAGCACCTCGCCAAGATGGGGATTTCCGCCATTCCGCCGGCGGACGGCATTGCGCACTTCCTGGATGCGGTGCGGAAGCAGAGCCCGGCGAACCAGGTGGTGATCGCGGGCCGGTTGGGCGGCCTGGATACCTGGCGCAACCTGCCCTTGACCGCCTCCCCGGCCGGACGGTTCATTCAGGACATTCAGCGCTTCGAACCGGGCGTCGAGCTGGTCAACCGCGTGCGGCTGAAGCTCGACGACGATCTTTACCTGCGCCACCACTATTATCGCGGTGTCTATCTCTTCCCCACCGTCTTCGGTCTGGAGGCGATGGCGCAGTGCGTGGCCAAGGTGCTGGGCGTTTCCAAATTCGAGTCGCTCAAAGTGGTGGATATCAAGCTCGAGCGGCCGATTGTGGTCGCGAGCGACTCCGGCGCGCTGATCCAGATGAAGGCGGAGGTGATCCAGCGCGGAAGTCCATCCGATCCGGTTTCCGTTCGCGTCGGCATCAGCACCGAGCAGTCCGCATTCAAGCGTGACCATTTCGCGGCGACGTTCGTGATCGAACCGCAGCACTATCAGGTTGACTCTCGGGATTGGGCACGACCCGCGGCACCCATCGATATCGATCCCAAGACCGAGTTGTACGGCGGCTCGCTGTTCCAAGGCCCGCTGTTCCAGCGCATGCAGAAAGTCTGGGCGATGGACGCCCAGGGATCGCTCATCGAAATCGAGCGTCGTTCCGAGCCGGGCTACTTCGCGCCGCAGCACCCGGCGGCGCTGATGTTGGGCGACCCGTCGTTCCGCGACGTGCTGCTGCAAAGCCCGCAGCTCTCCATCAAGATCGTGTCGCTTCCGGTGCGCATCGACGCGCTGTATCTCTATTCGCTCGATTATTCGGGAGCCGGCCTCGCCCGGAACCAGATCACGTCGCGCACGGGACCGGTCTGCAATGTCACCGCCGTCACTGCGGATGGGCGCCCCATCGAGCGGCTGGAAGGTTACCGGCTGAAGGAAATGGATCGCCACGAGAGCGCGCCGGATCCGGAGGTTTTCATCCATCCCGGCGAGCGCGACGCCGCGCTGTTCGCGAAAGCGCTGAAGGAAGTTGTTGACAAGCTGAAGGTCAGCGCACCGGCGTACCGGCTCGTCTTTGATGCAGAACTCTCAAAGCTGGATCGAAGCCGGAGGCGGTTGGTGGAGTGCCCGCTGTTTCTGGACGCCGTTTCCAAGGTGTTGCCCACAGAACGTCGAAGTGACCTGAGTGGTGTGGAGATCCAATGGGCTGAGAACGGCAAGCCGGTTGTCCGAGGTCTGGATGACCAAGTGAGTGTTTCGCTTTCACACGACCGGAGACACTGTCTTTGCGTGGCTGGCCGCGAGGCACAAGGCTGCGATATCGAACCGGTCAGCCCCCGTTCGGAACAGGAATGGCTGGACCTGCTCGGGAACAACCGGCAGGCCCTGCTCCAAGCGTTGATGGCTGGCGGTGACGCCTTGAATGACGCCGGCACTCGCATCTGGTGCGCGATGGAAACCGCCGTCAAGGCCTTCGGGACCGCTGGCGCGAACATCCAGCTATTGCGAAGGGAGCAGGGCGGTGTGCTCTTCTCGGCAGAGGCCGAGGGCCGCAGCGTGAACGTGTTGACCTTCCCTGTGGCGCTGACCCGGCCGCCGAAGAAGATGGTGGCCATGACCGTCCAACCCGCCTTGGAGCAAGTCGCCGTCCTCGCCCGCAACGAGGGAGGCGCCTATCTCAGGCAAGGCCCTTCGGGCCAGCCTGCCCTGGGTTTCCGCTTTCGGGCAACGTTCAAAGACACGACTACGTTGCGGCACACCTTGAACTTCCCGGTTTTCGCCGACTGGATGGGCAAGGTGAGGGAACTCGGTACGGTCGATGTGGCGGGCCGGATGGTGGAGGATTTCGCCACCGGCCGCTGGGGAATGGTGACCAACCACTCCGACATTTACGTCGCAGGCGACGCCGGCGCCATGGATCTGATCGAAGGCCGCATCCACATCAGCAAGACCTACGGCAAATTCAACTCCTCGGTGGATATGCATTTTGACTGGTTCAAGATCCGTCCGGACGGATCGGAAGAACGGATTGCATCCAGCAACATGGCGACCACCTGGGTGGAGATCAAGGGTCACGGCGTGGTGGAGGTGCAGCCGTTCCCGGACTACATGCAACGGTTCATCGAGGCGAATCTGCCAGCGCAACAGCAGGGCGCCGGCGCCATCGATCAACCCTCGCGACTCGCAATACAGGACGCGCAGCGGCGCGCTATCGAGGGCGGACTCGGTGAATGCCTCTACCGTTCGCCCGAAGGTCCTAAACTCCAGCCGGAGTTGGCGGCTCAAACATTCCACACGACTTCCGCCGAGTCCAATCTGGTGGGGAACATTTACTACTCGAATTACTACCACTGGATGAACCGGGTCATCGACCGCTACTACCATGACATCGCCCCGGACCTGTTCACCGCCGGAGGGATGATCGGTGAGTTCCGCTGCGTGCGAAGCGAAATCCGGCACCTTCGGGAAGCGATGCCATTCGATGCCATCGAGGTGGTGATCTCGTTGAAGGCGCTGTACCGCAAGGGAACGCAGTTGCACTTCGATTTCTATAAGCTCGCCGGCAACGGCCAACGCATCAAGCTCGCGTACGGAGATCATGACGCGATCTGGTGCGCTCGCGGGACCAGCGCCGAACCGGCCGACGTACCCGAGGTCTATCGATCCGCACTGATCGACGCTTGTGGAGCGAACGGACGGCAGCGAATCCGGCCGATCTTCGCGGCAGAGACGCGGCTCGGCGCCTGACAACGAAGCTCTGGGCATGCGGCGGCCGTTCGGAACGCCGCCGCGCTGAAAGCTATCAACAATTCACTTCCGAATGAGGAACAGTATGAGAATACCGACGATTTCACTTTTGTTGCTCGCCAGCGCTACTTACAACGGTTCCGTCGCAGCGGATGCGGGCCGCACGCCTGGCGCCAAACCGGGACCGGAAGCGCTGGGCGAAATCATGACCATCCTGCAGTCGCATCCCGGGCTCCGGGGACGATCCCCGGCAGAACACCGCACCGCCCCCCCAGCGGCGCCGCCGGCGAACCCGCTTTCCGCCTACGAGACCCTGCTGCCGCATGCGACGCAGCCGAATATCGGCAGGCTCGAAAAGGCGCTGCTGAAAGCCTATTTGAACAAGCCCGGCGACGTGCACCTAGCCAGGTTGCTGGCCATTCATCACCTGGTCGCGGCGGCCGCGAACGAGCAGCAGGCCGGGAAAGAAGGCCGCGCCCTGCGCCATCGGATCATCTCCCAGTACTTCCTGCAACGGGCCAAGGCCCTGGGCGCCAATGAGCCGTGGATCGACGAGTACATCGCGAAAAATCAGCGGGATTTGGACGCCGTATTCGAAAAGCCCGGCACGATCACCCTCGATGAAGACCGCAGCGCGCACCTCTTCTTCCGGGAGACTTTTCATTTCAAGGAAGAGAACCGCTACGCCGCGGGGGACCAACTGCTCGAAGAGTTCGTGAGGGACCCGAACAACGTGTATACCGCGTTTGCCAATACTGCGCTCAACCTGTGGGTCGGCAGCGAGGCCGACTACGACGACCCGACGGTGCTCTACAACTTCGCCGTGGGGAGTTACTTCTCCATTCACACGATGAAATTGGCTCAGGAACTGGAGACCGCCTGGGATAAGGACCCGGCACACAATACACGGTTCCGCATGGCTACCATTCTCGGTGGGTTTTCGCTGCTTCAGAGAAGATGGCTGGCTAAATTGCATGGTGATCAGCCGGCGGTCGCATTGATTGACAACGAGCACAGAGAGTGGCGCCTGGTACACCGCGCGTTCCACGCCTTCACCCTCGGCTTGCCGTTCTTCGAGGAACCCCAGAATTTCATGGAGGGCTTGGCAGCCTTTCAGGATGGGATCGTGCACTGCCAGGAATCGGGCGTCCGCACGTGCTCGGATTACCCGAGGTTCCCCTATAACTTCCTTTCCTACGTTTTGGGATTTGCCGACTTTCTGTTGAAGGCCGGGCAGCCCGATGCGGCGGCGCAACTGCTGGCGCTGCGGACTCGGCCGGACGAGGCCGTTACCTTTGGTTATTGGGATCTCGGCCGGGCAGCATACGAGCACCGGGAGACCAATCTGAATGCCATTACCGCGCTCTACCAGAACGGCGACCCCACGGACGACCCGATGAATTATCTGATGAAGAGGCGCAAGTGGGGCATGAACACTACGGTGTGCCAGGTGTGTCACCAGACGCAGAGTCAGCCGTTCACACCACAGCAGATGGCAGAGATACAACTGCCGCCGGAGTCCGAAGCCAGCGTACGCAACTGGCCGAAGATTACGACCACCTGGTACGGCGCGCCGCTCGGACAGTAGAGTGTGTCGCGAGTGTCGCCCTACCGCTCGCTGTACGGTCGCGGCTCGGTAACCACTAGCGTTTCGGAGCCGCGGCCATACGGGCCCGGTTAAGGCGCATTTTTATAATCGAACATGGAGTCAAAATGAAACGAAGCACATTTCTAACGATCGCATCCGCTATCGCCCTGGCCGTCGGACTGTTTGCGTTCTGCGCGCCCGGCGTGCTCATCGGACGCGTCAAAATGGCGGCGCCGTGCGACGTAGCGAATGTCATGGCCCGCACGGTCGGGATTCTGCTCATTGCGACGGGCGTATTGGCCTACCTCGTCAGGGATCACGAAGACTCGCCTACGCTGCGCGCGATCCTGATCGCTAACCTGATTCTCCAACTGGGCATACTGCCCATTGATCCGCTCGCGTACGCGAATGGTACCTACAAAACGCTTGGTTCTTTTGCACCCAATACGGTAATTCATGTTCTGCTGGCGAGCGGATTCGCTTACTACTTGCTGAAGATGCGACCGCAGAAAGCTCCAGGTGGCCCTGTAACGAACCTGGAAACAAGGAGCAATACCAATGACTAAACCGGACCTGGTCATACTCTTCTCGGGACAAGGAAAGCTGCGGCCCGAAATACTGGGACCGCCTCCCGAGCTACTCGAAGTCTTGGACGAAATCGGCCGAACCGGTCGACAGCTCGCATTGGGCGCGGAAGAAGAAACGGCCCTGCTGGTGTACAGCGCATCCGTTGCGGCATTCCGGCGCGTCACCCGCGCCGGTTGGCCGTTTCGCGCGCTGCTTGGACAGAGCTTTGGCGAAATTCCGGCTCTGGTCTGCGGTGGTGCGTTCACCGTCCAGGAAGGCGCCGAAATTGTCGCTGCTCGTGAACGGGCATTGCGAAGTCTGCCCCCCGGCGCCGGCTGTATGGCGACCGTCAGGGCCCCGGCGCGTACCGTCCGCGCCATGATCGCCGACCTGGGAGCTTCCGATATCGCGATCGCCGTCGAGAATTCGCCAACCGAAACGGTGATTTCTGGCGGACACGGAAGCGTGCAAAGAATGCTGAATGCTGCGGTCTCCCGCGGAATCTCCGTGGCCCGGCTCTCTTCGAAGCACCCGGTTCATTGCCCGCCGCTCATGGAAGAGGTCGCGTGTTCGTTATCGCGCGAGCTCCAGGGACTCAAGGCGCAACCGCTTCAGGTGCCCGTCTACTCTGCCGTAAGCAACGGCTTTCTCGACAGCGAAATGAACCTGACCGAGTACATCGCTCGCAGCGTCGCTCGTCCGGTTCGGTTCGCCGATGCCCTGCACCGTCTGCGCCAGGGTGGCGCCACGCGCATCGTCAATTGCAGCCCTCTGGAAGGGGCTTCCCGATACGTCAGTCGCGTATTCGACCGATGCTGGCACGCCTTCGAAGGCGGTTTCTTTCAACCTATCACGCAACTGGAGCCGAGGCGGTTTCTGGCAAAGTCCGCGTGAGCAACGATGGAGATATCCGATGAACGAGAGATCAGGAGTCACCCCCACCCCACCCCATCTGGCCGTTGAGCCATTGCTGCCTCACGTACCGCCACCCGCGGAGACAGTCGAATGGGCCCCCGAGTGGTGCGATTGCTTCGCGGAAGGAGCCGATTGAACCGGTCCGACGGCCGCTGGAGCCGAGGGACGATACGGTAGTGAACAGCATGTGGGCCGCAACGGTAGTTCGAGTCGGTGCGGGCGGACAAGCGGGGGAACATCGAGACCTTCTCCGGCTTCTTCAATAAGAGATGGGTTGGATCGCATTGCGCCGCGTAGGAGCGTCCAGTCTTCCGCGATTGTACGTGGCCAGGACTATCACGTGAGTGTACCGATTCAGCACTCCGGCTGAAAGGCGGAAACCTGGGGATTGGTGGAAGCGGAGTCTGGCCGCACATACTTCCCCGCGACGGTGTTACCGAAGAACGGGGCGGCGGCGGGCGGCCCGGTCGCTCGCGATCTGCGAGTTTCACGCGGCGGGGGGATAAAATCACACCACCTCGGCGCCCGGACACTACCCCTTAATCACCGCAAGCGGTCGCAGCCGGGCGACTTTCCGCGCCAGACCGGCGCTGTGTACCACGTCAATAACGGCATCGACGTCTTTGTAGGCTTCCGGTACCTCCTCCAGAATGCCATCGCGCGTCTCGCTGCGCACCAGGATACCTTGCTCTTCCAGCTTTTTCTGCACCTCGCGCGCGTTCCGCCCCTTCTTCGCGGCGGTACGGCTCATCCGCCGGCCGGCGCCGTGGCAGACGCTGCCGAACGTCTCACGCATCGCGCCTTCCGCCCCCACCAGCACCCAGGACGCCGTCCCCATGCTGCCTGGAATGAGCACCGGCTGGCCGATATGGCGATAGGCGTCGGGGAGTTCCCGGCGACCCGGCGCGAACGCGCGAGTGGCGCCCTTCCGATGCACCAGCACGTCTACCTTCTCGCCGTTCCAGTGATGCCGCTCGCGCTTCGCAATGTTGTGGCAAACGTCGTAAACTACATCCACTCTCGTGCCCGACCCGAAAATGCGCTGGATGGCTCCGCGCAGAAAATGCAGGATGGCTTGCCGGTTGGCCCAGGCGAAATTGGCGGCGCCGCGCATCGCAGCCAAATACGACTGGCCTTCGTCGGACGAAACTGGCACGCACGCCAGTTGCCGGTCCGGAAGCGTGATGTTGTACTTCTTCATGGCGGCCCCCATTTTCGCCAGGAAGTCCGTGCAGACCTGGTGACCCAGGCCCCGGGAACCGCAGTGCACGAGCACGACGACTTGCCGGGGTTCCAGACCCATGGCGCGCGCCGCCTCCCCATCGTGAATCTGCTCCACCTGCTGGATTTCGAGAAAATGATTGCCGCTGCCGATGGTGCCCAGTTGCCGGCTGCCGCGCTCTTTGGCGCGCTCGGAGACCTGCCGTAGATCGGCTTCGGCCAGCGCGCCGCGTTCTTCCGTGAATTCGATATCGGCTGCGTGCCCGAACCCCTGCTCCACCACCCATTGCGCCCCTTTAACGAGCACCTGGTCCAGTTCGCGCGGCTTGAGTTGGATTGGGCCTTTGCCACCCATACCGCAGGGAATGTCGCGGAAGACCTGGTCCAGCAGGAGCGCCAGCCGGGGCCGCACCTCCTCCTCGCTCAGGGACGTTCGTATGAGCCGCACGCCGCAGTTGATGTCGAAGCCCACGCCGCCGGGCGAAACCACTCCGCTGCGCCAATCCGTGGCCGCGACGCCGCCGATCGGAAAGCCATAACCCTGGTGTATATCCGGCATCGCGAGGCTGGGCCCGACGATGCCCGGCAGCATGGCCACATGTACGGCCTGGTCCAAAGACGCGTCCTTGCGAATCTGCTCCAGGAGTTGGCCGCTGGCGTAAACGATCACGTCGGTACGCATGCCCAGCGCCGCGTCGCGCCGAATGCGATAGCGGAATCGATCGATCGCTTCGAGTTCCATGTGCGGCCTCTCACACGTCCACGAAAACTTCGCAAACCCACCCGTTGGCTGTCCGCTCGACTTTCAACTGGTGGTACGTCACGCCTTTGACGACGAGTCGCGCCCGGTGGCGGAGCGGGTCTCGAGGCTCGCCGAGCGCCGCGCCGCGCACTCGATCCTTAGCCACCTGGGAGACATTGAATCGCCGCAGCGCGAGTTGTCGGCCGTCCAGGTAGTAGAGGATCTCACTCAGCCAGTTCACCAGCAAGGATTCGTTGGAGTCGCCCTCCGCCTCCACCGGATAGGATTGGCGCTCAACGATATTCTCCGTCTCCATGGCGAGCGCGACCACCGCTTCGGCGGCGCTTTCGAATATCTCGCGCAGGTTGCCAGCCTTAACCCGGAAGCCCACGTCGGCGGCGTGCTCCAGGATTTCGAACACAATCTCTAGATAGCACACCCAATGCCGTTCGCGCGCGCAACATGGAGTCGCGCAGAGCAATTGCCCGGATTCCCGAGAATCAGCCATTGACGACGCAGCGCGCTGCCGGCCTCCTCAGGATTTCCCGGCCTCATCTCATCAAGCTCCTGGACAACGGAGTCCTGCCGTACCACAATGTCGGCAGCCACCGGCGCATTTACCACAAGGACCTGATTGCATATCAGAAACGAAGCGATGATATGGAACGTAAGGCTGCACTGGGTCGGATCGCAAAGGGAGCTTCGCTAGTACTACTGGGTCATAAATATGTGTTACTCAAGTTGGGCCGCTTCACTCCGAAGGGCTGCCAGTATTGAGTTTCACGGTTCACAGCGCCGGCTGGCAGGAACGCGAATTTGGCCGCTCCGTCAGCCACCCGAAAGCCCGGCCAGCGCGCGTTTAACAAGTTTTATGACCCAGTAGTACTAGGAGCCCGTGGTAATAGTCAGTCGCGGCCGAAATCATCGTGCCAGCCCGGAAATCGGGGGTACCCAAACCTCCAGGAAGGCCGCAGCAATGCGTGTGTAGCGCCTCTAAATGTGTCGCTCTTTGGAGGTCAGGTTCCGCCGTGAAACCAGTGACTATTACTACAGGCTGCTAGAACCGCTCCGGTCGAAGCGCCGTAATATCGATACTGGGTGAACCGTCCAGAACGTATTCGGCCACCAGCTTTCCTGTCACCGGTCCCAGAGTAAGACCCGCCATGGCGTGACCGGTGGCGATGAACAGCCCGCTGTACGCTGAAAGTGGGCCCACGGCCGGTAAGCCATCCGGCAGACAGGGCCTCAATCCACACCATTCCGATCGGACGGCCGCGCCGTCCATTGTCGTTAGATACCGCCGTGAAGCGTTCGTGAGCTGCTCCAAACGCGGTCGCCTGATCTCGTGATTCACTCCCGAGAATTCGAGCGTGCCGGCGAAGCGCACAAAGCCGTCCATCGGTGTGCAAAATACCATCTTCTCCCCGAGAACGCACGCGCGGCGCAGAAGCGGCGGTTTGCCCTCTCCAGCTTCGCAGTCGCGGTGATAGCCCTTGGCCGCCTGGAGAGGCAAGCTAATCCCGAGCCGCTGGGCAAGCATCCTGCTATAAGCGCCGGCCGCCAGAACAGCGGTGTCCGCCTCTACTACCTCACCGTTCTGCATCTGGACGCCACGAAATTGATGATCCGCGGTCCGAAGCGCTGCCACCTCTGTGCCGGTTCGGAATTCTGCCCCATGGCATTGAGCACGCTTCGCCATCTCCAGGACGAAGTGGTGCGGATTGATCGTGGCCGCCTTCGGGTAATATACGCCTCCGACGACATCCTGGCTGATCGCTGGCTCAATTTCGCGTAGGGCCGGTCCCGAGATGGCCTCCGGATGGAAGCCGTAGCTGGATGCGACAGTGGCCTCCCTTTTCGCTGATTCCAGACCACGATCGGTCAGGTAGATTTCGTAATACCCGTCAGCCCGGAAAAAGCATGCCAACTTTTCCGTCTGGATCAACTCATCGAACAATCGGCGCGTGGCGTGGCCGAGTGGCGCCAGGGTTCGCATGGAATGTGCCACATGCCGGTCGGTACAGGTCCGGCTAAAAGCCCACAGCCATTTCGCGAGCGTGGGATCCGGCCGCGGAGCAACGTACAGGGGACTGAGTGGATCCAAGAGAGATTTGAGAGCCTGCCCAATGCGCCCCGGTTTGTTGATAGGCGCATGTCCCGGCGCAATACAACCTGCGTTTCCGTAGGATGCCGCCTTGCCGATTTGATCGCGTTCCAGCACGGTAACCCTCGCACCACGCTTGGCGAGGAAGTAGGCGCAGCAGACCCCAATCACGCCGCCGCCCACAATGATCGTGTGCCGATTCGACGCCCGCATCGATGTCGGTCCGCCGGCGTTCACGAATACCTCCGGCCGGTTCCCGGAGTGTCACCGGCAACGCTCGCCGGTTTCACTGGATGCTCGCCTTTAAGTGGCAGTAGTAGTCCTGCTGGAAGGCTTCCAAGTCGCGCTTCACCATGTTGAGGCCATATACGCAGGCCTCGAATTGTTCGGACAGCCGGCGGAAAAGCGGCGCCTCGTTCCGATATTCGAATTGATCGAAAGCAGAGACGATGCGATAGGACTCCTTGCCGGCGCGCAAATAGTCGACAAAAGCATCGACACGAAGGCCACGACGCGGCAACGACGCCACGTATTCGGGGAATAATCCCGTAAAAAAGAGGGTGAAGTCTCCGACGTGTTTCCGGACTTCCCGCTCGCGATCAAACGAACGGGCTGCCAGGAGGGGGTTGGATTCGACTAGCATCTCACCCACCTCTTCTAATCGTTTGCCACGCGCATTACGAATCCTGTACAGGTTGTCGATGTGAACGAAGTTGGTCAGAACCGTGGAAATGTAATCAGCGATGGAGTGGTCGCGGACACCAGCATCGCCATAGAGCCGTCGCGCGACCAGTTCAGCGAAGAATTTCCGCAGAGGATGGTACCGATCAATCATCCCGGTTTCTCCTCTTCTTGAGAGTACCGAGTTCGCACGCGTTAGGTAGCCTTGGGCTCGGCAACCTGCATGGTCAGTCGTGAGTGCTCGATACTCAGGTCGATCAACTGTTCGACCAGATTCTTGAACCGCTTGTGACTCGCGATTTGGCGGCGGAGATCCTTCACCCATTCCCGGCGGACGTACTCGGTGCGGCTCTTCATCCGACGCGTATAGCTGATCTGCCAATAGGCTCCGGCGTGGTGTTGGGGATCCTTGTACTGACGGGTCAGTGAGCCCGGGCGCATCGGCCCGATCTCCAATAGCGCCGTCTTGATGCGATCAATCCTTCGCTCGATCTGCGGAATCCGTTTCTGGCTCATGATGCCTCCTTTTACATCGATAGTATAGCATAAATATGCTATACTATACAGCGGCTTATCGTCAAGCCATAAATGCCGATGCTTCGCACCACCCGGCCAGGAGGCCGCTCATGCTCTGGAGTCACTGGTGGAATTTGGTGTGCGGTTTGCGGTCCGCCTGCGCCCGGACCCGAACCTTCCTCGGGATGGCGCTCTGCCTGGCCGGTTTCACCGTTCGCAAGGATCTACTGGGCGTCACCAGTATCGTGCGCGCCCTGGGATTGGAGCCGGCCTGCTACGACCGACTCCTGGACTTCTTCCATAGCCAAGCCCTGGATCTGAACAAGCTCACCCTTGCCTGGTGCGCTCTGGTCTTCCGCGTCCACCCCGGCATCCTACGCGTCAACGGCAGGCCCGTCCTCGTCGCCGACGGCATCAAGGTCGCCAAGGCCGGACGCAAAATGCCGGGAGTCAAAAAACTCCATCAAGAATCGGACTCCAACAACAAGCCGGAGTTCATCTTCGGCCACTCCTGCCAGGCGGTCGCCGTGCTCGCCCAAGCCTTGTCCAGCGTATTCGCCTTGCCTTTGGCTTGTCGCATCCACGAAGGCACGGTCTTTTCCAACCGCGACCACCGGACCCTCCTCGACAAGATGATCCTGCTGCTCGATTCGCTCCGCCTGAAAGAGCCCTGCTACTTCGTGGCCGATGCGTACTATGCCTCCGGCAAGATCGCTCGTGGGTTGCTCGCCAAAGGCCACCATCTGGTCACCCGGGTCAAGAGCAACAGCGTGGCTTTCTTCCCGGCATCACTCCCGCCTCCCAACCGGCGACGGCGTCGCGGCAGGCCGAAGAAGTACGGCAGGAAGATCAAGGTTGCCGCGCTGTTGAAACAGTCTGCCCAACTCCAGCAGGCGCCCAGCCCCGTCTATGGCGAGAAGAATGTGATCCTCCGCTTCCGCACCGCCGACCTATTGTGGCGCCCTGTCGGCATCCTCGTCCGCTTCGTCGTGGTGCTCCATCCCCTTCGCGGCGCCATCCTGCTGATGAGCACCGACCTGACCCTCTCTCCCCTCGAGATCATCCGCCTCTATGGCTTGCGATTCAAGATTGAAGTGTCCTTCAAGCAGGCCATCCGGGTCATCGGCGCTTATGCGTATCACTTCTGGATGGTGGCCATGACTCCCCTACGGCGTGTCAGCGGTAACCAGTACCTGCACCACAAGTCCGAGGACTACCGCAATGCCGTCCGCCGAAAGATCGCGGCCTATCATCGCCACATCCAACTCGGACTCATCGCCCAGGGCCTGCTTCAGATCCTCTCGGCGATGGAACCGAAGTTAGTATGGCTTTCCTTTGGTTCCTGGATCCGTACGGTTCGGGGAGGGCTGGCCCCCTCGGAACAGGTCGTGGCCATTGCCCTCCGCAGTACCCTTCCGGAATTTCTCGCCACTGCCGCAAAAACCGTAATCCTTGTGAAATTCCTCCGCGACCGTCTGGACCTTTCCAGGGCTGAAGGAACCAGGTTGGCGGCATGAAAAGGCGGCCGCACAAACCGGTACTCTCAAGTCCTCTTCACGATCAATTTTACTTCAACGACCAGCGCGATAACCAACAGATCCCTATCGGTCTGGTTGCGCAATTCCAGCGGCGTTGCTCCGTGGAATCGGCGCGATTTTGCCGGCGGCGACTGGCGGGTCGGGACCGGCTGCGGCGCACCTGATGGAGGTACTGAAGGGCATCGGGTGAGTGCATCCGGTCCGCTACTGGCCGCCTCGCCGTGGTGCGGTGGCGCCGCGAGAACGTCCATGGCCAATCTGCTCGATGTGGGCACATGGAGAACCCTTCGCAAGATGAACGGTACGGGTGCGTCCGCGTTCGTGGCCACCGCTGGCTCGTAGTTGATCTGGAATGCGGTGCTCGCCGTAGCGATCGGCTGCCCGATTTTACGGGTTTCGATTCGGCAGACGCCGCCCGAGGCCTGACACGCAGGAGCCCGCGAAAGCGGCTTGACCGCGGAATTACAGGTAGCTTCCGGGAATCGCCCTGTTCTGTCAAAATCGTACAATGGCTCCAGCGAGCAGCCGGGGATTACGCAGAGCGGCGATGATCACCGTGATCGCTGGAGCTGTCGCATCGCTCGGTTTGATGCTCTACGCCAGCCGTTTTAACAAGTCCCCTATCCTGGTGCTGGTCTTCGCGGTTTGGGTGCTCTCGCCCTTCGTGGCGACGCTGTGGGCGAGCACCGTTTCGCATCGGTGGTCCGCGCCGGCCCGCGCGGCATTGAACGCCGTTATGGTAGTGCTCGCGCTCGGTTCTGTGTTCATCTATGGAGCGGTAGCGTCCGGTCAAATCCGGGCGAAAGTCGGCTTCATCTTCCTCGTAGTTCCCTTCGCATCGTGGCTGCTGATCGTGGCGGTTGTCTCGATCGCAGCATCGGTTTCTGGCAGGAGGTCCTCCTGATCAGCTTTTCCGCACGACCGCGAAGTAGTAATATCCGACGTCCTCCGCCGTGTGATCGTTGGCGACTCCCTTGAGCGTCAGTTCGTACGTGCCGGCGGCAAGCGCTTCCGCGGGGACATCAAAGGATACGACGTACCGTCCGCCTTCGACCCGCCTGTGGAGTTGGCTCCGGGTCAACACCTCCTCACCGGTACGCTTGCGAAGCTCGGCGCGGAATCGCGGAAAGTCGTCCCTGGCTTCGACCTCGATTTCTATCCGGGCGACCTGCATCGAGGAATTCAGCTCGAGTTCTTGCAGGCGCGTTTCCGCACGCGAGAGGCCCGGCAGGAGAACCAGCGACGCAACCGGCGCGGACGACGGAACCGGGTGGATATCGCGGCCTCGCTCCTCGTCGAGTTGACGCCGGAGCGCCTCCGCCCGGGCTCCTGAATCGGTGCGTTGGGCTTCGAGCCCCGACACACGGGACCGCAGCGTTACGTTTTCGACCATCAGGTACGACGCGCCCGCAACGAGGACCAGCCCCGTTGTGGCGACCCGCAATGCCCCAATCACGGCCTGCCGCAGAAAATGTTTCGAACAGGCTCAATCACTTGCGGCCACTCCCCGGACGGCACCCCTTTCCCCGCCTGCTACTCTGAAATCGAGTCAGAGGCTTGCGCCCCACCGCGCCGGCCCCAACAGTTTTTCTTCCTGGCCAGAGAAGCGTTGCATTACGGTGGTGACGAACTCCCTGTAGGGCCGTTAAGGCCCGCACGGTTGCCAACTATAGGTATGGGGCCGGCGGGGAGATCTCAGGTTCGAACCTGAAACCGCAGATGGAGAGCGGATAGCGCGTATCGCCGTCCCATCTGATATCGGCGAGCCAGGACATCGAAGCTGGCGGGTAAACGTAGCGCCATAAAGCGATTCCAATGCCCCCGGAGAGATGCGGCTCAAAACCATTGGCGGCCGGATACGCACGGCGATAAGTCCGCGAAGCCCCGGCCGCCCGCAACGTCTGAAATCGACACCTCCCGCTCAGCCGCAGTGTCTCAAAACACGATCCGCAATCCCAATTGCGTATTTCGAGGCTCTCCGAAGCCCAATCCCGGCGCCGAACCCCCGTTGCGCGTGGACGTGATCTGCCCGAAACTGCTCGATGAGAATGTCGTGTTCGGATTCCCGTAATTCGTCCGGTTCAGTACATTGAAAATCTCCACGCGGAACTCCGCCGTAGCCCGTTCCTTGATGGTCGTCTTCTTGAACACCGAAAAATCCACCGACCCGAACCCCGGCCCGTAAATCGTGTCGCGCCCGATGCTGCCGAACGTGCTCGCCGCCGGGTTGGCGAATGCCGCCTTAGCGATGTACTGAATCGCCAGGGAATTCGCAATCGTGGGCGAAAAGCCCGCGAAGGGGTCGCTGGCCACGTCCACCCGGTCGCGATTCTCGCCGGTGCCGCTGCGGTTCGTACCCGCCAGGATATTCAGCGGCGTTCCTCCGTGGAACGTGAAGAGCGAGTTCACCTGCCACCCGCTGGTCAGGCGCCCCGCCCTGTGTGAAGACTGCGGAACCTGGTAGCTCACGAAGCTGGTCACGATGTGCCGTATGTCGAATGAGCTCGAACCGCGCTCGTTGCCGAGATCGTAGCTGTTGGTCGACACCGTGTTGCGCACGTCCGAGGTGTTGTCGATGGCATGCCCCCAGGTGTAATTGAAGGTAGCCGCCAGCCCCCGGTACAGGGACTGCCGCAACTGCACCTGGAGCGAGTTGTAGTCCGAGTTGGTCATCGAAAACGCCATGTCGATGGCCGCCAGGTCCGGATACTGAGCGGCGTAAGGCCGCAGCCGGCGATCGGCTGATTGATATCGCGCAGCACCGCCAGCTTGCGCCCCACGCTCCCCACATACCCGGCCTGGAGAATCGTCGTGGAGGACAACTGCCGCTGCACGTTGAGATTGAAATTCTGCACGTACGGCGTGCGGAAATCCTGGCTCACTCCCAGTGCACCGAAGGGCGGAACCGGACCCGCATTCCCGAATACCGGCACACCCGACTGGAACACCACGTTCTTCGCCGTGATCGTATACACGGGATTCGGCCCGCCCGGATTCGCGTTCACACCCGCCGCGCCGCCGTTCGGCAGTCCCGTGTTGGCCACGAAGAAATTCAGCGCCGGCACGTCGTAGAACACGCCCCACGCCCCGCGAATCACGGTCTTCCCGTGGAGCGTGGGCGTGTAGGCGAACCCGAATCGCGGCGCGAAATTGTTCAGGTCTTTGGGATACAGCGAATCGATGCCGTTGCCCGGCACTACGAATCCGCTGCCCGGCACGAAGTTGGTGATGTTGTTCTTGGCATCGTGCAGCACCCCGTGATACGTGTACCACGCCCCGAAATTGATGCTGAGCCTGGGCGACACCTGGAACGTATCGTGCGCCCAGTAGTCCATCGAATTCTGATAGTAGTCGCGCTGCAAATCGCCCAGCACGATCACCGCCCCGCTCGAGTTCGACGGGTATCCCGCCAGGAAGTCCGCCAGCGCCCGCAGGTTCCCGCCCAGGGCCGTATCTCCGGACCATGGGCCGCGTGTGCCGTCGAACGTGAACCGGCCGCGCTTGTTGATGTTGTAGAACACGTCCAGCCGCGCGCGCCGGAATTCGCCGCCGAACTTGAGCTGGTGGCGATTCCTCGCGTACGTCAGGTTGTCGGTGATATGGCCCGTGGTGTCGATCCGCCCCAGCGGCTGCGTGACGCCCACATAGTCGAAGCCGGTGATCGCGATCCGGGGCGCGCCGATCAGCGTCGGGTCCGTCACCAGCGTGTTCAGCCCCAGCGCGGCGGGGTTGATGCTGGTGTTGAAATCGTTGAAAGTCTGCAGGAAGTAGTTCACCTCCAGCGTTAACTGGTTCACCACCCGCGGCGTGAAAATCGCGTTCTCCACGATCGAGATGTTGTGCATGTGGCTGGGCGCCACCTGGAAGAAGTCGTGGATGTGCGATCCCACGTCCGCCGTCTGCGTGCCCGTGCCCCCGAAGTAGCGCGCGAACATCGAGTGTTTGTCGTTGAACCGGTGGTCGATCTTGATGATCCCGTTGAAGCTGTTATAGTCGTTCCGGCCGTTGCTCAGATAATTGTTCGTGGTTGCCGGACCGGTGCGCGTGCTTGCCGGCCAGATCGTCAGCAGGTTCAACGAAACCGGGTTCACCGGCACGCTATGCTGCGCCAGCACGGTCTCTCCCTGGGCCACCCACGCGTCCGACGGTATCGTGTCCAGCAGCGAATTGTTGGCGATCGAAAGCTGCGATTCGCCGTTCACGAAATAGAATGTCCGGTTGCGAATCACCGGCCCGCCCAGCGAAAACCCGAACTGGTTGTTGCGGATCACCTGCTTCGCGCTGGTCGCGCTCTGAAACGGCGACCGCGCCGCCAGCGCTTCGTTGCGGTTGAAGTAGTACAGGCTGCCGTGCAGGTCGTTGGTTCCCGACTTGATCACCAGGTTCACCGACGAGCCGCCATTGCGCCCCACCTCCGCCCCGGCGTTGGTCTGCACCGAGAACTGGTCGATGGCTTCGATCGGCAGCAGCGTCCCGGCGATGCCCGAAACCCCGCCCTGGTTCACTGCCGCCGCGTTCTGGAACGTATCGTTATTGTCGGCGCCGTCGATCTGGTAGTTGTTGCCGTTGGTGCGCATTCCGTTCACCGACGTGCTGGCCGGCGACACCCCCGGCGCCAGTTTGATCATCTGCCGGAAGTCGCGGCCATTCATCGGCAGATCGGCCACCGTCCGGGTATCGACAACGCCAACCAGCGCACTCGATGAGTGTCCAGCGTCACCGCCGCAGCCGCTACTTCGATCACTTGCTGCTGCTGCGCCACGCCCAACTGTACGTTGAGATCGGTGGTGCGCGAGACCGCCACGTCGATGTGGTCGATGCGTTTGGTCTCGAACCCCGGCCGGCCCACCGTTACCAAGTAGCTCCCGACCGCCAGGTCGGGGAACAGGTACGCACCTTCCGTGTTCGCCGCAACGGTGCGCGTGAAACCCGTGGCCGGGCTCTCCAGCCGCACCGCCGCCCCCGGCAGGGCCGCGCCCGACGCGTCGGTGATGACTCCCGCGATGCTCCCTCGAAACGTCTGCGCCCACACACCACCGGCGCAGAGCAACAACACTACGGCTCCAATCGTTCGCATATTTCAACTCCCAGTTTTCTTGGATTTCACGACGGGGTGAGATTTCTGAGATCTTACCACGCCCGCCCTGCCGAAAAACATGCCATCGTAGAAGCAGGGAGGGAGGCTGTCCACGTGAACAAAGTTCAGAAGAGCGATGCCGAATGGAAGCAGGAACTGGCGCCGGAGGAGTTTGCCGTAGCGCGCCAGAAAGGTACCGAGCGGGCATTCACAGGCCGCTATTGGAACAATCATGACGAGGGCATGTACCGCTGCACCTGCTGCGGCGCCCCGCTGTTCCGGTCCGACGAAAAGTTCGATTCGGGCACCGGCTGGCCCAGTTTCTACGCGCCCGCAACCCCGGAAAACGTCGCCACGGAGCGCGACACCAGCCATTTCATGGAGCGCACCGAGGTCCTGTGCAGCCAGTGCGACGCGCACCTCGGCCACGTCTTCGAAGACGGACCCGAGCCCACCGGCCTGCGCTACTGTATCAACTCCGCCGCGCTGAAGTTCGATCCCAAGTGAGCGCTTGGTAATCTAAATAATATGTGGATGCGCCTGGGCCTCTGGGCCGGTATGTTGGCATCGCTCGGCACTGCCGCGGTTCCGCGGCCCGCCGACTGGGTCCCGGTCCGCTGGCCCTGGGCTGCCACAAAATCGCTCGACCTGCTCGCCGAGAGCCCGCTCAACTGCCTTCTGCTGAAGGCCTATCCCGCCGATTTTGTGGCTGCGGCCACTAAGCAGGGGCTCGCCGCGCTGGCCGTGATCGCGCCCGGCGAAGATCCCGTCGCCGCCACGCGCCAAGCCCTCGCAGTCCACGTGGCCGGCATCGTGCTCGAGGGCGACTTCCCCGAGGGCACTCCCGCCCGCGTGCGCGAAGCCGCCGGCGACACTCCCGTGGTCGAGCTCACCGCGCGCAATCGCATGCCGCTGAGCTCCCAGGCCCCGATCCTCGGCACATACCAGGGAGTCTGGCCCGGCGTCGCCGCGGAGGATGAGGGCGCCAAGAAGGCCGGTCCCACCAGTTCCGTGTGGATCGATACCAACACCGGCTTCATCCGCTCCGTGCGCGCCTGGCGCGATGCGGTCATCTGGATCGCCAACCAGCCGCCGCCCCATACCGTCGTGACCTCCACGCGCTACCTCCAGGTGATTGCCGATGCCGCCATCTCCGGCGCTCGCTGGGTGCTCGCCGTCGATCCCGATTTCGCCGGCCGCCTCGAAAAACGTGACGCCGACGCCCTCAGCGACTGGCGGCGCATCAACACCCTGGTGCGTTATTTCGAGTCCCATCCCGAATGGCGCCGCATGCAGCCGGCCGGCAAGCTGGCGCTGGTGCAGGACCCGGCCAAGGGCGGGCTGCTCTCGGGCGGCATTCTCGACATGATCGCCGTCAAGCACACGCCCGTGCGGCCCATCCCGCGACAGCATCTTTCCGCCGGCGCTCTCGCGGGTGCGAGCCTCGCCGTCGATGTGGATGCCGACAGCCTCACGCCCGAACAGAAGGAAGTTCTGCGCAACTTCACACGCTCCGGCGGCACCCTGCTCACCGGGCCGCCGGGCTGGAAAGATCCCACGCCCCACGGCTCCAGCATCACGCTGGAAAAGGCCGAGCTGGAACGGCTCAACGACATCTGGCGCGATGTCAATTCCATGGTGGGAAGACGCAACCTGGGAGTGCGGCTGTTCAACGTGTCGTCGATGCTCTCCAATCTGCTGGCGTCGGACGACGGCAAGACCGCTATCCTGCACCTGGTCAATTACTCGGATTACCCGGTGGAGAACGTAACCGTGCACTTCCTGGGTGACTACAAGCACGCCACGCTCATGACACCGGAAGGCGCGGAGAAGAAGCTGGAGATTTACCAGACCGAAGAGGGGGGAGGCGTGGACATCGAGAAAGTTTCCGTCTGCGCCACGGTCAGACTGGAGCAATAACGCATGACTCGGAGAGAATGGCTTGCGATGATTTCCGCGGCGCCCCTGTTACAGGCGTCGCCCGTTCCGGATGCGCCGGCCGCGCCGGTTTCGATTGCCAAGTGCGCCTCTTACGATGAGGACGTCACGGCGGCCCTGGCCAAAATGTTCGATCAGTTGGGTGGGCTCGAACGCCTGGTGCGCAACAAAACCGTCACCGTGAAGCTGAACATGACGGGCAGCCCCAGTCAGAAATTTCACGGTATGGCACCGGCGCTCACCCACTACATACATCCCAAGCTGGTCGGATCCACGGCGTACCTCATGGGACGTGCGGGCGCCCGCCGCATCCGCTTCGTGGAGAGTTCCTGGGGCACCGGCGGCCCGCTCGAAGACGTGATCCTCGATTCCGGCTGGAATCTGCGCGCCCTGCAGTCCGCCGCGCCCGGCGTGGAGTTCGAAAACACCAACGCGCTCGGCAAGGGCAAGAAATATGCCCGCTTCCTGGTGCCCGGCAACCCCTACATGTACCCCGGTTACGATCTGAATCACGCCTACCAGGAAACCGACGTTTTCGTGAGCATGGCCAAGCTGAAGAACCACGCCACCTGCGGTGTGACCCTTTCATTGAAAAACTGCTTCGGCATGCTGCCGGCCTCGATCTACGGCGACAGTGCCGGCGTGGACGAGCCCAACGAGAGTCCCACCGACGGCCGCCTGCGAACCGGCCACGAGGGGCGCCGCCAGCCGTCGAAATCCGCGCCACAGGAGCTGCACTTCGGCGCCAATCACGATCCCGGCTACCGCGTTCCCCACATCGTTGCAGACATTGTGGCCGCCCGGCCCATTCACCTCGCCATCATCGACGGCGTGGAGTCCATTGCCGGCGGCGAAGGACCCTGGATTCGCGGCATCCGCGCGGTGAAGCCCGGCGTGCTCATCGCGGGACTGAACCCGGTGTGTACGGACGCCGTGTCTGCCGCCGTAATGGGCTACAACCCCCGCGCCACGCGCGGCACCGCGCCGTTCCAGACTTGCGACAACACCCTGCTGTTGGCCGACGGCCACGGCGTGGGCACCACCGATCTCAAGCGCATCGACGTGCGCGGCGTCTCCATCGGGCAAGCCGTATACCGCTACGATAGCTAGTGGATGGCAGCTCGCAAGCCGACCCGCAGGTCATACCGCATTCTCCGGCTGGAATCCTGGGAGGCGTTCCTCGGGCTGGTTACCAGCCCCCCGTATTCGAATTGGGCCTTTCGCGGCGAGCGCGACGAACGCTGGCCGCTCTACAGTTCTCTCTCGCGCTATTTGCAGAATTTCGGAGTCGCCCAGCCGGCCTGGCCGCAGCAGGAAGCGCGCATCCTGCGGATCTTCAAGCGCAAGGCCCACCAGTTCCTGGGCCAGCCTCCCGATTGGGACGACGATTTCCAGTGGCTGGCGCTCATGCAGCACCACGGCGCGCCCACCCGCCTGATCGACTTCACCTGGTCGCCCTACGTCGCGGCGTTCTTCGCGCTGGAGCGCACGCTGGCCGACGGCGTGGTCTGGGCCATGAACCCCGCGCGCATCGACAGCACCCGCGCGCCCAAGCCGACACGCATGGATCCGCGGCCCAAAGGCAATTTCCCGAAATACTTCATCAACGGCGATCACCACTTCATCTGGCTGGGCGAGCCGCATATCATGAACCGCCGCCTGATCGCGCAGTCCGGAACATTCGTCGTGCCTGGTGTGCTGGATGTGCCGATCGAGGAGATGCTGAGCGACAGGGACCAGGAGAACATCCTGGCCAAGATCGTTCTGACCAACCCCGTGCGCGAGACCGGCATGCGTGAGTTGTACCGGATGAACATCACTTACTCCACGCTGTTTCCCGATCTCGACGGTCTGGCCAGATCCATGGCCTACGAGCTCGAGTTCCACTGGGGCTACAACCCGAGAACGATGGAGCGCTATCACACGTAGTAGGTAGCCTTCAGGCCTGCCGCGCCGCGCGAACTGGTTGCGGAGCGCCAATCCGGCCTGGGCTAACTTACGACTCGCGTTGTGCAGTCTTGTTGTCCAGGAGCGACTCATTCGGAAGCGGTGCGGTTTCGTCCGATCGATCGCCCCTACGCCGTCAGGGAGGATCTTACCAGTGGCATCGCGGTCAAGGTACGGATGGCGCGTTATCCGCCCGCGAGCTCGTTGGCCGAAGGCTGGCAGGGGGGCGCGAAGCTCAGAGAGTAACAAGCAGACATCCGCAGAACCATTTACCTCAAGGAGTGTGTGACGGGAGCGGGGACACAATAACGGGGTATAATTCCACTCAATCGAATGCGACGCGGCGAATACGGATACGATGCGCCTTATGCGCTGGTGATCTTTGGATTGTTGGCGCTTGTCACCGGGCTCGCCGCGGCGATGGCTTGGTGGCGTTCGTCAATTCAGGTCGCCAGGCCGCTCACGCTCTATTTTGTTTTCTTCTTTGGGAACGCAAGCAGTTTCTTTTACACAACCAGGCGCGGCAAGTTCCTAGAATGGGAGCACATTCTGGATCGCCTTCACGTACGCGGCGACGAGATGGTGCTCGACATGGGGTGCGGCCGAGGTGCGGTGCTGACCGCCGTCGCCCGCAGGTTGACCACGGGCCGGGTGACTGGCGTGGATATCTGGAGTACCTCGGATCAGTCGGGCAACGCGAAAGACGTCACCGTGCGCAACGCGTCCTGGGAAGGGGTTAGTGATCGCGTGCTTATCGAGACTGCCGACATGCGGGCACTTCCGTTTCCGGATGCAACCTTCGATCTGGTGGTTTCGAGCCTCGCGATACACAACATCCGATCGAATGCCGATCGTAAGCGGGCGATCAGCGAAGGGTGCCGGGTCTTGAAACCCGGGGGGCGGATAGTGATCGCAGACATCCGCGCCACGGCGGTTTATGCGGATGCTTTGCGGACACTCGGAGCGTCGAACGTGGAGCGGCGTCGGCTGGGCTGGAGATTCTGGTGGGGCAATCCGGTCGCCGCCACAACCCTCCTGACCGCTTCAAAGCCTCCGGTCTGAAAACCATCGGCCTTTTCGGCCTGCGGCCGGGCGACGGACGGCAGCGGCAAAAGCGGCTGCAGAATCGGGCCGATCCGCTGGCAGACGCGAGAACTTCAGGTCACGCTTTCCTCCAGGTTGACCGCGCGGTGATTTACGGCGATGCTGGCGGCTGGCGCATCGGCTCGCAACTGGACTACGATAGTCGGCGGTTCCGAGAGGATCGTCGGCTAGCCGGAAGTACGTGATACGAGTAGAGTATGGAGATGGGGAGCATGTTGGATAAGAGCAGCGGAGATAGAGAGCTCGCGCGAAGATTTTGCGCGGCCTTTGTGAGCTACCAAATGGGGGTCACCGTCGCGACACAGTACAGGAACACGCCGGAAGACGTGGGCGATTTGTGGTACTTCCTGGCCGCCTTGGCAAAAGAGTTGGCAAGAAACAGCCAGAATGCGTTGTACGGAGACCTCGGACGCCTGGCGACAACGATAATTCAATAGGCGGCCCGAACTGACGCGCTCCTGGACGCTTAGCGACCGCCTGCCGGTCTGCACGCCTACGTCCGTGATCGAAATGTCGACACCCGACCGCCAGAAGCGCCTTGGCGTGCTGTGATTTGATCCGGCACCGGGGGTGCTCCACAGAAGGCACACACAGTTCCCCGTGACGCCACATCATGTCCGCAGTGGCCTACCCCACGGTGGCGCGCCTCCAATATGGTTTCTTCCTCATGGCGCGTCAAACGTTCACGATCAGTTGGATGGAGGGTGGGCAGAGGCAGATTCGTTGCAGATTCGTTTTGGAGCGATGCGTTGCTTTCGCCCACTTTCCGGATAGCAAACTAAGTCATTGAAAACAAGACTAGATCTCAACCCTGTATTGGGGTAGCATCGACAGACGAAGCACTATTCCTGATTGTGAAGCATTGCTTCGTCACTTTTCGACGTAGCCTATCAATTCCGATACCATTGGAGGACTCCATGATTCCGCAAGAGAAGAGCGCGGCAGTGATTCGGGGCCTGCGCGAGGCTTTCGGTGTAACAGCGTTCGAAGACATCCGCAGGCTGACCGGGGGTCATACCTCGTCCCTTGTCTTTCGCATCGTCGTGCGAGGATCTCCATTCCTATTGAAGATCATCATGCGGACAGACGATCCTACGCGCCACTTCACATGCATGAAGGCGGCGGCTGAAGCAGGTCTGGCGCCGCATGTCTGGTACACCAGCATAGAGGATCGGATTGCCATCACAGATTTTGTGGAGGCGGCGCCCTTTGCGGTAACGGACGCGCTTGCTCGGATACCCGCTGCGCTGCGGACCCTGCATGCGCTACCGCCGTTTCCGGGAGTGCCGAATCACATCAACACCTCATGCATGTTCCTGATCAACAAAGGGACCTGCCGTGGACGGATTCATCCAGAAGTTTCAGGCGGCGAACATTCTCCCAGAAGGTGAAAGCGAGGAACTCCTCGCCCGCTACGCGCAACTGGCCGCGGTTTACCCGCGTCACGATCCGGACATGGTGTCGAGTCACAACGACTTATTCAAGCCGGACAATATCCTTTTCGACGGACAACGCGTATGGCTGGTGGACTGGGAAGCTGCTTTCCTGAACGATCGGTATGCCGACCTGGCGGTCGTTGCTAATTTGCTCGTCACCAACGACGCAGAGGAAAGCGTTTATCTTCAGGAGTATTTTGGACAACCGCCTGATCAGTACCAACTCGCCCGATTCTTCCTCATGCAGCAGGTCGCCCACATTTTCTACGCCATGGTCTTCCTCTTGCTGGGTTCCTCAGGCCGGCAGTTGGATCTCAGTGAGAACGCGCCCGACTTTAGAGAATTTCACCGGCGCATCTGGGCGGGCGAGGTCAACCTGGCGGACAACCAGATGAAAACCGTCTACGGCAGGGTTCATTGGGAACACCTCTTACAGAATATGCGGCAACCACGATTCAACGAAGCAGTGAGAATCGTCTCAGATCGGTATGCATGTCCATAAGGTGTGCCGGCTTTGTGGATCGCTCAAGGACGTCGCGCGCTGGGATCGCCGGTTGGCGGCGGCGCGTGATCCTCCGTTCCAGGCGGCCCGAGCAGTTCCCGGAAGATCGGCTTCAGCGCGTCCGCCCAGACCTGATACCCCTTCTGGGCCGGATGGAGTTTGTCGGCGCTCATCATTCCGTCGAAGAGCTTGCCTCGGGCGTCGGCCAGCTTGTCGTTGATGCTGAGAAATCGCAGCTTTCGACCGTCTGCAAGCCCGGCCAGGTTGGCGTTGATTCTGTTGATGACGGGCATGAACTCGATGTGGTCGTTGCGCGGGAAAATGCCCATGACCATCACGGTTGCCTCTGGAGCTTTGTTTTGAATGGCCGCCACGATCGCCTGTATCCCTCTGGTGATGTCCGCCACCACGGCGTCTTCGTCGCCGGCCGGAATGGCGCTGCCAATGTTATTGGTTCCCGCTAACAGAACGACGACCTTCGGATTCACATTGTCCAACTCCCCGTGGTCCAAGCGCCAGAGGATGTTCTGCGTCCGATCCGCACCCCAACCGAAATCCGCGGCGTTCCAGCCGGAGAAGTTCTGTCTCCAATTAGCGAGGAGTTGCGGATAATCGGTTGCGCCCCAGCGGCGGGTGATGGAGTCCCCTTCGAAGTAGACGTCGATGCGCCCCTTCCCGGCTTTCTCGAGAAGTTGAGCATGGGCGACCAGCGAGTTGGCATCCGTTCTGGGAACCGGAACGTCGGCGGCGATCGGCGGCGGTGGCGGAGCGGTGTACCCGATAGCGCGGGTGGTCCAAGGAAGGAAGTACTTCCAGTTGGGGCCATCCGTGTGGCCGCCGTCGTGTTGCCGCCACGCAAGATGACCATCGAGCAGGCCGGTGTTGACAGGCGGCATCCTGGCATTGCGGTAGTCGCCAGTGACACCGATGTCCCGTACCCCGAGCAGCCGAAACACGGATCCGGCAGCAACCGTCGCCATAAAACTTCCCCGTTGGTCCAGCCATCTGGCATCCCCCTTCTCCGGTACGCCGTAACTGATGAAGGTGAGGCGCGGAGCACACAGCGCGATCAGCTCGTGAGAATCCACCGGAAGATCTCCGGGATTTTTGCTGCCAAAGGACGCTTGGGCGGCGCCGTACTTCAGGAAATTTCCGGCCATCCAGTGATACTCGCCCGCGCCGGTGAGATTTTCCACGGCTTCCCCAAAGTTCCGGCGATACGGCGCCGCGCCGCCTTCGCCGGAAGACCCGACGAGGACCACCGCGAAACGAGTGTCGAACGCCATGGTGACCAGCGCCGCTTTTCCGAATCGCGAGACCCCTTCGATGCCAACGTGTTTCGCGTCCACGGCAGGATCGGTCTCGAGGAAGTCGAGGGCGCGCGAGGCACCCCAGGCCCACGCGCGCAAGGCGCCCCAGTCGTCGGGCTTGCGCGGCTGTCCGTGGTTGGTGAGGCCGATGATCCCCTTCGTGAGTCCCGCGCCGTTATCGGCCTGAACACTCGCGGGATTCAGCATGGCGTAGCCCCATCCGGCTGCGATGAGCTGCACGGTTGCGGGCGGATCGGGTCCCGCCAACGCGGCAAAGCGGGCGAACGCCGCCGGCGTCGGAGCGGAGGGCAAGGCCGCGCGCCCGAACATGACCATGAGGGGTACGGGCTTTCGCGCCCAAGCCGGAGTCACGACAACCATCGCGATCTCGACGCTGATCTCCGGGCATGCCTTGTTGTCCGCGCGTCCGACGAGTTCCCTGGCTATGACTGGATACGGACCGACCTTGTCATCCACAGTCTTGACGAAGGTCCACGTGATTCCTGGGACGTTGGGCGGAACCCGGCCCAGCACTTCCTGCTCAAAGTCCTGGACGATTTCGGGCCGGCGCTCTTTCCACCACATCTCCGGGCTGGTCACCGTCCGCCCGTCCGTCAGCTTGAGGATCTCAGGGTAGTCGGGAAACGGGTTAGCGGTGGATTCGTCGTAGTTGGCGTGATTGGGTGCCGATTCATTGCCGCTGGGACCGGGACGCAGCACCTGGATGCCAAGTTGCTCCATCATGTTGCGATGATCCTCGGCGATGGTCCAGTTCTTTGGAGCAGGGGTTGTCTGGCCGGTTGCCTGCGGCACGGAGAAGACCGGAACTCCTCCCAGGATGAGGATGGCGGAAACAGATGATCTCTTCAGGCTTCGAATCATGACTCGCTCGATTGCATTGGGTTCATACCAATATATCGATTCCGGACCAGCAGCATTCCTGTGTGCCGCTGGCCGCCAGCCGCGGCGCGGGGTTTTCATCGCAAGCTCACCGAAGGAGTTCTATCCGGCCGTCGCGGCTGGAATATTTCCCGAGCGGATCACAAGCCCAAGGGACAAATCAGACCTTGGGTGAGCGCCCATGGGAGGCCACGCACTACCTGTTACCATTTGCCTTATGCCTGCAAACGATCTGTTCTCTCTTGATGGTGACGTGGCGGTGGTGGTCGGCGGCGGCGGAGTGCTGGCCGGCGCGATGGCCGAAGGAATGGCGCAGGCGGGCGCTAAAATCGCCATTGCGGACGTGAGCGAGGACGCCGCCAACGCCCGCGCCGGTGCCATCACTTCGGCTCACGGCAGCGAGGCCATCGGCATCCGCTGCGATGCCACCCGCAAAGCCGATCTGCAAAAGGTGCTCGACACGGTGGTCGACAAGTTCGGCAAGGCGGACATCCTGATCAACGCCGCCGGTGTCAACTCGCCCACGCCCTTCTTCGAAATCACCGAAGAGGAGTGGCACCGCATCCTCGATATCGACCTCAAGAGTGTGTTTCTGGCTTGCCAGGTGTTCGGCAAACACATGGTGGATGGCGGCCGAGGCGGATCCATCATCAACATCAGCTCCGTCTCGTCCGGCCCGCCGCTTTCGCGCGTGTTCACCTACAGCGTTGCCAAGGGCGGAGTGAACCAGATCACCCATTTTCTGGCGCGCGAGTTTGCCCCGCACAAGGTCCGGGTGAACGCCATCGTGCCCGGGTTCTTCCCGGCCGAGCAGAACCGCAAGGTGTTGACCCCCGACCGCATCGCCAGCATCATGGTCCACACTCCCATGGCGCGCTTTGGTGAAGCCGGGGAATTGGTGGGCGCTACGGTCTACCTGGCGTCGCGTCGCGCGGCGTCCTTCGTCACCGGTTGTATCCTCCGGGTAGATGGAGGATACCTCTCGATGACGATTTGAGGGTTATGCCTCGGCGGCCTTGCGGCGTGGACCGCCCTGACGGCGGGCAGCCCTCCGTGCCTCAGCCTCCGCCCGCGCGTTGGCATGCGCCCGGAAGTCTTCTCCCGTCAGCTCGTGATTCAGCACACAGGGAGTGTCCGCGGTTGCGTTAATCTTGAGAGCACACAGATCCGGCCCATCCTGGATGGCGACGCGATTCGCGAGGAACAGGCCGAGATCCGCGCTGACCACGATGTGCACCGGGGGCTGGCCTTTTTCCAGGCCGTCAAATCTGTAGATTCGCGTGCTACTCTCCTGATCGAACCCCATGTAGCGCAGTTCCATTCGGCCCTCCTTCCGGGCTCATTCCGCCGGAAACGTCGGGTTGGTCGGGCGGATTCGTTGTAGGATCTTCCGGTAGCGCGTCTTCCAAGCTATGGGAGCCTGCCATACGCCTGCGCTCCAGTCGCTTGGCGGCCTTTTCCCGCTGTTTCTCCATGCGGGCGATCTCTTTCTGCCGTTTTTTGAATGATGTTCGTGAACCAGCAGCCATCGCCGCCTCCTTGGGTCTAGCCGGCGGCCTGGAGGCCGCCGGGATTCAGTTTTCCGAGTACTACCAGCGCGGCTCGCGTCGTTGTCGCGGGCCGCCGCCGGAACCGCGGGACGCGCCACCGAAGCCGCGCCCGCCGCCACCCTGGGTCTTGGGCCGGGCTTCATTGACGTTGAGCGCGCGGCCGTTCATATCGGCGCCGTTGAGAGCGGATATGGCGTTGTCCGCCTCGACGGAATTGGACATTTCGACAAAGGCGAAGCCTCGAGAGCGGCCCGTGTCGCGGTCCGTTACGAGGTTCACACGTTCCACGGCCCCGTAAGGTTCAAACAGTGAACGAATGGAAGATTCGGTTGCGCCGAAATCCAGGTTGCCTACAAAGATGTTTTTCATAAATCGTCTATGTCTTTCAATTGTGCGGGCTAAACGAGGCTTCTTTGGATTCGGCCAGGTCGTTGCAGGACTCTCAAAAGGCAACTCAAGTATAACACGCCCCGGCCGGCCATTCCTGTACGGTTGACTTGGCGTACGTAGGGGCGTTACGGTTTCGGCATGCAGGATACACGCCGCTCGTTCTTGAAGCAGGTGAGCGCTGCCCCGCTCCTCGCGGCGGCCGCCCAGGCGCAGACCGATGACCTATTGCGACGAGCGTGGAGAGCCCGCTGGATCACGGTTCCCGGCGCGCCGCCCAACGAGTACGGGGTTTACCTCTTCCGCCGCACAATCCACCTGGACCGCAAGCCGGAGCGGTTCCTGATCCACGTCAGCGGCGACCAGCGCTATCGCCTCTTCGTCAACGGCCGCGGGGTGTCGTGGGGACCCGCGCGCGGCGACCTGTTCCACTGGCGCTACGAAACCGTGGATGTGGCGCCGTACCTCGACACGGGAAAGAACGTCTTCGCCGCGCAGGCATGGAACTTCGGCGAGCTTGCCCCCGAGGCCCAGGTCACGCTCGAAACCGGGTTCCTGCTCGAAGGCGATGGGGTGGATACCGGGCCGCAGTGGAAGTGCTGGCACGATCGTGCGTATTCGCCCATCGAGTTCACCAGCGCGCAGATGCGCGGCTATTACGTGGCCGGTCCCGGCGATCGCGTTCATGCTGCCGATCACCCCTGGGGATGGGAAGGCAAGGAGTACGACGATACCGTGGGCTGGGACGCCGCCATCGTGGCCGGTCCCGCGGCGGGCCGCGAGGCCAGCGACCCACACTCGCGCTGGATGCTGGTGCCGCGCCCCATCCCCGCCATGGAAGAACGCCCCGAGCGGCTCCAGAAACTCCGCCGCGCCACGGGCGTCGAAAAGACGGGTGCATTTCCGGCGCAGCCCGAGGCGGTTCGAATCCCCGCCGCCACCCGGGCCGTCCTGCTGCTCGACCAGACCTATCTCACTACCGCCTATCCCGAGCTGACCCTCTCCGGCGGCCGCGATGCCGTGGTCCGCATGCGTTACGCCGAGAGCCTGTTCCAACCGCCCGAGCCGGGCAGCCGCGGCATGGAGAAGGGGAATCGCGACGAGGTCGAGGGCAAGGTCTTCATCGGCAACCATGACGAGTTCGTGCCCGATGGCGGCGCGCGCCGCACGTTCCGGCCGCTGTGGTGGCGCACCTACCGCTACCTGGAACTCGACATCGAAACCAAAGACCAGCCGCTGACCATCGACGACCTGAGCGCCACCTACGTCGGCTTTCCTTTCGAGCGGCGCGCCCGATTCGAAGCCGCCGATCCGGAGCTGAACCGCATTCTGGACGTCGGGTGGCGGACCGCGCGGCTCTGCGCTCACGAGACCTACATGGACTGCCCTTACTACGAGCAACTCCAATATGTGGGCGATACACGGGTGCAGTGCCTGGTTTCGCTGTTCACCGCCGGCGACAAGCGGCTGATGCGCAACGCCATCGACCAGATCAACGACTCGCGCCAGAGTGACGGCTGCACGATGAGCCGCTACCCCACGCGCCTGGAGCAGTACATCCCGGCCTTTGCGTTGTGGTGGATCGGGATGGTGCACGACTACTGGTGGTATGTGGACGAGCCGCAGTTCGTGCGCCGCATGCTGCCCGGCGTGCGCGCCGTGCTCAGCTTCTTCGAGGGCTTCCGCAAAGAGAACGGCTCGCTGGGCGCGCTGCCCTGGTGGCGTTACTTCGACTGGGTGCCCGGTTGGCCAGGCGGGAACGCGCCGCAGGAGGCCGACGGCTCGTCCGCGCTGTTCGACATGCTGCTTTTGATGGCCTGGCGATGGGCCGGCGACCTGGAGACCGCACTCGGGCTCCGCGTCATGGCGCAGGTCTACAGCGAGCGCGAGCAGCAGCTTCGCGAGACCGTGCAGAAACTGTACTGGGATCCGCAGAAAGAGCTGTATGCCGATACGCCGGCCCGCCAACAGTTTTCGCAGCACGCCAACACGCTGGCCGTGCTGGCGAACGTGATCAGCGGACAGCCGGCGCACGACCTGATGCTGCGCGCGCTGTCCGCGCAGGGCCTCGCGGAGCCCGGCCTGTTCTTCAAGTTCTACGTGCACCAGGCGCTGGCGGCGGTGGGCGAAGGCGACCGATATCTCGACCAGCTCGGTGAGTGGCGCAAGATGCTCGCCAAGGGTCTCACCACGTTCGCCGAAAACGTGGACCGCCCCGGCGGCTCTTCGCGCTCCGACTGCCACGCGTGGAGCGCCAGCCCCAACATCGAGCTGATGCGCACGGTGCTGGGAGTGGATTCGGCGGCGCCGGGTTTCCGCAAGGTCGTGGTGCGGCCGCATCCGGGCAAGTTGAGTTCGGTTTCCGGATCGGTGCCTCATCCCAAGGGCGCCGTGGACGTGCGGTTCGAGCGCCGCGGCTCCGGCTTCACGGCGGCGGTGACGCTTCCGCGCGATACTACGGGAGTGTTCGAGTTCGCGGGAGTGAAGCGTGACCTGGCGCCCGGCGAGAATCGCATTACCGGGTAGTGTGGCGGCGATCGTCGCGGCGTCCCTGTTTTTGCGGCCGGGGAAAGCGCCCGAGCCGCGCGTGCTCGCCAGCGAGCCCGTTGCCGAAAGGCCAGGGACCAGCGATAGCTTCGAAGACGGCACCCCCGATTTTCTGCGCCTCGACGATGAGCACGACCGCGACTCCTTCCGGCGCTGGTTCACCTGGCTGGCCGAAGCGCAGTACTTCCAGGCGCCGGCCAATCGGCCTGCCGAAATCGGCGATTGCGCCGCGCTGATCCGCTACGCGTATCGCGAAGCGTTGCGCGCGCACGTTTCCGGATGGGCCGAAGCCGCGCGCGTGCCGATCGTTCCGGCGTTCGACTCCGTGGCCAAGTATCAGTATCCCCACACGCCGTTGGGCGCGTCGCTGTTCCGCGTGAAGGAAGGCCCGTTCCGGCCGGGCGACCTCACCGGCAGCGCCTTCGCCCAATTCGCCGACGCGCGCACGCTGCGCCGCTACAACACGCATTTCATCAGCCGCGACCTCGTGCGAGCGCTGCCCGGAGACCTGCTCATCTACCGCCAGGAAGCCGGGAACCTGCCGTTCCACAGCATGATCTACATCGGTGCGGGCAGCGTGCGCAGGGATGGCGGCCTGCGCGTCATTTACCACACCGGCCCGGGTGGCGAAATCCGGCGGCTGACGGTGGAGGAATTGACTCACTACCCCGAACCCGAATGGAGAGCAATCCCCGGCAACGCGAATTTTCTGGGGGTGTTCCGGTGGAACATTTTGAGGCAGTGATCCGGGCGGGGACGATGATCAAGGATATGGCTGGCCAGGAAACAGCAGGGTATTGGATCGCGTGCAGGCCGGCAACGACGTCGTGATCGAACGTGACGCGAAGCCGTGGCTGTATTGCGGACCGCTGAACCGAGGAGCGCTCCCCAGAGATTCCGCTGCGACGGTAGATCCGGACTTCGCTGCGGACGTGCAGATGTTTATCGACCGGCACCGTGAGCCCGTGAATCCGACGGAGTGGGATTAGGCGAAGGATTAGGCGTTATGATAGATTAGTCGACTGCTAGCAGGCCTGTGTTCACGTAAATCGAGCCGTTCGGAAGCGCGAAGGCCTTCACCCACAAATCCCGCAGGACGCGCACGCGATCCGTGACCTCTCGGGTGACGGCCGGCCTCCCACCATCCGTTCCGTAACGTATTGCAGGTAGGCGGCCAGTTCGAGATCGCTGAACAGGGTGCCCTTCTTCTCCAACTGCCGATCCACTTCCTTTGCTTCTTCGAGCAGCACCAGGTCCACCTTCGTGAACTTGAACGTCCGCCCGATCTCCTCCTGCGCCAAGGTGGGCGATGGAATACTCAGCAACGCCCCTGCCGTCAGTAACACCAAGCGGGACATCATTTCGCCATCTCCTCTCGGACGCCGCCCCTACCGTACCGGCGGGGTGGCGCAGAAGCCGGGCTCGCATATCTGACAACCAGGCGAGCGACTCCGGCGCTAAGGCTTGCGCGACCCAAGACCGACGCTCGAACTCACAGCTCCAGGCATTCCGACGGTCGTCCCCGTCCGAGACCCCGGCCGCCATCCGGTGCTTGCCGGCGCCCCTGAAGTTGCGGAAGGCAGGGGAGGGAGACGGTAGCGATCGGCCGAAGGCAGAGGCGGGAGAAGGTCGCGATCGGCCTCTCGAGGGCTGTGATCGCGAGGTTGCCGCCATATCGATGTTGCGATGGGGTCAAGTTCCGCCGGCTTCCGAATTGTGGTGCAATACGGTGGACATGGGCGAGATGAGCAGAAGGAATTGCATCCAGGGTACGATCGCGGCGCTGGCCGCGGGGAGCCCGGTGGGCACGGCTCCGGCCGCGGCGGAAGGATCGAGCACACCCTTGCGCAAGTCGCGAGACCCGCGGCGGAGGGGCATGCAACTGGCGGAACTGTTCTCCGTGGGGGAAGACCACAAGATCCGGCTTGCCGCCCAGATCGGAATCACCCACGCGATCGTCAGCACCTCGTCCACATTGAGCCGGGTGCCGCGGGCGCGGTACGGGGCGGAACTGCAAAAGATCAAGTCGGATCTGAACGCGGCGGGCCTGATCTTCGCCGGCGTGGAGAGCCACCCGGTGCCGGCGGAGAAGATCAAGCTGGGTCTGCCGGGCCGGGACGAGGAGATCGAGAACTACCTGGCGGTCATCCAGGCGCTGGCCCAGACCGGCGTTCCGCTGCTCTGCTACAACTGGATGGCGGGGATCGGCTGGTTCCGCACGCGGACGGATCTTCCCGGGCGCGGAGGCGCGCTGCTGAGCGAGTTCGACAACGAGGCAGCGAAAGCCCAGGGGCTGACCGAGTGGGGCGAGGTGAGCGAGGAGCGCATCTGGGAGAACCTCGAATATTTTCTGCGGGCGGTGATTCCCGCCGCCGAGCAGCACAACGTGCAGATGGCGCTGCATCCGGACGATCCGCCGCTTTCGCCGCTGCGCGGCATCGGGCGGATTCTGACCAGCGCGGCGAATTACCGCCGGGTCCTGAACATGGTTCCCAGCCCGGTTAACGGGATCACGTTCTGCCAGGCGAATTTCAAGCTGATGGGCGAGGACATCGCGGCGCTGGCGCGCGAGTGGTGCGCGCAGAAGAAAATCTTCTTCGTACACTACCGCGACGTGGAAGGCAGCCGCGAACACTTCCGGGAGACCTTCCACGACAACAGTCCCGTGGACCTCGCGCAGATGCTGCGCATCTATCACGAGAGCGGCTTCGAAGGGCCGATCCGTCCGGATCACGCCCCCACGCTGGATGGAGAAGCGAACGACAAACCGGGCTATGCCATGGGCGGCAAGGTGCTGGCCATCGGGTACATGAAGGGCGTCCTGGACGCGTTCGGCATTCCCTACTACGGATAGCGGCGGGAGAGGCCTGGCATCGGGAAGCCGGCTGCGCCGGCAGGCTGCCGCATCACGTGCAAGTCAAAGTTCGATACGAAACGTGGTGCCGCGGCTGGGCTGGCTGTCCACGGAGATGCGGCCTTTGTGGTCGCTGACGACCGACTGCACGATGGCGAGGCCGAGGCCGGTGCCGTGGGTCTTGGTGGTGTAGTAGGGAGTGAAGAGGCGCTCGCACTCCTCGGGGGTCAGCCCTTTGCCGGTGTCGGATACTTCCAGCCGCACGCCGGCGGCGAGCGGTTCCGTGCGCACGGTGAGCGTGCCGCCCTCGGGCATGGCGTCGATGGCATTCAGGACGAGATTGCGCAGGGCGCGGGTCATCTGCTCCCGATCGGCGGAGATGGGGCCGAGGTTGGGATCGAGCAGGGTCCTGGCTTCCACATGCGCGTGCCGGAGTTGGGGCTCGAAGAGCTTCAGTGTCTCGAGCGCGAGCTGGTTGAGGTCCACCGCCTGCATTTCGGGGGCGGGCATTTTGGCGAAATCACTAAAGCGGTTGATGATCTGCTTGAGATTGGCCAATTCGGCGAGCAGGGTGGCGGCGCCTTCGCGGAAGACCTCGTCGAACTGTTCGGGGTAGCGGTCGCGCGCGCGCTGCATGTTCTCGACGGTGATCTGCAGGGGGAACAGGGGATTCTTGAGCTCGTGGGCGAGGCGGCGGGCGAGCTCACGCCAGGCAGCGACGCGCTCGGCCTGCACGAGACGTTCGCGCTGCTCGACCAGCTCGTGGGTCATGCGGTTGAAGGCGTGCGCCAGTTGGCCGATTTCGTCGCGGGAGGTGGATTCGACCGTGACACCCCAATTGCCGGCGGCCACCTTTCCGGCGCTTTCGGCGAGCCGGCGGACGGGGCGAGTGATGCGCGCGGTAGCCCACCAGCTCAAAGCGATACCGAGGAGGATCGCCGCCGCCGCCACGAAGATCCCGACGCGCCGCAAGGAAGCCTCCAACTCCACCAATCCGCGGCGTGAGCTGGCCACCAGCAATACACCCAAGAGGTTGTTCTCGTAGCCTGTCAGGGGCAAGGCGTAGACCGTCTCGGCCTGCGCCCCGGCGCCGATCCGGGAGGTGAGGCCGGTGGCCTGCTTCTGCACGCGCTCAATCAAAGGCCGAAGCAGGGCGGCGTCGGAGGGGCGGCCGCCCAGCAACTCGGTGGGAGTAAACGCGGGTTCCAGATTGCGGTAGAGCAGAGCGCGCATGCCGGCCGGGAGGACGAGCGTGGAAAGAAACTCCTGGTCGAGATGCTGGCCGCCAACGACGAAGAGCCGGCGGTCGCCGACGACGGTGGTGCTCACCGCCACTACCGCCAGGGTGATGCCATCGGGCAGCTCCTGGCGTTTGAGGAAGGCGCCATAGGCCTTCCAGTCGGAAGCGGCGGAGAGCCAGTCTTCCTTCCGGCCGAACATGGCCGGCCACTGAGCGGAGGAGATGATGGTGCCATCGGAGGCGACAAACTCCAACAGGTCGAGCGAGCGGGAGGAAGCCACGTTGCCGGCGGTGCTGTACTCGGTGGAGTAGTCGGAGGCGAGGGCGAGGTTGGTGGCGGTTTCCGAGGCGGCGATGGAGTCCACGGCGCGCACGATGTCCTGCTTGCGGCGGGCGAACTCCTTCTGGAACTGGGCGACGAGGGTGGCCACGCGCTGCGCATCAGCCTGCTCGAACGCCTCGCGGGTGTAGCCGGTGACGAGCCACTCCACGAGACCGACGGAAGCCACGACGGCCAGGGTGAAGATCAGCAGCAGGCGGGTACGGAAGGTCATGGCTGCGCGGGTTCCAGCCAGAGGTCTTGAAAGCGCCATTCGCCGAGGGGGCTGATGCCGGGTCCACCGCGGACGCGGGGGGACACGCCGTACACGTCGGGAAGCTGGAACAGGGGGATGACGCGAAAGCCTTCGAGGAGGGAGCGCTCGGCGGCATAGAGGGCTTCCGGCGTTTCGGCGCGGGGCGGTTCCGGTAGAGCGAGAACGGCGGCGACGGCGCCGAGAGCGAGGGAAGGGTCGGTGGAGGCGATCCGGACCTCGAGCAGGCGCACATCGGGACCGGGGCGCCCGGAGGAGGGGACGAGAGTGAGGCCAATATCCCGGGCGTCGAGAGCGATGCGATCGGCGATGCGGCGGTTGGAGGGATCGTTCACGGCCAGCGAGAGGGTGCGGGCGGCTGCCGGTAGGCCCGCCAGGAGCGCACGGGCGCGGGCGGCATCCTGGGATGCGGGGAAGAGGAACGCATATCCGGAGAGCCACTGCGGGAGGAGGGCGCCCGAGATCTCGCCCTGACGCTGCAGGAGGACGGTGTGGATGGCGGAGCGGTCCACGGAGAGAGCCAGGGCTTCGCGCACGCGCGGGTTGTCGATGCGGGGGGCGAAGAGGAGCACCAGCACACGGACGGGAGACGAGGTCCAGAGCCGGCGGCCGGCATCGTGGCGGGGCTGGCTGGAATCGACCTCGACGATATCGGCCTTGCCGAGCTCGAGGTCGATGGCCTGTTCGCGAAAGGAGCGGCCCATCTGAATTTCGACGTTGTCCAGGAAGGGGCGTCCGCCGGGCGCATTCGGGTCGGCGGTGAAGGCGGCACGGCTTCCGGAGACCCATTGCGCGATGTTGAAGTGGCGGTTGAGTTGTCCGATGGCGTAGCCGATGTTGGGCGGGTCGGCGGCTTCGATGGACTCACGGATTTCGACACGGAGGGTGCCGCCATAGTGGGGCCGGGTGGCCGCGGAGAGGACCAACAGGTGTCCGGTCAGACAGGCCAGGAGGACCGCGCGGGAGTTACTGACAAACGACGGTGAGAAAATATGCCTCATAGTTGGCGGTGGCCAGGTTTCGCACAACGGCAACCGCGGAGGGGCCTCCGGCCGGCCACAAAGCCAGCACAGGACCGGGGAACTCGGCGGCTTCGGCGAGGGGTACGGGGTTGCGGTTCACGAGAGAGAAGGGCTGAAGGGCGTCCGGCGCGGTCCCATCGCCCGGGCGGGTGGCAAGCACGGCGGATCCGTCGGCGCAAGACGCGTCGACGCCGGCGATATCACTGCCCCAACCGGCCAGGCTGCCTGCCGGCTCGAACGCGGGATCGAAGATCTGCGTTTTGCCGTTGACCTGGGCCAGCAGCCAGAGCGGGCGGCCTTCTTCTTCCACGGAGGCGGCGGAGTAGAACGGCGGCACAGTCTTGGGCTGGCCGGTTTGGGTAATGACATGGCCGTCAAAGTAGTTCTTGGCCGGCGGGAACGTGCCCAGCAGCATGGCGCGGCTCCCAGACTCGAGTACCCAGGGCTCGGCAGTGGCATGGCAGTCGACGGAGAGAGGCTCGAGGGAACCGTTGCAGATCGCACCGGGCACGTAGGCTTGGAAAGCATCGGCGAGAAGGCGCAGGCGGCCGCGGGGATCGCGCGGCCACGGTTTGGGAGGATTCAACGGAACGGTGGCTTTGGGCTGCCAGTGCCCGGCATTTTTGGCCAACAGAGTCAGGTTCGACAGGGTGAGCAGCAGCATGCCGCCGGGGGGGAATGCGACGTCGAGGATCTGTTCTTCCTGCTCCCAGATCAGCTTACGCTCCAGGTTGACGACGGCAGGGACGGGAGGCGCCGGACGGGTGCGTTTCCAGGCGGCGATCCAGACCTGGCGGTCGTCGCCTTTGCGCAACTCTTCCACCAGGAGATATTGGCTCTGGTTCTGGGAGAGAGTCATGCGGGCCTGGACGCCAGGAGCGGCATCGACCAGCCGCACGCCGGCCTGGGTGAGGGCCGTTTCGAATGCGGACCGGGCGGCGGACAGTTGGGGGGCAGCCAGAGTGGATGCATTGCGCCATTCGATGGAGACCGGCTCGTTCCTGCCCACCGAGGCAGCCGTCTTTCGGGCCAGATCGAGAGCGGCGCTTCCCAGGTCATCGGCGGCGCGAGTGGCCGCGGGGATGAAGAACAGGAGCGCGGAGAAAGCCGCGGACCATCCCTTCACGGCTGCGATGATAGCACATCGCGGTTCTCTCCTCCGGTGACAAGCCGGATCACGCCACGCAGGCAGCTACGCGCCACCCAAAAGGAAACAGGAAACGTAACGGCCGCCGCCACGACACAACCGACGATATTGCCCATGGGTATCTCCTCTGGTTCTTCTACTCTGTTTCTTTCTACTGGGTGGCGCCGGAGCCGGTCTGCGGCGCGGCAGGGGCGGCGGTGTCGAAGATCTGCTCCAACTCGGGCGAGCGCCGGGCGCTGACTTCGACCTCATCGCCCACGGAGACCATGTCGAACAACTGTTCCACGTCGCGGTTTCGCATGCGGATGCAGCCATGGGACGCGCGGCGGCCGATGGACGCCGGGGCGTTCGTGCCGTGGATGCCATAGCCCTTGATGCTGAGCCCCAGCCAGCGGGTGCCGAGCGGGTTGCCTTTTCCGGGGGGAACAATCCGGCCCCTGGTGTACCAGGTGGGATCGGGGATGCGTTGCACGATCTTGAACGAGCCGGTCGGACTGGGAGTCCGGGGGGCGCCGACGGCTGTGGCAAAGATCTTCACGATGCGGTTGGACTCCATGACCGCGAGTTTGCGGTCAGGGATACTGACCACGATGCGGCGCGCCGGTTTTCCCAGTTTCTCCTGGGCCAGGGCTTCAGCGGCAGCCATCAGGAACACACCAGTGAGGGCTGCCATCCTCCTGATCTGAACTTCGATTCCGTGCATCTTCCGATCCTCCGTAACGGGGACGGGAAGTGCAGCCTGCGGGCCAACGGCTAAATCTATGAAACTAAATGTGTTCGTTGCCATCCGGGCTGTGTCTGCCGGTCCACGTGTGGAAAGCCGGACGCGGGGGGGCGGGAGACCGTCTCTGCTTGGCGGGATCCGCGAGGCGGGGGGGAGGCAGAGGGGGAAACAACACCATGTCCGCCTCATGGGACCAGCGACGCGCGGGCAGGTCCGGAGGGGGGCTCGTTTGGGAGAGAGTCCAACACTCTCGTAACTGAGAGTGCAATCCTTTCGTCCCTTTTTATCATCTTTGTCATCACGGTGGCCGCTCGAAGGGGCTGCGGCTGCAGCGCACCGCCGCTCATGAGCAACAGCAGGGGCGCGCAGCAAAGAACCTGCTCCCACGGCAGCGATCCGCAAGGCCATTCATAACAGGGGCGAATCCACGCGATAAGCCGCCGGTGCCGCTGGTACGCATACGCACATAGTAAGGGGTTGTAATTTTTGGCACGCTACTTGCCATGCCGATAAGTCATGCTCGCCCCCCATGAAGAGCAGCAGGAATTATTGAGCGCTGCGGTCGAATTTGCCCGCATTTCGCTCGGCACCGACATGGTTCGACGTGACAGGGACCAGACGTTCAATGCGGAAGGATGGAGAGAGTGTGCCAACTTCGGCCTGTTCGGTATGCCTGTTCCAGCCGAGTACGGCGGGCTTGGACTAGGCCTGTCCGACGTGCTTGCGGTCATGGAGGGCCTCGGCTATGCAGGCAGCGACCAGGGCCTGCTGTTCTCGATCAATGCGCACCTCTGGACGAACACAATCCCGATTCTGACCTATGGAACGGAGGAACAGAAGCGCAAGTATCTGCCTCCACTCAGCCACGGAGAGTTGATCGGGGCGAACGCCGCCACGGAGCCCGATGCCGGCTCGGATATTTTCTCTATGCGCACACGGGCCGAGCGCCAGGGTGACGAGTATGTTCTCAACGGCTCCAAGACGTTCGTGACCAATGCACCAGTAGCCGGCCTGATCGTGGCGTATGCCACGCTCAACCCGGCCTTAGGGCCAATGGGTATCACGGCTTTTCTGGTGGAGCGCGCCGCGCCTGGCCTTGTCATAGGCAAACATCTAGAGAAGATGGGCTTGCGAACTTCGCCCATGGCGGAGGTCTTCTTTGATAACTGCCGGATTCCGGTGACGCAGAGACTGGGACGTGAGGGCCGCGGGGTAGCTGTCTTCGAGTCTTCCATGGAGTGGGAACGCGGCTGCATCCTGGCCAACTGCCTGGGTCTGATGCGGCGCCAGCTTGAGCGGGCCATCCGGCACGCGCGGACCCGGAAGCAGTTCGGCAAGCCGATTGGAAAGCACCAGGCCGTGGCGAATCGCATCGTCGAGATGAAAATGCGCCTTGACACGTGCCGGCCGCTGGTCTATCGAATCGGCCAGTTGAAGCAGCAAAGCAAGCCGGCCCAACTGGAAGCGGCGGTGGCGAAACTCTACGTATCGGAGTGCTACGTGAAATCCTGCCTGGATGCCATCCAGGTCTTTGGGGCATATGGGTACATGACCGATTCGGAACTCGAGCGCGACATGCGCGACGCCGTGGGAAGCACGCTCTACTCCGGCACTTCGGAGATCCAGAAGAACATCATCGCCAGGGAGTTGGGACTTTGACCATAGGGTGGCTGGACGCCGCGGCAAGCTTCACCCCAGCGGCTTCGACCGAGGCTGATCCGCGAATCGAACGGGCCAAACCGAATGTGGCTGGCTTTCTGTGGCTGGCAGCGCAATTGACCTTGTTGCTGGCAGTGTTTCGCGTCTTCCGCGTGGAGCAGTTCAGCATGGAAGGTGCGAAGTTTTTTGTTCTGGCCTGCGTGGTATTTGGCGCATTCGCCATCCATTACTGGCTGCCCTTTCATCTGAAGGAGCAATTTTGGATTGCCGTTTGTCTGTTGGCCACCGGCGTATTCCTACCGTTGCGCGTGGCCCTTGCCTTGATCGGGGCGGGAGCAGCCTTCTACGTGATCTGGGTTAGTCACCTGACCTATCGGGTGCGCGTCGCTTTGGTGGCTGCAGCATTTGGCGCCGCGATGCTGCCCTGCGCCCATCCTGGGCTGGCCAACCGCCTCCTTGGCCCTTTTCATGTTCCGATTTCCTTCTGGCAGATCTTCGGCTCGGTGTTCATGTTTCGCATGATTGTTTATGCTCACGATGTGCGACACATGAAGGGACGGCCTTCCCTTCGAGAATATCTGGCCTACTTTTTCGTCCTTCCCAACTACTACTTTCTGTTGTTTCCGGTCATCGACTTCCAGACCATGAGGCTTGGCTACTACCGCCGCGATATTCATGCCATGGCGCAGCAGGGCATTGCGTGGATTCTACGGGGGACCTTGCAGTTGCTGATGTATCGGGTCGTGGCCTCGCTCCACTACATGCAGATGATGAGCGGCACGCGTTCGCTCGCGTCCGTGATCGGGCTCATGCTGTTGACGTTTCTGCTCTATCTGCGGGTCTCGGGAGAGTTTCATATCATCATAGGCATGCTGCACCTGTTTGGCTACGATCTGCCGGAAACCAACCACAAGTATCTGCTGACGCGCAGCATGACCGATTTCTGGCGCCGCATCAATATTTATTGGAAAGACTTCATGGTCAAAATCGTTTACTTCCCCGTCTACTTCAGACTGCGAAAGAAGGGCGATCTGCGGGCCAGGATACTGGCCACAGCGATGGTTTTCCTGGCCACCTGGGCATTGCACGCGTACCAGGGTTTTTGGCTGAGCAGACGCTTTGGGTTCAGTTGGTCCGACACGATCTTCTGGTCCGTTTTGGGCGCTGCGATTGTTGTGAACGTCTGGCTGGAAGGGGTTAACGGACGCCGGCCCGCTTCGGGCGGCTGGCGGGCGAACCTGCGAACCGCGGCCTCGGTGGCGGGCTCCGTTGCTTTCATAATCGCTCTGTGGTCGCTTTGGAGCGCTCCCACGCTGGGCGCCTGGATCAAATTCATTCAATGGTGGCGGCCAGCGGCCGAACTGGCCAGCCTTTAGCAAGGAGTGGCAGTGGAGATCAATACCATCCCGATCAGTACCATCAAAGACGAGATTCGCGATTACATCTTGTCCGAGTTTCTGCCTGGCGAATCGCCGGCTAACCTCAAGGACGATACTCCGCTTCGCACTGGAGGGGTCCTAGATTCGATGGCCACTCTCCAGTTGGTGAACCACGTGGAGAGCCGTTTCGGCATCGAGATAGAAGCGCATGAGGCGGGTGTCGAGAATTTTGATCGCATCTGCGATATGGCCGCTTTCATCGCGCATAAGAGGGAAGCGGCGTGGCGGAACTGAACGGTCTGCCCGCCAGCGTGGCCGACTATGTCGAAGGAGCGGCCGCGCGTTTCGCGGACCGTGTCGCGGTAGTGGACCCGGACGGGGAGGCGGTCACTTACCGGAAACTCGACTCGCGCGCCGGACGCGTGGCCGCTTATCTGGCTTCGCGCGGCGTGGGGCCGGGCGACCGCGTGGCGCTGCTCATGCCCAAGAGCGCGGCGGCGGTCGCGGCGATCCTGGGCATTCTTAAGACCCGGGCAGCTTACGTGCCCATCGACTGCACCGCGCCAGCATCTCGCATCCGCGCCATTTTGGCGGACTGCCGGACCCGCGCGCTGTTCGTCGACGCGTCTCTCGCGGGCACGCTCGAAGGCTGCGAGTTTTCGCCTGAGACCGTCGTTACTACAGGCGCCGGGAACAGTGAGGGCCTGGCGGACAGCCTTCCGGGCGCCATCGGCTGGGAGGAAGCCCTGAATCACAGCCTCCCTCCTGTGTCACCAGCGGGCCGCAGCCGCAAAGACCTGGCGTACATTCTTTATACGTCCGGCTCCACGGGAGTCCCGAAGGGTGTCATGCTGAGTCACGGAAACGCCCTCAGCTTTATCGACTGGTGCTCCGCGGTGTTCCATCCCACCGAGGAGGACCGTTTCAGCAGCCATGCTCCTTTCCATTTCGATCTCTCGGTGCTGGATTTGTGGGTTTCTTTGAAGCACGGCGGGTCCGTACACCTGATCGATAACGAGACCGGCAAGAACCCCAAGCTGTTGGCTGCCCTGATCGGCCTCCGCCGGCTGACGGTATGGTACTCGACCCCATCCATCCTGCGTCTGCTGGCCGCGTACGGGAACTTGCCGCGGACCGACTGCTCACAACTACGGCTGGTCCTGTTCGCAGGTGAGGTGTTCCCGGTAAAGTACCTGCGCGAGCTGACCACGCTGTGGCCCCACCCGGAGTATTATAACCTTTACGGGCCGACGGAGACCAACGTCTGCACCTATGCCCGGATTCCGCCCCGGATTCCTGCAAGCCGAACCGCGCCGTATCCCATCGGCCAGCCTTGCGCGCACTGCGAGGCAGCCGTGTTGGACGCTGGCGGCCGGCCCGTGGCGCGAGGCGAACAGGGCGTGCTGCATATCGCCGGGGAATCGGTCTTTCAGGGCTACTGGAACCGGCCGGCGGAGAATCGCGCTGCATTCCATATGCGTGCCGGCGCGCGCTGGTACTCCACTGGCGATGTGGTGCAAGAGGACTTGGACGAGGGGCTCATCTACGTGGGCCGGCGCGACCGCATGGTCAAGCGCCTCGGATACAGGATCGAACTGGACGACATCGAACGCGCGCTTCACAGCCATCAAGGCATACAGGAAGCTGGAGTAGTGGCAGCCGATGATGGCGGATCGCAGCTCAAGATCGGCGCATACCTCGTGGCCGGCAGGGAGTCCCGACCGAGCATTCTCGAGCTGAAGTTGTTCTGCGCCCGGGAACTGCCCGCCTACATGAGCCCTGACATCTTCTTCTTCCTGGATGTCCTGCCGCGCACCTCAACCAGTAAGGTGGATTATCAAACCCTGACACGGCTGTTTCGTGACCGCATGAGAGAGGGGGTGGCGGCGCTATGAGCGGGAATCGAACCGGGAAGGGCGCTCGTCCAGCGGCCGCCGTCATCCCGGCGATCGTCATGGTAAGCCTGCTGACGCTGAAGCCGGCGGCGACACATCTCACCGGTGCGGGCGTTGCCGAATGGGTACGGGAACTGATAGCGATGTCGCGGGGCAGAGACCTGTCGGTAGACACGAGTTTCCAGTTTCAGCCGGCGGGTTACTACGAGCGGTTGATACACGGATCGAGCGAAGATGTGCCCTTTGTGGAGCGATTGTTTTCGAAAGACGGCAGCTTGCCGCCGATCGACGATTACTACGACCGCGACGGCTTGTTGCTCTACAAGCTCAAGCGGAACGTGAACGCGAACACGTTGTACGGACCCCTGTTCACCAACGCCGACGGTCTCGCCGACCGGAACTACACCAAAGCCAGAGCTGACGGCGTTCGCCGGATTGCACTGCTGGGCGACTCGCTGAGTCGGGGGTACGGCGTTCCGATGAGTGAGCGCTTCGAGGCGCTGTTCGAGGAGCGCCTGAACGCCGAGACGCACGAGCAGCACGGCAATCATCTGGAAGTGATCGACTTCGCGGTGGGCGGATACCGCGCCACGCAGATGTTGGATGTCGCCATGCAACAGGTGCCGGCCTTTCACCCCGATCTCTATCTGATAACCTTGACTCCGCTGGGCGTAGGTCCCAAGTGGGGGGAACATCTGTACCAACTGAGCCGCAACGGGATCGATCCGCCATTCGGTTTTTTAAGACAGGCGATGGTCGATTCCGGTTTGCGGTCGAGCGATCCCCCCGAAACGGCCCAATGGAAGCTCGCGCCCTACAGGCTTAAGGTTCTGGGCGAAATTCTCAGAACGCTGAAGGCGAGCGCGGAGCGGCAAGGGGCGAAGCTTCTTGTGGTGCTTCTGCCGGCCGCGGAAACGCCGGAGATCACAAGGTTACGGTTCCTGGGAATCCGCGAAATGGTGAATTCGGCTGGCGTCCCAGTGATTGACTTGCTGGACACTTTCGACCAGGTTACCGACATCGAGACCATGCGCCTCGCCTGGCACGACATACACTATAATCCCACGGCGCATAGAATGATCGCGGACGCGCTCTACCTCAAGTTTCACGCGGAACCTGCCGGCTGGGCGACTCTGGCCGCGGCATCGGGTAAAATCAGGCACATTCTGAACTCAACAAGATAGCCACCATGGAATGCACAGCGCCCCCTTCGGCGCAGTCGAGTCGGCTGACAACCCTGACGGCGGACCTGCTGCTCGTACATCCGCCAGCTTTTTTCGACTTCCGGAATCGCCGCGACATTTACTTCCCGTTCCTCGGGACGTCCGGCGATGTCCCGATTACCCCGCTTTATGAGTATTTCCCGATCGGCTTCAAGATGTTCCAACGATACCTGTCTGATCGTGGGCACAGTGTTGAAATTATCAATCTCAGCACGGTTCTGCTCCGGTACCCGCAGGTCGATTTCGACGCTATGATTGACGCGCTGGATCTACGACTCTTGGGCATCGATCTGCACTGGATGGTTCATGTGCAGGGAAGCCTGGCTGTGGCGGAGCGGATCAAGAGGACCCGTCCGGATATTCGCATCGTCTTCGGTGGCATTTCCTCCACCTACTTCGGGGAGGAGCTCATCCGGTATCCCTTTATCGACATGGTGCTGCGGGGCTACGACACCCTGGCCCCCATGGACAAACTGCTAAAGGAGATCAAGGCAGGCCGTGCGCCTTCCGCAGTTCCGAACCTGATGTGGAAGGCCGCGGATGGGGGCATCCAAACCAACCGCTACACCCATCGGCCAGCCACCTATTCAGTGGGCATCGACTGGTCCAGCCTCAACCACGACCAGATCAACTCAAGCCTGCCGATACTGGAGTTCCTGTCGACCCAGAACGCAGGCTGCGCATACAACTGCGGCTGGTGCGGCGGATCGAGAGAGGCCTTTGGCAGAGTCTTCGGACCGGGGCGAACCATAGCCCGTAAGCCGCCCGAGGAGGTGCGCTGGGAATTCGACTCAATCGCCACGGTTACGCAGCGGAACCTGTATCACTTCTACTCGGTCGGCTCGTATAACGAATCGCGCCAGGGGATGAAAGACCTTCTTGATCTCGTAAGCCAGGCCGGGGTAGGTTCCATCAGCTACGAGCAGTTTCATCTGACGTCCGAGCCCGTGCTGCGTCGGATGGTCGAAGCTAACCGCAGAACCAGCATCGCGCTCTCTCCGGAGAGCCACGATCAGCGGATCTCGAAGTTGTCCGGGCGCGGCGCTTACTCCAATGAAGAGTTGGAGCGATGGATCGCCCGCGCCCTCGAAATCGGTATTCATAACGTGGATGTGTGGTATTTCATCGGCATGCCGGAGCAGGATGAACAGTCGGTCATGAAGACCGTGGACTATTGCGAACGGCTGGTGAACCTGTTCCGCGGACAGCGGGTCAATCCCATGATTTGCCCCATGATTCCGTACCTGGATCCCGGATCCACCTTCTTCACGGACCCAGAGCCGCATGGATACCGCTTGTTCTACCGCACGGTAGAGGAGCATCGCCGGGGCGCCGAGCGGGCGTCCCTGATTCGCCGCATCAACTACGAGACGCGCTGGCTGCGGCGGGAAGAGCTCGTGTCGGTGGGCTTCCGCGCGGTTCGGAGCGTCATGCAGATCAAGGCGGATGCCGGAGCGCTTCCGCGCAGTTGGGTCAGGACCTACAACAGTAAAATCGATGACGCGCTGCTCATGATCCAGGCGGTCGATCGGGCGGACTGTATCACGGACGCGCGCGAGCGAGCGCGGGAGTTGCAGGCACTGGGAGGCGAGATCCAGCGGCGCAATGACGCCATCCTGTATCACGGCGTGGCCAACCAGGCGTTTCCGGCGAACCGCCAAATCGGGGATCGCTGGTTCGACCAGATGGGGTGGCCGCCCGAAGCTTTGGAAGCGCTGGTGGCCGCTACTGTCGCGCCGTCAGATCTCGACGCGACGCCGAAATAGCGCAGGGTGAACGTCAAGAACGACGACCCGTTCGAGGCGGGAGCGCGTTCGCTGCTGTCCTGTCGGAAGCTCACCGTGGACTGCGAGGAATGTACTTGTACCTGAGGATTTGGCGCAATTCTTGCGAGGGGACTCCAACTGCCGGATGGCTTTCTCAATAACATCCACGTCGCCTTTATCGGAGGCATCAACCAGTCATTTGGTAGTCTCTCAACGGGGAATTTGGGATCGATGGGCAGCCAGACCGGTGAGCCTCGAATTGTCACGCTCCGGGCAACTTGATCACGAATTCAACCCCTTCGCCAGTGCCCGAAGTAGCGACGTTCTGGCTGTACTGATCGGGAGCGAAGATCTGTTCAAGGGCGTTCCGGGTTGAACCTCAACCCTATAGGCCGCGCGTTATTCACGTTGGTAAGGACTGCGGCTGCTGAGTCGATAGGTTAATCTGACGGCAGGCACACGCCCCGGGGCTTGAACCCACACTGCGCTCTCAACCGGAGAGTGTTCAAAGCCTACACTCTCAAGAGAGCCCGGACCGACTGTCGACATACCACTATGAAGGCGCGGTGCTGAACCACCTGAACGGTGGGCGGATCGGCTCCGCTGGCAGAGTCTGCGGCCTCTCCAGAAAACTGGCGGACATGCCGCTGGATCACCTCGATGGTGTCCTGAACTACTGTCGGACGAAGGTGTCACTGAGGGTAGTGGAAGCCGTGAACGGCAAATCAAGTCACGGCTGCGCCGCGGGCGAGGAAACAAGAACCTGCGATATCTGCAACTTAAACTTAAAGTGCCAACGCATGGGCGGCGACCAAGGCCGAATTTGTCGCCAAGGCCGGACTGTCGGTCGAGAAGGTGTTTCAGATGGGCCAAGCCGAGATGTGCGGATTGCCGCTGGATCAGGTGATGCCTTCGTCGTAATAGCCTGCGCGGCCGTAAGCGATTTGGGATCTCACGGCTGTTGGGCGGATTCCTACTTGGCGCCGGAACGTGGGATCCTATCCGACAGAACAATGGCAGCGGGATGGACTGACCGCTGCCTTCGCCTCACGGATGGCTCGGCGGCAAAAAGCACAGCGAAGTTCCCTTACGCTTCTTTTCTTGAAACCCGGACGGCTCTGTTGGGCCGTCTTTTCTGTTCTCCGCCTCAAGGGACCTGCGACGCGAGGGGCAGGCCGGGGGGCACAAAGATCGTCTCCGCCTCGCGGGACCTGCGACGCCGGGGGCAGGCCGGGGAGCGCGAAGACCGTCTCCGGCTCGCGGGATGTGCGACGCCGGGGGCGCCGCGCCTACCCGAACATCGGTTCCGGAAGGCGAATGATCTTCTTCTGGATGGCGTACTGGACGAGTTGAGCCTTGTTGTGAATATCGAGCTTGCGCATCAGGTTGAATTTGTGCGCTTCGACCGTCTTGACGCTGAGATCGAAGGCGGCGGCAATCTCCTTGACGGATTTGCCCTCGGCCAGCATCTTGAGGATCTCGCGCTCGCGCTTGGTGAGCGTGCCGAAACGCGGCTGGCGCGCCGGTCCCCGGCCCTGATTGCGGAAATCGTCAACCAGGCGGGTGAGGAGGCGGGGGCTGAGGTAACTGCCGCCACGATGCACCTCGCGGATGGCGGTCACGAGCTGATCCGCAGGGCTCTCCTTGAGAATGTAGCCGCTGGCGCCAATATCGACGCATTCGGCCAGATAGTCCTCATCGTCGTACATGGAAAGGAACACGACGCGGGTGTCGGGCCGTTCCTTGCGGATGAGGCGCGTGGCTTCAAAGCTGCTCATTCCGGCCATGCCGATGTCCATGAGAACCACGTCCGGGCGGGTCTGCCGGGCAACGGCGACGGCATCGGAAGCATTGCCGGCCTCGCCGGCGATTTCCATGTCGGGCTCAGTCAAAAGCAGGGTTCGAATTCCCTGGCGGAAGAGAGTGTGATCGTCAGTCAACAGTACGCGAATCTTTGCCATTATGTGCCACCTGTGCGGCGGTCCGTGGTAACTCGAGAATCACAACGGTGCCCTTGCCGGGCGCACTGCGAATCGCGAGGGTTCCACCGAGGAGCGCAGCGCGCTCTCGCATTCCGGCCAGCCCAAACGACGTCGGCCTGGCGCGTGCTGTGTCCGCACGAAAGCCGGCGCCGTTATCCGAGACGCTCAGCCTGATAATCTTATCGGCCACATGCAACGAAAGGTTTACACCAGTGGCCTGAGAATGCTTGGCAACGTTGTGGAGACACTCCTGGGCGACCCGGTAGAGGACTTCCTGACTTTCCCTGGGGAGGGCCTGCGAAGAACCTGAGATGCGCAGGCGCACGGTGCCGGGGTACAGTTTGCGAAACCGGGTGACGAGGTGGCGGAGAGCGGACGGGAGCCCAAGGCGCTCCAGGACGGCGGGACTCAGGGCGGCCACGATGCGGCGGAGTTCCCCCACGGTGCGCTCGACGGAGGCGCGGGCCTCCTGGAGAGCGGGGCGCCAGGTTTCCGAGGCCTGGCGCTCGATCATCTCGAGCTGGAGGCGCAACAGCAACAGAGACTGCCCCGCCTCGTCATGGAGTTCACGGCCGATGCGGCGGCGTTCCTCTTCCTCGGTGTGACGGGCCTGGGCTTCCAGGCGGCGAACCTCGCGCTGGAGCCGGGCGCGCTCAATGGCTTCGAGGCACCGCTCGCCCACGGCTTCCAGCAAGGCGACCTCCCGCGGAAGCCACGGATAGGGAGCGCGGAATGCGAACTGCATGACCCCCAGGGAGCGCAGCGGGTAGGACCAGTAAGAGGCATAGCGGCGGCCGATTTCGTGGTCGATCCACTTCTCAGCGGGCTGTCCCTTCTCGATGTACAGGGGGCGCGAGAGAGCAGCGGGGACTGGGGATTCGGGCAGCAGGAGCCGTCCGGCGCTGGCATGGAAAGCCTGGGTGAGGACGCGTACGAAACGCCGCAGCAAATCGTCCAGATCGGTGGCGTCCAGCTCGGCGCGGTAGAGGGCGAAAAAGGCGCGGGCCTCCGCATCGCGAACGGCGAAGAAGGCCCTCTCGAGAGTCAACATGGTGGCCAGGCGGAGTTGTTCGGGGGCGGGCTGGAATTGGCCCTGGAGGGCGTCATCGACGAGCGCGGCAAACTCGCGGAGAATCTCGTTGATCTCGCTGCGGGGCACATTAAGCTTGGCCAGGCGGCGGCCGTTGTACTCGACCTGCTCCAGGAACTGGCGGAACGAGCGGAGGCGGGCCGCGGCTACGGGGCTGATGGCCAGCAGGGCGCGCATCTGCGCGGGGTTGTAGCGGCGACGGCGGAGGGATGCTCGAAACGAACGTTCCAGCCGGTCGGCAAGGGGCGCCAAGGCCCTGGCCATCAGACGCGCGTGACGGCGGGCCAAGGGGGTGAGGAGCGAATCGGTCATATTGTGTGCGACTTGCCGGGCGCTACCTGGCGCCGTGGTCTTTCAAGATCCGGGCCACTTCGGGAAAGCCGTTCTTCGTGGCGGCCTCGAGCGGGGTACTGCCGGATTTATTGCGGGCGTTGATGTCGGCACCTCGAGCGATGAGCAGTTCGACGACTGCGACGCGTCCCCAAGCCGCCGCCTGGTAGAGCGGGGTAGCTCCGGTTTCCCGGTCGCGCGCCTCCCGGCCGGCGCCTTTGTCCAGCAGCAGGCGGGCGACACCGGGCTGGCCGCTGACGGCCGCCACGAGCAGCGGGGTGGCGCCGTCGCCATCGCGCGCGTCGACTTCGGCGCCGTGTTCGAGTAGCAGGCCGGCCACGGCGAGGTTGCCCTTGAGAGCAGCCTGGTGAAGCGGGGTAGCGCCCGACGGATCGCGGGTATTTACGTTCGCCCCCTTCGAAATCAACAGATCGGCAATTTCGGTCTGTCCCTTTAGAGCGGCTTCCAGCAACAGGGTCCCGCCGGAGGCGGAGGCATCGCCGGCCAGGAGGATCTCGACCACATCAGCATGCCGGCCGCGAGCAGCATTTTCGAGGGGGGTGGCGCCGTCCCGGTCGCGGCGAGTGCGGTCGGCGCCTTTGGCCAGCAGCAGTTGCACGAGGTCCCGATGACCTTTGGCGGCGGCCTCGTTCAAGGGGGTGGCGCCGGTCTCGGGGTTCTGGTCGTCGAAGCGGGCTCCGTGGGCGATCAGGGTTTCGGCGATGGCGTGGTAACCGCGGCCGGCCGCTTCGTCGAGCGGAGAGGAGCCGGCTTTGTCGCGAGCGTTGACATCGGCGCCTTTGGCGATCAGAAGCCCGGACGCGCGGGTGTAACCGCGGGCGGCGGCCAGATGGAGCGGCGTGGTTCCCGACCGGTCGGCTACGCGCACGCTCGCGCCATGAGCCAGGAGCAGCTCGATGACGGGCAACTCATTTTTGATGACCGCATAGGCGAGCGGAGTGGAGCCGCCTTCGGCGTGCGGGGCGTTGACATTGGCACCGTGCGCGATGAGCAAGGCGGCGATGTCCAGGTTGCCGTTCCAGGCGGCATCGTGCAGGGGGGTGGCGCCCAGGCTGTCGCGCTGGTTGACGTCCGCGCCGGCGGCGATCTGCTGGCGGACCTGCTCGAGGCTGCCGGACTGCACGGCGCGGTGCAGGTCGGCGGCGCAGAGGCAGGTGGCGACAGCGAGGGCGGCGGAAAGGCGTCTAACCCCAATACGGTTCACTTAAGGCCCTCCATGCTGGCCCTTCCCCGATGGCTGGCTGTGGGCCAACTTTTCTGGTCGCCATCGATCCGAGCAGAGCAGACCGGACGCTTCCCACAAGGCCGTTGCCAGCCAGTCTCAGCATACCGATAAACGACTTTTCGTCGACATGGACCGCCAGGATGCCGCGACTGACGTGAGCGGCGTTTCACGGGAGGAACCGCAACGACCCCCTAGAGACCAGGAGCATTGTCCGAGTAGCGTCACACGGACGCGATCACTTCGAAAGCGCGAAATCGTGATACATCACCAGACTTCATCGATGAGTTTCGTCATTATATGCCGAATACGTGGCGAAACGTCGCTATGGCGAACGCGCTCGGGGCTGAACCTGACTTTGTCCCCGATCGCGATGACGCCTTGAGCCGCAGCTATTTCCCTGAAGTCATCCTCTCCAAGCACTACATACGGCTCCACCCCGCAATAGCGTAACGCATTGAGGACGTCGCGAAGGGACCCTGGAGAGTTGAACCGCACAGCCTCCTCGACACGTAGGCTGCTTATCCCGTGTACTGTACCGGCAAGTCTAACAACGCCACGATAGTAATCGCGCTGGAAATCGATGTAGATCTTGTCCTCCAGGAAGGCCGGAACCGGGCAGTTTCCGCACAGCAAGGGCAGCACTGTGACGCGGTCCGACCTCCTTTCCCTGCTGAGGGCTTGCTTGAGTTCGTCCCGCGCCCATCGGGAATCGGAGAAGTTGTTTCCAAGAACAACTCCGATGAAGCGTGATTTCTCCAGCGCGTTCCCGATCAGATCCTGGAGACTGTCGCCCGCCTGAAGTTCCCACTCGTCGAGCCAGACGTCGACCTCGCAGAAAGTCAGATCCTCGGCAAGCTTCCGCACGAAGGTCTTGTCGCGCGAGCTGTGGCTTAGAAACACATCCGGCTGTCTGCGTAGCCTCCCGTCGCCCGTACGTTCGACTCTCGTCGCCGTTTACCGATCCCTCCCCTGCTTCCGCTGCTTGCCGGATGATCCATGAGGCCGGCGTGAGCGCCGGTCTCGACCGGGAGCTATCATATCGCAAGAACCTGCCCATTGGGAATCGGGAGTTCGGCTCGGAGGCACACCGGGCCGCGGAGTAAAACAGTGGGTGCCCAAAACACAGCCGTGTAGGTGGGAAGGTGGAAGCGGACCTGCGGGCGTATCGTCGGCTATCCGGACATGATCCTGTCCTTCCGCGTATTCTGTCCAGATGGCGCGTGATCCGCCCGAAGGGTCCAGCCCGTCGTCAATTACCTGGAACGTGCCGCGTCGGGCCACTTTCCGAGATGCCGGTTTCACGGCCCCAATCTTCCACGCGCACCCTGGAAGCGTGTAGTTCAAGGCTGTGCGGCCAACTTCCGTGTAGCCGACATTCAGGAAATGAGGGGCGGGTCAATCCACACCCTTTCAGGGGATTAAGCGTGGCCCTACTGTGCTTCTACCTGTGGAATTCTCCATTGAGCAAACCTCTTCCTTCATCGCGATTTGGCGCTAGTCGCGCATCGCAGAGGACGAACATGGTCTGAACGCGGACCCCTCCAATGAATGCGCTGCGGTATGAGTGAGTGTGGAGGCAAGGGCACCAACTTCTTTCGGAGTCGTGCCGGCGCAAACTTGGACCTACTCGTGGCGCAATGAGAGCAGAGGGTCAAAGCGGGAGATGTTGCGGACAGGCAGCCAGGAGGCGAGCACGGCAGCCAAGACAAGGATCAGAGGAGTCGCTGTCAGACTTAACAAGTCTCCCGGGTGTGTGCCGACAATCAAGCTCGAAAGCATCCGCGCCAGCAGATAGGCCATCGTCAGCCCGACTGCAAGGCATGAAGCAGTCAGCACCAGCGTGCGCTTTACGATCATCCAGACAATCCCGCCCGGACGTGCGCCTAAAGCCAGCCTGACGCCTATCTCGTGGGTCCGCTCAGCTACCAGATATGCTGTTACGCTATAGACGCCAACGGTCGCGAGGATTAGGGCCATGATCCCCGAGACGCCCATCAAGGTAGCGACCAACCTCAGCCCGGCGATGGAGCGGCTTACGACTTCGTCCAGTCCCATCAGGTCAAAGACCGGTAATTCCGGATCGACACCGGCGATCTGCGAACGTATCTCCCTGGCAATCCCTCCCGGCGAACTTGAAGTGTTCATCACGACCCCAAACTCCAACGCAGGTAACTGGTTGAAGCAGAGATAAAGGGTCGGCACCGGTGAGCGGTCCGCCCAATGATGAAGGATATCCCCAACGACTCCGACCACGGTCACCCATGGGCCATCCGAAGTCTTTCCGCCAACTCTCAGTCTGCGGCCCAGCGGGGAGGAACTCGGGAAATAGCGCAGAGCTAGAGATGCACTGACAATTGCCGCATCAAGCCGCCCCCGCTGATCTCTCGGGTCAAAAAGGCGGCCATCGCGCAGCGGAACGTGCATGGTCTGGAAGTAGCCCGGACTAACGGTTTGGATCAACGCAGCTCCTTCTCCCTCTTCCGCCCGCCCTTCCACAACGAAAGGGCCGGTGAGGCTGAAATTGGAGTACGGGATCTGGGTGGCCAACCCGACCGATTCCACGCTGGCCACGGCGGACAACCGATCGACAATATCTCGACCAAGTCCCGCCATCATTTCGGGAGTTGCGTAACGGGATTCCGGAGCAGCGAGGCGAAAAGTCACTACGTCTGACGCACGCACGTTCTGCCACGGCCGCAACAGGACGCCAAAGCCTTTGATCGTCAGGCCGGCACCTGCCAGCAGTGTCATGGCCACAACAAGCTGCAGGCCAACCAGCAAGGTACGGAAACGGCGCCGTCCCGCCCCCGTGCTCACGCTTCGGCCACCTTCTTTCAAGGCTTCGCTCACATCCGCGCGGGCCCCAAACAATGCGGGGAAAACACCGGAGAGGACGCCAGCCAGAATTGCTGAGGCAGCAGTGTAGCCTAGCACGAGGCCGTTCAGGCCGAAATGCTCCCACCGCGGAAGAAGCATAGCCGCCTCCGGGGGGGCGGTCCTCTTCAGCAGTTCCACGCCCCAGAGTCCAAGAATCAATCCGAGGAATCCCCCCAATCCAGCCAGCAGGAGATTTTCCGCGACGACTTGCCGGACGAGACGCCAGCGGCCGGCTCCGAGAGCCGTTCGAATCGCGAACTCGCGGCTTCGTCCTGAAATCTTCGCGATCTGGAGATTGGCGACATTCAGGCAGGCGATCAGGAGGACGAATCCAACAACCGCCATCAGCATCAGGCTGAAGTCCCGGTTTCCGCCGCGGGTCATGGAGTCGAGCACGGATTCCAGGCGGACATTACGTTTCGCATGCGTTTCCGGGAACATGCGCCGCAACGGCTCCGCCAGCGTTCGCATCTCGGCTTGCGCTTCCTGAATCTGAGTGCCAGGATTCAGCCGCCCGACCAACCTGAGGGAAGCATTCCCTCGCTGTTGCCGCATCTGCGGAGTCACGACCAGAGGCGCCCAGAATTCCGCGTTCGGCGGGAAGCGGAACTCTTCCGGCATCACGCCAACAACTCTGTGGACCTGACCGTGCAAATGGATCAGTCTGCCGATCACGGCTGGATCCATGCCGAATTGCCGTCTCCACAGTCCCGAGCTCAAGACAACGGCGTGGTCCGAAGTCTCCACTTCATCCAGGGACTGGAGCGCCCGGCCCACCAACGCCGTGCCGCCGACAGCTTTGAAGAAATTGCCTGAGACACGGTATCCTTGCACGCGTTGGGGCGAACCGGTGCCGGTCAAGTTTGCGGTCCAAGCGGAGACCGCGGCTAACTGTGCCAAAGTGCGTGTCGCAGATCTCCATTCCGCGAAATCCGCCGCAGAGACCTGCAGCCTGGCGTCGGGCTTGCCGTCTTCAACGGCCCAGACCATCACCAGGCGATCCAAGTCATCCAGATCAATGGGCCGGAACAGGAGAACGTCGGCGATGCTGAACACCGCAGTATTCGCGCCGATCCCGAGCGCCAAGGCGATAACGGCCGCCGCCGTGCTGCCGGGAGTGCGCACGAGATTCCTGAGGCCGTATTGGAGTTCCTTTAGTAGCGCGGGCATGGTGGATGCTCCTGGAACCACATTACTATGCAAGATCTACGACGTCACCCAGCACATTGTGCTTCCCGGAAAGCCGTCAAAAGAAGGAAATCAAATCAGGACTCCCTGCAAACGGTCGTCCTCAGGGAATGATGGGGATAGGTTCAGATCGTTCCCGGATGACGGCGCATCCCAAAACTATCCACCCAGTCGATCCTGCCAAATCCAGCTCCCGGATCAGACAGGCTTCCAGAATCTGGCCGTCGGCACGGCCGCCGCGTTTACCAGTTCCTGCCCGCTGGACAAAAAGTGGGCTTATCGTAGAGTGGCCGGAAATGGCGTTTCGGGATGAGGTTTTTGGAGCCCCATCCGTATCGTCGCCTACTCGGAGAGAGCCGTGAGCGGCATCCCGGTGGATCACTCCTGTGAAGTCCGCTCACGTCAAGTGGACGCGTAACGCCCGAAGCGCGGATGTCGCTCGCCGACGCGGGCCGCGAGGTCCTGCGAAGTAGCCGGGTATGGCGCTGGTCGATTCGGGCCACTCGGAAACCGATCCAATCTCCGGTCGGCGGACAGGCCGGAGACCTTCACCAATCCAGTGGCTTAAGTGAACAGCATTGCCGTCTAACCCCAATACTGTTCACTTAACAACATATCTATGATATTCTGTTTTGGGGCTAATGCCTCCAGAAGGAGGTTGTCCCATGCGCATTTCCGCCGTGGATTCAGCCACGCTTTTGATGGTTTTCTACGACGACGCCCGAGAACTGTTGCAACTCGAGTTCTGTAGCCGGGCTGTCTATCAATATTTCCAGGTGCCTGCGACGGTGCATCAGTCGCTGCTGGATGCTCCATCCAAAGGGCGCTATTTCAATCAAGTGATTCGGGGGCGCTTCCCTTACCGTCTCATCTCGCAGGGCGGTGCCGCTCCGAGATGTGCGGAAGTCCTTGCCAGGTGCGATCGTTGAGGAGAATCCGATGGCGCGCACACTGGCGGAGTTGCCTGCCGGCAGCCGGATCACAGACTATATCAGCCTCGGCGTGATTGCTAAGTACTTCCCCGCTGAGAAGATCCACGAAGCTCTCCAGCAGACCAATCGCGCTAGCGTCCGCGAGCGCGACCTACCGGCGCATGTGGTGGTCTACTACGTCATCGCACTGGCGCTGTATATGCGGTCCTCCTATCGTGAGGTATTGCGCTGCCTGTTGGAGGGGATGCAGTGGCTGCTCGACCCTTCGGCAAAAGTGAAAGTGGCCGGAAAATCGGGCATCTCGCAGGCCCGCAGCCGCCTGGGGGCTGAACCGCTGAAGAAACTCTATGACGCCGTGGTGGGTCCCATTGCCGAGAAGCGCACCAAGGGTGCTTGGTACCGACAATGGCGATTGGTCAGCCTGGATGGCAGCACGTTGGATGTCGCCGATACCGCGGAAAATGACAAGGCATTCGGGCGACCCGGCGCCAGTCGAGGATCCAGCGCTTTTCCCAAGATCCGGTTTGTGGCCCTGCTGGAGAATGGGACGCACCTGTTGTGGGGCGCGCACATGGACCGATACGCCACCGATGAACTGACCTTGGCCGAGCAAGTGATTCCCTCACTCCGCAAGGGAATGTTGTGCATGGCCGACCGATTCTTCCCCAGTTACAAACTCTGGCGGATCGCCGCGAGGACGGGAGCGGATTTGCTATGGCGCACGCGCCAGAATGCACGCCTGGACGTGGAACAACGCCTGCCCGACGGCTCCTATCTCAGTCGCATTTACGCCTCCACCAAGGACCGGCGGAAGAAACGCAACGGGATCGTGGTCCGCGTCATTGATTACCGCTTGAAAAATGTCGCGGACGCCGAGCCGCTGTACCGGCTGATCACTACCATCCTCGATGCCCAGTTCTACGTACTGCACCTCTTCTTCCAGCTCGATGCCGAACCCGGCACGGACGCGGGCTTTCAGTTCCTGGATCAGGGCGCAGAGATCGGAGGAGGTGCCGGAGCCGGCGTTGTAGAGGAGGTTGGCGTGGTAGGTGGCCACATGGATGTCGCCACGCCGCATGCCCTTGGCGCCCACCTGGTCCAGGAACCAGGCAGCCGGGACCTTGCCCTCGCGCACCGCCGATGGAGGAACCCGATCGGCCGCGCCGGGCGGCAGGTCGCGCAGCAGGAGGTTCTTGAAAATGCTGCCGGCGCACTTCATCGTGACCGGAAATTTCTCGTTGCGCACGGCGAGGATATCGTCCGCCGTACGGCGCAGCCGGGCAGGGTCGGCTGGCTCGAGCAGGAGCTCGGTGGAGAAGATGATCCACTCCTTGTGACGTTTGAAAACGCTTTCGCGATAGAGAAACTCGCACTGCGCGTTGTCGAAGACGCGGCAGCCTTCGCCATCGAAGAAGCGCACCTTCAGCACGCGTTCGGAAATGGAATGGCCGTAGGCGCCGGCGTTGCCGTAGACCGCGGCGCCGACGGAACCGGGAATGCCGGCGAGGGTTTCGAGACCCATCAGGCCGCGGGCGATAGTGAAGTCGACCAGGTCCTGCAGCACGGCGCCGGCATCGGCTATGACGCGGTCATTGGCTGCCCACAAGCGGTCGCCGCGGTAACGCAGGATGATGCCCCGATAACCCCGGTCGGCCACGATGAGGTTGGTGCCGTTGCCGATCACGGTGGTATCGATGCCGGTGCTGCGGGCGGCGGCGACGGCGGCCATGAAGGCTTCCACACTACTGGTTTCGGCATAGAGGTCGGCGGGGCCGCCGATACCGAAGCGGGTGTAGAGGGAAAGGGGCGTGCCGGTGGAGACGGCCAGGTTGGGGATCTCGGCGAGGCGGGCGCGCGCCTCTTCCGTGTTCGACATCACTTCAATTATAGAAGAGGGGGTTGGAAACAACCCGACCGGCAGAGGAACGCCGATGCGCGCGGGGTTACGATCGAAGTATCTATGGCGAAGTTCTTTATCGGGCTGGTCACCGGCGTCGTGGTTGTGTTCCTCACGTTCATCCTGCTGTTTTTCGCGCTGCTCCGCTTTCGGGAGAGTCCGCCCGAGATGGTGGACAACTCGGTGCTGGTTTTGCGCCTGGCCGGCGACATCCCCGAAAAACCGCCGATCGAGCTGCCGGCAATACTGGGCGGCAGTGGTCCCGGGCTCACCGTGACTGGCGTCTGGCTCAGCCTGAAGAAAGCCGCGGCGGACCGGCATATCAAGGCGCTGGTGCTGGAGCCGGAAGACCTGTCGTCGGGATGGGCCAAGCTGGAGGAGTTCCGCGCCGACATCGAACAGTTCCGGAAATCCGGCAAACCGGTGTACGCCTATCTGCGGAGTCCGGGCGGGCGCGAATACTACGTGGCGACGGCCGCCGACCGGATCTACCTGGGCCCGTCGGATCCGCTGATGCTGAAAGGCATGCGGGCCGAGATCCTGTACTTCAAGAATTCCCTGGAAAAGCTGGGGGTGACGGTGGAGGTGGAGCACGCGGGCAAGTACAAGGACTTCGGCGACATGTTCACGCGCACAGACATGAGCCCCGAGACCCGGGAGGTCATGACGAGCGTGGTGGACGACCTCTATGGGAACCTGGTGGCGCGGATTGCGGCGGCGCGGAAGAAGTCACCGGAGGAGGTGCGCGCCATTATCGACCGGGGCCCGTTTACGGCGCAGCAGGCGTTGCAGGCGGGACTGGTGGACGCGCTGCGATTCGAGGACCAGATGTTCGGCGAATTGAAGCAGGCGCTGCACCTGGAAAGCGAGCCGGTCAAGGTGTCACTCGGTAAGTATCTGAAGGTACCGCTGGCGGCAGCGGGCATTCAGGGAAAGAGCCGGATCGCCATGATTGTGGGGGAGGGGGATATCATTCGGGGCTCGCCGGACGATAACGGCGCCGACGAATCGAGCCTGACCTCGTATGGATTCAACAAGCTGTTGAAACAGGTGGAAGGAGATTCGAGCATCAAGGGAGTGGTGGTGCGGATCGATTCACCGGGCGGCGAAGTAACGGCGTCGGATGAGATCTGGCGCCAGATGAACCTGCTCTCCAAGAAGAAGCCGCTGGTGATCTCCATGTCCGACGTGGCGGCGTCCGGAGGATACTACATGGCGATGACGGGGGATCCGATTGTGGCCTATCCTGGCACGCTGACCGGGTCGATCGGGGTGGTGTTCGGAAAGCCGGTGCTGCGAGGGCTGGCCGAAAAGCTGGGGGTGTCGGCGGACGCGATCCAGCGAGGCAAGAATGCCGACATCGACTCCGTCTTCACGAATTTGAGTCCGGAGGAGCGGGACAAGCTGCGCGGGGGGATCGAGGAGAGCTACGAGGATTTCGTGAAGAAGGTGGCGGATGCGCGGCACCGTTCGCCCGCCCAGATCCTGCCGGTGGCGCAAGGACGCGTGTGGCTGGGTGAGCAAGCCAGAACCAACGGGCTGGTGGATGAACTGGGCGGCATCGATGCGGCGATTCAAGCCGTGAAGAAGAGGGCCAATATTCCGGCGAGTGAACAGGTGAGCCTGATGGTCTATCCGCCGCGGCGCAATATTCTGGATGTCATCATGAAACGCTCGTCGCCGGAAGACGAACTGGAAACGAAGCTGGCGCGAGTGTTCGGGCGCGTGCCGTTTCGCGCGTGGATGAAGGGCGGGCTGCTGCGGATCATGCCGCAGTGGGTGACGGTGGAGTAGGTGTGGTTGGGAGCCGGGGGCGGCGGGTCTTTGAGATGAAGTGAGATCCACAGCGATGGTGCCGCTGGCGTGGCTCGCCATGGCGGGGGCAGCCTGGGGGCAGACCAGCTACACCTACTACGAACTGATTCCGTGGAACATACGGCTTGGCCCAACCTTCGACTACCCGCTGTACGGACGCGCATTTACATCAGGCAGCTACTTCAGCGGGGTTTGGCCGGGCCGGGGCGGCGTCCTCTATGTGAGCGACGGCCGGGGCGTCCAGAAGATCAGGGCCGACGGCGACATGGTGCCTGTGGCCGGCTACGGCGCCGCCACCATCCATCCCGGCGAGCGGATATGGGCGCTCCTGAGCACGTTGACTGCCAGCTCCGCGGCTGAGGATTCGCACGGGAACCTCTTCATCGGCAGCCCGACTGGAATCTACCGGATAACGCCCGACGGGCTGATAGAGTTGTATTCGCCTCTGGCGGCTAACAGCCTGGCCATCGGCGAGAGCGACAGCCTGTACGCGCTGGTGAAGGGCGCCCAGGTGGTGCGGGTCGGGCCGGACGGCTCTTCGGTGCCGGTTGCCGGAACCGGCGAGGCGGGCTTCAGCGGCGATGGGGGGCCGGCCACGGCGGCGCGCATCAACGTTGCGTATCAGATTGCGCTCGATACGGCGGGAAATCTCTGGATTGCCGACACGAACAACAACCGCATCCGAAAGGTGGATCGTAACGGCACGATTACGACGGCTGCGGAAGTGGCGGCTCCGTTCGGGATCGCGGCCGACTCCCGCGGGAGCGTGTACTTCTCGCACTGGTCCGGAAAGATCGTGGAGCGGCTGAGTGCGGACGGTGCGATCGAGACGATTGCGGTGGTCCCGGGCTTCGTCAACGGCCTGGCGGTGAATGCAGACGGCAACCTGTACGCTGCGGAATCGACCGGATTGCACATGGTAGATGCGTCGGGCGCGCTGCACACCGTGGCGGGCTGTCTCTGCGGAGGCGATGGCGGCCCCTCGGTTTGGGGACGGATCGGATCGAGCGCCGGCCTCGTGCGGGATGCGGCGGGGAACACGTACTTCTCCGACCAGGTGTCGAACATGGTCCGGCGCATCGCCCCGGATGGAACGCTGGCGACCGTGGCCGGAAACGGCGATCCCGGGTTCAGCGGCGATGACGGACCCGCGAAGGAGGCGCGGCTTTCGTCACCGGCCGGGCTGGCGATGGATGCGGCCGGGAATCTGTACATCGCCGACGAGCAGAATAACCGCATTCGGAGGGTCAGCCCGAATGGCACGATTCAGACCGTGGCCGGGAACGGCGAAGGAAAATTCGCCGGCGACGGAGGCCCAGCCACGGCCGCATCGTTAGGGCTTCCGGATGGGGTGGCCGTAGATGCGGCCGGCAACCTATACATCGCCGATACGGCCAGCCATCGTATCCGGAAGGTGACTACGGACGGAACCATGCACACCATTGCCGGGTCGGACCAATACGGTTCCGGCGGCGACGGCGGACCGGCGGCGATGGCGCAACTGATCAACCCGCGCGGGCTCGCGATCGACCAGGACGGCAACCTGCTGATTACCGACTCGTCGGCGCGCGTGGTGCGGCGTATCACTCCGTCGGGGATCATAGAGCGCGTCGCGGGTACGGGACAGCAAGGCACGGGCGGCGATGGGGGACCGGCGGTGAATGCCCAGATGGATCTGCCTTGGGGAATCACGGTGGACAACAGCGGGACGGTGCTGATCGGCGATGGGTATTGGATCCGAACGGTGGATCGGGGCGGGACCATTCAGACCGTGACGTACGGCCCGGCCAAAGGGCTGGCGGCGGACAGGAGCGGGAATCTCTGGCTCGCGAACGGGAACACGGTCACGGTGGCGGCGCCTGGCGGGCCGCCCTTTCCGCAGCCGCCGGCGATCTCCCATCAGCGCATCGCCAACGCGGCAATCAGCGACTTGTACCCGTTCTCGACGTATCCCTCGGCCGCGGTTGCCCCCGGCGAAATCATCACTATCGCGGGAAGCCGTTTCGGGCAGGACGGCGCGGGAGTACGCGTCCTGTTCGACGACACACCGGCACCTGTGCTGGCGGTGCGCGCCGACCAGAACACCGCCATCGCACCGTACGGGATCGCCGGTAAGGCCACCGTGGGAGTGACTGTGGAGGTGGATGGCGTCCGCTCGAATGTGGAGCGGCTTGCGGTCCTGCCCTCCGCGCCGGCCCTGTTTACATACTCGCTCGGCACCTTGGTCTCGGCCTCGGCGCTCAACCAGGACGGCACGCGCAACGGACCAGGCAACCCCGCGGTTCCGGGCTCGGTGATTTCGCTATTTGCCACCGGCGCGGGCGAGATGGTGCCGGCCGAGAAGGATGGCGCGGTGATTTCGGGGCAGCCGCTGCCGGTTCCGAAACTCCCGGTGTCGGTCACCATCCACACCATTCCGGCCCAGGTGACCTACGCCGGCGCCGTGCCCGGCCTTGTCGCCGGGGCTCTACAGGTGAACGTGCGCGTGCCCGGCGACCTGGTGCCACCGCCCCTTCCCGGTCAATACAACTATTACCTTGCGGAATTGCGCGTAGGCGACGGGAAATCGACGGCGGCGTACGTGTGGGTCACTGCGCCCTGATGCGCGTTGATGCGATTGATGCGCTTGATGCGCCAGCGGGATAACCCGAAAACGATGGAAAGTGCTATACTCCCACCTGAAAAAGATCGGCCGGGGGAAGCGATCGAATGGCCGAAGAGGTGCAGTTCGGAGATTTCGAGTTCGATTCGCAGCGCCGCGAACTCCGGAAGCACACGGACTGAGAATCAGGGTTCCGGATCAGTCCCTCCAGATCCTCGCTGCTTTGACAGAGCATCCGGGCGAACCCTTGACCCGGCAGCAGATCCAAGACCTCCTCTGGCCACACGGAACCGTCGTCGGCTTCGATTAGAGCATTAATGCAGCCATGCGGAGGCTCCGCAGGGCGCTTGGAGATACGCCAGGCACGCCTCGCTTCATCGAGCGATTGCCGCGCGAAGGTTACCGATTTGTTGCGCCGGTTCGGCGATCATCCCGGGTCCAAACCATCGGGGCACAGGAAGACCATCCGGGTCTAATGCTTCTGCATTACAGACTGCTGGAGAGAGCGGGATCCGTGTCCATGGGCGAAGTTTGGAAAAGCCGAAGACACGAAGCTGGGCAGGATGGTCGCGCTGAAGTTTGTGCCGCAGAAGCTTGCCGAGGACGCGGGACAATGAAAGCTTTCCGTCAGGAGGCGCGGCATGCGGCAGCATTGAACCACCCCAACATCTGCACCATCTACGGGATTGAAGAGTTCACCGGGCGGTGCTTCATCGTAATGGAGTATATCGAGGGCAGCGCTCTCAGCTCCGAACTGGCCGGGCAACCGATTGGCGTAGCGCGAATCGTTCAGGCCGGTATTCAGATTGCGGAAGCTCTGGCCGCCGCACACGCCGGCGGGGTAGTCCACCGGGATGTGAAGCCGGCGAATCTGATGGTGACGGCAGGTGGCACGATCAAGCTGACCGATTTCGGAATCGCGAGATCACTGCCGGCTTACCGTTCGTTTTCGAACGGCAGCGGCGCGGATACCACGACGGGAACGTTGGGGTACATGTCCCCGGAGCAAGCCGCGGGCCGGCCGGCCGAAGCCCAATCCGACCTCTTTTCACTGGGCGTTGTCCTCTATGAGATGGCGACGGGCTGGTTGCCCTGTCGTGGCGAAACGCCCTCAGCCGCCGTGAAAGCACTGCTCACGCAGGACGCCGTGCCGCCACGCAGGCTGAACCGGAGCGTGCCGCGCGGGTTGGAGCGGATTATCCTGAAGGCGCTCGAAAAGCATCCCGAGGCCCGGTGGCCAAGCGCGGCGGAAATGGCCTGGACACCATTCCCGCCCAGGTGACGTCTGCGGGCGCCGCACCGGGACTGGTGGCCGGCGTGCCACAGGTAAACGTGCGCGTGCCCGGCGACCTGGTGCCACCGCCTCTTCCCGGTCAATACAACTATTACCTGGCCGAACTGCGCGTGGGCAGCGGGAAATCGGCGGCGGCGTACGTGTAGGTGACTGCGCCCTGATGCGCCGCGGCCCGGTCTCAGTTGCCTCCCGACGTGGAAGGCTCAGCAGGCAGCGTCACTTTGTTCCAGTCGGGCGGCTCGACACCCAGCAGGTTGTGGACGAAGTAGTCCTGCAAGTAGTGCTGCGAGTTCAATACGCCCACCCCGTGATTCTGGCCGGGAATGAAGAGCATGTCGAAATGTTTCCTGGCCTTCACCAGCGCGTTGACCACCTGCAACGACGATGACGGGTCCACGTTGGTGTCCATCTCGCCGACGATGATCAGCACCTTACCCTGCAACCGGTAGGCGTTGTCCACGTTGGAGGATAGCCGAGTACTGCGGGCCGAGCGGCCAGCCCATCCACTGCTCGTTCCACCAGATCTTGTCCATACGATTGTCGTGGCAGCCGCTGTTGGTGACCACCACCTTATAGAAGTCCGGATGGAACAGGGCACCGCCCAGCGCGTTCTGCCCGCCGGCCGACGTGCCGTAGATGCCAACGCGGCTGATGTCGTAGTAGGGGTATCGGGCGGCCACGGCCTGGTGCCAGAGGATGCGGTCGGGGAAGCCGGCATCGCCCAGGTTCTTCCAGGCCACGTCGTGAAAGGCTTTGGAACGGTTGCTGGTGCCCATGCCGTCGATCTGCACCACGATGAACCCCAGCTCGGCCAGAGCCTGGAGATTCGAGACCGCGCTGAACGTCTTGGGGACGAACGAGCCCTGCGGCCCGGCGTAGATCTGTTCGATGACGGGGTACTTTTTGACCGGATCGAAATTGGTGGGGCGCACGATGATGCCCCAGATATCGGTCTTGCCGTCGCGGCCCTTGGCTACGAAGACTTCGGGATAGCGGAATCCGGCGGCGAGCAGCGGGGAGGCGTCGCCCGTATCCAGGTCCATCATGACCTTTCGGTCTTCGGTGCGGCGCAACTGCGCGACGGGCGGCAGGTCCACGCGCGACCAGCGATCCACATAGTATGTGCGATCGGGCGAGAAGGTCACGGTGTGATTGCCGTCGGCATCGGTCAAGGGAGTGAGCCCGGTGCCATCGAAGCGGATGCGGTAGTAGTGCGTGAAGTACGGATCCTGGCCGGGATTCATGCCGCCGGCCTCGAACCAGATCTCGCGGCCGGCCTCATCCACGCGGTCGACGGCACGCACTACCCACTCGCCCCGGGTGATCTGGTTTTTCACTTTGCCGGTTACGCCGTCATAAAGATAAAGGTGCTCCCACCCATCGCGCTCCGAGGCCCAGATGATCTCCTTGCCGTCATCGATATCATGGCGGTACCTTCTTCCCGCGGAGAGGCCCGGCCCGAGGAGGTTGTAATAGATGAAGGTCCGGCTCCGCTCGTCGATGAGCGCGCGCGCCTTGCCGGTTTCCGCGTCTACTTCGATGACGCGATACACCTGGTGGCCGCGCTGATTGTATTCGAAAGTAAAGGCGCGGCTGTCCTTCCACCAGACGGGTGGTGTGAGGTTGTAGGCGTTGGGGAAGAGCTCGTGGTTGATCTCGATCCCGGTTTTGGCGGTGATGTCGAAGAGGGCGGGACAGGCGATATCCAGCGCGTCGCCAGGCTTGCGATACAGGATCGAGCTGTGTTTCGGCTGAAGCTGGTCGGCGGGTGAGGATTCGATGTAGTGAACCTGGCGGTCGTAACCGGGGCGGGTGTGATAGGCCGCGAGCTTTCGGGAGTCGGGGGACCAAGCGACGGAGCGGAGGGTATAGTAATTGCCTTCGGAGCCATCCAGGCTCAGCGGGGTGGCCGGTTCATGCGAGCCGGTGGGCCGGAGGTAGACGTTGAAGTTCTGAATGAGAGCTTCCCACTTGCCGTCGAAGGATGCGCACACGGGGGTCTCGGCGGGAACGGCGCCGCCACGGCCGCCGCGGCCACCGCGGCCCGGGCCGCCTTGCGTCTGAGATTGCGGGGAGGAAGCACGCGGGGCGCAACCCGGCTGACGGGCGAAGGCTCCGGGACCGCCGGCTTGCGGCTGCGGAGAAGGCGCGACATATTCGAGACCGTCGACCGGGTCGCCACCTTCCTCGAGGGATGGTGCTTCCGGCGCGGCGCCGCGTCCGCCGGCGGGCGCCTGCGGCAGGGCCGCGCCCTTGCTGCAGGAGTAATCGGTGAGGCTGCACTTCCACAGGAACCCGGAGGCGCCGAACTGGATGGCGCGCTCGTGGTCCAGAAACGTGAGCGCTCCGGGCGCGCGGCCAGCGCCGCCGCGGCCGGCCGCTCCGCCGCCACCACGACCGGCGGGGGCAGGCGCAAACGGAAGGGTGAGCCCGGTGTACTTCTGGCCAGATGCCGCGGAGATGGCGGCGGCCAGCTTGTCGTGGTCGAAGGCCGGCTTTTTGGTTGCGGCTGCCGCGTCCACCAGGATGAACTCGGTGCCGCCCCGGACCGACCTGGAATACCAGAAGTGGTCGGAGTCTCCGATCCAGTTCGGGGGCCCCGGGACGTTCACGACCAATCCCCGGGCCTTGGCTTGCAGTCCCTGGGCGCGCTCGTAATCGGCAAGAGTTCCCTGCGACAGGACCGGGGGTACGAACAAGACGGCGGCTGCGAGGCCGAACGCGGTGGATAGCGGCAATCGAAATCTCATCCCTTCCTCCTCGAGGATGCGTACCGGTGCTCAGACTACAAATCGTACACGGAACCACACCGGGTGTGGAACCGGGGAACGGCGACAGCCCGGGTGCGATATATTCTATGAACGGCTGCTGGTTGCTGGCGCCGCGGAGGTGATCATGGTCCCGTCGCTGCGCGACGATTTCCGGTACGCCTGCCGATCGATGGCGCGTGCGCCGGAATTCTTCCTGGTGGCCGTCCTGGCACTGGCGCTTGGCATTGGGGCCAATACCGCCATCTTCTCTGTCATTAATACCGTGCTCCTGAATCCGATCCCGTTTTCCGGACCGGACGAACTGGTCTGGCTGTTCCAGGGAAGCCGGCAGTCCGGATTCAACAGAGTTTCGCCGCCCGACTTCCAGGATTGGCGCACGCGCCAGCGGTCGTTCGAGGCGATTGGCGCGGCCCGATACGAGAACTTCAACATTGCCGACAGCGACCAGCCGGAGCGCGTGCGCGCATCCTCGGTGTCGTGGGAGTTGTTTCCGCTGCTGCGCGTATGGCCCATTCGCGGCCGCGGGTTTCGCGCCGATGACGAGCGGCCAGCCAGTTCCCGGGTAGTGGTCATGGGGTACGGCCTTTGGGAGCGCCGGTATGGCCGCGATGAATCCGTGGCCGGGCGTCGAATCCGCATTAATGGCGAAATGTACACCGTGGTCGGAATCATGCCGCGCGGCTTCGAGTTTCCCAACAGCGGCCTTTCCGGCTCGGAGTTGTGGGCGCCGCTGGTGATTCAGGGCCCCGATCTGGCGGATGCCGCGCGCAGCCGGCGGGAACTGATGGTATTTGGCCGGCGCAGGAAGGACGTGGCCCTGAAGACGGCCCGCGCCGAGATGGATACCATCGCGGCGCAGATTGCAGCGGCGCATCCTGCCACCAACACGGATATGGGCGTCATGGTGGTGCCGTTGCGGGAAGAGCTGGCATCCGGCAACCGCGAAATGCTGTTTCCGCTCCTGGGCGCGGTGGGATGCGTGCTCCTGATCGCATGTGCCAACGTGGCCAATCTGCTGCTGGCGCGCTCCAGCGCCCGGCGCCGGGAATTGGCGATCCGGGCGGCTGTGGGGGCCTCGCGTTCGCGAATCATGCGGCAGTTGTTGACGGAGAGCATCGTGCTGGCCGGTGCGGCCGCGGTCCTGGGCCTGGTAATCGCATACCTGGCGCGGGGACTGCTCTCGACCCTGGTTCCCGTGATGATCATCGGAAAACGCGAGCTGGCATTGAGCGCACCGGTGCTGGCGTTTACCCTGGCCCTGGCGCTGGCGACCACGGTGCTGTTCGGCCTGGCTCCCTCCCTGGCGGCATCGCGGGTAGACCTCCGCCCGGCGCTGGGAGAAGGCGGGCGGATATCGGCCGGCGCGGCGCGGGCCCGCGCGCGCTCGGTCCTGGTGGTCGTCGAAGTCACGCTCTCGATGACCCTGCTGGCCGGCTCCGCGCTGATCATCCGGCGCTTCGCCGAAATCCTGTCGGCCACGCCCGGATTCCAGTCCGACCATTTGTTGACCATGCGGCTCACGCTTCCGCCGCGAAGGTACGACTCCGCTACGGCGCTGCTGGCGTTCCACGACCAACTGCTGGAGAAGATCGCTGCCATTCCGGGAGTGCGGTCGGTCGCGGCCACGAACGCGGGGCCCTTGCGTGATCCGCAGGACCGCCAGTTTTATCCGGCCGGCCAGCCGCGGCCCGAGCCGGGCCGGGCGTGGCGCGCTTCGTTTCATGCGGTGAGCGCCGGATACTTCGAAAACCTGGGCATCCCGTTGATCGCGGGCAGAGGCTTCCTGCCGTCTGACCGGGATGGCGCAACGCCCGTCGCCGTGCTGAACCGGGCGGCGGCCAAGAGGTTCTTTCCGAATCAGGATCCCATGGGGCAGTCGCTGGTGATTCTGGGGGGTGCGCGTCCGGGCGAGAACGAGGTGCTCGCGCAGATCGTGGGGATGGCCGGCAACATCCGCCAGTTCGGCCTGCTGTCCGAGCCGGTCCCGCAGATCTACGTCCCGTTTGAGCAATCTCCGGGGCCGCGGCTGGACCTGCTGGTCCGCACGCGCGTCGAGCCGGCATCGGTGACGGCCGCCATACGCCAGGCGGCGGCTTCGCTCGACAAGGATCAGCCGGTGTACAACGTGGCGACGATGGATGAGCTGCTGGCCGCATCGGTTGAGGAGCCGCGATTTCAGATGCTGCTGATCGGGTCCCTGGCCGGCGTGGCGCTGATGATTTCTCTGATCGGGATTGCGGGCGTAGTGTCGTATGTGGTGAGCCTGCGGCGGCACGAAGTGGCGGTGCGGATGGCGCTGGGCGGCAATCGCCGGCACGTGGCATGGCTGTTCCTGAAATACGGCTTCACGCTGGCGGCAATGGGCGTCATGGCCGGCACGGCATTGTCGCTGATGCTGGGAAAGATCTTATCGCGCTGGCTGTTCGGCGTGCACGCCGCCGATCCCCTGGCTTTCGCCGCGGCGGCGGTGGTGCTGGGCACGGCCACGATGGCGGCGAGTTTCCTGCCGGCCTATCGCGCGGCAAAGATCGACCCCATGGGTGTGCTGCGGCATGAGTGAGCCAAGCGCCGGGCCAGCCTGCTGTGGCACCACCTTGCAGTGATTCCGTAAACCTGGGAGCTGCACGAGTCTGAAGTTACTGATCCACCGTGCCTTTCCCAAGGCGCGCCAGTTCGGGCCATTCCTGCAAATCTCAAATATCGCTTGACCTGGGTCTATTCTGACACTATTATTAGAGTCAGATAGCAGATGCCGAGGGACCCCGAACTGGAAACCCGTGGCCGGCTCATTCGCAGCCTCGGCACCTTCCGCGAAATGCTGCCCGGCTCTTTTGTCGAACGCAAGCGCCGTTGTGGCCGCCCCAACTGCCATTGCGCCGATGGCCAGAACCTTCATTCGCAATTTCAGATTTCCGTGCTCATCGGCGGCAAACCCAAGGTCTTCCATATCCCCGCCAAGTTGGTGCCCAAGGTGCGCCAGCAAGTGGAGTTGCGCCGCCGCTTTGATGCCGCCGCTGCCACCATCTGCGGCATCAATCTGAGGAGACTCCTCAAAGAGAAAGAGAATCCGTAGGCTTGTCCCGGCACCGCTTCGAGGCCTACCTCGACAAGGTGTTCGACTTTTCCCACTTGGTGGACGCCCTGCCGGAAGGTCGCCATGCCCCGACCCATCCTTGGCAGAAAGTGTTTGAGGCGGTCTTCCTGGGAGCGGCCATGCAGATCCCCAGTCTGTTGCAGATCGAAGCCGAGTGCCGCCGGGGAGTCCTGGCCAAGCGGATTGGGCCGATCAGCGCCGATACCATCGGTTACGCGCTCCAGCGCCAGTCACCGGAACCGGTCTTTGCCCTGGGTTGTGACATCGCCCGCCGCCTCAAGCGCAACGCAGTGCAGGAACATGCCGGTGTCGAGGGCGTCATATTCCGCAATGTCCTTGCCGATGTCCACAATCCAGTCGCCACAGCGGCGGACCTTGGTAGCGTCGTCAAGATCGAAGACGCGGTCGATCTTGGGATCGACGGCGAGGATTACCTCTCCGGGTTTGAGGTGTTGCCGGACCATCGTCCTGGCTGTCTCCGGTTCGAAGATATGGTCCGCCATCAACAGGAGGAAGTTACCGTGCAGTGCGTTTCTGGCCTTCAAGGCAGAAACGCCGTTGCTTTTGTGATAGTCCGGATTCTCCACCCAGGTGAAGCGGGCGTTGCCGGTCCAGTGATTCTATCGAACCAGTCGCGGATCAGGTCCCCGCGATACCCCAGGACGATCACGAATTCCTCGATCCACGCTTGCTGAGCGCTCCGTATCACGTGTTCGAGAATTGGCCTGCCCCGAAACTGCACCAGCGGTTTGGGGAGTTGGGCGGAAATTGCCCGCAAGCGCCTTCCGTTGGCGGATTTCCTTGGTGACCTGGAGGTCAAGTGACGCGAAACGCGGAAATCGCTCCACGTTGCGCGGTCCCACATATTCCCGGAACTGGTTCTCTATGGAGTACGGGAATCCGGTATGAAGATCGAACACGGGGACCAGGGTGATCTTCTTGGGTCCCGTTAATTCGCCCCAGATCAGGAACCGGTTAGGCGCATCGAAGGGGCAGGCGCCCGCGCGCGTTCGGCTGGATCACGGCCAGCGGATCGTTCCCGAAGAACTGGTTGAAGTCGTTGAGATCGCCAAATGCCCGCGACCTCACGTAGGACGTGTTCACGGTGTGGTGCCGTATCTGGTACACACCCGTGATCTGCAGCTCGCTGTAAGAATCGCGCCCGGCGTTAGACACGATCAGCGACGTGCCCGTCGGGCTCACCGTGAAGGCATCATGGGTTGAGCGGTCCTGATAAGCTACCCGGACCGCCAGTCTGTCCAGCACCTGGCGATCGAGTTCCACGTTCCAGGCGCGGCTCCGGGGATTTCGGAGCGGCCCGAAGATCGTGTTGGCGTACGCGGTCGAGCATTGCACCTCTCCCTGCGGCCCGAGGACTAACACGGTGCGGGCCGGAAAATCCGGGAATGCGGGAATGTTCAGCGGCACGCGGTCGTAGAACAGACCGCCTCCCGCCTTGAGCAGGGTCTTGCGGCCGCGGGTCACCGCAAACGTGATGCCGGCCCGCGGAGCGGCATGCGTGGAATCGGTAATCGAATCGCGATCGAACCGTAGCCCGAGGTCGAGAGACACTCGCTCGCCCGGGCGTCACTGATCGCCTGGAAACCCGACCACTTCCACGGTATGGGTCTGCATCGACTGCGTGGAACCGTGCGCTATGCTGCGCAAGCCGCACCAGTAAGATCATCGTTAGGCCGTGTGCGGGAAAACCGCACGCACGGTTTGAAAGGGGTTTGTTGAAAACGGGCTGGCGGTAACGTCAGTACCGCGTCAAAATCTACCTATGGCGGCGTTTCGCGAGTTAGCCGCGCCAGCGGTCTATCGCGCGTCACTTTGACCAAGGGCGTGGAGGAATTGCAGGCCGCGCCGCTGGCCCCGGGACGGATTCGCCGCGCGGGCGGCGGACGGCATGCGTTGACGGCCAACGATCCCGGCCTGGCTCCCGCCTTGGACGACATGGTCGAGCCCACGGCGCGTGGCGACCCGCAGTCACCCCTGCGCTGGACCTGCAAAAGTGCCCGCATTCTGGCGCAGAACTGACCGCCCGGCGCCACCCGGTCAGCTACACCAAAGTCACCCAACTCCTGCGGAAAGATGGCTACAGCCTGCAGGGCAACCGGAAGAGCGAGGAGGGGGACGATCATCCCGATCGCGACGCGCAGTTCCGGCACATCAACCGCGCCGCCAAACGCGCCTTGCAGGCGGGCGAGCCGGTCATTTCCGTGGACACGAAGAAGAAGGAATGGATTGGTATTTACCAGAATCAGGGCCGCCAGTGGCGCAAAGCAGGGACGGCAGAGAAGGTGCACGGACATCCCTGGGTGTATTTCTTGGTTGCCGCCATGGTGCGATTCGGCGGATACTCCACTGTTCGGAAGATCGCGGCCAGGCTGCGCGAAGGAGGCAGGTCTCGATGAAGTACGATCTGGATTTGCTCGTGATCGGAGGGGGTGCCGCCGGCCTCACGGCCGCGGGCATGTCCGCCGTCCTGGGCGCCAAGACCGCGCTCGTGGAGGCGCGGAAACTCGGCGGGGATTGCACCTGGTACGGCTGCATCCCGAGCAAGAGCGTGCTGAAGGCGGCGGCGATCGCCTATGAGATGCGGACCGCCGGCCGCTTTGGACTCACCCCGGCGAACGTGGAACACGACTTCTCGCGCGTGATGGATCGCGTACATTCTATCCGGGATCACATTTACGCCGATGCGGACGCGCCTCCGAACTTCGAAAAACTCGGCGTCGAAGTAATTGCCGGACGCGCCCGCTTTCTCGGGCCGCATGCCGTCGAGATCGAAGCGAACGGCGGAGCCCGAAAGCTGACTTCCCGCTATTTCGTCGTCGCCACCGGGAGTTCGCCCCGCACCCCAAGCCTGGAAACGGACGGGACCGTGCCGGTGCTCAACAACGAGACAATCTTCGAGCTTGACCGGTTGCCCAGGCGCCTGCTGGTTCTGGGAGCCGGCCCGGCCGGACTCGAGATGGCTCAGGCGTTCCAACGCCTGGGTTCCTCGGTCACGGTCGTGAGCCACGGAGGCGGCATTCTCGGCCGCGACGACCCGGAGCTGGCCGCGATCTTACTGGAGCATCTTCGGGGCGAAGGAATCGAGTTTCTTCTGGACACCGAAATCGTCCGGCTAAAGGCCGGCGCCGCTCATGCCGCACGTGGAGTACGAGTCGAAGCCGATGCGCTGCTCGCGGCGGTCGGGCGCAGTCCCAATGTGGAGACCCTGCATCTGGACGCGGCCGGTGTCCTGATGAATGACCGAGGCATCCTGGTGAACCGGCGCTGCCAGTCGTCGGCGAGGCACATCTATGCCTGCGGCGATGTCGCGGGGCGGCATCTGTTCACGCACATGGCCGAGCACATGGCGAAGGTCGCGGTGACCAACGCCATTCTGCACATACCCTCGCGCATGGACGAGCGCCACGTTACGTGGACCACCTTCACCGATCCGGAACTCGCCCACGTGGGCGGAAGCGAGGCCGAGATGCAGCGTAACGGAACGCCCTGCCCGGTCTACCGTTTCCCGTTTGCGCACTTGGATCGGGCGATCACCGACTCCGAAACTACCGGGATGGTGAAGGTGTTGGCGAATCGCTGGGGCCGCATCCTGGGCGTTTCCATACTTGGCGCGCATGCCGGTGAGATGATCGGCGAGTACGCCGTCGCCATGCGGAACGGCGTCAGCCTGGGCAAGCTGTCCTCCACGATCCACCCCTACCCGACCTACGTTCTCGGCAACCGCCGGGCGGCGGACCAGTTTCTGATGGCCAAGCTCACACCCGGGATGGTCCGCTGGTTCCAGCGTCTGTTCGGATTGCGCGGCGATACCCGCGGCGTGACCGCCCTCAAGGACACGGCGTCATGATGCGGTGCAGGCGCATACCCTAAAGGAAGGACGCCGCGTGGCCAAACTCTCCGATCTCCAGCCCGCCTACCGGCTTTTCATGACGGCGTACCCGTACCGCCGATTCGACTGGCATCCGGGCGCGCGCCTGGACAAGCCACTGCGCGAGGCTCGGGTAGCCTGTGTCACCACCGCGGCCTTTTTCAAGCCCGACCAGGCCCCGTTCGACACTTCCATTCGTGGCGGAGACTTCTCTTACCGCGTGATCCCGCGGGATACGGACCTGAGTACATTGGGCATCGCTCACCGGAGCGACGCCTTTGACATCCGCGGAATTGCGGCGGACAAGAACCTGGCTCTGCCGCTGGACCGGCTGGGGCCCCTGGTGGAAGCTGGCGTCCTCGGCTCCGCCGCTCCCCGTCATTTCAGCTTCATGGGTTCGATCACCGCGCCGGGCCGTCTCATCAACAGGACTGCGCCGGAAGTTGCCGGCATGCTCGTGGAAGACGCTGTGGATGCGGTTCTGCTGACGCCGGTCTGACCCATGTGCCACCAGTCGGTCGGACTGATCCAGAGCATCATCGAGAAAGCCGGCATCCCCACGGTCTCCATCACGTTGTGCCGCGAGATCACGGAACGAGTCGCCCCGCCGCGGGCGTTGTTCGTGGATTTGCCGTTCGGGTATCCTCTCGGCGCTCCGAACGACGCCGCGCTGCAGACGCGGATCATCCTGTCGGCCCTCGCCCTGCTTCCTCAGGATTAGTGATTAGTGTGGGGCGGCTTTGCAAGCCGGGCGCCGGTTTGAAACCGGCGCTGGGCCGATTGAAAATCGGCCCGCAGGTTGAAAACCTGCCCCACGGTTCAGGCGCGCAGGCAGATCAGGCTGCCCAGAGAGGCCAACCACAAGCACAGGGCGACCCGCAGCGGCTTGGCCGGAATCCACGCTGCCAGGTTGGGGCCGATCACCGCCCCGAAAACGCCCCCCACGATCAGTTGCGTGAGGATGACCGGGTCGTACGCTCCGATGCTCACCTGAAAGCCCCCGCCCACCAGCGACAGCGCCAGCCCGAACACTACGTCCGTTCCCACCACCTGTACCGGAGTGAGCCTGGTGAGGTTCATCAGCGCCAAGGTGCCGATCGCCCCGGCGCCCGCCGACGAGAAGCCGGTCTCGGCGCCGATGGGCAGCATGATCCACGGCAGCCAGCGCGAGCGGTCGCTGTTCCCGCCTGTTGCGCCGTGGGACCGGAACAGGTTGATCACCGCCGTGACCACGATCAACACGCCCAGCAGCAGGGTCAGCAGACCGCTGCGGTTCGCGGCGTGCATCCGGTTCAGGAAGTACAGTCCCGCGCATAGCCCCGGCAAGCCCCCGGCGATCATCAGCGCCAGGATGCGGAAGCTCACCTGCCGCCGCACCAGGTACATGGGACCCGCGATCAGCTTCACCGCCGCCCCAAACGCCAGCGCGGTGCCCACCGCTTTCGCCGGGGCCACGTGGGCGAAAAGCAGCAGCATGGGAACCGTGATCGTGCCTCCGCCGACGCCCGTTACGCCGATCGCCAGCGCGATCAGAAAGCCCAACCCGATCAGCATGTCACTGCCCCGAAATGTGAATCCCGCATTCCAGCTTCCGGCCTGCCCAGCGGCCCGAGCGTGGATTCTCCGGATCGATCGGCACCGACGTGCAGGGCTCGCAGCCGATGCTGGTGAACCCGCGGTCGTAGAGCGGAAGCGGCGGAATGCCGTGTTCTTTCAGATAAGCCCACACGTCCCGCGCGGTCCAGTCCGCCAGCGGGCTCACCTTGGTGAGCACTTTGCCGCCGGGCAGCGGGAAGTTGTCCACGGGTGTCAGATTGGCGCGCGTCGGCGACTGCTCGCGCCGCAGCGCCGTGAACCAGATGTCGAACGGCTCCAGCCCGGCAAACAGCGGCTCCACCTTGCGCATCCCGCAACAGCGGTCGGGCGCGCTCTCGTACAGAATGCCGAACTGCCGCTCTTGCGCGGCGACCGTCAGCCGCGGCATGAGGTTCACCAGGTTCAGGCCCCATTCCGCCGCCATGCGGTCGCGGTACGCGTAGGTTTCGGCGAAATGATAACCCGTATCCAGAAACAGCACGGGAATCGACGGCCGCTGCCGCGTCAGCATGTGCACCAGCACCATGCAGTCGGTCTGAAAACTCGACGTGACGCAGGCCATGCCCGGCCGCTCGCGCAGAACCTCGCCGATGAGGCTCTCGGCTTCCGCGGTTTTCATATCCCCTCCCCCTGAATTCCGTCCGTGTCGCGCCCGTTGAACAGGCGATCCCAGATTTCGTCGGCGGCGCGCCGGTCGTCGTGCGACAGTGCGGTCTCGGCGCCGTCCACCACAATCGCGATCACTCCCGCCGCTGCGAGCGCTTCCAGAACGTCATCGCCCGGCGAACGCACCACCACTACCGCGCAGCCGTGCTCGAAGATCCGCCGCTCCAGCAGAATCGCCAGCGCTTCGCGGCGTCCCACGTAGACCACTTCCGGCCCGTGGCCGTACCGCGCCCTCCGCTCCTTCGCCGTCACCGGACCCGCGGCCCGAACGCCGCCCGCGGCCCGCAAAATCATGCCTGCCGCCACCGTGGCGTTGGTCTCGCGATCGATCAGTACGAAGCTGCCGGTGGCGCGGCTCTTTTCGTAGGCGTCGAAGAACAGCGGCCTGCCGGTTTCCATCTCCACCAGCCCGATCGCGTTCATCGCCAGCGTGTCCGCCGATTCGGCGCTTAGCGTGTTCACGTCCACCCGGTGCCGCAGCGCCGCCACGCGGGCCGTAACCAACTGGGTAGTGTGCTTCAGCAGATATTGCCTGGCGCCATCGAGCGGCCGCTCGTTCATCCAGACCAGGTGCGCCTCGAAATGCCTTCCCACCTGGGGCACGGTCTCCGCCGCGCACAACATATCGCCCCGGCTCAGGTCCAGTTCGTCTTCGAGCGTGACCGTCACCGACATCCCCGCATGCGCCAGTTCCAGGTCGCCATCGAACGTCGTGATCGACTTCACCCGCGTCCTGCGGTGCGAGGGCAGCGCGCAGACTTCGTCGCCGGGCCGCACGGAGCCCGCGCCAACCTGTCCCGCAAAGCCGCGGAAATCCTGATCGGGCCGGATCACGCGCTGCACCGCGAGCCGGAATCCGGTCTCCTCGGCCGCACGCTCCACCTGTACGGTCTCCAGGTACTCCAGCAGCCCCGGGCCGTCAAACCACGGCATCCGGGTACTGCGCGAAACCACGTTGTCCCCTTCGAGCGCGCTGATCGGCACGAAATACACCCGGCCCACCGACCCGTTCCACGCCTCGAAGTCCGCCCGGATGCGCTCGAACACCTCCTGGCTGTAGCCCACCAGGTCCATCTTGTTCACCGCCACCACATACTCGCGGATCCCCAGCAGCGACGCGATGTACGTATGCCTGCGCGACTGGGGCAGCACGCCCTTGCGGGCATCGATCAGGATGATCGCCAGATCCGCCGTGGACGCCCCCGTCGCCATGTTGCGCGTGTACTGCTCGTGCCCCGGCGTGTCGGCGATGATGAACTTGCGGCGGGCCGTGGAGAAATACCGGTATGCCACGTCGATCGTGATGCCCTGCTCGCGCTCGGCCCGCAGGCCGTCGGTGAGCAGCGAGAAATCGATCGGCCCCGCCGAGCGGTTCACCGATGCCTTCGCCGCCGACCGCACCTGGTCTTCATACACGTTCTGCGAATCGTAGAGCAACCGCCCGATCAGCGTGGACTTGCCGTCGTCCACGCTGCCGGCCGTGCTGAACCGCAGCAGGTCCTTGCTCTGCTCCCGGGCCAGGAACTGCTCCACATCAAACTGCGATGCCACATCCGGAAGCGCCGCCATCAGAAGTAGCCCTCGCGCTTTTTGATCTCCATCGAACCGTCCTGGTCATGATCGATCACCCGGTTCTCGCGCTCCGACCGCCGGAACGAGATCAGCTCCTGGATGATCTTGGGCACCGTGTCGGCCTCGGATCGGATGGCCCCGGTGCAGGGCGAGCAGCCCAGCGATCGCATCCGGCACCGCACCAGCTTCGGCTTTTCGCCCGGCAGCCGCGGGATGAAATCCTGCTCGAGCGAAATCAGCGATTCCCCGCGCTCCAGCATCCATCGATCTTTCGCGAAGTACAGCGGCACCACCGGGATCTTTTCCACGTGGATGTATTCCCAAACGTCCAGTTCGGTCCAGTTGGAAAGCGGAAAGACCCGGATACTCTCGCCCGGCTCCACGCGGCCGTTGAACAGGTTCCACAACTCGGGACGCTGGTTCTTGGGATCCCACTGCCCGCGCACGTCGCGGAACGAGTAGATACGCTCCTTGGCGCGGGATTTTTCTTCGTCCCGCCGCGCCCCGCCGAATGCCGCGTCGAACCCCCCCTCGCGCAGCGCGTCCAGCAACGCCGTGGTCTTGAGCAACCCGCAGCAGCGTTGGGTTCCCAGCCGGAACGGATTGGCCCCCGCGTCGACTGCCCCGCGATTCGTGTGGACGATCAGCCGGACCCCTACCTCACGTGTGTACGAGTCCCGGAACGTGATCATTTCGCGAAACTTGTACGTCGTGTCCACGTGCAGCAGGGGAAACGGAATCGCTGCCGGATGAAACGCCTTCTGCGCCAGGCGCAGCATCACCGACGAGTCCTTGCCGATCGAGTACAGCATCACCGGCCTCTGGAATTCGCAGGCGACCTCGCGGATAATGTGAATGCTCTCGGCTTCGAGGGTCCGCAGATGGCTGAGGGCCATAGGGGGAGTATAGCATAATCATCCTAATGTCGATAGGGAATGGGTTGTTCCTTGCCCTGAAACCGGGGCGTAACCGCGGATCGAACGCAGCCGGCGCCCCCGCTGCGGTAGGGTGAAGAGCATGCAAGAGTACCGAACGCGAGTGGGCCTGTTCGGGATTGGGCTGGATGCCTATTGGGCGCAATTCCCGGGTCTCGAGGAACGTCTCAAGGGATACATCCGGCGGGTGGGCGGGCGGCTGGCGGCGATGGAGGTGGACGTCGTAGATATGGGCCTGGTGGATACGCCGGAAAGAGCGGTGGAAGCCGGCCACGGGTTCCGCCGGGCGGATATCGACCTGCTGTTCCTGTACGTCACCACGTACGCCTTGTCGTCCACCGTATTGCCCGTGGTGAGGCGCGCGCGGGCGCCGGTGATCGTGCTCAACCTGGCGCCGGCACCGGCCATCGACTACGCCGCCTTCAACCGGATGGGCGATCGCGCGCGCATGACCGGGGAGTGGCTGGCGTTCTGCCAGGCGTGCCCCGTGCCTGAGATTGCGAATGTGTTCGCGCGCTGCCGCATTCCGTTCCACCAGGTGACGGGGATGCTCGACAACGACCGGGCGGCGTGGGGCGAGATCGCGGACTGGGTAGCCGCGGCGCGCGCGGCCACGGTCATGGAGCACAACCGGCTCGGGGTGATGGGCCACTACTACGGCGGAATGCTGGACATCTATTCCGATCTCACGCAGCAGTGCGCCTGGTTTGGCGGGCACATCGAAACCATCGAAGTGGATGAGCTGGCGGCCCTGTGCGGCGCGGCGCCCGAGGCCGCCATCGCTGACCGGGTGGCCGAATTTCGCGAGGTATTCGATGTCCAGCCGGACTGCCCGCCGGAGGAGTTGGCGCGCGCCGCGCGCACTTCGGTGGCGCTCGACGGGATGGTGGAACGGCACGCTCTCGGTTCGCTGGCCTATTTCTACAGCGGCACGGGCAACACCGCCAGCGAAGACGCCATCAGCTCGATCATCCTGGGCAACAGCCTGCTGACCGCCCGCGGCATTCCGGTGGCGGGCGAAATGGAGATCAAGAACGTGCAGGCGATGAAGATCATGAGCGAGCTGGGCGCTGGCGGCTCCTTCACCGAGTTCTACGCGATGGACTTCGAAGATGATGTGGTGCTGATGGGGCACGACGGTCCGGCGCACATCGCCATTGGCGAGGGCAAGACGAAGGTCAGGCCGCTTTCGGTGTTCCACGGAAAGGTGGGGCGCGGCCTGGCGGTGGAGATGTCGGTGCAGCACGGGCCGGCCACGCTGCTCTCGGTGGTGGAATCAGGCAACGGCAGGATCAAGCTGCTGACGGCGGAAGGCGAATCGGTTGCGGGCCCGATCCTGGAGATCGGGAACACCAACAGCCGTTACCGCTTCTCGATCGGCGCGCGGCGGTTCGTGGCGGAGTGGAGCGCGCAGGGTCCGGCGCATCACTGCGCGGTGGGCGTGGGGCACATCGCGGGCAAGCTGGACAAGTTGGCCGGCCTGCTGGGCATGGAGTGTCTGCGCGTCTGCTGAGAAGCTATTCGGCGCGCAGGGCGTCGACGGGTTCGATGGCCGTCGCGCGGCGCGCGGGGAAGTAGCTGGCCAGCATTACCGCGAGAGCCAGTACCAGCGGGACGACGCTGTAGGTCAGCGGGTCGATCGGCTTCACATCGAACAGCAGGGCCGACATGAGGTGCGTGAGCGCCGCCGCGGCCGCGAGCCCGAAACCCACGCCGATGGCCGCCAGCAGAAAACCGTGGCGGACGAACATCTGGGTCACCTGGCCGTGCGGCGCGCCCAGCGCGATGCGAATTCCGATTTCGCGGGTACGTTGGGACACCGAGTACGAGATCACACCGTAGATGCCGATGATCCCCAGCAGCAGTGCCATGCCCGCGGCGATGGCCAGCATGACCAAGGTAAAGGAGGTCCGGGCCATGGATTTGTCGTAGATTTCCTGCACCGTACGAAGGTCGAAGATGGGCAAATCCGGGTTGCCGGCCCAGACTGCCTGCCGGATATCGTGGGTAAAGGTAGCCGAGCCGGTGCGGGGGCTCCGGATGGCGAAGACCATGGTGCGCCGCACGGAAACGGGGTCGCCCCAGAAATCTTTCACGATGAGGGGCCAGTACACGATGGTGGGCGCGGGCTGGCTCACGCCATTGTCGCGCTCGTTGCCCACCACGCCGATGATCTCGCGCCACGGACCCTTGGGGTTCTCACGAATGCGCTTCCCCACCGCGTGCGCCGGATCGCGCCAGTATTCGCGCGCGAGGTTCTCCGATACCATGACCACCGGGCGCTGGTCGTAGATGTCGGTCCAGGTCAAATCGCGACCCGCCAGCAGGGGGTTGCCCATGGTGTGGAATAGCCCGGGCGACAACGATTTGAAGCGCCGCAACGGCGGAATCTGTCCTTCGCTGTATGGCCGGTCTTCGGGAAAGATAGGATCGTTGTTGTCGTAACCGTCCATGGTAATGGAGTTGGTCAGGGCGACGGACTGAACACCCGGCACCGCCGCAATTCTCTGCGCGATGCCCTCGAAGACGCGGACCACCTGCTCGGCTTTCGGCACCTGCGAGTAAGGGATGGAGAGACGCAGCGACAGAATCTGCTCCGGGTGGGTGAAGCCCGGCTGCACGCGATTGAGCGCCTGGAACGTGCGGATCATGAGACCCGAGCTGATCAGCAGAACCAGCGCCAGCGCCACCTGCACCACCACTAGGGCATTGCGCGCGCGGTGACGCTCGCGGCCCATGCTGAGCGTGCGGCCTCCATCGCGCAACGCGGAGCCCAGGCGCGGACCTGCGTACTTAAGCACGGGAGCGAGGCCGAACAGCAGCCCGGCAGCCAGCGAGATACCCAGGGCGAACAGGAGCACGGTGGGATCGATGGCGATATTATCCAGGCGCGGCAGATTGGAGGGCCCCAACGCCACCACGAGCCGAACCACTGCATAGGCAACCCCCAGCCCCAGCGCGCCGCCAGCGAGCCCCAGGGCAGTGCTTTCCAACAGAAGTTCGCGCGCGATCTGGCCCCATCCGGCGCCCAGCGCGGCGCGAATGGCCAACTCCTGCTGGCGGCCCTCAGCCCTCACCAGGAGCAGGTTGGCAACGTTCGCGCAGGCGATGAACAGCACGATTCCGACGGTGCCCATCAGCACCCAGAGCAGCTTGCCGACGTCGCCCACCACGTCATTCTTCAGCGGCCGCACGGCGGCTCCCAGGTGCAGGTCTTCGAACATTTTGACGGAGATTCCGGGAGCCGGCGGGAACTTGCGCAGCATGATGGGGAGCATGCGGGCGACATCCGCGTTGGCCTGCGCGATGGTGACTCCGGGCATGAGGCGCGCCACGGACTGGTAGCTGAAATTGCCGACAAACACCTTGGCGCGGTCGAAGCGCAGGGGCAGAATCAGCTCCGTCTTGCGGTTCATGAAACGGAAGGGCTGGGGCATGACCCCGATGACCTCGTGCGCTTCGCCATCGATCACCAGCCTCCGCCCGAGCACGGAGCGGTCGCCGCCAAATTTCCGCTGCCAATACCCGTAGGTCAGCATCACCGTCTGCGGGCTTCCGGGCGTATCGTCCTTGCGCGTGAACCAGCGGCCGAGCGTGGGCTGGACGCCGAGGATGGGAAGCACGCCGTCGGTGACCATCAGCGACGTCACGTGCTCCGGCTCGCCCATGCCGGTGACACTCACGGAATCCGTCCGCCACGCGCCGCTATCCTCAAACACACGTCCCTCTTCGCGGTAGGTGAAATAGGTGGAGGGGGAGGCGTTGATCTCCTTGAGATTGACCATGGTGGACGTTTCCCAAATGGCCACCAGCCGTTCGGATTGGGTGTACGGCAGGGGTTTCAGGAGAACTCCATAGACGATGCTGAAGATGGCGGTATTCGCTCCCACACCCGCGGCGACGGTGATCAGGGTAACGGCAGTAAACAGGGGTGAGCGTGCCAGGCGGCGCAGAACATGCTTCAGAGACGTGGTGTACGACGACATGAATGCTCCAAATGACTAATACGTGAGTGCGGCGCGGGAGTTCGCAAAAATCCGGGGATTAGCGCAAAGTGGCGCGCCGGGTCGCCATGCGGGCCGCCATGCGCATGGCCTGCTTCAGGCTGCGCGGATCGGCCAGGTTCTTGCCGGCGATATCGAACGCGGTGCCGTGGTCCACCGAGGTGCGGATGATCGGGAGGCCGAGAGAGATGTTGACCGTGCCTTCGAAATCGATCAGCTTCATGGGGATATGGCCCTGGTCGTGGTACATGGCCACCACCAGGTCGTAGGCGCCGCGCAGGGCCTGGAGGAAAACCGTGTCGCCGGCGTGAGGGCCGCTGCACTGGATGCCGGAGGAGCGAGCGGCTTCGATGGCGGGCGTGATGAAACGCTCTTCGCGGCCGAACAGGCCGTGCTCGCCGGCATGGGGGTTGAGGCCGCAGACGGCGATGCGTGGCGCATCGAAGCCCAGCAGCCGCATGGCCTCATGACCCAACTGGATGGTGCGCAGGATGCGGCCGGTATCGAGCTCGCAGGCGGCGCGCAGCGGGAGGTGGGTGGTGACGTGGATGGTCGAGAGCCTCTCGCTGGCCAGCAGCATGCGCGATTCCGAGGCGCCGCACAGCCCGGCAATGTATTCGGTGTGGCCGGAGAACGTCATTCCGGAAAGAGCCACCGCTTCCTTGTTCAGGGGCGCGGTCACCATGGCGGCGGCCTGGCCGCCGAGGCACATTTCGGTGGCAATGCGGACGTATTCGACGGCGGCCGCGCCATAGCGCGCGTCCAGCCGTCCGAAGGAGACCTCGCCTGGCATGCCGGTGTCATGAACCTGGAGATTCCGGGGTGGAGGCCGGTGATCCGCCGGGCCTGCGTCAGCACCGCGGAATCACCAACCACGATCCAGTGAGCGAGCGGCCGCAGGTCCGGGTCGGACAGGGCCTTGAGGACGATTTCCGGGCCGACGCCGGCGGGATCGCCCATGGTGAGGGCAATGGTGGGAAGGTGGTCTATGGTTTGCGGCATGCAAAAAAATCCGCCACTTGGATGAGGGCCTCGGGTTCGCCGAAGCCGCCGGCCTTGGTGGCCACGGGGAGTTGATCGTAAGACCCGCCCGCCAGAACGCCGTGCGGGATGCCGGGCAGGATCTCGTCGTGGACCTGGATGCCGTGGGCGCTGAGGGCACGGCAGACGAGAGAAGCTGTGTCGCCTCCGGAAAGCACGAGCGCTCCGGGGTGGGCCTGCGCCACGAGGTCGAGGATGGTCTCGGCGCTCTGTGCACCTCGGACGATGCGCACGACGGGATGTTCGGGCCGCGCGGCCAGCAGTTCTTCCCGCTGCTTGACGGTGACAGGGTGGTCGGAGCCCAGGCAGAAGAGGACGGTCTGCGCCGGCCTCCGGCCGCGGCCAGGTTCGGACGGGCGCGGCGACAAGGTGCGGGCCAGGGCCGAGGCCAATCCGCCGGAGCCGGCCCAGAGCAGGCGCCGGCGCGAACTCAGACCGGCCGCAACCACGCAATCCAGATCGTCATCGGAGGTGGCATCCACCGACACGAACCGCGTGCCGGATTCGATGGCCTCTATGAGCACCTCCGGACGGACGTGGATGCAGGGTTCAGCGCCCTGCCAGCGCAGGCGGCGCGCGACCTCGACAGGGGCGAACGGCTCCCCGCCCAGGACGCGCAGGAACCCCGCCTCGACCACGCGTTTCAGGGCGGGAAATGCCGGCGTAATCACGGCTGCATCGTATCCGAACGCGTCGAGCGCCGCCGCCACCTCGGCCCCGACGTTGCCGCGCAGGGTGGAGTCGATCTTATTGAACAGAATTCCGGCTTCGCGCGCGGGCAGGCGGCGGGCCACGTCGCGCATGAGGCGGCACAGTTCCTCGGGAGGCAGTTCGCGGCTGTCGGTGCTGACGGCGTACGCCGCGAAATCCGGTGGCGGGGCGTCTTCGAGGGCGACCGAAACGAACGTCTTCCGGCCGCGCATGGCGAAATAGACGGCCGCGTCGCAGGCGCCGGTGAGATCGTCAGCGATAATCAGGCAGTCGAACACGTGCGGGCTAAACCTCAGCTTATCGGCGGCTGAGGGCTTGCGCAACCAGCCATTCTGTTGCTTAACCTCGCCGCCAGCTTCCAGGCGCTGGGGCCGGTGATCAACCGGCCCCAGCCGGTCGTTATTATGCTGGCGCTTGCGGCCATGCCACCGGCGTGGGGACCGGACTGATCCGTTTCGCCGTTCCGGTCGACATCGGCTTCGACAGGGGACTGCGGATCGATAGAAACAGGATTTCGTCCTTCTCGGGAACCGCCACGATCCGCTCCACATACTGGCCCGGAATCGGCGCCGGAGTCCCCTTCAACCTGACGCTGTACTTCCAGATGCCGGTGCAGTCCGGATTCAGCTCGACGGTGCCATCGATCATGTCGAAGTCCAGCACGTCTCCGGCGGCAATGGGGTGCCGGCGATTCCCGTGCCCCACATGATCGTACCGGAACCGGTCAGGTGGCCGGCGTAGTCGATGGTCAGCGCCACGATGCCCACGATCGGAGCCGGTTGGGCTCCGGGGGGCCCCATCGGGATCGCCCAACCCAGTAAGTTCATGGCCCAGGTTCCGCGAATGCTGCCGACCCCGCACTGCGGTTGCGCCGCGGCTACGGCGGCGAGGCCGAGGACCGCTGCGGTCCCCAACATGATGTTTCGTAGTTGCATATTTAAATACCTCCTGCCCGGAATATGCTCCTGACATGCCTTACCGGTAAATGGACAAAGCCTTGATTCGGGATTGAATTCTGCTGCACCATTGAGACAGAATGCGGCGCGCGGTTCGTTTCGACGGCTTCGAGGTGGACCTCGAGTCGGGTGGGCTAAGCAAGGAGGGTCGCCGGATCGCGCTGCGGGAACAGTCCTTTGGCGTGCTGAACATGCTGCTGGAACGCCCGGGAGAGGTGGTGCGGCGCGAGGACCTCCGCGCGCGGCTCTAGCCATCGGACGTCTTCGTCGACTTCGACAACAACCTGAACACCGCCGTCACGCGCCTGCGCGAGGCTCTGGGCGATTCGGCGGAGAAACCGAGGTTCATCGAGACGGTACCCCGGCGCGGTTACCGCTTCATCGGTCCGATCGTGCAGGTGACCCCGGAGCGAAAGCTCCGCCTGGCGGTGCTGCCTCTCGAGAACCTGAGCGGCGATCCTCGCCAGGAGTATTTCAGCGACGGCATGACGGATGAGCTGATCAGCCAACTCGCGGTACTGGGGCGCGAGCACCTGGGCGTCATCGGCCGCACTTCCTCGATGCACTACAAAGGCAGCAGCAAGGACATTGCGCAGATTGGCCGGGAACTGGACCTTGATTACCTGGTGGAAGGCACGGTTCGCCGCGCGCACGGCCGCGTGCGGATCACTGTGCAGCTTATTGAGGCGAGAGATCAGACACACCGGCTCGCAAAGACCTATGAAAGGGAGTTGCTGGAGATTTTCACGGTGCAACGCGAGGTGGCCGAGGACGTCGCGCGGGAGATCGAAATCGCACTCTCGCCCGCGGACCGGGGGAGACTGGGAGGCACGCGCGTGGCCGACCCGCAGGTCCACGACGCCTATATCCAAGGACTGTTCCATCTCAATCGACTCGACCAGGATGGGTTTTTCGAGGCGGTTCGCTGCCTCGACGCCGCGGCCCGTCTGGACCCGCAGTTTGCGCCGGCGTATGCGATGCAGGCGATGGCCCATGCCTTACTTGGATACTTCGGCTGTGCTCCGGCCTCTGACGAGTTTCCCATGGCGGAGGCGGCGGCCCTGAGAGCCCTCGAACTGGATGAGGCGCTGCCGGATGCCTGGATCGCCCGGGCGCTGGTGCATTGGTGGCATCACTGGGACGCGGCGGCCAGTTTGCGGGATCTCGATCGCGCTCTCAGGCTCAGACCCTACGATCCGACGGCGAATTGGATTCGTTCCACGTGTCTGAGCGTGATGAAACTGGATCAGGATGGTGCCTTCGCAGCCGCCACCGCGGCGGAGGAATTCGATCCTCTCTCCACCGCCATCCGATCGACCACCGGTTGGATTCTCTATTGGTCGCGGCGGTTCGACCGGGCGATTGCGCACGCGAGGAAGACGATCGAGATGGATGGGCGCTGTTTTCATGCCTGGTGCGTCACGGGAGTGGCGGCCATGGCAAAATGCTCGTTCGAGAAGGCCATCACCAGCCTGGAAAGGGCGCAAGGCATCGGCGGTGACAGCCTGTCGCTGTCGCTCCTCGCGATGGCATACGGGCTCGCGGGCCGGATCGCTCAGGCGAACGCGGCGCTGGATCGATTGGAGCAGCCGTCAGGCTCGCATCACGTCGCGCCGATGTGCCTGGTATTTGCCCTGATGGGGCTCCGCGAGAATGCCCGGGCTCTGGATCTGCTCGAGGGAATGTACCAGGAGCACGACTCGCAGATTCTGATGCTCCGCGTCTCCCCCATCTACGACACGCTGCGGCCGGATGCCCGCTTCCAGCGCCTGGTCCGGAAGACCGGTCTCTGGCCGGAGGCCGCGGAAAGCGCGAGATAGGGTAACGTAGAGTTGAAGCCAGCGTGCCGGACCACACTTCATTCCGGATGACGCGCCGGGGGTTTCTGGCCGCCGCCGCGGGGGCGTGCGCCGCAGCAGCGGCTCCGCAGAGACCGAATATCGTCTTCCTCCTGGTGGATGATCTGGGGTGGCGCGATTTCGGCTGCTACGGCAATACCTTCTACGAGACCCCAAACCTCGATCGGCTGGCGTCGGAAGGCGTGCGGTTCACCAACGCCTACGCGGCGTGTCCGGTGTGCTCGCCGACGCGGGCCAGCATCCTGACGGGCCAGTATCCGGCTCGGCTGCACCTGACGGATTGGATTCCGGGGCGGAAGCAGTGGCCGGCGGCCAGGCTGCTTACGCCGGCCTTCGAGCAGCAGCTTCCGCTGCGGGAGACCACGCTGGCCGAAGCGCTCAAACCTCTGGGCTATCGCACCGCGAGCATCGGTAAGTGGCACCTGGGAGGCGACGGGTTCCTGCCCACGGACCAGGGCTTCGATATCAACGTGGCGGGCAATGAGCGCGGCAGCCCGCGATCGTATTTCGGGCCGTTCGATCTGCCGCGGCTCACGGGCGGCAGCAAGGACGACTACCTCACGGAAAAGCTCAGCGATGCGGCGGATCGCTTTATCGAGGAGTCCGCCGGCAAGGCGCCATTCTTCCTGTACCTGCCGGAGTTCGCGGTGCATATCCCGCTGCAGGCCCGGGAGGAGGCGGCCGCCAGGTATCGGCTCAAGAACGGCGGCAAAGGCTTCCCGAATCCGGTCTATGCCGCCATGGTGTCCAGCGTGGACGAGGCGCTGCGCCGCATCCGCACCACGCTCGACCGGCTGCGCATCGCGGATAGCACCGCCATCTTCGTTTTCTCCGACAATGGCGGCCTGCGCTTCGAGGGGTCGCGAAAAGACCCGGTAACGGACAATCGGCCGCTGCGCGCCGGGAAAGGGCATCTCTTCGAGGGCGGCATTCGCGAACCGCTGTTGGTCGATTGGCCCGGCGTCACCCAACCGGGGCGCGTGTGCGAGACCCCGGTGTGCAGCATCGACTTCTTCCCGACCATTCTGGAAATGGCTGCGGGCAAGCGGGGCGGCGGCCCGCGGGTGGATGGCGTGAGCCTTGTCTCGCTGCTCCGCGGCCGGGACGGTCTCCAGCGGGATGCGCTCTACTGGCATTATCCGCACTACAGCAACCAGGGCGGGACACCGGGCGGAGCGATACGGATGGGCGACTGGAAGCTGATCGAGTTCTTCGAGGATGGGCGGCTGGAGCTGTACAACCTGAAGGATGACATCGGCGAGAGCCGCAACCTGGCGTTACGCGAGCCGAAGATTCGCGAGAGGCTGCGCGCCCAGCTTGTGAAGTGGCGCCGCTCGGTGAATGCGGCGATGCCAGCGCCAAATCCGGCCTACGATCCGGCGCGCGCCGATCAGCACCTGACCGGAACGGAACCGCCGACGCCGCCCGAACCGGCGCGTTGAGCGGGTCTCGCGGCGGGGCCGCGATGGCGGGCAACGATCGGGCCAGGCACAATACGGTTCACTCAGGGCTTGGCGCGCTGGCCCTTCCGGATCGCCGGCTGTGGGCCAATTTTCCCGGTAACCCGCGATCCGAGCGGAGGCCGGACGCTTCCCAGAGCGCACACCGAATCTCTGATTTCATTCCGCTTGCCATCATAGTACGACTATCGTAATATGAGGAGCGTATGATCCGCTCCTGCCGCGACAAAGATGCCGAGCGGCTGCTGGAGCGGAAATTCAGCAGGCGCCTGCCAGGCGATCGAGAGGTCCGCCCGTGTGCGGCTGGAAGTGCTCGACGCTGCGATATCGCTTGGCGATCTCGAACTGCCGGGTTTTCGGCTCGAGGCCCTCAAGGGTGACCGGAAGGGGCAGCACAGCATTCGAATCAACGACCAATACCGGATCTGCTTCACGTGGCGGGACGGGGATGCCCACGATGTGGCGATTGTGGATTATCACTAGAGGGAACTGAGATGGCGATTCAGAAATCGAAGCGGCTGCGGCCGCTTCATCCTGGCGAGGTGCTCAAAGAGCTGCTGGCCGATGCGGGATTGACGGCCAACGCGCTGGCTCTCGCCCTGCGAGTGCCTGCCAACCGGATCGGGGGAATCGTCAAAGGGCAGCGGGGCATAACGGGCGACACAGCTCTACGCCTGGCCCGTTATTTTGGAACATCCGCGCAGATGTGGATGAATCTGCAGGCGAAGTATGACCTCGCCGTTGCCGAGGACGCGGCGGCTGCCCGCATCAGGACGGAAGTGCGTCCTCGTACTGCGGCCTGACCTCAGAGCCCGACTGCGGCGCGTGGCACGGCGGACGTAGCGGCGGTCGTGTGATTCCGCGGTGCTGAAGTCCTCGAAGGCCGTTTGGGGCCCATGAGACCCGGAAGTCCAAGACAGGGTCGAAGGCGGTTCAGTTTCTCCTGAACGCCTATCAGTCGAACGGAACCGTCAGGCCAAATCGGCAACTGACGCCAAAGTACGACGCGCTGGCTACTCTTTCCCAGAGCACTCCGGCGGCGCCATCGGCCACGATGGGACTTCGGAGGCTTCGGAGTTGCAGCTTCGTAATGGGTATGAGTGAGAACAGCTAAACTAAAGACCGAGGACCTGCTGAATGCGACGTTATTCAGCTGAGGAGAAGACCCAAATCCTGGCGCAATGTGAAAAAGTAGCGGAGGTGATACATGGAGATGCCCAGAGGCTGTTGAGACACCTCATACGGCATGAACTGGAGCAAGGCCCGAAGCCAGACCAACTTTTGGCCAAGAATATTGCCCATGCTCTCTGGGGCAACCGTGATGAAGTGAACAAAGTAGCCGCTACCAAAGGCTACCTGCGAAAAAGGCTGGCAGAGTACTACGAAGCTGTGGCAACACGGCAGGATCGTCACGAGATCGGCCTAACGGAGGAGGGCTACGGGGTCTCCTTTAGACGCCGCGGAACGACTGAACGGTTCCCCCCGAGGAAGCTGGTCCTGGTATGTCAATTCTTAAGGGCGCCCACTCAAATACCGATATCGCCAGGACTTTTTGTGGGCGCGGCTATGGTCCCCGCTCTTTGGATTTTGATATGCCGAGTCCTGCGGTGGCATTACTACCTTGGAGGCAGTGGCAATGAACCGGCGGGTTGGCCCGCATTGGTCTGGGGAGCAGCCTCTGCACTGCCGGTGGCCACATACACGGCGATCGGCTTGTGGCGGGCACCCGCCGTTCTCACCACACGTAAGACGAAAATGAGGATTACAGGATTGCTCCTGATCCAAACCGGGGCGGCCGGCGGTGGCGCATCGTTGTTCTACAACTCGTCGCTGCGGGCGCTCATAGAACGCTGGATGCTGCCCGGTGTCTTTCAAGAACTGGTGATAGCCGCATTGTGGTCGTCGTTGTTTGCGGGCGCCTTGCTGTTGTCTACACTCGTCTTGTTTAGGTGGGAATTTCGAGACGTAATGAAAGAACTTGTTCTACGGGTAATTGTGCCACTGGCCCTCCTTGTGGCGATCTTCCAATTGATCATCCCGCATAGCCAGGCACCCCCCGACTGTGTTCCCCGCCTGGTTATGGACCAAGCACGTGGGATCGTGGTCCAAGCCGTCGCGAGTTGCCTTCCGCTAACCGCAAGTTTTGTGTTCGATCAGGCCCGAGGGCTGCTCGCGGGAGTCGCACTACCATTTTTCGCGTTGTACGCACTGAAGGGGTTCGTTAAGGGCGTGCAGGATGAAGGTATCTTGCCGCGCGGCTATCCCCGTGTCATCTACTTCAAAATCACGCCGCAGACAATCCCGCCGGGCGGCCTGGCGACTCTGAGTTGGAAAACCACTGGCGGCAGCCAGGTGAGCATAAGCAGCGTCGGTAACGTCAATCCGAAGGGCAGCATCACCGCATCACCTCAGCGGACGGCAACATACGAGCTGCGGGCTGAAAATTCCGAGCACGAGTACGCCACCACGATGGTCAAGATCACCGTGGCTCCGGGTGAGGTTTCACAAAAGTCTTGACCTGTTGGCGTGTCATTCTACCTCAGGGAGATGGTAGGGGTATTGCTTGTGGAATACCGAGTCCTGAGCATGATGCCAACATCTCCCACGATGCCCTCCGGGACTTCCACATTCGCCTGCTGAACGCCGACAAGCCCCGCCGCCTCTCCGAAAAAAACGAGCGGCGCGGGCTTCTCGCCGATCCAAGCCGTCACATCCGCAGGCTTGGTTTTTGCCGCTGCGCTCAAGCCTGTGGCGTATAGCGTGATGACAATCTTCTCGACGTCGGGAGCGCGGACGATTGGATTCGAAGAACACAGAGTGTCAGTGCAAACAAAGGCAGGGATGGTCACCGTCGTCCCATCCTTGCGACGCAGCGTGGCACTCCCGGCAAGTGCTCCATTCGGTTTGGAATCCGCGGTGAAAATGCCAGGCGCATCTGCCGCGACTGCTGCGACGCCACTTGCAACCGTCTCTCCTCCACGCAGGATGGCGAACTCCATCCGCCCCGGTCGGGTGCCCTCGGGCACCTGGAGGTTGATCTGAGATTCCGCTACGTAGAACAGAGGGGCCAGCGAACTCTTGAGGTCGGCGTCTGTAGTGACCACCTGGACGCCAGAAAGCTCCGTGGGTAGAGGTACCGTCTCCGCACTCTCCGTCGCGGCGGCCAAGGCAGTGCCAAATCCAGCGACGATCATTCCGGGAGCAAGTGGCTTGCCGAGTGTATACGTCGCTGCGGACAAAGCGGTGAAGGCAGCGGGCTCAGCGGTCAACGGCCGTATTTCGAGATAGTCGTACACGGCCCTGTAACGTGCAATCGCGGTAGTGCCGCAGGTAACGCCTGCCTCAGCCTCGGCACTCCAGACAGTGGCCCATTCATGGAACTTGTTGGGCAAAACGGGAAGACGGTACCTGGAGAGGTCAAACACCAAGGACTCGTTGATTGTGAAGTTCCGATAGAAACGCGTGTCCCAGTCGAAGGTAAGGGCGAGGTGATGGAACGTGTCAGCTTCAGGACAGCTTCGCGCGAAAACCTCCCAGTGAGGTCGACCCGAGGAATAGTCTGTCCACACGGCCCATGTGCAGTCGCTGAGCAGCTGAATAGCTGCTTCCCTCGTCGCCCAGCCGCTGCCAGCTAGAGACGTCTGCGCGATCGCGTACTCGAGCCAAACGTTTGCCATGGAGGCGGTGGCACCGTCGATCTTGCCCCAGATTCCCAAATAGTAGGGCCCCGCGAGGGGAGACCGCGCAACGCGTTGGTGGACCGAAACATGGTCCCCGATACCCGGCAAGCCCTTCGCGTTGGATTCTTCGACAAGGGCGCGAGCTTTGTGAGCCGATCCCTCGGAGTCTGTGCGGGTGGCCTCACCCGCGCCCTGTACGAAGCAGTCGGGTTGAACGATTTCTTCGCTGAGTTCCTGCGGTTCCCCGAGCTCGTCTCTCGGGTCGTCGCCGAAATCCTGTTCGACCACCAGACCCGCTGGCAGCAAAATGACCACGGTGACTGAGCTGCTGGGAACCCCGGATCCCGTGAAAAGAGACACCACGATAGGACCGTCGCCACTGAACAAGTCGCCGAAGGTCACGTCACCGGAACCTACCGGCTCCCGCTTAAAAATCAGTTGATTATCGCGATACGCCAGAATGGCTCCCGTGCACTGCTCGGGGTCCATTTCACTGGGGTTTGGCGCGTGACAATTTGCTGATCCGTTACTTCCAACGTCGCGGTCACACAAGGGGAATCTATCGTGACGAAGACAGAGTTGGCGGTAGGACCGCCGGTCCACAGCTTGATCTCCACTTGACCGCTAACAGACTTCGCGAGCTCTCCGATGGTGACATCACCTGAACGAACATTCTTCCGTTCTGAGACCAGGCTACCCTGTGAGTACAGTTGTAGGGCTACGGCAACGCACGATGCAGGCGTCCAGGTTACGCGCGTGGTCTCGATGACGCGTTGACCGACGACGAGGTCGAGCTTTGCATCGAGGCAGTTCTGAGCGACCGCAGTGCACGCTGAAGCGCTGAGCCCTGCGAGAAGCGCAATGGATTTGACCTTCATGATGTGATGAGCGTATGCCTGTTCTTTCCGGGTTCGCAAGACCTCTGAGTACAAAGGTACGGGGTTTGACCCCAATCAAGGTGAAATAGCCAGCCACGGTGTTGTCCGCAGTCCAGAAAATGCCGGAATTTTCGACGGATCGACCAGGTCGCGTCGGGCACCAGCGTGCGTCGCAGGAACTCGACTCTGATTCGCTTATTCGCGAATCACCGCTATGATTCCGCACCCACCGTGCGGCATCTGGAGTTGGAACCGCGCAGGGGCACGCCCCCAGATGTCCGCTTCTGGGAACTGCCCGGTATGGCTCTGGTCGATTCGGGCCACTCGGAGACCGGTCCAATCTCCGGTCGGCGGGTAGGCGCAGAGGCCTTCACCCACCCAGTAACCTAAGTGAACAGCATTGGGGTTTAGATCTCGGGCTAGGCGACTTCGGCAAGCTCCGGCTCACCCGGCTGGATGCCGGTGTTGGCGGCCATGTGCAAGGGCACGGCGCGGAGATGCAGCGGGTCGAGGCCGCGGGCGGGATGACGGTCCTCCCATCCGTTCTCTCTGTTGGGGAACACAACCCAGCCGGTTTCCGGCAGGTAAGCAATCCAATGGCGCGGATGCGCCGCACTGCGATACAGCTTAATCACTTTCAGCCTTCCTTCTGAGTCGTGCGGGGCTGTAGTTTCGGTTCGGGCTTGATGAACCGGCACTGGGCCACGCACCCTCGGTTCTTGCAAGTAGTACAGACACGCTTCTGAGTCATTTGTGTAGAAATTAACTGTTTTTGTGGTGGAATTCAACAAGAACTATGCGGGGACCGGAGCGCTACCCGTAGATGGGGGTGTGGCCTCGGATCAGGATGGGTGATTTGTCCGCAAGGGGCGGATGGAATCAGATCGGATGATGGGGCAAGCTGGAGACATGACCAAGGAACAGGGATATTGGGAAGCGGTCGAACGCCGGGACCCGGGCTTCGATGGAGCGTTCTTTTTCGGCGTGACCACCACCGGGGTGTATTGCCGGCCGTCATGTCCGGCACGTCGTCCGCTGCGGCAGAATGTGCGGTTCTATGACACCGCTGAGGAAGCGGAACGCGACGGGCTAAGGCCCTGTTTGCGCTGCCGACCGCTGGAGAGCAGGCCGGACCGGAGGATGGAGGAACTCTGCCGGTATATCGAAGAGCACGGTGGACGAGTCTCCCGACCTGGCGGAATTGGCAGCGCGGGCGGGACTGAGCCGGTTTCATCTGCAGCGGAGCTTCAAGGCAGCGGTGGGCCTGACGCCGCGCCAGTATGCGGAAGCGTTCCGGCTGCGGAAGCTGAAACAGAGCCTGAGGAGGTCCAAGGACGTGACGGAAGCGGTATATGAGGCCGGCTTCGGATCTTCGAGCCGGGTGTACGAGCGAGCAGACACGCGGCTGGGGATGACGCCGAAGGAATACCGGCGGGGCGGGCGCGGGGTGGCGGTGACATACGCGACCGTGGAATCGCCGCTGGGACTGATGATGATCGGCGCGACCGACCGGGGAATCTGTTCGCTGCAGTTTGGCGACAATGAGGCGGCGCTGTTGGACGGACTGCGAAGAGAGTACCCGGCGGCGAAGCTGGAGCCGATGAAAGAGCCGCATCCGCCGGAGTTCGGGCAGTGGATCGAAGCCCTGAAGGCACACCTGGAAGGGAGCCGGCCCCGGTTGAACCTGCCGCTCGACATCCGTGCATCGGCATTTCAGATGCGGGTATGGAATTATCTGCAGACCATTCCCTACGGCGAGGTGCAGTCGTACGCCGCGATAGCGGCCGGCATCGGGCAACCCTCCGCTACGCGGGCTGTAGCGCAGGCGTGCGCCCGGAACCATGTCGCGGTATTGATTCCATGCCACCGCGTGATCCGGGGGACGGGAGATACGGGCGGATACCGCTGGGGTGCGGAGCGCAAGCAGGCGCTGATCAGCAGGGAAAGGAGCCGGGCAGGGAAGTAGTTCCGGGCCCAGGCCCCGTAGTTTTCAAAAATGCAGCTTCATGGCGAATTGCAGAATGCGGGGGTCGCCGGCGCCGTTGATCACACCGAAGGTGGAGCTATTGAGGCCGGTGGCGGGCCCGTTGAAGTTGGTGTGGTTGATGATGTTGAAGCCCTCGGCGCGGCTTTCGAGCTGCCATCGCTCGGTCATGTGGAACGTGCGGCTCAACGACAGATCGAAGCTCACGCTGCCGGGCGCTGTCAGAACATCCTTGCCGAAGTTTCCGAACGTTCCTGCCGCCTGGGTATGGAACGCGGCGCGACTCACGTAGGAGCGCGGATCGGGGAGGGAGAGATACACAGCGGGTGAGACGAGGTTGGGGCGATCGAGTCCGATACCCGTCTGCGCGATATCCTGACCGTCGGTGATGTTGATGGGCAGTCCGCTGTGGATCGAGACGATAGGTGCGATCTGCCAGTTGCCGAGCACGCGGCTCGCGATGCCATTGCCCCTGACAGGGCTCACCGCGATCAGAGACGTGTTGGTCTGGTGGCGGACGTCGAAGTTGCAACTGCCGCGGTCCTGCGAGCGATTGTAGGGGTTCTCGTATTGTGAACCCGCCAGTTCGCCGGTGAAATCCACGTCGCTGATGCAGTGCGACCAGGTGTAGTTGGTGAGCAGGGTGAACCCATGGCCGAAGCGGTGCTGGAGCGAGAGCAGCAGGCCGGCATAGTGCGAGTTTCCGCCTTGATCGGAGGTGGTGATGCTGGAGTACGCCGCCCCCAGCGCGGGGTTTTCCAGGTAGAGCGGCCGGCGGAGATTGGTGCTGGCAGAGCTGCCGGGAATGTACACGGCGGGGTTGATGTCTTCGCCCACCCAGACGTGGGTGGTCTTGTTGCCAAGATAGCTCGCGGACGCCAGCCAGTTGGCGGAGAACTGGCGCTGGTAACTGATGTTCCACTGCAACATGTAGGTTGGCAGCAGGTTGAGCGGCAGGTCGACATACACGCCGGCAGTGGGGAACTGGAACGTCTTGGGCAGCGGCGAGGGCAGCGGGAAGGGAACACCTCCGGGATACCCGGCCCAGGGATCGGTCAATCCGCCGGTGGGGAAAGGCACGTCGATGGAGTTGGCGTAGGGGGGGTTGGTGGTCTGGCGCTCGTTGTAGAACATCTCCTCGGTATCGCGGAGAATCGCGCTGGACACGCGGATCGTCTGCTTGCCGCTTCCGGTGGGATCCCAAACCACACCGACGCGCGGGGAGAGGTTCAGCAGGTGGGAGTGCTGGAAGCCCCGGGGGATGCCTGGATCGCCATAGAACAGAAGGCCGGCGGGCGCATTGGTGTACACGCTGCTTCGCTGGCCGGCGCGAAAGGCCTCCGGTGAGAAATATTCGCCACGATCGAAGTAGTCGTACGGCACCAGCGTTGGATCCCAGCGCAGTCCGGCGTTGATGGTCAGCCGGGGCGTAAGCCGAATGCTGTCCTGGACATAGAGCGCAAAAATCGTGCCGCGCGTGGCGTTCTGCAGGTTCGCGCTTTGGGTGAACGAGTTCATGGTGCCGAGCATGAACGCGGCCAATGCGTCACCCATGTTCTTGCCGCTGGCGTATTGGCCGTTGAACGAGAAGTTGCCGTTGGAGTTCCAGATGTTGATGGAGTTGAACTGGTCGCGGATGTAATCCACTCCGAAAGCAATCTGGTGTTTGCCACGGATCAGATCCAAATCGTCGGCGAGGTGGATCGAGTTGACGTTGAAGTGGGCATTAGCGCAGGTTCCACAGCCGACGCTGAAGTAGCCGCTGACAGAAGCCTGAATGAAGTTCGGCACGGGCGTGGGTACCTGGATCCCGAGGGTGGAAGGATTGATGTCGTTGGCCGGCGCGCCCCGATCGTCGCGGCGGCGGGTCCCGGTGATGTGCAGCGAGTTCACGAGACTGCTGCTGAAGGTATAGGTGTCACCGATCGTGAGCGACTGGGCCCGCTCCAGGTTGCCGGCGGAAGTGGTGGTGAGGAGGTTGCTCCCGTCGAAAAAGGCGGGGTTGCGGTAGTCGTCAAGGAAATAGCGGCCGTAGATGGTGTGCTTGGAGCTCTGCAACCAGTCGATGCGGCCAATGACCTGGTCTTCGTCGCCGGTGGTAGGGATGCCGTATGTGACCTTGCCGCAGCCGGTCTGCGCCGCGGGGAGGTATTTGGCCAACGCCAGGGACTGCGCGTTGAAGCGGCTGACGGGAATCTGGTTACCGGGAAACGGCTGGCCGTTGTTGGGGTCGAGAAGGGTCTTTCCGACGCCGCCCGAGATGCAGCCGCCGCCATCGATGGTGCTGAAATCGCCGGCCAGCACATCCGCCGTGGGGACGTAGCTGATCGAGTTGGGAGGATCCTGGCGGTTGAATTGTCCCTGAAATCCTCCGAAAAAGAACAGCTTGTCACGAATGATGTGGCTGCCGATGGTGCCCCCGAACTGGTTGCGCTTGAGAGTGTCGTGGCGGGGCGCGAAGTAATTGCGGGCATTCACGTCGCCGTTGCGCAGGAACTCGAACAGACTGCCATGCCAGTCGTTGGTTCCCGACTTGGTGACCGCGTTCACGACCGCCCCGGGGTGCAGGCCGAAGCGAGCGGGCAAACTGCTGGTCTGGACGCTGAATTCCTGCAAGGCGTCGGGGAATGGGATGGGCAGGTTGACGTTGGTAAACGAGTCGTTGTTGTCGCCGCCGTCGAGCAGGTAATTGACGGCGTTGGCCTGACCGCCGGCGACGGAGATGGTGGTGGAGCTGTAGAAGTTCTTGCTTCCCCTCAGGTCGCCGGATGGAGTCGTCATGGCGGCGCCGGAGAGAAGAATGAGCTGGGTGGGTTGTCTGCCGTTCAACGGCAGGTCCACGATGCGGCGTTCATCGATGACCTGGGAAACCGTGTTTTCCGACGTCTCGACCATGCCCGCCTCGGCCGTGACGTCGATGTGCTCGGATAGCGCGCCGATCTGCATGGCGACGTTAATCTGGACGTTGTTGCCGACCTGCAACACGATGCCGGACTGGACATAGCTTTTGAAACCGTTGGCGGTTACTTCGAGGCGGTACGGACCGACGGGCAGGTTGGGTAGCGTGTATCGGCCCTGCGCGTCAGAGGACGTAATGCGAACGAGCTGTTTTTCGACTTCGGTAACCTTCACCTGCGCTCCAGGCACAGGGCTGCCGCTGGGATCGGCGATCGTGCCGGTGATCTGAGCGATCGCGACGGCTTGGGCAAAACATGCCGGCGCCAGAGAAAATCCGGCCACCAGCGCAATAGAGGCAAAGACGAAAATAGAGTGTCTGACTTGGACCCTCGATAGCATGCAGACTCCTTTCGATGTGGAGCAATTATAGAGCGGTGGGCGGCGGATGGGAATCCTGCGGGCGGGTTAAATTTAACGCTAACGCCAAATGAGCCTGACTTCAGTTTAAAAACGCACAGTCTGGCGGGCGATGTGGCGCACGCTTCGCCGGCGGGTTACGGCCACCTCCGAGGCGTTCGGACCCGGGGCAGATGCTGGCAAGGGGGCCATCGAGATGAAGGAACCCCTGGGCCAGCAGGTGCTCCAGGAGGCCATCGTAGGCATGACCGGAAGAAGCCAATCCCGAAAATGGGACGGCGCCTCGTTCCAACACCCGGCACAACACCTGCTGGGCGACAACAGGCACCGGGAACGGAGGCGGCGTGACGGGTTCGACCCATCCGTCGCACCAGAGCTTTTCAATGGAGGCACCCGGACCAAAGTGTGGGCATTGGTTGCCAGAAACAGGCAGTTGCGGCGGGTGCCGGCGCGGCGGCCGGCTCGTCCCGGTCTTTGCAGGAACGAAGCCACTTTGGTGGGGGCGTCGATCTGGATCACCCGGTCCAAATCTCCTACTTCGACCCCTACAGAGCCTGAGAATCCGGCCGGCACGCGCCGCGCCGAGATCTGTCTGAGAAGGCAGTCGCCATGTCCGGCCTCAACAATCCGGGTTTCTTGCAGGCTCTGGCTCAGGCGTACTTCGTGAACGGAAATCGGGCGCAAGCGGTCAAGGCCTGTCGGGAGGCGCTTGCCCTGCTGCCGTCCAAACGGAGGAACGGTCGCAACTGAGGCGGGATTTGGAAGCGGATCTCACGCGCTTCGAAGCGGCCGGCAGCCAGCCGTGAAAACTCGCGGCTGGTGCGGTTTCATCCTCTCGGTATAATTCTCGGAGCGGTCTCACGGCCCCATCACCGGCTCGCACCATCACACGGTTGCTTTCGGATCTGCGCGAAGGCGACCAGAATGCCGCGGAAAAAATCACGCCGCTGCTCTATGAGCAGCTTCGCCGTCTGGCCAGCGCGCACATGCGCCGGGAACACCCAGGCCACACGCTTCAGACCACGGCCCTGGTGAATGAGGCGTACCTGCAACTGGTCGAGCAACGATCGGCCGGTTGGCAGAACCGGGCGCACCTTCTTGCCATCGCCAGCAGACCATGCGGCGTATCCTGCTTCAGCACGCGCGCAACCGTGCGCAACAGCGTGGTGACGGCGCCCGGCAGGTGGAGCTTGCGGACGAAAATCTGCCGGGCGCGGCCGATCCCGCGGACGTGTTCCTGATGCTCGACAGCGCTCTAGCTCGCCTGGCCCAGGTCGATCCGCGGCAGGTCCGCATCATCGAGTGCCGGGTGTACGCCGGGATGACCGTGGAAGAAACCGCCGAGGCGCTCGGCATTTCCGCGGTCACCGTAAAACGCGATTGGGCGATGGCCAACGCCTGGCTGAAGAAGGAACTGCGAGGCGCGCGGTTGCACATATAATGGACAAACCATGTTTCGCGCGCTTCTCGTGGGAGCCGTGGCATTGTGTGTCGCGCTGGCCCAGACCAACGGCGGCGACACGGGATGGGCCATGTACGGGCTCGACCGGGCGGAGACACACTACAGCCCGCTTCACCAGATCAACGCCGGCAACGTGAAGCAGCTCGGTCTGGCGTGGGCAGCCGACACGGGCTCCTTCGCGGGACAGATCGAAGGCACGCCGCTGGTCGTCAACGGCACGCTTTACGGCACGCTCCCCTGGAGTATGGTCTTCGCCTCGACGCCCGCACGGGCAAGATGAAATGGCGATGGGATCCCCGGCATCCCGCACCAGGCGTTCGTCACCGACGAGCGCGGCGTGAAGCTTCCGCCGCGGCCCCAGCATGTGCTGCGGCCCGGTCAATCGCGGCGTCGCCTACTACGGGGCAAAATCTTCGTGGGCACTCTGGACAACCGGCTGGTGGCGCTGGATGCCGAGACCGGCAAAGCAGTCTGGACGCGTGCAGTCGCCAGCCAGGAAGACGACTACACCATCACCGGCGCGCCGCGCGTCGTCAAAGGCAAGGTCATCATCGGCAACGGCGGCGCCGAGTTCGGCGTGCGCGGCTTCGTCGCCGCCTACGATCCCGCAGGCGGCAAACAGGTCTGGCGCTTCTACATCGTGCCCGGCGATCCGACGTCTGCCGTTCGAGAACAAAGCGCATGGAAGCGGCCGCGAAAACCTGGAACGGCCCGTGCTGGAAGTATGGCGGCGGTGGCACCGCCTGGGACGGCATGGCCTACGACCCCGAGCTCGACCTGCTCTACATCGGCACCGGCAACGGCTCGCCCTGGACCGCGGACCTTCGCAGCCCCGGCGGCGGCGACAACCTGTACCTCGGCTCGCATCCTGGCGCTGCGGCCCGATACCGGCGAGTACGTCTGGCACTACCAGGAAACGCCCAAAGACAACTGGGACTACGCCAGCACCCAGCCGCTGGTGCTCACCGATCTCACCATCCAGGGACGCCGCCGCAAAGTCATCCTGCACGCGCCCAAGAACGGCTTCTTCTACGTGGTGGACCGGGCTACGGGGAATTCATTTCCGCCAAAGCCGTTCGCCAAGGTGACCTGGGCTCTGGGTGTGGATCCCAAGACCGGCCGGCCCGATCGAGACTCCCGAAGCCGCCTACGGCGGAAGGCGCCGCGATTTCACCGGGCTCCGACGGCGCGCACAACTGGCACGCGATGGCGTGGAATCCGGTGGCCGGTCTGATGTACATTCCGGCGTCAGGAGACCAGCGGCTTCTTCTCCTTCGACCCGGACTTCCACGCACCAGGTCGGCCGCATGAATACAGGGAGGCTGCGTGGACCGAGGCCCGGCAACGCAGGGCGCGCCGAGACGGCGCGGTCCGGTCGCTGTGGGCTCGGGCGGCCCGCAGCAGCAGGGCGCGTTCCTGGTGGCGTGGGATCCAGTGGCGCAGCGCGAGCGCTGGCGCATCCGGTTCGAGCGGCCGGGCGTCACCGGCGGCGCGCTGGCCACCGCCGGGAACCTCGTGTTTCACGGATCGAACGACGGCACCTTCAGCGCCTATAGCGCGGACATGGGCGAGAAGCTGTGGTCCGCACAACTCGCGCCGGGATTCGCCAACCCGATCACCTACATGCTGGGCGGCCGCCAGTACGTCACCGTACTCACTGGCCGTGGTGGAAGCCAGGCCGCGCCTTCCAGGGTCTACACGTTCGCGCTGGATGCCGCGAGCCCGATTCCACCCATGACCCCAGTCCCGGAGCCGCCGGACCCTTCGGGCGGAGCCGCCACCGTGGCGGCCGAGTTCGACCGTGCCGGCCTGCCCTCGGGGTCTGGGAGAGAGTTGATCGAACAGCTCTGCGCCGGATGTCATGCCCCGACCGTGGTGACCCGGTTTCGTCAGTCCGAAGAGGGGTGGACGCGGGTAGTCGGCGACATGGCCAACCGCGGCATGCCGGGTACAACCGCGCAACGCGAGGCCATCATCAGGTATCTCGCCGCGCATCTCGGGCCGGTGCGTTGACCGCTCCCGTCTGAGTCAGACGGTTTCTGGCCGGACCCGGCGATACAATCACAAGGGAGCAAACATCGTGCGACGCCGGCAGTTCATGACCGCGGCCGCTACCGGCCCATTTCTCGGCAAGGTGCTGGGAGCGAACGAGCGCGTCGCGATCGGCCAGATCGGCCTGGGCGCTCGCGGCTACTACGAACTCACGCTCTGCCTCAAGAACCCGAATGTCGAGATCCTGGCCGTGTGCGATCCCTTTCGGCCCTTCGTGGACCACGCGGTTCGGCAGGTGGGCGGCAAAGTGGAAGGCTACGGCGATTTCCGCCGCGTGCTCGAGCGCAGGGACATCGACGCGGTATTCGTCTCCACGCCGGACCACTGGCACGCGCCGATCTCCATCCTGGCCTGCATGGCGGGGAAGGATGTGTACTGCGAAAAGCCCCTGAGCCACTGCGTGAACGAGGGCCGGGCCATGGTAAACGCCGCGCGCCGTTACGGGCGCATCGTGCAGACCGGCAGCCAGCAGCGCTCCGCGCCGCACTACGCCAAGGTGCAGGAACTGGTCCAGACCGGCTACATCGGCAAGGTGTCGCTGGTGGAGTGCTGGAACACAGCCAACGTTTTTCCGGAGGGCTGCGGAAACCCACCCGATGAGGCCCCACCCGCGGGGCTCGACTGGGACCTGTACCTCGGACCGGCTCCCAAGGTGCCGTACAATCGCAACCGCTTCATCTGGAACTGGCGCTGGTTCTGGGACTACGCCAACGGCATGATGACCGACTGGGGAGCCCATCACCTGGACAGCGCACACCAGATCATGGGAGTGGATGCTCCGCTAGCGGCGGCTTCGAGCGGCGGAAAACTGGCGCTGGCCGACAACCGGGAGACGCCGGATTTCTTCCGCACCACGTTCGACTATCCCGGCTTCGTGCTCTGCTACACCAGCAGCATGATCAACGCCACGCCGTTCTCCGGCCGGTCCTACGGAATCCGTTTCCACGGAACCAAGGGGACCATCGTGGTGGACCGTTCCAGCTACGAGGTGACTCCCGAAGTGAGCCGGCCGTTCTACGTTGAAGGCGATGCCGTGGCGGGGATGCTGGCCGACCGGGGGCTCGGGCCGAAACCGGCGTCGCACGCAGCGCGCAAGCCGCTTTGCGGACCGATGTCGGCATCGGGCATCCGGTTGGATCCCGACATCCAGATCGTGCACGTGCAGAACTGGCTGGATAGTATCAAGAGCCGCAAGCCACCCGTGGCGGACTGGGAGATCGGGCACCGTTCCATCACCGCCTGCCACCTGGGGGTCATCGCACAGCGAACGGGCCGTAAGATCCGTTGGAATGCCAAAGACGAGCGCATGGTCGGGGACCCCGAAGCCGCCAGGCTGCTGACCCGGGAATACCGCGCACCCTGGACGCTGCTGTAGGACGGGGGCTTCGGCCCGGATCCGGCGCATCTACTCCAGTCCGCCGACAGGACAGATGGCTCAGCGCGACGCCCGCCGCGCGCGGTTGCGCGTGCTTAATTAATTAATTAACTTCTCACCCGGTTCCGCGCCGGCAGCCCGGTGTCGATCTCCGCTGTCGCCAGCGGCGACAGGTCGAAGATCGATTCCACTTCCCGCACCGTCTCCTCGGTCTGCTCGACGTCCTTCACCAGGCTGTCGAGGTGGTCGCTGATCTGCTGCGGGTCGCGCATGGTCACGGACTGATCGCGGATAAGCTGCAGCACATCTTCGACGGCGGCGCACTGCGCATCGATTACCTGGCAGTTTTCTTTTACCTTGTCGTACTTCTCGACGCGCTTGTTCAGAATCTCGATGCGCTTGCGATTGATCTCCTGCACCTTTTCCGGCTCGTGCTCCAGGTCCTTCTGCAGGTGCTCCAGTTCCCTGCGGATGTTGTCGGGATTGGTGGCGCGCAGATACTCGCGGTGATGGAACGCCGAGTTCAACAATCGGATGTAGGACTGCGCCAGGCCTTGCAGCTTGGACTCCATCTGGTCCACGAACATCTGCGACGTGGAAGAGAGCCGGCCGTAGCTGGAGCGGATGGCATTGGCGGTTCCATCCAGGCTGCCGTAGCGGGCGCGCATCTCGGGAGGCAATTCGTAGAACAACGCGCTCAGACTTTTCTCGCGCTGGCGCTTCTCCTCTTCGTACTTCCAGGAGCGCACCAGGCGCTGGAAACGCGAGTTGTTCGGCACGAGGCTCAGGTACATCAGCTCGAGGCCGGCGCCCAATAATACCGGCAGGAAGCTACCCGAAACCAGCGCGAACGCCGCCGCGCCGGCGAGGGCGATCTTGTTGTACTGCCAGTGAAACGCGGCCTTCAGGTAGTCGCTGCCGCCGAGTTCCTTGTCCTCCGCCATTACACACTCACACGCACCTGCCCCTGGCCCGGCGCGCGCCGCAAGGAGGCGAGCACGTGCTGCTGCAACTCGTGGAATTCGGCTCGCTGCTTCATCGAGGGGTCGCGCGGCCGGCCGAACGGCACCGGCACGTCTTCAATGATTGTACCGGGTCGGGCGCACAGGACGTAGATGCGGTCGGCGAGATAGAGGGCTTCGTCCACATCGTGGGTGACGAACAGGATGGTGCTGGCGGCTTCGCCCCAGATGCGGAGCAGCAGTTCCTGCATGTCGGCGCGGGTCTGGGCGTCGAGCGCGCCGAAGGGTTCGTCCATGAGGATGACCTCCGGCCGCACGGCCAGCGTGCGGGCGATCGCGACGCGCTGCTGCATGCCGCCCGAGAGCGTGTCGGGATAGGACTTCTCGAATCCGCGGAGGCCCACCTCGTCGATGAGCCGGTCCACGGTCTGCTGCCGTTCGGCCGGGGGAACCCCATTGATTTGGAGCCCGTAGCCGACGTTGTCCGCGACCGTCAACCAGGGAAACGACGTGTATTTCTGGAATACCATGCCGCGATCGCGGCCGGGATGCGTGACCGGCTTGCCGTTCACCAGTACCTGGCCGGTGTCGGGCCGGTCGAGACCGGCAATCAGCCGCAGGATCGTGGATTTGCCGCAGCCGGACGGGCCGAGCAGGACGCGGAACTCGCCGATGTCCTTGCCCTCCGCCGAGTAGAGATCCTCCACGTCGAAGTTGATGTCGCGGATGGCCTGAATGGTTTCGCCGGCAGGCGTGACGAAGCTGCGCGAGACATTGCGCAGAGAAATTCTGGACCTAGCGCCCGGCATGGCTCTCCACCTTCGCGGTGACCGCGGCCGTCACCACGCGAGGCGCTTTCTGCGCCGGCCGCCGCCACGGAAACAGCCAGCGCTCCATCAGGGTGAGCAGCCAGCGGAACAGGAACGCGGCGATGCCGATGGCGATGATGCCGGCGTACACCCGGTCGAAATCGAGAACCTTACGCGCCGCCTCCACCATGTACCCCACACCCTTGCGGGCATTCACCATCTCGGCCAGGATCACGTACGTCCAGCCGATATCGTAAAGAATGCGGAACGATCCGAACACCGCCGGGAACGACGCGCGAAACATCAGCCAGAGGACGTGGCGGCGTTTCGCACCCAGCGTGAGCGCGGTCTCGATCAGCGCGTGGTCCACGCGGTTGGCCTCCTCCACCACGACGGCCAGCAGGTAGAAGAACATGCCGAACCAAAGGAATGCCACCTTCATGCCCTCTTCCATGCCGAACAGGGCGATAAATGCCGGCAGAAACGCGGTGATGGGCATGGAGCGCATGGGCTCGGCGATGGGATTGACGAGGTCATGCAGCCAGCGGAAGCCGCCCATCAGAAGGCCCAGCGGAATGGCCACCACGGCGGACCACAGGAACGCCTGCGCGATGCGCCACCAGCTCTTGAACACATTGCCGAGCAGGTCGTACTCCGTCCACAGCCGCACGAACGCCTCTACGACTCCGGCGGGCTTGGGCACGGAGAAGGGCGGCAATATCCCGGACTGGGTCAGCAGGAACCACCCCAGCACGACCCCCGACCAGGCCACAATGGCCAGCACCACCCGCGTACGCCGCGAGGTGGTCCTGCGAATTTCAAACAGATTTTCGAGCGTCACGACTTGGCCGGGTTGGGATAGACCTTGATATCCGTGCGCCGGTTTTTCTCCCGGCCTTCGGGTGTGGCATTGGTATCCACCGGCTTGTCTGGACCGTTGCCCACCGTGCGCATCCGCTCCGGCGGGAAATGATACTTCTCGACTAGGTAGTTCTTCACCGCGTCGGCGCGCTGCTTGGAAAGCGCCATGTTCAGCTCGCGCGAGCCGGTGGAATCCGTGTTGCCGTCAATATCCACCACCGTGTTCTCGTAGGCGCGCATGAAGTCGCCGATCTCGTCCACCACCGCACGCGAATCGAGGCCCATTTTCGCCGAATTCGGATCGAAGTAGATGGAGCGCCGCTGGGTGGCGATGGGGGTTGCACCCTTGGCAGGCTCCTTGTAGGCAATGGGCGCCTCGCCGGGGCTGTTCGGGAACTTGCCGCTCAAGGCCGCGAGGTACCGCCGGTCCACGCTGCCTTCGACATCCCCCACGCGCTTGATCAGGCGCAGCTCGCGGTACATATCGGTGGCCATGCGGAAAATGTTGGCGTAGTCGGAATTGGAGCCCGGTGACCCGAAGAAGGACTGGTTGTCCGCGTAATCGGACAGCCTCACGCCCTCCAGCATGGTCTTGGCGAGGTCGCTCGGGATGTTGAAGTCCTTGATGGTGCCGATCAGCGTGTAGGCCCGCGAGGGTTGCGACTGAATGAACTGCACGCCCTCCAGCCAGCCCTGAATGAACTTGATCAGCGTCTGCGAGTTGTTGGCGGCGAAACGGTCGCTCACCACCAGGATGTCCGCAATCAGACGGTTGGCAATCCGCGTGTCGTAGATCTTCTTGGCGCCGGGCCGCTTGGCGACGGCATCGCTCATGTCCGGGTCCCAGGCCACGGCGGCATCCACTTTCTGCTGCGCGAACAGGGTGGCGGGCTCGATCCCGTCCTTGGTGTGGACCGCCTTGTTGAAGATCTCGTTGCGCTGCTCGGTGGAGAGACCTGAACTGGTCAGCCCGTTCCACAAGAGGAAGTGCGAGGGCGTGTAAGGCGCGAACGCGACTGTCTTACCGGCCAGGTCTTCGATGCTGTTGATGCCCTGCCTGCCGATGACGCCATCCGCGCCGCGCGACCAGTCCACCATAAAGAATGCACGGGCATTCACCCCTTTGTCTTCGAACTGGCCGAAATCCTTAGCCCACACGTCGGCCGTGGTGAGCATGACATCCACGTTGCCCGAGGCCAGCGCCGCGGCGCCTTCTGTCCAGTCGTCGATAATCTTGAAGCTGACCTTCAGCCCCTGGTTGGCGTAGATCGATCCCGGCTGGGTGTCCAAGCCTCCGTTGGCCACCAGCCCGCCCACACAGCCGACCCATATGTTCACCCGCACGCGCACATCATTCGTTCCGCTGCTTGCGGCGGGGGTTAGCGGCAGTGTGGGATCCACTTTCACGCCGGCGCTGGGCGCTTTCGGCGTGCTCGGACCGCCCAGAAAGGGAATGCTCAGCACCCCGTACTTGTTCAGGCCGTAACCTACCAGGCCCAGCCCGATGACGAACATCAGGACCCAACCGCCTCGTTCAATCTTAACGGCCATGGCTTGAATTCACTCCGGTCAAACTGTCTTCTGTGCTTCGGTTCCCCCGATGGTTTTCTGGACCGGCGCGCTGGCGGGCTCCGGCGAGATGAGACCCATCTCCGCCTTGAACTGCTTGACCAGTTCGTTGGCCCGCAACTGCTCGGCCTCTTCCTCGATCTTGATTTTCTGCTGGTCCACGTTGCCCAGGGCCATCTCCATGCGCGCTTCATTGATGGCGGTCTGCTCTTCGATCTTGCGGACCATTTCGTCGTGGGTCTGGCTGATGCCCGCCACCTCGAAGGTCTCCATGGTGTCGGCTACCTTCTTCTGCCACTGGGCGCGGCGATACTCGCGGATGGCGTTGAGCGCTTCCTGCGTCTTGCGCTCCTTCTCGGTCATGAACGCCTTCTTCACGGCGAGAGCCTTGTCGAAAGCGCCGCGCGCCGTGGCGAGCTGGCCCTGGGTGCGCGCCAGCGCGCTGCGGAGCTGCTCCAACTGGACGGCGAAGTTGGCCGCCAGGTCGTCGCGCCCGGCCTGGATAGCGGCCTTCACCTTGGCGGTGAGGCCGTTGAGGTCGTTCTTGTAGCGAGCCTCTTCTTTTTCGAGCAGCGTGACATTGGCTTTGACCATGGCGATGCTCTCGTTCATGCGAGGCACCTGGTCGTTCATGTCGCGGATGTTCTGCTCGAGGATGAGCTCCGGGTTTTCCGCTACGGAAATGAAGAATCCGAAAAACGAGCGGAACATGCGGGACACGCGTCTCCACATAGGTCAGTCTCCCTTTCTGCGGCTATTTATCGGCGGAGCGGGGCGCTGCCGGGGCAGCCGCGGGGCCGCCGGTCGTGATCGGATTCTCCGTAACAAAGTAAGATACGGCATCCGAGATTTTTTGTTCCTCTTCCTGCTTCTTCAGGCGCCATGCGTAGAACTTCTCGCGCTCTTTGGCCACCTCATCGTTGTTGGCCTGCATTCGCGAACGGTGTTCCGCCACGATGCGGTCCATCTCCACCTGAATCTCCTGGTTCTCTTTGGTCTTGTGCGCCTCGAGCTCGCCCAGGGCCTTCTCCTGTACGCGCTCGAACGTGTCCAGCGCGCGGTCGCGCTTCACGGCGTCTTCGATGACCGTCTGGATCGGCGCGCCGGAGGCCTCCAGCGCCACCAGCACGGAACTCTTCTTCACATCCCGGGGGAGGTTGCGAATGTGCTCGCTGTGCAGCATCTCCGACACCTTCATGATGGTGAACCCATGCGCCGGAGGCTGGATTTCCGCGGCCTGGTAGATCTCCTCGAAGGAACCGGGATTGTTCACAGGTGCTGTGAACCGGGGTTCGGGAGCGATGGAGGCGGCGATATCCGCTACAGCCTGGGCAGCGTTGACAGGAGGCTCGGGCCCCCCGGCCTCCGTCGTCCCCTCGACCGGCTGGTCCACGGAAACGAAGAGGTTATACCACTTCTTGCTCATCGGAGCTCACTCGGAAGCGTACGACAGTCGAGTGTGTTAGGTCAAGGCGGCTCTAGGGTTCTGCGAATCCTGCCCACAGCCGGCGAAACGTAGACTCCAGGTCGGCGGACTGGAAGACGATGGAACCGGGCACCACGGCATCGGCGCCGGCGGCGCGCAGCGGGGCGACGGTCCGGGAGCGGATCGCGCCATCGGCCACCAGCCGGATCCCACGTGTGCCGCGCCCCCGCAGGAGACTGCGCGCCTCGCGCAATCGATCGCATGCCATCGGGGAGAGTTCGGAGCCTTTCACGCCTGCCGGGGTGCCCAACAGAACGATCAGCTCGACCGAATCGAGATACGGCAGCACCGACCGCACCGGCGTCTCCAGTTGGACGGCAATCCCGGCGCCGCGTCCGCAGCGCAGTGCGCTTTCGATGGCGGCGCCAGCCTCCCGCTCGTCATTCTCGACATGAACCGTGATCACGTCCGCCCCCGCTCGCAGAAACTCCGGTGCGAGCTCGGAAGGATGTTCCGCCATCAGGTGCACATGAAAAGGACGCGATGTCTGCGGCGGAGAGCTCGCAGGAGATCGGGAAAGAACAAAAGAGCCGGGACGAAATGTCCATCGGCTGCGTCGAAGTGGAACGAATCGGCCCAGGGCGACAGTCGCCGCACGGCGGCACCCAGGTCCGACAGGTCTGCTGACCAGAGAGATACGTCGGCCAGCAGCCGGTCGGTGGGGAGTTGGGACCAGCCCGGCATACCCTACGGCAGGTGCGCCCCCGGCGGGCAACAGCCAGTACGGATATCGGTCGCCGATCCTGGCCGGCTCGGCCTGGGAGCCGGATGCCGGTAGTTTGTCGAATTGTGACGGCTGCTCGCAGAGGTCCGGCCGCTGCGATGTGATAGCGCATCCATCTGTGCCAGTTATAACAGATTGCCGGCTTGCATTCGCCTGCTGGACTGACATAGGCTTCCCTGGTGGTGTTCGAGCAGTTCTATCTCGGGTGCCTCGCCCATGCCTCTTATCTGATCGGGTCGGAGGGGGTTGCCGCCGTGGTCGATCCGCAGCGCGACGTGGGCCTCTACCTGGATTTCGCCGTGGAGCACGGGTTGCGCATCGCCCACATCATCGAGACCCACTTGCACGCCGATTTCGTCTCCGGTCACCAGGAACTGGCGCAGCGCACGGGTGCGGTCATCTACCTGGGTGAAGGCTCGGGTGCGACGTTCCCGCACAAGGCGGTTCGCGACGGCGATGAAATCGAATTCGGCAACTGCCGGCTGGGCGTCCTGCAGACGCCCGGGCACACGCTGGAGAGCATCAGCGTGCTGGTGACGGAGCGGGACTCGGGCAGCGACCCGGTTGCGGTCCTCACCGGCGACACGCTGTTCATCGGCGATGTGGGCCGCCCGGACCTCTCCGAATCTCATACCCCGCAGGAACTGGCCGGTCTGCTTTACGACAGCCTGCACGGCAAACTCCTGCGGCTGCCTGACAGCGTTCGCGTGTATCTGGCCCATGGCGCCGGATCGATGTGCGGCCGCAACATCAGCGCCGACCGCAACTCCACGATCGGCCGCGAGCGCCAGTCGAACTACGCGCTCCAGCCCATGCCGAGGGAGCGGTTCATGGAATTGATGACGCAGGATCTGCCGGCCCGTCCCGACTACTTCGTTCGAGACGTGGACCTCAACCGCCGCGGGGCGGCCGCACTCGACGCCTTGCCGGATATCCCGGCTCTGACCGGCGAGGAGGTGCTGCGGCATCAGCGGCGGGGCGTCCTCGTTCTCGATACGCGTCCCGCAACGCCCTACTGCGCCGCTCACGTGCCGGGCTCGACCAGTATCGGTCTCTGCGGGCAGTTTGCGACATGGGCGGGGGCCCCCATCGGGCTGGACCGCGATGTGATCCTGGTGGCGGAAGACCGGAGGACCGCCGGGGAAGCGCGCGTCCGGCTGGCCCGGGTGGGGATTGAACGGGTGGTGGGGATACTCGAGGAAGGACTGACCGGGTGGGCTCGCGCGCGCCTGCCGCTAGCCCTTGTCGATCAGGTCACGGTGCAGCAACTGAGAGCCGAGATCGACGCCAACCCGGAACTGCGCGTGGTGGACGTCCGCCGGCAGAGGAGTGGGACCAAGGCTATATTCCGGGCGCCGTGCTGTGTCCCCTGGACCAGCTTCACCCGAGACTCCGGGAACTCGACCCCGAACACCCGACGGCGGTGCACTCCAAGAGCGGTTATCGCAGCACCATCGCGTGCAGCATCCTGGAGGCCGCCGGGTTCCAGAGGCTGATGAACGTGCAGGGCGGTTATGATGCCTGGGCGACCACCCAGCCCGGCAAGACCATAGCGGCAGGGTAGCGCGTCAGGCGCTTCCCATACCCACGAACACCACACCCACCAGAATCAGGGCCAGACCCGCGAGCTTCTGCGGCGTAAAAGGCTCCTTGAAGATCAGCCGGGCCCATATGATGGTCCATATGTAACCCAGCGAAACCATCGGGTAGAGGACCGAAAGCTGACCGCCCTTGATGCCGAACGCGTAGAACACCGAGGATGCCAGATACAGCGCCACCCCCAGGATCACGCTCCGGTTCAAAAAGCTGAGCAGCGAGCGGTTGATCTTGGCTGCGCCCAGCTTCAGGAACACGGCGGCGAACGACCCGATAATCGACGCCGTGAATACCAGCGCCATGGATTTCACCAGGAGCGCGTTCATTTCTTCCGTTCCCACCCCAACACCGCCACTCCGACTACGATGGTGGTGATTCCCAGGTTGCGGAGCAGGTTGGGCCTCTCATGAAGCAGCGAGTAGGACAGCAGAGTCACCCACACATAGGTCAGGGCGATGATCGGGTAGAGCAAAGAAAGTTCGCCCTCCCGCAATGCCAGGACCAGCATCAGGGTATTGATCCCGTACAACACATAGCCCAGGATCAGGGGCACGTTGGTCACCAGCGCCGTCACCCGCGGCTCGAAGTGGTTCATCCCGATTTTCATCAGAATTTGCGCGGCAGCACCCAGAATCGTGCAGGCGAATACCAACAACACCGAGCGCCGGCGGCGGGCGGCGTCAACAGCGGACGAAGAAGGAACGGCGATGGATGAACTCAAACCAGAGGCCTCGGGAACTCCTGCGCGATTGGGCGCGGATTCCGCCGGCGGACGCGGCACCGCCTCCGGCCGACGGTTCTCCAACAGAATAGCAGGGATTCCGATAAAATAAATGTCTGTGGATCAAGACCAGGAAAATGTAGCCATCGAGGCCACCGAAAGTCCGGAGCCGGCGGAAACCCATCGCCCTTATGCCCAACGAGGGTTTATCGCGGAGTGGACGGTCACCATCATCCTTCTGCTTTTCGGCACTACTACTCTGGTGCAGGCGTTCGTCATTCCGACGGGATCCATGGAGGATACGCTGTTGATCGGCGACCACCTGCTGGTGGACAAGCTGGCGTACTCGCCATCGGGGCCGGTCTCGAAGCACATCCTTCCGTACTGCAAAGTCAAGCGCGGCGACATTATCGTGTTTCGCTACCCCGTGGATATCCGGCAGACCTTCGTGAAGCGCGCCATCGGCGTACCGGGGGACCACCTTCGCCTGGTGGACAAGCAGTTGATTCTGAACGGGAAGCGGGTCAACGAACCATACGTCTACCACAAGACGGAATTCATCGATTCCTACCGCGATAATTTCCCCAGCGAGCCCAACGTCCACGTGTCGGAATCCGCCCTGGACATGCTGATGCACCATGTCGAGGGTGGGGACGTGGTGGTTCCTCCGAACGCCGTTTTTGCCATGGGGGACAACCGGGACTCCTCGCTGGACAGCCGGTACTGGGGTTTTGTGCCACGCGAGAACATTATCGGGAAGCCGCTGGTCATCTACTGGTCGTACGATGCGCCCACCGAAGCGCTGGCGGATCCGTCTATCAGCATCAACCACATCATCGACATGGTGCTGCACTTTCCCACCAAAACGCGCTGGCGGCGCACGTTCCGGTTGATCCACGGCTACTCGCTGAACTGAATGAACCTTCACCATTACGGGCTGATCCTGGCCGGAGGCCGCGGAACGCGCTTCTGGCCGCGGAGCCGCAGATCCTCCGCCAAGCAGGTGCTGAACGTCGTCGGCGAACGCTCGCTGATCCAGGCTACGGTGGACCGGCTGGCGCCCGTGATCCCGCCCGAGCGCCTGTGGATCCTCACCAACCAGTACTTGCGTGAAACCATCGCCCGGCAATTGCCGGAGATCCCGCGGAAACAGGTGCTGGCGGAACCTGCCGCGCGCAACACGGCTCCGGCGATCGGGCTGGCCGCCCATATCCTCCGCTCGGTGGACCCGCACGCGATCATGGGTGTGTTTCCCGCCGATCACGTGGTAGGCGACGTGAAGATGTTCCGGGCGGTAGTGAAAGCCGCATTCCGGGGCGCCGCGGCCGGCCGGCTGATGGTGGTGGGAATCCAACCGCGGTGGCCGGAAACCGGCTATGGGTATATCGAGTTTCCCCAAGGCACCACGAGCGCCGGCGCCGCCGCCGTGCCGGTCCGCCGGTTCCGCGAAAAACCGGAGTTGCGGGTGGCCAGGCGCTATCTGGCTGCCGGTAACTTCTACTGGAATTCGGGCATGTTCTTCTGGCGCGTGGAGGCGCTGCTCGAGCAGTTGCGCCGCCACCTCCCGAAGACCGCGTCGATTCTGGCATCCCTGCCGGGCTACGGCGGGCGTGCCTTCGCCGGGCGCCTGGCGCACGTCTTCCCGCTTTGCGAGAACATCTCGATCGATTACGCGGTGATGGAGAAAGCGGACACTGTGAGTGGCATCGCCGCCGGCGATTTCGGCTGGAACGACGTGGGAAGCTGGAACGCCGTCTGGGAATTGCTGCCGCGCGACGGCTGCGGCAACGTTGTGGCCGCCGATGCGGTGTGCCTCCAGGCCAGGAACAACTTCGTCGACGCCCGCGGCAAAGTGGTGGCGCTGCTGGGGGTCAAAGACCTGATCGTGGTGGACACACCGGATGCATTGCTGGTGGCCAGCCGCGATCGCGCCCAGCACGTGGGCGAAATCGTGAAGGCCCTGGAACTCCGCAACCGCGAGGACCTGTTATGAAAGTCGCCATTGCAGTCTGCCTGGCACTGGCGTGGAGCGTCCCGGCGCAGGAGACCGGCAAGGCCGCCCCCAAGCCGCTGTTCCGCGATCCCGTCCACGACGGCGCCGCCGACCCGGTGGTCGTGTGGAACCCCATGGACCGAAAATGGAACATGTTCTACACCAACCGCCGTGCCAACCTGCCGGACGCGAAAGGGGTGACCTGGGTTCACGGTACGCGCATCGGTATCGCTGAGAGCGCCGACGGAGGCGCCACGTGGAAGTACGTAGGCACTGCCGCCATCGACTACGGCAAGCCGGATTACACCTACTGGGCCCCCGACATTGTGGAGCACGGCGACGCCTGGCACATGTTCCTCTCCGTGGTTCCGGGAATTTTCGAGAACTGGAACGCGCCGCGCGAAATCGTGCACCTGACGAGCCAGGACCTGCGGAAGTGGAAATACGAATCGACTCTCGACCTGGGCTCCGACCGCGTGATCGATGCCAGCCTGGCAAAGCTCCCGGACGGCACCTGGCGCCTCTGGTACAAGAACGAGCGGGCGAAAGACGGCTCGCTCTACTACGCCGACAGCCCCGATCTGTACCGCTGGACGAGCAAAGGAAATGCGATTCCCGGCGTAGCCGGCGAAGGTCCGAAGGTTTTCCGCTGGAACAACACCTACTGGCTGATCGCGGATGTATGGGATGGCCTGGCTGTTTTTCGCTCCGACGATTGCCTGCACTGGACCCGGCAGGCGGAGAATCTCCTAAAGCAACCGGGTGTGCTGGAAACGGATCGCAGCAAAGGCGGACATGCCGATGTGGTGGTAAGCGGAGGCCGCGCGTATCTTTTCTACTTCGTGCACCAGGGCGGCAAGGATGCCGAGGGCAAGGGGCCGGGCTGGCAGCGGCACACCGTGATCCAGGTGGTGGAACTGCACCTGCGCGATGGCGCGATCGTCTGCGATCGCAACCGGCCGACCTTCATCGACCTGCGGCCGTGAGGAGCTTCCCAACCAGCGATCGCGCATTGCCGGGCTTGCGCTTACGCTAAACTCTTAGCTTGGCTGACCTATGGCACATGGGTTCAAGCGCCTTCGCGGGTGGTGGGCCGGTGGAGCGCTGATTCTGGCAGCGGCCGCTCTGCCATTACTGCCGAAGCCCGAAGCGGACGAACTTGCCGCGGGTTTCGCCAATCCTCCCCTCGAAGCGCGACTGCGCTGCTACTGGTGGTGGCTGAACGGCAACGCCACGGCGGACGCCATCACGCGCGACCTGGAGGAGATGAAGGCCAAGGGATACGGCGGCGCCTTGCTCGTGGATGCCGACGGCTCCGGCCAGCGCGATAACCGCCAGGTGCCGCCGGGCCCCACCTTCGGCTCGCCGGAATGGCGCGTGCTCTATCGCCACGCGCTCGAGGAGGCGGCGCGGCTTGGCCTCGAAATCACGCTGAACATCCAGAGCGGCTGGAATCTCGGCGGCCCCGGTGTCAAACCCGAGCAGGCTTCCAAGCTCCTCACCTGGTCGCGAACCGTGGTTCACGGCCCGTCCGAATTCCGAGGGCCGCTACCCGCCCCGGCGTCGCGCAACGGCTTCTATCGGGATATCGCGGTGCTGGCCTATCCTCTGCGTCACGGGGAAGCGCTGCCGGGTGCCAAAGGCGCCGCCCAACCCCGGCGTCCCATTCGCTCGCTGGACTTCAAGACCGCCTCCCAGGAGGCCGGCTTCTCGGCGCCCGTGACGACCCCTCTGCTCGACGACGTCGCACCCGAACCGGGCGAGCAGGACACCGACACGGCCGGCGTGCGGACGTTGCGTGTCTCAGCGGACGAGCCATTCACGTGGCGCGTTCCGGGAGGCACGTGGGAAATCCTGCGCATCGGCTACACCGATTCCGGCGCCCTGGTCTCCACCTCCAGCGGCGCGTGGCAGGGGCTCGCCATCGATTACATGGACCGCACGGCGTTCGAACAATACTGGCGCGAGAACGTCGATCCCTGCTCGCCGATGCGCGCCCGTATCTCGGCCGCACGCTCCGTTACCTGGCGACGGATAGTTGGGAGCTCGGCGGCACGAACTGGACGCCGCGCTTTCGTGAGGCATTCCGCAAGGCCCGCGGCTACGACCCGCTGCCGTTTCTCCCGGTATTCGCCGGCCGCATCGTGGACGACCGCGAAACCAGCAACCGATTCCTCAACGACGTGCGCCGCACGGTGGGCGACCTCATCATCGCCGAACACTACGTCCCGTTCGCCGAACTGGCCGCGCGCTACGGTCTCGGTATTCATCCCGAATCCGGCGGCCCGCACGGCGCGCCCATTGACGCGCTCCAGACCCTGGGAGCCAGCGCGTTCCCGCAAACCGAATTCTGGGCGCGCTCCGCCACCCATCGCACGCGCGACGAAGAGCGCTTCTTCGTCAAACAGGCTGCCAGCGCCGCTCATATCTACGGCAAGACCCTGGTTGCCGCCGAAGGCATGACCAGCATCGGCCCGCAGTGGGACGAATCCATCTGGAACAACCTCAAGCCCACCTTCGACCAGGCTGCCTGCGAAGGACTGAACCGCCTGATCTGGCATACGTTCACGTCGTCGCCGAAAGAAGCAGGATTGCCCGGGCAGGAGTACTTCGCCGGCACCCACCTCAATCCGAACGTCACGTGGTGGAACGAGGCCGGGGCCTTTCTCCGTTACATCAACCGCTCCCAGTTCCTGCTCCAGCAGGGCCGGCCCGTGGCCGACGTCGCCTACTACTATGGCGACCACGTCCCCAACTTCGTGCGGGTGAAAAGCGACGACCCCGCCAGGGTGCTTCCGGGGTATGACTACGACGTCGTCAATGAAGACGTCCTCGTCCACCGCATGAGCGTGCGCGACGGCCGCGTCGTGCTTCCCGATGGCGTCAGCTACCGCGTGCTGGTGCTTCCCGATCGCGAGAACATCTCGCTCCCCGCCTTACGCGCCGTGCGCCGGCTGGTCGACGCCGGCGCCGTGGTTGTCGGGCCAAAACCCGTCCGTGCCACGGGCCTCGGTGGCGACGCGGAGGTGCGCGCCATTGCAAATGAGATATGGCCCCGCGTCCACGCCGGGCAGAGTGCGCGCGAGGTGGTCGGCGTTCCGCCCGATTTCGAAACCGGGGCGCCGCTGGACTTCATCCATCGCCAAGTCTGTGGATCAGCCCTCCCGGCCTGCCCTGCCGGCACGGACATCTATTTCATCCGCAATACTCGCGCGGACGCTCTCCAGGCGGAAGTCACGCTGCGCGTGACCGGCAAAGCACCCGAACTGTGGCACCCCGATACCGGTGAAATCGAGCCCGATGCGGCGTACCATTTCACCGCGGATGGCCGCACCCGTGTCCCGCTCGAGCTCGAGCCCAACGGATCCATCTTTGTGGTCTTGCGCCGCGCCACTACCACCGCAGCTCGCCCGGCCACAATTCTCACCGAACGAACCTCCGCTCCCATCGGCAACACCTGGAGCCTGGAGTTCGCTCCCAACCTCGGCGCTCCGGCGCATGCGACATTCGACCGGCTCCGGTCCTGGACCGAAAACTCCGATCCGGGCATCCGTTATTTCTCCGGCACCGCCCGGTATGCCACACGGTTCCGGCTGCCGGCCGTCGAACCGAACCGGATTCTCTACCTCGACCTCGGCGATGTGCGCGAGGTGGCGCACGTGCGCATGAACGGCCACGACCTCGGCGTCCTCTGGAAGAAGCCGTTCCGTGTGAGAATCAACGCCGCTGTCCACACTGGTGAGAACGTTCTTGAGATCGCTGTCACCAACTTCTGGCCAAACCGGATAATCGGCGACCAGCTTCTCCCGCCTGGGCAACGCATCACACGAACCAACATCACCAGGTACCGTGCGGATTCGCCGCTGCTTCCCTCAGGACTCCTGGGACCCGTCGTGCTGAGCGAAATGACTGCCTCCTCGAACCGGTAGTCCTGGTGGGAGGATTGCACCGACGCGCGGCGGGCAGGCCGGGCAAACGGGGCCTACGGCTTCGCAAAAACCGTCAGGTCCCAGCGATCGCGCCAATCCACGCGGACGCGATCGCCGTCTGCCATCACGAACGGCAGCCACACGTACCGCGAATCGCCGAGCTGGCGCGGGTTCCATCGGTCCAGCATCACGATGAACGCGTCCGGCCTCTTGCCCGGAGCGGGCAAGACGAACGTGCTCTGCGACAGGAATGTCTTCTCCGCATCCGGTCCGGCCATGGGGTTCTCATCCAGGGTTGTCCAGGGACCGAGAATGTGGGACGCCACGGAGATCGCGCGCCTGGTTGGGCGCCCAACCCGTGCAGCCGGAGGTGAACAGGTAGTACTTCCCGCGGTGCTTGAAGGGCGCCGGCGCTTCCCGCTGGCGCCTCACCAGAATGCGATCCCAGGTCTTGCCTTTCACCGCCGGTTCTTCAATCCCGGTGAAGTCCGCGTTCAAGCGGCTCACATACATAGTGAAATTCGATTCGGAGGCGTAGAACACGTACGCCTGGCCGTCGTCATCCTGAAACAGGTTCATGTCGCGGAAGGTGCCGCCCAGTTCTTTCTGGCTGCAGCACTCGAGGTCTTGGCCAGCTTCGTAACGGATGGGGCGGAAACTGCGCAGGAAACGAAAGGGTCCGGTGGGCCTGTCGGCGACGGCGACACCGGCTTCCGCGAGTTTGTAGCCGTTGCCATCGAGATGGGCCCACATGACGTACTTCCCAGTCCGGCTGTTGAACAGCACTTTGGGCCGCTCGCACACGCCGCGGTCCCGGTACTGCTCGGGCATCGCGTCCTTGGGCAGGACCACACCCTCGTTCTTCCAGTTGTACAGGTCCGTGGAGGAGTAGCAGGACACGCCGATGCGGTTGGACCCGCCCAACTTCTTGTTTTCGCCGTACCAGTAGTAGACGCCGTCCTTCACCAGGATGCCGCCGCCGTGGGCTTGAATCGGCTCACCCGCGGTATCGGGCCATACCTCACCCGGCGCGATGTAGTTCCGCCCGGTCTCGGCGGCCGCACCAAACAGGCAGACCGCCGCCACCAATATCCGTCGCACACTGAAACCGTAGCACAGGGTAGCCGCGTTTTGGCTAACCTCAGATCAGGAGGCTCGCATGCGGAACCGGCTAGTCATTGAAGGGGCGCTGTTGGTAGCGGCTTTTCTGCTGGGCTTCGTCCCTCAGTACGTCAAGGCCCGCCACGCGACGGGCGAATTGCGCGCGGCGCAGCAGGAGAACGCGGGCGCCGAACTGCGGGACCTGGCGGGTCTGGCATACCTCCAGGCCACTCAAAAAAACTACGGCCTGGCCGCCGATACCTGCGGGCGTCTCTTTCTTCGCGTCCGCGAAGCCGCGAACCAGGCTTCGGATGCCGGCCGGAAGAAGGCCCTGGAGAATCTGCTGGAACTCCACGACCAGGTGATTGCCGGACTTGCCAAGGGGGATCCCGGCGTGGTCACTGATCTTGCGGACCTGTTCACCCGCACCACGCAAGCGACCAGGATGGTGAGCGCGTCATGAGATGCCCTGCTCTTCCTGGCACGCGCGCCCCGGGGAGGTTCGGCTGAATGCTGCTGAGCGTGTCACCGCGATGTCTTACGAGTGCGGGCGATGCGCGCCGCGGAGGGGCTGGAACGGCTAGGACCGGTGACGCGTATAACTCCGCCGCAGCGAAAGCCACACTGCCCAGGTCACGAAGGCGAGGACGAACCACATCACCGTTGTACTGCTTAATTCGAAGGAATCGAAGCCGGGTTGCACCCGGAGTCTTTGGAATCCAACCTGGATCGTGGCGAACAGCGAGGCGGCGTTAGACAAGATATGCGTCATATTTCGGACCTGGAATCTATTGAAATGCCAGGGCCTGACCCAAGAGGCCCCGGCCCGAGAATGTACTCACCACGTGCGGTTCCGATCTCCCCGGAGGATCAGCATCGCTCAGGAGGAATTGGGGAACTCAGCACCTTGCAGTCCTATAGTGAAGCATTAGGACCATTTCGGTACAGTCCCACCAGTACCGCAGCACCTATAGGACTACCCGAACTGTTTATCCGCTTTTGGTACCCCGCAAATGGGAGGGTATCTGAGCCATATCTCGGCATCGACGGGACGTCCAAGCCCGCATCGTCCACTGGCGCTACGCCGGCTCGATATTGCAGCATCCGCAAACAGTAGGGCGCCAGCCGCGGCGATGGTCGGGCATCTCAGCTATTCGCAGTGCAGCGCGGTCATGGGGTCCATACGCGCGGCACGGCGGGCGGGAGCGTAGCCGGCTACCAGCGTGGCTGTTCTCAGGATCACCAGCGCCAAAGGATCGTTGGGCTTGGCTCCGAATAGAAACGTCTGCACGAACCGCCTGGTCGCCCACGCCGCGGCGAATCCCACCGCGGCAGGCCGGTGGCCGCGAGAGCGACCACCTGCCGTACGATCATCCAGATGATCGAGCCGTGCCGGCACCAGCGCCAGACGGATGCCGACTTCGCCGGTGCGCCGCGCCACGCTATAGGCGATCGTTCCGTAAAGGCCGATGGCACGAAGCGCGTTCTGATATGGAGCGACCTTGTCAAGGGGCTGCTTTAATCGTTGGCGGCCCCCGGCGAGGTTTAGGCCAGTGGTGCAAGATGCAGCGCAGGGAACAGGGTGAGAGGCAAGTGCGACGGTTGATCAATCTGATATTCGCGGGTCGGAACCGCACAGTCATGATCCGTCGGGAGCTGCCTCGGACTAGCGGCGCGGGTTGGGTCCGAAGACCGGACCGCATAGAACGTAGGAGGATTCTCCTTTCCGTGCCCTCTCGCCCTGTTGCCTGCGCTGCATCCTGCATGAGCTTGGCAAGACCTCCGCTATTGAATGGCGGTCGGGCGGCGATCGCCGCACGGCCACAGAACGCTTCGGATTTGTTGGCTGGTCATCTGGTCTGGCTGCATGTCGGAAGGCAGATCAATGACCTGAACCGAACAGTGTCGACGCAACCGGGCGGCGATTTCTATCGTGGCCCGGCGTCCGGCGGCGTCGCCATCGAGCATGAGGATCACCTGCCGGAAGCGCTTGAGCAGCAAGCGTTGCTGCGAGTCGTAAAGGGCCGACCCCATCAGCGCGACCACCGAACGAACACCGGCCTGATGCAACTGGAAGCAGTCGAAGAAGCCCTCTACCACAACCACGGCGGGTTTTCCCGCGGCGGCGCGGTGGAAGTTGAACAGGATTTCCGATTTGGCGAAACCCGCTGGAAAGCGGTAACGCGGCTCGGAGTTGTCCACCGCGCGGCCGCAGTAGGCGACCAGCTCCCCGTTCTGGTTGTGGATGGGAATGACCAGCCGCCCGCTGAAGATTCCGGGACCGGAATACAGGCCGGCCCCGAAGGCGTCGGCAGTGTGGGGGTCGATGCCGCGCGCCGCCAAATAGGCGTGCGTGCGATCGACACCGCGCAGAGTAAAGCCCAGCGCCGCGGGCGCACCTCTTCTTTTCGTAACCAGTTGTCTGTCGCGGCCGGCTGCAACCTGGCCGGGAACAAGATCTCGTGCTGCAGGCGCAGGGCGGCCTCTCGCAAGGTGCACCCCTCGAGGGCGGCGACGAAATCCAGGCCGCTGCCGCCAGCGCCGCACGAGAAGCAGTGAAAGATGTTCCGGCTGAGGTTGGCGTGGAAGGCCTCCGGGCCTTCGCCGCGATGGATGGGACAGCGCCCGCGGTACTGATCCCGACCGCTGCGCCGCAGTTTCACATGGTAGCGCTCGAAAATCAGGGCCAGCGGAACACTGCGCTTGAGGGCTGCAAAATCCACCCAGTCACTCATCACCGCCTCCACTGTTTACGCGGCCCGGGCCGCGCAACGCGCCTCGGTGCGCACGGCAATCGCCCAGATGAACCCCAACAGCTCCCGGCCGATAGCGGTGACGATTTGATTCTTGTTCTTGCCGCGAGCGGACAGCTTTTTGTAGCGCGTGTGCAGCCGCGATTGTGCTTTCCAGGCGATCTCCTTGATCTGTGGGTCCAAACCCTGCTGGCGTTTCCGCAGCGCATCGCCCACCCAAGGCCGATGCTGGTAGGCCCAGGCCGCTTCCATAATCACGCGGCGGAGGTGGGCATTACCGGTTTTCGTGATGCCGCCGCGCTGGATGCGATTGCCGCTGGAGAACTCGCTGGAGACCAGGCCGCTGTAGCCCATCAGTTGCCGGGGCTTTTCGAATCGCGACAGCGAACCCACTTCCGCCACGATGCTGACGGCAGTGATTTTGGCCACTCCGCGCAGCGCCTGCAAAGCTTCGATCACGGCGCGCATTTCCGCGGGCGCTTTCTCGATGGCGATATCGATGGCCTTCTCCAATCGGTCAATCCGCTCCGCCATGTGATCCACTTCGTGGACGTAATCGAGCAGCGTGGCCTCCAGCGCCGGCTCCTGGAAGTGGACGTTTGTTCTGATCCAGGCCAGATGTTTCTGCGTCCAGCTCTTTTTCATGTGCACGGGCGGACGCTGGCCATGGCGCAGCAGGAACTTATTCAGGCGATGTCGCGCACGAAGCTGGTCCTGTCTGGCATCCTCACGCGCCCGCACCAAATCCCGCAGCGCTTCGTGCGCGGCGTCGGGAACCCACACCGGGGTGAGGTCGCCGGCCCGGTAGCTACGGGCCAGCTTGGCGGCGTCGCGGCGATCGGTCTTTACACGATCGCCAGCTTTGACCGGCACCAGCGAGGGAGCAATCACTTCACAGGCCACCTTGAGCGCCGTCAGTTGCCAATACAGCACGTAGCCTGTGGGACCCGCTTCATAGCAGGCTCTCAGATTCTGCACCGGCCCCAGCTTGGCCACCACTTTGCGAATCGATTCCAAGCGATTCGGGATGATGCCCAGGGGACGGACCTCTCCGTCCGGCTCGGCGACTGCTATCGCGATGGTGTCCGCGTGGACATCCAAACCAACAAATCGGACTTTAGACATGCGACCAACTCCTTTCGTATGCGGCTCTGCGCCGCGGCTTCACCTCTTCGCAGCGTAATCCGCGCTACCGCGAATCGGCGGTTGGTCGCTCCATTATGACTAGCGCGCTCGCGCCCTTGCTGTGATAGCATATTGCCCCAAGGTTCATCCTGGAGATGCGGGGCGTCGAAACGCACTGTGAAAAGGGAGCAGGGGCAGTGGTGGACTGTGGGATGCCTATGCGAATTGAAGAATTGAAATCGTCACCAGGGACGGAAGCCGGCGTCAGCGACTGGTTCACGGTGACCCAGGAATTGATCGACCAGTTTGCCGCGCTCAGCGGGGACAGCCAATGGATCCACGTGGACCCGGACCGCGCCAAAAACGAGTCGCCGTTCGGCACAACCGTCGCCCACGGATTCCTGACGGTGGCGCTGCTGACCAGACTGGTCAAGGCCGCTGTCGAAATCACCACGCCCTCGAGGCTCCTGGTGAACTACGGCTTCAACCGGCTGCGTTTTCCCGCGCCCGTGGCGGCGGGGGCGCGCATCCGCGCGCACGTCACGCCGAATGCGGTGACCGATATCGAAGGCGGTGTGGAGATCGCCTGGGGTGTCGTGGTGGAAATCGAAAATCAGCCCAAGCCCGCGCTAGCCGCGGAGTGGCTGCTGCGAATGTATCTCTGAGGCGAACGACTTTGGCGCCACGTCCCGAAACCGCCGCGGTCCGGCAAGGGGAAGAGATCCCGCTCCGCCCGTTGGGCGAATTCCTGCGCGCCACGTTGGCTGGCCCCACCAGCGATATCGCGGTGAAACAATTCCCGCATGGACACTCCAACCTGACTTACCTCCTGCAAATCGGCGGCCGGGAGTATGTCCTGCGGCGCCCGCCGCTAGGTCCGGTGGCGCCCAAGGCTCATGACATGCTCCGCGAGTATCGCGTACTCCGCGCGGTGCATCCGCGGTTTGCCGAAGCGCCCGAAGCCTTCGTGGTGTGTGAGGACGCCACGGTGATCGGCGCGCCGTTCTTCGTGATGGAGCGCCGCCACGGCGTTGTGGTCCGCGACGAGGCCCCGGCCGGCGACCCGCGGCAGATCAGCGAAGCCTTCCTGCGGACTCTGGTGAAGCTGCACGCGATCGACATTTCCAGCCCGGAAATGGCCGCGCTCGGAAAGCCGGAGGGCTACGTGGAACGGCAGGTGCGCGGCTGGGCCGACCGCTGGCAACGCGCCAAAACCGAAGAAGTGCGGGAGATGGAGGAGGTCATTTGCTGGCTGACCGGTCATCTGCCCGCCCCTGTCCCACCGTCGCTGATTCACAACGACTACAAGCTGGACAATATCATGCTGTCGGGGACCGCGCCGGACCGTGTGGAAGCCGTGCTGGACTGGGAAATGGCCACCGTCGGTGACCCGCTTTCCGATCTCGGCCTGACCTTGTGCTACTGGGTCTGGGCCGTCGCACCGGATGTTCGCACGGCGGGCATTCCCGCGCTGACCTCCACGCCAGGCTGGTATACCCGCGACTGGATCGTGGAGCGCTATGCCGGATTGACTGGCCGAGATGTCTCCCACATCGGCTACTATGAAGTGCTCGGCGTGTTCAAACTGGCGGTGATTATTCAGCAGATTTACGCCCGGTTTCACCGCGGCCAGACGCGCGACGAGCGATTTCGGGAGTTCGGCGCCAGAGCCACGGCGTTGGGAAGACTGGCCGCGCGTCTGGCCGAGAGATAACAGCCGGCATGAACTTCGCATTCTCCGACAAAGTGAAGGATCTCCAGAAGCGCCTGGCCGCGTTCATGGACGAGCACATCTACCCCAACGAGCCCCGCTATTACCAGCACGTCCGCGGCCCGAATCGCTGGCAACCGGTGCCGGTTATCGAAGAACTGAAGCCCAAAGCCCGCGCGGCGGGCCTGTGGAACCTGTTCCTGCCGGAGAGCGATCTGGGCGCCGGCCTCACCAACCTCGAGTACGCGCCGCTGTGCGAGATCATGGGGCGCTCCGCCATGGCGCCCGAGGTCTTCAATTGCTCCGCGCCCGATACCGGCAACATGGAGGTGCTGGCGCGGTACGCCTCTCCCGCGTTGCAGGAACGTTGGCTCAAGCCGCTGCTGGCGGGTGAAATCCGCTCGTGTTATGCCATGACGGAACCGCAGGTGGCTTCATCGGATGCCACCAACATCGAGTCCGGCATCCGGCGCGATGGCGATCACTACGTGCTCACGGGCCGCAAGTGGTGGATCTCAGGCGCCGGCGACCCGCGCTGCAAGGTCGCCATTTTCATGGGCAAGACCGACCCCTCCGCGGCCCGGCACAAGCAGCAGTCGATGATTGTGGTTCCGATGGATGCTCCGGGGGTTGCGGTCAAACGCATGCTCACCGTATACGGCTACGATCACGCGCCTCACGGCCACGCCGAAATCCAATTCGACAACGTGCGTGTTCCGGCGGACAACCTGCTTCTGGGCGAAGGGCGCGGCTTTGAGATCGCGCAGGGCCGCCTGGGACCGGGGCGGATTCACCACGCCATGCGCCTCATCGGAGTCGCGGAGCGCGCGCTGGAGGGCATGTGCCGGCGGGTGCGGTCGCGGGTGGCGTTCGGAAAGACGCTCGCCGAACAGGGAACCATCCGCGCCGATATCGCCCACTCGCGGATCGAAATCGAACAGGCGCGGCTGCTGGTGCTCAAAGCGGCGTACCTGATGGACACGGTGGGGAACAAAGCCGCGCGGTCCGAGATCGCCATGATCAAAGTCGTCGCGCCGAACATGGCCTTGCGGGTGCTGGACCGGGCGGTCCAGGCCCACGGCGGCGGCGGCGTTTCCGATGACTTCGAGTGGGCCGCGGCGTGGGCGAACTCGCGAAGCCTGCGCCTGGCCGATGGGCCGGATGAGGTTCACCTCGAGTCCATCGCCAGGCTCGAACTGAAGAAATCCGAAACTCACCCCACCGCGGCGGTGAAGTGACCCGACCTCACGGCAGCAGTCGCCCGCCATCGACGATCATTGTCTGCCCCGTGATGTACGAGCCGGAATCGCCCGCCAGCAGCAGTGCCATGCCCGCGATCTCCTCCGGCTGCCCGAGGTGCGGGATCGGCTGTTCTTCGAGGATCCGGCCTCGCCGCGTATTGTCCTTCCAGAAGTACTCGCTGAGCGCGGTTTGAATCATACCCGGCGCGATGGCGTTCACGCGCACTCCCTTCGGCCCGAGTTCCAGCGCGTAGGACTGCGTCATCATGATCAGCGCCGCTTTCGTCATGCTGTAGAGCATACCGTGGTACTGAGGCCGGATGCCGGCAATCGACGCGATGTTGATGATCGATCCCCAGCCCCGTTCGCACATGCCCGGAGCGACGGCCTGAATCAGCCGGAACGCGCTCTTCAGATTAATCTCGATCATCTTGTCGAACTTGGCTTCGTCGATCTCGAAGACCGGCTCCTGCGCGATGTTGGTGGCCGCGTTGTTCACCAGGATGTCGATCCTGCCGAACCGGCCCGTGGTTGTTTCTACCAGGTTCTGGATCTGGTCGGCGCGGCCCACGTGGCATGCCAGAGGGACGACCCTGCCGCCGGCATCCGCCATCCCGGCGGCGGCCTGCTCGAGGGTTTCCTGCCTGCGGCCGCAGATTACGACCGTGGCGCCTTCGCGCGCGAAGGCCTGCGCGATCGCCTTTCCGATTCCCCGGCTGGCGCCTGTGACGATGGCAACTTTATCTTTCAGAGCGGCGGTGGATGACATGATTCAATATTAGGACCGCTCCCGGCAGTGCGCCGGCAGAATTCGTGTGGTCCGCGCGCGTCAGCGATAAGTCCACAGGCCGGGGTCGTCGAGATGCGGGATGCCGTTGAACGAGTCCAGCGTGAAGCGGTCGCGGTCGAAAACGAACTGCGTCAATGAAGCATTGCGCACGCGCCAGTTGATGTCGAGGAACGCTTTCGGGGGAGCCTGCATGGCAAACTGCGTGGTGAAGCCGATCGGACCGCCAGAGGTGAACACGGCGATACGCCGCCCGGGTGGACCTTGCCGCACACGCTGGATAGCGCCGGTCACGCGATCCCGGAATGCGGGCCACAACTCCAGATGGCGGGCTTCGATGGAGCCGTCGAGCCAGCGCAGCATCGCCGCTTCCAACAGCCGCTGAAACTGCCGGTTCTCTGCCGGGCTGCCGCGCGCTTCCTCGTATTCCGCGGCCAATGCGGCAATGCGGGTATCCTGCCGTGCGAGATGCCCCATCACGCCCATAGCGTCGTATTCGTTCCAGGCGGCGTCGCGTGTCGCCGGGGGCCACGGTTCACCGGCGTCGCGAAAACACTCCGCCACCACCTGCTCCGTGCCGGTCTGGCGCGCCAGCGAGCCGGAATATACTTCATCGAATTGCACGCGGTGCCGCAGCCAGTACTGCGCCAGTGTGTAGGCCTGCGCTTCGCCCGTGGCCGTCAGAGGGTGGTCTGGCTCGAATGACCGGGCCTGGCCATGTCTCACCAGGGTTAGTGTGCTCACGCTCTCAGTGCACCGCCTCGAACAACCCCGCCGCTCCCTGCCCTCCGCCAACGCACATGGTCACCACGCCGTAGCGCGATGCGGGGCGCCGCGCCATCTCGTTGGCCAGTGTGCCCGTCATCCGCGAACCGGTCATGCCGAACGGGTGGCCGATGGCGATCGAGCCGCCGTTGACGTTGAGCTTCTCCATCGGGATGCCGAGCCGGTCGCGGCAATAAACCACCTGCACGGCGAAGGCTTCGTTCAGTTCCCAGAGATCCACGTCGTCCATTCGGATTCCCTGGCGCTTGAGAAGTTTCGGGACGGCAAAGACCGGGCCGATGCCCATCTCGTCCGGCTCGCAACCCGCCACGGCGAAACCGCGGAACGCGAGTTTGTACGGGATGCCCAGCCGGTCGGCCCTCGCACGTGACATCAGCAGGGTCGCGGACGCGCCATCAGAAAGCTGCGAGGAATTGCCCGCCGTCACCGATCCCTCGCCGCTGTCCGGGTCGAAATGCGGCCTGAGTGCCAGCAGTCCTTCGAGCGTCGTGCCGGGCCGGTTACACTCGTCGCGGCCGCAGCAAACCTCCTTGGTGCCTGTCTTCTCACCGGTCTTCCCGTCGAGCGTCGCCATGGTGACCCTCATCGGCGCGATCTCCGCGGCAAAAAATCCCTCTCTCTGGGCGCGCGCTGTGCGCTGCTGGCTGGCGAGCGAATACTCATCCTGCGCCTGGCGGCTGATCTTGTAACGTTTGGCTACGACCTCCGCCGTGTTGCCCATCACCATGTAGAGGCCCGGCAATCGTTCCTGGAGCACGGGGTGCGGATCGCTGTCGCGCCGCACCAGCGAGATGCTCTCCACGCCGCCGGCGATGGCCGCCTCCACACCTTCGTGGACGATCTGGTGCGCGGCTATGACGATCGCCTGGAGCCCCGAGGAACAGAACCGGTTCACGGTTGTGGCCGCGACCGAGGCCGGCAAACCAGCCAGCATCGCGGAGATCCGCGCTACGTTCTGACCTTGCGGGCCGTGTGGTTGCGCGCAGCCGAGGATCACATCTTCCACTTCCGCCGGGTCGAGTTGCGGCGTCTTCCGCAGAACATCCCGGATGCAATGGGCGGCCATGTCGTCCGGACGTGTCATGTTGAACGACCCGCGATAGGATTTGGCCAAACCCGTCCGCGAGCTCGCAACGACCACGGCTTCCCGCATCGCTCGAACAGTATACATCAGGCATCCGCGACCTTCCTCACTTACTCACCGCGAATATCGCCTGGGCGAGGCCCACACCCTTAGCCGCTCGGCACCGCGAAAGCGCCGTCGTCCTTCACCGAGGCATGTTGTAGGCGAAATTGAACTGCAGCACGATCCGGTTGCCCCTGAACTCGCCGGGAAGCGGCGGGAACGGATTAGACATGCTGATGGCGGCGATGGCGGCCTGGTCAAGCGCGCGGGCGCCGGATTGGGAGGCGAAATTCGCCTTGGTCACGCTGCCGTCCTTGGCGATGGCGAAGAGCACGCCGACCCTTCCGGAGAGCCCCAGCTTCGCGCTCTGCGGCATCACGGAGAACCAGTTGCGCCGGACGATTGTCAGAATCTGCGTGAGGTACGGGCGGAAATCGACACCCAGCGGATCACTGAGCAGTTGGATATTGGATGGGCGGGAAGCAGGAGACGGCGGCAGGTTGAGACCGGCGCCCGCGCCTCCAGGGCCGCCCGCACCGGAGTCGCCGATCACCATTCCCGCGCCGGAACTACTGCTACGGATCGCCTGGCGGACGGCGCCGGCCACCGAGGTATCGGGGATCGGCAGCCGGTTCTGGCCGGGGGCCACCTCCGGCGGCGCGGATGGAGTTTCAAGCACCGGTTTCTGCTCGGTGGCCTGGATCTGTGGCGGCGGGGCCACCGGCAACGGCGGAAGATCCGCCGGGACTGGCGCCTTGATGGCAGCCTGTACCTTGGGAGCTTCCGGCAGCGGCGCAGCCTGGGGCTTCGGCGGAGGCGCGGGCGGGATCACCAGCGGCCGCCTGGGAGACCCCGCGGGAATATGGATGCGCGGCCGGGGCTGCACCTCGGCGGCTTCGAATTCCTTCGTCACCTTGGCCGTGTTGGGCGCCTTCTGAGTGAGTTGTGTGGGCGGCTCGATCAGCGGTGTGACAATGTGCGCCTCGGCTGGCGGGTGTGGTTGCACACCGCCGGGGGGGATCAGCGCCAGCCCCAGGATCACCGCGGCGTGCGCGCACACTGAAAGGATCGCGGCCCGTCTTGCCCTTGGACGCGAGTCCTCGTCGCCCCAACTCGTAAGCAGATTCAGGTCGGCATCGGCCGGAGGTTGGACTACGGTTTCCATCCGCCTAAGGTTCGAGAGACCACCTCCGAATGTTCCTCGATTTTAGCAAGAATCGACAGAGCGACCCCTAGCGTTTGACGCGCGGCCGTGCCCGTGCATTTCGGCAATTCCCGGCTCTGCGCGCTGTCCAGAAAGGCGTCAAACTGTAGTTTCAATGGCTCAGCCTGGGCGACTTTCGGTTTCTCGAATCCGATGCGCCGGTACTCGTCCACGGAAAAGATGGCCAGGTCCCTCCGGCCGTAGTCCAGCGAAATGTATTGATGCGGTTGAAAAAGGCGCAGTTTGCGGATGCGCTCGGTGGATACCCGGCTGGCCGTGACATTGGCGACACAGCCGTTGGGAAACTGGAGCCGCACGTTCGCGATATCCACTTTGTCGGACAGTATGGAAATGCCCGCGGCCCGAATCTCCTGCGGCTCGGCGCGAACCAAGGCCAGGACGATATCTACGTCATGGATCATTAGATCCAATACTACGTCTACGTCGAGACTCCGCGGGCTGAACTCGTTCATGCGGTGGATTTCGAAGAAGAGGGGGAGAGTGGTCCGCCGTTCCAGGACCAGAACCGCCGGGTTGAAGCGTTCGACATGGCCCACCTGGAGTACGCGCCCATGCCTCTCCGCAGCTTCGATCAGCCGGGTTGCCGATGCGGTGTCCGGCGCAATCGGCTTCTCCACCAGGATGTCGATGCCGCTCTCGAGCAACGCACAGCCGACTTCTTCATGCGCCGTGGTGGGGACGGCAACCACGGCCGCTTGCACCATGCCGCGCAGGTCCTGAAAATTCGCGAGCGGTTGGGAATGATACAAGCCGGCCGTTTCGGCGGCGCGCGCCGGATCGATATCCACCACCGCCACGAGCTCCGCACGCTCGGATTCGTGGATCACGCGGCAGTGATTCCGTCCGAATTGGCCGGCGCCGACAACGGCGAGCTTGATTTGGGACACGGGTCAGGTTCCTACGATTGTAATATCCGCTGCATCGGCGGCTTCCACCATCTGGTCCTTGTCGAGCATCAGCGTTCGCCCCGCTTCCACGGCCAGCGCCGTGGTTCCGGTCTCGCGCATCACCGGGATCGTGTCCAACCCTACTACCGGAACATCGAACAATAGATGTTCCCGGCGGCGGGCGGCTTTCACCAGCGTCAGCCGGCGCCCGTTCACCAGGGCGGCCGCCCTCCGCAGCATGGCGTCGGTGCCTTCCATGGCTTCGAGCGCCACGCACGCGCGTTCGCAGATGGCCACGCTCTGGCCGACGTCGAAGCCCGACAGGGCGTTGGCTACACGGCGGCCGTATTCGATGTCGCTCTGCTCGGGCTTCTCCGGCTTGCGGCGGGTCATGGTTCCTTCATCCGCCAGCATCGGCTTCAGCAGGGCCGTGGAATCGCGCAGGTGAATGCCTTCGTCCTCGAGAATGCGAATCACGCCGCCGATCAGTCCGTCCGTGTTTTTCGAGGGCAGGGTGGCGAGCAGTTTCACTAACCGCCAGTCCGGACGGATCGACGAGAAGATCCTGGCGTGCTTTACCTGGCCGCACATGGCCACCTCGGTGATGCCCTCGCTTTTGAGTATGTCGATCAGCGTGCTGAGTTGGCCCAGCGAAATCCAGTGGCAGCGCGGCGCGAGCGACACGACTTCGGGTGCGGCCTCCTCCTGGATAGCGATCACCGTGACGTCGTGGCCCAGACGCCGGGCGCTTTCGAGGGCCAGCAGCGGGAACCGTCCATTTCCGGCGATCAGACCGTACCGCATCACTTGATCACGCCACGCTCAGAGGAGCGTATGAATTCGATCAGCTCATTCACCTCCGCACAAGGAGCGACCTCCGCGCGAATGCGCTCCACCGCCTGGCTGGTGTTGAGCTGCGAGCGCGTGAGCAGCCGGAACGCGGTTTGCAGCGACTCGATCACGGATTTGTGGAACCCCCGCCGCTCGAGGCCGATGTTGTTGGCTCCGAACACGCCCAATTCCGGCTTGTGGCTGGTGAGCGAGTAGGGCATTACATCCTGTTTGACCACGCTGTAGGGGCCTATGAACGCGTGGCGGCCGATCCGGCAGAACTGGTGCACGCCGGTGAACGGGCTGAGATCGGCCCAGTCGTCAATCGTCACGTGCCCCGCGATCCCGACGCTGTTGCCGAGAATGACATGGCTGCCGATGCGCACATCATGCGCTACATGCGTTTGGGTCATCAGCAGGTTGTCATCCCCAATGGCAGTGACCAGTCCGCCGCCCGCGGTGCCGCGGTGGATCGTGACAAACTCGCGGATGCGGTTGCGGTTGCCGATCCGCGTCTCGGCCCGCTCGCCCCTGTATTTGAGGTCCTGCGACGCCACGCCGATCGTACTGTACGGGAAGAAGATGTTATCCTCCCCGATCCAGGTGGGGCCCTCCAGGTAAATATTGGCCATCAGGCGCGTGCGGGGCCCGATTTCCACCCCGGCGCCGACGATGCAGTAGGGCCCGATCTCCGCGGAGTCCACCACGCGGGCCTCGGGGTCCACGATGGCCGTCGGATGTATCGGCATGGTTACCCGGACGTCACACCTGAACTGCTACCTTCTCTTCCTTGTCCGCGAGCTTGCACATGACTTCGGCTTCCGCCACCACCTGCCCGTCTACCGTGGCGACACCCGCCATCTTGGCGACGCTCGCCTTGCGCTTGATCACCTTCATCTCCATGCGCAACGTATCTCCCGGAACCACCGGCCTGCGGAAGCGCGCGTTCTCGATCGCCACCAGCAGCACCAGCTTGTTCTCGCGGTCTGCAATGTTCTTCAGCACCAGCACGCCCGCCGCCTGCGCCATGGCTTCAATGATCAACACACCCGGCATGACCGGAAAATCGGGGAAGTGGCCCATGAAGCAGGGCTCGTTGAGGGTCACGTTCTTGATCCCGACGATGCGCTCGGGCTCCATCTCCACGATGCGGTCCACCAGCAGAAACGGGTAGCGATGGGGCAGGATCGCCCGTATTTCGTTGATATCTAGGATTGCCATGGAAGTCGTATTATATCAGCCGTGGATTCAGTACTTTCCTTCGCGGAAGAACGGTTGGCGGAGATCATCGCCTGCATCCGCCAGTTGGTGGAATGCGAATCGCCGAGCGACGCTCCGGCGGAGGTAAACCGGTTTGTCGAGCTGGTTTCAGACACCGTAGCCCCCATGGCGCGAGTGAAACGCCATCCCGGAGGCAGATTCGGACACCACATGGTTTGCGAGATGTCTCTGCCCGGCCGGAAAAAGAGCGGCCGCGTTCTGGCGCTGGGCCACTCCGACACCGTCTGGCCGCTCGGCACGTTGCGCACCATGCCGTTTCGTCAAACCGGCGGACGATTGTGGGGACCCGGCGTGCTGGATATGAAATCGGGCATTGCGTTCTTCATCTTCGCAGCCCGGGCCCTGCGCGAGTTGGACATCCCGGTGGCTTCCCGGGTGTTTCTGCAACTCAATTCGGATGAAGAGGTGGGGAGCGAAAGCTCGCGCGCTTTGACCGAAAAAAACGCGGCCGGCAGCACGGCGGTGCTGGTCCTGGAACCAGGAACCGGCCTGGAAGGAAAGCTGAAGACGGCCCGTAAGGGCGTGGGAGATTTCACCATCGTCGCGCGCGGGCGCGCCTCCCACGCCGGGGTGGATTTTGATGCGGGCGCCAGCGCGGTGCTGGAGCTATGCCGGCAAATCAACCACGTGGCGAGCTTCACGGAGCTGGCGCGAGGCATCACCGTGAACCCCGGCGTGATTTCGGGCGGCACGCGATCCAACGTGGTGGCGGCCGAGGCGCGCGCGGAGGTGGACATTCGGGTCCTGCGGCTGAAAGACGCACCACGCCTGGAGAAGAGATTCCGATCCCTTCGGCCGTTCGACTCGCGGTGCGCGCTGGAGGTGACCGGGGGGCTGAACCGCCCTCCGATGGAGCGGTCCGCCGGGATTGTCAAGCTCTTTCGGAAAGCGCAGGCGCAGGCGCGGGAGCTCGGCGTGGAACTGCAGGAATCGCTGACCGGGGGCGGGTCGGACGGCAACTTCACCGCGGCGCTGGGCGTGCCCACGTTGGACGGGCTGGGCGGAGTGGGCGAAGGCGCGCATGCGGCCAACGAGAGCATCCTGGTGAATCGGATTGCGGACCGCACGGCGCTGATCGCGAAATTGCTGGCCGGGTAGCGCGTCCCGCTATAATCGCCTCAGATGCTGCTGGATCTCGTCATCGAAAACTATGCGGTGGTGGAGCGTCTGCGGGTCCGTTTCCACGCCGGCCTGAACCTGCTCACAGGGGAGACAGGCAGCGGCAAGTCGATTGTCGTGGATGCCGTCGGCCTGCTGTTGGGAGGCCGCGCGTCGGCGGAAATGGTTCGCAGCAACGAGGCTCGCGCGCGCATCGGGGGCATTTTCGATGTGCGTGATTCCACCCTCATCTGGCGGCTGCTGGAGCCGGCGGGGCTCGAGCCAGAGGACGGTGAACTGCTGATCGAGCGCGAGATTCTGGCGGGCGGAAAATCCCGCGCGTTCGTCGGCAGCCGGCCGGTGGCGGCCTCCCTGCTGAAGGAACTGGCGCCCTACCTCGCCGATATCCACGGCCAGCACGATCAGCAGCTTCTGTTTTCGAACCAGGCGCAGCGCGACATGCTGGATGCCTTCGCCGGTCATCGGGAACTGCTCGATCAGGTTGCCGCGGTATTCGACGGGTGGCGCGCCGCCTCAGCCGAACTGGAGGAACTGGAGCGCTCCGAGCAGGAGAAGTTGCGGCTGCTCGACCTGTGGTCGTTCCAGCGCAAGGAAATCGAAAGCGCCGCGCTCGCGCCCGGCGAGGATACCGGTCTCGAAAACGAGCGGCGCGTGTTGCAGAACGTACAACGGCTCCAGGAAGCGGCGGAGACCGCATACGCCGCCGTGTACGACAGCCCCCAATCGGCGCTGTCCCTGACCCGGCAGGCGGGTAAGCGGCTGGAAGAGTTGTGCCGGATCGATTCGTCGCTCGACGGCCTTCGCGAACATCTGAAGGCGGCCGATCTCGGGCTCCAGGAAGTTGCCTATGGGCTCCGCGATTATATCCAGCGGTTGGAAGCGAATCCCGCGCGGCTGGAAGAAGTGGAGACCCGGCTGGCCGCCATCGACCGCCTGAAGCGCAAGTACGGCCAGTCGCTCACCGAGATTTCGTCCTTCCTCGAAGAGGTGCGGCGGCAGATCGGCGCCGTCGAGCACGCGGGCGAGCGCATGGAAACGCTCCGCAAAGAACGGAAGCGCCTCGCGATGGAGTTCGAGAAGCTCGCGGCGGAGCTCACCGAGCGCCGCGCGGCAGCGGGGCGGAAACTCGAAAAACGGGTGGAAGCGGAACTGGCGCAGCTCGCCATGGAGCGCACCAGCTTTGTTGTCGAGATGTCACCCGCCGCCTGGTCGCACGACGGCGCCGACTGCGTAGAGTTCCTGGTCTCTCCTAACCTGGGCGAAGTGCCGCGCGCTTTGGAGAAGGTGGCTTCCGGCGGCGAAATCTCGCGAATCGCGCTGGCGCTCAAGACCTGCCTTGCCGGACCGAAAGGGGCTCACGTCCGCACCCTCATCTTCGACGAGGTGGATGCGGGCGTGGGCGGCGGCGCGGCGGAGGGCGTCGGACGGCGGCTCAAGAAGCTCGCGGTGTCGAACCAGGTGTTGTGCGTCACGCACCTGCCGCAGATCGCGTCCTTTGCGGACCATCATTATCTTGTTGAGAAGCGCGAATCGAAAGGGCGCACCACGGCTGTCGTCGAGGAATTGGATGCCGCCGCGCGCACGCGCGAAATCGGACGAATGCTGTCCGGTCAGACGCTGACACCGGAGGCGCTGAAACACGCCGAACAACTGATTCGGATGAACGCCTGAGAGATGATCGTCTCGCCCGGGGCCCCGGGCAAACCGGCACCGCATCCGGCAGATCGGCCGCGCGCATCGACCCGGCGCTGGCGCTGCGACGACGCTTACTACTCCCAGGGCGTGGAATACTCGCGATGACACTTACGGCAGGAATAGTGCCCATGAATCGGCCAGGTGGTGTCACCGTGCATCACCGTGCACCATAAACCTGCCAGGCGCGACCACCCGCTCCTCATTACCGCACTCATAACGAACCTCTACAAAACCCTTATGGAAATAGATGCAGGTAAGGAGGCGATGGTTGCGGTCTATCGGGCTTGCCACAAGAAAAACCCAAGCATCGTTTTGGCGTCTTCAATCTTGCCGCGGCGGATCATTTCGGCCAGTTCTTTGCGGGTGAACCACCGCGTTTGGATGCGTTCGTCGTCCATCGGCGTGGCTTCGCCCTCGGTAAGCTCAGTGGCCAGGAAGAGCGTCATACGCTCCTGCACATAGCCCGGGCTCGCGAAGAACGATGCCATCTTGGTCCACTTCCGGGCACGGTACCCGGTCTCTTCGATGAGTTCCCGTTTGGCCGCCTGAAGCGGCTTTTCGCCCGGATCCAGACGGCCTGCCGGCAGCTCCCACAGTTCTTTCTCGGCCGGAAGCCGGTACTGCCGCACCAGCAGTGCGCGCCTCTTTTCGTCCACCGCCATCATCACCGCCGAACCGGCGTGGCGGACTACCGACCGATGGATTTCAAAGCCGGTTTTCGGATCTTTGGCCTTATCTTCGGTGACACGAAACAGGCTGCATTGGTAGACTTCGCGGGAAGAGGTGATTTTCATGGTCTTGTCTGGAGCGCGGCGGCGAAACGGTCGAGCGGAAGCGTGTTCATGACGTCGGCGGCCGAGAGCCAGCCGCGCCGGGCTGTCACTACGCCGTAGCGCATGCCGGGGAGATGCTTGGGATGGTGGGCGTCGGTGGAGATGGTGAACCGGGCGCCCTTGGCCTTGGCGCTCCGGATCAGCGCGCCGTGCAAGTCGAGCCGCTCCGGGCTGGCGTTGATTTCGAGCCACACGCCGCGGCGGACGGCCTCGCCCACGACGCGTTCGAAATCGAACGCATACCCCTCGCGTTGCAACAGCATCCGGCCGGTGGGATGGCCGAGAATCCGCAGGTGCGGGCATTCGAGCGCGCGCAGCAGACGGTCGGTCATCTCGGCGGGCTCCAGGTTCATGTGGCTGTGCACGCTGCCGATCACGAGATCGAGTTCGGCGAGCGCCTCCTGGGCGAGGTCGAGCGAGCCGTCGCGCAGGATGTCGCACTCCATGCCGGAGAAGACATGGATGCCGAGGCCGTTCCGGTTGATCTCGCGCACCTGCCTCGCCAGCGCCACGGCGCGCTGCTCATCCAGCCCGTTGGCCATCGCCAGCGCCTTGGAATGGTCGGTGATGGCGATGTACTCGTAGCCCCGTTCGCGAGCGGCGGCGGCCATTTCCAGGAGCGTCGCCCGGCCGTCCGTCTCGGTCGTGTGCATATGCACATCCCCGCGGATGTCGCGGAGTTCCACCAGATGCGGCAGACGGCCTTCGAGGGCGGCTTCGATTTCGCCGCAGTTTTCTCGGAGTTCCGGGGGTATCCACGGTATCCCCAAGGCCTCGTAGACGCCGGCTTCGGTTTCGCCCGCGACCTTGGAATCGTCCTCCACACGGAAAAGGCCGTACTCGCTGAGCTTCAGCCCCATCTTCACCGCCCGCGTGCGGATGGCCACGTTGTGGTCCTTGCTTCCGGTGAAATATTGCATGGCGGCGCCGAAGCTGTCCCGAGACAGCGCGCGCACATCCACCTGCAATCCCTCTCGGCCTACCCGCGCGCTGGCTTTATTTTCGCCATGCCCCAGGATCTCTTCGACACGCGGGTATTTGACGAAGCGGTCGAGGGCCGCCGTGGGCTCGGACCCGGTCACCAGCAGGTCGAGATCTCCCACGGTCTCCCGTCCGCGCCGCAGGCTTCCCGCGGGTGTGATGGTCTCCACGCCGGGAGCCTGCAGGAGGTCCTGGATCAATTCGTGGGCGACTCCTTCGGCGTAACTGAGCAGGTAACGCCCGCTACGCTGCCGGTATTGGGCGATGGATCGCAGCACCTTCTCTTCGAGTTTCGCGCCCATGCGGGGCAGCACGCGCAGCTTCTGCTCCTGGCAGAGGCGTTCCAAATCGTCGATGGTGCCGATATGGTAATGCTCGAAAATCAGGGCGATGCTCTTGGGCCCGAGGCCCTGAATCTTCAGGAACTCCAACGCGCCCGGCGGGAATTTTGCGAGCAGCGCATCGCGCCGCTCGCAGGAATGCCGCTCCACGATTTCGGACACAACATTGGCCAGGCTCTTTCCGATGCCGGGTATCTCCGTAATGCTGCGGTGCGGGTCGTGAAGCAGGTCGAGGACGCGCTCGGGGTGCCCCTCAATGGCGGTCGCGCCGTTGCGATAACTGCGGATGCGAAACGCATCTTCTCCGGCGATCTCCATCAGGTCCGCGGTCTCCCAGAGCACGCGCGCAATCTCTTTGTTCTCCAAGCAGCGCCCTCGCTTCAATTGTAAGACCGCCGCAGGACCGGTGACCGGCGTGAAGCTACCCTGCCTCGTCCGGCGCCTGGCAGGCGGGCAAGCGGCCTGCCTGGAGACCTACCCGCTCTCACACAGCCGCACGACTTCGGGCGCAATGCCGCCCAGCGGCAGCACCTGGTCGACCGCGCCGGTTTTCACCGCCTCCGCCGGCATCCCGAACACTACACAACTGGCTTCATCCTGCGCGATGTTGTGTGCTCCCGCCTGCTTCATCTCCAGCATCCCGCGGGCGCCATCGTCGCCCATCCCCGTCATGATCACACCCACCACATTCCTCCCGCCATACCGCGCCGCCGAACGGAACAGCACATCCACGGAGGGCCTGTGGCGGCTGACCAGCGGGCCGTCCCGGACTTCTACGAAATAGACCGCGCCGCTGCGTTTCAGCAGCAGATGCCGGTTTCCCGGTGCGATCAGCGCCTGCCCGCGCAGCACGGAATCGTTGTTCGCGGCTTCCTTTATCGTAATCCGGCAAATGGTGTTCAGCCGCTCGGCAAACCTGGCGGTGAACTCCTCCGGCATGTGTTGAACGATGACGATGCCGGGAGCGTCGGTGGGCATTCCCTGAAGAAATTCCCGCAGGGCCTCCGTCCCACCCGTCGACGCGCCCACCACTACGACCTTCTCGGTGGTCCGAATCATGGCGTTCGAGGCCGGCTTCGGCAGGACGGCGTCCGCGGTTAGTTTGGGTTGCACTACAAGACGGTTGGATGGCTGGGGCTTGAGGCGGCGCGCCCGCGCGGCCGACTTTACCGCATCGCAGATCCGGACGCGAGACTCTTCGAAAAACTCCCTGCGCGCCCAGCTTTGGCTTGGTGATGATTTCGACCGCTCCCTTTTCCAGCGCCGCCAGGGCGACTGTCCGAACCGCTTGCCAGTCAACGTCGAACAGATCACTACCGGAATGGGATGCTGCTTCATGATCCTGTCCAGGAACGTCAATCCATCCATCCGAGGCATCTCGATGTCCAGCGTGATCACATCGGGGACTTCCACGCTGATGCGCTCCACCGCCACATACGGGTCGCTGGCGACCCCCATCACTTCGATCTCCGGGATCCGTCTCGAGAATCTGCTTCAGCGCCTGGCGCACCGAGGCCGAGTCATCCACGATCAGCACCCTGATCTTCTTGTTCAGTGTGGTTGGCATTGGCCTGGATGACTCCCTCTCTAAAGCAGCTTTCGGTAGATCGAGGTCTTGACAGGCCTCACAGGGATGTCGAACCCTGCCAGCGATTCCGAATGCCCGACAAAGAGGTAGCCGCCCGCCGATAGATTCCGGCACAGTTTGCTGATCACCGCTTCTTGAGTACTCTGCTCGAAATAGATCATCACGTTGCGGAAGAAGATGAGATCGAACATGTCCCTTATGTGGTATTCGTCGTCCATGAAGTTCAGTTGGTGGAAAGTCACTTTGCGCCGCAGTGCGGGCGACGATGCGGACCAACTGTTGCGAACGGTCTCTGCTCTGCAGCAGGTACTTTCCTGCGAAGATCGATCGGAACCGGAGCGATTTGCGCGTGCTGATAAATGCCATTGACTCGCGCGGGAAAGGACTCTCGTGGAAACATCCGTGCCCAGGATCCCGAAATCGAAGCCCCGCCGCCGGACGGCGTATTCGCTCAGCGCCATGGCCAGGCTGTACGGCTCCTCGCCGGAAGAACAGCCCGCGGACCAGGCATTCAATCGCCAGGCGGGCGGGTCGCCGGCCCTTCGGCCCAGGGACGGAAGAGCGGTACGGTCCAGGAATTCGAAATGCTCCGGTTCCCGGAAGAAGTCCGTCTTGTTGGTGGTAATGGCGTTGATGAAGTGCTCACGCTCGAGCGTCTGCGTCTGGGTAAAGAAGTAGTCGGCGTAGTGGTCCACCGACTGCAGCCCGAGCTCGCGGACCCGGCGCAGCAAACGGCTCTGGACCAGGGTCGCCTTGGATTCCGGCATCTTGATGCCGAGTTCGCCGGTGATGAACCGCGCGAAACGAGCGAAGCTGGCCGCCGAGAGCTCAGTGCCGTCCCCGCTGGTGTCGGGAAGCGCCGCGTGCCGCCGGCGGGCTCGACCAGCCGCCTGCGTTAGCGTCTAAGATGATGATGAAATCCTCTCCCCGGCGCCCCATTCCCTGTATGAACTCGGCACGCCAGCGCATCGCTATTCGCGGCGGAGGGTTGATGTTGTCCGGCGTGAGTTCGATTACCTCGTGAACGCTGTCTGCGATGCCGCCAAGCACGGTGGCCTCGCCGGCGAGTTCGAGTTCCATCACGATGATTCGCGTGTTCACGGTGTCCTGGCCCTTTGGTAGTCCGAAACGGATGCGCAGATCCACAACCGGCGTGGCCTGGCCGCGAACATTGACGACGCCGCGCATATACTCGGGCGCGGTAGGCACGCGAGTGATCTGCGAGACTTCCAGAACCTCGCGCACCCGGGCGACATCGATGGCAAACAGCTCGTCGCCCAGTCTGAATGTAATGTATTGCCGAGTGTCGGTAATCACTTGTGTCTGCCTCCTAGGCCTCGTAGGGTGCGAAATCCCGGTCCTGTGCATCTCCAACGCTGCCGCCGGCCCCCAACTCGATGTGTGTCCCCGGGGACTGAACGGTTCGATGCAGGCGCGCCAGCTCGGCCGTAGTGGCGTTTGCATCTGCTTTCGCAGCCGGGCTTCTGCGTGAACGGGAAACAGCCGCCGGCGGCTTCGGCTGGGCCGACCGGGACCGTTGGGCTTGAAAAATGCCACCGCCGTCTGCAATACTTCCGCCTGGCCCGACAGCTCCTCAGATGAGCCGCCGCCTGCACCAGCCGGGACTGGTTCATCACCAGTTCTCCGACCAGGTTCACCAGGCGGTCCAGCTTCGCGGCTGGTACCCGCACCGTGGATTCCCGAGCCAGCGCTTTGCGGAGGCCGTCTGCTGCCGGGCCGGGTGCCTGCGGCCCGGTTCCGGCGCTCGCCGCATCCTCAGCGGGTTCCCCTTGTTCCCGTGTTGGAGCCGCCTCTTGCTGCAGTTCCAGATCGCTTCCATCGTCCACGAAAAGGAACACGTCGCGGATGACGTTCCGGTCGGCGGCGGTCCGCAGCGTGATCGTCCACCACAGGTAACAGGCATCGGGCTGGATCTCTTCCAGCGGGGGCACATCTTCTGGATGAGCCGTGATCTGGCAGGCGCCCAATCGGCGTAAGTTCCGGAACAGGAGAACCGGACTACCCCCACACGCCAGAATCGCGCGGTTGGGGCGGAACCGGATCGTCCAGGATTGCTCTCCCGACGGTTCCGCATGCTGTTTCTCTCGGGTATGAGGCGCCGTCAGAACGGCCGTCGCCCCGGCCGCCCCACCCGCAAACGTCCGGACGGTTTCGATGAGACTGCTCGAATCAGGAGCCGCTTCGCCTGGTGCGGATGCCAGCAGTTTCTGGATGTGGTCTTTGCATGCGAGCATCAGCCCGCCCAACTCCTCGGACACTGGCACGGTGCCGTTGCGGACCTGATCCAGGAGGCTCTCCACATGGTGGGTAAAACCGGCCACGGCGTCGAAACCGACCATGGCCCCGGAGCCCTTGATGGTATGAAAGGCGCGGAAGAGCTGATCGATCGTCTCCCGCGGCGCTTCCCCGGAGCCGAGCGACAGTGCGGCCTGTTCGATCTCCGCCAGAAGGTCTTCAGCTTCCTGTAAGAACGTGGCGACCAGGTTATATCGCACCTTGGTTGCCTCGATCCCCGGAATTCGCCGCCAGTTCCGCAACCGGGAGGCCGAGTGCGGCGCCGGCTTCGAGAACCGCGGCGGACATGCCGGCGACGCGAAAGCTCCGGCGAGCCTGCCGGGCGCTCAGACGCGCTGCATAAAGGAGTTGTAGCGCCGCCGTATCGCATGTCTCGACCCCGGTCAGATCGATGGTGACACTCGAGTTCCGCTGGAGGGCATCGAGCAGTGCCTGGCGCAGCGCCTCGGCTGCACCGATATCGAGATCGCCGGCAATCTTCCAGACGCCGCCGGGCTCCGGTTGGCTGATACGCATGGCTTGGTCGGCTGCTCGGAGGTCCTTGCCGCGCAGCACAATGTTCTTATCGGATGACCGGCTTTTTTTCTGTAGGGGCTTCGCCCGCCCGCCGCGGATTTTCCCGTTTCAAATCAACGCGGATCGAACGCCTCCGCGCCTGCTCGCACGATATTGTGAAAGCCCGCGGCGGTGGGGTTGGTTCTGCGCCAGTTCAATACAAAGCCGGATGCGCCTGGCGCATTTCCCGGGCCTGCTCGCGCACAGTTTCGATCTGGATCAGCGGACCTTTTCCCATCCCAGGACAGTAGCGCGCCGTCTGGGCCCACTCCCGCCGGCTCTCCACCAGTTCCGGCCAGAACGGAAATATCCGGCATTGGGTGGGTTTCGCCGGATGAATCGAACAGCCGCCCTCCCGCAGGAAGTGGCAACTGGCGTCGCGCGGCACCCGCAGACGCATGCGGTTTCGTGTCCGGTACACGAATCTCCGCTCGAACTCCTCCGCGGGTATTCCCAGAAATCCGGCGGCCCGCACCACGTCGTCTTCCGTCAGGTACACAAACCCCTTCTGGCGGCAGCATTCGGTGCATCCCGGCTGGCATTCGAAGCGCAACCCCTGGGCCATATGGGCCATATCACGATTATGGCGTGCGGCGGGCGCCTATGATATAGTTGCTCCACAAATTTCAATCAGCGGGGGTGAATATGTCCCGAGTCCGAGATATCGTACATGGCCGTGAGTTGTACTTCGTCGCAGAGGCGAGCTCCGTGGCGGATGTGGCCCGCCACATGGCCGACCTGCACGTGGGCGCGATCCTGGTCCTCAAGGATGAGCAGATCCGAGGCGTATTCAGCGAGCGCGACCTCATGAAACGCGTCGTCATCGCCGGCCTCGACCCGGAACGTACGCCGGTATCCACCGTCATGAGCACTGCTGTCACCACCGTGGACGAACTGGATACGATCGAGGAAGCCATGGAACTCATGAAAGCCCACAACTGCCGGCACCTGCCGGTTACCCGCGGATCCCGGGTCATCGCTTTCCTCTCCATGCGGGATCTCATGAATTACGAATTGGCCCTCAAGACCGAAGAGCTCCACCACATGCGGGCCTACATCCAGGGCAGCGCTTGACTACCGGCATCATCGTCTTCGCCCACGGGTCACGCATCGAGCCGGCCAACGAGGCGGTCCGCCAGGTGGCGGCCGAACTGGCAAGCGCCGGCGGCTTCGACTTCGTCGAGCCTGCTTTCCTCGAACTGGGTACACCCGACCTGGATGGAGCGGTCGCCCGACTCGCGGAGAAAGGTATCCGACGCATCGTGGTCATTCCGTTCTTCCTCACCCTGGGTCTCCACCTAGAACGCGATCTCCCCCGCCTTGTCCGAGGTATCTCATTTAAACATAAGGACTTGGATATTGTAATGACTTCTCCTTTGGACGGTCATCCGGCCTTGGTCCAAATCCTCCTGGACCGCGCCCGGTCAGCAGTTTCTTGAGCGCGAAGCACTCAGGAAAAACTTGACAATTATGCACTAAGGTTTAATAATGGAGTTGTGCTAAATGGCCGCCCTCGGGCGGCATGCCATCACAAGCAAACGAGGGAGGCTTTTCAACCAACATGGGAAAAATTATCGGCATCGACTTGGGTACCACCAACTCGGTGGTCGCCGTAATGGAGGGCGGCCAGCCCACGGTCATCGCGAATCAGGAAGGCGCGCGCACCACTCCGTCCGTCGTGGCGTTCACTAAGAGTGGAGAGCGGCTGGTAGGGCAGGTTGCCAAGCGCCAAGCCATCACCAACCCTGAAAACACGGTTTTCTCCATCAAGCGGTTCATGGGACGCCGCTACGACGAAGTCAGCGAAGAAATGAAGATGGTCCCTTATAAGGTCGTCCGCGGGGACAACGGCGACGCCCGCGTGGATATCAGCGGCAAAAAGTACTCTCCGCCCGAAATCTCGGCGATGATCCTCACCAAGCTGAAGGAAGCCGCCGAATCTTACCTGGGCGAAAAGATCACTCAGGCCGTGATCACCGTACCGGCCTATTTCAACGATGCCCAGCGTCAGGCTACCAAGGACGCCGGCAGAATCGCCGGTCTGGAAGTGATGCGAATCATCAACGAGCCTACCGCTGCCGCCCTGGCCTATGGCCTGGACAAGAAGAAAAACGAGACCATCGCGGTCTACGACTTCGGAGGCGGCACGTTCGACATCTCGATCCTCGAGGTGGGCGACGGCGTGGTCGAGGTGAAGTCCACCAACGGCGATACGCACCTGGGCGGGGACAATATCGACCAGCGCATCATCGACTGGATCGTGGCGGAGTTCAAGAAGGAAAATGGCATCGATCTCTCGCGCGACCAGATGGCGCTGCAGCGCCTCAAGGAAGCCGCTGAAAAGACCAAGATGGAACTTTCGACGCTGCTCGAGTCGGAAATCAACCTGCCGTTTATCACGGCCGATGCGACTGGTCCGAAGCACCTGCAAATGAAGTTGACCCGGGCGCGTTTCGAGCAGATGGTGGAAGACGTTCTCCAGCGGGCTGTGGGGCCCTGCAAGCAAGCCATGGCGGACGCCGGCGTGACGCCCCAGCAGATCAACGAGGTCGTGCTGGTAGGCGGGCAGACCCGCATGCCCCGCATCCAGGCGATTGTTCGCGACCTCTTCGGCAGGGAGCCGCACAAAGGCGTGAATCCGGATGAAGTAGTAGCGGTGGGCGCGGCGGTCCAGGGCGGCGTGCTGGGCGGTGAAGTGAAAGACGTGCTCCTGCTCGACGTGACCCCCCTGTCGCTGGGCATCGAAACCATGGGCGGGGTGTTCACCAAGCTGATCGAACGCAACACCACCATCCCCACCCGCAAAAGCGAAGTCTTCTCCACGGCATCCGACAACCAGCCGTCAGTCGAGATCAAGGTCTCGCAAGGAGAGCGCTCGATGGCGCGCGACAATCGGCTGCTGGGCGTGTTTCAGCTCGGTAACATTCCGCCCGCGCCGCGCGGAGTCCCGCAGATCGAGGTGACCTTCGATATCGACGCCAATGGAATCCTGAATGTCACGGCCAAGGACCGCGGCACCGGCAACGAACAGAAGATCACCATCACGTCGTCCTCCGGCCTCTCCAAAGACGAAGTCGAGAAGATGGCCAAGGACGCCGAATCGCATGCCGCCGACGATCGCCGGCAGCGCGACACCATCGAAGCCAAGAATCGTGCCGACGCCATGGTCTACAACGTGGAAAAGACGTTGAAGGAGCATCGCTCGAAGATCAGCGACGCCGAGGCCAAGGAGATCGAATCGGCAATCGAAGAGACCAAGAAAGCGATGAACGAGAATGACCCGGAGCGAATCAATTCCGCGGTCGACCGGCTCACCACCGCCAGCCACAAACTGGCCGAGGCGATGTACAAAGCCACGTCCCAAGCCGGTGGCCCGCCGCCTCCTCCCACAGGTGGAGACGGGGCCCCCGGTGGGGACTCCGGCAAGAAAGGGAAAGACGATGTCGTCGACGCCGAATTCGTGGACGTCGATGATAAGAAATGAGCTAGGAGACGAGCACTCGGCGGTCAGCTTCAGGTTTGAGCGCCGCGCCTGGAAGCTGACCGCTGATCGCTGATCGCTAAGATATGCCCACCGCTCCCAAACACGATTACTACGAAACACTCGGGGTGCCCCGGAAGGCCGGAACGGATGAGGTCCGCAAAGCCTACCGGAAGCTGGCGCGTAAGTACCACCCGGACTTGAACCCCGGAGACAAGTCCGCCGAGGAGCGTTTCAAAAGGGTTCAGGAAGCCTACGACGTCTTGAGCGACTCCAAGAAGCGCCAGATGTATGACCAGTACGGTTTCTACGCGGAGAACGGTTTTGCGGGCGCAGGTCCGGGAGGACCCGGCGGAGCCTCGCCGCATGCCGGATTCGACTTCAGCGGCTTCGACTTTTCCGACTTTTCCCAGGGGGGCGGAGCCCCGCCGAAGGGTGGCCGCCGCGCGTCTGAATCCAGCGGCGGATTCCGCGACATCTTCTCCCAGTTCTTCGGAGGCAGTGGCGGTCAGGCGGCACAACCGGAACCGGAGAAGGGTGCAGACCTCGAATATGCCATGGATATCGACTTTTGGCAGGCCATCAAGGGCACGCAGTTGCGCCTCAACATCTCGCGGTACGACATCTGCCAGACCTGTCATGGAACGGGTTCCACCGGCTCAGGTGAGGTCACCTGCCCGCAGTGCGGAGGCAGCGGCAACGTCACCCAGATGGCTGGGGCCATGAAGTTCAGCCTGACCTGCCCTCGCTGCGGCGGTTCCGGCAAGCTGCGCAACGCTTGTCCCACCTGTGGCGGCGATGGGCGTGTCAGCCACACAGAATCGGTGGACGTGCGCATTCCGCCGGGCGCGCGCAACGGCTCCCGCCTGCGCGTCCCCGGGAAAGGCAACGCCGGCACCATGGGAGCGCCGCCGGGAGATCTCTATATCACTACCCGGGTGGAGGAGCACCCGTTCTTCCGGCGGGAGGGAGACGATATCGAGATCACCGTCCCGCTGGCGGTGTGGGAGGCCGGTCTCGGTGCGAAAATCGAGGTGCCCACCATCGACGGACGCACCCTCCTGAAGATTCCGCAGGGCACCAGGAACGGCCAGAAGTTTCGCCTGCGCGACAAAGGGGTCATGAATTCACGGACCGGTCAGCGCGGCGACCAGATCGTCGAGGTCGCCATAGAGGCCCCCGACCCGCGGGACGAGCGGACTCGCGAGTTGCTCAGGGAACTTGGTAAACTCCATCCGGAAGACCCGCGCCAGGAAATCTGGTCGGAAGTCTAGGCGGTGCGGACCTCTTTTCAGTCTTCTGCCTCGGGAGAACATCGCGGTATGCCTAGGGCCAAATCACGAGCGGCTTACATGATCTCGGCTGTTGCAGAACAGTACGAGATCCATCCGCAGACTCTGCGGCTCTACGAACGGGAGGGCCTGCTGAAACCGTCCCGCAGCGAAGGCAACACCCGGTTGTACACAGATGAGGACCTGGAACGTCTGGAGATCATCCTGCACCTCACGCGAGACCTCGGGGTCAACCTGGCCGGCGTCGAGATCATCCTTAACATGCGGGAGAGGATGGGCGAGATGCAGTCCCAGATTCAGCAGTTCATCGCTACCCTGAACCGGGAACTGGCCTCCCGCACCGGCCATCCGCTCGAACCCGACGACCGCAACTCGCTGATACCGGTTATCAGCGCCCGTCCGCCTGCCACGCGGCGAAATTCCGACGCGCGCAAATGACGCAGGCGCGTCGCAGGGCAACCGCCGCGTACGTCGCTCCGTTTCTCGTATTTTTGGGCGTCCTGGCCATCGAGCGCGCCTTCGGAGTTCCCGCCTCGCTGGCCTACACGGTGCGCTTCGTGACGACATTGGCCGCGGTATTCGTATTCTCCCGCGGCTTCATCCCGTGGCGGCCCTCCCGCCCTCTGTTGAGCGCAGCGCTGGGAGCTGCCGTTTTCTTCCTCTGGATCGGACCCGATCTGTGGTTCGGTCCCGCGTACCGCCATTCCTGGCTTTTCGAAAACCCTCTTACCGGCTTCGCCGCCAGTTCCCTGGCTCACGCCGTTCAGCAGAATGGCTTCCTGGCGCTTCGCATCACCAGCGCCACTCTGCTGGTACCCGTCGTGGAGGAGTTGTTCTGGCGTGGTTGGGTGATGCGCTGGCTGATCCAGGGCGAATTTCTGAAAGTCCCCATCGGGCGCTACACGCCTTCCTCCTTCTGGATCACCGCCGTGCTGTTCGCCTCCGAGCATGGCCCCTACTGGGAAGTGGGACTGATCGCGGGAATCCTCTATAACGCCTGGGTGGTTCGTACCAGGAACTTGGCAGACTGCATCCTGGCACACGCCGTTACCAACGGAATGCTGGCCGCTTATGTTGTTATCCGTGGGCAGTGGCAATACTGGCTATAACCGGATTCCCCTCGCGTACGTCACACAACATAGACAGGTGTCCAGAAGATTTCCTTCTCCCTGTCTCCTGGGCTCCGGAACCGCGGTCGTCGGGCCCCGCGGGACCGGAGCTTTTTGTTTTGCCGGGGTGACCACTTAATACACGGTGCGATGCTCGGTTTCGAGCTTGCTGGCGAGTGAGAATCGCGGCTCCTCCGCCGCTAGTCCCAGGATCCGGCCACAGACATACTCTCCCACGGCCGGGCCATGCTTGAAGCCGTGGCCCGAGCCGCCGCCCACCAGCCACACGTGGCGAGTATCCGGGTGGTGGTCGATCAGGAAGTCGCCGTTGGAGGTGTTGGCATACTGGCACACCCGCGATTCGGTGAGAGGGGCGCCGCGCAACGCGGGAAAGCGCTCAGTGATGAACCGGCGCGCTTCGTCCACGGCTTCTGCGGTAATGCGCCGGTCGGCGGTGTCCGGTTCGATCGTGGGTCCGTGCCGGTCGAAGGCCAGCTTGAGGCCGCGGCCGTCCAGGTCCGGAAACCCGTACGGTCCGCGCGGGTCGGAGAAGTCGATCCACACCGGCAGTTCGGGCGCGGCGAATCGCCGGTCACTCGCAGGCGGCGCGAAGTAGAACACCTCCTGCCGCGTGGGACGGATGCGCCTGCCAAGCAGGTCCGGAAAGAGTTGGGGAAGCCACGGCCCGCACGCGAAAACGACGGTGCCGGCATGGATCTCGGCCGGGTTTTTCGGTGCGCCGATGGAATACTCGACCCCGGCACGCACAGCGTCTTCCACTACCGCCACAACCGCGCGCCGGGCCAGGATCGCCCCGCTATCGGGCTCGAGGATGCCGTAGGCGTGAGGATCCTCCAGCCGCATCTGCGGATATCGGGCGGAAAGTACGGCCGGCGCCAGGACCTCGAAGCGCACACCGGTCCGCTCCAGCGTGTGTTCGTGTTGCCAGGCTGTACGCGTGCCCTTCGCGCGCCATCCACAGCACCCCGGTGCGATGCAGCAGGGGCTGGCCGGCGCGGGCGAAAAGCTCCCGCCAGAGGCCGAGCGAACGGATCGCCATCCGGGTGTAAATTTCGTCCGCCCCATAGCCCATGCGGATGATCCGGCTCTCGCCACCGGAACTCGACCGGCTGTGCCCGGGCCCCCAGGCGTCCATCAGCACCACCGATGCACCGGACCGGCGCAGATGCCACGCCGTCCAGGCGCCGAATACACCCGCGCCGACCACCGCGAAATCCGGAGAGGCCACACCCGATCATATAATTACTCGAATGGGCACCAGCAGAGTTCTGATTGCTGTCTTGGCCACCTCGCTGTTCGCCGCGCCGGTCCGCATCTACGTAACCAACAGCGACGACAACAAGGTGAGCATCATCGATCCTTCCAGCAACAAGGTGGTTGGCGAGATCCCCGTCTCGCCCAATCCCCACGGCATTGTGCCGTCGCCGGACGGCTCGCGTTTCTACGTCTCCAGCGAGAGCAAAGATGTGCTGGATGTGGTGGACCGGAAGACCTCCACCATCATCCGCCGCGTCCCTATCGGCACCCGTCCGAACAACGTAGCCATCACGCGCGATGGCAGACGGGTTTATGTTTGCATCCGGGGCGAGTCCTGGGTGGATATCGTGGACACCGCCTCGCTCGAAAAGGTGAAGAGCGTGCCCGTCGGCAGAGGTCCCCACAATATCTACCGCACGCCGGACGACGCACACATGATCGCCACCTCCATGGATGACAACAAACTGACCGTGATCGGGATCAAGACCGAAGCGCCGGAATTCGAGATTCCGCTCGGCGGGGTGCCACGCCCGCTGGTGATCGACGCCGCCTCTGATGGCGCCATCCGGCGACTCTTTGTGCAGCTTTCCAACCTGCACGGTTTTGCCGTGGTTGATTACGCCACGCGGCGAATCACGAACCGCATCCTGCTGCCCGACGCGCCGCCCGGAGCGCGCCCTCTCATTCCGGCCACCTTCTCGCACGGCATCGGCATCGCTCCCGATCACCAGACACTCTGGGTAACCAGCCTGCTGGATAACTCGGTATCGGTCTTTTCGCTTCCCGGGTTGCAGCGCATCACCACGATCCCGGTGGGGCGAGGGCCGGACTGGCTGGTCTTCACGCCCGACGGCAAGCGCTGCTACGTCTCGAACGCCGGCAGCAACTCGGTGTCGGCGATCGACGTCGCGGGCTTCCGGGAGATCGCCAGGATTCCGGTGGGCAAGGTGCCAAAGCGGATCATCGCCGCCGATTGAGGCTCCTTCGCGAGAGACCCGATATACTGGTCAGAGCAGCGCCGGGGGGCGCTCATGTTCGAATCCCATTCGGAAACGCGGAACCGTGTCTTTGCCATAGTGCTGGTCCTGAGCGGTTCTATTCTGGGCGCCGCCAAAGGGCAGACACTGCGGGTGGCTTTTGCCAACCTGCCGCCTGTCAGCTATCCCGATCCCTCCGGCCAACCTCGCGGGTTCGTCGTCGACACTCTCGATGAAGCGGCGCGGCGCGAGGACATCCATCTGGTGTGGCAGCCGGCGGGCGACACACTGGCCAACAACGACGCCCTCCAACGGGGCGATTTGGACCTGATTGCGACCGGCTCAGATTCTCCCGAACGGCGCCGGATGTTCTATGTATCCGAGCCCTGGTGGTCCCTGGAAGTGGTGGCAGTAGCCAGGGCGGACGGCCCCATCCACCAGGATTCCGATCTTAACGGCCGGCGGCTCGCCACGCCATCCAGTGCGTCAGCGGTGGTGACAGGCCAATACCCCGCCAGCCAGGTAATCCCGCGTCAGTCTGCCGTCGAGGCTGCCGACGCGGTTTGCACCGGCGCCGCCGACGCGGCCCTGTTCGCGCGGATGTTTCTACGCGAGCTTCTGGCCGCCAATTCCCCCGCGTGCCGCAACGTAAGCCTGCTTACCCTGGATTCCCTTGCTCGCATCGATTACTTGCTGATCGCGCGTCCGGAAGTGGCGGATGCCGCGCGTGCTCTCTACGGCCGGTTGGAGGAGATCACCGAGGATGGCACCCTGGCCTCCATCGCCGCTCAGTATCCGCCCATGTCCACGCCCCATGCCACTCGGCTTGCGGAATTGGTGCGTCTGCGGTACGAGCGCCGGGTGTTTCAGATCGTCTCCGCCGCGGTTGGCGTCGGGATGCTTCTGGGCATCGTGCTCATCATCCGCCAGCAGCGCGCGCGCAAGCGGCTGCACGCCATGAACGTGCGCCTCGAAGAGGATATTCGCGCGCGAGCCCGCACGGAGGCCGCCCTGCGCGACAGCGAGGCGCGCTTTCGCGCGTTGCTGGACTCGGCCCCGCAGACGGTGCTGGTGCTCGACGTCTCCGGAACCATCACCTTTGCCAATGCCCAGGCGGAGAATATGTTCCGCTATCTCCGCAACGAATTGATCGGCGCCCCCGCGGGTGTGCTGATCCCGGAGCGTTTTCTGGTTGGGCCGTTTTCCGTGGCCACTCTGCGCGCGCTCAGTGCGCGCTCCGAGCTCGCTGCCCGCCGCAAGGATGGCTCCGAATTCCCGGTCGAAATCAATCTGAGCGAACCCGACCCCGCGCACGTCGATCTCACCCTCGCGTTCATCGCCGACATCACCGAGCGGACTACGCTCGAGCGCCAGTTGCAGCAGGCGCAAAAGCTGGAAAGCGTCGGGCGCCTCGCGGGAGGAGTGGCGCACGACTTCAACAACCTGCTGACGGTCATCAGCGGCTACGCCCAGATGATGCTCGACGACCGCGTGGCCGACAATCCGCTGCGCGAATCGCTCGAAGAAATCTTGAATGCCGCCAACCGCGCCACCTCCCTGACCCGCCAGCTCCTGATCTTCAGCCGCCGGCAGATGGTCGCGCCCAAAACCCTGGCCCTCAACGAACTGGTTTGGCACCTGGAAAAAATGTTGCGGCGGCTCATCGGCGAAGACATCACCTTGGAGCTGTCTCTGGACCCTCGAACGGGGTTCGTGCGCGCCGATCCGGGTCACATCGAGCAAGTCGTGATGAACCTGGCTGTCAACGCCCGAGACGCCATGCCCGAAGGCGGAAAGCTGAACATCGAAACCGCCGGCTTCCATGCCAATGAGGAGTACGCAACGTCCAATCCGGAGGTGCTGCCGGGAGACTACGTGCTTCTCCGGGTGAGCGACACCGGAACAGGTATGACGCCGGAGGTGAAGGCCCGTATTTTCGAGCCGTTCTTCACCACCAAGGAGCAGGGCAAAGGAACCGGCCTGGGTCTCGCGATGGTCTACGGCATCGTGAAGCAAAGCGGCGCCGCCATTCTGGTGGAGAGCGAACCAGGCCAGGGGACCACGTTCCGGATCCTGTTCCCCACGGCCACCGCCTTCACGCTGCCGGAGATGCGCGTGCCCACTGTCCAGGACGCCCCCTCCGGCAAGGAAACCATCCTCCTCGCCGAAGATGAACCGGGCGTCCGCAAGTACGTCCGCGAGGTTCTGCAAATGCACGGCTACCAGGTTCTGGAAGCCGTCAATGGCGCCGAGGCCGTGAAAATCGGATCGCAATACGCTGCGCCGATCCACCTGTTGCTCAGCGACGTCGTGATGCCCGAAATCGGCGGGCTCGACCTGGCGGAACGATTCGCTACGATTCGCCCCGGCACTCCGGTCCTGCTGATGTCCGGGTATACCGATCGTGTTTGGCGCAGGGAACTCGCGGGAACGTTTATCGAGAAGCCGTTCACCCCCTCCGCGCTTCTGGCGCGCATCCGAGAGATCCTCGATGGCGCCCAGGTGACCGCCCACCGGCCGCAGCCCTGATTCTCATTCCGGAAACGGCCACACCCGCTCGATGGACTTGCTCAGGATCCAGGAGAGATCGCCGGCGTTCAGAAATTTCATCTTGTCGCGCACCACGGTGAGCGCCTGCGCATAAGTGGCCGAGGAATTCTCGATGATCGGCCAGTCCGTGGCCCACATCAAGCGCTGCGGTCCGTAGGCGTGGTAGAGGCGCCTGACGAGCTCCTGCGCATCCAGCCACGGGTATGGCTGCCGCGAAAGAGACCACGTATGCGAGATCTTCACATACAAGTTTGGGTAGCGCCGGAGCACGATCAGTTTCTCGAGTTCCGCCGGTTGATCGACAGGGCAATCGGCCATGTGGTCGATGACCACCGTCAATTCCGGTAGTGTCTCCAGCAACAAGCCCACGTCGGGCATGCGCGTGATCGGCGCCAGCACCGTCATGGGCACCTGCAACTGGCTGCACCGCCTCCATAGCGGAGGCATGAGCGCTCCGCGGATCCAATCGCCCGAGGCGTTGCCGGCGGGGCTCAGGCGCACCCCTCGAAAGCCCTGCTCCGTAAGCCGCGACAGGTGGTCCGGCGCGGCGGGGTCGAGCGGATCCACGCGGCACACGCCCTGAAACGTTCCGGGGTAACGCTTCAGCACATCGGCCAGGTAGCGGTTATCGTACCGGTAATGGATCACCTGGATGATGACGGTCTTGCTCACCCCGTTGGCTTTCATCAGGTCGAGCAGCATCTCCGGCGTGGCATCTCGTTCGGGGACGCGCGCGCCCTCGGCGAACGGATATTGCGGATCGTGCTTCCACACGTGAACGTGGGGGTCGATGATGCGGTAGTCGCTCATGAAGGGGCTCAGGGCGGCTGCGCCGAGCAGGGTGCGCCGCGTGATCTCAGACATAGATCGGCTCGAGCTGTTTCACCACGTATGCTCCGCACCGTTCATAGCTGGCGCGCGGGCCCTGGCGGGCGATGTCCAGATCTACGATCAGCCAGCTCTGGAACGCGGTCGATTTCAGCACGCGATGGCAACCGGGAAAATCGATTTCGCCGTCGCCGAGGTCGAAAATGGTGTTGCGATCGAAGGTATCCGGCTTGGCGTTCGCCGGTCTCCTGGCGTCCTTGTAGTCGGCCAGCATCAGGCGGTCTTTATGTTTCTCGAGGGTCTTCACCACGTCGCAACCGGCCAGGTGCAGGTGCGCCGTATCGGGCGAGAAGTAGAAGAGCCTGGGATCGGTCATCGCCATGCACCGGTCCACTTCATCCGCATTTTGCACGATCTGGCCCATATGATTGTGCAGCCCGGCGTAGAAACCCATCTCGCGGGCGGTGCGGCCGATCTCATTGAAGCATTCGCACATGGCCCTGAAGGCGGCTTCGCCCGCATTGCTGCGGTTCGGAGAAAACACCACCAGGTGGTTGGCCCCGAACTCCTTGAGGAAGTTCATGGCCGCCTTCGCATTCGCGATCACCTCCGCACGCCGTGAAGGATCGTGTGTGGGGCCGTTGAAGGAGATAGTGACGATGCGGCAGCCGCGCTTCGCGGCTTCCTGCTGCATCCGGGCGGCGGTGATGTCGTAGGTCTTGAGGATCTGCGGAAACTGGGTCAGCCGCAGGCCGATGAACCCGGTGTCCTTCATGACGTCGAGGATGTCGGTGAAGGGCACGCGGGGAAAGTAGTTCCAGAGGTTGGAGCCCAGCCCCCACTTCACGTTCTTGTTGGCGGGCAGCCGTCCGGCAGCGCGGGCCAGCGCGGCGGACATGGCGGCAAGAGCTTGCCTGCGGTTCATGCATTCCATGGTACACTCCGCCCGGCGCGCGCACTGCCCTGCCACGGCCGGTCGGATTCTGTCTGGCGGCCAGGTAAGCCTTCCGCAAAGCCAAAGCAGCCCGGTTGAGGTATTGGATTCGGCCGGGGCAATCGGCGACTCAGTCAGGCATTTGTTGTTGAAGGATATCTCAAATCTCAATCGCATCATCGCCAGTCGCACCCAACTGGCCGGGCGCGGCCTGCAGGCAGCGCTCGATTGCGCAGGCCACTACTGTTTGCCGCAGCGGCCGGTTGCCGTCATCGGACGAGTTCCGCCCCGCCGATCGCCGCGACAGCGGTTGCGGAACCACGAAACATAGGGGCATCGGAAACCAGCCCAAAAATTTTCAACCGGGGCTTCGCCCCGGTGTCAAGTAAAAAGAAAAAAGAATCAAGGGACGAACACTTCCCGAGCCACTCGAAACCCGAAGTTGTCGTACCCTGCCCTCGGGCCCCGCCGCCGAAACGAACCGAGGCGCGCAGGTAGGAGGCATGGTCGTCCCAGGACCCGCCCCGCAACACTTTGGACTTCTTATCCTTGTCCCACCAGCTTTCCGTCCACTCCCACACATTGCCTGCCATATCCTGCACCCCCTCCGGCGTCGATCCGCGAGGATACAAGCCCACCGGTGTCGGGTGTCTCGGGCCGGTCCCACCGTAGTTCGCCCGAGTAGCGCCCGGTTTCTCCCGGCCCCACGGGTACGCCCGACCGGCAGCACCCCGAGCCGCCCATTCCCACTCTTGTTCTGTCGGCAACCGGACGCCGGCCCACGCCGCGTACGCTGATGCCGCAAACCAGCTCACCGCAACCACGGGACGGCTGGGATGCCGTTGCTGTTCGTCCCAGTCTTCGGGCGCGGAGTGCTGTCCGAATCCTACCGCCGCCCACCAACGCTCGTCGCCGTACCCGCCGTCGTCCACGAACCGGCGATACTCGGCAACCGTCACCGGGTATTTTCCGATCTCGAAATCCTTCAGCCCGCGCTCACCTGTAATCCGAATCCAGTTGGGCCCGGCGAGCCTGGGGTCGCCGGCCTGGCCCAATGCCTCCGCCGCTTCCAGGCGCACCTGGAACTCGATCTGACGCGCCTGCTCCTTTTCGAAGATCCCGAGCACGGCCCCCATCAGATCCCGGTAACGCGGATCCGCGGGCTGATATCCGAGGGGCCTCAAGTCGTTGACCATGCCGCCTGGCAGCCCCGCGCACCTCGCTTTCGCTGTCAGAGACGCGTTCGGACCCAGCCGGTCCAGGGCGGCCCGAAAGAGCCCGTTCACCTTCCCCGGACCCTGCCGCCCGCACAGCACGCCGGCCAGCAGCAGCGCCATTTCGCGCCATTCGGCACCGTAGATCCCCTCGCCGTCCAGAAGCAGCGCACGCTGGTCGGGCTCCTCCATCCCGCCAATCGCCCGCGCCGCCAGGTACTCCTGAAAGGTCAGGTGCCAGAACCGCACTTCCATTCCCCGGCTCACGATGATGCCGCTGTCCACTTCCTCCTGCTCCAGAAAAGCGAGCGCCGGAACTCGACGACTCGAACCACGGCGCCAGGGCTTTGCCAGCCTCGCCCTTCTCCATCTGGACCTGCCGCCCTCCGGGCGCGGTCTGCATGGCGAGCGCCAACTGCTGGAGCAGTTGCAGGCAGCGCTCGGCGGCTCTCGCGCCCGGACCGCTGCTCGCGCGACCGCGCCAGCCAGTTCAGGATCGACTCGTACAGGTCCGCCCGCTGCTCCGGCAGCCGCCGCTCGTTCCAGTGCACCACCGCCAGAGCGGTCAGCATCACCGGATTGCGCGCCATTCGGCGAATCTCGGGCACGCTGCGCAGCGCCTCGGTCAGTTCCGCCCGGTGCTGCTTTGCCGCCGCCACGCTTTCCGGAAACAGTGCCGCGCACCAGCGCTCCAGGAACGTCTCGATTGCCGCGGTCTCCAGCGGCTCGATCGCGGCGGTTTCGAACCCCGTCAGCACGCTCCGCCCCGCGTAGGAGAGCGGCCGCGTGGTAACCACGAACCGGCAGTTCCCGAATGCGCGCGTCGCGTTCTCGAACAGCCCCACCGCAGCCTCGCCCTCGCGCGTGTTGGGCGCCTCGTCCAGCCCGTCGAGCATTACCAGTGCCCGGCCGTTCTCGCAGGTCTCGCGGAAGAAACGCTCGTCGAGCCCCTGATTGAACTCCGCGCTGCGCGAGGCGGGAAACTCGATAAGCCACATGCGCGACTCCGCGGCCAGTTGGCTGTCCGGGCGGCGGCGGATGTGTTCCAGCAGTCCGGCAACGCGAATGAATATGGGAAAATCGCCTTTCTTGCGGCTCTCCATCTCTCTTACGCGCGCCAGCGCGACGTGGCGGAGGAAGGTGGTCTTGCCCCAATACGGTTCATTTAAGGCCTTGCACGATGGCCTTCCCCGATCGCCAGCCTGTGGGCCAACTCCCGGTCGCCAGCGATCCGAGCAGAGCAGACCGGACGCTTCCCACGACGCCGTAGCTGGCCAATTTCGAGGTCACCGGGGCGGAGGGATCAATCTGAGCTTTGTACGAGTGGCCGACAATCCACCCGGAGGGACCCGGTGCGTCGCCGAAATGGACTTTGAGGCGAGCGTGCAACAGCAGGGGCGGCGCCGCGGCGGGGTGATGACGTTGCGTCGAGAGCTGTGGTCGAGCCGCACGGAATCCACAGCACTCGGGTGCCTGAAAAAGTCGGGACAATGAATACCCCCGCTCATTGACGCTAGCCGCCGTTACGGGTTGATAGACTAGATAATCCTGATCAGGCCATGCCTAGCGCGCCTAACGTAAGGCTATCTCGAGCCGTTTGCTCTGCGACGGCCAGCATTCTGAGGGGGTCTCACAAAATCCTCGACTCGCTGTTTTTGACTTCTGGGGTTCCTGGACCACCGCCCGCTCTGTCTCACTCAGACAAGTGGAAAGACTGGCTCTTTGCAGCCGGGCAGAATCCCGACGTCGACAGCTTGGCGGTATTGGGTAACATCCTCGAGGAGTTCATGGATGTTGCACCTACCGACTTCGAAGCCCGTTCGAAGTGGGAGCATGATCGAGATCAAGTCATTCAAGCGTTGGAGCGGGACGGTCTGCGGTACTACCGCGGCGGAAGGGTGCTTCCCAACGGTCAAGCCCCGGACGAACCTGCTACGACAGGAGCGACCACTGCAAAACCTACCTCCATCCAGGAGCTTCTCTTGACCCTGTTGAAGGGGCTTCGTCGCGCCATGCATCCCCTCACGCACCGCCGGAAAGGTTCGGTGCCGTTGTCATTCGAGACGGAGTATGACGTGCAGGATTTACTTCATGCACTTCTTCGCCCTTGGGTGCGCGACATTCGCCCCGAAGAGTTCACGCCGAGCTACGCTGGTTCCAGCACGAGGATGGACTTCCTTCTGCCGGAACATCGTCTCGTGATCGAGTTGAAGTTCGTTCGAGACCGTGCCCACGGCTCGAAGATCGGCGACGAGCTAATTATTGACGTTAATCACTATCAACGACATCCTGACTGCGCTACGCTTTGGTGCGTCGTGTACGATCCGGGCCACCTGCTACCGAACGCTGAAGGGCTGAAGCGAGACCTCGAGGGGCCGAGATCCACGAAGGACGGAACCGTCGAGGTCCGCCTCCTCGTGCTTTAGCTCGCCGGCAAGCGAGGCACTTCTCCCCGTGGGACCTCCTCGGAAGAAGGGATGTGCGTTCCCCCGATGTCCGGTTCAAGGAAGCTCCGGTCGTATTACGCGCGACTCGGAGAGAGCGACTTCCGCGGCTATCGCGCTCCAATTAGGGCCCGAACGAAGGCGTGGCATCATGATTGGTCAAAAGTCGGGTTCTGGTCGTTTACAATTCCCGGATCTGTGGAATAACGCCGGCGGGTGTGTACCCGCGTCTACGCGGTCGGGAGATAATGGACTCCCGGATCGCCAGTCGAGACTTCAGCCTAGAGACTTCGCAAGACTATCGATTTTGCTCTACCGCGCTCTCGCGCGAGCGCTTTTTGCGATTGCGCTTGCGTGCAAGAGCGGACTTTACTCGCTTCTTCTGGCCCGGTTTCAGATAGAACGCGTGTCGCTTGACTTCCTTGATGATGTCCTCTTGCAGGACTTTGCGCTTGAAGCGACGCAGCGCGTTTTCCAGAGTTTCACCATCCTGGATGTGGACCTCGGCCAATGATTACCTCCTGTTCATCGCAACGCTAGAATCTAGAAATATGGGCTAACAGCTTCCGGCCGAGATAACATGTCCGCCTTGGCGGTCCAGCGAGCACGACCGCGAGGTTAGCCTCGTAACGGCCCGCGCGAGACGGTAGACACGACTCCGCCCATTCGCTACTCGGCAACGAATAGTCCCTGCTACTCCCTGCATTTGGGAGAAAGCGTTCAGAAACGGCAGCAGCAAAGGCCGAAGCCCGCCGTTTCTTGGCGCTGGACACCTCAAACCAGGCTAACTTCTTCAGCCTGCAAACCCTTCGGGCCCTTCTTCACGATGAACGAGACGCGTGCTCCCTCGTCCAGCGAACGATAGCCGCTCGCCGCGATGGCGGAAAAATGGACGAAGACGTCTTCGCCATTTTCGCGCTGGATAAAGCCGAATCCCTTTCCCGCATTGAACCACTTCACTGTGCCTGTTTCTTTCATTCTTTCCTCAGTTTCTCGATCCCTACTTTCCTACCCTATCGGTTGAGCATCATGCCGAGATGACTATGCCCTTAGGAGCACCTTGAGTGATTCAAACGACGCGAGAGGATTCAAGACCGCCTTCAGTCTAGCACGGCTCTCGCGGTCACCATGGGATGGATCAATAACGATAGACCGATGCAACTCGTGATCCGGGCCGGAAGTCCGGTTGGAGGGAGTGCGCGGCGCTTCCTGTTATGCTGAACCTGCAGATGGACACCCCACGGGTTGGGAATACATGAATTGAAAAAAGACATGAAGGAACGCATGCGAGTTCCGGATCTGTCGGCGCTCGCGAAGAACGCCGAGGCGATCATTGATGGTGTAGGCAGGGAAGCGATCGATGTGTACCTCTTCCTCTTTGATGAGTTCGCCCGCGGCTCGATCAGGGAACATTGGCTGTTCCAGTTCGTGTTCCGGTCGTACTACCAACTGGACAGCGCCGGCCTCACGGATGATTTCAAGGCCGCCTATTTCGAATGCATGGAGGAGGCGCGCGGCGGCGCCGCGGTGGATCTCGCAGGAATCGTGGGGAGGCTGCGGGCGATTCGGAACCGCAAGGGGCAGGAGAGCCTTCAGTTCTCGTTTGTGACGAAGCTCGCGAACACCGTGAACCCGCGCTATCCCATCTACGACTACCAGGTGGCGCAGTGCTTCCGGTTCACCGCACCCTACAACTACAAGACGTGGGAGGTGCGCCTCGGGGAGTACCTGGACTTCTACGGCTGGCTGCGGGCGTTTTACGAGAACGCCCTCGCGACCAACTCGATGAAATGCCTCATTGACCGATTCATGAGCGTCTACGCGCCAAAGGCGTGTCGGATACCGCCGGTGAAGATCCTGGACTTCAATTTTCTGGTCGGCTGGGAAGGACATGCCGGAGTGAAACAGCGGCGCCGTGGAATCTCCCACAAGGACACGCTGGGGTGCGGAACCCCTGGGCAATTGCGCCACCCTTGCTCTAGTTTCCTCGCGAACAGCGCCTCGAAGGCCTGTAGTCCGGTTCTGGGACGTAGCCGGGTATGGCCCTGGTCGATTCGGGCCCTCGGAAACCACTCCAGCCTCCGGCTGGCAGGTAGGCCGGAGTTCTCCACCCACTCAGTGGCTTAAGTGAACAGCATTGCAGTTGATCTTGCCCGAGCCCGGGTCGCCGACAACCACCAGGCGGCGGTGCGCGAGCGCCTCTTCCAGCGGGACCGCGCGCCGCTCCGCCATTTCCGCCCGTTCACGCCCGGGCGCGGCGGCCATGGTCAGCGGGATGTAGAGTTCTTCGATGGGGAATCGATGAGCCTTGCCCGTCCCCACCTGGAGCCCCCGGATGTCGATCCAGGAGCACTGCTCGCGGAGCTGTTCGAGGTATTGGGATGGATCGGCCTTCGGCGGTGGAGGCGTGGGGCGCCGGAGCCACTCGCCGAGCGCGGCTTCGCCCTTGCGCTGGAAGTCGTCCGCGCTGCCGAACGTTGCCCGCATGCGGCGGCCGTTCAGCCACCTCTTGAACGCGGCCAGCCGTTCGAGGTCGCGATCGAGTTCGGAGCGGAGCGCCTTGCCGGCGTGGGCGCGTTGCTTCACAGCCTGCGCCTGGTACGAATCCTTGAAGTGCTCGGGCCATGAGTAGTTGTCGTCCACCATGAAAGCGAGGACTTCGAGGCCGCACCGCACGGCCTCCTCGCATTCGAGCCAGGTGATGCTTTTGCCGCGGCCGCCCTTGGGTTTCCCGCCGTAGCGATGGGCCACGATCGCCACCGCACATCGCACTGGCCCACGCGGGCCATGCATTCGCCAAGCGGCGTCCGGGCGCCGCTCGCTTCGAAATTCTCGTTCAACACGGTGCGCAGTCCGGCGGCTACGGCGGCTTTCAGGGCCCGCTCGCGGTATTCCTTCAGGTCTTCGTTGGTCGAGGAGATGAAGACGTTGGGCGCGCCTGAAGATGGCCCCGGTCGAGCTTCGCTCATCGCTACCACAGGACCGGGGCCGCTTGTATATTCGACGCCGGACGGCCCTCCCCCGGCGTCGGGAATGCGATCCGGAAGTGGAACTGCACTCCCGCGGCAACCCTGGTTGCTGCGGCTCCCGCTGCGAAGCCGCCCTCGCGGCTCCGTTCCACATCCCGAGCCCGTTCTCCCACCGTGAACGGGTACGCACGGTTGAACTTCTCCACTTTCGGCAGCAGCCACAGCGTGAAGTCGTAGGTCTTCAGCACGACCGGTGGATGTTCAGGCTGTCCCATAACGCATTCCCGTAAAAAAATTTTCGACCGGGGCTTCGCCCCGGTGTCAAGTAAAAAGAAAAAAAGAATCAAGGGATACGAACTTCCCGAGCACAACGAAACCCGATGCCGTCGCTACCTGACGCCAGGCTGGAACCAGTACGCGGCGCGAGGCCCGGAGGTACCGCCGCATCGACGCCCCACGAACCGCCCCGCAACACTTTATCCTGCTTGCGTTCGTCGTACCAGCTTTCCGTCCACTCCCACACATTGCCTGCCATGTCCTGCACCCCTTCCGGTTCCGGCGTCGATCCGCAGGGATACAGGCCGACTGGAGTCGCTTGTCTGGGGCCAGTCTCCCCGTAGTTGGCGCGAGTGGCGTCCGGGGGCTCATTTCCCCATGGGTATTCCCGGCCCTGCTCACCTCGTGCGGCCCACTCCCACTCGGCTTCGCTCATCAGCCTTGCGCCTGCCCAGGCTGCGTACGCGGACGCTTCATACCAGCTCACACGCGTGACGGGCCTGTTTGAATGCTCGATCTGCTCCTCCCACGCCGTTGGCTGGGTTTCATCCCCGAAGCCCCCGGCCTTCCACCACCGCTGGTCCCGATAGCCGCCCGCTTCCACGAACCGGGCGTACTCCCGCACCGTTACCGGGTACTTCCCGATCTCAAAAGACTTCAGGCCCGATTTGCCTCCCTCGATCCGGATCCAGTTGTCGCGGCTGAGCCGCGGATCCCCTGCCCGCCCCAGCGCCTCCGCCGCCGCCAGCCGAACCGAAAAATCGATCCGCTCCACCGATTCCCGCTCGAACACACCCAGCGTGGCATCCATCAACGCCTGGTAGCGCGCCGGGTCGGGCGGCTGATAGTCGAATGGCTTCAGGTCATTCACAATGGCGCTGAGCAGATCGGCGGCACGCGCCTGGTCCGCGAGTTCGAAGCCGGCGCGGTCCAGGATGGCGGCAGCCACACCATCCACCTTGGCCTTTCCCTGCTTTACGCGCAGAACTCCGGCCAGCAGCAGCACCGTCTCACGCCACTCCGGGCGGTGCGCCTTTCCGTCCTCCAGCAGAAGCCGCAACTGTTCCTCGTCCGGTTTGCCCGCAATGGCCACCGCGGCCAGGTATTCCTGGAAGGTCAGGTGCCAGAATTGCAGTTCTCCTCCCCGGCTGACGATGATGCCGCTATCCGCCGTCTCCTCCTCCAGAAACTGCGCCGCCCGGGCGGTACGCTCCACGTCGGGTGCGGGACCGAAGTATGCGGCCAGCGCCTCCGCCGCCCATGGCGCGCCGGCCCGGACCTGCCTGCCGCGCTGGTGGTTCTGCATGGCGAAGGCAAGCGCCGCCAGCAGCGTGAGGCATCGTTCCGCCTTCTCCCTCCCCGGCCGCTTCTCACGCTGGCGGGAGAGCCACGTGAGGATGGAATCGTAAAGGTCGGCCCGCTGCTCCGGGATCCGCTTTTCATTCCAGTGCACCACGGCCAGCGCGGTCAACATCACCGGGTTGCGGGTCATGTTCCGGATGTCCGGGACCGCCCGCAGCGCGCCGGCCAATTCGTCGCGGTGCTGTTCGGCCATCTGGCGGCTGTCGGGGTAGATGCCCCGGCACCAGCGGTCCAGGAAGGTGTGGACCGCTTCCGCGTCGAGCGGTTCGATGCGCGCTTCGTGGAACCCCCCAAGCAGCGCTCCTCCGCTGTAGGATTGCGGCCGGGTGGTGACCACGAAACGGCTGTTCCGGTATTGGGCGGTGGCGTGTTCGAACAGGCGCGACGCGTGTTCCCGCTTGCGCCGCTCCGGCGCTTCGTCCAGGCCGTCCAGCATCACTACGGCGGCGCCCGAGCTCAGCTTCTCGAGGAAGAAATCCTCGCCCAGTCCCCAGCCGAAGATCGTGTTGCGGGTGCCGAGAAAGCGGCCGATCCAGGCGGGATCTTCGCGGTCGGGGCAGGCACGGTTGCCGGCGCCGGCCCGCGATTCGTCGATGTGGCGGATGAGGTCGGCGATGCGGATCAGGATGGGGAAGGGCGGCTGGTTCCATACGGGCGTTGCGGCCGGTTCAGTTCGGAGATACCCCCAGAGGCGAGCGAGCCAACCGGCGCGCCTGGGTTCGGGTGCAGCGAGGCTTTCGGGCGCGGGGTAGGGCGCACCCTCGATCGCGCCTTTGGCCATCTCGAAGGCGATGCGGCGGAGGAAGGTGGTCTTGCCGGAGCCGGGGTCGCCCACAATCACCAGGCGCGGATGCCGCAGCGTCTCCTCGAGCAGCATCGGCTTGCGTTCTTCGACGCCGGGAGACGGGCGTTCGGCGGGGTGGGCGGCCGTGGTCAGCGGGATGTAGAGTTCGTCAATCGGAAAGTTGCGGGCGCGGCCCGCGCCCTCGCCGAGGCCGCGGATGTCGATAGTCGCGGTCTGGTCGCGCAGCCACTCGAGATACGTCCGCGGATTCTGCGTGCCGGGACGCGCGGGGCGGCACTCCGGACGGCGGTCCAGCCACTGGTAGAGGGCTTGGGTGACTTTGGCCTTGAGGTCGTCCGGGGTGGTGAAACTGGCGCGGGTGCGGCCGGTTTCGAGCCACTTGCGAAAGTCCTTCAGGCGGGCCATGTTGCGCTGGACTTCGAAGGCCAGTTCCGGGGTGAACGTCCCGTTCTGGGCGGCGTCCGCCAGCCGGAAGGACTCCCGCCGGTCTTTCGGCCAGGCGTCCCAATCCGCTGGGAAGAACACCAGCAACTCACATCCGCGGGCCGCGGCGTGTTCGCACTCGAGCCAGGTGATGCTCTTCGCTTCGGCGGCGGGCTGGTCCGGCGGGACCCATCCGTAGCGCTCGGCCACGATGACCACGACTACCCCGCAGGGTGTGACGCGGTCCAGGCACTCCTCGAGCGGCGGCCCGCCCATTGCCGCGAAGTACTCCATCATTTCGAGCCGCAATCCCACGGCGAGGACGGCTTCCTGCGCGGCGATGCGATACTCGTGGAGATCTTCGCTGGTAGATGAGACGAATACCGCACCCGGTCCGGTCATCAGAAGGCAAGTATAACTGCCTGCGCCAGTAGCCGGGATCTAGTGACGCGCCTTTGGTGACCACCCGTCGGCACCGTCTGATCCGGCTGGCCGGCTTGTGGGGTACTGATCTGGACAACCGCTCTACCCTCCGGCATATTGATGCGCCCTGGGCGTTCACCAATCCTCGAAATATTCCTACCCCATTGCAAACCCAGCCACTTAGCCGTCCTGACCACACCTCGACGCGCCCTCGCGCAGTTCCCCTCATGCCATCCTGAAATCAGGGTTGGTTCTGCGCCTCGCCCGGCGAAATCGGCCGGTGACTTGGATATAAGTCAGTGATGCCGCCCAACTCGCCTGTTTGCAACGCCACCGTTTCCAAAGTGACTTAAATATAAGTCACCTCGCTCCGGAGCCCTCATGCCAGAAGAGCTTGTCAACCTATCGCCCGATGCTGCGTTGTTCGAGCTCGGCGTCATCCTCGGCCAGAGTCACGCGTTCGGTCTCCTGTCCGGCCGCTGCTCGGCCGCGCAGGTGGAGGCCCTCCAACGCATCCGCGACCAGCGGCGCTACAAATCCTGTACTCCTTCCTGGCGTGCTTTCTGCACCGAATACCTCAAGATCAGCGGGGCCGAAGCCGACCGTTACATCCGCATCTATCAGGAATTCGGTGCGGCTTACTTTGAGCTGGCTCAGCTCATCCGCATCTCCGCCGAAACGTTCCGCCTCATCGAGCCCTCATTGAAAGATGGCGCCTTGCATCACCGCGGCGAAACCATCTCGCTCCGGCCCGAGAATTGCGCCGAGATCGCTGCTGCCGTTGCCGAGATCCGCGCAGTCGCACCCAGGAAAGCGCCCAAGCCCCTCGCCATGCACGAGCGCATTCAGGCGCTCGACCGCCGCTGCACCAGCATCCTGGCCGAATTCCAGGAGATCTCCCACAAGGAAAGCCATGGCGAAAACTGGCTGCAATTCACCTCCCTGCTCACCCGCGTTCATTCCGAACTCACTCAGCTCGCCCACGCCAACGGCCTCTAAAACCTGGCATTCGCACATGGCGCGGAACGCGGCTTCGCCCGCATGCTGCGGTTCGGAGAAAACACCACCAGGTGGGCGGCCCCGAACTCTTTGAGAAAGTTCATGGCGGTTTTGGCGCTCGCGACCACCTCCGCGCGCCGCGCCGCATCGTGCGTGGGTCCGTTGAACGAGATGGTCGCGATGCGGCAGCCGCGCCCCATGGCTTCCTGCTGCATGCGGGCGGCGGTGATGTCGTAAGTCTTGAGGATCTGCGGAAACTGGGTCAGGCGCAGCCCGATGGCTCCAACCTCTGGAACTACTTCTCGCGCGTGCCCTTCACCGACATCCTCGACGTCATGAAAGACACCGGGTTCACGTTCTTGTTGGCGGGCAGCCGCCCGGCCGCGCGGGCCAGCGCCGCGGACATGGCGGCGAGTACTTGCCGGCCGTTCATGCATCTCATAGTACACTTCACTCTCCTGGCGCGTGGCCAACCACACGCGAGCGCTGCGCGCCGGATTTGCGACCGCGTCCACCGATACGGGCCACGCCGCTGCTCTCGAACCCGGCGCCAGCTTCGCGCTGAATCGCCAGAAGCTCCCAGGTCGCGCAATACAACGGCAGCGGCAGCATCCACGATGCCGCGAACTTCCATTGTGCGGCGCCGTAGAACTGCTCCGCCGGCCCACTCCGGCGCGATGTAATGCGTACGGTGTCTCTACGGGGCCTCCGCTTTCGGCCGGCCGTTGTGCGGGAACTCCACGGACTTGTCTCGCAGAGTCCTCGTCTCAGTCGAAGAAGTGGCGATCCTCGTCCGTAAGGTGCGATTTCGCGGCGGCGACATTGAACGTGACACCGAGCCCCGGCCGGTCCCAAACGTCAATGAAGCCACGTTTGACGATGGGGTCCGGCAACCCGTCGATAATTTCATACCACCACGCAGGCTGGCCCACCGGATACTCGAAGGCGATGTAGTTTTGCGGCAGGGCGGCCGCCATCTGAACATGCGCGGCGAGCCCGATCAGCCCGTCGAAAATCCCGTGGGGGGCGACCAGGATGCCGTGAACATCGGCGTATTCCGCGATCCACTTCAGTTCCGCGATCCCGCCCACATCTTCCGGGTCCGGGCCGATGACGTTGACCGCCTGTTTTTCGATGAGATCCTTGAAGTTCTCCCGGAGATAGATCTGCTCTCCGGTGTGAATCGGGAGCGAGGTGCTCTGCGTGACTTCCCGGAAAACATCGGCGTTGGGGTAAGGCGTGTAGTCGCCGGTGATCAGGTCTTCGAGCCATGCTATGTGGAGCGGCTCGAGCGCTCGCGCAAACGTGATCGCATCCTTTACCGTCCAGCCTGGTCCACAGTCCAGGGCCAGCCCTGTTTCATCGCCCAGGACTTTCTTCATGGCTTCGACGCAGGCGACAATATGTTTGAGGCCGCGTTCCGTCATGAGACCGCGATCGGAGTGCGGTGTTCCGGTCCGCGGGTCGTCGTACCACGCGTTGGGCACGGCCCGCATCATCGTTGGATTGTGAAAGCCGACAGCCTGTTTGATCAGGGTGAAACCCTCTTTGGCTTCCTTCATCTTCTGCATGTTCTCGGCGTAGTCTTGCGGCGTTTGGCCGGTCATGGGGAAACGGACGCCTCCGTTGTAGATCCGGACGCGATCACGGATCTTGCCGCCCAACAGCTTATATACAGGCACTCCAGCCACCTGCCCCGCGATGTCCCACAGGGCAATCTCGATCGCGCTCACAGCCGAACCCCAGGGCTTGAACGCGCCAAGCCGGCGGATTTTCAGCATCACGCGCTCGACGTCCGTCGGGTCTTCGCCCAGAATATAGTTCTTGTAGAAAAGCACCATCGGCTTGAGATACGCCTTGGCGGACTCGGCTTGACCATACCCGGAGACGCCCTGATCCGTGACGATTCGCACTGTCGGGTTTCGGCCGATGATGGCGCACCTGAGGTCCGTAATTTTGATAGATCCATGCCCGGTCCGGTTCTCTGGTGAGGACAGATTGCCCCGCTGCTGAGCCGCAAGCGACGTTGCGGCCGCTACCCCCGAGAGTGATCCGATAAATCCTCTTCGCGTCCAATTAGCCATGAGTTCCTCGTTTTAGAAAAACACCTTGAATCCAACGGACCTGCGGCCCACCTACGGCCCACCTTTGCGGCGCGCGCCCTGCCCTTACCGCAGGTGGACCACGCCCTCTGCATTCGGAGTTACGAAATTCCGGATCTGATTGTACACCGGGCGGCCTCCGTTGGGGTTTTGTCCATCGGCCGGCGCTCAGGCACTTCCTCCGGCGCGGTCTATCGTTGAACCGCGGGCCCGTTACGGGGCGGGGACTTCAGATGGCACTCCCGATGGCCGATTACTCCGTGATGTCTCGAATGACGCGGCAGGGATTACCCGCAGCGAAAACATTCTCGGGAACATCTCGTGTGACCACGCTGCCGGCTCCGATGACGGCACGTGATCCGATCCGCACGCCAGGCAGGATGATGGCTCCTCCACCTACCCACACGTCCGATCCGATCTCCACAGGCTTGCCGAACTCCTCTCGCCGCCGGATTTCGGCATTGAGCGGGTGCATGGGCGTGTAGATCTGCACGGCGGGTCCGAACAGGGAGAAGCTGCCGATACGCACCAGGCACACGTCCAGCACGATGCAGTTGAAGTTGAAGAACACCCGCTCTCCCAGCTCGATGTGCGAGCCGTAGTCGCAGAAAAAGGGCGGCTGCATCCAAACGGTATCGCCACCCGCGCCGAACAGCTCGCGCAGGATGCGGCGCCGGTCATCTTGCTGAGCCTCGCGGGTGGCATTCAGGGCCTGGCAGAGGTCGCGCGCCCGCTCACGGGCTGCCACCAGCTCTGGCTCCAGCGGGTTGTACAACTCCCCGGCAAGCATCTTCTGACGCTCGGTCTTCATGGTGAATTCCATTCCATCACGCCGGAATCGACGGGCATCACTTCCCATCGTGGAAATTATTTCCGGCTATGTGGCCGGGTTCCGGCGCGGGTTACTCCTGGATGGCCAGTGGGAAGCCTCGCTCCGGATAGCCGATTCAGGGCCCTCCTGGCAATCGGGCTTGTTTAACGTCTTTGGGCGTGGGTCGGCCCTACTCCCGGTTCAGCTCCATCCACAGCGCGCGGTAATAGCGCAGGAACCGCTCCGGCTCCTTGCTCTCGGCCGCCTCGCACAGCGTCCATCGGTCGTAGTTGGTTTTCTTCATCAGGGCGAACAACTCGCGGTACGGATACCCGCTGGTCAGCTCGTTGATGTGGCAGCTCTTGAGCCAGGGGCGCAGCAGGTCGAAACTGGCTTTTACCGACCCGTTTACCACATCGGTCGGATTGGAATTCCAGCACAGACCCACATTCTGGTGTTTGGTGGCGCGCATGATCTCCGCCGCGACCGCCGGCACCTGGGTCTGCGCTCCATGCACTTCCAGCCACACCTCCACGCCGCGGACGTACCCGTACTCGCCGATCTCGCGCAACCCGGCCGCGATGTTGGCGATGGTGGTCTCCTTCGGAACATCCCTGGGCAGCCCGTTCGGCCGCACTTTGACGCCCCATGCGCCGGTATCGTGCGCGAGGTCGACAAACTGCTTCGCGGTCGCCACCTGTTTCCCGCGCTCGGCCGGGTCGGGCGACTGGAACTCGCAGGTGGTGCCGTAGCTGAGCAGCCTCACTTTGCTGCGCCGGAATCGCGCCGTGACGCGCTCGCGTTCGGCGGCGGAGATGCCAGGCTCCACGCCGTGCTTGTGCTGGGTGCGAAGCTCGACGGCGGCGAAGCCGGCCGCCTCCAGCGTCTGGATGATGGTTTCGAGATCCATGTCCTTCAGGACGTTGTAGGTCACCGCGCCAAGTAACATGCGATCAATTCTATCCCCGTACGTGCAACCCATCGCCAATGAAAATGAACTGGCGAAACCCCTGCGTGCGGCCGGCACCCGTGGCCCACCAGGCTTGGCCGGGGTTTCAGAAAACGGTGAGGCGGGAACACCGCGCGGCCCGGTTCCTGCTGGAGAGCGAGGAAGCGGAACTCGACTGCCGTCCTACTCATCCCCGCCGAAGCCTCGAGCGTGCGCGGGGCCGCGGAAAACGGCGTTCAGGAACAGCAGGTTCATTCCGTCCTCCATGGCGCGGAAGTTGGGGTCGACGGTGAAACCGACCACCACGCCGCGGCCCGCACTGGTGGTCACCACCACCGGCTTGAACGCCATCTGCTTGCGGTTCTCGGCCCAGAGATAGCCGCTCGCCACCAGCTTGTCGGCCGCGTCGAAGTAGACGGCGTTGATTCCCTTGTCGGCCTTCACCGGCGCATAGATTGCGCGCCCCTGCACCATCACGTTGACGGTCTCGCCGAGCCCGGCGGTCAGCCAGAAGTCCGGCCGCACGCGTGCCCGTACGATCGCGCCGGGCGCGCTGTCCGGAAGCTCGATGTTGGCGCGAGTTACCTTCTCGAAGTCGGCCTCGGTGGCGATCGCCGTTCCGGGCACGCGGTCGCCGGGCGCGGCCGAGGCGCCGCCCCGGCCGCCACGCGGGCTGGCCTCGGCGGCAGCGGAGGAGCCGGCGCCCGCCGACGATCCGGTCCGCTCCGACCCGGAGCTGCGGCCCTCGCCCTCCCGCAATGCATTCTCCTGGCGAATTTCGAGCAGCGCCAGCCGTGAGTCCGCCAGCAGATTGACGGCGCTGCCCAGCGCCACGAGCGTGCCGCCGGATTGCACCCAGTCCTTCAGCCGCTGGAGTCCCGCCGCGCCCAGCGACTGGGCATACGCGCCGCCTGACGGCAGGATCAGCACCTGGAACCGCGAGAGCTCCGAGGCGCTCAAGGCGCCCAGGCGCACGGCCGATACCGGATAGCCGTACTGCCGCTCGAGCACGAACCGCGCCGCACCCACCGAACCCGCCGCAGCCGGTGTATCCCACGCCATGGCGATGGCCGGTTTGCGGACGGGCACGACGTACCGGCTGCCGAAGTTGACGCCTTGATCCACCCATCCGGAATTCGTGGCGTAGACATCCGCCCCGGTCTCGCGCGCCAGTTTTGCCACGCGGTCGCCGAGGTCGGCCGGATTGTCAGCCACTTTGAGGATCAGGCTGCCCTCCGGAAAATTCTGCCCGGCCTGCTCGAAGGGCTTGTCGCTCGAAAACACATTCAGGTCCTGGCGCAACGCAGCCGTGAGCAACCGCGCCGACGCCTCCGATCCCCACGGCACGAGGTACGCCACCGTCGCCTTGCTCCCGCGCACCTCTCCGGGGACGATGAGCGCCGCCTTCGCCGCTTCGAAACTGCCGGTCGAAACGGCGTTGTTGGCCACCAGTTCCACGTTGAACAGCAAGGGCAGCGACCAAGCCGTCACGTCGTAGATTTCGCTTCGCTGCTTCAGCTTGCGCCGCGCCTCTTCGGCCTTGATGAACGTGTCGTCCATGGGCACTTGCGGATCGAGCAGGGTGCGGATCAGCCGCTTGGCCGGCTGGGCCATCGGCACCACGTAGGTCCCCACCGGAAACTCGCGCTCGCCGGCGCGGAACGGCGCGGTGGCGCGCTTCACCTCGATGCCATGCTGCACCAGGATCCCGGCCAGTTTGTCCGTCGCGCCAGCATCGCGGCCACGAGGCAGAATGTACTCCTTCACTGGCTCCTTGGATCCCTCTTCGACGGCCGTCACGCCATAGCGATAGAAGTCGTTCAGCAGCTTTTCGCGGTTCACCGCCGCCGTTTCCAAAGTCGAAACCGATGCCACGAAATGATGCCGCACGGTGTCGCGGAACGTGAGCAGCGTATCGTCCGACCGCCGGACTACCAGGCCGCGCACGGAAGCCTGCTCATAGGTCATGGCGATGGCGCCGTAGTAACAGGGCCAGCTTGCCCCGTACCCCGGATAGAACGCGTCGTAGTTTTCGCGCGTGAAGTAGTCGAAGCCGTACTGGTCGAACCATTTCGCGTTGTTGCGTCCGAACAGCTTCAGGCTGCCGCGCTGGTCGGCGGTGAGGTGCGGATTGTACGGGTCCGACTCCGGGCTGAAGAAATAGGTGCTGTCCGCGCCCATCTCGTGGAGGTCGACGTACACCAGCGGGAACCATTCGCGAAGCACCTTCACCTGGTCCCGGATCTCGGGCTGGGTGAGGGCTATCCAATCGCGGTTCAAATCGAACAGGTAGTGATTCACGCGGCCTCCGGGCCACGGTTCCTGGTGTTCGGCCGCGGCCGGGCTGGCGTCCGGCAGGAGCCCCCGCGCCGCTTCAAAATAATTCACGAAGCGGTCGCGCCCGTCGGGGTTCTGGCTGGGGTCGATCAGAACCACCACTTTGGCCAGGATCTCCTCCACGGTCTTGTCGTTGCGCGCCGCCAGCAGATGATAGGCGGTCAGCATGGCGGCATCGGGGGAGGAAATCTCGTTCCCGTGCACGCCGTAGGAGAGCCACACGACAGCCGGCAGGCTCGCCATGAGACGCCGCGCTTCCGCCTCCGGAGTTTTGCGCGGATCGGCCAGGCGCTGCATCGCGGTGCGGATCTCGGCTATCCGCCGGAGGTTGGCTTCCGAGGCTACCACCGCGTAGATCAGCTTGCGCCCCTCCCAACTCTCCCCGTAGTCGAACACCTTCATGCGCGCGGGCGCGGCGGCCGCCAACGCCTCGAAGTAGCGCCCGATCCCGGCGTAGCTGGTCACCTTCTCTCCAGGGTCATAACCGAGCACCTGCCGGAATGTGGGGATCTTGGCATCATAGACGGTTCCCGGCCAGAACGCGTAGCCCTGCTGCGCAACTCCCTGCGCCGCACACAGCACACCGAAAAGCAGAAACCTGGCAACCCGCTGCATAAGAAATCAGTGTAGCCGTAATATTGCCGTGTCGTCTCGTAACCTTTCGGGCCATCCGGAGTATCATTCCTATGGCTGCGTTGGTTGACGATCTCGTCTACGGCGCCCGGCTCCTGCGCCGGTCACCGGGTTTATCCATGGCGGCGATTCTCGCCCTGGCGCTGGGTGTGGGCGCCAACACGGCGATTTTTAGCGTGGTGGATGCCGTGCTGCTGGCGCCTTTGCCGTACGCGGACGCAGACCGGCTGGTGATGGTCTGGGAGGATGCCTCCCACGTGGGCTTCCCGCACAACACGCCGGCGCCGGCGAACTGGGTGGATTGGCGCAAACAGAACACGGTATTCACGGACATCGCGGCCACGCGCGGCGCCACCTACAGCATTACCGGAGACGGCGCACCGGAGCAGGTCTTCGGACGCCGCACGACCGCCAACCTGTGGACGATCCTGGGCGCCCAGCCGGTCTTGGGGCGGGTATTTTCGGAACAAGAAGAGAAAGCCAACCAGCGGCTGGTGGTGATCAGCTACGGGCTCTGGCAGCGGCGATACGGCGGCTCCACCGGCGCGATCGGCCGAAAGATCCTGCTCGACAACGAGCCGTACATCATCACCGCCGTCATGCCGCGCGGCTTCGCCTTTCCCTCGCGAATGATGGACGTGTGGACCCCGGCCGCCTTCACGCCGCAGGAGCTGGCGCGCCGCAGCTCGCATTTCCTCCAGTGTCCGGCGCGTCTGAAACCGGGTGTTACCGTGGCGCAGGCCCAATCCGAGATGAGCGTGATCATGAAACGGCTGGAACGCGAGCATCCCGACACCAACCGCCGCCTCGGCGCCAACGTGGTTTCCATGCGGGAGCAGATCGTGGGTGACACGCAGACGGCGCTGATCGTGCTATTGTGCGCCGCCGGTTGCGTGCTGCTGATCGCCTGCGCGAACATCGCCAACCTGCTGATGGCGCGGGGGAGCGAACGGCAGCGCGAGATGGCGGTGCGTGCCGCCATCGGCGCCGGCCGCGCGCGGCTGATCCGGCAGTTACTTACCGAGAGCCTGCTGCTGGCGGCGGCAGGCGCGGCCGCGGGGCTGGTCCTGGCGCGCGGCGGGATGCGCCTGCTGGAGAGCCTGGTGCCTCCCCAGATGGCGGCCGTCGATCTCCGGCTCAACCCGCGCCTGCTGGTCTTTACGCTGGGGATTACGCTGTTGACGGGCTTGCTCTTCGGGGCCGCTCCGGCGCTGGCGGGAGCGCGCACGCAGCTTCACGATGCGCTCAAACAGGGGGGCCGCGGCAGTGCGGGGCGGCGCCGCGACTTTCTCCGGGACGGGCTGGTGGTGGCCCAGGTCTCTTTGGCGCTGGTGCTCCTGACCGGCGCCGGCCTGATGATCCAGACTCTGTACCGGCTCCAGCACGTGGACCTGGGAATCCGTACCGACCACCTGCTGACCTTGCAAACGTACCTCCCTGAGAGCCGGTATCCCAACCATGCGGCCAGGGTGGCCTTCGTGAATGCGGTGCTCGAGCGGGTGCGGGCGCTGCCCGGCGTGACCGGCGCGGGCTACACCTCCAACCTGCCCCTCACCGCCCGCGGGAATACCAACGGCTATGTCGTCGAGGGCCAGACCGGACAGGACCTGCAGAGCCAGGACGCGCTTTTCCGGGTGGTCACCACGGATTTCCTGCAGACCATGGGAGTCCGGCTGCGCGAGGGGCGCTTCTTCACGACCGCGGACCGGAATAATACGCAGCGGGTAGTGATCGTCAACGAGACCTTCGCGAACCGCCACTGGCCCAACCAAAGCGCGCTCGGCAAGGGCATCCAGATTGCTAACCGCGGACCGGGCCTACCCTGGCTGCGGGTGGTCGGACGTGGTACGGGAGGTTCGCGAACGCGGCATCGACGTAGAACTCAAGCCGGCGATTTACATGACCACACTCGCAATCCGAGCACGAGTGGCCGATTCCGGCCCAAATGGCGATGCGGGCGTCGCGTGGATCCGTTGGCCCTGGCTCCGGCCGTCCGGCAGGCGGTATGGAGCGTGGACAAGGATCAACCGATTTCGCGCCTGCGGACGATGGAGGACCTGGCGGGAGAGGGCCTGGAAAGCCGCCGCGAGTCCATGACCCTGCTGGCGCTGTTCGCCGGGCTGGCGCTGGTGCTGGCCATGATCGGCATATATGGCGTGCTGTCCTACATGGTGCTGCAGCGTTCGCGGGAGATCGCCGTGCGCATGGCGATGGGAGCGCGGCCGTCGCAGGTGCTGGGGATGATCGCGTCGCGCGGCCTGGGCCTGACGCGGCGCCGGACTGGCGCTCGGCATCGCCGCCTCGCTGGCCGTCACGCGGCTCATCCGTACGCTGCTCTTCGAAGTCCGGGAGCGCGACCCCTGGACCCTGGCCGCGGTGTCCGCGTTGCTGGCGGTGGTGGCGCTGAGCGCGTGCCTGATTCCGGCCCGCCGTGCCGCGCGCGTGATCCGGCGTCGGCGCTACGCAACGAGTAGAGCGTAGAGGTTGGTGGCCGGGCGGACTCCGGGCAGGCCGGGAGGCCCGCGCTACACCTGTTAGAATCAACATCTAAAGGTTATGTCTCCACGACTTCTGTCCTTCCTCGCGCTGCCCCTGCTCGCTCTGGCAGCCGACCCGGCCGGCGGCATCGATGCTGCTGCCATGAATAAGTCGGTCGCTCCTTGCGTCGACTTTTACCAGTACGCCTGCGGCAACTGGATCGCCCACAACCCGCTTCCGGCGGATCGCTCGCGGTGGGGACGCTTCACCGAGCTCAGCGATCGCAATGAGAAAGTGCTGCTGGATATCCTCCAGGGCGCCGCGGTGGCGAACACCCGGACGGCCGGAGCTGGAACAGAAGATCGGCGACTATTATCGCCAGTTGCATGGATACGGCCACTATCGACAAGAAAGGCATCGCGCCGCTCAAAGAGGAACTCGGCCGCATCAACGGCATGGCCGCCCAGGAGGACGTGGAGGCCGAACTGATCCGCCTGCACCGCGCGGGAATCATGGTGCTCTACAGTTTCGGCGCGCAACCCGACGGCAAGGATTCGACGCGCACCATCGCCGTGCTCGGGCAGGGCGGGCTCTCGCTTCCCGACCGCGACTACTACCTCAAGACGGACCCCAAATCCGTCGAGACCCGTGAGCGCTTTGTCCGCACGTCCGCAACATGTTCCAGCTTGCCGGAGATTCCGCAACAGGATGCCGCGGCAAAGGCCAAGATGGTGATGGATCTCGAAACGGGACTGGCCAGGATCTCCGCCGACCGCGTGACCATGCGCGACCCGAACAAGCGCTACCACATCATGACCGTCGCGGAGCTCAAGCAGCTTGCTCCGCGTGGGATTGGGACGTGTACTTCAAAGGCATTGACGCGCCGGCGTTCGATACGCTGAATGTCAGCAATCCCGGACTTCTTCAAGAACCTGGCCGCCAACGTACCCACCGACTCCGCCGAGCCCTGGCAGGCGTACTTCGCTTATCATTTGTTGCGCGCCGCCGCCTCCAACCTCTCGGGAGCTTTTGAAAACGAGGAGTTCGACTTCTGGCAGCGCTATCTGAACGGCGCCCGGGAACAGCGGCCGCGCAACATGCGGTGCGTGGTGGACACGGATCGCATGCTGGGCGATCTGCTGGGCCAGAAGTACGTCCAGGTGGCTTTCGGTCCCGAGGCCAAAGCCCAGATGACCCAGATGGTGAACGCGCTCGACAAGGCGCTGGCGCGGGACATCGAGACGCTTCCATGGATGACCGCCGCCACCAAGAAAGCCGCCCTGGAGAAGCTGAAAGCCATCACCCACAACGTGGGCACGCCGGTGAAATGGCGCGATTACAGCAAGGTCACGATCGCGCGTGACGATTACTTCGGCAATGCGCTGCGGGCCGCGCAGGCGATGTACCGGCAACGGATCCAGCGCATCGGCAAGCCCACCGACAAAACGGAATGGATGATGACCACGCCCACGGTGAACGCCTTCTACAGCCCTCCCTATAACAGCATCAATTTCCCGGCCGGCATTCTGCAGCCGCCATTCTTCGATCCGAAGCGCGATATCGCTCTGAACTACGGCGCCGCGGGCACGGTGATCGGCCACGAAATGACGCACGGGTTCGATGATCAGGGCCGCAAATACGACGGCAACGGCAATCTGCGCGACTGGTGGACGCCCACCGACGCCGCCGAGTTTGAAAAGCGCGCGGCCTGCATCGACCGCGAGTACTCCAGCTTCACTGCCGTGGATGACGTGAAGCTGAACGGCAAGCTGACATTGGGCGAAAACACGGCCGACAACGGAGGCCTGCGCGTGGCCCTGATGGCGCTGCATGACACGCTGAACGGCAAGGAGGACCAGGTGGACGGCTTCACGGCCGACCAGCGGGCCTTTATCGGCTTCGCGCAGATCTGGTGCGAGAATGCCAGCCCGCAAGCCCAGCGCCAGCATGCCCTGACCAACCCGCATTCGCCCGGGGCGCTATCGCGTGAACGGCACATTGCAGAACATGCCCGAGTTTCAGAAGGCGTTCTCGTGCCACGCGGGACAGCCCATGGTCAGCGCCAACGCCTGCCGGGTCTGGTGATCGGAGCACCTTCCAGCCGCGGCTGAGTGGTTCCGGCGGACCCGGACCACTACCGCGGCAGCGATGGATGAGCCAGCGCAACGGCGTTACATTCGAAGCCAGGGGGACTGCGGTTCAAGCGATCAATGGCTGGCTGAGTTCTGTCCGCCAGTCGGCCGGATTGGGGCTCGACTCCGGCCCCACCGGGTAACACTCATAGAGGTCCGGACCTGCGGCGTGCCCATTCGCCGCGATCCAGGACTTGAACTCACGCCAAGCTTCGCCGAGACCCTCGTAGTCTCCATGGTAGATCGTGCGCGCCACGGTCACGGCGGGAAATACACCCGGCTGCACGCGGCCCACGGGGGCGACCGGTGCGGTGACAGGCACGCCGATCTCAAAATCGAATGTCGCAGGGTGCATCGTCAGATGGTGCGTGAACCATGGCCCGGCGGGGCCAATACCCTGGGCCTCAACGGCTGCCATCACTTCGGCGAGGCCGGGCCCCATGGCGGACCGTATCTCGCTTCGTGGAATCGTGAGACGTATCACGGCGGCCAACTGTGCTGTTGTCCGGGTGATCTGTGGCGTATCGATCATCTGTGTCATCCTATCGTTCCCGACAACAGTTCCAGCCGGCTCGCCGAACGTCGAACCCGCGCCCGGCTCCAGCGCTGTCTTGGTGCGCGGCGTCCACGATGACACCGACCCTGCCAGACCGCAGACGGCGATTGGTTCGGCCCTTCGCGACTGCACCCGATCGCTCCCATCCTGTGTTGCGGTTCGAAGGGCCGGGATTTACTCGTAGCGCAGGGCCACCATGGGATCCACGCGGCTGGCGCGACGCGCCGGAATCCAGCAGGCCAGCAGGGTTACGGCGGCCATGACCGCCGCCATGGCGAGAAACGTAACGGCGTCCACCGAGCTCACGCCGAACAGAAGCCCGGTCAGCGTCCGCGTCAGAGCGAACGCGCCTGCGCCGCCGATCACCACGCCGGCCAGCGCCAAACGCAGGCCGGTAGCGCCCACCAGCCGGACGACATCGCCCCCCTGCGCGCCCAATGCCATGCGGATGCCGATTTCCGCGGTTCTCTGCGCCACCGAATAGGAGATCACGCCGTAAATGCCCAGCGCCGCCAGTACCAGCGCAACGGTGGAGAACAAAGTGAGCAGCAGGGTCAGGAATCGCGGACGAGCGCGGGAGGCCGACATTACCTCTTCCATGGTGCGGACGTTGGAAACGGGGAGCGCACGGTCCAACGTGCGGATTTCGTTGCGCACGGCCCCCAGCATCGAGGCCGGGTCGCCTTGGGTGCGGATCACCAGGTAGGAGACGCTGCGCGGCTGCTGCGGGAAGGGGAAGTAGAGCTCGGCTCCGGTCGCGCGGTCCAGTCCTGCGTTCTTGATGTCGCCGATGACGCCGACGATGGTATACCACGGCGCGCCGGGTCCGGACGGGCGAACGCGGTGTCCAATGGCGCTCTCGCCCGGCCAGAACGTTTTGGCCATGGTGAGATTGACCGCCACCACCCGGTTGGTGGACGCGCCGTCGCCGTCGTTGAGAAAGCGCCCCTCGATGAGCCGGCCTCCCACGGTTTCGAAGTAACGGCCGCTGACGACGTTCCAGTAATCGACATTCTGGATCGGCCCGCCGGGGCGCGGGACAAAGCCTTCGATCATCGTATCGTTGGCGTTGATCGGGCGATCGGGCGGAAGCCCGCTGACGGCTGCCGCCGACACCACGCCGGGAAGGGCGTTGACGCGCGTGACGAGCGTTTCATAGAAGCCGGCCACGGCTGCCGATTCGCGGTAAGCCGTGCTGGGGAGCGAGAGGCGCAGGGTCAGGAGGTTGTCCGGATTCAGGCCGGCATTCACCTGCTGGAGCTTCCAGAACGCTTTTACCATCAGTCCGGAGCCGATCAGCAGCACCAGGGCCAGCGCCAGTTCCGAGGTTACCAGAACCGCGCGGAAGCGGTTTGCCGACAAGGCAGCGGTGGTGCGTCCCGCAGCCGCTTTGAGAATGTCGTGCAGGCGCGAAGGCCGCATGTGCACCAGCGGCGCGAGGCCGAAGGAAATCCCGGTGAGGATGCAGACCGCCAGGGTAAACAGAAGCACCTGCCAATCGATGGCGATCTCGTCCGGCCCTGGGGATGCTGCCCGCATTGGTGGCGGCCAGAAGGCGCAGGCCGCCGAAAGCGAACAGGATCCCCAGGGCCGCGCCCGCAAGCGAAAGCAACACGCCTTCGACCACGAACTGCTGGAGCAGTCTCCAGAACCCGGCGCCGATGGCGGCGCGCACGGCAATCTCCCGCCGGCGCGCCTCGGAGCGCGCGAGCAACAGGTTGGCGACGTTGACGCAGGCGATGAGCAGCACGAAGACGACCGCGCCCAGCAGAACCAGCATGGCCCGCCGGACGTTCTTCACGATCTCATCGCGAAAACCGGCCATTACGATGGGATGGAACTTGGGGTCGAAATGGTGGGTGCCGCGGCCCATGGTTTCGCCGATCTGCTTGACATAGCGCTGCATTTCGCCATCGGCCTGGGCGGCCGAGACTCCGCTTTTCAGTTTCCCGAGCAGCGAAAGGTAATGGCTGCCGCGCCCGCCGGGGCGGGCGGGATCCAGTTGGAGGGGCACCCAGAGTTCGGGCGCGTCGGTTGCGCCGGGAGGAAAGGCGAAGGAAGGCGGCATCACCCCCACCACCGTGCACGGATTGCCGTTCATGCGGACGTCACGCCCGAGCACGCCGCGGTCGCCGCCGAAGGCCCGCTGCCAGAGCCCGTAGGAGAGGACGGCGGTGCGCGGAATATTCGGCAGGTCGTCGGCAGGGGAAAGGAGACGCCCGAACAGCGGGGAGACGCCGAGCATGGGCAACATGCCGCCGGTGACCGCGGAAGCCTGCGCCCGCACCGGTTCGCTGGCGCCCGCGAGATTGACGCCCTGGTCGACCCAGGCCTCGAGCGCTTCCCAGGATGTCGTGTCTCGCTTCAGTTCGAGGTATTCGGGCGGCGAGACCCAGAAATGCCGCAGCCCCCCATTGGGAAAGGTGGGGAATTCGGTGAACACGCGGATCAGACGGCCAGACTGGGCGTATGGCAAGGGCTGCAGGAGCACGGCGTTCACCACGCTGAAAATGGCGGTGGTGGCTCCGATCCCCAGCGCCAGGCAACCTGCCGCGGCTGCCGTGAACCCTGGATGGGCGGCCAGGAGCCGGAATGCGTACCGCACATTCTGAATCATGTCCGTTAGACGCGGCTCGCCGCCGGGCGTCTTGTTATGCTTGGTAGGACAGGCCCTTCGGCCCTGTCCACACTACGCATACATGCGGATCCTGATTATCGGCAGCGGCGGCCGCGAGCACGCCCTTGCCTGGAAGCTGGCCCAGTCTCGGGACGTCGAACTGCTGGCCTCACCCGGGAATCCGGGGATCGCGAAGGTAGCCACTTGCCTCCCGCTGGAGGACGCTCGGGCCCGGCACCCCGATCTGACGGTGGTGGGCCCCGAGGTCCCGCTGGTGGATGGCATCGTGGACAGTTTTCGCGCCGCGGGGCTGCCGATCGTCGGCCCGGTCCGAGAAGCGGCGCGGCTCGAAGGAAGCAAGGTTTTTGCCAAGAACTTCTTCATCGGGCACCGCATTCCCACCGCGGAGTTCGTCGCCGTGGACAACCCCGCCGACGCCCGCCGCGCCCTGGACCGGTTTGGCTTCCCCGTGGTGCTGAAAGCGGATGGGCTCGCGGCCGGCAAGGGAGTGGTCGTGGCGCACGACCGCGTTGAGGCGGAGACCGCACTGGCCGCTTTGCGGGGCCGGCTGGTGGTCGAGCAGTTTCTGGAAGGCGAAGAGGTGAGCTTCATCGCCCTGTGCGACGGGCGCGACGTGCTTCCGCTGGCTCCCACCCAGGACCACAAGGCGGTTTTCGATGATGATCGCGGACCGAACACGGGCGGGATGGGAGCCTATTGCGCCCCGGCGATTCTCACCGAGACGCAGACGGCGGAGATTCTGGACAACGTGATCCGCCCCACTGTCGAGGCGACGCGGTTCACCGGCTTTCTGTACGCAGGCCTGATGCTGACCGCCGAAGGGGCGAAGGTGCTGGAGTTCAACGTGCGCCTCGGCGATCCCGAAACGCAGCCCTTGATGCACCGTATGCAGTCCGATTTCGTACCGGCGCTGGTGGCGGCCGCTGAGGGGCGCCTCGCCGGCGTGCGGCTGGAGTGGCGCGCCGAGCCCAGCGTCTGCGTGGTGCTAGCCTCCTCCGGCTATCCGGGCGCTTATGAATCCGGCCGGCGGATCGACGGGATCGAAGCCGCCGAGGCGGCGGGCGCAACGATATTTCAGGCGGGTACGCGGAGATCCGGCGACGGTCTGGAAACTGCGGGGGGCCGGGTACTAGGCGTTACTGCCCGCGGACCCACGCTGGCTGCCGCCATCGAGCGCACTTATTATGCCATCAGCCACATCCGCTTCGAGGGGATGCACTTCCGGCACGACATCGGACGCAAAGGGTTAAGCCGTGGTACTACAGTACCGTAGCGGTCAAAAGCTTCGAACCTGGACAGTGCCGAAGGTGTATAGTAAGAACGATCTTGGGGGAAGATCGTGAACCAGAGAGTAAAACTACTGATGCTGTCGCTGTTTCTGCTCGGTCTGACGAACGCCGGAGCGCAGAATGCGCCGAACGTGTCGCAGGTCGCGCTGTGGTCAACCATAGGCAACACCAACATAGGATCTCAATTTTCGCAAAACAGCCTGTTCGTGCCTGATACGAACGGCACCCTGCCACAGGCGCTCCTCAGCATTTACACCATCCGGGTGGCCAGTGCTGATGTGCTCAATACCGTGAACAACTACGACCTGGTTGCGCCGCTGAACAGCGCCATCAGTTCGGCGATCGGTGTGGCCTTGTCGGTGGTTCCGGTGGCATCGCCCGCGTCCGCCGTGATTCAGAAGACCGACCCGGTCACCGGCGCCATGCTGCCCGCCAACGGCAGTCTCGGCCCGATTTTCACGGAGCGAGCGGAGACGATCGGCAAGGGGAAGTTCTACATCGGCTTTTCGCACCAGGATTTTCACTTCACCTCGTTCAACGGCGACAGCCTGAACGGGCTGACGATGTTGTATTCCGGCTCGCCCAAGTCCTCGCCGCTGATCAACCAGGGCGGGATTGCGCCCGCGACGTTCAACTTCGGCATGGACATACGGCTGTCGCAGAACATAGCATTCCTGACCGCGGGCCTCACCAACAATCTCGAGCTTTCGCTGGGCCTGCCCGTGGTGCATTCCGCCGTGGCCGCGAGGACCTACAATGGCCAGATTTACAGCGGTGACGGCCTGGGAGGCGGCGGTCTGCCGGGGATGAACTGCTGGTGCGTCAACACATTCTCCCCGGGCACATTTCGTCTGGTGGAGGGCCAGATCGGCAGCGCCAGTCTCTCCAAGACCGGGTTTGGCGATGTGCTGGTTCGAGTGAAGGACGCGGTTGTCAGCCGATCCAACAGCGTGGTGACGGTGGGAGGCGACCTGCGGTTCCCCACGGGGGACGCGAAGAACTATCTGGGAACCGGCGCGACTTCGTTCAAGCCATTCCTCGCGATGTCCTTCTACAGCCAGCCCTCGGCGCATGGTTTCGTGTTCAGCCCGCACTTCGATGTCGGGTGGCAATTCAGCGGAAAGAGCATCCTCGGCGGTGACTTGCAGGGGACTTCGAAGACTGCGACTCTCCAGAACGGAGAGACGATTTCCTATCTCGGCGCTCCGCTGGTTTCCACCAAAGACTACCTTCCCGACATATTCTCGTGGGCGGTGGGATCGGAGTGGGCGCTGGGCAAACGCAACACGATCGTAACCGATGTCCTGGGCAACCAGATCGGATGGATTCATGGCGCGCCGCAACTCGCCGAGTCGAGCGCGCAGGGCTTTTCTCCGATCGCGCCCTATGGACAGGTGACGGCCACCGGCCTGACGGCGGCAAGTCGCGGCTCATTGGGACAGTACAACCTGTCGCTCGGCTATAAGGCCCGGGTCGCGGGTAACCTGGTGGCCAGTTTCAATGTCCTGGTCCGGCTCGATGACAATGGTCTGACGTCGCGGGTGACCCCGCTCTACGGACTGAGTTACTCGTTCTAGCCCCAATACGGTTCACTTAAGGCCTCCCACGCTGGCCCTTCGCCGATCGCCGGCTGGAGGCCAACTTCCCGGTTGCCAGCGATCCGAGCAGAGCAGAGCAGCCGGACGCTTCCACAACGCCGATGTGGCCGGTGTCAGTATAGGGGACTTCTCGCTCATGTGGATTGGTTCGGGTGGTCGACCAACTGGACAGGGTTGCCCGAAGAGCGGTTTCCGATCAGCCCACTTCACGACGAGCAAGGGTGGTAAGCTGTCACCCGTGAGCCATCTGCTGCCCGTAATCGGGGCCGTGGGGGTTCTCCTCATCGCGGTCGAATCTGGGCTTGGAACGACGAACCGAGTTGGTCCGGTGGCACGAACCAATTTGGGGAGGGTCCATGAACACATTGGTCGACGATATTCGATTTGGGGCACGGGCTCTCGCCAAGAGCTCCGGCTTCATGCTTCTAGTAGTGGCCACACTCGCCTTCTGCCAAGGCCTGACCACGGCCCTGTTTAGCCTTGTCGACCAGCTTTTGCTGTGGTCCGTTCCGGCACGCGAAGCGAATCGCCTGGTGAGGATCGAAGGTTTCTACAGCCGCACATATCCCTTCTTCCGTGCCTACAGCGACCTCAGCCACGCTTTCGACGGAGTGCTCGCCAGCAGCGACAGCCTTGCCGCCGGCCTTCGGCCCCTTGGGTCGCGGGGCGCGGAAATCGGCAAAGTGGGCTACGTCAGCGGCGGCTACTTCCAAGTCCTCGGGATAGGACCCGCTGCCGGCCGGGTTATCGCGCCGTCTGACGATACAGTCGGCGGTCCACCGGTTGTTGTCCTTTCCTATCGCTATTGGCAGCGGCAGTTTAACGAGGACCTGCGGGTGATCGGCCAGAAGTTCTCGGTGAACAACTACTCATTCATAATCGCCGGCGTAGCGGAAAAGGGGTTCGGCGGCTTGTTCAAGGGCGACGAGCCCGACGTTTTTATGGCCTTAGCCATGTACCCGGTGACGAACCCCGGCGCGGCACAGGAATGGAACAAGGCGCAGAATCCCTGGCTCACCTGCGTGGCGCGATTGAAGCCGGGCCTTTCCATGCAGCAAGCCCAAGCCTTGATGCCGGTCCTCTGGCGTCAGGCAGTGGAAAAGGTGAATGCCCGGGGCGTCGAAGTTGTCACCAAGGCACATCTCCTTGGGAAGGACGAATGCCGGCTCGCGCCTGTGGCCCGTGCCCCCTACTTTGTGCACAACGGGATTTCTCTAGATCCGCTTAAAGCCCTGGCGGCCGCAACCGTTCTGGTGCTGCTGCTGACCTGCGCAAACGTGGCGAATCTGCTGCTCGTGCGCGCCTCGCAACGCTGGAAGCAGACCGCCGTGCGTCTGTCGCTGGGCGCGACGCGCGGGCGCTTGATTCGGCAGTCTCTCACGGAGAGCCTCCTGCTGGCCGCGGCAGGGAGCGCGACGGGGCTTGGAGTTGCCTGGTTCGGCGTACGCGCTCTTGCCCGGCTCAATGTTCTAAACCCGGATTTTCGTTTCCATCTCAGCCTCTTCGTTTTCGCATCGTGTGCGGGCCTTACGCTGCTCACCACCATCTTGTTCGGCCTGATTCCCGCCCTACGAGCCACGCGGATGAACGTTGGGGAGAGCATGAAGGCGGGTGGAGTGTCCACCGAGACGCTCTCCCGGTCACTCCTTTCCAGGTTTCTGATCGCAGGCCAAATCGCCTTGTCCCTGGCGTTGCTGATCGGGGCCAGTATGTTTGGTCGCACGCTCAGAAATCTCTATAATATCGACCTCGGCTTTCAGCGTGAGAGCATCGCGATTTTTGAGATCGGGACCACAAGCGCCGGATACAGCGGGCACGCCTTGCGCGCCTTCTACGATCAGTTGCTCGATCGCACGCGGTCCCTTTCCGGCGTGCGCACGGCCGCTTTGGCGGGCATGACGCCAATTAGCAACCATCTGCGCATGATGGCTGTGGGGAAAAAGGCGTTCCGGCCGGTTCTTATGATGATTTACAATCCAGTCAGCTCGGGCTACTTCGCCACTATGGGCATCCCACTGCTGGCGGGCCGTGACTTTCAGCGCGATGATGAGCCTGTCGTTACACCCCGCGGCCGGCGGAATGAGCACGCGTCCCGGGTTTGCATCATAGACCAATCATTGGCGCGCCAGCAGTTCGGAACGGTAAATGCCGTGGGGCGGCGATTGTGCCTGTCTGGGTCCGATTGTCCCGCCGGCGGTGGCATTGAGGTTATCGGCGTGGTGAAGGATGTGCACTACGTTGATATCCCCCAAGCCGACCGATACGGGACTATCTACGAGCCCAGTTGGTCGAACGGCGCCGATGCCCGCGCGCTGGTGGTGCGGTTTGCCGGAAGCGCCGCCCCGGTGATCGCGGGAATCCGGCGTGCGATCGAAGACCAGAACTCAAACGTTCCCCTGCTGGACGTTCGCTTGATGGAAGAGTACATCGACAGGCGCCTGGCGAACGAGCGCCTGACTGCGTACCTCTCAAGTTTCTTCGGAATTCTGGCGCTGGGCCTGGCCTCGCTGGGACTCTTCGGCGTGCTGGCCTGCGTAGTGACGCAACGGACGCGGGAAATCGGCATCCGCATGGCGCTCGGTGCACGGCGCGAAGACGTGGGCAGGATGATTTTGCGGTTGTCCTTGGCGCCGGTGGTGGCCGGACTGGCTATTGGGGTCGTACTGTCATTTTCGTGGGGTCTCTTCCTCGGCAGCCTGATCTACGGGATCGACAATTTCGATCTCGTATCGATGTCGCAATCCGTCGCCGTCCTGCTGGCCGCGGCGCTGCTCGCCGCCGCCGTCCCCGCGCGCCGGGCGACCAGGGTTGATCCTGTGGTAGCGCTGAAGTACGAATGAGCTCATCCCGAGTCCCAAAGGGAATGTCGAACGCGGATCACCGCTTTATGAGGAGTGTTCTTAACTTGAGATTGCGATCCTCATAACACGACACTACTCCTGCTTCCACCCTGACGACTTGCCCCCTCTCGCGGGGAACCCGCCCTTTCCGAGTAGTTCAGAGCGGATCACGCCAAGTGGAAATTGGGTTGCCGCACACCAACTTGACGAGAAACGCTAGAAGCGCGGAAGTCGCTCGCCGACGCGGGCCGGAGGTCCTGCGAAGTAGCCTGGTATGGCGCTGGTCGATTCTGGCCACTCGGAAACCGGTCCAATCTCCAGTCGGCGGATAGGCGCAGAGACCTCCACCCATCCAGTGGCTTAAGTGAACAGCATTGCCGCTAGCCCAGCTCAGCGCGGAGCTGCCGGTTGCTGCGAGCCAGGCATCGCTCCATCCACCCTCTTCCGGGTGCCGGGGCCGCCGGGCATCCTGGCACGCGAGGGTCGAGGCGGTCGTGCCGCACCACCCGGCGGCCGCTCCGCGAACGCCCGGGAAGGCTGCCGCCACTGTGCCTGACCTTCACACCTGTAGCGCTCGCCTCTCGTTGTTGACCCCCTCCAACATTCGGTAAAATAATGCTTTACATTCTGGAAGACCAGCATTACCGAGTGGTGTTCCCCGTGCATCATAGAAACCGAAACAGCGCAGAGTGGAAAGGTATGCTCTCATGAAAAGCCTCGGGCGCGCCCGCGCCGCCGTCGCATCGTTCTGCTGGCTCTGCGCGGGCGTCTGGATCCCCCTTGCCGCACAAACCCCGCAGCAAACCCCGCCGGCCGGGACGCCCACGCCACAGCAACAGCCGCAGACCGCGCCGCCCAAACCGCAGACTCCCAGGAATCCTTTCGAGACAGTGCCGACGGCCCCGGCCCAGCCGCAACCGGCCCAGCAGCCGACGCCCGCGCAGCCGCAGATGGAAGCTCCGAAACCGGCTACCCAGGCTCAACCGCAACTCACCGGGCAGCCCATCGAGGCCATCGAGTTTCGCGGCGCGCGGCGCGTTCCCCAGGACACCCTGAAGGCACTGATTTACAGCAAGGCTGGCGACATCTACAACGAAGAGTCCTTGCGCCGTGACTTCATGGTCCTCTGGAACACCGGCCGCTTCGACGATATCCGTTTGGAGACCGAACCCGGGCGCACCGGAGTGATTGTCCGCTTCATCGTCACCGAGCGCCGCGTGATCCGCTCCATCAATTACGAGGGCATCCACTCCGTCACCGTTTCCGAAATTCTCGATCGCTTCAAGGAGCGGCGAGTCGGGCTGTCCGTGGAGTCCCAATACGACCCCGACAAAGTCCAGCGCGCGGTGGTAGCGCTCAAGGATTTTTTGGCCGAACGCGGCCGGCAGTACGCCACTGTGGAGCCGCAGGTCGAGCAGATCCCGCCCTCGTCGCTGAAAGTGACCTTCGCCGTCAATGAAGGCCCGAAGGTGAAAGTCGGCAAGATCGACATCGAAGGCAACCAGGCGTTCGGCGACCGCTGGGTGATCCGCCAGATGAAGAACCTGCACCCCATCGGCATCCCCCACTCCATCCTGCTGGAGGGTATCTTCCCCAAAACCTACGACGAAGCCAAGTTGGAAGAAGACAAGCAACGCATCGTCCAGGCCTACCAGGACAAGGGATTTTTCACCGCCAAGGCGCTGGATGAGACGGTGGACATCCGTCGCAAAGGCGGGAAGGGCTGGCGGCTGCCCCTGATCAAGCCCAACTCGATCGGTATTTACGCGGACCTGACCCTTCCCATCGAAGAGGGCCGCCTGTACCACCTGCACAATACCAACTTCATCGGCGTGAAGCTGTTCCGCGAACCGTCCGTGCTGCAGGTGCTCTTCGGCATGCGGCAGGGCGATGTATTCTCCACCGACAAGCTGCGCAAGGGCATCGAGCAGTTGCGCAAGCTTTACGGCAAGTTCGGCTACATCGACTTCGTTCCCGAGCCCTCCTTCGACATCATTCCCAACACCGACCAGATCGACCTCACTCTGACCGCCGATGAAGGCAAGCAGTTCTTCATCCGCCGCATCGATTTTGCCGGCAACACCACCACCCGCGACAAAGTCATCCGGCGCGAGATCCTGCTGGATGAGGGCGACATGTTCAATACCGAGCTGTGGGACTACAGCATCCTGCGCCTGAACCAGCTCGGTTATTTCGAGATGCTGAAGAAGGAAGACGCCGCCGATATCAAGCGCAATCCGCAGACCAACACCGTGGACATCACGCTGAAAGTCAAGGAGCGCGGGAAAAACTCTATCGGGTTGAACGGCGGGGTTTCCGGGATCGCCGGCAGTTTTGTGGGATTCAACTATTCCACCAACAACTTCCTGGGCCTGGGCGAGACGCTTTCCATCGAATCCCAGCTCGGCACACGTCTCCGCGATGTGAGCTTCGGCTTCACCGAACCCTACTTCCTGGACCGGCCGCTGCAGGTCGGTTTCGTGGTTTACCTGCGGCGGTTCAATTTCGATCAGGGGCGCGAAGCGTCGATCCTCTACGGGGCGGACGTGACCTCCCTGTACAGCTCCCTCGGAACGCAGAACCTGCTGAACTACAGCCAGAACAGCCACGGATTTTCGGTTTCGGCCAGCTACCCGCTGCGGCGCAGTTTCGCGCGCGTAGGCATCACGTACGGCTTCGACATTTCCACGGTCAAGACCCTCACCGATGCCGCCACCAGCTATTTCCAGTACATCAACTTCAGCGGCGTGGCCGGACCGAACTCGCTGAACGGCATCCGCACCAGCCACCTGGTGCCGTCGTACTCGTACAACACCGTTAATCACCCCATCACCCCGACGGCCGGCCGGAGCTTGTTCGTCTCGCTCGACTTTGCCGGCAGTGTCCTGGGCGGGAACGTCAATACCATCAGCCCCACCGTGGACGCCAAGTATTTCAAGGCGGCGCCCTGGCACCGGTCGCACATCCTGGCGTTTCACGGAATGGCCAACATGGTGACCGGCTATGGCGGCAAATACGTCCCGCCGTTTTCGCGCCGGTGGATGGGCGGCGAGCAGGATATCCGCGGCTTCGAGATCTGGGGCATTACGCCCATCGCCTTCATCCCCTCCGTGTCGAGCATTCCTGTGTACAACGCCGATGGCACCGCGCGGCAGCAGAAGGTCGTACAGAACGGAGCCCTGGTGAACCAGCCGGTCAGCTTGAGCGTTCCTGCGTACCAGTTGATTACCCCGGGCGGCGATACCCAGTTTCTGGTCAATTTCGAATACCGCATTCCGATCGTCGGACCGGTCACCCTGGCGCCGTTTTTCGATGCGGGCGTCGACAAGATCCTGCGCGCGAACCAGCTCACCATGGAACCCACCAGGGTTAACGATCTGAACACCACGTTCCCCCAGGCCGGCTTCAACGGACAGGTCTACATCGCGCCCGGCACGCAGAAATGGCGCGCCTCCACCGGCCTGGAATTACAGGTGATGCTGCCGGTGGTCAATGCTCCCTTCCGCCTGTATTTTGCCTATAACCCCTCGGTCGTGCGGCAATGGATCCAGCCGCCGATCGTGGCGGACCGGTCCATGTTCCCCAATGCCGCTACGTTCCAGAATGCTCTATTAAACTCGACGATTGGTCAGGCCTATCCTTTCTTCGAGAAACGGACGATGTTCCGTTTCACCATCGGCAGAACATTCTGAACGGCGCCTCGCTACGACGCTACAATATGTTAGTACTTCCACACTTAGGAGTATCCAGCTTGAAGAAGAGTTTTGTTGCTATCCCCGCTTTGCTCGTCGGCCTGGCCGCGGTGGGCACGGCCCAGGCCCAGACGCCCACCAAAGTCGCGATTATCGCCGTTCAACAGGCCATCCTGGCCACCAAAGACGGTCAGAAGGCCCAGCAGGCACTGCAGACCAAGTTCAACCCGCAGAAGGCTCAACTGGAGCAAAAGCAGCAGGAACTGGCCTCGCTGAATGATCAGTTGAAAAAGGGCAACGCGACCATGAGCGATGCCGCCAAGGAAAAGTTGAGCCGCGACATCGATGAACTGAACAAGGCCGTGACCCGCGGAGGCGAGGATTTCGACGCTGAGCTCCAGCAGGAAGAGCAGAAGCTCATGAACGATCTGGGGGCGAAGATGATGGACGTCATCATCAAGTACGCTACCCAGAACGGCCTCGCCATGGTGATCGACGTCAGCAGCCAGCAGACACCCGTGCTGTGGGCCGATCAGACCATCAACATCACGGAGCAGATCGTGAAGCTGTACGATCAGGCGCATGGGGGTCCGGGCGCCGCCACTTCCGCCCCGAAACCGGACGCCAGTCCGGCAGCCCCCAAACCGGCAGGCCCCAAACCCGCGGCCGCCAAGCCGGCAGCGGCAACCAAGAAGTAGCGGCATGGATATGAAGGTCTTATTGCTGGCTCTGAGCGGCGCATTGGCGGCATTGGCGCAGGCTCCCGCCGAGGCTCCTTCACCGGCGCCGTCTCTGCCTGCCCCTCCCACCCGGCTTGCCACCATTCACGTTCAGAGCGCGATCCTGAGCTCCAAACTGGGCCAGAAGGCGGCCCAGGACCTCCAGACGAAGTTCAACCAGCGCCGGCAGGACCTGGAGAAGCGCCAGGCCCGGCTTGCCGGACTGCAACAGCAGATGCGTGCCGGGGCCGCCACCATGAGCGCCGCGGCCCGGGACAAGCTGACTCGCGACATTGACACGGAAGCCAAGGATTTCAAGCGGGACAGCGAAGATTACGACGCCGAGGTCCGCGACGAGGAAGGCAAGCTGATGGCCGACCTGGGGCAGAAGATGATGGAAGTGATCTCGAAATACGCGGCTGCCAACGGGATCGCGTTGCTGGTGGACGTCAGCAACCCGCAATCGGCGATTCTGTGGGCGGATCCTTCGCTCGATATCACGACGGATATCGTCAAGCAGTTCGACCAGGCCCATCCGCTTCCCGCCGAAACGCAGGCCACCCCGCCACCGGCCCCCGCCAAAAAGCTCCCGGAGCCCGGGCTGTAAACCAGCCTGGAGTATTGGAATAGGGAGTTTTCTCACCGTCCGATAAACGCAGTGTCCTCCCGGTACGTCACTCCTGAAGGAGGGACCGGTTTCGCCGCGCAGGATGCGGCGGCGGTACAATGCAGACATGAAAACGCTTGGCGCGTTTGCCCTTGGATTGTTGTTGACGGTTGGTTGTGTCCTGGCCCAGAACCGCGGTGGATTTGTAAATCCCCTCCGCATTACGCGGACTCCCCCCAGCGTGATCTTTCCCGGAGGGACGTCCGCCCTGCCTGGGGTGCAGCGGACCACCGGCAGCGTGATCTATCCCGGTGGGGGTGGGCCCCAGATCGGGGTATCCTCGCCCCTGTTCAATAACAATCTCGGATTCCGTGGCACCCAGGTCTTCGGCAGTCCTGCCCGTCAGGGACGCCGCGGCGGTGGGGCGGTATACGCCTACCCGGTTCCGGTGTATGTGGGCGGATACGGAGGTGTATATGACAACGGGTATGCGCCCTACCCTGCCGAACCCGTGGCCCAGCAGCCGAATGTCACCGTGATCATGCCGCCGCAGGCGCCGCCGGTGATCATCAACCAGTTCGGTCCGGGCGTCGCGCCGGTGCAGGAGCAGGCGCCGGTCGCGCAGGAGACGGCCCCGGCCGAGGAGCCGCAGTCGTCCAACCAGCAGACCTACTACCTGTTTGCCTTCAAAGACCACACCATCTACTCCGCGGTGGCCTACTGGGTGGAAGGAGACACGCTGCATTACTTCACTTCGGGCAACACTCACAACCAGGTGTCCATCGCGCTGATCGACCGGGCATTGACCGAACGTCTGAACCGCGAGTCGGGGCTCGAAGTGAATCTGCCGTCCATGAAGTAGTCCCCGGCAAACGGGACTCTGCCACACCCTAAACACGTGCATGGGACTGGCCGGCCGGATCGGCGTGGCCGCACCGTCACCAACACCGTCTGCCCGCCGCGATGGATCGGTCGTTCTGGATCACCTCGCCGCGAGCCATCGCGCGCATGCTGTCGTTCTGGGGGAGGCTCGCGGCCGCGGTCATCTTCTTCTGGTCGAAAGAGCACAAAGCGAAGCGCAGCGCACTCCCGCTCGCCTGGATGGGCCTGGACCTCATCCCTACAGTTTCCTGACATGCTCCACCCAAATCCTCAGCCGCCAGACGTACCTGGCTGGCGTCGGCCTGGTGATGTTGTTCGGCCTGGCGGTAGACTGCCTGTGCCAGGCCGGCCCTATCCCGCTGCTGTTGGGTCGCGGCGCTGCTGATCGTGGTAGTCGTCCACAACGTCGGCTATCTGTGGACCTGGAAGCGCCGGCAGTTCCTGGAGCGTGCCGAAGTGAGCGCCTGGAACGTGTCTTGAAACGTCCATCCGCCGAGCGGGTCGCGGTGGTGAACCGGATCGGTGTCCCAGTGGGTGGCTTAATCTTAATGAGTTGGGCCGCCTCAAATCTGGCGACCCTCCGCCCGGAAGCACGCCCAGTGCCGGGGCGCATAACCCGCCGCAATCCGTCAGCACCAACAATTCGACGCCGTCCCGAGCGCGCTTCCCGCCATGTGCTCCCAGGGCATCGTGCCGGACGGCTACTGACGCCAGTCAGCCCAGGGGGCGCAGCCGCCTTCGCCCGATTGCGGCACATTCGAAAATGTGAGGGTTGCGCATAGGAACGTGGCGCCTCGCGCCAGGGCGTTGCGGAGCACTTGGGAGACTCTGATGAGCATAAGAGGATTTCAGCTTGCGATCGTGGCGCTGATCGGCGCCATCGCAGCCGGCGGACAGCCGATCCCGGCAAACCACGTGGACGATTTCACCGGAAATCCTCGCGTTGTCGTCATCATGTCATCAGTGACATTGGGAATGAGCCCGACGATCAGATGTCCCTCGTCCGGTTGCTGCTCTACTCCAACCAAATCGATATCGAGGCGCTGGTAGCCGCCACCTCGACGTGGCAGAAGACCGCGGTACACCCCGAGACGATGCGCACCCTCATCCAGGCGTACGGCCAGGCGCGCCGATTGGCGTCATCTGGGCCGCTTGGCCGGCTCCACCAATCAGAAACCGCAGCGAGTCCTTCAATAAGTCCGTGTAACCGCCGCTGGCGTACTGTCCCCGGCGGTCGGAATGATGGACCAATCCGGGCCGCACCGTTCTCTCCCGCAACGCCATGCACAGCGCTGTCAGCGTCAAGGAATCGTCCAGCCCATCATCCAGGTGCCATCCGATCACGCGCTTGGAATACGCATCCAGGATCACTGCCAGGAAGACGAACTCCTCTTCCATCCGGATGTAGGTGATGTCCGCCACCCACAGTCTGATCCACACCGGTGAGCACCATCGACGCCGCCAGATTGGGATAGACCTTCCGCCCGTGCGCCGAGTCCGTCGTCACCACGAACTTTCGCTTGGCCACGCACAGCAAGTTATCTTCCCGCATCAGCCGCTGAACCCGCTTGCGATTGACCTCCCAGCCGTGGGCCTTCAGTTCCGCCGTGATCCGCCGGCTTCCATAGCTGGGCCACTCCAAGGCGATCTTCTGCATCTGGTCGCGCCAGGCCATGTCCGCCGCAGCGGGCTTGGTCGGATCCAGAAAACGGTACTAGATGAGCGTTCTCTTATTATCTATACAATTATGGTCTCATCCATTTTGTACTTCCAGCTACCACCGGAGCGGCGTTGATCTCCTCGAAGTACTGATGAATCCGGTCGATCAGTTCTTGCTTGCTGGTTACGCGGATTCCTCGCAGCATCGTGCGCGTCATCTTGCTGAATTGATTCTCGATCAGATTCAGCCACGAGCCGTGGGTCGGGGTGAACACAAATACGAAGCGTTGGGGCATGGTTTGCAGGTAGCCGCGCGTTTCCCTGGAGATGTGCGCGGAATGGTTGTCCAGCACCAGTCGAATTTGATGGTGTTCCGGGTAGGCGCTGTCGAGCTTCCTTAAGAAGGTGATGAAATCGCCGCTGTTATGCGTGTCGCTGACGGTCTCGATCACTCGGCCGCTGTGCAAATCCACGATACCGTGCCCAGTCGCACGTATTCGTAATCCCGAAGATGACTGGGATACGTCCCGACCGCCGGTGGCCGATCGGGCGTGGTCGTGGCCAAGGCCTGAATGCCGGGTTTCTCGTCATAGGAGATTGTCACCATACCCAGCTGCCGGCCGGCCTCGCCTGGTCGGTATTCATTGACGATCTCGACCTCCTTGTTAGCACGTTGTAGACGTGCAGCACGTTGGCCATTTTGATCGCGAAGTCCGGATCTCTCTTCTCGACGTAGTAACGAATCTTGTGCGGCCGGAGTTCGCCCTGCCGCAAGATCTTGTGGAGTTTGGAGCGGCTCAACTTTAGCAGCGCCGGATGTCCGACGGCGACGCAGTGCTGGGGTAGGTGAGCGAGCAACAGCCGGTACGTCCACCATTCGTACGAATAGCCCAGTTCCTTCGGCTTCTGGCAAGCACAATCCTGTACCCAGGCAATCGCGTCGTCTGGCAATCGGCGTGGCTTACCGGATCGGGGCAATTCTCCCAGCGCCGCGTCCAGACCGAATTGGAGGAACTTCTGGATACACAGCACCACCGTGCTGCGGCTGACATGGTGGTGCCGCGCAATGGCTTCATCCCTTTGGCCGGATAGGGAATCCAAGAGAAACGCGGCCCGGAGGGTGCGTCGCTTCTGCTCGGTGCGAGATCTGCGGATGGAGTTCAGCCTGAGCAAATCCTGCTCGCTGAACTGGAGGGGTGGGCGCTTCCTCGGGAAGGGCATGATCCATCAAAACATAAATCGGGTTAAATGTATCGGTATTTAGAGAACGATCATCTAGGGAACCGAGGGAACCGCCGGCGTGGCCCGCTGTGTCCCACGGTCCGCCCCGGCCCTTGCCTCGTTCCCACGCGCGTCCCGCCACCTTGCCAGCCTCGCGCTCGCCAGCCGCGTCTCCCGGCTGGCTTCCCCCTGCCGCGAGTCGTCAATAGGCTGTTATTTAATAGAAGCGGCTCCGATTCTGCGTATTGCCCCAGCGAGTTGCGCATGGCCAGAGCCCGGCTGAGGCAGGCAGTAGAGAGCGCTGACGGGTGCGCGTCTTCTGCCAATGCCCGGCCGCGAGGCCCACGGCTACACCCGCCGCGACCCGGGCCAGGCCTTTCAGCTCCCTTCCGGCGACCGGACGTTTCGCCGCCGGCCGGCGGGGCCGTTGAGCTGAAAGCTGACCGCTGAAAGCTGACCGCTTCTTTACCACACCTGTGGCCCAACTTCACGGATTGACCCACCCAACCCGCTCGATCTAAAATGGTTGTCAGCCTATATAGCCTGTCCAGGAAGCGGTGAGCCGTATGAACGCTACACGCTCTTCAGTCTTTGTCTCCCTTTGTGCCGTGACCTGTCTGTGCGCTGCGCCCCAGAAGGGCGATCCCACCGCCAGCATGGTCACCATCAAGAAGTCCGCTCCGCAGCGCGAAACCGTCGCCAAACCCCTTACCGATAAGGAAAAGAGGAAACGCGAAGAGAAACTCCGCAAAGAGCTGGAGACGCCCTACCGCAAATGGCTTAACGAGGATGTCGCCTACATCATCACCGACGAAGAACGCGCCGTGTTCAAGCATCTGCAGACCGATGAAGAACGCGAACAGTTCATCGAGCAGTTCTGGCTCCGCCGCGACCCCACTCCCGACACCATCGAGAACGAATTCAAAGAGGAGCACTACCGCCGCATCGCCTACGCCAACGAGCACTATGCTTCCGGCATCCCGGGCTGGAAAACCGATCGCGGCCGAATCTATATCACCTTCGGCCCGCCCGATGAAATCGAGTCCCATCCCTCCGGCGGAACCTACGAGCGGCCTCCCGAAGAGGGTGGCGGCACCACCTCCACGTTCCCGTTCGAACAGTGGCGCTATCGTTATATAGAGGATATCGGCAGCGACATCATTATCGAGTTCGTCGACCCCACCATGTCCGGCGAGTATCGGATGACCATGGACCCGTCGGAGAAGGACGCCCTCCTCTACGTTCCGGGCGCCGGCCTCACCCTGATGGAGCAACTCGGACTGGCCGACAAAACAGACCGGTTTAACCGCACCGATGGAACCCACCTCGGAACCCCCTTCGGTGGCGAAACCGAGAAGATGAACCAGTTCAACCGCCTCGAGCAGTTCGCCAAGCTGCAGAAGCCGCCGTCCGTGAAGTTCAAAGACCTCGAGGCCGTCATTCAGTCCAAGATCAGTTATGACGTCCTGCCCATGAAGGTGCGGGTGGATTTCTTCCCGATCACCGACGCCTCGGTCTACACCGCGGTCACCGTCCAGTTGGACAACAAGGAACTCCAGTTCCAGAACAAGGACGGTGTGCAGAAGGCCGTAGTCAATATCCTCGGCCGCTTCACTACCATGACGCGGCGGCCAGTGAGCAACTTCGAGGAAACCGTCGAGGTCCCCACGCCCAACGAGATGCTGGCGGAAACATTGAAGCGAAAGTCCATCTACCAGAAGGTGGTTCCCCTGGCTCCCGGCACCTATCGGTTGAATATCGTGGCCAAGGACGTCATCGGCGGGAACTTGGCAACCTATGAAGTTGCGGTCACCGTGCCTCGCCTGGATCCGGACAAGATCACCTCCAGCAGCCTGGTGCTGGCGGATATGATCGAAAAGGTCCCCGACCGCAGTATCGGAACCGGCCCGTTTGTGATCGGCAGCTCCAAGGTTCGGCCGCGCATGGACGACGTCTTCAAGCGCGATGAAAAGCTGTGGATCTACCTGAAACTCTACAATCTCGGGGCTGATGAAAATACCCACAAACCCACCGGCCAGATCGAGTACGAAGTTGTAAAAAACGGCAGCAACGAAAAAATCCTGAATTTCATAGAGGATCTATCCCAACTTCCGGATGCCAACGCAAGCCAGGTAACCATCGAAAAGGGTTATGCTCTCAAGGACTTAGCGCCAGGACAGTATACCCTCCGGCTCCGGGTCACCGACAAGATCCGTAATCAGGTGCTCACACCCACGGCCCAGTTTACGGTAACCTAGATACCAGCGGGTGCGTCCCGCCACTTGAGTCGAGCGTCGGATGTCGAAATTGAAGACGCATAGGTCGGTAGCTTCCGTGCTGCTGGGCGTCGCCTGTCTGGCGGGTCCCTCCGTTTCCTACGCCGCGACTCCGCTCAAGCTCCCGGGTACGATTACCGGAATCGTGGCGAACGCGTCGGGCGTTCCGCAAATGGGCGCGTCGGTCCTCCTCTACAACCGTCAGGACCGCGTGTTCGAAAAAGCATTTACCGACGGGCGCGGCCAGTTCAACTTCGCCGGCATCCTCCCGGACGTCTATTCCATTCGCGTGACCCTGGCGACGTTCATGCCCGCCTTCAAGCGCAACATCCTGGTCCAGCCCGGAATGCGCAGTGTGCTGAATGTCAACTTGAACAATCTCTTCAGCACCATTCGCATCTCGTATCCCGCCGTGGATGGCGCCGCGCTCATGACCGACGAATGGAAGTGGGTGCTGCGGAGTTCCTCCGCGGCGCGGCCGGTTCTGCGCTTTGTCGAACCCAACAAGGTAACCCAGGTCGCATCCAGGTCCCGGCGGACTGCGTTTTCCGATACTCGCGGAATTCTGAAAGTCTCCGCCGGCGAGGGTACTCTCGACAGCAGCATCGGCAATGAAGCCGGCTTGGGCACCGCCTTCGCCCTGGCCACTTCCCTGTACGGCAACAATCTGCTCCAGGTCAGCGGCAATGTCGGCTACGGTTCGCAAACCGGGGTTCCCGCCGCCGCCTTCCGCACCAGTTACAGCCACAGCCTGCCCGGGGGACTCTCCACCGGACCCGAGGTCTCGCTCACCATGCGCCAGTTATTCCTTCCCGCGCGTCTGGGCGAAGCTCTGGCCGGTAATGCGACCGCGCTTCCCATGCTGCGCACCATGTCCGCGGGCTTTGAAGACACACTGCAGATCAGTGACGTCGTCAGCCTGCACTACGGCACCGCTCTGGATGCCGTCTCCTTCCTCGACCACGTGAACTACTTCAGCCCGTTCGCCAAGCTCAGCTACTCCTTGGGCGGTGGCTCCGGGCTGGACTTCGCCTACACCTCAGGCAATGCCCGGCCCGACTTGGGCGCCGACATCTCGCGCGATTCCGGCCTGCAGCGCAGCCTCAACGATCTGGGTATGTTTCCCAACGTCAGCCTGCGCGGTGGGAAGGCGAAGATTCAGCGCGGCCAGGAAATCGAGCTGACCTATTCGCGCAAGGTCGGATCCCGGACCTACTACCTTTCCGCCCACCACGAGGCGGTCACGAATGCGGCGCTCTCCATCGTGGCCCCCGACGGCCTCTACACCGGCGGCGATATCCTGCCCGACCTCTTCTCCGGCAGCTCCATCTTCAATGCCGGCGATTACCAGAGCAACGGGTACACCGTGGCGCTCAGCCAGGAGCTCGGCGAATTCGTTACCGCCACCGTGATGTATGGATCCGTGGGCGCCCTCACCGCCGACGACCGGGAATTGGTCAGCGACAGCCCCGATGAGCTGCGCTCCATGATTCGCGCCGGACGCAAACATGCGGCCACCACCCGTATCACGGCCACCTCGCCGTGGACCGGAACCCACATGATTGCCAGCTATCAGTGGACCAGCGATCATCGCTGGGCCATGCCCGGCAACGTTTACAGCACCCAGGAGCTTCGTGCCACTCCCGGCTTGAATCTGTACATCCGCCAGCCCATACCGGGGCTTTCCGCACTGCCGTGGCGCATGGAAGCGACGGCCGATCTCCGCAATCTGCTGGCGCAAGGCTATCTGCCTCTGAACATGGCCAACGGGCAGCGCATCCTTCTCGTGGAGACGCCCCGCAGTTTCCGCGGCGGCCTCAGCTTCATCTTCTAATTGCGCATCGACGCCCACCACTCCTGGAACGAACGCCACCCGTTTGAAATCTTCAAAACCATTCTTCAGCGAAACCGTTTTGACGGGTCTGTCGCCGTAACCGAGACCTTTCTGCCGGTGCCCCACATTCTGCGTGTCGATCTTTCGGATCCGGACCTGCCGCGCCTGCTGGAGGAATGCCAGCGCCGGCCGATGTGCCGCGCGGTGTGCCACAAGCTGAAGGAGTGCCATCTCCGCGGTGTATTTCCCGGCCTCTTCGAACTGGCGCACCGCCGCCTGCCGCTCGATCTCGAAGTCTGCGCCACCCAGCTCTCGCTGGTCCCGCAGATCGCCGCCAGCTACCCCACGCTCCGCATCGTCATCGATCACCTCGGCCGCCCGCCCATTCCCGGGCCGCTGGACAACTGGGCTCGCAATATCGAAGAGGCCGCCAGCCACCCCAACGTCTTCTGCAAGGCCAGCAGCCTCACCACCCTCGCGCCGCCCCCGTGGAAGGCGCCGCAACTGCGCCCCGCCGTCCAGCATGCCCTGGCCGTCTTCGGTCCCGGCCGCCTCATGTTCGGCAGCGACTGGCCCAACTGCCTGCCCGCCGCATCCTGGAAAGAGACTCTCGCGGCCTTCACTCAGTCCATCGGCGCGTTGCCCACCGAGACCCGCGAAGAACTGCTGGGCGGAACCGCCCAGCGCTTTTATCAGCTCGCCAACGGGACCGCCGCGTGATGCGCGGCCGGATGCGCGCCGCCGCCCCCCATGCCCTCGCGTTCCTGGCGCTCACCGCCCTGAACCTCGCCATCTGCTGGCGCCTGTTCCAGGTCGAATACACGAACCGGTTCAGTTCCATTGAAGGCTCCTTCATCGCCATCGCCCGCTACGTTTCCCGCCACTGGAGCGGCTTTTCCTGGTTCCCTCTCTGGCACTGCGGCATGCCCTTCCAGGACACCTACGTCCCGCTGCTGCACCTGGTGGTCGCGCTCACCGCCACCCTCGCCAGGATCCCTGCCGCCCGCGCCTACCATGCTGTGATCGCGGCCGCTTATGCCCTGGGCCCCGCCACGCTCTACTTGCTGGCTGTCCGCCTGGGCGCCCGGCGCGGCGCGGCGTTCCTCTCCGCGCTGTTCTATTCTCTGATCTCTCCAGCGGCTTTCCTGATGCCGGAAGTCGCCCGCGACATTGGCGGCCTCTGGTATTGCCGGCGCCTCCAGGTGCTGACCGTCTACGGCGAAGGTCCGCATATCGCCGCCTTGACCTTCCTCCCCCTGGCGATTCTCGCCCTCCAGACCGCGCTCGAAAAACGGACCCGCCGCGCCTTGGTCCCCGCGGCGCTCTGGATCGCCCTGGTCCTGCTCACCAACGTCCCCGGAGCCGGCGGCCTTGCTCTGGCCGTCTTCTGCTGGATCTGCGCGCAACCGCGCGGCCGCCGCTCCGCCGCCTGGCTGGTTGCGATCGCCGCTGCCCTGTTCGCCTACGCTCTGGCCTGCTACGGCGTGCCGCCCTCGGCCATCTCCACCGTGGCTGGGAACTTCGGTTCCATGCATCCCGGCTTCACCAGCGGCCTGCGATACGGTTCGCTCCTGCTGATCGCCGTCCTCGGCGCCGTCGCAGCCGCGGGCTACCTGCTGGCCCGCACGCGTGTGCCCTTGATCGTTCGCTTCGCCCTCCTGAATTTCGGACTCCTCGCCGCCGTCGTCCTGACCGGCCGGTCCGGGAAAATCGAACTGCTTCCGCAGTCGGGCCGCCTGCAGCTTGAAATGGAAATGGGGATGTGCCTCCTTCTGGGCGTGCTGGCCTGGACCGTCTACAACTGGATCCCCCGCTGGATCCGGCCCGTCGTCTGGGTCTTGTGTCTGGGGCCCATCGGTGTCCAGTTCGCCAACTACCGCTCCCTCGCGGCCTCTTGTACCCAGCCCGCCGATCTCGGCCGGCAGTCGGAATACACGACCGCCATGTGGCTGGATGCCAACCTGCACGGCCAGAGAGTCTATGCCGCCGGCTCCACCGCCTTCTGGCTCAATGCCTTCGCCGAGTCCCCGCAGATGGGCGGATGCTGTCTCCAGGGCCAGTCCATGCCGCTCGTGCCCTACGTCCAGGGCTTGGTCAACAACGGGACCAGCCCCGCAGGCACGCAGAACGTCAGGACCTGGCTGCGCGCCCTGGGAGTGACAGCCCTGGTCGTGAATGGTCCCGGCAGCACCGACGCCTACAAAGACATCCACGTGCCGGAGCGTTTCGCCGGTTTCTTCACTCCCCTGCATCGGGAAAACGGCGATACCATCTATTCGGTCTTCGATGCACCAACCTCCCTGGCGCACGTCCTCCACCCCGGTGAACCGGTCCCGTTTCTCCCCACGCAACGCCTCAACGGCCTGGACGTCGTGCGCTATGCCGCCATCGTCGCCGACCCTTCGCGCCCGCCGGCCACCTTCGACTGGCTCCGCGGCAACGCCGCCCGCATTCGCGCCCAATTGCACCGCGACGACCTGGTATCGATTCAAGTGCCCTGGTTCCACGGCTGGAAAGCGTACCTTCGCGGCGAACGCAGACCGGTTTCGTCCGACGGCCTGGGCTTCCTGCTGATCGAACCCCGATGCGAGGGTCCCTGCGAGATCGCCCTCCTATGGACCGGCCGCCCCGATCTCCCCTTTGCCGCCGCGATTTCCATCGCCGCCCTGGTGTGCCTGTCCCTGATGGCCTTTCGTAGGGTAGGCCTCCCTCCAGGCGCTCATGGTCCAGATCGTACACCGGCGCGTTGCGGGCCAGCCCGGTAGCCGCGCCAGCGCCCGTGTTAGGATTCCTCAAGGGGACTCGCACCCCCTTGCCGGTATGACACTTCGCGCACTGCGACTCCACACGTGGCGCATCCATTCACGAGCGCTTCCATCCTCGGAAGAGGTGTGTGAGGTGATAGGGGGCGCGGCAATGAGGTGTAAGGTAAATTTCGTTCATGCTGTAAGAACAACTATGCCGCGATGGATGCGGTGCGCCTGCTGGTTGCCGCCGTTAGAGTCGCCGATATCCCCATAAAATGCCGCATCTGGCGCACAAAAGGAGCTTGACATCAGCCTTAAAAGTGAGCATAATTATCTTTACAGAAGTTGGCCAGATTCGTAGAGGCTTGGCCGATGCCCGAAGACGCGGCAGCACGATCCAAACGCGATGCCCTAAGGCGCAATGGGACGCTCAATCCCCATCCGGACATCGTCACAGATCCCCTCTTCCGAACCGGCGATTTCTTCGATCCCCACGATTTGGTGCAGGTCAAGTACGAGATGCTTCGTCGCGTAAGGGTGGACAAGCAGTCGGTGAGCCAATCAGCCACGGCATTCGGCTTCTCGCGCCCCACCTACTATCAGGCGGAAGAGGATTTTCAACGGGACGGTCTGTCGGGGCTACTGCCCGGCAAGCGCGGACCCCGTCAAGGTCACAAACTTACTCCCGAGGTTCTGGACTTCGCTATCCAACTCCGGGCGAGCGATCCAGCCATTCGCCTTCCGGATTTGGCTGCTGCCATCCAGAAACGATTCGCCATAACCGCCCATCCGCGCAGCATCGAGCGCGCACTGGGTCGGCAGGAAAAAAAACGCCGCTGAATGGAGCGGGCGGCGCGCGGGATATCGCGGAGCCGCAAACGCTGATCTCTGCTTACGAGGATCTGCGGCAGCAAGCCACAGATGGCTCGAGTTCTGCTGTTCGAAAATCCAGGATCGAATCCACCTAGGAATGGAAAACGATCAGTGGTCAGTGGAGGCGAAGTGCTGCGACTGGCGTCAATCGCAGCGCAACGCGGCCATGGGATCGATGCGGGCGGCGCGGCACGCCGGCAGGTATCCGGCGGCAAGCGTAGATAACGCGAGCGCGAGGGCGCCGATGGCGAAAGCCGCGGGGTCGGTGGGGGTGACCTCGAATAAGAAGCTGGCTGCAAAGCGCGACAGCCCCGCGGCGGCAAGCGCGCCCACCAGGCAGCCCGGCACGAGAAGCAGCGCCGCCTCGCGGACGACCAGCGCGACGACGTCGCCGCGCGTGGCGCCCAGCGCCATACGTACGCCGATTTCGCTGGCGCGTCGAGACACCTGAAACGCCAGAATGCCGAAGATTCCCAGGCAAGCGACGATCAGCGCCAGCACGCCGAAGAATCCGCCGAGCGTGGCCATCATGCGCTCATTGAGGGTGGATTGGTTCACCTGATCTTCGAACGTCTGTGGGTGAACGCTACGCATCGTCGGCTCAATCTCCGGCATCGATCGCTCCATCAGCGGCGCCAGGCGCATGGGGTCGCCGCCCGATACCCGAGCCATGTACGTGTACCCCATGGGCTGCCATCTTCCCGGCTCGGCGCTCTGCTGCTGTACCCATTCGACATACAACTCGCGCGAGACTCCTTTGCGCAGGTTCTGGTATTTCGTATCCCGGACGACTCCGATAATCTCGTATGTCACTTTGTTGCAGGTGATGTGCTTGCCGAGTGGCTGCCGGCCGGGCAGTAGCTCACGCACAAAGCTCTCGTTGACGATGGCGACGTCGTTCGCACTGCTCTCGTCACGTTCCTCGAAGTCGCGGCCCAACCGGATTGGCGTGCCGGTCACGCGGAAATAGCTGGGTGCTATGGCGTTCATCAAGGCTGTGTTGTCCTCACCCGGACGAAAAGCATGGCCCTCCACCAGTACCTCGCGGCTCCACTCTCCACCGCCCAACGGGACCATGTTGGCGGCGCTCGCTGCCACTACTCCGGGTATACGGCGCAACCGAGCCAGAATGGCGCTCTGAATCTCCCGGCTGCGGGTGGCGGGGAAGGGATGCTTCGATGTCACATCCACCAGGAAAACGCCGCCTGTACTCATGCCGGTATCGACGCTGTAGAGTTTCACCAGAGAGCGGATAAACAGGCTAGCGCCGACCAGCAGCATCATCGAAATCGCCAGTTGCGCCACCACCAGAAGCCGCCCGAGATGCCGATGGCCGGCGGCGCGCACTTGTTTGAGTGCGGGATTGACGCTCGTCCTTGCTGCGCCGAGCCCGGGAGCCAGACCGCCGAGCGCGCACACCACCAGCGAGACGGCACCCGTGAAGGCGAAAATGCGCCAGTCCGGCGCGGCTTTCAGAGAGAGCGTATCGCCATTCGCCATCATCGTGATGAGCACGCGCCTAAACCATTGGGCCGCGCAGAATCCTGCCGCCGCTCCGCAGAGCGCGAGCAGAAGGCTTTCCGCCAGGAATTGCCGCAATAGGCGTCCATTGCCTGCGCCAAGCGCCCGCCGTACCGAGATTTCGCGCTGCCGCGCGGTGGCGCGCGCCAGCATCAGGCCGGAGAGATTGGCGCATGCCAGCAGGAGCACCAGCGCCACAATGCCCATGAGGATAGTGAGCGGCTTGATGAATTGCTGCCGCAGGCCGTTCATGCCGGCCGCGCCCGCGAGCGCCACGACGCGCTGCTTGAGCACCTGCTGTCGCTGAAACGGCACTGGAATCGTAGCGGCACGGTCGTGAAGCCAAGGCTCAAAAAGCGCGGTCACCTCAGCATCGACCCGCTCGAGGGAGACGCCGGGCTTCAGCCGCGCCATCATTCCCAGAGAGTTGAGGCTCCAGTCGCTCCTCCATTTGCCACTCCCGTCATTCAGGGCATCCAGCATCGAGAGCGGCGCCGCGAAGGAATGTGTGCGCCGGCGCTCCGTCCCCTCGAACCCCTGGGGCTCCACTCCCACAATCGTCAACGTTGTGGTGGCGTAGGTGAGCTGAGTGCCGATCGCAGCCGGATCGAGTCCGAAGCGCCGGCGCCAATAATCGTAGGAGATGACCGCTACGGGCGTTGGCACAGCGTCGTCCTGCGGCGTCAGCAGACGGCCGGCCGCGGGCACGAGCCCCAGCACGGCATAGTATTCGCCCGACACCGCGCTGCCACTGACGTCTTCATCGACGCCGTCGATTGTGATCTCGTGGCGGATCGGCATTTCAACAAACGCCCCGGTAATCGATGAGAGCCGGTCGTGGAAATACTGGAAGAGCGGATAGGAGACCGCGCAACTGCCGCAGTCCTCCCTCACGCGCGCAATCTGTACCACTTCGCCCGGAGCGCGCACCGCCGCCATCGGTCGCAGCATCACGGCATCGATCAGGCTGAAAATGGCGGTGTTGGCGCCGATTCCTAGCGCAAGCGTCAGCACCGCGCTGGCCAAAAAGCCCCGACTGCGGCGCAGCGTGCGCGCGGCGTAGACGAGATCCTGGCGGAGGTCGGCGAGCCAGCGCAGGCGGTGAATGTCGCGCAGATCTTCTTCTATTTGCGTCGGGCCGCCGAATTCGAGGAGCGCGCGCCGCCGCGCCTCTCGCGGATCGAGTCCCTGAGCAATGTAGTCCTGCATCAGCCGGTCGACGTGATAGGCGATTTCGGGGTCCATCTTCACTCCGCGGTCCGCATTATCAGCTCGACGGCGCCAGCCAGGCGGCCCCAATTGGCGGCTTCCGCATCCAGTTGCTTCCGGCCGGCCCGCGTGAGTGTGTAGAATTTGGCCTCGCGCCCGGTTTCCGAAACGCACCAGTCGGCTTTCAGCCAGCCGCGTTTTTCGAGGCGATGCAGCGCGGGGTAAAGCGAACCCTGCTGCACTTGTAGCACTTCGCGTGAGATCTGCTGGATACGATGCGCAATCCCGTACCCATGGGCCGGCTCTAGCGCAATGATTTTGAGCACCAGCATGTCGAGCGTCCCCTGCAGGAGGTCGGATTTCTCGGATGCCATGACAATCTACATATACGCCTCCATATGTAGAATGTCAAGGTATATTTGATGAAGCCTCTGGCACACCATTTCGTTGTTTAACGCCAGCAGCCCCGAGGGCTGTATAAAAGAAGTGATCGGCTTCCCAGCGGAATCAATGAATCTGCTTGCGCCCGGATTGGTGTATGCGATCAGCGGAATCCAGATCGGCATCACACCGGGAACCGTGATCGGAATCGACCGGATTCCCCACGGATTCTATGCTTACAGAAATGTGCTATGAAACCATGAGGAGGCGCAATATGAAGCGGAAATCATCGACCTTCGTCGCGCGCCGTCCGGGCAGATAGCTCGCCAGCAGCGCGATAGCGCCAAGGAACAGCGCCGAGCCCGCTATCGTTGCTGGATCGCTCGGACTCACGCCCACCAACAACCCCGCTGCCATCTTCATCACCGCGATCGCTAGGACCGCGCCGGTGAAAATGCCCGCCACAGTCAGCGTTATCCCCAGGCGCAGCACCAATCCCATCACGTCGGATGTCTCGGCGCCGAGCGCCAAACGGATGCCGAATTCATGCTCCCGCTGACTCACCGCGTACGCCATCACGCTGTACAGGCCCAGTGCCGCCAGCACAAGCGAGACCACACCCAGCACACTGACGAGCGCCGCCGCCACCTCCTGCGCATAGAGCGAACCCGCAATTACTTCTCCGAACTCCACCACCTCCGCAATGCCGGCATTCGGATCGATGGCGGTGGCCTCTCGCCGGACCGCGCCAATCGAGCCGCGCGCGGGGCCCAGGGTGCGAATGAAGAAAGCTATCCAAAACTCACCGCCGTGCCGCTGCCGGTACGGCAGATACAGGTAGGGAGTGGTCGGCTCCGTGGGGAGCAACTGAATCCGCCAGCCGCCACCCCGAATCACCGCTCCGATGCGCCCGCCGCGAATCCTCCGCAACCCCAACCGGATGTGTTGCAGGAATCGTTCGGGTGGTGAGCTCCGCCAGTCCTCATTCCCATGGCGATCACGCAACCTTCAACCCGAAGTTTCCTTGACGAACAGAACCCGCCCCACGTCGATCTATGGTCTTTTCCACTTGCGACGGTTCTGCCGGACTGCCAGACCCCAGCTTGCGGCCCCTGACCGCAACTTTTGGGCACTACCAACGCGCAGCGCCGCTGGGACGGGTGTATACTCACCACAATCGGAACGGGTTCGTAACTGGGGATTGCAGATATTCTTCCGAACAGGTGGAGCCTGTCCTCCAGACGCGGTCCGAGTGATTTTGGCATACAACCGAAAAGAAAGGAAAATTGATGAGGACAGCACTCTGTAGCCTGCTGGCCGTTTCTTGCGCCGGAACCATACTCGCCCAGACGTTCGGCGACATCTCCGGCGAAGTCCGTGATCCGTCCGGCGCTGTCGTTACCGGTGTTAAGCTTACTCTCACTAACACGGGGACAAACGCTTCTCGTGCCACCCAGTCCAACGATTCGGGAATCTATTCGTTCCCCGCGCTTCAACCCGGGGTCTACACGTTGAAGGCCGAAAAGGAGGGATTCAAGACCTTCACTCGCCCGAACATCGAAGTGCAGGTGCAGCTCAGTGCCCGCATCAACATCGACATGCAACTGGGCGCCACCTCCGAAACCGTGGAGGTCTCGGCGCAGGCGGCCCTGCTGCAAAGCGAGAACGCCACCGTCGGCACAGTCATCGATAACAAGCGCATCGTCGAACTGCCGCTCAACGGCCGCAACGCCCTCCAGCTGGTGTCCCTCGCGCCCAACGTCAGCTTCGGCTTCCCGTCCGCAGGCCAGGCCGGCTCGCGTCAGGGCGGCATCCGCGCCGACCAGTCCATCTCGGTCGGCGGCCAGCGCGCCCAGTATAACCGCTACACCCTCGACGGCGTCGAGAACACCGACCCGAACTTCAACACCTTCGTCGTGCTGCCATCGGTGGATGCCCTCCAGGAATTCAAGGTGCAGTCGGGCATCTATCCGGCCGAGTTCGGCCGCGGCGCCACCCAGATCAACATCTCCACCAAGGGCGGCTCCAACGATTATCACGGCACGCTGTTCTACTTCCTCCGCAACGATAAGCTCGACGCCAAGAACTACGCCTTCACCAGCGCGCGCCCGCCCAAGGATCCTTTCAAGTGGAACCAGTTCGGCTTCACCCTCGGCGGCCCGGTCAGCGTTCCCAAGCTCTTCGACGGCCGCAACCGCCTCTTCTTCATGACCAACTACGAGTGGTTCCGCCAGCGGCGCAACGTGCAGGCGGTCTCGAGCGTGCCCACCGCCGCCATGCAGGGCGGCGACTTCACCGACGTGGTGACCACCCCCAACAGCAGCATCCGCAGCTTGGGTATCTTCGATCCGATGACGCGGGCCCTCGCAAACGGCGTCAACACCGCGCTGCCGTTCGCCGGTAACGTCATCCCGCCTCGCGCATCAGCCCGGTTTCGAAACAGCTGCTGGAGTTTCTGCCCGTTCCCAACCTGCCGAACCCCGACATTCGCAGCAACTACGTGCAGGCCCGGGGCAGGCCAGTCAACCGCGACCAGTTCGTCGGCCGCTTCGATTTCGTCGAGAGCTCCAATTCGCAGTGGTCCGGCCGTTATAGCTGGGGCGACGAAAACCAGACCAACGAGGCCCTGAAGCTGAACGGCACCAAGATCGTTACCAACTTCAACCAGTACATGGTCATCGAATACGCGCGTGCTTTCACCCACCATGGTCAACGAGGCGCGCTTCGGCTACACCCAGTTCTACAACACCAACGGCACCGAGCTTGCCTTCTCGCGCGACGTCGTCAGCGAGCTCAAAATCCCCGGCCTCAACGGCGGGCCCGCCGGTGCAGTGGGGCATCCCGAACGTCTCGCTTCAAGGCGTCTATGCCGGTTTCGGCAACGACTCGGAAGGCCCGTACGAAAACAACAACTCGAGCTGTGCAGTTCGTCGATAACTTCTCCATCATTCGCGGCAAGCACTCGTTCAAGTTCGGCGGCGAGGTCCGTCAGCGACCACTACAACCAGGTCGGCAATCAGTTCGCTCGCGGCGCAGTTCACCTTCACCAACAACGCCACCCAGAACCTGGCCATCAACCGGGCGCACCGGCGACAACTTCGCCGACTTCCTGCTGGGCGAAACCTACCAGGCCGAAGCCGCGGTCTCGATCGCCAAGGCCCAGTTCGTCGCCACCGGCTTCGCGTTCTATGTCGATGACGTCTGGAAGCTTTCTAACAAAGCTCACGATCAGCCTCGGACTGCGCTACGAACTGACACCGCCGTGGGAAGACCAGACCGGCACTCTGTTTAACGGCATCGTCCCGTATGATCCCCACCTGACCCTGGCCAACGCCAATATCACAGATCACAGAGCCTCTTCCCGTTCTTTATGCGCCAGGGAGCTCCCCGCCAGGACTGCTACGAGGGCATCGCCTTCGTTGGCCCGACATCCAGGTGCGCTGCGACGGCTCTCTCGGCAACCGCCTGGTGGGTGTCGACAACAATGACTTGGCCCCGCGCCTCGGCATCTCCTGGTCGCCGACCTCCAACTGGGTGATCCGCCTCGGAGCCGGCACCTTCTATTCGCAGGACAGCGGCAACCCCCGATTCGACATGGCGCGTAACCTCGCCGGCCGCCTGCGCGACAACTCGAAGACCGATTTCCCAAATCTGAACTGGAGCAATGCCCTGGCCTCCATCGCCGGCGGCGTAGCCAACGTCTTCCGGCCTTACACCTTCGCCAACCCCTATGACCGCCGTACGCCGTACACCATCCAGTTCGTGGTCAACCTGCAGCGCGAACTGGGCGGCAACATGGTCGTCGAGGCCGGCTACCTCGGCAACGTCAGCCATCGGCTGGAGTCGCTTCGCGCCGTCAACGAAGCGCTGCCGGTCGATCCGGCTGTGGACAGCCGCTCGGTGCCGGATCGCTCGCCGTTCCCTACCTTCGGCCGCATTCAATTAGTGGACAATGGCGGCAACGGCAACTACCATTCGTTGGCCACCAAGCTCACCAAGCGCTACTCGAGCGGCGTCACCTACCTGGTCAGCTATACCTGGTCGAAATCGATCGACACGGCGACGGCCATTCGCAACCAGGGTGGTGACACCCTCTTCCCGCAGAACAGCTACTGCCGCGCCTGCGAGCGCGCGCGATCGAGCCATGACGTGCGGCATCGCTTCGTCACCTCGGCGCTGTGGGACCTGCCCTTCGGCAAGGGGCGAACCCACTCCATCGACAACCCCGTCGCCAATGCCGTGGCCGGCGGCTGGCAGGTGAGTTCCATCCTTACCCTGCAATCCGGCTTCCCGGTCACCGTTACCAACGGGCAAGACACGTCCAACGTCGGCGGCTTCTTCGACCGCCCCAACGCTACCGGCCAGGCCCCCGACCTTCCCCGCGGCCAGCAGGATCCGCAGCTATTCTTTAACACCGCGGCATTTGTCATCAACAACCGCGGCGAGTTCGGCAACGTGGGACGAAACACCCTCAATTCGCCAGGCATCATCGGCTGGGACTTCTCCGCGTTGAAGAGCTTCAACCTGAAGAGTGAGCAGCGATACCTGCAGCTCCGGCTGGAATGGTTCAATTTCCCGAATCATCCCAACTGGAACAACCCGAACACGAACGTGTCGTCGGGCAGCTTCGGCCGCATCACCTCGACGCGCAACAACATGCGGCAACTCCAGGTGGGGCTGAAGTTGAACTTCTGATTGCGCCGGCGGAAGGTCCGCGCCGGATTCCGCGTCCGCCGCGTACTCGCCACCCCGCTGAACCGGCTGTGGGGCCGCCCCTTGGCAGCCCCACTCTTTCGTTTGATGGACGCCGCCTCGCAACGCGTGCGGGGCGCTCTTCAGTGTTCCACAATTCTCCTCCTGGTCGCTTGCGGCTTACCAGGATGCGGAATGCTACGACAAAGAGGGCCACAGAGTTGCCGGTGGAACAGGACGAAGGTTAGGGCAACTGTGGTTCCCTGGGCGGTGAGCCGGTAGCCGTATCGTTTGCCATCCCGCTGGATGAGTCCGTGCGCCTTCATCGTGCGCAGATCGTAGCGAAGCTGATTCAGACCGTAGCGCGAAGCGGAGATCTGGTAGGTGGTCAGGAGGGCATCGTGGATCGGCCTGGCAGGCCAACCGGCATCGCAGTGCCGCCATCGAGGATGAGTTCAACCAGCCGGTTCATGTGCGGGTCATGAATCCTGATGCCGAGGTGCAGCCTCACGCCCCAAACCAGGCGCTGCCGGGCCGCACCATCTTCCGAACGGCCTCATCGTCCATCTCGACGCCGATTCCAGGCACGATCCGGCACGCGTCATGTAGCCCTTCTGAATGATATCGCCCTCCTTCACGATACTGCTTCCACCTTTCGGTGCGCGCGGAGGGATGGCCCCAATGCCACTCCAGCACCAGGAGCGTTGGGAACCGCCGCCATGACGTGGCAGGAAGCCATGGTCGCCAATCGGCGAAGCCTGGCAGTGCGGCGCGATCGGCATGTAAGTAGGTGTGCGCCATGTCCGCGATCTTGCGGGCCTCCAGCAGGCCGCCGCATTTCTGAATGTCGGGCATGATGATGTCCACCGCGCTCTTTTCCAGCAATTCGCCGGAAACCGTGGCGAAGGTACAGGTTCTCGCCGCAGCAGATGGGCGTATGGGTCGATTGGCGCACGTCCGCACATGGCGTCGATGTTCTCGGGAGGGACCGGCTCTTCCAGCCACGCCAGCTTGAAAGGCTCCAGCTCCTTGGCCACCCGCTTCGCGGTACCGAGGTCGTAACGGCCGTGCATGTCTACGGCCAGTTCGATCGTTTTCGGCAGCGACTCCCGCATGAAGGCGACCTTGTCGACCATGTGATCGATCTCGGCGTTGTTGGCCGTCCAGTTCACGCGGTCGAATCGGGCCGGGTCGCCCGCGGCGTCGATGTCGATCTTGGCCATGGTGAAGCCATTCTCGATAATCTGCAAGATGAACGCCTTGGCCTGGGGATCGTTGCGGTTGTCCGTGCCCGAGTCGCAGTAGATGCGGACGCGGTCCCGCACCTTGCCGCCCAGCAACTGATAGATCGGAAGCCCCAGGGCTTTGCCAGTCAAGTCCCAGAGGGCAATCTCGACCGCCGTCAGTGCCGCCACGAACTGGCCGCCCTGTGCGCCTCCGAAGATTCCGGCGGTCCGAATACGCTCCCAAATGGCTTCGACATTCAAAGGATCCTGGCCAACGAGAAAACTACGGAATCCGGCAACGATTGGCGCTCCGCCGCTTACCGCGTCGACAGCTTCCCCCTCACCGATCAGACCCTGGTCCGTGTAGATCCGCACGTGCATTCCCTGCACGAAAGCCGTTCGCACATCGGTGATCTTCAGCTTCGGCCGCCGGTAAGGCGAGGTGGTCTCCTGCACGGCTGCGGACAGCCCACGCAGGCTAAGCAGGCCAGCGAAACCCGCGCCGGCCGCCTTGAGAAACGATCTACGATCATTGGACTTCATTTTGTCTCCGTATCGATGCGTAAACGCAGTGACTCGCATCAGAGCACTTCTCTGCGGCGCGCCTCGCCAGCAATACTTCTGATCGCGGTTGATTATATCTCCAAACTCCGCCAGCGGCCAGAATCTCCCAAAAGACAAGAGAGGCCGCAGGCCCCAGCCCTCTGCCGCGGCCTTACCCGCCGCGGCCCCCCATTTCGAGCGTGCCATAATGGAGCGAGTGGTCGCGACCAACCCCGAAATCAAGCCCCGATACCAGTTCAAAGCGGGCCCGTACAGCAGCCATATGTTGCTGCTGAAACAGTTTCCCGAACAGGGCCACAAGCGTCGCGTTCTCGATATCGGTTGTGCGGTCGGATACCTCTCCGAAATCCTGGCCGATCGCGGATTCTCCGTAGCCAGCATCGATTGGCCCGGTACGCCGCATCCCGCGACCATCGAATTTTCCGGCGCCGATCTCGACGACGGCCTGGGCCCCGTCACCGGCCTTTTCGACTACATTATTTGCGCCGATGTCCTCGAGCACCTCCGCGATCCCCTGCGCCTGTTGAAGGAATGTCGCGAGCGCCTCGCGCCGGGCGGCAGGATTTTCGGCTCCCTGCCCAACAGCGCGCACTGGTATTTCCGCTGGAACGTCCTGATGGGCCGGTTTCCCCAGCACGAGCGCGGACTCTTCGACAGCACCCACCTGCACTACTACAACTGGGATGGCTGGATGAACCTGTTCGACCGCGCGGGATTCCGCATCGACACCGTCCAATCGTCTGCGGTTCCCGTCGGCCTGGCCTTGCCCGCTTGGGACGGCTCCGCCCTCGTGCGCGGCCTCGAGCGCGTGTCCTTCGAATGCGCCCGCATTTGGAGAACTTTGTTCGCGTATCAGTTCATCGTTTGTGCGCGTGCCCGCGATGCGGCTTGAACTCTCTCCCCGGCAGAAAATCCTGCTCGATTTCTTCGTCGTCTTCCTCTTCGCCGCGGTGCTGATCCGCCCCTACTTCAAGGCGAAGTACACCGATAAGTGGGCCTCCATCGAAAGCACCTTCATCTCCGACGCCCGCTTCCTGGCCGACCACTGGCCGCATCCCCAGTGGCAGCCCCTGTGGTATACCGGCACCCGTTTCGACTACATCTACCCGCCCGCCCTGCGCTACGGAACCGCCGCCATCTCCAAGGTGATCGGCTACTGGCCGGTCAAGGCCTACCACTTCTATGTGTCGTTCTTCTATGCGGTGGGCATCGCCGGAGTCTACCTGCTGATCCGCATCGGCAGCGGTTCACGGGGCGCCGCCTACCTCGGCGGCATCGCGACCGCCTTGATGTCGCCCATCTTCCTGTTCATGCCCCGATTCCGCGGCGACGCCTGGAAGCTGCAGCCGCAGCGCTTGGGCGTCCTCGTCAGGTACGGAGAAGGCCCGCACATGAGCTCGCTGGCGCTCGTTCCCATTGCTCTCGCCTTCACCTGGCTCGCCCTCGAAAAACGCCGCCCCTGGGCCGTGGCGCTGGCTGCCGTGTTCAGTGCCTGGGTCACCGCCACCAATTTCTACGGCGCCACCACGCTGGCCGTCTTCTATCCCATCCTGGTCTGGAGTTTCTGGATCACACGGCAGGAAAAACGCATCTTCGCTCCCGCCATCGCCATCCCGGTCCTCGCCTATGGTTTGACCGCCTTCTGGCTCGTCCCGTCCTACTTCAAGGTCACTTCCGACAACATGAAGTATGTGTCGCAGCACGGCACTACCTGGTCCGCCTGGGTCGCCCTGGTCGTCGCTGTAGCATTCGCCGTAACCACCAGCCGGTTCGCCCGTTCCAAGCCCGCGCATACCTGGTCCGTGTTTGTACTGGGCTCCGTGGTGTTCTTCTCGCTCAACGTGCTGGGCAATTTCTACTTCAACTTCCGCATCGCCGGTGAGCCCGGGCGCCTCCTTCCCGAGCTCGACATGATCTACATCATGGCCGTTGTCCTGCTCCTGCGCTGGATGTGGAACCGCCCCGGCCGGGTGCTCCGCGTGGTAGCCGCGGTTATCGTCGTAGCCGCGTTCTGGACGGCCCGGGGATACGTCCGCCACGCCTGGCAGATATTTCCCCTGTGGCCCGACTACCAGAACCGCGTCGAGTATCGCATTACCGATTGGCTTTGGAAGAATATGCCCGATGCCCGCGCCTATCCCACCGGCTCCGTCCGTTTCTGGTTCGACGCATGGCATGACCTCGCGCAGGTCGGCGGCGGTTCCGAGCAGGGTCTCCTGAACAGCATGACGGAGACCGCGCAGTGGGAGACCAATGCCGGGCCGAATCCCGAGCCAACCATCCTGTGGATGCAGTGCATGGCTGCCGACGTGGTCTACGTCGCGGACCAACACTCGCAGGACGAGTATAAGGACTTTCAATATCCGAAGAAGCTCGACGGAATCCTCCCCGTGCTCTTCGATGACCACCGGGGCGACAAGCTCTACAAGGTCCCCCGGCGCTTTGCCGCCCGGGTCCGCGTGGTCGAGACCCGCAAGCTGGACGCCTTGAAACCGCCGCGCTTCAATGATGACGTGGAGTACCTCCGGACCTATGTCGACGTCATCGAAAACGGCCCCGGCTCGCCCGCCACACTGACCCGCCAGGGAACCGATGCCATGCGCGTGCGCGCCAGGCTGGCCCCTGGCCAGTCTATCGTCGTCCAGGAAACTTACGACCCGGCCTGGCACGCGTGGGCCGGTGGAAAGCCCCTGACTGTCCGCAAAGACGCCATGGGCATGATCGTCATCGACGCGCCACCCGGCGATCAGGAGATCGCGCTCGCCTTCGTCACCCCCTTCGAGAACCAGTTCGGCCGCGTGCTCACCGCGCTCACGCTCGCCATCATCATCGCCCTGATCGTGCTCGGTATCCGCCGCGAACGTCACGCGTGAAACGCCAGGATCGCCGCCAAAGCTGGACGTGTTTCCTCCCCGTTGTGGCAACCCGCAATGGGCCATACACCGATTCTCCAGATCTTCCTTCGAAGCATGTGTTGGTTCAGCGTGAAATGGAGAGTTGGCGCTCCCCGTTAAGCGAGTATACCGCCATCTTCGGCGGGTCAGTTGGGAGAACATCGCCCCATCCAGCTGCAGACGGTGGAACACGCATCCGCTGAAACAGCAACTGGATTCAAAGAGGAGATCAGGTTGGCTGGTCCTTTTTCAGCATAGGGGGCGCTCGGCACCCGCCGTTGACTGTTGACGCGGCTCGGAGGCTCGGCTTAAAAACAGAGGCTGATGCGCAACTGGGAAAACCAACTGGCTAGGGAAAGAATATCTCCGTGTGGCCAAGCAGCTCAACGATTGGGCGAGCCAGGGTGTCAGAACGGGCCGGTTGCCGGGGTTGCGCCCGGCTTCAACATCCGGATAGTGCGTGACTCGTCCGGTACCGGGGCATTGACGAGCATACACGGATCATCGAACATGCCCGCGATTGGCTAATCGCTGGGCCTCGCCCCGAAGTGTGCCCCGGAGGGCGACCGCGGTAGGCGCAGATTCCGACTGCCTGTGAGAAAGCCGTCGAACGAAACTGCTAACGGCTAACGATTTTTCGGACTCACGAGTACCTCACGCGTGTGGAGTCGACCGGCCGATGACTTTTTCGTTCCCTTTGCAGGAGCGCGTAGATCCGTTAAATCCACAACCGCGGCGGTCGTGCGGTTGGTAGGAAGAGCAGCTGCGCGTGCTGCGACGGATCGCGCGTCCCGCCCGTTGTGATTCTTACGCAGCACTTGTGAATAGTGATTCAATATCGGCCGAAGTATAACCGGATCTACGAAGGGCTCGCGATCAACCATCGAAAGCGCATCGCGCAAGTCGTCTTGGGCTCGCCTCCAATCGCCAAGCCGCGAGTGCAGCACGCCCCGAAGGGCGAGGAATTTGATGCGGTCCATCGGCACGACGTCCTTGGCTCGACTGTAAATCACAAGCACGTTGTCCAGCACTCGACGAGCTTCATCCAGCCGCTGTTCTTCCACGTAAAGCGAGCCGAGACTACAGAGAATTCCGGCTGCGTCCGCGGAATCGCTGCGGCCGGCCTCCTCCCATGCCCGAAATGCGGCGAGGTATTCGGCCTCGGCTTCGGATTTCCGCCCTTCGATTTGTAATAGCGTACCCGCAATCCCGTGAACTAAGGCGCTATCGTCCGGCCCGTTGATACGAATCGACTGCATTCTCCTCACTGCTTCCCGGGCCCTTGCAGTCTTTCCTGATTCCAACCTGACAGCCGCGAGGATTTGGAGCGGGAGCAGCAACATCCGGTCAGTCGGCAGAGGGACCTTCTCCAGGACCCTGACAGAATGTTCGGCCAGCCGCTCGGCTTCGGCCAGACGGCCCGAAACAGACATTAGTGCCGCCATATTGCTCAGAACGTATCCGAAACAGGAGCTCTCGGCGCGATCGTCGCCGGAAACCGCAGCCACCGCCAGTGAAGTTTCAGCTTCGGCCGCGTGTCCATTCCTGGCTTGCGTTACGGCGATTTGGTTTAGCTCGATACATCGGGCGCTCGCTGTCACCTCTCTGCTCTCATATTGTGCGAAGGCCGTGACGCTGCAGGAAGTTAGCAGCGCGAAAACACGGGTTGACTTCATTCGTATTCCCTCCTATCGTGACTTTGAGACACTGACCGCGGATGCACGCGGCGCCCTCACGCTTCAGCGTGCGTCCGCACGCCGCCTACGCGGCAGAAGCGTAAAAGGCGCCGGATCGCGGCGTCATGCAGGAATCGCTTCAATGATCATCGCGTCGTTACACAGTGGAACAATCCCATTCATTCGAAAGCCGGCGGTCGCCAGAAGCCGGGTGCACGACACGAAAGCGGGCCTCGCCCGCTTCGGGCCGCGAATCGCATGAACCCGAGCGTAGCTTGCACGCTCGGCGTGTAGGGTCGGGCTTTCAGCACGCCGCATCGAATTGGTGGCCGGCCCCCCGTGACTCGATCATGTCCTCGGCTCCCGCTCGATGCGGGACGCACACGAGTGGTCGGCACTTCGCTCCGGCCTATTCGAATACTACGCTGACGCTGTTCGCCGGACGTCCATTCACTTCAACTGTCACCTCGATCCTGCCGCGGCCGGGCGAGGCAGGAAGCTGTACATTCACCTGATCGTAAGGCTGCAAATCAGGAGCGGGCCCCGCATACAACACCGGGGCCTCGAGTCCAGCCATGCGAACCGTGACCAGGTCGCGCATCGTGCGGAGGCGCAGACCACTGCCGTAGAGCGTCAAGTACATGCGATCTCCGGTTCCGACCGGGATGGGCGCCGGAATGTATTTCTGCTGGGCGGGATCAAACCGCACGGTTGGCTCCAGGCTTCGTTCGCCATTGGGCTTGATCCGTTCCACAAAACCGGCCACGGTCCCCTCCACTTCAAACACGGTCGCGAACAGCCCCGGCGCTTTCAGGTCTTCATAGCTCCCCCCGAAGTAACTGCTGTTCCAGTACGCTTTTTTCGCAATCTCCTCGGCTACCTTCTTGGCCTGCTGCATGCTGCTGCCAAAGACGACGATGCGTGTGCCCTTGTCCCAGAGCGGCAAGCGCCCGTCGTCGTTGGCCGCCGTGGCTTCCCCGGCGCGAATGTTGCGCGCGTCAGGGAGCGTCTCGGCGAACTCCTCGGGGCTGCGGGCATCGACAAAAATGGCCGTGTGATCGGCCTGAATGATGTACCGCATTCCCGCGAGCGTCGTTTCGACGGTGTTGCCCAGAGCCCGCCATACCGGCATCCCCAACTGGTAGCGCCGGATATTGTTGTACCCGAGCTTCGCCAGCTCTTCCGAAGTACGCTTGCTCTTGCCGCAGAACGGGCCGTTACAGTAAAGAGTGATGGGCGTGGCGCGGTCGGGATAGAGTTGCTGAATGCGATCCGCCTCCTTTTCGTAGAGATTCGTTGTGCCTGGGATGTGTGCGATCGCATACTCAAGCTGGGACCGGGCGTCAAAGACAGGCCCGCGCCCGTCGGCCAGGATCTTCTGTAGCTCATCGGTGCTTATTTCCGGTGTCGCTTGGTTCGGCTCTTCGAGAGTAGTCTCGAAGATTGTGGGTTTGGACTGCGCCGGGCATAACCCCGCGGTGACCACGCTGGCTGCTGTCAAGGCCAGGGTCTGAATCGTCAATTTGGAAAGCATTTGCGTCCTCCTTCTCGTTCCGCCCCGCCGTCTGGCCCGGCGGAATGGCTCCAGTCTGGGCGAGAGTGCCTGGCCAGGAAAGAGGGTACTGGGTGAATGTTTCCTTAACGGCCAAGTCCATGAGAACACGGCTATTGCAGGAGTTCCTAAACGCGGGAACGTAGCGTGTATAATGCGGAGAAGTGGAGAGGCGCGTGAGTGCCGCAACACAACGCTACCGTTTCGGCGTATTCGAGCTGGACGCCGCGGCCGGGGAGTTGCGCAAGTCCGGCATGCTGATCCGAGTCGCGCCGCAGCCCTTCAAAGTTTTGCTCTTGCTCACGTCCCGCCCCGGCGAACTGGTCACGCGCGAGGAGATCCGGGAAGCGATCTGGGGTAAGGAGACCTACGTCGACTTCGACCAAGGGCTGAACGTGTGCATGCGGCAGATTCGGGCCTCTCTTTCGGACGACGCCGCCACTCCCCGGTATATCGAGACCCTGCCGCGGCGCGGTTACCGGTTCATTGCGCAGGTACAAGCAGTGGAGCCAGCCGCGGACGTGGAGGTGCTGCCGGCGCCTCGCTCAGGCCCAGTCCTGCGCGGCCGGCGCATACTCATCGGCGCGGCCGCCGCCCTTGCAATCTGCGCGGCGGCCGGCAGCTGGATCGTAGGGCGCGACGGGCGCGCGATGACTAACCCGCCGGTCAGTTCGATCGCAGTGCTGCCGTTCGCCGACCTCAGCCCCCAGCAAGACCAGGCCTATTTCTGCGAAGGCGTGGCTGAAGAGTTGATCTATGCCCTTACGCAGGTTAGGGGACTGAAAGTAGTCGCCAGGGGTTCATCGTTCCGGTTCGCTGGCAAACAGCAGGACGCGCGGGATGTCGGTGCGAAGCTTGGTGTCGACTCAGTCCTGGAAGGTGCCCTCCGCCGCGAGGGAGACGGGTTGCGGATTACCGCCCGGCTGGTGGATGCCAGAAACGGCTATCAGATCTGGTCCGGCGTCTACGATGACAAGCTGGAGAACCTGCTGGCGGTGCAGAAACGCGTGGCCGAGGCGATCCTGCTCAGCCTAAGAGTGAAGTTGGACCGCGGAGAGGTCGCGGTCCGCGGTCCGGCGAATCAGGAGCAAGTTGGCGTTTACGAGCTGTATCTGCAAGGGCGGTATCACTGGGGCAAGCGAAACGTGGAGTCCCTGAGGAAGAGTCTCGAGTACTTCCAGGAGGCCGTGACGCGCGACGCTGGTTTTGCCCCGGCGCACGCCGGGCTGGCGGATTCGTATGCGCTGCTCGGGAATAACGGCGGCATGGCGGTGGAGGCCGCTTTTTCCCGGTCGCGCGCCGAGGCGATGCTGGCGCTGCGGTTGAACGACCGTTTGGCGGAAGCGCACGTTTCGCTCGGTTTCGTCCGCTGGATTTACGACGCGGATTGGGCGGGAGCGGAGACGGAATTTCGCCGTGCCATCGAGCTGAGTCCCGGATTCTCCGAAGGGCACCACATGCATGCTCACGTGCTCCAGCAGACGGGACATCTCGACGAAGCCCTGGCGGCGATGAAGCTTGCCAACAGCCTGGATCCGCTTTCTCTTCCCATCAGCGAAGAGGTGGGGCACACTTTGTATCTTCAGCGTGAATACGACCAGGCCATCCAGCAGTATTGGAAGACGCTGGCTATCGACGCATCGTTCGTGCGAACCTACGACGCCCTGGGCTGGGCATACGCGCAGAAGGGAATGTATGCGGAAGCGGCAGCGGCGTTCCCGAAAGCAGGCGGCATGCGGGGGCTCTCCGGCTCGGAGCCGGACGCGGCAGCCGCGATTGCGTATGTGGCCGCCCGTGCGGGCCGGACCAAGGAGGCACGCGACTGGCTGCGCGAGGCGGAAGGCAGAGGCCAAGGCAAAGCGCAACCGCGCGCTCTGGCCCTGGTGCACCTGGCTCTGGGTGAGCGCGATGCCGCCATCGAGTGGTTGAAGAGAGCTTGCGATCAACGCCCGTTTGGCGCGAACTACCTGAAGTCCGACCCGGTGTGGGACGACTTGCGGCCGGACCCGCGCTTCACGGCCTTACTCGCTCGCCTGAAACTGTAGGAGTATGCCCAAGGAGTTGTAGATTGGGGGGCTTGAGCACGTTCAGAGGAACCGTCCGCCGGTGAGCGTGTTCAACACCCAGGCGAATCCCGCGACGCACCTGCGCGGCCCGGCGATTGTGGTCGTGGGCATCTCGGAAAGTGCCCGCGACGCCTTGTGGGAGACATCCGACTCGCCTTCGGGCGGATCGTCGGCAAACAGGAAGTTGAGACTTCCGCGCCCTTCGACCGGGCGGAACTCGCCAATCATCAGCAGCGGACTCCAGTGGCCCGGCGTCTCCGCACCTCATGCAGCTTGCTCGCGGCGATCCTTCCGCATTTTCCTGGCCGCCTCCAATTTCCGGTCCCTGTCCGCGTGGATCTCCTGCTGACACCCGGCGAGCAGGTCCTTCGGGGTGATGTAGCCGACCGCGCTGTTCAGGCGGACATTGTTGTAATGCTCGACGTAGCCCTCCACCAGAGGCCGCGCATCCTCCAGCGATAGTGGCGTTCCTGGCCGGATGCACTCTCCTTTGAGCGATATTTGTGCCACCGTTCGATCTTTCCGTTCGATTGGGGATAGTAGGGCGAAGTTCTGACGTGGGTCATATCCGAGATCCGAATGAACTCCTTGAAGTCCTTGGAGATGAACTGCGGCACGTTGTCCGAGATGATCCGTGGCCGCGGTTCCGGATACTTCTCCTTCGCCCCTTGTAGGATGATTTCGATGTCCGCCTCGGTCATCGACTCCCGTAGATCCCAGCTGACGATGTACCGGCTGCAGCCGTCCAGAATGCTGCACAGGTAATAGAACGTCCCGCTGATGTTGATGTACGACACGTCGATGTGCCAATGCTGATGAGCCGTCAGAGGCTGTTCAAAGCCCGTGCCCTTCTTCGACGGCTTGCCGTTCCACTTCGACAACAGTCCCGCTTGCCCCAGCACCCGCCAGACGCTGGACGGACTCACCGCCACGATGTCGGCATCCAGCATCATGAACGTCAGCCGCCGGTAGCCTTCCAGCGGGTTCTTCAGATGGAAGCCGATAATGGCCTGCTTTTCCCAATCCTCCAGCCAGAAATCGCGGGGAACCCAGCCGTTGTGCTCGTTCACTTTGCCGTAGCGTTCCCGCCAGTCGTAAAACTTACTGGCGGCGATGTCGAGCCACACGATGAACCGTCCGGCGCCGATCTCGGTCTTCTCCGACCAGCGCCGGACGAAATCCACGATCTGGTCCCGCGTATCGTGCGGAACCCAGACCCCGGTCAGAGTTCCCCAAGCGTCTTTTTTAGCGCGACATGCTCCGCCATCAATTCGGCTAGGACCTCATCTTTGGTCTGGATCTTCTTCTCTAAGTAAGTAGTCTATCCGTTCCTGCTCGGCCGAATGATTGGGCCGCGTTGTCGGCTGGAAGGCAGCCGCCCCGTTCTCGAAGAACTCCTTCTGCCAGCGGTAGAAGACCGTGGGTTGCAAGCCGAACTCGTCGCAGAGTTTCGAGATCGGCTCCTTCTCCAGCAAATGCCGCCTGAGGATGGCGACCTTCTCTTGGGGTGTGTAGTGCTTCCGTTGCTGCTTCATGCGTTCTCTCCTTTACCTTACTGGGAGAACGCCTTCTCCATTTCCAACTGAACCGGAACAAGCACACTTCCCGCAACTCCCAGTCACTTCAACAAGGATGCACATTTGGCCGGTCAATAAACCCGACGTCGCCGCCAAAGCTGGGCGTGGTTCATCGCCGGTTGTGGCGCTCCGCCGCGCCGTTCACCGATTCTTCGAATTTTCCTAAACTCCTGCCGCCCGGCAACTTCGCCGCACCTGCAAGGCCCGGATTGCCCCTCGCTCGCGCCCTCGTGTGTCATGCTGGAACCAGGGTGGGTTCCACGTTCAGCCCGCCGGCACAGCCCTGAAAAGTGACTTAAATGTAAGTCACCAGTTTTGAGTAACCCGTTTGTTTTCGGCGCCGGCTTTAATTTTTTGACTTGACTTTAAGTCAAAACGTGCTGGCCGCAGACCCGCTCGCAGTATGATGCCTGACGCTTTCGGATTCACCGATGACGAGTTGAAGCTTCTCCTCGTGGCCGTCCGCCAGATGCGCCGCACTTTTGCCGTCCCGCGCCGCCAGGACCCGTCCATCGAAGCCTATGCCGCGCTCTATGATCGTCTCTTCGAAAAACTGCGCGACATGACGGGCCCCCTGCCGGACAATGTGGAAGATGTCCTGGAGTAGTCTTCGGGGATCACTGCAGGCCCAGCGCCCGAGCGGGGTTGGTCTTCGACATGAGGTCGATGTCGGCTTGCGTGAACCCTTCTTTGCGCAGCGCGGCGAAGAACGCCTCCAGGCCGTCCGGGTGCAGCGGGTTTGCCGGTTGGCCCAGGTCGCTGGCCAGAATGCAGTTTCGCGGCCCCACGGCGCGAATCGCTTTCGCGTAGTCGCCGATTTCGTACTCCCGGTTCGGCCCCGTCAGCCCGTTGTAGACGAACTCGAGAAACGCGCCCTCCTGCGCCGCCGCGCGCATGTCGGCCACGGTCATGCGTACCGGGGCGAGCATAGCGTGCGTCACTACCATGTGCTTGACGCCCGCGCGGCGTCCTTCCCGGATGATCATCAGGCATTCCGCGGGCGAGGAGTGCCCGGTCTCCAGCGTCAGGTTGTGCTTCGCCGCGATCGCGATCACCTGCTTCACCTCGGGGAGCAATTGCCCGTCTTTCGAAACCCGAACGAACGGACGATTCTCTTTCGAGAACCGCACCTGGTTTTCGGCGTCGAAGGTCGGCATCCAGACCACGCGGCCCCACCCTCCCTTCATCATGGTCATCCGCTCCACCGCCGCGGGGTTAATCCCGCCCACCGTCAGGTTGAGATCGATGCCCCCGAAAATCTCGATGCCCGGCACCACTCTGCGTACCACGTACGCCAGCGATGCAGTCGGCTCGTAGTGGTTCTTCAGCACCATCCCGCGCATGCCGCGTTCCTTCGCCATGCGCGCCAGGTCGATGGCGTCGATCTTGCGCGGCAGGCTGTCCGGATCGGCGTGTACGTGGATGTCGATCACGCCGGCCAGCGTCTGCGCGTGGCAGGCGGTCATGCTTAGCAGGAGAATCGCGGCGATACGGCTCATAGGGAGAGTATATTAGGGTGTGCTGCGGCGTGTTCGGGTGCGGTTGCGCGGAATCGTGCAGGGGGTTGGCTTCCGGCCTTTCGTGTACAACCTGGCGCGGCGTCTCGATCTCGGCGGTTACGTCCTCAACTCCTCGGCCGGCCTGATGACGGAAGCGGAGGGCGATCCGCCCGCGGTCGAAACCTTTCTCACAGCCCTCGCTGCCGAGGCGCCGCCCCTCGCCTGGATTCAGGAACAGGAAATCGTCGAGCTCGAACCCATCGGCCAAACCACCTTTGCGATTCGCGACAGCGTGGCCAGGACCGGCGAATTCGCCCTCATCTCGCCCGACATCGCCACCTGCGACGACTGCATTCGCGATTTCACCGATCCCGCCAATCGCCGGTTCGGCTACCCCTTCACCAACTGCACCAACTGCGGACCGCGCTACACCATCATTCGCGATATCCCCTACGATCGTCCTCACACCACCATGGCCGCGTTCCGCATGTGCCCCGCCTGCCAGGCGGAATACGACGACCCCGCCAATCGCCGCTTCCACGCCCAGCCCAACGCCTGCCCCCTGTGCGGGCCGTCGCTTTCGGCGCCCGTCGAAGAGGCGCGGCGGCGCCTCGCGGCCGGCGAAATTCTGGGCATCAAAGGTCTCGGCGGATTTCACCTGGCATGCGACGCCCGCAACGAGCAGGCCGTAGGGCGCCTGCGCGAGCGCAAGCGCCGCAGCGACAAACCCTTCGCCTTGATGCTGCGCGACTTGGCCTCGGTGGAGGAAATCTGCCGGCTTTCCGATGTGGAGCGATGCACTCTCCTGGGACCACGTAAACCGATCGTGATCCTCCGGCGTCGCCCCGAGCTATTGCTGCCCGAGGCGATCGCGCCCGGAAACCGCACCCTGGGCGTGATGCTGCCGTACACCCCGTTGCACCAGTTGCTGTTTATCGATGCGCCCTACCCGGCCCTGGTGATGACCAGCGGCAACCTCAGCGAAGAGCCGATCGTCGTCGCGAACCAGGAAGCCCGCGAGCGGTTGCACGGCGTCGCGGACTGGTTCCTGTTGCACAACCGCGATATCTACATGCGCACCGACGATTCGGTGGTCCGCGTGTTCGGAGGCGTCGAGCGCGTCATGCGGCGTTCCCGCGGCTATGCCCCGCAGGTGATCGACCTGGCCCGCCATGTCCCCGAGGTGCTGGCCTGCGGCGGCGAGTTGAAGAATGTCTTCTGCCTCACCAAGGGCCGCCACGCCATCCTCAGCCAGCACATCGGCGACCTGGAGAACTACGAAACCCTGCTGTTCTTCCAGGAGACCCTCGCCAATCTGAAGAAACTCTTCCGTGTGGAGCCTCGCGCCGTGGCGCACGACCTCCATCCCGAATACCTGAGCACGAAGTATGCCCTGGGGCTGGACCTGCCGAAAATCGCAGTGCAACACCATCACGCCCACATCGCCGCCTGCATGATTGAAAACGGCCTCGAAGGCGAGGTGATCGGAGTGGCCTTCGACGGCACCGGGTACGGCACCGACGGCGCCATCTGGGGCGGCGAGTTTCTGGTCGCCGGTTATTCCGGTTTCGAACGGCGCGCCCACTTGCGCTATGTCCCGCTGCCCGGCGGAGACACCGCCATTCGCGAACCCTGGCGCTCGGCCCTCAGCTACCTCGTCGACACGTTCGGTCCGGATGCGCCCTTCGATGCCGTCTCCGAGCCGCGCGCGCGTGCCGTGCGGCGGATGATCGGCCGCAAGATCAATACCGTCCCGACATCGTCCTGCGGACGCCTGTTCGACGCCGTTGCTTCCATCATCGGCTTGCGGCACGAAGTGAACTTCGAAGGCCAGGCGGCGATCGAACTGGAGGCGATCGCCGAAGAAGCGGAGACTGGCCACTACCCGTTCGAGGCCGGCGAAGAGGTCGATTTCCGGCCTGCGATCCGGCAGATCGTCAATGAGGCCGCCGCGGGAGTCCCGCGCAGCCGGATTTCCGCGCGGTTCCACAACACCGTCGCGGCGGCCATCGTCGAAACCTGCCGGCACATCGGCCAACCCAGGCGCGTCTCCCTGAGCGGCGGGACGTTCCAGAACATGATGCTGCTGTCGGCTGTGACCACCGGATTGCGCGCCGCGGGTTTCGACGTCTTCCTGCACGCTCGGGTGCCACCGAACGATGGCGGAATCGCCCTGGGGCAGGCCGCCATTGCAGCCGCGCGCCTCGGTCAGCCGTCCTGAATTTCCAGTGCCGTGAGCTTCAGATCGGTGCCCGGCACTTCCTCGATTTCCAGGCGCGATCCGGCAACGGGCGATTCCTCACACGCCAGGTCCCACGCAAACAGCAGCGAGTCCTTCACCACGCCCGAAAGTTCGCCTAATCTCAAGTGCACCACTTCGACCCGGGCATCGCCGAGCCGCCGCGCTTCGTCCGAGGCAATCTCGACGATGCTCATGGCGATCGAAAGTTCGTGCATCCTACATCAACGACATGCGCACGTACCGCTTGATGTCGGGGAAGTTGGCCACGATCCCCGCCGCCACGATCGCCAGCGTCACCACGCCGACAATTTTCCCGAGCCTCGCCAGGCGGTCATCCACCCGCGGACTGATACGTTCGGGAAGCTTCTCCTTCAAGGCTTCCGACAAGGTTCTCGACCACATGTACAGCCTCCTCCAGTGCGCCCCGAACCGGCTCGCTCAGTTCCATCGAGCCTTCGCCCTCGGGGTCTATGGTTTCGGGCGAGGGTTCACACCCAATCAGGAATACACGCCTCAGCTCCGCGCCCATCGACCGCGCCACCGCCAGCACGCGCATGGGGTCCATCGCGTGCGTCTCGACGGCGGCCGCGGCCGCATCGAGTCCGGACAGATCCGGCTCGATTGTATAGAGGGTGCCCGGCTCGCCTCCGCGCGGCGTCGCATCCACCAGAATAACGGCGTCGTAGCCATCGAGCAAAGCAAATGTCAGATCCAACCCGCGAATCCCGAAATCGGCCACGCGCACGTTGGCGGGCCAGGGCCGCGCGAGCAAGCGCCGCGCTACTTCCGACCCAAACGCGTCGTCGCCCAGAAAAATGTTCCCGATCCCGGCTACCAGAATTCTCATCACGCCGGCTCCACCTCTTCCGGCGTGAAGAAGAAGCGGTGGCCCGGCTGCCGCAGCATTCCGAGATCACGTCCGGGATCGTCCTCCAGCACGATCGCCAGATGAACCCGGTTCTCGAAATCGCGCTCCACGGCTTCCACGATCCCCACCTTGCCCTCGAGGGCAATATCGAGAATGTCGGCTCCGCGCCGCGGGCGCAGGCGCACCCGGTCGCCGGCGTGAAACCCCACCGGCCGCAGGCTCCGGATCGCGCCATGCAGTTTCATCAACTCTTCCGGCGGGAGCGTTTCGCACCGCTCCAGCAGCCGGCGGGCCCGCTCGCCGCCGCCACGGATCTCGGCCTTCTCGTCATCGGAAAGCGTCAGGATGCGCAGCGTCAGAATCTCGTCGATCTCCGTGGAATCGAACAGGTCCTGCGGGCTCTCCGCCGCCACCCGCGGGTAGTCGTAGAGAATGATGGGCGAGGAGAGCATGACGTCCCGCTCCCCTTCCCCGCCCGCGAGGACCGGCCAGGTGCCGGTGTTGCGGCACGCCGCCGCCTCTTCGCGGTACTCCGCAGGCGGGTCCATCAGCGAGACAAACTCGCCGCCCTGCGCCAGAAGAATGGTATGGGTGGAGAGCATGTTCGCCGCGGCACTCAGGTTGCGAATCCGCACCGTGACGCGAATGAGATCGTCGCGCAGTGGCGCCGCCGAGATCTCCACTTCCCCGTTCACTGCGCCGAAGCGGAAGGGGACCGAGCCGTGCCCGCCGGCTTCCGCCGCAACCGTCACTTCCCGCTCCAGTTCCGGACCGCCTTCCAGGAACCGGACCCTGGCCTCGACGCGCGCTGGTCCGGTCGCCAGCACCTCGGTCTGCATTTCGTTCGTATCCATCCCCGGCGGATAGAGCACGCCGAAATTCCAGCGCTGCTGGTTTTTGAGCGAGCTCGCCGTGTAGGGATACAACATGTAGCCCTCGTATAACACGGCTTTGGCTACTTGCTCCGCCATTTCCAGGTTCATGGCAGCATGCTCTCCAGCGCCTGCTCCCAGGTGGGGATGCCGCGGTCGATCTTGTACTGGTGCAGGCGATCGAACACGTCGCGCCGCAGGCACAGCCACGCCGTATTGGGATAGTAGGTGTCCATCATCTCCTTCCACGCGCGCACGGGCAGGGCAAACGCGGCTTCCTTGCTCCAGGGCACCGGCGCCACCTGGAGAGCGCCATCGGGCCCCGCATGGAAAATCGTCCCGCTGAACAGGAACGACAGCGGCACCTCCCCGCCTTCAAGAGCGTGGAAGTACTTGGCGGTGGCCACGTTAAAATCGAAAGTGCAGACCGCCGGCAGATCGGCTACCGTCCTCTCCGCGAAGGGAGGAAGCACCACGATGCTGTGCGTCCAAAGCATGCTGCGGAGCGTCTGGCCCCAGCGCTCGGGTTCGCCGAAGAGATCCCGAAGGTGCCTTTGTTCCGCCGGTTGATAGCGGCGCCGCGCGGGCTCGATGCGAATCTGGCACTGTAGCGTGGCCGCTTGCACGGCTTCGTCGGATTCCACGCACAAGCGAAAATTCAGCAGCGGCGATGCGGAAAAACGCGCCGCTTCGACGCCTTCAATCCGGAAATTCAGGTCAGGCACGGGCCGCCTCCCGCAGTTCCTCGAAGAAGCGGCCGATCTTCGCCCAGACCTCCTCGCCGCCCGACAATCCCTGCCAGTGCTTGCGGATCAGGCCGGCCAGCCGGTAGCAGCGGTCGATGGGAACCACGTAGTGCTCGCGCGCCGCGCCGACGCGATTCACGAGCAGGGCCTCGATATCCGGTTCCAGCTTGCGGGCGGCGGGTATCTCGATGGGTAACAGCGATTCGGTGACGCCGGCGGGCCCCGGATAGAACGCCTGGATGCGGTTCTGCGCCGAGTCGTTTACGAAAAACGCCAGCCCGATTGGAATCGCGAGGCTTTCCCACTCGGCATCGGTCATCTGGAAACCGGCAAGCCGGCGGACCTCGCGGCCGATGCGCCGGTACGCGGACGCACCGCGCCGGTCGAACAGCAGCCCGCAGGCCTGGCATGCGCACACGATCTGCCGCGTCGTGAGATCGAGCAGGTGCGGATGATCCGGGGCCAGCGCGGCGCCGCACAATTCGCACCGCTGTGCCTTCCTGGCCGGGACGAAGCGCCGCAGTGTGGAAAAAGGTGGAGGCGCGATCATGAACGGCTCAAGCGCGGAGGAGCGCCTCCACGGAAACGAACGACGAGGGAGGATGGGCCCCCTCAATCCGCACAGCAGCGGTTTCGGGGGCAGCGGCATAGATGATTTGTTCGACTGCCTCCTGGTTCACGGCCCCGGTCGCACGGACGTGCACGACGCCATCCGAAATGGCGAGCAGTTGGATGTTCGGAATGGCGTCGGTTGCGCGCCGCACACGCGTTTCGAAGTCCTCCGGATGCAAGCTATAAAGCAAGAGCAGGCTGGCAATCAATTCGTCACGCGCGAAAACCTGAACCGTGGGCGCGTCGACCGATGCCAGAATCCGCTCGAGTCCGGCGCCGTGGTACTCGAGGATCGCTTCCACGAGTTCCCTGACGCGGGCGCGGGTGGCCGGATCGGCCGACGATTCAATCTGCTGAATCAACCCTTCGATCTGTCGGATGCGCTCCATGGGTGCTCAGGATGGTTGTTGAACACCGAACATGGGCGAATGGCGGGTTTCGAGGACCTTGCCGTTGCCCAGGTACATGTGAACTCCGCAAGGCAGACAGGGGTCGAAACTGCGAACCGCGCGCATGATGTCGATGCCGCGGAAATCGTCCGGGCCGTTCTCTTCGAAGATGGGAGTGTTCTGTACAGCGTCTTCGTAAGGGCCGGGCGTACCGTACGTGTCGCGCGGATTCGCATTCCATGGCGTGGGCGGATAGGGGTGATAGTTGGCGATCTTGCCGTTGCGGATCACCACGTGGTGCGAGAGCACCCCGCGTACCGCCTCGTGGAACCCGCAGCCGATCCCCTCCTGGGGAACTTTGAAATCGGACCACGCCTTCGTCCTGCCGGCATGCACTTCGGCGAGCGCCTTTTCCAGGAAATGCAGCGCGCAGGCCGCCGAGTAGGCCTGGAAATAGGTGCGGGCGCGGTCCCGTTCGATGGCGTTGCTCCACCTGGGAATTTTCCATTCGAACTCCACTTCGGGCTTGCCCACGGTTTTGGGGAGATAGATTTTCACGCTGTGCCCCGTCGCCTTGACGTATCCGATATCCACTTTGCCGGCCAGGGCCGTGGCCCAGAAGCGTGCGATAGGCCCGCCGCCGGTATCGAGTGCCAGGTACTCGCTCGTCTCCGGGTAATACCAGCGCGGCGACATCACCCAACTGTACTTGCCGTTGAAATCGCGCTTCTGAGGCCGCGGAATGGTGGTCTGGTTCCACGGGTGGCGCTGATCGACCGGGTTGCCCAGCGGATCGTGACTCACGAATTTCTCCTGCGCTTCCCAGTCGTCGTAATAGGAACTGCCCAGGAGAATCCGTATGTTCAGGTTGATGTCCACCAGGTTGGTAGTTACCAGCCTGCCGTCGATCACCACGCCGGGCGTGACGAACATGCGATTGCCCCAATCGTTCATGTTGCGGTAGGTATAGTCGCAGTAGTGGGGATCCTGGAAGGATCCCCAGCAGCCCAGCAGGATGCGGCGCTGTCCGACCTTCTCATAACCGGGCAGGGCCTCGTAGAAGAAATTGAAAAGATCATCGTGCAGCGGAACGACCTTTTTCATGAACTCCACATACTTCATGAGGCGAACCAGGTAGTCAGTGAAGAGCTGCACGGTAGGCACGGTGCCCACGCCGCCGGGATAGAGCGTCGAGGGGTGCACGTGACGGCCTTCCATCAGGCAGAACATCTCGCGCGTCAGGCGGCTCATCTGGAGAGCTTCCCGGTAGAACTCGCCGGTGAAGGGGTTGAGCGCACGCATGATGTCGGCGATCTTCCGATAGCCGTGGAGGTGGCCCTGCGGCGCTTCGGTCTTCTCCGCCCGGTCAAGTACGCCGGGATTGGTCTCCTTCACCATCTGCTCGCAGAAATCGACGCCCACCAGGTTGTCCTGGAAGATGTTGTGGTCGAACATGTACTCGGCGGCTTCTCCGAGATTGACGATCCATTCCGCGATCTCCGGGGGTCTCACGCCGAACGCCATGTTTTGGGCGTAGGTGGCGCAGGTGGCATGATTGTCGCCGCAGATCCCGCAGATCCGGCTGGTGATGAAGTGCGCGTCCCGCGGATCTTTGTTCTTCATGAAAATGCTGTACCCGCGGAAGATCGATGAGGTGCTGTTGCACTCGACCACCTGCCGGTTGGCGAAGTCGATTTTGGTGTAGATACCGAGGCTGCCGACGATGCGGGTGATCGGGTCCCATGACATCTCTACCAGCCGGCGCTGCTTCTCGTGTACTTCGGTCGGGGTCTGGGTCAACGTGGACATTCCGTAGTCTCCTTTTACGAGTAAGTCCGCGGCGCGTAGCCGGTGGAGAGCCGGGGACCTTTGTGTCGCCACTTCGGCTCTTTGTTGGCCGTGTCGTGAGTGAAGTGCCGCAGCGCGCGAACCACGGTTCCGTACGCAAACACGGTATCCGAAGACAGCTTGGCGCCGGGCGGCATATCCATGAACGGCATGAACTTGTCGGGGAATCCCGGCATGGTGCAGCCGATGCAGATGCCGCCCACGTTGGGGCAGCCTCCAATGCCCGCCATCCAGCCGCGCTTGGCCACATTGCAATCCACCACGGGCCCCCAGCATCCGATCTTGACCAGACATTCGGGAGTGCCGTACTCGTAAGTGAACTCACCCTGCTCGTAGTAACCGGCCCGGTCGCAACCTTCATGCACCGTGTGGCCGAACAGCCACCTGGGTCTCAGATTTTGATCGAGAGGAATCATGGGAGCGACGCCGGCGACCTGGTACAGCAGATACAGGAGCGTCTCCATGAAATTATCGGGTTGGACGGGACAGCCCGGAACGTTGACGATCGGGATGCCGGCTTTCGACTTCCATTTCCAACCGAGGTAATCCGCCAGGCCCATGCAACCGGTGGGGTTGCCCTGCATGGCGTGAATGCCGCCATAGGTGGCGCAGGTGCCGGCCGCGACCACGGCCAGGGCCTTGGGAGCCAGGCGGTCGATCCATTCGCAGGTAGTGATCGGCTGGCCGGTGTCGGCGTTGGTTCCGAGCGCGGCCCAGTACCCTTCCTTCTTGATTCTTTCGTTGGGGATCGAACCTTCCACCACGAGGACAAACGGCTCCAGCCTCCCCTTTTCCGCCTCGTACCAATACTTCATGAAGTCGTCGCCGACCTCGTAGGCGAGCACAGGGTTGTGCAGGTGGACCTTGGGCAGGCCGGGAATGGCTTGCAGGAGTATGTCTTCAATGCTGGGTTGCGTTGCTGCCGTGATCGAAACGGAATCACCGTCGCACCCCAGACCGGCTGTGATCCAAAGAACGTGAATTTCCTTGACGGCGGGAGGACGCTGTGTCTGGCTGCCGTATGGAGGCGCGTCGGTCGGCATGACCCCTCCTCTCTGAACTGCGTTTTCAGTTTGGGCTTTACCTGTCGAAAGTGTCAACGAATCGGCGTGAGTATCGATACCGCTCCTGTCTTCGAAGTGTGCTGAGCCGTGCAGTGACCGCGGGCGTATCAGCAGATGCGGGGAAGCTGTTCGTTGAAGGGAAGGTCGATGATCCGGCTGCCGCCGATTTCGGTTCGAAGCACTACCATTCCGGGATGATCGGAGACAACGCGCCCGATGACGCTCGCGTCTCCGCCTTCCGGCATGGCGCGCATCGCGCGGAATACGGAATCGGCGCAATCCGGGCGGACGAAGGCCACCAGCTTGCCTTCGTTGGCCACGAACAGCGGATCGATTCCCAACAGTTCGCAGGCGCCCCGCACCGCTTCGCGCACCGGAATCGCGCGCGAGTCGATGTCGATACCCACGTTGGAAGCCGCGGCGATTTCGCACAACGAGGTGCCGAGCCCTCCGCGCGTGGGATCGCGCATCGCATGGATTTCGCCGGCGCGCAACATAGCGGCCACCAGCGTGTGCAGCGGCCGGGTATCGGACAGGATCTCGCCTTCGAGCTCCAGGTTCTCGCGCCTGGACAGAACCGCCATGCCGTGATCCGCGATGGTGCCGCTGAGGAGCACCACGTCATCTGGCCGGGCGTTGGAGGCCGAGATCGAGACGCCCTCGGGCACCATGCCGATGCCCGAAGTGGTGACGAACAGCTTGTCCGCCGAGCGGCGGTTCACCACTTTCGTGTCACCCGTCACAATCGCGACGCCCGCCGCCGCGGCCGCCGCCGACATGGAGGACACCACCTGCGAGAGTTCCTCCATGCTCAGCCCTTCTTCCATGATGAAGGCCGCCGAGAGCCACAGGGGAGTCGGCGCCGCTCATGGCCAGATCGTTCACCGTACCGTTCACCGCCAGCTCCCCGATATTGCCGCCCGGGAAGAAGAGCGGCGTGACCACGAAGGAATCCGTGGTGAAGGCGATGCGCGCGGAACTCACGTTGAGCACCGCCTGGTCATCCAGCTTGCGCAGCGTCGGGTTGTCGAAGGCGGGAAGAAACAGCTCGCGGATCAGTTGGGCGCTGAGCCTGCCGCCGCTGCCGTGTCCCATGACGATGGTTTTGTGGCGCGTGAGCGGAATCGGACAGGAGAGCGCGAAGGGTTGATCCATCGTCTAAATGATATCTTCTTCCCCGAGCATGACGTGTACCATGTCCCAGAGGACGTGCAACAGCGTGGTGTGCACTTCCTGAATGCGATGGATGCTGAAGGACGGAACCGTGAGACAGAACTCCGCGATTTCTTTCGCCCGGCCTCCATCCTTGCCGGAAAAGGCGATGGCCAGCATGCCCATTTCACGCGCGGCCTTGAGGCCGTAGTTCACGTTGGCGGACATGCCGCTGGTGGAGATGCCCAGCGCCACGTCGCCGGGGCGGCCCAGCAGTTTGAGTTGTTCGGCAAAGATCTGGGAGAAGTCGCTGTCGTTGCCGATGGCGGTCAGCAGCGCCGTATCGGTGGTGAGAGCGCGGGCGGGAAAAGCGCGCCGTTTCTCGATGATGGGGTGAACGAATTCCACCGCGACGTGCAACGCGTCGCACGAGCTGCCGCCATTGCCCATCACGAACAACTGGTGGCCGGAGGCGAGGGCCTCGGCGACGCGCCCGCACACCTGCTCCAGCATGCCGGCATTCGCCTCAAAAAACTTCTCCTTCATTTCCGCGCTTTCGCGGCATTTGCGCCGCACCGATTCCCGGAACCGGGCGGAAGGAACCGCGGCCAGTGTAGCCATAGTCAGACCTTTGCGTCGAGCGAGCCGACCCGCACCAGGTGCCGGCCGTAGTTGTAATAGGCGGCGCATGCGCCCTCGGCGGACACCATAGTGGCGCCGAGAGGCGTCTGCGGCGTGCACTCCGTGCCGAACGCCGGACATTCATGGGGCTTCTTCTGTCCCTTCAGCACTTGCCCGCTGATGCAGACGGCGGGCTCCCGGGTCTGTATGTTCTCCACCTGAAAGATCCGGTCGGCATCGTAGTCGCGAAATTCCCAGGCGAGCCGGTAGCCGCTCTTGGGAATGATGCCGATGCCCCGCCAGCTCCGGTCGGCGATGTCGAACACCTGCGAGATCATCTTCCGGGCGGCGATGTTGCCTTCCCGCAAGACCGCGCGGGCGTACTGGTTTTCGACCTCGGCGCGGCCCTGCTCGAGCTGGCGCACGGTCATGAGAATCCCTTCCAGGAGGTCGATGGGCTCGAAGCCGGTGATTACGATCGGCACGTGGTAGCGGGCCGCGATCGGTTCATACTCGGTCCAGCCCATGATGGCGCACACGTGGCCCGGACCCAGGAACCCCTGGACGCGGTTCATGGGCGACTGGAGAATGGCGGTCATGGACGGCGGCACGACGACGTGCGAGACCAGCAGCGAGAAGTTGCGAATGCCGAGAGTTTTGGCCTGGAAGATGGCCATGGCGTTGGCGGGGGCCGTGGTCTCGAACCCGATGGCGAAGAAGACCACCTTCATGTCGGGGTTATTGCGCGCGATGTTCAGGCAATCCATCGGCGAGTAAACCACGCGCACATTGCCGCCTTCCGCCTTCACCCGGAACAGGTCGCCATCGGAGCCGGGGACGCGCAGCATGTCGCCGAATGAGCAGAAGACCACATCCGGCCGCCGCGCGATGGCGTGGGCGCGGTCGATCATGTCGAGGGGCGTGACACAGACCGGGCAGCCCGGACCGTGGACCAGTTCGATTTCGGGCGGCAGCAGGTAGTCGAGCCCGTATTTGACGATGGAGTGCGTCTGCCCCCCGCAGACTTCCATGAGGACCCACGGCCGCGTAACGGTGCGTTTGATCTCGCCGACGATTTTCTGGGCGACGCGGTTATCGCGGTACTCGTCAAGGTACTTCATCGCCTGGCTCCGGTTCGGGGGCGTCGATGTCGGGGGAATTGACCTCAGCAAGCTGGTCCATTTCCTGAAGGTACTGGTAGGTGCGGGCGGCCTCCTCCTCGTCCACCTTGCTGATGGCGAAGCCGACGTGCACCAGAACGTAGTCGCCGAGTTGAGCGTCGGGAAGGTATTCGAGACAGGCTTCGCGGGTGATGCCGCCGAAGTCCACCTTGGACATCCGGACGCCGTGCTTTTCGTGAAATTCGATGATCCTGCCGGGAATGGCGAGGCACATAGGAGCGTCTCCGGCCAACACCATGATAGTTCCAATTGCATAGACCGGTTGGCGAAGCCTGAAGCGCGGTGTGCTTCCCGACACGTTCGAGGCGGGAGCGGATGGCCGCGTCAGTGTCGTAGAATTAAGTTATCCGTTGCCACACCGGGCGGTTAGCTCAGCCGGTTAGAGCGCCTGCCTTACAAGCAGGAGGTCCGCAGTTCGAGCCTGCGACCGCCCACCACGTTAGAATCAATCCCTTGCCGGGATTCCTGGAACCATGCAAAGGCGCGATTTCGGGTGACTTTGGGGTTAAACTTTGGGGATTCGTCAGAAGAATCTGTGGGTGAGTTCCGATTCTGGCAACTTGCCAAGAGCGTGATAGAAGGCCAGTTCAGTGACTCGGAAGGTCCGGAAGCCGTAGGATTTTCTCATAGTGACTTTTGCATTGTTGTTTAGGCCTTCGATGACGCCGCTGGAAAACTCCTTCCGGGCGCGAAAATAGTTGAGGATGAGTTCGCGGTGGGCACGCAAAGTTCGGGCGTCCCTCTTCAGTGGTTCGATCCTCGAGCGCATCACTTGGCCACACCACCGGTCAAGGAACTTGCCTGCCCATGTGGTGGATTCGTAATTCCAGGGGTGCCGGTCCTTGACGAAGTCTCGCTGGTGTCTTCTCAAGCGGCCCGAGAACCTCGATGCCCAGCAGAGACTGAAACTGAATGATCTGGTGCGCTACAACCTCCAGAGCGTGCGCGTCAGCTTCCCGGCCCTCATGAATCTGCTGGGCCATTCCACACCGAAAATGTCCCTGCTCTACTCTGAGTTCACACAGACCGACCTGCAACGCGAGTTCCGCGCCGCTCGCTCCCAGCCCTGGCATCTCCTGCCCCCACCCAGAGCCGCCACGTCCACGATCGGCCTCAAGCCCGATCTGGCCAGCACCATGCATGCACTCCAAGTCGCTCAGCATGTTCTGGAGATCTTTCGGCGCACACTGTCCGACACCGGTGATGCTGCTTCGGCCGTACTCGATCGATTGGCCAACCGCCTCACCAAAATCGCTGCCGAACTCCGCAAACTCGACCTCAAACAGGAGCGGGCAAAAATTGGCCGGATAAGTCGCGCACTGTAGACCTATCTATCCCCGCCGAGAGGACGTAAGAACCATCCTTTTGGTCCCTACCGGATGACTATTCACGAGGTTTGTCGATCCAGGGGTGGCGATCACGTGCACCTCATCCGGAACGAAGGTACCGTCCCGGCTAGCACCATCGCTTTCCAACTTCTACCGGCACGTGCGGCGCGCCGGATTGACGCTGCAGACCCGGGGAACTGCCACTTTTGATCCGGGTCGCTGACGTTGATGTAGACTGTGTAGACAGTGACGGTCCCGAGGCCGAACCGCCGTGGGCCCGTGGCTGGGGTAATGACTGACGCCGATCTCCGGGCGAGCAGGGGCACTGAGGCTCTCGAACAGAAGCGTGCAAAACAAGTCCGGCGGCGATGGTCGCCGGGTGAGGGGATTGAGCAGGAGCGATGGCCGCCGGACGTGAATACGATGAACGTGTCATGTTGCTGGCGGCATCCACGCTGGCCCAGTCTCCGGAGAGCCGCGAAGGTTTTCTGCGCTCCGCGTGCGGCGGCGATCCCGCTTTGATCGAGAAGGTCGATCTGTGTGTCCGGCATTTGTCTCAGACAGAGCCCTGCAGCGAGGGCGCCAGCTCCGGGCGTGCCGGGATTCGGTTTCCCAGCAATGATTTCGCTCCCGGGGCGGTCCTTGCGGATCGGTTCCGCATTGTGCGCCAGGTAGGGGCTGGCGGGATGGGGATGGTGTATGAGGCGATCGACCAGAGCCTGGATCGCCGCGTCGCCATCAAGTGCGCCAAGGCGGGCCACCGGATGAGCTTGCCGCCTGAGGCGCGCGCGGCCCGCGAGGTGAGCCACTTCAACGTATGCAAGGTGCACGACCTGCATACCGCGACTACCGGTTCCGGAGAAGTGAACTTCCTTTCGATGGAGTTCATCGAAGGCGAAACCCTGTCGGCGCGGATCGGGCGCGGCGGCCCGCTGAAGCCCGGCGAAGCCCTGGGGATTGCCCGACAGATCTGCGCGGGGCTGTCCCAGGCACACCGGCAGGGCGTGATCCATGGCGACCTGAAGCTTGCCAATGTGATTCTGGCCAAGACCGCGGACGGCGGGACGCGAGCCGTGATTACCGATTTCGGACTGGCGAAATTCGCGGCTCCGGACGGCAGCCGCATTGCCAGCTCGCGCGGCGGAACCCCGGACTACATGGCGCCGGAGCTGCTGCGGGGACAGCGGGCCTCGGTCGCGTCGGATCTCTACGCCCTGGGCAATCTGTTTCACGCGATGCTCACGGCCCGCACGCCGGCATGGACCAAAACCGGCACAGCCGAGTCGCGCCAGGCGACCGCACCACCGGGGGCCGTGGCCTCGGATGGCACCACAATGCCGATGGGCGGCCGCATCGTCGAGAAGGAGTGGCAGAGGCGGGTGGACGACCTGCCGCGGCCCTGGAGGCAGGTCATCGGCAAGTGCCTGGAGCCGAATTCGGCGCGCCGGTTCGCCTCGGCCCAATCGGTGGCCGACGCGCTGGAGCCGCGCCGGACAGCCTTGCGATGGGGGGCCGCCGCCGTGGTGGTTGCCGCGGGGCTGGGGTACTGGCAATGGCCAGAGCCGCTGTCCGGTCCGGCTGTTCGTTTGGCTGTTCTCCCCTTCAGCATCGAACGAAATTCGGGGACGGACGTTGCGGCGGTCGCGGAGGACATAGCCGAGCGCCTTTCCGGCGCACGGCGAAACTTAACGGTCATCACTCCGGTCGAGGCGAAGCGAAACCAGGTGGATACGCCGGAAAAGGCGCGGAGCATTCTCGGCGCGACCCACGCATTGAAGACCAGGCTTACCGGCACGGGGGGTGAGATTGCCGCGGAGGCGGAACTAGTGGACCTGGAGTCGGGGAACACCCTGCGCGCGCTCAACTCGGTCTATCCGGCAGGCAATACGGCAGTGCTGGCCAAGGCGCTGATTGGGACGGTGACCGTTGGCTTGAACCTGAAGCCGCGTGTTCCACAGGAACCCGTGGCCGACGCTGCCTATCCGGATTATATCCAAGGGCTAAACAGGCTCCAACAGGATGTGCGCAAAGCCGACGAGGCCATACCCTTCCTGGAACGGGCGGCCGCGCTGGATGCCAGGTCAGCCTTACCCTATGCGGCACTGGCGGCGGCGGAGATGCAGAGATTCCGCAACGGCGATGGACGGCAATGGCTCGACCAAGCAGCCGAAGCAGCCAGGAGAGCGACCGGAATCAATCCGGATTCGGTGCAGGCCTTGCTTGCTTCTGGAGAAGTAGATCAATTGAGCGGGCGGTACGAACAGGCCGTATCCGCTTTAAGCCGTGCCGCGACGCTGGATCCCGGCAACCCCGGAGTCTGGCGCATGTTAGCGGAAACTTACAAACTGGCGGGCCGCGACGAGGACGCAGTCATGACTTACCGCAAGGCGATCGACGCGGAACCCACCGGCTACCGGCCGTACCTGGATTTCGGGAGTTACTATTACTTGCGCGGCCAGTACGGGCACGCCGAGCAGATGTTTCGCAGAACCACGGCGTTAGCGCCCGGACTGTCGAGCGGCTACATGGATCTGGGCCTGGCCTTGAAACAGCAGGGACGCTACCGGGAGTCGGAACAGGCTCTCCTGAAGGCGAGGTCGCTGCGATCCTCGGGGCGGTTGCTGATGAACATCGGCGCGCTGTATTACGAGCAGGAACGATACTCCGAGGCGCTCCGCCTGTTTCAGGAAAGCGAGAAGCAAGGCGCACCGACAGCGGCGCTGCTTCGCGATCTGGGCGATGCCTATCGCCACCTTTCCCGCGTCAGGGAGGCCGCGAAAGAGTATCGCGCGGCGCGGGCCAAGACCGAGGAAGAAATCACCACGAATCCCCGCGCCACGGAGGCGCGAGTACGGCTGGCCTTGCTTTCGGCGCGATTGGGCGAGTCGCATCGAGCATCTTTCGAGTTATTGCAGGCGCTAGCGATGAGTAGTAACAACGCCACGGTGACAACGGATGTGGTCCAGGTCTTTGAGGTCCTCAAACAGAGGGATCGGGCGATCGAGGTTCTTCAAAAGGCCCCGCGATCTGTGTTGGAGGAAACGGCCCGGGTCCCGGACCTGATCGAACTGCGTCAGGACCGGCGGTTTCAGCAGTTGATTCAAAAACCGTGACAAGATGCACGACAATTCAAAAGGAGGTCCTTCAATGCCTGACGTCTCCCTAAATTATGACTTGGCCAAACCGGATACCCCGTTCGGGCCCGACCCGCATACGGTCCACGTCAGAGCCAATGGCACCATCCGATTCCGGATCGGCGACAGCACCCGGGCGGCACACCCGAACTGTAAGCTCAGAATCACGTTCCATAGGGGTCAACATTTTTCACAGTCGGTTCTTCAACACTCAGCGAACCAAACCGGCGCTGAAGACCTGGTCGTGACGGTGCTCCCGGGGGTAGCCGCCTTGGCGGCATCCGCAACGGTGCCCCATCCAGTGATTAGCGGCTACAGATGCGAGCTCCTGAGCGCGAACGGAGAGCCGATCCCGGGTCTTGTAGCGGACGGTGACAACGGCGGGGAGTCTGTGCTCGACACCTGAGCGGGATCGCGCAACAAAGGGTCCAGGGAGGAAGAACCGTCAGCCGTGTCAGAGTGGGCCAGCGGCGCCCGGCTCTCATGCAGTCGCAGTGAACGAGGGGGAATCCAGAGATTGGCTCGCCGGCCGCGTTCGAGCAGGGTGGGAGGCTCACTCCCGTGAGGTCAGTCCGCCTCACTTCCGAAAAGCGTCTATAGCCTCGCTCCATTTGCGGAGCACCGAATCGCGCGTGACCGAATCGCGCGTGAACCCGTGACTAACAAACGTCCTGGGCCGGTGCAAGTACGTCCGTAACTGGCGTGGAATCCGATTCTGACGCAACCTCATATCAGGAATGGAGGCGCCCATGAAGATGCCCATGAGGACCATTCACCGCGATGGGACCACAATCGAAGCTGTCATGCTCTCGCAGACGGAGAATGCTATCCGCGCCGTAGTGGAAGGCGGTGATGATGTGATTGCGTTTTTCAACGTCCATGGCACCCGGGTTTCTGAGGAGTGTGAACCAGTCAGGATCGAGTGTGCATGGGCGCGAAACGTACCAAGCGGCATACCGACCGAAGCTGAATACATTTGTCCCAAAGAGCTTGCCTCGCGGTTGATCCATCTGCTCTTCGGTGGGGAGGAACCGGTGAACATAGCGGTGCTGGAACAGGTCTCCCTTATGTACCTGTCCGAGTCCTGCCGAATGGCGCAACGTCCGACTCGCTTCTGCTGAAAGATCGGGGCCTGGAGCGCTATCTCCAGCGAGGGTCCCACGGCCGCCTGATCATCGGGTCTTCGTCCTCCTTCGTTTTTCGACCAGCCACAGAACCACCAGCCTTGAAATTCACCCGTCTCCAGTCTCCCCAGAAGTGCATGTCGTGATTGAAAAGCCGGAATCCGAGGGAAGTCCATCCGAGCGTGTAACCACCTTTATTGCGGAGCAGCAGCTTGCCGGCATTTTCCAGGAACTTCCACCCGTTGTCGCCATCCGCGACATTGCACCCGCCGAAGATCATCTTCGTTTCAAACGGAAACAGCTTGTCGTACCCGGCATCCCTCCAGTTCGGGTTTCCCCAAAACTCGAAATACATGACAGGATCGTCGCCAATCCAGAGCAACCCGGGCTCGCCATGCGTATCGAACACGACCTTCGAGAAGGTCCTGCCGTCGGCTATGAGTTTGTGCAGGCCCTCGTGGAGCTGTTTTCGGGTGGTTACACCAAGCGCCACGGCTGCGTCGTCCCTGGCCTCAAACAATTGGCCATGCCAGATGGGGGTTTTCACCCCAGAGTCGTAGATCTGAAGGAGGTCGCCATTCATCTTACTTATTGATTGCGAATTCCGTCTCGGATCCGGATGTAAAAGCCGGAGAGTTCGCAACCGGCAAGAGAGAAGTTGCTCTTGTGAAGTCCAGGGTCGCGAACCAATCCCCGGCCAGGCGGCAAGCTCGTGAAAAAACAGCCCGACACGAAGGCTCTGACAGCGCTTCGCCAGAAACCGAACCATGGAAACTCTCCGCAGAACAGATACCTGCCGCGATCGCCAGGGGAAATGAGCGTTCCTTTGCCGTGGGGATTACTGCATCGCTGAAGCATCTGAAGGGGACCACTGCTGTAAAGGGGACCAGGCGCTCGCGGATATTGTGTCACCCGCCGCAGGCGCGGCCGGGCTGCGCGTCTGCCGAGGAGCCTCGGGGTTGGATACTCTACCACCGGACTTCGATCCTTCGATCTCGTATTCGTCCACGCCTCGGCGGTCGTCAGAGATTTCGAGAATCAGCGTCCAGTCGTGGGATGCCGAGGGCTCTTCGGCGACATCCACCTGACCACGGCCGCGGATGGTCCGGACCAGAATCCGCGGGTTCCCTCTACGGGGCAGTGCCTGAAGCGGCTCCAGGTAGGGTTGTGAGCGCGGTTGACGATGCTTACGATCACTCGGGCAGGTTCGATCTCCACCCTACCGGAGAGGTCCAGCAGGGTGTGGAAGGCCGTCGTCGGCTGCGCGCGCGTTTGCGTGCAGGGCTTCGATGCCGGCGTTCACCTGCTGCATGCGCCGGGTGAGAACCTCCCAGGGACTGAAATCGATCCGCACGAGCCCGTAATTGCTGTTCTCCCCGTCTAGGCGGCGACCCACTTTCGGCTCGTCGCGATACTCGAACCAGTGGAACCCCACGCAACCCGGCAGCGCCGCCAAAGCCTCCACATAAGCGGTGAACCCGTTGGCTCGGTCCTCCTGGGTTGCCACTGGCTTTGCCGCGCCCTTGGTATTCGGCAAACCGCTGTCCATCGCCTTGAAGCTGAACTCGGTGACCATTGCAGGCTTCCCGGTGAGTTTCGTAATCTGCCGCAACCGCTCCACGGGGGCCGTGGCGTTGTAGCTGTGGAACGAAACAATATCGAAGTACGGCCCGACTCCCTCGATCACCACGTCGCCGGGGTAGGTCGCGAACCGACAGCCGAGGATCAGATGATTCGGATCGTGCCGGCGGATCGCGCCGCGGGTTACGCGGCCGTACTCGGCGGCAACCATTTCCAGGAACGCGTTGGCGTCTTCGGCGGTCGGCGCGGCGCCGGCATGGCCGCGCAATTTCATAAGTTCGGACGCCTTCTGGAATCCGGCGGAGGTCTCCGCCATTTTGAGATAGCCCTCCAGGAGGCTCTCTCCGGACCGCCAGTCCTTGCCCCACCGTAGCTCGTTGTCGGTGAAGTAGCCGAGTAGCCATGGATCCTTGGCGCGCGGGGCGCACATCCTCGCCGCCACACGGTCGGCGGCGTCACGAAACTCGGAGCTGAAGAAATCGACCACGCCGCCCTTGAGCCACACGTCGCGCTGCACCGCGGCCGCCATATTGATGATGGGAGCGTAGACGATCCCGGTGTCATAGATCTGGCTGGTCGACCAAGCCCCGGCCGTGTTGAAGTTCCATTCCCTCAACTGCCGGGAGGTTGCTTTCGCCCACGCCGCCGGATCGGCCGGCGCTTTGGGCGAATCATCGGACTCGGGCGCAAAACTCACGTTATCCACGCCCTTCGAGAAGAAGACGTTCCCTTCCGGGGTCACCAGCCACCAGCGGCCGTCGATCTGCTGGGTATGGAAGTAGCCGGTCTTCTCGCCTTTGAGCTTTAGCCAGCCGCCATAGTTGTCGTAATCGCCGGCGGAATGCGCCATCGGGGCGCAAAGGCCGAGCGCCAGTAGCGAAAGCGAAATCATCAGGGATCTCATAGCAAATAGGCTAGCGCCCGCGAACCGCGTCCGCACTCCGTATGAGCGAAGTCCTGGCCGCAATGAACAGCGTCTTGGGGTCTTTACCGCCGTCAGAATCGACCAGCAAGAGCATCGAATGGGCGATGTCGGTAGAGCATCAAGTGGGCGATGTTCGGTCGAGCAGAAGGGATGGTCGACTCGAGTGGGCGATGTTGGTCGAGCATCGAGTGGGCGATCAGTGCCGGCCCTCGAACTGTTCACGCCGCGATTGATGGGTTGAGGCGTCAACGGAATTTTGGCATCACGATGCTGTAGGCCGTATAGCGCATTTCGCTCCATGCCAGTTCCGGCAGAGGATGCCCGGAAACAGTGGCGTCTCGATGGGTGTGAACTTCACGCGCACCCGAATCGACCGGCGCCCGTCGGTCGAGGCCCGGGGGAATCAGAAATTCATCGTCGCGGAAGCGCCGGTTCGAGGTCTGCACAGCGTGCCGGGTCGCCCCGGAGCTCTCCGGCGGGCGCGGAAAACACGCACGCGTTCGACCCGGCCAGATACCAAAGGCACACCGGTTTCCAGTCCGGCGCCCGGCGCCAGCATCCGCGACGAACATTTCCGCCCGCTGATTCGGGTAGGCGTAATCCAGCTTCCGCCGCAGCATCACGCCGGCATTCCCGGGTTCAATGGCGAGCGTGAATCGGGATGCGAAGAAGAAGGTGAGCATGCGTTACGAATCGCACGCGGACGGCACGGTGGGGAACGGAATCGTCTTCTTCGACATGACCTCGCCGCCGGGCAAGGATGCGCTCGACGGCGTGAAGGTGGATCAGCGCGGCAACCTGTATGTGTCCGCTCCGGGCGGGATGTGGATCATCTCGCCGGAGGGCAAGGTCTGTGCCCGCAGCGGTCTCTACAAGATGCGGCTGAACATTCCGGGAGTTCGCCCGTGAGTGGACAGCGGCACGGCGGGTATCCGGCCCACGCGATAATAGAATTCTGCGGGCGGGAATATTTCCCGCCGATCGTGTCATTCTGGAACGGGGGATATCGATTTGTCAGCAGCGGTGAGGCAAGGTAAACCGGCCGCGTGCCGGCTGGGGATCGCGCTGGCGGGGGTATTGCTGATGGCGGCGGTTCCTACCGGCCCCGAGGTTGGAGAGAAGGTTCCGGATTTTCGCCTGCGGGACCAGAATGGCAACGAGAAGACGCTGGCTTCGATCCTGGGGCCGAAGGGCGCGATGCTGGTCTTCGTTCGTTCGGCGGACTGGTGACCGTTCTGTAAAGCCCAACTGGTCGAGTTGGAACAGAGCCGGGCGCGGATCAGCGCGCAAGGGCTGGGGCTGGCGGCAATCAGCTACGACAGCCCGGAGGTATTGAAGACGTTTGCAGACCGGGAACACATCGGATTCCCGCTGCTGTCGGACCCGGATTCGAAGGTCATCCGCAGCTACGGCATTCTGAACGAGACGATCGAGAAAGGTACTCCGTTCTACGGCATCCCCTACCCCGGCACATATCTGTTGAACGAACACGGCGTGGTGGTGGCCAAGTATTTCGAGGACGATTACCGGGTGCGCGACACCGCGGAATCGATCCTGCTGCGGCAATTCGGCGTAGCCCCGGCACCGCGGGAGAACATCACTGCCAAACATCTGGAACTCACCGTTTCCGGCGGCGATGCGCCGGTCCGGCCCAACCAGCGCATCAGCCTGGCGGTGGATGTGCAACTGCCGGACCGGGTGCACGTCTACGCGCCGGGAGTAACCGGCTACATCCCGATCTCTCTCACCCTGGTGCCCTCGGCCGCCTACCATGCGGACCCGGTTTCCTTCCCGGCGGCGAAGACCATGAGGCTGGAAGTGATTCATGAAACCGTACCGGTCTATGAAGGGCGATTCCGGCTGCTGGAGACGATCACGCTGGGCGGCGCGCAACAGGTGCAACCCCTGCTGGATGCCAACCGCAACCTGACTGTCGAAGGCGATCTGCGCTACCAGGCGTGCGACGACCGCGAGTGCTTCGTGCCGGAGACGGTGCGGCTGAAGTGGACCATCCCTGTATTGCCGTTCGACCGCACCCGGGCACCGGAATCATTGCGCAGGAAGCCATAAGCATATGGCCGGAGAAATCAAGGTCCAACTCCGCCAGATATCGGGATCGACCACCGAAGCGACCATAGGACCGCACCAGGTGCAGATCGACCGCCCTGCGTCGAAGGGCGGCGAGGGCATGGGCCCCATGGGGGGCGAGTTGTTCCTCGCCGCCGTGGGAGGCTGTTTCATGAGCAACCTGCTGGCTGCCATTCGGGCCCGGGAGTTGCCCGTCGCAGGCGTGCGGACGGAGGTAACCGGCATCCTGGCCGATTCCCCGAGCCGGTTCGAAGCGGTGCAACTGCACATCAGCGCCGACGGCGCGGATCGGGAACTGCTCGAGCGGTTGGTCGAGATCGCCGACCGCGGCTGCATCATGATGAACACGCTCCGCGGCAAGCTCGATGTGCGGCTGCGGATCGGTTGACTCCCGCGGCCGCCCTGGCAACGGCCTCACGGCGCACTCCAGTTGGGCAGCACTCGCCCGGTCGAACCCGGCCTCGAGCTGCGCTTCCTAAGTCCCCGCCGCCCCGGTTCCAATATGGCTGGCCGGCGTCTGCGGTAGAATCGCTGGAAAATGAAATCCCTGTTCCTTCTCCTTGCCACAGTCGTCGTCGCGCAGGCGGCGGAGTACCAGCTCAAAGCCACTCCGTCCACCGTGGCGTGGGGTTACTACTGGGCCGGCGCCAAGCCGGTGCTGCGCATCCAATCGGGCGACACGGTGGAAATCCAAACCATGACTACCAGCAGCCCGGCTTCCCTGGCCAAGGCCGGAGTGAAGGACGAAGACATCCAACCCGAGCTCAAAGCCATCTACGCCGAAGTGAAGGATCGCGGACCGGGCGGGCATATCCTCACCGGTCCGATCTATATCGAAAGCGCCGCGCCGGGAGACGTTCTGGAAGTGCGAATCCAGAAGATCCAGCTCTCCACGCCGTATGCCTCCAACAGCTTCACCCCGCAGCGTGGCGTGCTGCCAAAGGAGGATTTCGAACATGGGAGGACGCGGATCATCCCGCTCGATATGCACCGCCACGTGGCACGGTTCGCGGACTATATCGAAATTCCATTGCACCCGTTCTTCGGCAGCATGGGAGTGGCGCCCGACGAATCCAAAGGACGCATCAGCAGCGGCCCTCCCGGGGATCACGCGGGCAACCTCGACAACAAGGAACTGGTGGCCGGAACCAGACTCTTCATTCCGGTCCACGTTCCCGGCGCGCTGTTCGAGGCGGGCGATGGGCACGCCGGACAGGGCAACGGCGAAGTGGATATCACGGCCATGGAGACGTCCCTGGTGGGCACGTTTCAGTTCATCGTGCGCAAGGACCTGCACTGGAAATGGCCGCGCGCGGAAACACCCACGCACTGGATTGCCATGGGTCTCGACCCCGACCTGGACCAGGCCACCATCCACGCCACACGCGAGGCCATCGACTTCCTGGTCACCGAGAAGCACCTCTCCCGCGAAGACGCATATGCATTGTGCAGCGTGGCCGTGGACTTCGAGATCACTCAGGCGGTCGACGGCACCAAGGGGGTCCACGCCATGATCCCCAAGAGCATTTTCAAACCGCAATAGAGCCTCATTCGTGGCACCACGAACGGCATCCCCGGATATCGGCCGGCGCGGGCGTGCCGCTCCCTGCCCCTTACAGCCACTTCTTTTCGCGCCAGTCCTGGAATGCCGCGTCGGTGAGTTGCTTCAGGCCGGCCATCAGCTCCGGTCCGGGATCAGTCTTGAAGTTGAAGCACGTCTTGCCCTGCATTCGCTTCTTCAGGGCGGGCGAGACGGCTTTGGCGAGAGCCGGGCACATGTAGAGCGGCATGAGGTGGAAGCTGACGTACGCCTTGCCCAGGCGCACGGAGCCGAAGTAGAGCGGCTGACCCTTGTGCTGCGGGAAGGGTGACGCGGATTTGGTTACGAGAGCGTATTCGGTTGCGGTGTCGGCCTTCACCGCCAGCCGCCCTGCATATCCGGCAAGCACGGGTTTGAGCTGCGTGAAGACAGAAGAGAATCCGTCGGCCATGGGTCACAGTCTATCGCATCGGATCCTCTGGGTGATCAGAGAGTCCTCCGGCATCAGGACCCAGTCCCTTCCGCTGCTTCCGCCTAATCCAAAGGCTCGGCGGCGGCCGCGCTGCGGTGCGGTGGCCTGGGCTTCTTGGGCGCACCGACCATCGCGAACGGATCTTCCGGGGGCCCGGGTCTCGCGCCGGAAAAGTCGTTTCAACTTGTGGATGATATCCTGGAACGGCCGCTGTTTGATATGCCTGGTCACCGCTGCCCCCCTCCTGCGATGGTAACCCAAACGCCGCGGGATCTATGGCCCCGCAGCCGCCCGCAGGATGCCGGCCTCCCGTTCTACGTGGATCCTGGGATACTCGGACAGCGGGGCGCCGGCCTCGATGCGCTGGAGCGCGTCGAGGGCGTCGAGATAGAGCCGCTCCGTCCCGACGCCTTCGCAGGCGGGCAGGTACCCGGAGAGCTTTCGGAGCGCTTTCCGGAGCTGGCGGCACGCTCCCTCGGGATTGCCGCGCTGGTGGTGATACAGACCGACCGCCACGTGAATCAGGGATTGCAGGAAAAGCCGGCGCGGCCCACGCTCCGGAGTCCAGGCTTCTTCGAGCACCTCGTGGCACTCGAAGAACGCGCGCCTGTTGAACAGCGTGATACCGCGGCGAAGCAGTTCGTCCATTCCTATTGTCGATTATCCCGCGGATCCACAGCCGGTGACGGCGCTTCGCCAGGCGCGCGCGCCACGCATCATGCCTCGCGGTTGCGGCGTGGCCGGCGTCGTTCCGTCCCGCCTATTTCTTGCGCAGGATCTCGGCTTGCTCGGCCTCCTTCTTCTTTTTGACGCGGGCGCCTTCGGCGAAGGCGGCCTTGCTGCCTTCGGCGTCGCCGGTCTGGCGCAGCACCTGGCCCAGGGTGTTGTAGGGGCCGGGGTTCTCGGGCTCCAGGCGGATGGCCTCGCGCAACGCTTTGGCGGCTTCGGGCAACTCGCCGTTCTGCTTGAGCGCGGTGCCGAGCATGTACCAGGCTTCGCCGTAGTCGGGCCGGAGCCGGATGGCCGCCCGCATCTGCTTGGCGGTCTCCTCGAAATCGCCGAGCTGCCAGACCGTGATGCCCAGAGTATAGTGCGCCTCCGCGAGGTTCGGGTCGGAGCGGATCGCCTCCAGTAGTTCCTTCTTCGCAGCCTCGAGATTGTCCTGCTGCTTGAGGGCCAGCCCGAGATCGTAGTGGGCCACGGCGGAATCGGGCTCGCGCCGCAGCGCCTCCCGGAACTGCTCGATCGACCTGCTGAAGTCGCCGGTTTGCAGGTAGGCGTAACCCAGGTCGGTCATCGCGTTCACGTCGTTGGGGTCGGCGCGCAGCACCCGCTGAAACTGCTCGATTCCCTTCTGGGCGCTGCCGTTCTCCACCAGCATGAAGCCGTAGTTATTGCGGGCATCGTGGTTGGACGGGTTGAGCTCGACCGCCCGGGCATACGCCTGGAGTGCGGCGGCGCGGTCGCCGGTCTTCTGCAGGGCAAGCCCGTACCCGTTCCAGGCTTCGGAGATGTCGCGGATTGAGTGCGGTGGCGCGGCGCAACTGGCCCGCGGCCTCGCGATACTGCGCCACGCCGTTGTATGCCAGGCCGAGGCGGAACCGGTAGTCGAACTGGTCCGGCGCGGCGCGGACTGCCCGTTCCAGCAGCGGGATGGCGCTGTTCGGGTCGTTGGCGATCCAATACAACACACCCAGGTGGTACAAGGCCGGAGCGTAGTCCGGTTGGAACTCGATGGCCCGCTCGAATCGCTGCTGCGCTTCGCGGGTTCGCTTGGTGGCCGCCAGCAGGAAGCCGATTTCATCCTGAATTTCGGCAGAGCGCGGGGCCAGCGCCTCGGCTTTCTGATATGCCGCCAGAGCGCCCGCTGCGTCGCCTTTGGCCTTGAGCGAGGCGGCCCTCGCCTGAAGCTCCTGGAGGGATTCGGCCGCGAGCGGCAGACAGCCAACCAATACCCAGGGCAACAGCCGGAGAGTCATGAGCTTGTTGACATTATACTGGCCCTATGTGGGTACTCACGCTGGCCATGGCGTTCTGGATGCAGCGCACCGCGTCGCTCGAAGAAGCCAACCGCCTGCTGGATGCCGGCCGGCTCCAGGAGGCGCGCGAGATCCTGGCGCAGCTCGACCCCGATGCACCGGAGGTTGCCCACTCCAGCGGCGTACTCTACTTCCGCCTGCACGACTACCCTAAAGCCATCGAGGCGCTGACTCGCGCGGTGGCGAAACAGCCGCCACAGAGCGCGGGCTACCGGCAATCGGCCTTCTTCCTGGGCGAGAGTTACTACCTCACGGCCCGCATGGCCGAAGCCGCCACGTGGCTGGAAAAGGCGGTGGCCGCGGGCATCCGCACCAACGAGATCTTCTATATGCTGGGCAACGCATACATCCAGCAGCGCGAGCCGGGGAAGGCGGAAGGGGCGATTGCCAACCTGTTCGGCGTTCGGAAGGGCTCGGCGGCCGCGCACCTGCTGACCGGTCAGATGATGGTCCGGCAGGAGTTCGAAGAGTTCGCGGTGAAGGAACTGGAGCGGGCGCTGGAACTGGAACCGCGCATTCCGCAGGCGCACTACCTGCTGGGAGTGCTGGCGGTCTACCGCGGCGACATCGACCGGGGGATGGAACAGTTCCAGCAGGAACTGGCCATCAACCCGAACTACGCCATGGCCTGGTTCAAGATGGGCGATGCGTACTCACGCCGCGAGGACTGGGACCACGCCATCCCTTACCTGCAGCGGTCCGTATGGCTGAATCCCGATTTCAGCGGGCCGTACATCCTCCTCGGCAAAGGCTACTTGAAGAAGCGCGACTTCGCGAATGCCGAAGGCATGCTGCGCGAGGCCATCAGGATGGATCCGCAGAACTACTCGGCGCACTACATCCTGGGGCAAGCGCTGATGCAGGCGGGCCGGACGGAGGAGGGGCGGAAGATGCTGGAACGGTCGCAGCAATTGCGGGAAAAGTGATGTCTATGTCGCGGAGAACCTGGACGGCTTTGTTGCTGGGCGCGGCGTTGTGGACGCTGCCGGCCGCGGCGCAGCTCTCGCAGAACATGCAGGACTGGCTGCGCCGCCTGGACTCGGGAGAGTTCGCAGCGGCCGGCGGAGGACGGGGCGGGCGTGCCGGGCGGGGCGGAAGCGGCGGCGCCGGCCGGTGGGTGGAGGGCGGCAAAGCGTACACCAGCACCGAGCGGAGCAGAGGCGGCACCTCGATCGTGCGCCACGACACCGCCACGGGCGCCCGCGAGGTGCTCTTCACGCCCGCGCAGTTGACCCCGCCGGAACTCGGCCGGCCGCTGGCATTCAGCGATTACGCGGCCTCGGCGGACGGCCGCTACCTGCTGTTTGCGACCAATGGCCGCCCGACCATGATCCGCAAGACTGCCTACGAATATTGGGCCCTCGACACAACCAGCCAGTCGTGGCACAAGCTGGGCGGGAAGGCGTCCGCGGGGCTGCTGTACGCCAGGCTGTCGCCGGATGGGACGCACGCGGCGTTCGTCCGCGACAACAATCTCTGGGTGGAAGACATCCGCACCGGCGCGATCCGGCAACTCACCACCGACGGCTCGCCCGCCATCATCAACGGCACATCCGACTGGGTGTACGAGGAGGAGTTCTATCTGCACGAGGCGTTCGCCTGGAGCCCCGACGGGCGCAACATCGCGTACTTACAGTTCGACCAGAGCGGTGTGCCCGAGTTCGCGTTGATCAACTACACTGATTCGCTCTACCCCGTGATCACGCGGTATCCGTATCCCAAGGCGGGCCAGACCAATGCGGCGGTGCGGGCGGGCGTGGTAAGCGTCGCGGGCGGCCCGACGCGGTGGATGAAAACGCCGGGCGATCCGCGCAACGGCTACATCGCCCGCATGGACTGGGCGGCGAATTCGCAGGAACTGGTCCTCGAACATTTGAACCGGCTGCAGAACACCAACACCGTGCTGCTGGCCAACGCGGAAACCGGAGAGGTGCGGCCGATGTTTACCGATCGCGACGATGCCTGGGTGGACATCAACAACAGCCTCACCTGGCTGGACGGCGGGAAGCGGCTGCTGTTCACCAGCGAGCGCGACGGCTGGCGTCACGCCTATGCCGTATCGCGCGAGGGCGATCCGCTGCGGATCACCACGGGAGCGTTCGACCTGTACTCCATCGCGGGAGTCGATGAACCGGGCGGCTGGCTCTATTACATAGCCTCCCCGGAGAACGCCACGCAGCGCTATCTGTACCGTTCGCGGCTGGATGGCCGCGGCCAGAACGAGCGGGTGACGCCGGCCGAGATGTCCGGCACCCACACCTACAACCTCTCGCCGGACTGCCACTGGGCGTTCCACAGTTACTCGGATTTCGATTCACCGCCCGTCTCCGACCTGGTCGGACTCGCGAACCACAAAGTGGTGCGCGTGTTTCAGGACAACGCCGGGCTCAAAGCGAAAGTCGCTCCCATCCTGGCGGGGCGCACGGAGATGCTGCAAGTGGATGTGGGAAACGGCGCGAAGCTGGATGGCTGGCTGATCCGGCCATCGCGCTTTGATGCCGCGAAGAAGTACCCGCTGATCGTGTACGTCTACGGCGAGCCGGCGGCGACCACGGTGAACGACAGTTGGGGCGGCAACAACCGGCTGCTCCTGGCGGCACTGGCCGATGACGGGTACCTGGTCGCCAGCTTCGACAATCGCGGCACTCCCTCGCTCAAGGGACGCGCGTGGCGAAAAGTAATCTACGGAGCGGTGGGCGTGCTGGCGTCCGAAGAGCAGGCGGCCGCAGTGCGGGCGCTGGCGAAGACGCATGCCTACGTGGACCTGGCGCGAGTGGGTGTGTTCGGATGGAGCGGGGGCGGCTCCATGACCCTGAACCTGATGTTCCGCCAACCGGAGTTGTACCGGGTGGGCGTGGCGGGAGCGCCGGTGCCCGACCAGACGCTGTACGACTCCATTTATCAGGAACGCTACATGGGCTTGCCGGCCGAGAACCCGAAAGGGTATCACGACGGGTCGCCGATCCACTTCGCCGAGGGCCTGCGAGGCAAGCTGCTGGTGATCCACGGCTCGGGCGACGACAACGTGCATTTCCAGGGCACCCAGCGGCTGCTGAACCGGCTCATCGAGCTGAACAAACAGTTCCAGTTCATGGAATATCCCAACCGGCGCCACGGCATCAGCGGGATCCACCTGGATACCTTGCGCTACGGGTTCCTGGAGGAGCATTTGCCGGCGGGAGGCCGGTGAATTCCGCTGCCACCCGCCCGCCGATTGTGAAATGATGCCAGATGGGAGGTGGACTATGTCAGGCAGTTTCGACCGTCGTGAGTTCGGAGTCGCACTGGGGGCGATGGTGGCCGGGAACCTGTTCGCGGCCGACGAACGCTCCGGAGACATGATCTATCGCAAGCTGGGCACGACCGGCGAACGCGTCTCGGCCATCGGCCTGGGCGGCTATCACATCGGCGTGCCCAGGTCGCTGGAGGAGTCCATCAAGCTCACTCGCACCGCCATCGACCGCGGCATTACCTTCATGGACAATTGCTGGGACTACATGGACGGCAAGTGTGAAGAGTGGATGGGCAGCGCGCTGCGCGACGGGTACCGGCAGAAGGTCTTCCTCATGACCAAGTTCGACGGGCGAACGCGCGCGTCGGTGGCGAGCCAGATCGACGACTCGCTGCGCAGGCTCCAGACCGATCACATCGACCTGATGCAGTTTCACGAGAACATCCGCCTGGAAGACCCGGACCGCTTCTTCAACAACGGCCCCGCCGAAGCGCTGCTGGAAGCGAAAAAGGCCGGCAAGATCCGCTACATCGGCTTCACCGGCCACAAGGACCCCTTCGTGCACCTGCGTATGCTGGAACACGCGCAGGCGCGCAAGTTCCATTTCGACTCGGCGCAGATGCCGCTCAACATCCTGGACGCGCAGTTCCGGAGTTTCGCGCACCAGGTGGTTCCGAAGCTGGTGGAGCAGGGCACGGCGGTGCTGGGCATGAAACCGCTGGCCAGCGGGGCGATCGTGCAGAACAAGCTGGCCACGCCCGTGGAGTGCCTGCACTACGCCCTGAACCTGCCGACCTCGGTGGTGATCACAGGCATGCCCGACCTCAAGACACTCGACCAGGCGTTCGAGGCGGCACGAACCTTCAAACCGCTGACGCAGGCGGAGGTTTCGGCGCTGCTGGCCAGGACGCGCGAGGCTGCGATCAGCGGGCGGTACGAACTGTTCAAGACCGGCGCCAACTTCGACGGCACGGCACGCAACCCGAAGTGGATGGGGTGAAGCTTAGTTGCTGATCCGTACGGCGCGGCGCAGGGCAAACACCACGCGAGTCTCCGGCGCGAGATGGAGATTGCGCTTGCCCGTGACGTACGCGGTCGTGGTACCCGCCGCCGCGCCGGCGCCGGCGCCGATTGCCGCGCCCACCGGTCCGCCGGCAATGGCTCCAATCGCCGCGCCGGTGCCCGTGCCCCCGCCGATCAAGGCGAGGTTCCGCTTCTTGTGGTTCGCGCTCACAAAGCTCGGGTCGCTGGTTACGATCCGGTAGGTCCTGCCGCGCAGTTCCAGCGAATCGAGGCTCAGGCGCATGACCGCCCGGCCCCTCAGCCGGCCCGAAGGCCGGGACTCCACGAGATGACCGTGGCAGGGAGTTCCGCGTGGAACCATCACCTCCCCATGGCGCACGATCGCAACCAATACGTGTGCCAGGAAGGGAGAGCCGGGCCGATCGCGGTTGGTGTCCACCGATTGTGCCAGACGCACATGGATTCGCGTACCCGCCGGGAGAGTGATGGTTGACACATCGCCGGCCGGCGGCGCCGCGGAAACAGAGGCGGCGCTCGTCAGGAGCAGCAGTGTAAGAGGGTATAAGAAGTACCGCATCGAAGCCTACCGCAGCACGTCAGGCACCACGGGACGTGAGTCTATTTGCGTGTTCGCGCCGCGGTCACCTTATCCACCAGGGCTTTGTACTCCGCCGGACCCATGCCTGTACCCTCGAGCTTGAACTTGTAGTTTCCACCCGAGAACGGTTTCACTTCCAGCTCGTAAGGGTTGGGATGCTTGATTTCCTGGATCGAACTGTACTCCCAGCGGCGCGAGTCGCTGACATCATCGACTGACTCGTAACTCAACTGGTCGCGACCCACGATCAACCGCCCATTGCAGCTTCCGATACGATGATTGTGCTGCGCCTGGTAGACCTGCCCCGCAGGCATCATGGAAGAAGCCGCTTCGCGCGACGCAGATCCCGCTTCACGGGACGCCGACACCGGCATCCGCGAAATACCCCCGCCATACCATCCGGTCACCTCGCCGGGATCTCCCCCAGGCGCAATCCGAAAACTGAGGCGGGAAACCTCCCCGGACCGGTTGTGAACCGGCGACCGGGTGACGACGGTGATGGTGGTGCCATCGGCCGAGAGGTTCTCCATCATCGCCTTAGGAATGACGAACGAGGCATCCATCTGCTGGTTATCCACGAAAACAAGGTAGTCGCCCAACAACAGCAACTTTCCCTGAGCCGTTCCAAAAGGCACAGACAGCTCGGCATCGAGAACGCCACGTTGCAGGGCCTGAGTCTGAGGCGCCGCGACACACACCATCGTCATTGCCAATAGAACGGGAATACCGCTTAGCGTGGCCTTCATGGCTGGTTCCCCCTTAACCTCCACCATAGGCCCGTATTTTTGGGGTGTCAAACCCGAGGGTCAAGCCGGTTGCGTCTCTCTTCACACACCCCCGGAGGGGAGGCGACGCGCCTGCCCCCCACCAACATTCGAGGCTATGCCACCTTCAAGAGGAAGTCCCGCACGGGCGACGCCAAACTCGCCGCCACCTGCAGATTGGCCTTTCCCTTCATCTCGGAGACCACGAACGCCAGGTATCCGCCGGCTTCGAACCCGGCGATCTGCCATCGCTCGGTTCCGGATTCGTACACGGGGATCCCGGACGCTTCCATCGCCGGCTTGAGACCAGCCAGCGTTTCGCCGTCCTGCTTCCTGGCAATCACCAGCGAAAGCAGATCCTTGCCGTCATACATGGTGAAGTGGACGAACTTGCGCCCGCGATAGGAACACTGGTGCGCCATGATGACGTGGAAACGCTCGGGCACGGCGGCTTTGACCAGCGGCAGCAGGCCTTGGTAGGAGGGCCCCAAGTCGGTCTGCATCTTATCAAGGGTCGCCGGCTTACCAAATTTGCGAAACACGGCGCAGTGGATGTGATCGCCCAGACCCAGTTTCAGGACCGCGGACAAAGTGGCCGAGACGCGCTGAATGTAGGTGTCCTGCGACTTCCGATCGGCGATGTTGGGCAGCTTCGGGTAGCCGGCGTTCATCCAGATGACGGCGAAAACGGCGAAGCCGGCGGCCGCCGCCAGGGCCATCTGAATCCAGCCGGAGCCCAGCCAGCTCCTCGACTGGTGGGCCCGAATCCGTTCGCGCACGCGCACCGCCAGTTCGGGGGGAACGCCCTGCCCCGCGACGGCGGTCTTCAATCGGGACCGAAGCCGCGTACGGGCTTCCAGTTCCGCGGTGCAGGCTGCGCAGCCATCCAGGTGCCGCAGCACTTCGTGGTTGGTCTCGACCAGCAGCTCGTTGCTGATATAGGAGTCCAAGTAGCGTCGTGTTTTCTCGCAGCCGCCCTCTCCAAAGTGAACCCTGTTCATGCGGTCCGTCCTTCCCTGTCCCTTCCGCCAATCCCGTACGACTGCGCGACATCCGCCAAACGCTCGCGGAGCAGCCTGCGTCCCCGGCTCAAGCGCGACATGACGGTGCCGATGGGCACGTTCAGAATGCCAGCCGCCTCTTTGTACGAAAACTCTTCCACGTCGGTGAGCAGAACCACGGCCCGAAAATCCTGGGGAATACCGGCCAGGGCGGCCAGCATCTGCTCATCGGTAATGTGCTCCGGCACCGGTGGACTGGGGGCGATGGCCTGCTCGATGACCTCTTCGCTCTCCTTCACCATCCGGATGTTCAGCCACTTGCGGCGGTAATGGTTCACGGTATGGAACAGGATCTTGAACAACCAAGCCCGGCAATTGGTACCCAACTCGAATTGATCGAAGGACTTCCAAGCCTGAAGGTAGACGTCCTGGATGACATCGTCGGCGCGCGCGGCGTCTCCCACGAGACGCGCCGCGGTCCGGTAGAGATCAGTCAGGTGCGGCAAAGCCGCGGCTTCAAAGTCGTCGGTCCGGCGTTTGTGGGAAGAGAAGAGCATTCTACATCCCATAATGCCGGGGTTGAGGCAGAATATTCCCGGAATTTTGGCGGCGGCTCTACTGGCGCAATGCGAGCACGGGATCGACCCGCGTTGCCCGGCGTGCCGGAATATAGACGGCGGCCAACGCGACCGCCGCGAGCAACGCTGGAATCGCCAGAAAAATCTCGGGGTCGGTCGGCGCCACTCCGTAGAGAATGCTCGCCAGCGCGCGTGCCAGCGCATAGGCGCCGGCGGTGCCCACAGCGACGCCGGCCAATACCACCAGCATTCCGCGCCGCAGCACCAGGGCCAGCACCGTGGCGCGCTGAGCGCCCAGCGCCATGCGCAAGCCGATCTCCCGGTTGCGTCCTTTCACGGTCCAGGCGACCACTCCATAAATGCCGACCGCCGCCAGGACCAGTGCCAACACTCCGAACAACGCCGTCAGCACGGCCAGCGCGCGTGACCCCGATACCTGGCCGCGCAACAGACCCTCCAGGGTCTCCACCTGATAGGCAGGCGGCGTGCGGTCGAGTTGGTGGATCTGGGACTGCACCGCTCCGGCGAGGTTCGCGGCGTCACCCGCAGCGCGCACCACCAGGTGTACGGAGCGCGACGCCATTTGATCCTGCGACATGTACAGGCTCTTGCCTACCACCGCCGGGTCCGAGCCGAACCGGCGCACCCACAGCCGATGGCTTACAAGCGCCACCCGGTCGCGCCCCGGCTGGAACTCGCCCGCATCGAAGGTGCGCCCCAGGGCCGGCGTCACCCCGAGCGCGGCAAAGAAGTCGGACCTTACCCGTCCGGTCGAGAAAATTCGCCGGCGAGATGGGAATCCAGCCCCCTTGCCTGTGATACTGGTCCATCACCATCACCAGCCGCTCGGAGTGGGGCAGCGGGACGGGCTTCCACAACAGGCCATCGGCCACGCTGAAGATCGCGGTGTTGGGCCCCGATTCCCAGTGCCAGGGTCACCATCGCCACCAGTCCCACACCGGGGCTCTTTCCCGATACCCGCAGGGCGTAACGTACATCGTCCAGCAGCATCCTCATGGGGGCACTCTGGGGCAGCTTCCCTGCCATTCGCCAGGTTGTTGAAACAGCGGGAGGACCCGCGTGTCCGGCGGGCCGGCGCCGTCCGTTTCCGGGAATGGCGGTGTTCGCTTTACGACTGCGGCTCGGACTCCCGTTCCAGGCCGGCGCGGTCGAGGATGATCACCTGGTGGCCCTGGATCCGAATCAGCCCTTCACCCCGGAACCGCGCCAGGTTGCGGGATACCACTTCTCTCACCGTGCCGAGGCGGGATGCCAGCTCCTGATGGGTCAGCGGCAGGTCGAATTCCTCCTTGCCGGTTTGCCGCGAAGCGTCCAGGAGGAGGCGGGCGAGGCGCTGGGTGACACTGCCGAAGGTCATCGACTCGACCACACCCACCAGGTGGCGGAGGCGCCGCCCCACCACCGCGAGGACCTTCAGCGCGACGTCCGGATACTGCCGGCAGACCTGCTGAAAGTCGTTCTTGTTGATGAACAGCGAAACCACCGGCTCCACCGCCCGCACCGACGCCGGGTACGGCCCGCCGTCGAAGAGCGGCAGTTCGGCCACCGTGGACGGCGCGCTTTCAAGGGCCAGCATCATTTCGCGCCCGCCCGCCGAGGTCTTGAAGATCTTGACGCTGCCCTGGAGGATGAGAAAAATCCCCGCGCACGGCTCGCCTTCCCAAAAGAGCATTTCGCCGGGGGCGAAACGGCGCTCCACAGCGCGTTGCGCGAGCGCCTGGGTTTCCGGTTCACTCAGGCTCGCAAACAGGGCAATGTGCGACAGGGCCGCGGTCTTGGGAGCCACGATTCATCGTAATACGGACTGGCGGATCGGTTGCTACAATCCTGGGGGTGAGAACTCTCGCGAAGGGCTGCATGCCCGCCGCCGGCGGGAAGCTCGCAATTCTGGTGTTGGCCATCTTCGCAGTGACCTCGGTGGCCGTGCTGCGCGCGGTCGCCCAGCCAGCCCCGCCCGTTCGGGTTGTGGCACTCGAAACCGACGCCACCGCCGAGCCGCTGGGGATCGACGACCCGGCGCCGCGCTTCACCTGGCGATTGGAGGCCACCCGGCCGGCCATCCGGCAGACGGCGTATCGCGTGATCGTCGCCACTTCCGAGCAGGCAGCCGCGGCCGGCCAGCGCGAGGACCTGGTCTGGGATTCGAAGGAAGTCCGGACGGGCGACCCGTTCGCCATCTACGCCGGCCCAGCCCTGCGATCGCGCACCCGGTATTACTGGAGCGTGCAGGTGACGATCGCTGCCGTCCGGCGGCCGTACGCCTCCGCCGTGAGCTGGTTCGAGACGGCCTACATGCGCCCGGCGGAGTGGAGCGGAGCGTGGATCGCCGGTCCCCAGCGGCTCGAGACCCCCCCGACGGCTGCCCAGGGCGCGGCCGACGACGCGTGTTGTCTTGCGGTCGAAACGACCCTGTACGCGCCCACCGCGGCCGGCGCCACCAATATGAAGGTGAACAGCACGGCGGGCTTCGTACCACGCCGCCGCTTCGAGGTGGGCGGTGAAGTGGCATATCCCACGGAAGTGGGAACAGCGGCGGCAACCACCGTCCTCGCGGTGGCCGCGCCGGCGGGCGCGACCAATGTCAAGGCGGCCGGCGTCCAGGGTTTTGCGGCGGGACAGGACATCACCATTGGGGCGCAGCACGCCGTGATCGAAGCTGTGGGCACTGCCGCAAGCAAAGCCAGCCTGGCGGCTGCGGCGGCGCCCGGCGCCACGACGTTGCAGGCCGCGCCGGCCGGGATGGCGCCCGGTGGTGGAAGGTCGGCCGCTCCGGTCTTCCAGGCGGGCGAAGGCATCATTATCGACGGCGAAACGCGGACCATCGCCGAGGTGCGGGCGGCGCCCGGCAGCCGTGGCGGCTTCCCCGGGCGCGGTCCGCGGAATATCACTGTGGCGGTCACGACTCCCTTCGCGTCTGCGCACCCGCGAGGCGCAACGGTCCTCAGCCCCGGCTCGGGGATCACCTTCTCGCCGGCACTTCTCACGGCCCAGGCGGCGGGTGCCGCCGTGTCCACACCAGGAACCGGCGTGACCTTCGCTCCCGCGCTCCGGAGCCCGCACCCGGCCAACACGGCCATCCACGGCGACGCCGCTCCGGACTTCTGCCGGCCTCCGGGCGGCCGCGACAACTCCGGCGCGTGCCGCGAGGTCCGCCCCGCCCCCATGCTGCGCAAGACGTTCCTGGTGGACCCGGTCTCGCGCCACGGGAAAGTGGTCTCGGCGCGGGTGTACGCGGCCGGCCTGGCATATGACAACCTGACTCTGAACGGCGCGCGTACCGGGCCCCGCGCCCTGAGCCCCGGGTTCACGAATTACGCCGATACTGTTCTCTACACCACCGACGACGTGACGAAGTTGGTCCGCCAGCAGCAGGACTCGGCGGCAGAAAACGTGATCGCGGCGCAACTCGGCTCGGGCCAGTTCGACGACGAGACCACGTCCAACGATTGGCACTGGGAAGACGCCGAGTGGCGCGCCACGCCGCGTCTGCGGCTGGACCTGTACATCACTTACAGCGACGGCACCGCACAGCTTGTGAAGTCCGACGGCTCGTGGCAGGCCAACGTCGAGGGCCCATGGCGCTACGATGGCTACTACCTGGGAGAGACCTACGACGCCCGCAAAGAGATTCCCGGCTGGAATGAGCCGGGGCTCAACTCCTCTCTGTGGCCGGCCGCGCGCGTGGTCGAAGCTCCCAAGGGCGTTCTCCGCGCCGAACGGCAGGAGCCCACGCGGGTCGTGGCCCGCTGGCCGGCGGGGAAGCGTACCAACCCCAAGCCGGGCGTCTTCGTCTACGATGCTGGAAAGTTGATCGCCGGGTGGGCCACCATCAGCGTCTGGGGCGCGCCCGCGGGAACCGCCATCCAGATCTTCTACTCGGACAAGACCGCGGCCGATGGGACCGTATCCTCCTCGGGATTCACGCCCAACGGCCAGATCCAGACGGACTACTACATCGCCAAAGGCACGGGCACCGTCAAGGCTCCGGAGACATTTGCGCCGCAGTTCACCTACAAGGGCTTCCGCTATGTCCAGATCAGCGCGCCCTCGCACCCCGCGAGCACGTCCGGCGGCATTCCCCAAGCCCTGCCCGCGGGGGTTGAGGTGCGCGTCGATTCGCTGCAGGAAACGCGTACGGCGATGGCGGTCACCGGGCAGTTCCACGCGTCGAACCCGCTGCTCGAGCGGATCGAGGCCGTGACGCGGGACTCGATCGCCGCCAGCTACGTCGCAGGAATCATCACCGACACGCCGGAATACGAAAAGAACGGCTGGACCGGCGACGCCCAGCTTTCGGCGCCGGCCGCGTCGCTGTTTTTCGACACCGAGCGCCAGTACTGGAAGAGCTTCCAGGATATGGTGGACAACCAGGTGGCAGACACCGGCGAGCTCACGCTGCTGGCCCCCACCAACAAAGGCTACGGACATGTCGGCCAGACATTCAAGAACGCCGCGAACGCCGGCGCGACGCCGGTATGGGACGCGTTCTGGTTCGTGATCCCGTGGGAGGCATACCTGCGCTACGGCGATGCGCGCGCTCTCCAGATGACCTACCCGCTGATGCGCAAGTACCTGGACCACTGGATCCCGCAGTGGACTTCCAAAGACGGCGATGCCTACCACTACACCCTGACCTCCGGCCTCGGCGACTGGGATCCGCCCACCGGCGCGGACGCAGCCGATGGAGCGCCCACCAGGGTTTCGATCCCCACCGTCATCGCCCCGGCCACGACCGCTTATTACGCCTACATGGCGAAAATCGCCGCCGACTCCGCGCGAGCTTTGGGGCAGAAGGAGCAGGCCGCGCATTTCGACCGGGTATTCGCCCGCATCAAAACCGACTTCAACGCGAAGTGGTGGGATGCCGCCGCCGGCTATTACCGCGAGAACCCGAAGCAGATGTTCGTCCAGACCATGCAAGTCCTCCCCTTGGCCTTTGGCCTGGTTCCGGATGAGCGGCGGGCCGCGTTGCAGGCGAAGCTTGTCGAAGACGTGATGAAGACGCGCGGCGGGCACGAAGAAGTGGGCATCGCGGGGTCGCGCTGGATTCTGCCGGTGCTCAGCCAGGCCGCCGAGGAGGGCGTGGCGGGCGCGGCCGATGCCGCCTACGCCATCGCCACCCAGACTACGTATCCTGGCTACGGGTATTGGCTCGGGCTGGGCTGGGCCGGACTCGGCGAATCCTGGGAACGATCCAGCCGGACGCGCAGTCATCACATGTTCGGCGGAATCGGGCAGTGGTTCTACGAGCATCTGGCCGGAATCCGGCCGCTCGAGCCCGGGTACGGCCGGATCGCGTTCCAGCCGGCCATTCCTGCCGGACTGGATCGCGCCGAAGCGACGTACGAAAGCGTGCGGGGCGAGGTTGCAGCCTCGTGGCGCAGGATCGGTTCCCGCCTGGTGCTGGAAGTGACGGTCCCGCCGAATGCCTCGGGCATGGTGTACGTCCCGGCTTCGGACCCGGGCCAGGTCACCGTGAGCGACACGCGGAACACGAAGCTCGCGGGCCGGCAAGCCACACGGATCGTGTACCGCGTCGAATCGGGCAGCTACAGTTTCACGGTGGGCGGAAGCGGCGGGCACGGCAGCAACTAAGGGATTGTCAGCAAATAAGTGGATCAACTTTTGGGAATGAGGCTGTAGTTCCAATCGCCGCGGAACTTGTCTCTCCTGAGTTGTAGTTCGGCCATCTGCTGATCGGATACCTTCAGCCCGGCGGGATAGAGGTTGGGATCCAGTTTGCTTTGCACTTCCAGGCCGTTCGCCGTGGTAGTACCAGCAATCAGGTTGATGATGACCTCATGGCTGATCAGCGGCTTACCTCGCCAGTTTTGGCTGATGAATGAGAATAGTCGGTGTTCGATTTTGTTCCATTTGCTGGTGCCCGGCGGGAAATGACAGGCGGAGATCTCCAGCCCGGTTTCGTTGGCTAGTTGCTGCAGTTACCACTTCCACAGCCTCACCCGTGCGCCGTTGCTGCCTCCGGAATCAGCCGTAATCAACAGGCGTTTGGCTTGTGGATAGCTGTGGCTTCCCGTCCAGCGCCACCAGCGCCGAATGCTCTCGACGGCGAAGGCCGCCGTGTCGTGATCCACACCCACGCTCACCCATCCGACGTTCCGCCCCAGATCGTAGACTCCATAAGGAGCGACTTTTCCCTTGCCGGGCTCACGGATTGCGAAAATCGTGAACCCGAACTTCCTCGGGTTGACCCTTGAGTTCCCACTCCCGCCCAGCGTTCTTGAAATCGCCTACCAATTCCGTCTTTTTTGGTTTCCACCGAAATCACCGGCTCACCCTGCTTCAGATAACGCTGGGCCTTGCGGTTGATGTATTGAAACTGCTCATCCCGATCCGCATGCTGGCTCCCCTCCCAGCGTCTTCTGGTTGGCTTGCAGGCTGTAGCCCAGGGCATGTAGCAGTTCAGCCACCGTTTGATAACTGACGGCGTGGCCTTCGAGATGGAGTTCTTCCGCCAGTCGGCGCACACGCTTGCACGTCCATCGCAAGGGAGATTCCGGATCACCGCGAGTCACCGGATCCACCAGCCGATCCAGATCCTCCAGCAGGGTTCGATCCTTCTCGATGGCCCGCTTTCGACCGGCGCCCTTACGCCGGATGCGAAATGGCGAGGGCCGAATCCCGCGCGACGCCTTCCGCTGATTCAGTTCTTTTATCCCTTCGGTAATCGCCCGACTGGAAACACCGGTCGCCCGCGCTACCGTTGCAACCCCTCCGTATCCGATGGCGTCGCTCTCGGTGGCCGCCACCAAACGGCGCATCCGCTCGTCCAGGAAGGCCGACAGAGAACGGAACGGGCGTTGGATGTCTTTGTGGTTCGCCACGACCACAGGTATAAAACAAAATCACCTCAAGTTATAATAAATATGGTCTCGTATTCTTCGGGCGCCATAGACAAGGCTGATCTCCCAATTTCGTGAGCAGTTCGGCAAGGTCTTGACGAGTAAATTTCCATTCGAATGGCCGAGTCGCTGATCCCCGTAGTACTGAAAATCGAGCAGTCGCTCGGCCAGGGCTTCCAGGTTCGGGAAATCGTTGGGGAGAGAACCTTTCGTTGCACGATGGAAAAGTAGATCTCGACCCGAGACTGTATTTATGAAACAACCGACTAAGCTACGGTCGGGGCGGCGTGGGGCAGGTTTTCAACCTGCGGGCCGATTTTTCAATCGGCCCAGCGCCGGTTCCAAACCGGCGCGCGGCTTGGAAAGCCGCCCCACCAGTCCCAGCGCGACGCCGTTGCCGGGTCTACCCGCGTGGCTCTTCTGGCGGGCAGCAGTCCCGCCACCAGGGTGACCATCGCGACCGCGGCCGCGGGGCCGCCGAGCGCCCAGGAGTCGCCTGCGGAAACAGTGAATTCCCGTTCGAACGGCCGAGCCGCTGATTCCCAGTAGGACTGGAAATCGAGCAGTCGCTCGGCCAGGGCTCCAGGCTCGGGAAATCGTTGGGGGAGGGAACGTTTCGTTGCACAATGGAAAAATAGATCCCGCCCCGAGACTATATTTATGAAACAACCGACTAGAGTTTAGATTAGCAGGGCGGCATTGGGGCCGGTAGGCAACCGGCCAGCAGGTTGAAAACCTGCCCCACACTGTCCTATCCCAGCCCCGCATCGCGGAGGAATTTGGCCGATTCTTCCGGCGGCGTGGGGTTGATGTAGAAGCCGGTGCCCCACTCGAAGCCGGCCACTTTCGTCAGCTTGGGGATGATCTCGATGTGCCAGTGGTAGTGGTCCAACGGGGCGTCCTGCAGCGGCGCGCTGTGGATGATGAAGTTGTAGGCCGGCCGCTCCAGGACCTTGTCGATTTTCCGCAGCGTGGAGCGCAACACCCAAGCCAGGTTTTGCAGTGTGGGCGTGTCGGACTCCTCGAAGTGCGATTCGTGCCGCTTGGGAAGAATCCACGTCTCGAACGGGAACCGCGGTGCGTAGGGCTCCAGCACGGCGAACCGCTCCGTCTCGGTCACGAGGCGCGCGCCGGCCGAAGTCTCGTAGTGGACGATGTCGCAGAAAATGCAGCGCTCTTTCAGGTCGTAGAACAGCTTGGCGCCGTCCACCTCTTCCTTCACCCGCTTGGGGATCACCGGAAGCGCGATGAGCTGGCAGTGCGGGTGCGCCAGCGATGCGCCGGCTGCTTCGCCGTGATTCTTGAACAGGATGATGTAGCGGAACCGCCGGTCCTTCTTGAGGTCCAGCACCCGTTCTTTGAACGCCCAGAGCGTCTCTTCGATCTGGTTCTCCTCCAGCTCGCTCAACGTGGCATTGTGATCGGGCGTATCGATGATGACTTCGTGCGCCCCGATGCCGTTCATTTTGTCGTACATCCCCTCGCCCTGGCGGTCAAGGGCCCCTTCGATCCCCAGGACCGGGAACTTGTTCGGCACCACGCGCACCCGCCAGCCTGGCTCGTTGGGCCGGCCGCTGTTGCGATAGGCCATGATCTCGGGCGGCGTTTTCTGCTCGTTGCCGTAGCAGAACGGGCAAACACCCGATGGCGCCGGGAGGACCGATTGCCGGATGAAATCGGTGGGACGCTTGGCGCGATCCGTGGCGATGATCACCCATCGTCCGATGATCGGGTCTTTACGCAATTCGGGCAAGCGGGGGAGTTCCTCCGAAAAATGGTAACGGATGATTATAGCGTGCAATCGCCGGCTCAGCTACGAAGAAAGGCATCGCGGATCCAGTCGATATGCGGTGTGTCTCCCAGTACTATGCTGACGATATCGAACCGCGTTCTCTCCCACCCAACCCCCGCGCGGCGCGCATAATCCCTGGCGGCTTTTCGCAGCCGTTGTTGCTTTTCATCGTCCACGGCCCGATCCGGCGTGCCGAACTCCCCGGTGGCGCGCGTCTTTACTTCGACAAACACCAGCGTTGCTCCGTGCCATGCCACGAGGTCCACCTCCCCTGGGCCGGAGGCGGTGCGATAGTTGCGCGCCACCACCGTGCACCCTTGGCCGCGCAGGTAACGATGCGCCAGGTCTTCCCCGATACGCCCATGGTCGTCCCGCAGCGCTCGCCGCCGCAGGGCGTCGGCGCCGCGGTAGAGCAGCGAAATCACTTCAGCACCTCGAATTCGAATTCCATGACTTTTCCGCGCACCACGTAGCAGAGGTAATACTCCCAAAACCGGCGATAGCGCGGGAAGCGGTTGACCAGGAATTCGAACCCCAGCCACCGCCACAAAGCCAGTAGCTTGAGGCGTACGGAAATCTCGCGAAATCTTACTGGCGAGTAATAGCCGAAGCCGCCGTGTTTCTCTCCGAAATACCGGAAGCTGAAGCTGTTGAGGTGGCTCTTGTGGGTGGGGTCGCAGAACGAGCTGAAGTCGGTGTAATGCGGGGTTTCGATGCGCACCGTGCCGCCGGGGCGTACCAGCCGGTGAAACTCCTCCATGGTGCGGATCACGTCGTTGACGTGCTCGATGACATGGATCGCGGTCAGGCGGTCGAAGGAGTTGTTGCGGAAGGGATAGGGGAAACGGTCCAGGTCCACCAGAACGTCGGCGCGGCTGGCGGGATTGCGGTCGATGCCGATGGCACCGGGCTGCTTGTGAATCCCGCAGCCGACGTCCAGAATTCTCAAGCGGTTCGTTTCGCGATTTTCAGGCACTTCTCCAGGGTCTCGATGGCAAAGTCGCACTGCCCGCGCGAAACCACCAGCGGCGGGCACAGGCGGATCGTATTGTCCCCGGCGCCGAGCACCAGCAGCCCGCGTTCGAAAGCTGACTGTACCACCTGGTCCCGAAGCTGCGGGGCCTTTTCTTTGGTCTGCTGGTCGCGCACCAGTTCGATTCCGATCATGAGGCCCAGCCCGCGCACTTCACCCACCACGGGGAATCGCTCCGGCCAGTCGCGCATGCGGTCCATCAAGTGCTTGCCCATGCGCGCGGCGTTGTCCAGAAGGCCTTCCTCCAGGAGCGCGATGGTGGTCATCGCGGCCGCGCAGGCCACAGGGTTTGCGCCGAACGTGGAGGCGTGGGCGCCCCTCGGCCATGTCATCAGGTCCGCGCGCGCCACCGTGGCCCCCAGCGGGAGGCCGCTGGCGATTCCCTTGGCCACCGCCAGAATATCGGGCACGACATCGAAATGCTCCGCGGCCCACATCCTGCCGGTGCGCCCCATTCCGGACTGCACCTCGTCGAAAATCAGAAGGATACCATTTTGTCCTGCCACCCGTTTCAGTTCATCGAAGAACTTCCTGGGGGGCACCACGTAGCCGCCTTCGCCCTGTACCGGTTCGATGACTATGGCCGCGGTTTCTTCCGGAGGCGCGATGGTTTTCAGCAGCGTATCCTCGATGTGCCGGACGCACTCCACGGAGCAGCGATCCGGCGTCTGGCCGAACGGACAGCGGTAGCAGTTGGGGTAAGGCGCGTGCACCACTCCCGGAATGAGCGGGCCGAAGCGGGCGCGCTGCACGGCCTTGCGCGCCGTGAGCGAAAGCGCCCCCAGCGTGCGCCCGTGGAAGCTGCCGTAAAAGGCGATAATCTTATCGCGCCCTGTGGACCAGCGCGCCAGTTTGATGGCGCCTTCGATCGCCTCGGCGCCCGAGTTCCCGTATGAAACGCGCCGCTCCACGGCGCCGGGCGCGATCTGCGATAGCTTTTCGGCCAGGGCTACCATTTCTTCGTAGAAGAAATCGGTGCCCGACATGTGAATCAGGCGCGCCGCCTGGCGCTGGATGGCCTCCACCACGCGCGGATGACAGTGGCCGGTAGCGACCACCGCGATGCCGGCATTGAAATCCAGGAATCGGTTCCCGTCCACATCCTCCACCATGCAGCCTTGTGCCTGATCTGCCACCAGCGGATAGGAACGCGTATACGAGGGCGACACATACCGCGCATCACGCTCGATGACGGCCCGCGCGCGTGGGCCGGGCACGGGCCCCTTGAGATGCGGAAGATCCGGATGGACCGGTGTCAAAGAATCTGCCATTGAGGGCTCCTTAAAACGCCGGCGTTGCCGCCGTGGGTGAAATTGAAACCTGCGCGCCGGGAACTGGACGGCGCGCGCCGCTGGAGCGGGCGGCGAAGAGCTAATCGGACCCGAAGAGCCCGGGGCGGGAAGTGGATGGCGTGCACGCCATGTTTCTATTGTAATCCCGCGCCGTGGAAATCCCGAATGCTACAGTGACAGAGAATGTCCACGCGCAAGCGCCGGCCGGAAGTGAAGGCCCAGCCGGCACCCGAGCCGGCCGCGAGGAAAATCGCCGCCTTCCTCGAACGCCGGAGCCTGCCTTTGGCGGTAGCGCTGGTGCTGCTCGGCTCGTTGCGCATCGTCAGCACGTACACCGTTTTCAACCACACGTCGGATGAGCCCGCGCACATCGCCTGCGGCATGGAGTGGCTCGACAAGCACGTTTATCAATGGGAGCCGCAACACCCCCCGCTGGCGCGCGTGGCCGCCGCGCTGGGCCCCTACCTGAGCGGCATCCGGTCGCAGAACACGCCGCGGAATGTGTTCCTGGCGATGTCGAAGGAAGGCTGCGCGATCCTGTATCACGGCCACCACTACGACCGGACGCTGGCGCTGGCGCGGCTGGGCATCCTGCCGTTTTTCTGGATCGGCTGCGCGGCCGTGTACTGGTGGGGCCGCCGGTATTTTCGTCCCGGCGTGGCGGTTACTGCCGTGTTTCTGTTTAGCTTCTTGCCGCCCGTGCTGGCCCACGCCGGACTGGCCACCACCGACATGGCGCTGACCGCCATGATGGCCGCGGCCTTCGTCATGGGTATGGTTTGGCTCGAGCGGCCCACCGCGGTGAACGGCGCGCTGTTCGGCGCGGCGGGCGGACTGATGGTGCTGGCCAAGCTGTCTTCGCTGGCATTCTTCCCGGTCAGTGCCGGGCTGGCGCTCGCCTGGTATTGGTACCGCGAGCGGCCGGGTCTGAAGCTGCTGTGGAGCAGGCTGCCGTCGCTCGGCGTGGCGATCCTCGCCGGGGCTTTCGTGATCTGGGCCGGCTACCGCTTCTCGTTCGGCGATTCGGGCATCGGGCACCTGCGGCTGCCGGCGCCGGAACTGTTCGCCGGCGTCCGCCAGGTGCGGGAGCATAACGAACTGGGGCACGACAGCTACCTGCTCGGCGAGCGCAGCCACACCGGCTTCTGGCCGTTCTACCTGGTGGGGCTGGCGGTGAAAACGCCGCTCGCGTACCTGGTGCTGCTGGGCGCGGGGATCGTGATGCTGTTCCGGAAGAGCTCGGGAGTGAGCGCGGGCAGGCCGGCAGGTTTGCTGCACGACCGCCTGCGGACGCCGCTCGCGTTTTCGACGGGAATTCTGCTGGTGGGCATGGTTACCCGCATCAATATCGGCATCCGCCACGTGCTGCCGGTTTATGTGGGATTCTCGCTGATTGCGGCGGTGGCCCTGCTGCGATGGCTCGAACTGGGAATCGCGCGGCGTTGGATGGCAGGCGCGCTTGCCGTGCTGGTGCTGTGGTTCAGCGCGTCCTCTCTGCTTGCCCATCCCGACTACCTGCCCTACTTCAACGAGCTGGCGGGGAGCGAACCGGAGAAGATCCTGGTGGATTCCGACCTGGACTGGGGTCAGGACCTGAAACGGCTGGCCGCGCGGCTGCGCGAAGTGGGCGCCACCAGCGTGGCGTTCGACAAATACATCGTTGGCGACTGGGAGAAGGAGCACGGCTTCCCGCGCATCCATCCGCTCGACCGGAACTCTCCGTCGGTGGGCTGGAACGCGATTGGCGTCGGATTGTGGAAGACTTCGCGGTTGGTGCTCTGGCCGGACCGGATCCCGCCCCAGGAGCGGGTGGGGAAATCGATTCTGCTGTGGTACTTCCCTCCCGCACCGGGACAAGCCGTGAGATAGAATGCCCGCATGCACCGACGTAGTTTTCTCCAAACATCGGGCCTGGGTATGACCGCGCTGTCGGCCTCCCGGGTAATGGGAGCCAACGACCGGCTGAACCTCGGCCTGGTCGGGTGCGGAGGTCGCGGCCGGTTCGTGGCGCGGCTGATGCGCGACTCATCGCCCAACGTGGCTTACACCGCGGTGGCGGATGTCTACAACACCAATGCCGAAACCGCGCGGCAATGGGCGGGACCGGACGCAAAGTTATTCCACGATTTCCGCAAGCTGCTCGAACTGAAGGATGTGGACGCGGTGCACATCGCCACCCCCGACCACTGGCATGCTTCCGCGGCCGTGCTCGCCTGCCAGGCGGGAAAAGATGTGTACGTGGAGAAGCCCACCTCGCTCACCGTGCGCGAAGGGCGCGTGATGGTGGATGCCGCCCGCAAGTACAACCGCATCGTGCAGGTCGGCACGCAGCACCGCTCGGCTCCGCACTTCATGAAGATTGCGGAGATGATCCAGCGCGGCGATATCGGCCCCGTAAAGTTCGTGCGGGTATGGAACTACTCCAACCAGTGGCCCAACGGGATCGGCAAGAAACCCGACCAGGACCCGCCCGCCGGCCTCGACTGGGACATGTATCTCGGCCCCTCGCCCAAGGTGCCGTTCAACCCGCAGCGGTTCCTGGGCAGCTTCCGCTACTTCTGGGATTACTCGGGCGGCTACATCACCGATTTCGGCAACCACCGGCTGGACACCATGCAGCAGATCATGGGTGTGACGGCGCCGCGCACGATCTCGGCGGTAGGCGGCAAGTACGTGTTGCAGGACGACCGCGAGACGCCCGATTTCCTCACCGTGACGTATGAATACGACGGATTCATCGCCACCTACGAAGGCTGCAACATCAACGGGTACGGGATGGGCGGACGCACGCCCGGGCACCGCTACTACAATGCGCGCGGGGAGTGGGACCAGCCCAACGGCATCGCCTTTTACGGCACCAGGGCCACCATCTTCGCCGAGCGCATCGGCTGGGAGATCTATCCCGAACAGGAAACGCCCGCGCGCAAGCTGCCGGAGAACGTGAAGCGCTTCTGGGAAAACGTGGAAGAGCCGACCAAGGCCCACACCATCAACTTCGTGGAGAGCGTCCGCGCGCGCAAGAGCCCGAATGCCGATATCGAAATCGGTCATCGAAGCACTTCGGTGGCGCTGCTGGGAAACATCGCCATGAAGACCCGCCGGAAGTTGCACTGGGACCCGAAGAGAGAGGAGTTCACCGGCGACCGTGAGGCTTCGGCGATGTTGACGCGGTCACTCCGGAAGCCCTGGGACCTGATCAGGTTGTGACGTCCCATGCGGGGCGGAGCCCGCTTGCAACCGGCGCGAAGCCGTGGTCAGGATCCCGCTGAGGACCACGTTAGGTTAATTGACCGGCAGAGTCTCCGGGTGTAGCTCAATGGCCTCTTTGATGTTCGCGATCGCCTCTTCGCGGGCGGCCCCTCGAGACTGGCAGCCCTTTAGTTCCGGGCACCACGCGTAGAAGCCGTGTTCGTCTTTTTCGATGACGACACTTGCCTTGGGGGTCATGCGGTTAGCGTACCGCACCGGCTTCATAGCCCTTGCGGTCGCGCAGTTCCCGTTCCCTGGTCTCGAGGTTCGTCGCTCGAAGAGCCTCGCGAATCAATGCGGAGCGATTCAACTTCATTCGGCCGCGCGGCAGCGTTCGTGGCGCGTAGGAGTTTGGGATCGAGCACTACCCGGACCGTTTCCATATGTGGATCCTACTCCACAGTGGATGTCCTTGCTGGTCTTCCATCCCTTCCCACGCCGAGGACACTCCGCATCCAGGGCGCCCGCACCACCGCGACTCTATGCCCCGAATACACGCCCGAAGATCTTGTCTACGTTGCGCAGTTGACGCTCCAGGGAAAAGGCCATGGCGATCTGTTCGGCATTGAGCACGGCCCGAATTTCGGGGTCCGATTCGATGGCTGCCCGGAAATCGGTCTCCTCCTCCCAGGCGCGCATGGCATGGGTCTGCACCACGCGGTAGGCGTGCTCGCGCAGCATGCCGACGGCGGCGAGATCCAGCAGCAACTGTCCGGAGAAGATCAGGCCGCGCGTCAGTTCCAGGTTGCGGCGCATGCGCTCGGGATACACCAGCAGGCGGTCCACAAGTTGGGTGGTCTTGTCGAGCAGGTAGTCGGCCAGGATGCACGAGTCGGGCAGGATCACGCGCTCCACGGAGGAATGCGAGATGTCGCGCTCGTGCCACAGAGCGATATTCTCGAAAGCGGCCTGGACGTTGGCCCGCACCACGCGCGCCAGGCCGCAGATCTGCTCGCAGGTTACCGGATTGCGCTTGTGGGGCATCGCCGAACTGCCCTTCTGGCCGCGCGCGAAATACTCTTCGGCTTCCCGCACCTCGGTGCGCTGCAGGTGCCGCACTTCGAGCGCGATCTTCTCGCACAGCGCCGCCGCCAGGGCCAGGGCGGCCACGAACGCGGCGTGGCGGTCGCGTTGGATCACCTGCGAAGCCACCGGCGCCGGCTGCAGATTCAGGCGCGCGCAGATGCGCTCCTCCGCTTCCGGTCCGATGTGCGCAAACGTGCCCACCGCACCTGAAATCTTCCCGACGCGAAGGTCCCCGGCGGCAATGCGCAGGCGGCACAGGTTGCGGCCGGCCTCTTCGTACCAGATGGCCAGTTTCAGCCCGAACGTGATGGGCTCGGCATGCACGCCGTGGGTTCGGCCCACCTGTACCGTGTGCTGGAATTCCAGCGCGCGGCGCCGCAGCACGGCGCGCAACGCCTCCAGGCCGCGCAGCAGGATGGCCGACGCCTGCCCGATCATCAGGGCCTGTGCGGTGTCCACCACATCGTTGGAAGTGAGGCCGTAGTGCAGCCAGCGCGAGGCCTCGGAGTGCCCGGCCGCAGCCATGCTTTCGGCCACCGCGGTAGTGAAAGCAATCACGTCGTGCTTTACTTCCTTTTCGATTTCGAGAATGCGGGCGACATCGAAACCGGCGTGGGCTCGCAGCAGGCGGGCGGCTTCGGACGGCACCACTGCCAGTTCGGCCAACGCTTCCGACGCCGCCAGTTCGACCTCCAGCCACTGCTGGAAGCGGTTCCCGTCACTCCAGATCCGCCCCATTTCGGGCTGCGTATATCGGGCAATCATGTCAGTTCAGAATTGAAAAACCGCAGACGGAGCGTGCTGTGCGGCGATGGACAATTGCGGGTTCAGTCCGCGCTGCCCCAGGGCTTCCGTGGCCATCATCTGCACGATGGCCGGATGGTTGTTCTGCTCGCTCAGATGGCCCAGAACCACGTGCGCGGTAGAGGGGCTGAGATCCTGCGCCAGGTAATCGGACGTAACCAGGTTGGACAGGTGCCCCACCCGGCTCATCACCCGCTGTTTCACGCACCACGGGTACGGCCCGACTTTCAGCATGTCGAGATCGTGGTTGGATTCGAGCAGCAGCAGGTTGGCGCGGCGCAGATGATATTTCACCGATTCGGGGATGTAGCCGAGATCGGTCGCGATCCCGATCCGCACACCCTGCGCTTCAAAGCAGAAGCCCACCGGGTCGATGGCATCGTGAGGAATGCTGAAGCTCTGCACCTCCACGTCGCCGATGTCGAACGCGGCGCCGGCCTGAAACGTCTCCAGGCGCGGCTCGCCAGGACCCCAGTCGATGGCGGGCGCGGTGAGGTGGGTCATATAGATCACGGCCCGCACCTTCCGGTTGCGCGCCAGGACGGGGAGGCCGGAAGCGTGGTCAGAATGTTCGTGAGTTATGAGGATGGCGTCGATCGCCGCGAGATCCTCGCCCGCCGCGGCGAGCCGTTTGCCGATTTCGCGCATGCTCAGTCCCGCGTCGACGAGAATGCGCGTATGATCGGTCGCCAGCAGGGCCGCGTTTCCGGAACTGCCGCTGGCCAGCACGCAGAACTTTACGATAACCGCCTCCCCCGAACACTCCAGAATACAACGAAACGGCCGAAAACAGAATCGAAATGGAATGTTTGTGGGAAGCGGCTCTCCCGGATCAGGCCGATCCCGCCCGGCTAGCCGGCGGCCAGCCGCGCAGGCACGGATGGGACTTTGCCATCTGCACCGGAGCCCGGCCCTGCGCGGTACCGTTGGTGAACAGTCAGGTTCGACGGCGCTGAACAGGGTCTTGGCGAATCCGAACGCGATTTCCATGATCGCGTCGGGCGTAGCCGCGTGATCAGAGCCGACAACGGCCGGTGCTGTCATTTCCCCTCCAGGGAGTAACGCGCCACTGCGGTGAGGTTCGGCACAGCCGGGCGCGCGGAAGGGCGTGTTAGCCTTGGCTTCATGAAAGTCGCTCGCATTCACCGGCACGGCGGCCCTGAAGTCCTCACGTTCGAGGACGCGCCCGAGCCGCGGATCAAGGCCAACCAGGTGCTGGTTCGCGTGCGCGCCACCGCCCTGAACCATCTGGACCTGTTTGTGCGCGCGGGGCTGCCGGGCCTCGAGTTCGACATGCCCCACGTGCTGGGCAGCGATATTGCGGGCGAGATTGTCGAAGTAGGCGAGCTGTGCGAGCGGGTCAGGCCGGGCTGGCGCGTGCTGCTCGCGCCGGGACTGAGTTGCCGCCAATGCGAGCACTGCCTCGCCGGGAACGACAATTTCTGCCGCCGCTACACGCTCTTCGGATACGGGGTGGATGGCGGCAATACGGAGCTGCTGGCCGCGCCCGAATACAGCGCCATCCAGATCGCGGATGGTCTCGCCTTCGAAGAGGCCGCCGCCGCGCCGCTGGTGTTTCTCACCGCCTGGCACATGCTGATGACCCGCGCGCGGCTTCAACCGGGCGAGGACGTGCTGGTGCTGGCGGCCTCGAGCGGGGTGGGGTCGGCGGCGATCCAGATCGCCCGGCTGTTCCAGTGCCGCGTGATTGCTACCGCCGGAAACGAAGCCAAGTGCGCCCAAGCGCGGGAACTGGGCGCAGCCCACGCCATCGATCACTATCGCGAGGACATCGCCGCCGAGGTGAGGAAGATCACCGGCAAACGCGGCGTGGATGTCGTCTTCGAGCACGTCGGCGAGGCCACGTGGCCCCGGAGCCTGCAGTCGCTGGCCCCGGGCGGACGCCTGGTGACCTGCGGCGCGACCACGGGGTACGACGCGGCAGTGGACCTCCGCTACCTGTTCAGCCGGCAGTGGAGCCTGCTGGGATCGTTCATGGGTGGGATGGGTGAACTGCACCATGTACTGAAATTCATCTTCCGGGGGCAATTGAAGCCGGTGATCGACCGCGTCTACCCTCTGTCGGAAATCCGCGCCGCCCACGAACGCCTCGAGAAGAAAGAGCAGTTCGGCAAAGTCGTTTTGCAGCCTTGAGCGGGCGCGCTACTTCCGGATGATCTCCGGGGGCATGGATCGCGTGGGGAGCCGGCGCGGAGACTGATCCAGCCATTCCACCGGTGTGCCGTTCACGCGGATATGGCCCCGGAGTTCCCCGTCGCCGAGGCGCAAATAGACCTGGATCTCGTCCGCCTGGAGCCGCGCCGTAGCGGTCCGGACGGTGACATGTCCCTGGCCATGCAGCAGGCCGTTTTTTAAACTGATCCGGTCCGCGGCGATCACCAGAGCGTCCTCGGTCACGACCGCGCGCCCGCCGTAGCGGATCAGGTTGCGGTCGCTTCGGGCGGGTAACGTGACCTGCGCGCGCCCGCGCAATTCGAGACTGTCGCTGTCGGGATCCAGGGTTCCTTTGTCCGCTTCGAGGAGCACCGGCCCAGCCTTGGCGTGGACGCGCCCCCGTTTGCCCGCCGTCATTTTTACAGAAAGGTCGGCAGGCGGGCTGGTCTGTGCCACCAGCGACGCCACGAGACAGAGCCAGAATGCAGCACGGAACATCGCGGGCCTGCTTACTTCAGGGTAGCATTGAGGACCGCCGCAAGCCGCACCCCGGCCTTGGCCAGTTGTTCCTTCACCACGGGATCCGCCTGTTGCTCGTAGCTCTCTCCGAGCGGCACGGGGGCACCGTCCGGCACCTTCGGCAGGAGCCCGTATACGATTCTCTGCGCCACCTCATGGGAATCGTCTGCCCACTGAACCACCGTTCCCTGGCGCCATCTCCCCGCGCTTCGCGCCGTGTCAACGGACAACTCGGCGAACAACTGATCGGCGGGAGGCATACGGTCGATCAGGCCGCTGTCCCACAGCGCGTGCAGGTTCATTTCGCGCTCGAAGAACACGACCCGTACGGTGTTGCCACCCCGATCGTTGTTGTCGGCGCAATGCAGGGGTTGGTGCAGGTCGCCGATGAAGTGAATGAGGAACATCAAAGCTTCGCGCCGCTGCTCGGGCGGTGTGGCCGGGCTCTGGATGGTGCGGCGCAGGTCCTCGATCCTGGCCACGATGCAGTCGCCGTTGGGGCAGTCGCGCGCCATATCCAGATGCTGGGCGGTGATTGGGATATCGACAAAGTGCCAGTTGGCGGTCTCGCGGCGCGCCGGCCGCACCTCATCCGCCCAGGAAGCCACCGAGACGATGGTTTGCCCAGGACCCAGGATTTCGGTGACGCGCGCCTTGGCCGCGGGGGTAAGTTGCATCCACGCGAGGCGGGCCACCAGCCCGTGTCCTTCGGGCCCCCACGCCAGCAACGGTACAGTGCTGAAAATCAGGGCAACCAGGCGCATAAGAATCCTGAGGGTACCACGTTTCCTGGTGTTCTCCTTTTCTTCGCTATAATGGCTTGGTGTCTTTGAAGCTCTACCTGGTTTCCTGCGATCTGTTGCACGACGGCGATTACGCCTCCCTGCGGGCGCGCCTGCGGACTTTCGAGGCGCACCAGGTGCTGGCCAGCCAGTGGGCCCTGCACAGCACCCACAGTGCCGCCGAGTTGAAGGAGATTCTGCGGCAGTTCCTTCACGACGGCGACCGCATCGTGGTGGCCGAGATCGGCGCCGAGCGCGCTAGCCGGCGCGCCATGTGCAATCTAGCGGAACTGTAATCCGGCCGATGAGGGAGGAGGTCTGGCTGTCCTGCTGGTCCTCTTCGTCGCTTTCGCCGTAGACGTGATAGTAGTAGCTGGCGAGTCCGCAGCCGACGAGCAGCGCCAGCATGATGCCAAACCATTTCAGCATCGATCCGTTCCAGGGGTGCTCGCTGGCCACGGCGGCCGCAGTGGACTTGACGGCGGCGAAGGCCGCTCCCCCTCCCAGGCCTAGTTTCAGGTACCAGGGCATCAGGTCGAGATGACCCTGCCCGCCCACCTGCGCCCACAACTCGAAAACGGCGATCAACGCGATCAGAAACTGGGTCGCATAAGCGAGGCGGAGAATAGACATGGGGAATGGCGAACCTTCATATTACGTTATTCTGAAGACAGATGGCCCAATCCGGCTTGGGGCTCTCCCGCTCCTGGCATCAATTTGCAAATGCATTCCGGCTGGCGATGGACTCGATTCGCGCCCATAAACTGCGCAGCTTCCTGACGCTGCTGGGCGTCATCATCGGCGTGGCCAGCGTGATCATGGTAGGCGCCGCCATCGAGGGGCTCGGCGTGTATGCCGAGCAGAGCACCGCCAAGGCGTTCGGCTCCGATTCCTTCCTGGTGGCGCAGATTGCCGGGACGGGCCGCCTGAGCCGCCGCGAGTTCTTCGAGAAGGTGAAGCGCAACAAGCCCATCCGCACCCCCGATGCGCGATTCCTGGAGGCGATCAACGGCGACCGCATCCTGTACAGTCCTTACCGCAACCACACCTCCGACGTAAAGCGCGAGAACCTGATCTGCGAAGACACCACGATCATCGGTGTCTCGGCGGACATGGCCGACATTCGCGACATCGGCGTGGTGGACGGCCGGTTCTTCACCGCGCAGGAGGACCGTTCGCGGGCCGCCGTGGCGGTGATCGGCGATACGGTGCGGACCACGCTGTTCCCCGAAGACCCCTCGCCGCTGAACCGCATCATTCGCATCGACGGCATAGAGTTCACGGTAATCGGTGTACAGGAGCGCCTGGGTTCGGCCTTCGGACGCGACCAGGACAAGTCGATCTACATCCCGATCTCTGCTTTCGATCGCCTGTACGGACCGGGCAATGGATTTGCGCTTTTCGGGCGGCCGCGGCCGGCGAGCGGGCTCAGCCTGGAAGAGGCGCTGGACGAAACCCGCGTGGTCTTGCGCACGCGTTTCCACGCGCGGCCCGGGCAGCCCGATAACTTCGATACCATGACGCCGGATGCGATCCGCGGCTTCATCGACCAGGTGCTGGGAATGATCGCGGCCATCGTGGTGCCGGTGACCTGCATTTCGCTGGTGGTGGGCGGCATCGTCATCATGAACATCATGCTGGTGAGCGTGACCGAACGGACGCGCGAAATCGGGGTGCGCAAGTCGTTGGGAGCGCGGCACGGCGATGTGATGATGCAGATCCTGATCGAAGCGGTGGTGCTGGCCTTCCTGGGCGGCGCGATGGGCGTGGCCCTCGGCGCCATGGTTACGGCCGTGCTGGGGCGCGTGTTTGAATTGCGGCTGCACATCACACTGGGCTACGTGCTGCTGGCCCTGGGCGTATCGAGCATGGTGGGCATCGTGTCCGGATGGTATCCCGCCTCGCGCGCGGCCCGGCTCGACCCGGTAGTCGCGCTGCGGGCCGAATAAGCCATGAATATCAGCGCCACCGAGAACATGCAGATGGCGGTCAACGCCGTGTGGACCCACCGTTTCCGCTCGCTGCTCACCATCCTGGGCATCGTCATCGGCATCACCACGGTGGTCACCGTGGCTTCCCTCCTGACCGGCCTGCGGCAGGGCGTGGTGATATTCTTTCAGCAACTCGGTCCGGACAATATTTTTCTGTTCAAGACTTCGGGCGATCCGAGTTTCGAGGGCGTCCCCAAGGAGCGCAAGCGCCGCGCGCTCAAACCGGAGTATGCCGACACGATCCGGCGCTGGTGCTCCTCGGTGGAGGACGTCGGCCTGGAACTGTTCATTCCCCCGGTGGTGAACGGCCAGCCCCTGACCGCGCGGGTACCGGGCTTCGAATCGGAGACTATCAGCGTGGTCGGGCTCTCGCCCAACATGGACAAGATCTCGCCGCGCGATTTCGACAGCGGGCGCTTCTTCACGCCGGAGGAAGACCAGCGCGGCGAGCACGTGGCGGTGATCGGCGCCAACCTGGCGCAGTCGCTGTTTCCCGCGGGCGATGCGATCAACCGCACCCTGATGATGGATGGCGCCGAGTTCACGGTGATCGGCGTGTATGCCAAGGCCAAGGGCGGGTTCTTCGGCGAGAACGGAATGGACAACGAAATCGACCTGCCGCTGCGCACCGCCCGCAACCGCTACCCGCAGGTGGACCGGTTCATGATCATTGCCAAAGCGCTGCCCGGGAAGCGTCAGGAAGCCTACTACGAAGTGGAGGGTGTGATGCGGCGCATCCGCCGCCTGGCCACCGGAGTGGAGAACGATTTCGCGCTGTCCACGCCCGACCAGATCATCCAGCAGTTCGACCGCATCACCGGCCTGATCGGCCTGGTGGCCATCGCGATCTCCGGGCTGGGCCTGCTGGTGGGCGGGATCGGCGTGATGAACATCATGCTGGTGAGCGTGACCGAGCGGACCCGCGAGATCGGCGTCCGCAAGGCGATCGGCGCGCGCCGCCGCGACATCATTGGCCAGTTCCTGGTGGAAGCCATGACGCTCACCGGCGCGGGCGGCGTGCTGGGCATTGCCATCGCCGTGCTCATCACCATGCTGGTGGGCGCGCTGGTGCCGTCCCTGCCTTCTTCCGTGCCAGCCTGGGCGCTGATCACGGGTTTCAGCGTCTCCGTGGCGGTGGGCGTATTCTTCGGCGTGTGGCCGGCGGTGAAAGCGGCGCAACTGGATCCCGTCGAGGCGTTGAGGTATGAGTGATGGCGCTCATCCTGAGCTGCAACGGGATCTCCAAGACCTTCGGCTCGCGCGCCCTGTTCGAGAACATCTCCCTGGGCATCGCGGAAGGCGAGCGGCTGGGTTTGATCGGCCCCAACGGGTCCGGTAAGTCTACGCTGCTCCAGATTCTCTCGGGCCGCCTGGAGGCCGATTCCGGGGCCATTTCCATGCGGCGCAATACGCGCGTGGGATACGTGCCGCAGCAGGCCGACCTCGACGAAGACCAGACCGCCGCCGGAATTGTCGCCGCCGCCGTTACCGGCGAACACGTGGATGACCTCGAGCGGGCCGCGCGCGTCAACCTGGCGCTGGGCCGCGCCGGGTTCACCGATGGCCAAGTGCGCACGGGGTCCCTGTCCGGCGGATGGAAGCGCCGGCTCGCGATCGCGCGCGAACTGGCCGCCGCGCCCGACCTGTTGTTTCTCGACGAGCCCACCAATCACCTGGACCTGGAAGGCATTCTCTGGCTGGAAAAGCTGCTGTCGGCGGCGCCCTTCGCCAGCGTGGTGGTCAGCCACGACCGCTATTTTCTCGACAACGTCGTGAACGACATGGCCGAGATCGACCGCGCCTATCCGGAAGGGATCTTTCGGGTGGAAGGCAGCTACAGCCAGTTCCTGGAAAAGAAGGAGGCGTTTCTGGTGGCGCAATCGAGCCGCCAGGAATCGCTGGCCAACCGGGTGCGCCGGGAGATGGAATGGCTGCGTCGCGGTCCCAAGGCGCGGACCGGCAAATCGCGGGCGCGGATCGACGAAGCCGGCCGCATGATCCGAGAGCTGTCCGACCTGGAATCGCGCGGCGTCAAGGCGGTGGCGCAGATCGACTTCACGGCCACCGACCGCCGCACAAAGCGCCTTGTCGCGGTGGATGGCCTCGCAAAGACCATGGGCGGGCGCGCGCTCTTCGAAGATCTGGGGTTCACGCTTTCGCCCGGCACGCGGCTGGGGCTGGTCGGCCTGAACGGCTCCGGCAAGACCACGCTGCTGCGTCTGCTCGCTGGCGAACTGCTGCCCGATGCCGGGACGATCGAGCTCGCCGCCAATCTGCGCATCGTGTATTTCGACCAGGCGCGCGAGCACGTCGATCCGGGCCAGACCCTGCGGCAGGGCCTCGGCGCGCACGGCGACACGGTGATCTATCGCGACCGTCCCATTCACGTAGCCGGGTGGGCCAAGCGCTTCCTCTTCGATTCCGGGCAGCTCGACCGCCCGATTGCCAGCCTCTCGGGCGGCGAGCAGGCGCGCGTGCTGATCGCGCGCCTCATGTTGCAGCCTGCCGACCTGCTGCTGCTGGACGAACCCACCAACGATCTCGACATCCCGACCCTCGAAGTGCTGGAGGAGAGCCTCAACGATTTCCCCGGCGCGCTGGTGCTGGTCACGCACGACCGCTACCTGCTGGACCGCGTTTCCAACCTCGTCCTCGGGCTGGATGGCAGGGGCGGCGCGCAAATGTACGCGGATTACTGGCAGTGGGAGCAGGCCAGGGAGGCGGCGGAACTACCCAAGGCGCCGAAATCGCCCGCGCCCGCGAGGCCCCCTGGCGCGCCGGCCCGGAAGAAGCTGTCCTATCTCGAAGCCCGCGAGTGGGACCGGATGGAATCGAGCATCCTGGCGGCCGAAGAGGAGCTGTCCGCCGTGCGGCTGGAGATGCAATCGCCGGAGGTAGTGTCGGATGGGCCGCGGTTGCAGGCCTGCTACGAGAAACTGCAGGCGGCCGAGGCTCGTGTGGAGACGCTGTACGCCCGCTGGGCGGAGCTGGAAGCCAAGCAACAGTAGCAACGCATGCTGCGTGCCATCGTTGCGGGGAGCACACATCCGCCAGAACGCGATCCAGTTTCCCCGCGTCACTTCAGATATGCGTTTCCCTGTCGATGGCCTCTATACCAGGATCGTGCTGACCCTGATTGCCGTGCTGCTCGGAATCGTGGCGCTCCGTCCGCTCATGAATCCGGCGCCGGCCCTTGCGCAATCCGACCCGTCCGCCCTGTACGTGGAGCCCGGCGAGACCACCCTCCGGAAACCGGATGGCACCGCACAGATGCTCGGCAAGGTCGTGATCGACATGCGCAGCGGAGATGTCTGGGGATTCCCCACCCTCGAAGACGTACCCTACCCCATCGATCGAACCACGACCAAGCCGCCGGTGTCCCAGCCGATGTATCTCGGCCGGTTCGATTTCTCCCGGATGCAGCAGCCGCGCTGAGGTAAGTTGGCGGGAGGGCGCTACAATCTTACTTTATGCGCCGCAGCCTGATCCTGTTCATTGTGTCCGCCGCGGTGGTCTTCGCGCAGAAGGCGCCGTTCGACGTCAACGCCATGATGGAGTTGAAGCGGATTGGCGATCCGCAGATTTCCCCCGACAGCCGCTGGGTGACCTTCACGATGCAGAGCGTGGACGTGGCGGGGAACAGGAAACCGCAGCAGGTATGGATCGTGCCGCTCGACGGGGGCACTCCGCGGCCGATCACGTTCGAGGGCGAGGTGAACCAGCGGGCGCGCTGGTCGCCGGATTCGCGGCGGATCGCGTTCATTTCCGACCGCAGCGGGTCGTCCCAGATCTGGCTGATGGATCCCGACGGCGCAAACCCCAGGCAGGTGACGAATCTCGCGACCGAAGCCGATGGCGTGCTGTTTTCACCCGACGGGAAGAACCTGCTGTTCACCAGCACGGTGTATCCGGAATGTGCCGCGGACGATGCCTGCAACAAGCGCAATCTGGATGCGGAGAAGGCCGGCAAGGTCCGGGCGCGCATTTACACGGAGCTGCTGTACCGTCACTGGACTGCCTGGCAATCGCGGCGCCGCAGCCACCTGTTGGTGGTGCCGGTGACCGGCGGAACACCCAGGGACCTCACGCCGGGCACCCGCGACGTGCCGCCGTTTTCGCTGGGCGGTCCCGACGATTACGACGTCGCGCCCGATGGCAAAGAAGTGTGCTTTGCCATGAACACCGACCCGGTACCCGCCACGAGCACCAACACCGACCTGTTCGTGATCTCCATCGAGGGCGGGGAGACCCGCAGGATCACCGCCAACCCGGGCGCGGATTCGAGCCCGCGCTACTCTCCCGACGGGAAATACGTGGCGTGGCGGACGCAGGTGCGCGCGGGCTACGAGAGCGACCGGTGGCGGCTGGTGGTGTTGGAGCGCGCTACGGGACGGCTGACGAACCTGACGGAGAACATCGACCGGTGGGTGAACAGCTTCGCGTGGTCGCCCGATTCCGCCAACCTCTTCTTCACCACGGAAGACCGCGGGCGGCAGGCCATCCAGTTCATCTCGGTGAACGGCGGTGCGGTCCGGGTGGCGGCCAGCGGCGACAACGAACTGGACGACATGCAGTTCACGCCCGATGGCAGGACGATGGTCTACACGCAGCAGACCGGCGCGTCGCCGATCGAGATCTATCGCGCCTCATCCACCGGCGGGATGGCGGTGGCGCTGACCCACCTCAACGACCAGGTGTTGAGCACGCACCAGCTCACCTCACTCGAAGAGTTCTGGGTGAACGCGGCCGACGGCTCCCGCGTGCAGAGCTTCGTGATCAAGCCGCCCGGTTTTCAGGCGGGCCGAAAATACCCGGTGCTGATGCTGATTCACGGCGGACCCCAGGGCAACTGGGGCCAGAGCTGGAGTTACCGCTGGAATGCGCAGGTCTTCGCCGCGGCCGGTTACCTGGTGGTGATGCCCAATCCGCGGGGGTCGACCGGCTACGGGCAGAAATTCATCGACGAGATCAACGAGGATTGGGGCGGGCGCCCGTACGACGACATCATGGCGGTGTGCGACCACATTTCCAACAACCTGCCCTATGCCGACACGGCGCGCATGGTGGCCGCCGGCGGATCCTACGGCGGATACATGGTGGACTGGATCCTGGGACATACGCAGCGCTTCAAGGCGCTCATTTCGCACGCCGGCGTGTATGACCTGCCCAGTGAGTTCGGCGCCACCGAAGAGCTCTGGTTCCCGCTGTGGGAGTTCGGCGGTACGCCGTGGGATAAGCCGGAAGTGTACGCGAAGTGGTCGCCCAGCCAGTACGTGAAGGACTTCCACACGCCCACGCTGGTAATCCACGGCGAGTTGGATTTCCGCGTGCCGTACACGCAAGGTCTCCAGCTCTTCACCGCGCTGCAGATGCAGAAGGTGCCGTCCAGGCTTCTGGTGTTTCCGGATGAGGGCCACTGGGTACTGAAGCCGCAGAACAGCCTGCTGTGGTACAAGACGTTTATCGATTGGATCGATTCCTGGGTGAAAAAGTGAAAGCAATCCTGGCGGTAGTGTTCCTCGCGGTCGTGGGCGTGATCGCGCTTCTGCTCATGTCCGGCCACACGGCCGTTTCTATGACGCCGGTCACCAGCGTGGGGATCAGCACGCCGGTGACGGTGAAGGTAACCAACCCGCACGGAGTGCGGCGCCTGTCGGCGTACCTCGAGCAGGGCGGCGCGCGCTATCCGCTGTACGAGGAGAAGGCCCAATCGCAGCGGTTCTACTGGAAGCGCAACGCGCCGCCGCGCTCGGTAACCTTCGAAGCCGGCAAGAACAAAGCGCCCAATCTGAAAGAGGGTAAAGCGCGCCTGGTCGTGGAAGCCGTGTCGAACGATTTCCGCGGCAGCACCGACGTCGCTTCGGCCGATGTGAACGTGGTGCTGAGCGCGCCGCGCGTGATCCCGGACGATGCCCAGCATTACATCAACCAGGGCGGCATGGAACTGGTGACGTTCGCAGCCAGCGGGTCGTGGAACGAAGCCGGCGTGCGCGTGGGGAATTATACCTTTCGCAGTTTCCCGCTGCCCGGCAAGTCCGCCGATCAGCGGTTCGCGATGTTCGCGTATCCCTGGGACCTGCCGCCGGATGTGGCGCCCATGGTGTACGCCCGCAACCTGGCGGGAACCGAGGCCACCGGGCGCTTCTGGTTCAGACTGTTCCCCAAGAAGTTCCGCGTGCGCGATTTCGAGCTGACCGACGCGCTCATGGAAAAACTGGTGACCTCGGTGGATCCGACCGGGCAACTCGCGCCGGGGCCCGACCTGCTCTCGCGCTTTCTCAAAATCAACGGCGAGATGCGGCGCAAAAATAACCAGCAGATGGCCGACCTGCGGCTCAAGACCGAAGAGAAGATCCTGTGGAACGGTCCGTTCATCCACTACGGCAAGGAAGAGGCCGATTTCGCGGATGTGCGCAACTACATCTATCACGGCAAGAAAGTGGACCAGCAGGTGCACCTCGGCTTCGACCTCTCGGACGTCCAGAACGCGCCGGTAACGGCGGCCAACGATGGCCGCGTGGTGTACGCCGCGGACCTGGGGATTTACGGCAACTGCATTGTGCTGGACCACGGTTATGCGCTGCAGTCCATTTACGGCCATCTCCATCAGATCGATGTGAAGCCCGGCGACATGGTGCGCAAGGGCCAGAAAATGGGGATCGCGGGACAGACCGGGCTGGCCGGCGGCGTGCACGTCCACTTCGGCATGCAGATCGACGGCGTGCAGGTGAACCCGCGCGAATGGTGGGACGAGCACTGGATCAAGGACCGCATCCTCAGCAAGCTGGCGCCCGAGCGCATTACCAGCGAGTCCGCCGCGGCGGCGGACCAGGCCGTACGGAAAGCGGCGCGAAAGGCCGCCCGGCGCCGCTAGAGGTAGCGAGGGAGCCTCATACCGCCGAGAGATAAGCTTATGTGAGCCGGCTTCAAGCCGGCTCACGTCTTTCGCGGCCGGAGCCATCGGCCCCGGCCGCGCGGCGTTAATTGAAGTGCCTGGGAGCTTTGGTCATGACGGAGCCCCATACCGCCGGGGCATGCAGCCTCCTGATAGCATCGGGGTAGAGGATGATTTCGGGCAACGGCCTCAGCGAAATGTCGTAAGAGCGTTTTAGAGGAGCTGCAGGATGGACTGACAGCTCGATTTAACCTAGGGTCCCAACGATGGGACGGCGACAACAAAAGCCAAAGCCAACGCTGGACACGTTGAGGTGATTGTCCCGAATGACGGCGGAACCGCGCTCCCGCCGGGAGCGAATGGTGTTGTGTGCGCCGCGTTCCAAACTTGACCAGTTTGTGAACTTTTTGGCCACCAAGTGGATCTAGACCCGCGCCGGCGGCTCACTTTCCCGGAGCACACCTTGACATTCTATGGGAGCGGGCATATGCTTCACCTAGAATGTCTACCAAAAGGCGGATGCTGGAGGGCCTGGATGCCGAGATCCGGGATCACATCGAGCGCGAGACCCGCGAGTTCCTGGAGCGTGGGATGAGCCCCGCGGAAGCCCGCGCCGCGGCGCTGCGCAAGTTCGGGAATCCGTTGCGGGTGGCCGAGGATACGCGGGCGGTGTGGAACCCGGCATGGGTCCAACAGTTGTGGCAGGACGTGCAATACGGCGCGCGCCTGCTGCGGCGGAACCCCGGGTTTGCGGCCGTGGTGGCGCTCACACTGGCGCTGGGGATTGGCCTGAACACGGCGGTGTACAGCGTGGTCAACGCCGTACTGGTGCGGCCGCTGGCGTATCCCCATCCCGATCGCCTGGCGTGGCTGGCGGATTACAACGCGGTGTTCAAGGCTGAGATCGTCGCCGGGCCGGACTTCTTCGACTGGCGGGACCAGGCGAAATCCTTCGAGAAGATGGTCGCCTACGGCTACATGGATTCCACCCTGGCGGCGGATGGCGAGGCGCAACAATACCGCACCGCCCAGGTGACCGATGGATTCTGGGAGGTCTCCGGGGCCCGGCCCGCGCTGGGCCACCTCTTCGCCCCCACCGAGCGCAATGCCCTTGTGATCGCCGACAGTCTCTTCGAGCGCCGGTTCCGGCGCAACCCCGGCGTGATCGGAAAAGCGGTGAGGCTGGACGGGCGCCCGATGACGATCAGCGGTGTGCTCCCGAAAGGGTTCCGCTTCCTGTTCCCGCAGCAGATGGTGGCTCTCGAACCCCGCGAGATGGAGATCTACGTTCCGAACCAGGTCACGCGCGAAAGCCAGGTGCGCGGGCGCAACCAGCTTGTGCTGAACGTGGTGGGAAAGCTGAAGCCGAACGTGCCCATCGCCGCCGCCAGAACCGAACTGGAGACGATTCAGGCACGCATCGCCCGGGAGAACCCGCATTCCTTCTACCACCTCATGACTCTGCGCGTGGTGCCGCTTCGCGACAAACTGGTGGGCGATGCGCGCCGTCCGCTCCTGGTGCTGCTGGCGGCGGTCGGCTTCGTGCTCCTGATCGCCTGCGCCAACATCGCCAACCTGCTCCTGGCGCGGGCCGCCACACGCCGCCGGGAGATCGCCATCCGCATGTCGGTGGGCGCGGGGCGCGCGCGGGTGATCCGCCAGTTTCTGGGCGAGGCGCTGGTGCTGGCCGCCATCGGCGGCGCTGTGGGCCTGCTGTTCGCGCGCGCGGCCGTCGCGGCGATGGTGCGGCTGGCGCCGCATGCCGTTCCACGCCTCTCCGAAACCAACCTGGATGGCAGCGTGCTGGCGTATAACCTCCTGGTCTCGCTTGCCACCGCCCTGGCGTTCGGGTTCAGTCCGGCCGTGGCGATCTGGCGGTCGAGCCTGCACGAGGTGCTCAAAGACAGCTCGCGAACCTTCTCCGCCGCGCCCGGCCGCTGGTTTCGCCGTTCTCTGGTAGTGGCGGAGATGGCCTTCGCGATTGTCCTGCTCACCGGAGCCGGGCTGATGGTGAAAAGTTTTCTGCACATGAACGCGCACCCGCCCGGCTTCGTCCCCGAGCAAGTCCTCACCCTGAAAGTGGCGCTGGCCGGACCGGGCTACCGCACCCTGGGCCAGCAGCAGGCATATGTGCGAGAGGCTCTGCACCGCGTCGAAACCGCGCCCGGCGTCCAGGCCGCGGGAATCATCAATACTCCCGTGCGAGGCGTGGTGCAGGTCGAGGGCATGCGGCCGCTTCCTCCCGACCAGGCGCCGCAGTGCATCTTCAACACCGTCTCGGCATCCTCCGGACGCGCGCTGGGAATGCGCCTGTTGCGGGGGCGCTGGCTCACCGATCACGAATCCTCCGATGTGGTGATGATCAACGAGAGCCTGGCGAACCTGGTATTCGGGGGAACGGACCCGATCGGAAAACGTCTGCAGGTGCCGGGCCGGCAGCCCCCGCCCATGGCCGTGGTGGTGGGCCTCGCGAGCGATCTCAAATACACCCGGCTGGACGCCCGGCCGGAGCCGGAAGTGTACATCCCGTACCTGCAATCGCCTTTCCTGCGGCTGATGACGGTGATGGTGCGTGCCTCGGGAGATGCGTCCTCCATGGCTCCCGCGATGCGTAAGCTGATGGCCGGGGTCGACCCCACGCAGCCGGTGTACGAAGTGAAGACATTGGAGCAGGCTCTGGCCGATTCGATCCTGCCGCGCCGCTTCAACCTGTTCCTGCTGGGAATCTTTGCGGCGGCGGCGCTGGTTCTGGCGCTGGTCGGGATCTACGGCGTGGTAGCGTATTCGGTGACCCAGCGCACGCATGAAATCGGCGTGCGCATGGCGCTGGGCGCGCAGCGGGCGGAGGTGGTGCGGCTGGTGGTGCGCCAGGCAATGGCGATCGCGCTGGCAGGGATCGCCGCCGGGCTGGCCGCGGCGTTGGGTCTGACCCGCCTGATGGGCAGTCTGCTGTACGACGTGAAGGCAACCGATGCGCCGACCTTTGCCGCAGTGGCGGCCGTGCTCCTGGTTACGGCGTTGGCAGCATCCTCGGTTCCGGCCATGCGGGCGGCCCGCGTCGAGCCGGTGACGGCCCTGCGCTACGACGGCTAGGCCCCTCATTCCTCCCGTAGCGCCGCGTTCGGATCCAGTCGCGCCGCACGTCGCGCCGGAACCCAGGTCGCCACCGCGGCGATCGTCAGGAAGAGGCCGGCGGCGCCCGCGAAACTCGCGCCGTCGGTGGCCGCGACGCCTACCAGCATGCTCGCCATCAGGCGCGTGAGCCCGAACGCCGCGCCGAGCCCGAATGCGATCCCCATGGCACTCAGCCGCAGGCCTTCTCCGGCTACCACCCGGAAGATATCTCCCGGTGTCGCGCCCAGCGCCACGCGCACTCCGATTTCGCCCGTGCGCCGGCTCACTGCCGCCGACAGAACCCCGTACAGTCCCACGCTGGCCAGCAGTGCCGCCACCGCGGCAAAAACGCCGATCAACATCAGCGAGAAACGTGTGCCCGCTTCCGCCCGCTGGACGATCGCGTCCATCGGCTGTACCTCCAATAACAGCAGTTGCGGATCGAAGGCGCCCAGCGCGGCGCGAACCGCAGGGGGGAGTTTCGCGGCGTCATCCGCCGCACGAACGAACCAGTAGCGACCCACGCCGAATCCCATCACCGCGTCGGTCAGGTAGATCTGTTCGTGGCCCGCCTCCGCCAGCCCGTGAAGCCGCTGGTGTTCCACCACGCCGATCACTTCGAACCAGCGCGGGTCCATGGCGGGGATGCGAATGCGCCGGCCCACCGCCGACTGATTGGGGAACGCCTTCTTCGCCAGAAGCTCGTCGATGACCGCCACGGCGCGCTCCGGCGAATTGTCCCTGTCCGTAAATGTGCGGCCTGCGAGGAGCCTGGTCCGGAAGGTCTCGAAGTAGCCCGGCAGCACGCTCTGCAGGTTGGCGGATCGCACCTCGCCCGCCTCTCGCGGCCATTCCGTCTCCCACTCCATCCCCCGCCCTAACGCGCCCGTGAGCGGCAGGAAGGGCGAGGCGGTTGCCCCCTCCGCCCCCGGCAATCGGCGCAGGCGGTCCTGCACCGCGCGCAGGTACGCCATCCGTTTTTCGGGCGGCGCGCTATGGTCCCAGTCTCTCACCAGTAGAAACGTAAGCAGCCCGTGGGGATCGTACCCCGGTTGGATGCGGCTCAGTTCCCGGAAGCTGCGCACCATCAGGCACGAACCGGCCAGCAGAATACAGGAGAGCGCCGCTTCCACCACCACCGTGGCGTTTCGGAGCAGCGGCGAGCCGGTTGCCGCCGCGCGGCCTCCGCGAAGAACCTGCATCAGGTTTGGCCGCACGGCCCGCCACGCAGGCGCCGCCGCGAATACGGCCGCCGCCGAGAGCCCCGCGGCCACGGCGAACGCCAGCACGCGCAGGTCGATCCCGATGGTCTCAATGCGCGGCAGGTTCGCCGGCGCCAGCGCCGGCAGCGCTCGGATGCCGAGCCGCGCCAGTCCCACGCCCGCCACCGTGCCCGCGCCCGCCAGCAGCAAGGCCTCCGCCAGCGTCAGCCGCATCAGCCGTGCGCGGCCCGCGCCCAGCGCCGCCCGCACTGCCAACTCGCGCTCGCGTCCGGACGCCCGCGCCAGCAAAAGGTTCGCCACGTTCGCGCAAGCGATCAGGAGCAGAAATACGACCGCGCTCATCAGCGCCAGGATCACGGTCCGGACTTCCGCCACCAGGTGCTGACGCATGGGCACCAGCCGTATCCGCGAACCGGACGCCGCTTCCTCCGCGTTGCTCTTCCACAATTCGCGCGCCATCGACCGTACCCGCTGCTCCGCCCGCTCCAGACGGATGCCGCCCCGCAACCTGCCGATCGCCTGGAGTCCGAACGCCCGCCCGTCAAACCCCAGGTTGTTGGCGATCCATACGTCCGGCACCGCGGCCCCCGGGTAGTACAGCCGGAAACCCGGCGCGAGCACACCGGCGATTCGGGGTCCGCGCCCGCCCGGGCTCCGCATCTCCTGCCCGACGACCGCCGGGTCGCCGCCGTAGCGCCGCTGCCAGTATTCGTAGCTGAGCATCACCGTGCTGCCAGGTGGCAATCCGGCTCCCGGGCGGATGCCTTGCGGCTGTTCGTCCGCCTCGCTGAAGTCGCGGCCGGCGGCCAGCTTCGCGCCCATCATGCGGAAGAAATTCGCCGTTACTTCCGCCTCGTAGATCCGTTCCGGCCTGCCGTCTTCCCGCGGCACGATGGCGCGGAACGTGAACACTCCGCTCATGTCCTCGAAAACACCGCCGGCGGCCTGGCGCAGCTCCAGGAACCCGGCATTCGTGAACGGGAACTCCATCGTGGCCAGGACCAACCGTTCAGGGTTCGAATACGGAAGCGGCCGCAGCAGCACCGCATTCGTCACGCTGAAAATGCAGGTGGTGGCCCCGATGCCGAGCGCAATCGTGACCGTGGCGGTCACCGCAAACGCCGGACTCTTTCGCAGAGCCCGCAGCGCGTATGGAAAATCCCGCATGGATCTCGCTAGGGTCAAGATGCCAGTTGCCGCCGCCGGGCGCAAGCGCGTCCGGAATCGAAGCGCGGCCCGGCCTCGCCCACCCGCCCGGACGCTCGCGAGGCTCGCCCGTGCCGTCTACCCCCCGCGGCCGCTGTGATATGCTTTCCGGCAGCAAGCGAGGGAACTCCATGGAACGACAGAAAGCGACCGATTTTCCGCAGGAACTGCTGGACCTGTTCGACCGCTACGTGCACGGCGATATCGGCCGCCGCGACTTCCTGGAGGGCGCGCAAAAATTCGCCGCCGGCGGTCTCACCGCCATGGCGATCCTGGAGAGTCTCCGCCCGAACTACGCGTGGGCGCAGCAGGTGGCCAGGGATGACAGCCGGATCCGCACCGAATACGCCACCGTGCCTTCGCCCCAGGGCAACCACAGCATCAAGGGCTACCTGGTTCGCCCTGCCGGGGCCGCGGGCAAGGTTCCGGGAGTGCTGGTAGTGCATGAGAACCGCGGGCTGAACCCCTACATCGAAGATGTGGCTCGCCGCCTGGGAGCCGAAGAGTACCTGGCCTTTGCGCCGGACGGTCTCACCAGCGCCGGCGGTTATCCGGGCGACGACGAGAAAGGCGGGCAGCTCTTCGCCAAGCTCGACCGTTCCAAAATGACGGAGGACTTTCTGGCCGCCGCGCGCTGGCTCAAAGCCCGTCCGGATTGCACCGGAAAAATCGCCGTGATCGGGTTCTGCTTTGGCGGTGGCATCGCCAACACGCTCGCCGTGCGCATGGGTGCCGAGCTGGCCGCCGCCGTGCCCTTCTACGGCTCCCAGCCTCCGGCCGCGGATGTCCCGAAGATCAAGGCCGCCCTTCTGCTGCACTACGCCTCCCTGGACACGCGCATCAACGCCGGATGGCCGGCCTACGAGGAAGCGCTCAAGGCCAACCGGGTTGCCTACACGGCATATATCTACGAAGGCGCGAATCACGGTTTTCATAACGACACCACGCCGCGCTACGATGAGTCCGCCGCCACACTCGCCTGGCAGCGCACGCTCGATTTCCTCAACACCCATCTGAGGGGATGAGCCGGCCCGGGCGCCACGTGGGCCGGCGGCCCGTCCTTCCGTCGGTTGGAAGTCAATCCAGGTACAATAAACAGCATGAGAGCAACGCGGGTGCGGAGGATAGCCTCCAACCGGGTCTTCCTGGGGGCGGTCGCGGCCACTTTGGTGTGGCTCGCCGATCAGCCTACCGTCCAGGGATATAACCCCCTGCTCCAGATGTTCTGGGACCCCGGAATCGCGCACCTCCCCTTGCATGACTGCGTGGTGCTCTTCTTCTCGTGGCTCGTCACGGCGCTGTTCTGCCACTTCGTTCTGTTCAGCGTACAGAGAATGCGCCATCGCGAAGCAACAGCCGCTGACAATTATGGGACGGATACTTGACGGTATTGATTCACCCGAAGACTTACGCCATCTCTCGATACCGGATCTGGAACGTCTGGCCGCGGAAATCCGTGAGGAACTGATCACCGTTCTTTCCGCCAATGGCGGCCACCTCGGACCCAACCTCGGAGTCGTGGAACTGACGATCGCCTTGCACTACGCGTTCCACACTCCGCAAGACCAGTTTCTGTTTGACGTCAGCCATCAGGCGTACGTGCACAAACTGCTGACCGGCAGGCGCGGGCGCTTCGCCACCATCCGCACCCCCGGCGGATTGAACGGCTTCATGCTGCGCACCGAAAGCCCGCACGATTGCTACGGCGCGGGGCACGCCGGCACGGCCCTCTCCGCGGCGCTGGGCATGGCCGTGGCGCGCGACAAGAGCGGCGGCCGGGAACACGTCGTCGCCGTGGCTGGAGATGCGGCGTTCACCTGTGGCATCACCTACGAAGCGCTGAACAACATCGCCCACCACACCCGGCGCATGCTGGTGGTGTTGAATGACAACGAGTGGTCCATCGACAAGAATGTCGGCGCCATCGCCAGCTATCTCAACCGCATGGTCACCAGCCCGCGGTTCGCCTACCTGCACGACCGCGCCGGCAAATTCGTCGAAAGGGTCGGCGGCAAAACCGCCCTCGCCATGGCCCGCAAGGCCGAAGAAGCCGCCAAGGGCATGTTCTGGCCCAGCATCATCTTTGAAGAGCTGGGCATCAAATACTACGGTCCCATCGACGGCCACGACATCTCCACCCTCATCAACACCTTCGAGTTCCTCAAGCGCCAGGATCGCGTGCTGCTGCTGCACGTTCTCACCCAGAAGGGCAAGGGCTTCGAGCCCGCCATGCAGAAGCAGAAAAAATTCCATGGCCTCGGGCCCTACGACCCCGAAACCGGTGAGACCAAGCCTCTCAGCCGGCGAACCTACTCCGAAGTGTTCGCCGATACCCTGGTCAAGTTGGCCGACTTCAATCCCAAGGTGGTGGCTATCACCGCCGCGATGCCCAACGGCACCGGACTCGACCGCTTCCGGCCGCATCACCCCGACCGCTACTTCGATGTGGGAATCGCCGAAGAGCACGCGGTGGTCTTCGCCGCCGGGTTGGCTGCGCGCGGATTCAAGCCGTTCTGCGCCATCTACTCCACCTTCCTGCAACGCGCGTTCGATCCCATCGTGCACGATGTCTGCCTGCAAAACCTCCCGGTGGTGTTCGCTATGGATCGCGGCGGGCTCTCCCCCGACGACGGACCCACGCACCACGGACTCTTCGACATCAGCTATCTGCGCGGTGTCCCGAACCTGGTGCACATGGTTCCCAAGGACGAGGACGAACTGGCCGACATGCTGTTCACGGCCATGCAGTGCGAAGGTCCGGTCGCCGTCCGGTATCCCCGCGGCCTCGGGCCCGGCACCCCGGTCAAGGACGTTCCCAAGGCCATCCCGATCGGCAAGGCGGAGTTGCTGCAACATGAGGACGGCGCCCGCGTCGCCATCTTCGCCCTGGGCGCGCTGGTCCCGATGGCCGAGGAGATCGCGCGAAAGCTCGCCGGCGATGGTATTGCGGCGGCGGTGATCAACGCCCGCTTCGCCAAGCCCATCGACGTCGAGATGCTGGAATTCTACGCCCGCGGCGCGGCTGTGATCCTTACCCTGGAAGACCATGTGCTGATGGGCGGCTTCGGCAGCGCCGTTCTGGAGGAACTGAGCAACCTCGGCATTGCGACTCCCGTGGTCCGTATCGGCTGGCCCGACCACTTCGTGGAACACGGCAAGCTGGAAGCCCTCCGCGCCAAATACGGAATCAGCGTGGAGGCCGCCCTGGAGAAGCTGCAGCCCCATCTCAACCCAACATGCAAATCCATCTCTCCGACTTCGGTCGGGCCTCTGCCCAACCATCTCCCGTCAACCGGATGATGGTGGAGTTCGCGGGGGGATTCCGCGACGGCGTGGACATCAACCTGGGAGTCGGCTACGTCAACGAGAAGACGATCCCCATCGCCGGCATCGCCGGCGCCATGCAGGCCGTCGTCGATGACGGCATGAAATACCGGCAGGCTTTCAACTACGGCAATCCGGTGGGCTGCGCCAACCTGATCGCCGCCATCCGGCGGTTCCTCGCCGGCCGCCGGATCCGCGGCCTGGATGAGGTCACTCTTGCGCGCCAGTCCCTGGCCATCGGCGCGTGCGGCGCCACCAGCATCCTCGACGCCCTCGCGGAAGTCCTGCCGCCCGGCATCGTGGTCACCTCCGATCCGACCTACTACATCTACACCGATGCGCTCGAACGCAAAGGATTCCAGGTGCTGGCGGTTCCCGAGGATGCGGAGGGAATCGATCTCGCTGTGCTCTCTCGCAAACTCGACGCGCTCGGCGGCGATGCCGCCCGCATTTCGTTCTTCTACACCGTGACGGTGAACAACCCCTCCTGCACGATCCTCTCGAACGCACGGCGCCGCGCCCTGCTCGACCTCGCTGCCCGGTTGTCCCGGCGACAGGGACGCCTCATCCCGATCTTCTACGATCTCGCCTACGAGTTGCTGCTGCACGACCCCTCCGCGGAGCCCTTCGAATCCGTGATGGCGGAGGACGAGCTGCGTATCGCCTACGAGATCGGCACGCTTTCCAAGGTGTTGGCTCCCGCGTTACGCATCGGCTACCTCCTTGGGCCGCCGGGTCCCTTCATGAATGCCATGGTGCAGAAGACCAGCGACAGCGGGTTCAGTGGTCCGCAGTTCGTGCAGGAGATGGCCGGCTATCTGCTCGATACCCACATCGCCGCCCAGCTTCGCGTCGTCAACGCCGGGTACCGCGAAAAAGCGCTGGCCGTCCGCGAGGGTATCCAACGCAGCCTGGGTCCGTTCCTCGAAGCCTGCCGCGGCGGCAGCGCGGGATTCTACTATTACCTCACGCTCCGGGAGATCGAGACACATCCGGCGTCGCCGTTTTTCCGGTTTCTGGCGCTGCCCTCCGACCCTCGCGACCCGCGCGTGTTCTACATTCCGGGCGAGTACTGCGTGCACCCGCAGGGCGACCTGGCCCAACTGGGGAAGCGGCAACTGCGGATCTCCTACGGTTTTGAAGACGTCCCGCGGATTCTCGAAGCGCTGGGCCGCATGCGGCTGGCGGCCGAATTCGCTCAGGCCGCCGCAGCGGCCGCCCCGGCGTGAGGTTCCGCGATTATCGCATCGCGGTCATTCGTACCGCAGGGCCTCCGAGGGTTCGACCTTCATCGCCCGCCGCGCCGGTACGTAGCTGGCGGCGAAGGCCGCGCCCACCATCACCAGCGCCATCGCGGCGAACGTCACCGGATCGAACGCGCCGACCTCGAACAGTTGGCTTCGGACCCACCGCCCGGAGGCCACCGACAAACCCAGGCCGATGGCTGCTCCCAGCAGCGCCAGTTGGACACCTTCACCCACTACCAGCGCCAGCACCGCTCTGCGCGACGCGCCCAGTGCGACCCGGATGCCGATCTCCTGCGTGCGTTGCGCCACCGAGTAACTGATCACCCCATACAGCCCCAGCGCCGCCATCAGCAGCGACACCACCGCGAAGAAGCCCATCAACTGGACCACGAAGCGCCGCGGCGCCAGAGAGTTCGACACTAGGTCTTCCATGGTCTTGAGCTGCGCTACCGGCTGCGCTACCGGCTGCGCCGCGTCCACCGCACGTACCGCCTCGCGGATCGGCCCCGCCAGTGTCGCCGGATCGCGCGGCGTTTTGAGCGCCATCTGGGTGAAGGGTGCCGCCACCTGCCACATCGAGTAATAGTAGACGCCCTTGCCGCTGTCGGCCGCCAGGTCGGAGTGGCGCACGTGGCCCACTATGCCGACGATGGTCGCAAAACCTCCCGGTGCGCCGCCGGCAACATGCGAACCAATCGGGTTCTCGCCCGGCCAGTACTGCCGCGCCAGGTTCTCATCGATGATCGCCACGCGCTCCGTGCCTTCGCGGTCCTGATCCGTAAAATAACGCCCCGCCTTCAAAGGAATCCCGAGCGCCCGAAAATAGTCCGGTGAAATCGTGCGGACATCGCCGTGCGGCCCCGGATCGCCAGGCCCGGTGGGCTTCTCGCGGATGCGAAACGACGCCGATGCCTGCCCGCCGCTGAACGGCAGCGGAAGGCCGAGCGCGACGCTGGACACGCCCGGAATCGCCGACAGACGATCGGCCAGCGCGCGATAGAACGCGATGCGGCGCGGGTTATCGGGATAGCGTGTGCGCGCCAGCGTGAGGGAAGCGGTCATCACGCCGCGCGGATCGAAACCGGGGCGGATCTCTTCCACTCGCGCCAGGCTCCGCAGAAACAGGCCCGCCCCCACTAGCAGCATCAGCGCCAGCGCCGTTTCGCACACCACCAGGCCCGAGCGCAGCCGCTGCCGCCCGCGGCCCGACACGCCCGAGCGGCCCGTGCCTTTCAAAATCTCGTTCGCATCCAGGTTGCCGATCTGCCACGCGGGCGCGAGCCCGAACAGCACCGCCGATGCCGCGGTGGCCACGGCGGTGAACAGCAGCACCGGGAAGTCGATGCCCGCGGTCAGGCCCGCGGTCGCGTTTTCGGGCGCGAGCAGCAGCATCACGCGCACGCCGGCATAGGCCAGCGCCAGCCCCGCCACCGCTCCGGCAGTGGCCAGCAGCAAACTCTCCGAAAGCGTCTGCCGCATCAACCGCCATCGCCCGGCGCCCAGCGCCGTGCGCACCGCGATCTCGCGCGCCCGCCCTGTGGTCCGCGCCAGCATCAGGCCGGCGATGTTCGAGCAGGCGATCAACAGCACAAACCCCACCGCGCCCATGAGGATCAACAGGGGCCGGCGCGTGTCGCCGGCGACGAAGTCGGTCATCGGCACGCCAAACATGCCCCAGCCCGAATCCGTCGCATACGCCGCCCCACGGGTGCCGGTCCGTTTCAGCCGGTCGCCCAGCATCTGGATCAGCGTGTTGGCTTTCTCGAACGGCACGCCGGGCCGCATGCGCGCAAACGCGGTCAGCCCCTCGTTGAACCGGTTGCTCTCGGAGTACGCATCGCTCGCGAGCCCCAGCGGCGCCCACAGGTCGGTCGCCCGCGGCCAGCGGAAATCCGGTCCCATCACGCCGACGATGCGGTAAGGCCGTTCGTTGAGCGCGATGGTTTTTCCCAAAACGCCCGGATCGGCGCCGAACAGCCGCCGCCACGCGGCGTGCGAGAGTACCACCACCTGGTTGGCGTTGGGTTGATCCTCCTGGGCGGTGAAAACGCGCCCGATCTGCGGCCTGGCTCCGAACACGTCGAACCACTCCAGCGAAACTGAGGCGCCCTGCAGCCGCTCCGGCGCGTCGCCGCCGGTGTAGTTGAAATCGCCCTGGTTCACCACGGCGGCGTGCTCGAACGTGTCGCGGCGGTTGCGCACATCGGCAAAATCGGGCACCGATATCGGGATGCTCTTGAGGTTCAGCTTGTCGTACTTGACGCGCACGGCCACCACGCGGTCCGGCCGCCAAATCCCGGCGGGGTGCAGCAGAACCTGGTTCACCAGGCTGAAAATGGCGGCGTTGGCGCCAATCCCCAGGGCCAGCGCGGCTACGGCTGTGAGGGCGAACCCGGGACTCCTCAGCAGCGTGCGGATGGAAACACGGAAATCATGCGGCATAGACAGACCACACCCTACCCAATACATACGTCTCGCAACCGGATTCGTCAGCAAAAAGTTGCACCCGGCGCGGGTCTTCCCGGAAGCGGTCACAGCCGCCGAAACGAGCGGCCGCGTGGAAAGGGCGTAATATAATGACCGCACCATGGTGCGAAACGTACGATTCGCTGTTCTGGCCTTGGCCGCGGCGGCCCTGTCGGTGGCGGCAGGGTACGATCCGAAAATCTTTGCGTCGCTCGAGTGGCGGAGCATCGGACCGGCGCGCGGCGGGCGGTCCATCACATGCGCGGGGAGTCCCGGCCGGCCGAATGAGTATTACTTCGGCGCGACCGGCGGCGGCTTGTGGAAGACCACCGACGGCGGGATCACCTGGCGGCCGATAACGGACGGCCAGATTCACAGCTCGTCGGTGGGCGCCGTGGCGGTTTCGGCCTCCAACCCGGATGTGGTCTACCTGGGGATGGGAGAAACCCAGTTGCGCGGCAACATCATGCAGGGCGATGGCGTCTACAAGTCCACCGACGCCGGCAAGACCTGGAAGCACATCGGGCTGGCGGACACGCAGGCGATTTCGCGGATTCGCATTCATCCCACGAACCCCGACATCGTCTACGTCTCGGCGCTGGGGCACCCCTACGGCCGCAACACGGAGCGCGGCGTTTTCCGCTCGAAGGATGGAGGGCAGAGCTGGGAGAAGGTACTGTACCGCGACGATCATTCGGGCGCCGTGGACCTGGCGCTCGATCCCCACGATCCGCAGGTGATCTTCGCGGCCTTGTGGGACGCCAACCGCACTCCGTGGAGCCTGACCAGCGGGGGGCCGGGCACCGGATTGTTCAAATCCACCGACGGCGGCGATCACTGGACCGAGATCACGCGCAACCCCGGGCTGCCGCAAGGAGTGGTGGGAAAGATCGGGGTATCGGTTTCGGGCGCCGGCTCCAACCGCGTGTATGCCATCGTGGAAAACGAAAATGGCGGCGTGTTCGTTTCCGATGACGCGGGTGCCACCTGGAAGCGCGTGAGCGAGGACCGCAGCCTGCGCCAGCGCGCGTTCTACTACACCCGCATCTACGCCGATCCGCGGGCGAAGGACACGGTGTACGTGCTCAACACGGGGTTCTACAAGTCCACCGACGGCGGCAAGACCTACCGGCAGCTTCGCCCGCCCCATGGCGACAATCACGACCTGTGGATCGACCCCGGCAACCCGCAGCGCATGATCAACAGCAACGACGGCGGCGCCAACGTTTCCATCAACGGCGGGCAGACCTGGACCGCGCAGCAGTATCCCACCGCGCAGCTCTATCACGTGGCCGTGACCAGGGACGTGCCGTACCACGTGTGCGGGGCGCAACAGGACAGCTCGACGATCTGCGTGTCCAGCGCGGCCGCCGGCGGGCGCGGCGGCGGAGGCGGCGGGCGTGGGGCCGTCGCCAGCTACAGCGTGGGCGGCGGCGAGAGCGGCTACATCGCGCCGCATCCCTCGAATCCGAACCTGTTCTACGCCGGGAGCCAGGGTGCGCTCCTGACCCGGTTCGACCGGCGGACGGGCCAGGCCCGCGACATCCAGGTGTACCCGCTGTTCTTCTCCGGCGAATCGGCGGGATCGTTGCCGGAGCGCTGGCAGTGGACGTTTCCCATCGTATTTTCGCCGCTCGATTCCGACGTGCTGTACACGTCGTCGCAGCACTTGTGGAAGACTACCGATGACGGTCACAGTTGGCAAAAGATCAGCCCCGACCTGACACGCCACGACCCGAAAACACTGGGCGATTCGGGCGGTCCGATCACGCACGACCAGAATGGTCCCGAGATCTACGGCACGATCTTCACCATCGCGCCCTCACGAAAAGAGGCGGACACCATCTGGACCGGGTCGGACGACGGACGCGTGTATCTCACACGCGACGGCGGAAAGAACTGGACCGACGTGACGCCGCCCGGGATGCCGGATTTCGGGCGTGTCAGCCTGATCGAAGCTTCGCCGCACAATCCCGCGGGGGCATATGTCGCGGTGAAGAACTACCAGAACGACGACCGCCGGCCCTACATCTTCAAAACCGTGGATTACGGCAAGACGTGGAGCACGATCGTGAACGGCATCGCGGGGGACGACTACGTTCATGCCGTGCGGGAGGACCCCGTGCGGCAGGGACTGTTGTTTGCGGGCACGGAGCACGGCATTCATGTTTCGTTCGATGACGGCGCGAACTGGCAATCCATCGCGCTCAATCTGCCCGACACGCAGGTGCCGGACCTCCTGATCGAAGGTGACGACCTGGTGATTGCGACCCACGGACGGTCGTTCTACGTGCTGGACGACATCACTCCCCTGCGGCAGCTCACGCCGGCCATCGTGTCACAGGACGTGCACCTGTTCCTCCCGCCGGCCGCCCTGAGGAACGTGGGGCCCGAGCCGATCGACTATTTCCTGGCGAAGCCGGCGGACCGTATCACGATCGACATTCTGGATGCGAACGGCGCGCTCGTGCGATCTTTCACGGGGAGCGAAGAAGAGGACAAGCGGCGCACTGCCGGACGCGGCGGGCGTGGCGGGCGTGGCGGCGCGGGCGCCGCCGATGCTGCCGAAGAAAGCGGCGGAGGCCGTGGAGGCCGGGGTGGGGCTCCGCCCCCGGTGCCGCGCAAAGCCGGACTGAACCGCTTCCGGTGGGATCAGCGGTATGCCGGTCCGAAGACCTTCACGGGGATGATCCTGTGGGGCGCGAACACGCAAGGTCCGATGGCGGTGCCGGGGACCTACCAGGTGCGGCTCACCACCGCCGGCACGACGCTGACCGAGCGTTTCGAAGTCCAGAAGGACCCGCGACTGGACAACGTGACGGTGGCGGATCTCGCGGAGCAGTTCGCCCTCGCCATCAAAGTGCGCGAGGGGGTGACCGGGGCGAACGAGATGGTGATCACGATCCGCGAGCTGAAAAAGCAGATGGACGACCGCTTGAAGCGGAGCCAGGATGCGGCGCTGAAGAGCGGCTGCGATGCTTTGCGCGCGAAACTCACGGCGGTCGAAGAAGAGGTGTACCAGGTGCGGAATCGCAGCGGGCAGGACCCGCTGAATTTTCCCATCAAGCTGAACAACAAGCTGGCCGCGCTCGGCAGCAGTATCGAGCGCGGCGACGGCAAGCCCACGGCCGCTTCGTACGAGGTTTTTCGGCTCCTGTCCGAACGGCTGGACGGGTTGAAGCAGCAACTGGATGGCGTGCTGAAAACGGATTTGACGGCAGTCAACCGCACGCTCGCGGAACTCAAGCTGGCCGCCCTGGCGGTCACTACCACGGAGACAAAAGGGGAATGAATCGGCGCAATTTCTTACAAACGATGGGCGCGGGGGCTCTCGCGGCGGCGCCCGCAACCGGCAAGATGATCGGTATTCAGGTGGGGGCGGTCTCGTTCGTCGACGAGGGCGTCGAGAAGGTGCTGGATGAATTCCAGCAGGATGCGTACGTCAATACGCTCTTCGTCGCGACCTTCACCTACGGGCGCGGGATCGCGGGCCGGCAGGTGCCGGGGCAGCCGCTGCCCGATCACGGCAAGCAGGAGTACGACAACGGCAGCGGTCCCGGCACGTTTCACGGCGGCAGCTACACTAAAATCCACCCGGAGTATTACAAAGACACCTCAATCCACGATTTCCGCGCGCCGGATTTCGGCGACTATGACGTGCTGGAGGCCGTGCTGCCTTCCGCGCGGAAGCGCGGGATCAAGACCATCTGCTGGTTCGAGGACGTATGGAACAACTCCGTGCCCGGGGTGCGGGAGGCGCAGGAGAAGCACCTGGACGGATCGAGTGCCAATACTCTGTGCTTCAACAATCCGAACTACCGCAACTGGCTGCTGGGGATGGTGGAGGACTACGCGCGGTCGTACGAGATCGACGGCATCATGTGGGGTTCGGAGCGGCAGGGCGCGTTTGCCGACGCGCTGGGCGCGAGCCACGGAGGGAGGCCGGGATTGGCCAGGGCCACGTGCTTCTGCGAGTTCTGCGAGAAGAAGGCGGCCGGGCGCGGCATCAACACCCGGCGCGCGCGCGACGGGTTTCAGGCGCTGGGGAATTTCATCCAGTCCACGCGCGGCAACCGCCGCCCCGTGGACGGCTATTACGTGACGCTGTGGCGGCTGATGCTGCGCTACCCGGAACTGCTGGCGTGGGAGATGCTGTGGACCGACAGCCTGCGCGAGACGTACGCCGCGATGTACAACAAGGTGAAATCCGTCAAGCCTGCGGTGGGGGTGGGGTGGCACATCTGGCACAACAACTCCTTCAGCCCGATTTACCGCGCGGAGCAGGACCTCTCGGAGATTTCCAAATACTCCGACTTTCTGAAGATGGTGATGTATCACAACTGCGGCGGGCCGCGGATGGCGACGTATATCCGCTCCGTGGGCACTACGATGTACGGCGACGTGCCGCAGCAGGAATTGCTCGATTTCCATTATCGGGTGCTGGGGTACCAGCATGAAAAGAGCCTGGCCGAAATCCCCCAGACCGGCTTCTCGGCGGACTATGTGTTCGAGGAGGCCAAGCGGGCCAGGGAAGCGCTGAACGGAACCAGGACGCAGTTGTGGCCGGGTATCGATATCGACATTCCGACCGGCGCCGGCCAAAGCAAGTCCACGCCCGACGGCACCCGGCAGGCGGTGCTGGCGGCGCTCCGCGCGGGCGCGGACGGAGTGCTGCTTTCGCGCAAGTATTCCGAAATGAAACTGGCTAACCTGCGCGGCGCCGGGGCGGCGATCCGCGAGTTTGGGCTGGCCTGAGGTGGCCATTTCACCAGGCCACCATGGCGTCCTCGAACAATGCCGCCAGCTCATCGGCGCCGGCGGGGCGTGGCGACAGCCGGGTCACCCGGTGCTGCGGCAGGGTTCCGGCCACCAGGGATGGAATATCCTCCGGGCTGTAGCCAAGCGCGCGGAGGCCGTTGGGCGTGCGCAGGCGTTGCATGAGTTGCGTGATCCGCCCGGCGAGCATGGGTCCCGCGTCTTCCGGGCCGCGGCCGGAAACGTCGCCGCCTAACGCTTCCGCGGCCTGCAAATGCCGGTCGGGACATGCCGCGGCGGTAAAACGGAAGACCGCCGGCGCATGGAGAATCACCGAAAACCCGTGAGGCACCAGCGGGTGATCGGCGGGATAGCCGGGCGCGTGATATTCCCGCACGCCGCCCGACACCGGGTACGACATTCCGTGCGGCAGGTGTACACCCGCGTTTCCGAACCCGACTCCGGCGTAGGAGGCGGCCAGCAGCATGTTCGCGCGCGCTTCATCGTCCGTGGGATCTTCCACCGCGCGCACCAGGTAGCGTGACACCATCCGCAGGGCATGCAGCGACCAGACATCGCTCATCGGATTCGACCCCTGGTAGGCTGGACGCAGAGAAGGGCGGCCGGGCAGCGGCCTCTGCGAGAATGGAAGCGCCGTGTAGGACTCGACCGCGTGGCTCAGCACGTCGAGCCCGGTGGACGCGGCCACCTGCGGCGGCATCGTGCGCGTGTTCTCCGGGTCCAGAAGCCCCAATGTCGGTTTCAGCCGCCGGCTGGCGATTCCCGTTTTGGCGTGCATCCGGCTCAGGTCGAAGATGCTCACGCCGGTGGTCTCGCTGCCCGTACCCGCCGTGGTGGGGATGGCGATGAGGGGTTTGAGCGGTCCGGGCACCGGCACTCCTTTGCCGATGGGCGGGTTCACATAATCGAGGAAATCCGAAGGCGGATAGGTCGTGTAGAGGTTGGCGGCTTTGGCTGTGTCGATGGTGGAACCGCCGCCGACCGCGACGAAGGCATCGCATTCCGACTGCCGCGCAAACTCGATCGCATCCAGGAACGATACATCATTCGGCTCGATCCGGACGCGATCATACAGAACCCAGGAGATGCCGTTCTCGTCGAGGGACTGCGCTACCGTTTCGACCGGCCGCATGCCCTTCAGCACCGGGTCGGTCAACACCAGCACGCGGCGCGCGCCCAGGTCGGCCAGATCCATTCCGACCTCGCGCGTGACGCCGGCGCCGAACCGGACGCTGGCAACTGCCATTTCAAAGGCGATTTCGTTCTGCATGGTCTGGTGTCTGATGTTACACCAAACGCTGGGTGCGCCGGACCTGCCGCCGTGCGGTGATGTTACTCTTTGAGCACGCTGTCGTCGTACCAGGGGCTATGCAGGCTGCGGTCTCCCTCGTCGAGTTGGAAGCCCGCATGTTCCTTGAGGTCGAGGTAGAACTTCACGCGCCGTTGCCGGCTGTCGCTGTAGACGCGGCCTTCGAGTTCTTTGCCGATGAGGTTCTCCAGGTCCTGGAAGAACTGCGCTGGAAACACGAACGTGGGACGCTTTTGCAATTCCGCATCCGCGGCCGTGAGCACGTCATGGGAGCGGCAATAGCACTTGGCGACCGGGACCATACAATCCTGCTCGCCGAGCAGGCGGGCCTCGGAGCGCCGGATCCTCTGGAGACGTCCGGACCGTAGCTCAACGGCATCGTAGTCGGCAGCAACGAAATTCTGCGCAATCATGGCGATTTGAGAGCAGTATAGCTGAAATCGCGCGGCCACTGGCGGTGCGCGAGGCGCGGCGCTGCGGCGCTGCGGCGCTGCGGCGAAGCGATCGGGCCGGCGCGGGCGCATACGCTATACTGGAGTTCACCGCGCAACTGCAAGCTGGAGTGGCGGAACTGGCAGACGCACGGGACTCAAAATCCCGCGCCCTTCACTGGGCATGTGGGTTCGACCCCCACCTCCAGCACCATAATAAGATCAACCACTTAGTTTTGGTTAACTGGCTGTCTCAAAAATAGGGTCCAAGTAAACGTTATTTTGCGGCAAGCCCTTACCGGCGTGGCGGTCCGCCGCCCCGGCGCGCGGCGGGGGCTTGACGCGGGCGGCTGGCCTGCGCCAGCAGCTCGGCAAATTGGGCGCGTGACATTTTTAGTTTGTCCGGGTGAGCCTCGACCCACTTCCCAAATGCGGCCAGCTTCTCGGGCGTCCAACCGCCTTCGAATTCAGCGCCGTTCTTCCCTTCGCGATTCAGCTCAAAATTGAAGGCATCTTCCAGGTTGGTGAATTCGGCCTTGCTGATCGCCGTCTCGGCCAGAGTGGCGGGAATAAAGATAACACCATCCGCTTTGGCCAGGACCAGGTCTCCCGGCAATACGATGGCGCGTCCGATACGTACCGGAGCGTTGATCGCCGTCAGTTGCATCTGGGCCCATGCCGAAGGATCGTAGCCCCGATAGAATCCATTCAAATTGGGGATTTTGCGATTTTCCTCCTGATCCCTGATGCCCGCGTCGAAGATGAAGCCGGAATGAGTGTGGGCGGCGATGCCGCTGCCCAGGTTGGAGCCGATGAGGGTGCCTTCAATGATCTTTCCGTAGCCGTCGGCGACCATGGTATCCCCCATCTGGAGTTCATTGATCACCCAACTATTGGTCCCGCTGACGCGACCCTCACTCCTACCCTCGGCGGCGATGGCCGCCTGCATGTCGGGCCGGCGCGGCATGAACTGGGCCGTCAGCGCGCGGCCGGCAAAAGGCTTGTCGATGTGAAGAGCCTGCCAGCCGCCCTCAAACTGGTTGGTGTAGCCTTGGTTGCGCAAATAGTCCCAGACATCCTCAATCGTTACATCCAGTGCGCGCGTAAGCAGATCGTCCGCCACTTTCGGGCGCCCGTCGGCGAAGCGCTCGCCCTTCCACTCCGACGTGTAAAACAGAATTTGGTCCCTGGTCTGCTTGATTTGAGCAAAGGCAGGACACACGCCCCAGATGGCGCAGGCGAGCCAAGCGGTCAAGATCACTTTTTTCATACGATCGTCCTTTCCAGACCGGTGATGCCCAACTTCAGGCTATCGCCCCCGATTCGAGTCAACCAACATGGCGCGCTTCGTGCGCCCGGATCATGCTCCAGAGCCAGTCGCCGGAGCGCTCATGGTCCCATTGCGGGGTGGGCTCGAAATAGCCCGTGCCGCGCGCCAGATGCTGCCGGACCACGTCCTCGTTCAAGGTAATCCCGAGGCCAGGCTTGTCCGGGACCTTGATCCATCCCCTGTTGATGATCGGTTTGTCGATGCCTTCCACCAGGTCGCCCCACCAGGGAACGTCCAGCGAGTGATTCTCGCAGGCCAGGAAGTTGGCGGTGGCGGCGGCGCAGTGCACGCTGGCCATGGCGCCCACGGGAGTGCCGGCATAATGCATGGCCATGGGTACGCCCAACTCCATGGCCGCCTCGCCAATTTTGTGCGTCTCCAGGATTCCACCGGAAGTGGAAATGTCCGGATGGATCTTGCTGACGGCGTGCTTCTCGCACAAGTTGATGAAGCCTTCCTTCAGGTAAATGTCCTCGCCGGTCAGGATGGGGGTGGGGCTTTCGGCAGTGATGTGCTGCAACATCTCGGTATACTGCCACGGCACCACGTCTTCCATCCAGGAGAGGTTGAACTTCTCGTAGGCCTTCCCCAGCCGGATAATGGAGTTCACGCCAAGGTGGCCGAGGTGGTCCATGGACAAGGGGATCTCCATGCCGACGGCCTCGCGCGCGGCCTGCACATATTCGGAGAGCTTCTCGATGCCCTTGTCGGTCACTTCGGTGGCGATGAAGGGATGCGGCAGTGCTCTCCGTTCCCATGCCGTCAGTTCCGAGGGCCCGGTCACCGTGCCGGGTATTCTCTGCACCAGGTTGATGCCCACGTCCATCTTCAGCCACGTCATGCCCATTTCCTCCTTGCGGGCCTTCAGACGTTGCGCGAAGACTTTCGGGTCTTGCGATTCGTCGGTATCCGCATAGATGCGGATACGGTCGCGGAACTTGCCGCCCAACATCTGGTAGATGGGCACGTTGTACACCTTGCCGGTGATGTCCCAGAGGGCCTCTTCGACGGCGACCACGCCACCCGCCTGCCGCCCATGGAAACCGAACTGTTTGATCTTCTGGAAGAGATAAGTGATGTTGAGCGGGTTTTCATTCAACAGGCGGCTTTTCAGAAACAGCGCGTAGGTGGCGCTGGCGCCGTCGCGGACTTCGCCCAGTCCGTAGACGCCCTGGTTGGTGTCGAGGCGAATGAGCGTGCAGGGGCTGGGCCCTGGTTTCACCACGGTGGCCACGCGAAGATCGGTGATCTTGAGCGCGGACGGGCTCGATTTCGTGTTGACATTCTCTGGCGCCGACTGTTCGGCCGCGGCTTCGCGCGACAGAAGCGCACCGCCCATGATACCGGCCGAGGTCCTGAACAGATCCCGCCGGCCTATTTTGCCGTTGCATTTCGACATTCTGTTTTCTCCTCTCAGTCTGGTGGGGCCGACCCCATTTCGCCAATCATTCTGACACACGGCCCGCGCCCCGCGGGTGGCCGCGACTGCTACCGGCCCCAAAAGAGCCACGTGGATACACCCGGCAAAGGCGTTGTGCCGGGACTGACTAACCTCCAAGCCGCGCACCGGTTTGGAACCGGCGTGGGCCGATTGAAAACCGGCCCGGTTGAAAACCTGCCCCACGCCTCAGAAATCGGCGCGAATGCCAAACTGGATCTTGCGCGGGTCGTTCGACATGCCGCTGATCTGCCCGAACAGCGGGCTGGCCGGATTGGTGTTGATGCCCGTGAACCGATGACGGTTCATCAGGTTGAAGGACTCCGCGCGGAACTGCAGCCGCACACCCTCGTGAGGCACGAAGTTCTTTTGTAGCGATACATCCTCCGAGTACGTGGGGAAGTTGCGCAGTTGCGACAATAACCGCGGCGCATTGCCACGCGCGTAGCGATCGAAGAGCACCGGATCCACGATGTCGGAAGTCACGATGTACTTCTTGTCGGGGCGCGCGGTCGAGATGTCGCTCATGTCGAAGCTCGCGGATTGGAAGCTCGAATTCAGCAACGACCCGCCGCCCGGGTTCACGACAAAGGGGCGGTTCGTGGCGAAGTTCGAGTTCGGCGTGCCGGTGGCGCCGAAGCCTATGGGCGTGCCGCTGATGTAGTTTCCGATATACTGCAGGGTCCAGCCGCCGGCGACGAAATCCAGGCCCCGCGCCATCTGGCCGCCGAACCGGCGACCGCGGCCGAGCGGCAGTTCGTAACTGGCGCCGATCTTCACCACGTGCTGCTGATCGAACTCCAGCACCGATTTCTCCAGACTGAGATTGTTGTAGTCCATCGGCCGGGCGTAGTTCATGCCCCAGGTGTCGCCGAAGGTGGAGCTGATGTTGCCAACGTTCTTCGAGAACGTGTAGTTCGAGACGAACTGCAAGCCACTCGAGAACCGCTTATTCAACTGGATCTGCAGCGCCTGGTAATTGCTGAAGCCGAGCGGCGCATTCCAGGCGTAGAGATCGCTCCAGTAGATCACTGTGGGATATGGCATCAGCGTCTGATAGATGGGGATGTAATCGCCCTGGCTGCCGTATGGATACCGCGCTCCCATGGCGGCGGCGGCCGCGGGGATGGATGCCTGGTCGTTCACCCAAGTCCCGAGCGTATCGCCCAGTTTCAGAGCGCCCACCGGAATCTGGTTCATCTTCTTCAGCTCGTTTCCGTCCAAACCCGTGCTCTTGGTGCCGATGTAGCCAATGTCGAGCACGAAGTCCTTTCCGAATTCCCGCTGGATGTTGAGATTCCACTGCTGGGTGTAGCCCACGCGGCCGCCATCGGGATCCCAACTCACCGGGCCCCAGATGGAATACGCGGCCGAGGGATCCAGCGCGGCCGTTTTCACCACGCCGTTGTACCCGTTGTCCCAGTTGAAGGCGGGCGAATTCGGGGCCGGCGCGTTCACCGTGTTGGTGGCCGTGAAGCCGAGTTTATTGCCCCACGGCACGCCCGACCAGCCGTTTGGAATGCGCGGCGCATAGAAGATTCCGTAGCCGCCGCGCACCGTCATCCTGGTACTCTCGGGCAATTGGTACGCGAAGCCGATGCGCGGGCCCCACCCGCAATTCAGGCAGTTGGGGTAGAAGGTGCGCTTGCCATCGCGGCCCGGACCGGTCCCCGCAAATTCGATCGCTCCCAGGATGTTGTACTTCGGATCCATGAGCGTGGGGTTGAAGTTGTGCAGCCGGTCGTACTTCTCGGTGCCCTGCGGCTGGTACTCCCAACGCAGGCCGGCGTTCACCGTGAGGCGCGACGTGACCTTCCAGTCGTCCTGCACAAACACGCCGTAAGAAGGAAACTGTGAGCCGACAGGCGTATCGATGGGCACGCTCGCGCCCGACACCTGGCCCAGGAGCATGCTGGCAAATCCGATGCCGGTCTGGTTGAAGTTGGGTTGGCCGGTGACGCCGGATGAGAAAGTGAACTGGCCCGGCCCGCTGTTGGTGCGCCAGTTTAACCCGTTCCAGCGATAGTCGAATCCGAACTTAAGAGAGTGCTTGCCACGAATCCAACTGAGGGTATCGATGAACTCGTACGCCGTTCCCGCGCCGATGTCATTGGCCTGATAACCCAGGGTGGGGAAGCTCACACGATCGCCGCCGAGGCCGCTGATCTCCGGGTAGTTGAACCCGCCGATACCCTTGAGCCCCAAGGCCGCGGCCCCATCCTCGCCGACGTGCTTCGAGGTGCTCGGGTTGATCTGCCGGCCGTAGCCGACGAGGGCATGGTTCAGCACCGTGGGCGAGATGGTCCAGTCCTCCGCCAGGCGGACGTAGTGGGACGACACCCACTGCAGCCGCGCGCGCGAAAGCGGTCCGCCGTTGGGATCGCTGAAGTCCCATACGCCGCCCTGATCGAGCAGCGTGCGGGGGCGATCCACGTAAACGAAGGAGCCGCTCAGGCGGTGCGTTGAAGTGATCAAGTAGTCGGATTTGACCGAGAACTGCGTCTGCTCGAATCCAGCCTGGTTCGCGATCGGGAAGAACGCGTTGTTGATCAGGGCGAACTGCCCATCGGAACCCTTCACCGAGGGCGCGTAGTGGTCCTGCATGATCTTGGCGAGATTCTGCGAGACGCCGGAGATCCGGCTCTTGGGAATCATGTTGCCGGGGAACATGGTACGGACCAGGTTGCCGTTGACAGTCTGGCTCGTTCCGGGATCGTAGATGGCGCCGCGGTAGACCATGTTGCCGAGCGCATCCGTTCCGAGAGACTCGCCGGTCAGGTACCGGCTCAGATCCCCATTCCACCACTCTGGCAGCGGCACCGTCACCGTCGGAGAGCCGCCCCCGGCGTAGCTCTCCTTGTATTTCTCGTACGCCGCGTAGAAGAACCACTTGTCCCTGAAGGTCTTCAGTTTCGGAATTCCCACGGGTCCGCCCAGGCTGAGGGCCCAGTCGTCGCGCCGGTCGCGCAGGCGCGGCCGTCCAAAATAGTTATTGGCGAACGTGTTGGCGTCGAAGCTTTCGTTGTGCCATTCCGCCATGCCGCTGCCGTGATAAGCGTTCGTGCCGGATTTCAGCACGAAGTTGAATACGCCGCCGGAGGTGCGCGTGTATTCAGCGCTCATCCCGCTGGTCTGAACTTTGAATTCCTGGATGGCCTCCATGGATGGGCTCGACTCGCCCAAGTGGCCGCTGATATAGATCGAGGCGGACGCTCCATCCAACACGACCTCTTTAGAGAAGGAGGGCGCGCCGTTGATATGGGCAGTCCAGTTGTCGCCACCCACGCCCGCTGTGAGCTTATAGGCGAAGTTCTCCGCGTATCGCCCTCCGGAAAACCCGAGCGGCAGGTCGATCACCTGCTTGGTCCCCATGAGGGTGCCGACTTCGGGCGTCTCCGTCTGGAGGATCGGCGCCTCGGCGGTGACGGTCATCGATTCCGAGGTGGATCCCAACTCGAGGCGGGCATCGATGCGGATGACGTCCGTAACACCGAGGGTGACACCCTCGCGGATGGAAGTTTTGAATCCGGCGGCCTCAAACGAAATCTTGTACGAACCAACCGGAAGGTTGGGGACGCGGTATTGGCCTACTTCGTTCGTGACCGTATCGACTCTAAGGTTGGTGCTGGTTTGAACGACCGCGACGTTGACGTTGGGAACCGCCGATCCTGTCGGATCGGTGACGGTGCCTACGAATGTTCCGCGATCCTGCGCATAGGCGGTAAGACACAGCAACGCAGCCGTGACTGAGATGATCGTGGTCTTCACGTTTACTAACCTCCTTCTGCCGCGACGCGAGCGCCGGGGCCCGGTGGACAAACTTCACCTCTCACCGGAACTGACCGCATTATTTCTCCCATCCCATGCGGTGTCAAGCGTATACAGGATCTACTTGTCGGATATGAAACACCGCCCGCCCTCAGTGCGGTTCCTCGATCTCGATGCGGCGGCCGGCGGGCACGTTCTCGAGCGCCTGCCGGGCGCCTGAGGGCCACACCACGTCGATCCGCCGTACGATGGCGCTGCGCCCCAGGCCGAAGTGGACTTCCGGTTCGCTCGAACCTCCATAGCCCACTGAGGTAGTGACGTGATTCCACTGCTCACCGGCGTCCGTCACGAGGTGGATGCGGGCGCCGATGCCGTCGCCATTGCTGCGGTGCCCGTGGAGGCGCACGCGGAGCCAGTGGCCCTGGCTTTCGGTGCTGTTCATCCAGATGACCGGGGGCTCGTTCAAGCGCGTCAAGACTACGTCGATTTTCCCGTCGCGGTTGAGATCGCCGAAAGCCGCGCCTCGGTAGAGGGCCTTCTCGCCGAGGAAGGCGCGGTCGAACGTGCCGTCACCGCGGTTGAGAAAGACGGCGGGCGATTGCCGCGCTTCCTGGCCGGTCACGACTTCCGAATTCGTGAGCGCGTGTCCCGTGGCCGCAAACAAGTCCTTGAGGCCATCGTTGTTCAGGTCGTAGATTCCCGCGCTCCAGCCGGAAAGCCGCAGACTGCCGGCGGTCACCCGCGCCGCCTGCGAGATATCGCCGAACTGCCCATGGCCGAGGTTGCGAAACAAGGAAAACCCCTCGTTGGAAAGAGCGGTCATCAGAATGTCTTCCCGCCCATCGTTGTCGAAATCGCGGAAATCTGCGCCCATGCCGGAAACCGCTCTGCCGTCCGCGTTGTACGCCACGCCGGAGCGCAGACCGACCTCCTCGAAACGACCGTTTCCAAGGTTATGAAAAAGGAAATTCGGAGTAGTGTCGTTGGCGACGAAGACGTCGGTCCAGCCGTCCTGATCGTAGTCTGCAAACGCGACACCCATGCCCTTGCCGGGATGGGCGGCGATACCGCTGGATGCGGAGACGTCCTCGAAGGTGCCGTCACCGTGGTTGCGATAAAGAGCGTTTGCCAGCGGCGCATAGTATTCGGGATGGCAGTAGCTGCGGCGATGGTTTTGCATATCCCCGCAGTAGGGCTCACGGGCCGGGTCCCAGCGGACGTAGTGAACCACGAAAAGGTCGAGCCGCCCGTCGTTGTCGTAATCGAACCACCCCGCCGCCACCGACCACCGGCCATCGCTTTTCAATCCGGCCTTCGCGGTTACATCTTCGAAGGTGCCGTCGCCGCGATTCCGGTAGAGGATGTTCTCGCGCACGCCGGTGACAAAGAGGTCGGGATGGCCGTCGCCATCGAAGTCTCCCACGGCTACGCCCATCGAGTAGCCTCTACCTGGCACTCCGGCCGAGTCCGTCACGTCGGTGAATGTGCCGTCGTGACGGTTGCGGAAAAGGCGATTGTGGAAGGCGGGATCGGACTTCTCGAGACCCGGACTCGTCGCTCCGTTGGCGATGTAGATATCCGGCCATCCGTCGCCGTCGTAGTCGAAGATAGCGACGCCCGCGATCATGGTCTCGATCTGGTGCATGTCGCCCGTCGCGCCGTTCTTCACGGTCATGGGCAGTTCGGTCGAAGAGAAGCGGACCGGCACGGGCGGTCCACTCGCAGCGGGTTTTCGGGGAGCAGCCGCGAGCGCGCGCATGGCATGTTCCAGGCTGGCCTTGTCGCCCGATCGTTTCAGGACGGCAATGCTCTCCTGGAGATGTCCCTGGCGCAGGAGGAACTGGCCGTAGTCCGACAGGATGCGGCGGTCGCCCGAGGCGGCAGCTTCCTTCAGGTAGCGCTCGGCTTCGGCGATCCGCCCCAGCCCTTCCAGCGTCAGCCCCAGGCCGCACTGGATGCGGGCCGACTTCGGATCGTAGCGGAGAGCGGTTTCGAATGCGGCGCGCGACTGTTCGAAGCGGCTCAGGGCATAGTCGGCGCGCCCGAGGTAGTAGCAGGCGAGATCCTCCCGCGGGTCTAGTTCGCAGGCACGCCGGAACTTCGGCTCTGCCAGTGCGAACTTCTCCTGCGCCGCGTACACCATGCCGAGCCACTTGAAGGCGCCGGCGTCCCGGGGGCTCTCCCGCGCCGCGGCGGCGAAGCTCTTTTCCGCTTGCGCCCAATCGCCGCGCCGGAACGCGTCCTGGCCGCGCCGCATGTGTCCGCCGTCAGCTGCGATTGCCAGGCTGAACCAGAGCACGCCGGCGAAGGCAACCCATCCGCGGGTCTGCATGGCCACTTCGTATGCTACTCCGCGCACATTCCCCTTGATTATCTACAATAGTTCGGGCATACTAGTGTCGATAATCTAGGAGAGCGCACAACGTATGAAGCCCACCGACCTGGTTCAAGGCACCCTCGACCTGCTGATCCTGCGGATGGTGGCCCCGCAGCCGATGCACGGCTGGGCGATCGCGCAACGCATCCAACTGGTCTCCAAAGACGTGCTGCAGGTGCAGCAGGGCTCGCTCTACCCGGCGCTCCACCGGTTGGAGCAACAGGGCTGGATCCGCGCCGAATGGGGCGAGAGCGAACACAACCGCCGCGCCAGGTACTACTCGCTCACCGCCGCCGGGCGCAGGAAGCTGGAGAGAGAAATCGAGCAGTGGGATCGGCTGTCGGCGGCGATCACGCTGGTCATCCGGGAGGCCTGAGCCGTGCGGCTGTTCGACAAGATCCGTCTGCGCCTGCGTTCGCTGTTCGAACCCCAGCGGGTGGAGCACGAACTGGACGAAGAGTTTCAGTTCCACCTGGAACGCCTGGTTGAACAGAAGGCCGCCGCGGGCCTGCCGCCGGCCGAAGCCCGCAGGGAGGCGCTGCGCGAGCTCGGCGGCGTGAGCCAGCTCAAGGAACAATGCCGCGATGCCCGCGGGTTGAATCCCGTCGAAAACCTGGCGCAGGATGGGCGTTACGGTCTGCGCATGCTGCGCCGCAACCCGGCATTCAGCGCCGTCGCGATTCTTTCGCTGGCGCTCGGTATCGGAGCCAACACCGCCATCTTCACCCTGATTCACGCGTTGATTCTCAAGCCGCTCCCGGTGGCGCGCCCGCAGGAACTGGTACGCATCGTGTTGCAGACGCCGCGCGGGCCGCAGGGGTCGCTGTCGTACTACGCGCTGGAGTTCTTCCGCGCGCATACGGAACTGTTTTCCGGAGTGTTCGTGCAGTCCAACACACGCTTCGATGTGGAACTGGGCGGCCAGGCGGTTCCTGTCGAAGGGGCATTCGTCTCCGGAGAGTATTTCTCCACGTTGGGGGTGTCGCCCCTGCTTGGCCGCAGCATCGGCACGGCGGACGATCAGCCCTCTGGCGGACCGGACGGGCCCCTCGCGCTGCTCAGCTATAACTTCTGGGTGGCGCAGTTCGGCGCGGAGCCGTCGGTACCCGGCCGCACGCTGGTGGTTCAAGGCACCCCGGTGCGGGTTGCCGGAGTGTTGCCGCCCTCGTTCTTCGGAGTCGAAGTCGGACGCTCGCCCAACATTTTCCTGCCGCTACAACTCGAGCCCATGCTGCGCAAGGACCAATCGATGCTGCACGTCCGGGGTGCGTGGTGGCTCGACATCCTGGGGCGCAGAAAACCGGGACTGACGAGCGCGGGAATGCAATCCGGGCTCGACGTTCTCTGGCCCCGGATGTTGAACGACGTGCTGCCGCGCAAGAATGGACAGGTCAATCCGGGATTTCTCAATCTGCGGCTCACGACCCTGGACGGCAGCCGCGGTGTCTCGGGATTGAGGCGCCGGTTTGCCGACCCGCTCTACATCCTGATGGGCATCGCAGGAGTGGTGCTGTTGATCGCCTGCGCCAACGTGGCCAACCTGCTTCTGGCGCGAACCAGCGCGCGGCAGCGCGAGGTGGCCGTAAGGCTGGCCCTGGGCGCGTCCCGCCGGCGGTTGCTGCGACAACTTCTCACCGAAAGCGTGATGCTCTCCGCCCTGGGCGCTCTTCCGGGTATTCTGTTTGCCTTTTGGGGCTGCCGCTTTCTGGTATCGCTGCTTTCCTCCAAGGCGGAAACGGTCACATTGCGCGTCACGCCCGACCCGGCGGTCCTCGCCTTCACCACGCTGGTCGCCATCGCCACCGGAATCCTATTCGGCACCGGACCGGCCCTTCGCGCCACCAGTGGAAGCACGGCAGGTTCCCTCAGGGAGGCTTCCCAGACCATCGCACGCCGCTCCGTCACGTCCAACGTCCTGGTGATCTCGCAGGTGGCGCTCTGTCTCCTCCTTCTGATCGGCGCCGGCCTTTTCGTGCGCACGTTCCGGAACCTCATGAACCAGGATCTCGGATACGACCAGCGCAATCTGTATGTGGCCAATGTCGATCCGCGTCCGGCCGGCTTCCAGGGCGAAGCCCTGGCGCGGCTCTACGCACAGTTGCTGGACAACCTGAACCGCCGGCCAGGCGTGTTGTCAGCCGGCCTTTCGATGACCACGCCGATCGCCAACTGCTGCTGGTTCGAGAACATCACAGCCGAAGGCTACGAAGAGAAGGCCGGTCCAAGAGCGACCGTGTACCTGAACGAGGTCTCACCCGAGTTCTTCAAGACCTTCGGCGTGCCGTTGCTGCTAGGTCGCAACTTCACGCCGCGCGATGGCCCGGGTGCTCAGCTTGTCACGGTTGTCAGTGAATCCATCGCGAAGCGTTATTTCGCCGGCACCAATCCCATCGGCAGGCACATCAGCGTGGTGGATGACCAAACCCACCGGAACGCCGAGATTATCGGGGTGGTGGGCGACATGCGGACGCGAGGGTTGCGCGCGGGCAACGAGTACGAAGCCTACTTCCACTTGGGTCAGAACCCCCGCCCCGCAAACATGATCGTCGAGGTCCGCAGCGCCCAGGGTGCCGCCGCGGCAACGGCCGCGCTTCGGGAGGCGATACAGGGCTTCCACAAACAGATTCCGGTCCACGTCGAAAGCCTCAGCGAACAGATCGACCGAACCGTCCTGCGCGACCGCATAACCGCGATCCTGGCGGGCTTCTTCGGAGTCCTGGCGCTGCTGCTGGCCTGCATCGGCCTGTACGGCATCATGTCGTACACGGTGATCCGCCGTACCAGCGAGCTGGGCATCCGCGTGGCGCTCGGCGCGACGGCCGCCGATGTCACGTGGATGATCCTGCGCCAGACACTGCTGCTGGCGGGAGCGGGCGCGGCCATCGGCATCCCCGCCACGCTGGTGTGCACGCGGCTCGTGACCTCGTTTTCAACCATGCTGTTTGGCCTGAAGGCCACGGATCCAACCACCATCGCCGTCACCGCGGGCCTGCTCCTGACAGTGGCGGCCGTGGCCGGCTATTTTCCCGCGCGCCGCGCCGCGCGTATGGACCCGATGTCCGCCCTGCGAAACGAGTAGCCTGCGGGCCCTGCACCGGCCCCAGTTTTGCTATGTAGTTGTTATGGACATCAATCGTTTCACCGAGAAGCTTCAGGAGGCGATCAGGTCTGCGCAGAGTGAGGCCGTCCGCTACGGCCACCAGCAGATCGATGTCGAACACCTGCTGTCTGCGCTGCTGGAACAGGAAGGGGGGCTGGCGCCTTCCATTCTTGGCAAGGCCGGAATCCAGGTCGAACCGCTGGCGCGCCGCCTGAAAACGGAGCTCGAGCGTATGCCGAAAGTCTCCGGGCCGTCCGGCGGGCCCGACCAGGTGTACGTAACCACACGCCTGAACCGCCTGCTGACCGCGGCCGAAGACGAGGCCCGTAAGTTAAAAGACGAATACATTTCGGTGGAGCATGTGCTGCTCGCCGCCACCGACGACCGGGGCGCCGCGGGACGCCTGCTCAAGGAGTTCGGCCTCACCCGCGAACGGCTGATGCAGGCTTTGCGGGAAGTGCGCGGCAATCAGCGGGTGACGTCGCAGAACCCGGAGGCCACGTACGAGGCGCTGGAACGGTATGGGCGCGATCTCATCAAGCTCGCTTCCCTGGGCAAGCTCGACCCGGTGATCGGCCGCGACGAAGAGATCCGCCGTGTGATCCAGGTGCTTTCGCGGCGCACCAAAAACAACCCGGTGCTGATCGGCGAGCCCGGCGTAGGGAAGACGGCCATCGTCGAAGGGCTGGCGCTCCGCATCGTGCGCGGGGATGTTCCCGAAGGGCTGAAGAACAAACGCATCGTGGCCCTGGACATGGGCGCGCTCATCGCCGGCGCCAAGTACCGCGGGGAGTTCGAAGAGCGCCTCAAGGCCGTCCTGAAAGAGGTGCAGGAATCGGCCGGCGAGATCGTGCTGTTCATCGACGAGCTGCACACCGTGGTGGGGGCGGGAAAGGCCGAAGGCGCCATGGACGCCGGCAACCTTCTGAAGCCCATGCTGGCCCGGGGCGAGTTGCACTGCATCGGCGCCACCACCCTCGACGAGTACCGCAAGCATATCGAAAAAGACGCAGCGTTCGAACGCCGCTTCCAGCCGGTGATGGTGGATCAGCCGTCCGTGGAAGATACCATTTCGATTCTGCGCGGCCTCAGGGAGCGCTACGAAGTGCATCACGGCGTGCGCATCAAGGATGCCGCGCTGGTGGCTGCCGCGGTGCTGTCGAACCGCTACATCACGGATCGCTTCCTGCCCGACAAAGCGATCGACCTGGTGGATGAGTCTGCCGCCCGCCTGCGGACCGAGATCGATTCCATGCCCGCCGAGTTGGATGAAACCCGCCGCCGCATCATGCAGCTCGAAATCGAACGCGAGGCGCTGCGCAAGGAAAAAGATGAACCGTCCAAAGAGCGCCTGTCCCGCCTGGAAAAGGAACTGGCCGACCTCAAGGCCGAATTCGACGCGCTGAGCGCACGCTGGCAGTCTGAAAAGGACTCCGTGCAGCGGCTCCGCGAGCTTCGCGAGCAGGTGGAGCAGACCAAGACCGATATCGAGCAGGCCGAGCGGCAATATGACCTCAACCGCGCCGCCGAGCTCAAGTACGGCAAACTCGCCACCCTGGAACGCCAGTTGCAGCAAGCCACTGAGCAGTTCACACAAAAACAGGGCCAGTCACGGCTCATCAAGGAGGAGGTGGATGAAGAGGACATCGCCGAGGTGGTGAGCCGCTGGACCGGCGTGCCCGTGACGAAGCTGCTGGAAGGCGAGATGCAGAAGCTGCTGAACCTGGAATCTGAGCTGCACGAGCGCGTCGTCGGACAGGATGAGGCCGTGACGGCGGTTGCCGAGGCCGTGATCCGCGCCCGCTCGGGCTTGAAGGACCCCAATCGTCCCATCGGCAGCTTCATTTTTCTCGGACCCACCGGGGTCGGCAAGACCGAACTGGCGCGCGCGCTGGCGGAGTTCCTCTTCGACGACGAGCACGCCATGATCCGCATCGACATGTCGGAGTACCAGGAGAAACACACCGTGGCCCGCCTGATCGGCGCGCCACCGGGATACGTGGGCTTCGAAGAAGGCGGGCAACTGACCGAGGCCGTGCGGCGGCGGCCGTATGCGGTGATCCTCTTCGACGAGATCGAAAAGGCGCACCACGACGTGTTCAACGTGATGCTCCAGATCCTCGACGACGGCCGCCTCACCGACGGCCAGGGCCGCACGGTGGACTTCAAGAACGCTATCCTGATCATGACCTCCAACGTCGGCAGCCAGCGCATCCTCGAATATCGCGGCACCTTCGCCGGCGCGGGCTATGAAGGCATGAAGGAAGCCGTGCTGGAGGAGATGCGGCACCACTTCCGGCCGGAGTTCCTCAACCGGGTGGATGAGATCATCGTCTTCCACTCGCTTACCGAGGAACACCTCAAGCAGATCGTGGAGATCCAGCTTGGCCGCCTGCGAGCGCGCCTCGCGGACCGGCACATCACGCTGGAGCTCACCGATACCGCGCGCGCCAACCTGGTGCGCACCGGTTACGACCCGCACTACGGAGCGCGCCCGCTGAAGCGCGCGATTCAGAAGAAGATCGAGACTCCGCTCGGCCGCCTGCTGCTGAAAGGTACGGTGCGCGACGGCCAGTCGGTTCTGGTGGATGCCACCGGCGAAACCGGCGATCTGACGTTCCAGACGGAAGCCGTAGCTGGCGCTCGCGGATGAGGCTGGTTGATCGGCTCGAGATCCGATGTCTTCGTACGAGATCGTGCTCTGTGCGAAAACATACATTAAGCTCTGAAAATACTGGAATGGCCCCCGCAAAGAAGATGAGTCTCAGGGCTCGTCGCGTGGAAAGGTTATCGCCGGAAGTATTGAGAATCACCGCACTTACTCGATAGGGATAATCGGCTGTAGGCGGTAGAAGTCTTTCCAAATTCCCGCGAGAGAGGCGATAACCGGCAGTCCCCGCCGGTCCGAAACCCGCTTACTGCGGTACCGACTTTAGCGTAAGATTAATCCTATCAGGAGCCTGGAATGGCAAAATCCATTGAAAATTCTTACCGGAATATTATGTACTTCGGCTATATTCGATTGTAGCTATTTTGATCCGTGAAACCGAGCCGCGCCATTTCGTTTTGGATCGCTGTTACTTTCATTCTTCCGATAAATAACTCGGTCCGGCAGACCCGCGCGCCTTCGCCGGCTGCCAATAACCAGGAATTGGCTGAACTCTGGGAACTCCGCCAACAGGGCAACACTCTGTACCGGTCCGGCCGATACAGCGAGGCGATTCAGACTTATGAAACGGGATTCCGGGACGCAAAACGACGCGGCGACTGGCGGTCGGCGTTGCGTTTTCTCCACAATCTGGGGAGCGCAGAATATCGGTTGTACCGGATCCGGGACGCAATCAAAGCGTACTTGCAGGCCAAAGATCTGGCGCGGTCGGAAGGGGATGAGGAGATTCTGGCGACCACGCTTTCTAATCTCTCATCACTATATTTCCAGATGGGAGAAACGGATTTAGCAGACGAATGCGTGAAACAGGGGATGACGTTGTGGGGCCCCAGCAAGCGGAAATTCCGCGGACAACTGCTCATCCAGTCGGCGCTCATTCGCTCGCGGCGCCACGAATGGAAAGCCGCCGCCGGATTGCTGCGGGATGCCATCGAGGTTTCGAGGGCGGAACTCGATACGGCGACCGAGTCGCAAGCCTGGAACACCCTGGGCGAGCTCCTGATGGATAGCGGACGCCCGGACTCCGCGGAGCGCCCACTGTTGGAAGCATTTCGGCTCCGCAAGCTCTTCCACGACGATCACATTCTCTACTCCTACGAATCTCTCGGAGGCCTGCGGGCGCTGCAAGGCGATGCAGACGGGGCCAGAGTCTTGCTCGATCACGCTATCGAAGAGGCGCGGGCGCTCGGCCCTCCGGCGCTGTGGAACGCCTACTACGAAAGGGGCAAGGCCGAATTGTCGGGAGGGCGGCTCAGGCCGGCATTCGCGGATTTTCATGCCGCGCTCGAATACCTGGGGCACTGGCGTGCCGAGGTGATTCCGGCCGACGTATTTCGGGTCAGTTCCGAAGTGGACGTGGCAGAAGTGTATTCCGGGTTTATCGAGGTCGCCGGCCGATTATACGAGCAGACAGGGCAACGGCGGTATGCCGAGTCGGCCCTGGCGGCGGCCGAGGCGAATCGCGCGGCCAGCCTGAGGGCCTTATGGGCAGGAGGCGACCCGATGAACACTCTGCCAATGGCCTATCGGGAAACGCTTGTGGAACTGCAGCGGGCCGAAGCGGCATTGCTCACGGATGACAGCCGCGCCGCCTACGGCGCCGTTCAAAGCCTCCGGCTCAAAGTGGCCGAGATGGAGGCACGCGCGGGCCTGGACCTGCCATCGGAAGGAACTGTCGATGTGGCCGGCAAGTCCCTTCTCGAGCGGATCCGGTCGGGGTTGCGGTCCGATGAGACCCTTTTCGAGTTCCACGTTCGCGAGAACCGGTCTTTCCTGTGGGTGGTTGCGCGCGATGGGTTTCAGTTTCTGATTCTGCCGGGCGAAGCGGAATTGCGCGGGAACGTATCTCGTTTTGCGAAGGCACTCAGCCAGAATTCCCCGGAAGCCGCCGGCCTGGGCCAAAGCCTTTTTCACGACCTTTTTGGGGGCGTTCCAGCACGGCTATTGGATCGATCCATGTGGATTATCGCTCCCGATGGGCCATTGTTTGAATTGCCAGTTGCAGCTCTGCGGGAGGAGGCTTCGCCGCAGGCTGGGGTCTACGTGATTGAACGTCACGCCGTACGGATCGTTCCGGGAGTGTCGGGGCTCTTCGGCTCGTCTCCGCAGGCGTTGCAGGGACCCTACGCAGGTATCGCGGACCCCATTTACAATCGGGCCGATCCGCGCTGGAGAGGCGTCGCGCTTCCAGCGCCACCGAGCGCTGCTCGCGAGGATTCGGTGCACCCGCTCGAACTGGCCAGACTGCCGGGAAGCGCCCGCGAGATCGATACCTGCGCCAGGACATGGCAATCCGGCGGCCACGAGACCATTGTGCTGAAGGGCGCGGATGCAAACAGCGATCAATTCAAGGAGGTACTCAGGAAGAATCCCTCGGTCTTGCATATCGCGGCTCATATAGTTTTTCCGCAACAGGCAAACGGGCCGGGAATGATTGCGCTGGCGCTTCGGCGGGGCTCCCCGGTCGAGTTCGTCAGCGCAACCGAAATCGCCAGCATCAGGGCCAGACTGGGGCTGGTGGTACTGGACGGCTGCAGGTCCGCCAACGCTCCGGCCCTTCCGGGTGCAGGACTGATGGGGCTGACGCGGGCGTGGCTGGCCGCGGGCGCGCGCGCCGTGGTGGCCACGCGCTGGGCGACGGGAGACCAGCACAACAGCGACCTGTTCGATTCTTTCTACCGCCGGTTGGCGTCGCTGGAACGGTCAGGCGGGCGAATCTCGTTTTCGCGGCTTCTTCAGCAAGCACAAATTGCGCAGATCAGGAGCGGAGACAGGCGGGCAGACCCTGGCCGGTGGGCGGCGTACTTTTGCGTGGAGAGAAACTGAGTGCACCGGGGATGACAACACTGACGGTCAGATGCCGGAGAAATCGGAGCAGGATTGGAAGGCCTTGATCGACGAAATTCGCGCCGGGGGGCCCTCCGGCCAAGAGAAGCTCTATAGCTGCCTGAGCAGCGGAGCGCGCCTTTTCCTGCAACGGCGGCTGGGGACACCGGAGGTCGAGGACCGCTTGCACGACGTGTTCCTGATTGTGCTTGGGGCCATCCGCCGCGGCGAGCTACGGGAGCCCGAACGGCTGATGGGTTTCGTGCGAACCGTTCTCTATCGACAATTGAATCGAGCGATCTCGGGGATGCTCCACGATCGGGAGAGAACTTCGGATGTCGACCTGGCGGACCAGGTGGGCGCCGAACCTAATCCTGAACAGCAGGCCATTGCTGAAGAGAAACTCTCGCTCATGCGCCAGGTGTTGAGCGAGCTGAAAGACAGGGACTATCAAGTCCTCATGCGCTGCTACATTCGGGAAGAGCCGCCCGAACAAATCATCAAAGACATGGGATTGACCGTCGCGCAGTTTCAGCTCATCAAATCCAGGGCCAAAGCGCGCCTGTCAGAATTACTGCAACGCCGCCTGGCCCGGCGAATCAATCCACGATGATGATGACGGGTTCCCGGGAACCGGAGAGACACACGAAGGACAGGAAGAACTCTAAGAAAGTCAGCACGATTTGTTTCCTTTCAGGGATCTGGATCGGGCAAGGCGGGCCGGGTTCTTGGCCCCCTGCGCGTTCTCAAGACGAATGTATCGCGAGAAGTTTTAGTATTAAAGAGTACATTTAGTGGGTGGGCGGACGTTGGAATTGGATAGTACTTTGTGCGTTTCGATACGCATCATCGGGGCGCGGGCTCCCAGACGTGACAGGAACCCCGCCCTCCGTGCACTGCATGATTGAAGGGAAGCCATTCTGATGACACCAGCGATTCTTGTGATCGAGGATGACGCCGGAGTAGGTGCCTTGATTCATGCGGTCTTATCCCGTTCCGGCCGCCTGGTGCTGCGGGCTCAAACGGGACGGGAAGCGATGGAACTGGCCTGTCTGCATCGGGATCAGATCACTCTGATTCTGTCCGACGTGATACTGGATGACGAGTCCTGCCAGCGGACGATCGGCGAGTTGCGCGAGACTTGCCCAGCCGCCAGAGTGTTGTTGCTATCCGGCTTTCCGCTGGATATCCTGCTGGAACGTCAGTTCCTCGATTCGGCTACGGTCCAAACTGACGGCACCTTCTTCCTGCAGAAGCCATTCTCGCCGAAGGACCTCCTGGAACACGTGCAGAGCATCCTCCCAGCCCGCCAAGGTGCGGGAGCGGGAGTAGAAAGGGCAGAGGGAGCAGTACGATATGCCGCACATTGATGAGGAGGTCCTGGACCGCTACGCAATTGGCACCCTCTCTCCGGAACTGCTGGCAGGAGTCGAAGAACATCTGCTCTTCTGTCAGGAGTGCCAGGCGCGACTGGTGCAGGCAGACGAGTTCGTGCGGTTGTTTCGGGTGGCAGCGCAGAGCGACGTCCGACAGCGTGGATGGCGTTGGCGAACGGCGTGGGCGTCACCCCGAAGACTCCTGCCGGCGGCCTTAGCGGCGGCGGCGCTGGTAATCGTGATGGCCTTCTGGCCGTCACGCACCCACACTCCGGCTCCGCCGGTGATCATCATGCAGTCCCTCCGCGGGCCTGAGGCGCATGCCCGAATTCATGCACGACAGCCCGCTGTGTTGGTATTTGATGTGGCTGCTCCCGATGGGCCTGCGAGCTACTCGGTGGAGATCGTGGATGCCGTAGGAAAGCGCGTCCTGACCGCACCCCCCGTGGCTCGGGCCGGCAATCTATCGATTCCGGTGCGGTCCCTGGCTCGCGGGTCCTACTGGGTGCGTCTGTATCGACAGCAGGGCGATGCCGACCCGCTGGTGGAATACGGGCTCATCGCAGAGTGAGCAGCGGCTAGGCAAGTTGAAGCTGACCAGCGGGCTGTCACTAGGACTCGATCCGAAACGTCCCGTATTCCCGCACCGCGGCTTCCTGCTCTTCCACGCCGCGGACGTCGGCCCACTGCGGGCCGTGGCGCAGCATTCCGGCGAGTTTCTCCAGATGGTTCTCGGGCCCAACAGCGTAGACTTCCACGCTGCCGTCGTCCAGGTTGCGTGCATAGCCCGACAGGCCGAGCCCCGAGGCGGCGCGCTGGGCGAAGTAACGGTATCCTACTCCCTGGACGCGGCCGCGCACCAGCCATCGCCGCGCCGACTTTTTCAGGCTCACAGTTTTCGTTTAAAGAAGTCCGCGGCTGCCTGGTAGGAGCGCAGCCATGAGACATGCCGCAGGAACCCGTGGATCTCATCGGGGATGATGAGCTGCTCGAAATCGACGTGCTGGCGGCGCAGCGCCTCCACCAGCATCACGGTCTGGCTGAACGCCACGTTGCGGTCGTCATCGCCGTGAATCAGCAGCACTGGCGACTTCCAGTTGCCCACCGAGGCCATCGGCGAGGATTGAAATGCCACGTCACCGTTGCCGGCGCGTCCGGATTGGCCTCCTCCCGCCCTGGCAGGCGCGCCAGGTGCGGCCCCCGGCGCGTTGGGCCTCGTGTTGAGCCGCGCGCTCCAGTCGTGGACGCCATGGAAATCCACTCCGACGGCGAACAGGGCGGAATCCCGCGCCAGCCCGAGCGCCGTGAGATACCCGCCGTAGGATCCGCCCCACAACCCGATGTGCGCGGGATCCACGTCGGGCCGGCCCTTCAGGTACTGGCCCGCACCCACCACATCCTGGTATTCGCTGGCGCCGGTCGCGCCGTAGTTGAGCGCCTCGCGGAAATTCAGGCCGTATCCGATGCCGCTGCGATAGTTGATCGACAGCACGATGTACCCCTGGCTGGCCAGATACTGGTTCATGCCGTAGGCGTTGTTGTAGTAGTCCATGTAGTGCCAGCCGAGCAGCATCTGCCGCCGCGATCCGCCGTGCATGAACACGATCGCGGGACGCCGCTGGCCGGGCTGAAGATCGGCGGGCAGAAAGAGTTGCCCGTGGATATCCATGCCGTCGGTGGCCTTGTAAATTACCTGCTGCGGAACCACCAGCGAATCCGCCGGAAAATCACCCGGGATCGAATCCGGCGCCAGGTCCTTGATTGCGCCGTGCAACTGGATGGCGGCGCGCGCGGGCCGCTTCCCATCGGCGTGGAAGAAAGCAATCGCGCCGCCAACCACCACCGGAGACCATTCGAGTTCCTCGCCGCTGGTGACCGCGCGCGGCGGTCCGCCCGCGGTGGCAACCCGCCAGATGTGCCGCCGGTCGATATCGTCCTGATTGGACGAGAACACCACCTCCTTGCGATCCGGCGAGTAGGCCACGTGCTCCACTTCAAACTCGCCGGGAGTCAGCGGCGTGGCCGGACCGCCTTCCACCGCCACGGAGTAAAGATGCACCCAGCCATCCCGCTCCCAGGGGAACACGATGCGGTCGCCGGCGGCCCAGAAGAGCTGCTGGGCGGCGACCACCGGGTGGAACACGCTGCCCGGACCTTCTTCGGCTTTCCAGATCTGTCGGCCGGTTCCGTCCGATACGGTAGCCACCCGGATCGACCACGGCGTTCCCGCGCGGCGCGCGCCGCGTCCGCCCGCACCCCTCCCCGACAGTTGCCGAAGGAAGGCCACCTGACGTCCGTCGAGAGACCAGGCCGGATTGCGATCACGGTCCACGCTGGGGTCAAGATACGTCAGCGACTTCGAAGCCTTGTCGTAGACTGCGATGAAGCTGTGGTCGCCGCGGTCGCTGACGAAGGCCAGTTTGGCTCCATTGGGCGACCACTCGAGCTGGCTCGCCGTGACTCCCGCCCGCGCCATGATGAGTTGCGCCGCCTTGCCCGGACCGGTCAGCGGAGCCCACCAGATTTGCCCGGCTTTCAGGAACGCGACCATGTCCCCTCTGGGCGATATCGCCGGCGAATGCCCTTCGCCCAGCTTGCGCGGAGCCTGGCCGTGCACGGCAATCCAGATGTCCTGCTCAACACCCGCGGTGTTGACGCTGGGGTTGGGGTCGGGCCGGCCGAGAAACTCGAGATCTCCCCCGCGCACGTAGACCACGGCCCGGCCGTCCGGCGTCCAACTCAGTTGGCCAAGGTCCTGCCCGTCGTCGTCCTTGTACGCCGTGAGCCGAACGCCTTTGTAGCCGGGCGGGGAGGCGATCCAGACATTGCGGGCGCCGCGCTCGTTGAGGATCCATGCCACCTTGCCGCCCGCAGGAGCCGCCATCAGGTCCGAGGGAAACGGCGCGGAGAGGACTTGGTCCAGGGTGAAGCCGGCCGCAGCCGCCGTGGAAACGAAAACCAGAGTCGCAAGGAGGAGACGTCTCATGAGGATTTAGTCTACTCCAAAGACAAGCCCGGCCCGCGTGATTCGCCACTGCCTTGCCAACCGGCAGCCTCGCGGACTTCCTTCGGGAGGCGGGCCGCAATCTGACGCAAAGCGCCGGAAGCGAGTTCTCTGGCTTCGTCGACATCCGACACGGACGGCTCCGAAATATCAGTGGGATATCGATAGGCCCAGGCGTATTCCGTCAGGTCATCGAGGCCTGTAACAATCGGGGCCAGAGTTGCGTCAAGCCCGGCGCACTGTGTTGCGAGTGCGGCCAGGTCGTGAGTCTTGCGGAAAGGCTGGTCGTGCCAGGTGAGAAACGCCTTCATGGCTTTTTCGGCTGTTTGTTGGCAGTGAAACAGGGCATCTTCGACGTCCGGCGGATCGGCGTGAAGACATCTCCCGATGCGGTCAGCATCCTGGCTGGCTTTGCGTAGCCACGCAGCGGCGTTCGCGATCAGAATCGCGTCAACCGCCATAGAGGAGTATGCCTTCCCGGACGACTGTAGAAGGGAACGAAGACTTCAGATGAAGCTGCTTCCGGAAGTCGAATGCCCGCGAGACGAAGATATCGCGAGGGACCCCCAGTTCCCGAACCGCCCGATATCCGAGCCGGGGACGGAGCATCTCCGGCGATGTATCGTCCGGCACCACGACCATGATGTCGTAGTCGCTGTCCGGGCCGGCCTGACCTCTAGCCACGGAACCGAACAGATAAATACGTTCGGGCTGATACACCGAAACCAACCGGCGCACCATTTCCGCGACAACCGGATCGGTGGCCGATGGGGTGGTCCACGTGACGGCTGGCATACGCGCCTTGTTCCAGTGTGCCACACTGCCCTTTCCGCATACTCTTCGGAAACCGACCTGCGACCGGACCGGCACGGCCGCCGAGACTGGCGTCGAGGTTCCCGGAAAGGGACGACGCGTAGCAGCGGGCGAGACGGCCTGCCCCAGGTAGCCCCAGGTAGCGCGACGCTCTGCGGATCCGCTGAAGGCCGCTACACTGGAAGCATGCCCCTGGGGCGCATGCTCATCACGCTGGGCCTGGTACTCGTCGTGGTGGGGGTTCTCGTCACCTTTGCCGGGAAGCTGCCGTTCCGGCTGGGCCGCCTGCCGGGTGACATCTATATTCACGGCAAGCACTCCAGCTTCTACTTTCCGCTGATGACCTGCCTGCTCCTCAGCGTCCTGTTTTCAGTGGTGATGTGGATCGTGAAGCGCTGACTTACCGCAGCCGGCCCATTTTATCGAGCGGCCAGTACACAAATACGGCCTTACCGTAGATATTCCCGCGAGGAACGTAGCCCCAGGTGCGGCTGTCGCTGGAAGAGTTGCGATGGTCACCCAGCACGAAGTACTGGCCCTCGGGCACCACCTGTTCGTCGCCATCCCGCCAGGAGTTGTGGTCGCGCTCGTTGGCCGGAACGTAGTCCTCCGCCAGCGCCTTGCCGTTCACATAGACCTGCCCGCTGTCGATCCGGATACGGTCGCCCGGTACCCCGATCACCCGCTTGATGTAGGATTTGCTGCGGTCCTCGGGATACCAGAACACCACCGTATCGCCGTGTTCGATACTCCCCAGGCCGAAACGGTAGGTGAACTTGTTGATGAAGATACGCTCCTGGTCGGCCAGGGCCGGTGTCATACTGGTGCCTTCGACTTTGACCGGCTGGTAAATGAAGACGATCAGCACGACCGCGATCAGAACCGAAAAGGCAAGATCGCGAAACCAGGAAAGAGTGCTCCACAGGCTCACGATGCGGGAGTGCGAAGGATGCTCCACGACGGGAGCGTCTGGAGATGCCAAACTCGGACTGTCGTTTTCCTGCATCCCGGGCTGTATGCCATTATAGACGGTTTTCGGACCGATTCGGTTGCCCGCTCCCCGCGAACCTCCGTGACTACGGCAATAATCCCCCCAGAACGGTGAGCGGCACCGCGCCCTCTTTGAGCGCGCTGTCGTTGAAAGCCCTCAGGCTGTACGCCGCGCCTTTTTTCCGCTGATACTCGTCGCGCACCCGCAGCCAGCCGCGCCACCCCACAAAGTAGGTTGGCAACTGGCACGAAGAAAGCTTGGCCCGCTGCAGCTTCCCCTCGGCCTCCTCCTTTTCCTGGAAAGTCTGTTTCTCCATCAGGTCGAGGGCCTCCTGGTCGGACATGTTGAGCATATGCAGGCGCACGTCGAGAATGGTGTTCGCGATGACGCGCAGTTCCTCCTTGGCGAAGGTCAGCGCCATCTCGGGGGAGTGGTCCATGAAGCCTTCGTCCAACATGATCTGAGTCGAATACTGCCCCCATCCTTCGATATATGGCCCGTTGCCGAACACCGACCGCAGCACGCGCCGGCTTTGCGGCTGCACGCCGCTGGCGATCTGCATCTGCACATAGTGCCCCGGCATGGCTTCGTGGATCGTCAGCAGTTTGAGCTTGTAGAAGTTGTACTCGCGCAGTTTGGACTCGGCGCGTTCCGCGGGCCAGTTGGCGGGAATGGGCGTGACCCAATAGAAGGCGCCCAACTGCGGCTCGAGAGGCGGCGCCGGGCTGAACCCTCCCACCGAGTAGATGCCCCGCATGAATACGGGCGTCGGGATTACCTGCAGGTTGGCGCTGGAAGGCAGCGTCAGCAGGCGTTTCTGTTCGACGAAAGCGCGCGCCTCCTCCAGGTCTTTGCGCGCGTCGTCCATATACGATTCGCGGGTCGAATGGCGGTCCGCGATCTTCGCCAGCACCTCCCCGATCACCTGGTCCTGCCGGGCGTCGCCAGCCAGGTCTGTGTGGTCGCCGTGTTTCGGGAACATCTGGCGGTGCAGGGGCAGCGCCAGGTCCAGCATGCGGGCGCGGACCCGGGCCAACTCCGATTCCGCGTTGGCCAGTACGGTATCCGGCTCGATCCCACTCTCCAGCGTGTAGCGGAACTTGCGGGCATACCAGTCCTTGCCCAGGCGCCAGCCGGCATCGTCGCGCGCCATCAGGCTTTGGTTCAGGTAGGCCTCGAACCTTTGCATCGCATCCAGAGCGGGCCCTGCCACGCGGCTGTATTCGTTTCTCAACTCCGGAGGCACGTCGGCCCGGATGGTCTTGTCCACCAGCTCGATATTTCCCTGGTTCTCCTGGGCAGCCACCTGCGTCCAGATTCGCGGCGCGGAGGTCATGTTGGTCGTGGCCGTATCCAGGTACAGCGGCACTTTCGCGAGCCGGTGGATGATGTTCCCGATCCGCTGCGCTTTGGGCGCGTAGTCCAGCACGTAGGGGCTGAAAAGAGCGTTACCCAGGGTCTCGACGTAGACCGTGGGATTATGCATGTGGCTGTGAATCTCGTTCAAATCCAGGAGGGCCAGCGCCGCCTGGTCCCTGAGGATGGTCACATCCGCACGCTCTTCCGCGGTTAGCTGCGCGGCTTGAAGCTGGCCGAGGCGTTCCTGAAAATCCTGGTAGTAATGCCGCTGGCGGTCGAGGCTGACGGTGCTGAGGTCGTCCAGCAGGTCGTCCAGATTCTGATTCTGGTAGTGATGGAGGCCCACGCTGGTAGCGGTGGCGGGCGAGAAGGACAGCGTGGTATTGACGAAATCTTCCGAAAGTGCGCTCACGTCTTCGGTCCGCCGGCCGCAACCGATCAGCACAAGTGTAAGAATTACAACGACTCTGCCCATCGCTGCAATTTTACTCTGGGACGAGGGTGTTAGCCGGCGGTCACGGGAAGTCGCCTGGGAAACGGGAACATCGGTGTGGATACCGGGATCGGCCGCCGGCGATGTTGCAGCCTTTCGACCTCCAGCATCACACGCGAGCGTTCCTGGTACGCTTTCCGGATCATCGCCTGTTCGCCCAGGACGCAGCCCCAAAGGAGGGCAACCGAAAAACCGATCGCAGCCAGACCCTGTCCTGTGATTTTCGCGATTGGCACTCGGCGGCCCCTCCTTCGGGCAAGTGAACTTGCAATCCTGTGGCCATAGGCTACACGCCATATTATCAATCGGTTGTTGCCGCACACCCTGTGTCGGCTGCGGCACATATAAGCACGGCGAGCACTCTACCGGCCTCAGATGCGGCATTTAGTGACACCCCATGCACGTAAACTGGCGCCCATGACATTCCGCGCAGGTGGATTTGTCCAGGTGCACTTTTCCGGAGCTGTGCGCATCGACAAAATGTTCAGTGTGGCTGGTTGGCTTGAGTGGGGCATTCTTGATGTGGCAGTCCTCACAACTGAAGGGAGCGTCGATCTGCGTGTGACACACGAGGCAATCGGCCATCAGCGGCAGGGCTGCTTTCGTGACTTGTTCGGAATCCTCCAGTCCGCGGTGGCATGCCTCGCACACATTGCCCCGGTTCAGGCGGCTGCGGACCCAGGCGGTGATGCGGGGATCGGGGTGCAGGTAATTGCGCTTGTCAATGGCAGCAGCCAGGAAGGGGGCCACATCGCCCATCTTCAGATGCAGCGCATGGCTGAACCGGGCCAGCCGCGCCAGTCCCGTATCGGGCCGATGGACGGGTAGCACCGGGGCTTCGTGACAGTTCAGGCAGACCTCCCGCCGGGGAAGCAGGTCGTCGTTTGGCGCGGTGCTTTTGAGCGCCGCGCTGTGGCAGAAGGTGCAATCCAGGCCTTGCGACAGATGGACACTGTGGGGAAAGGGTGCCGCCGCGGCACAGGCAGCGGCCGCGGCCAGCACGAGCCAGCGTGCCGGCCGGAAATGCGATTGCGCCACCGAACCCCTATTTACCCGTGTAACTGAGGTGCCAGATCTTCTTGTTGCCGTCCTCCGAGATCAGGAGGCTGCCATCCGGCATCTGCAACAGCCCCACTGGCCGGCCCCACACTTCCCGTTCGTCCGGCGAGATCATCCAGCCCGTTAGCACCTCACGCACCGGCCCGGAAGGCTTCCCGTTCTTGAAGGGCACGAAAGCTATCGACTGTCCCACCCGCTTGGAGCGGTTCCACGACCCATGGAAGGCCAGGAACGCACCGCCCTGGTACTCTGCGGGGAACTGCTTACCGGTATAGAAGATAAAATCGAGCACGGCCACGTGCGCCCCAAGCAGCACATCCGGGACCAGGGTTTTCGCCACGAGGTCCGGCGCGAGCCCCTTGTTCGTCGGATCCTCGTGCGGCCCGATGTAGGCGTAAGGCCAGCCGTAGAAGCCGCCCTGCTGAATGTGGGTGAAGTAGTCGGGAACCAGGTCGTCTCCCAGGTCATCTCGCTCCTGTACGGCTGCCCAGAGGGTGTCGGTTCCCGGGTACCAGCGCATGCCGATCGGGTTCCGGGTGCCGGAGGCATAGATCTCGTGATCCGAGCCGTCCGGGTTATAGCGGTTGATCGCAGCGCGGCGGGGATCTTCGCCAGGGGATGAATTCGAGCCGGAGCCGACGCCCACGTACAGTTTCTTGCCCGCGCGATCGAACAGAAGGCTCCGGGTCCAGTGGTGGGTGCCCTGCCCCTTCAGCGAGATTACTTCCGCGCCGGACCCGGCGGTCATCGTTTTAGCGTCATATTTGAACCGCTTGATGGAGTCAGGCTCGCCGACGTAGAGGTAGCCGTTCAACATGGCCAGGCCGTAGGGTCGGTTCAGTCCTTCAATCAGTTTTCTGCGCTGGCGAGGGTCGTGGTTAGGGAACACGTAGACGGTTCCATTGGGCGGGTTGGCCGAATCGGCCAGCAGAATTTCGTTGCCTGGACCCAGCATCATGAACCGCGGTGTGGCGAAATCCTCCGCCCAAACCTCGGCGTGAAACCCGGGCGGCACACTCAGGCGCGCGCCGGAGGGCTGTGGAATCACACGGGGCCGGTTGTTCACCGCTTTGGTGGCGTAGGGAGGAGGCAGCTTCGGCATGTCCGCCGCGTAGAAGAGCACAGTGGCGGCCAGCAGCATAGCCGCACCCAGCAAGGTCCCTCTTTTGTGCATTCTCCTATGATGCCACGAGAGCGCCTTCGGGTTCCGCAGAAATGGGAGCCGCCACTCGGAACACCGGGGGCGCGGGGCTCGGGCTCGCGATTACGCGGCAGGTGGTGGCGCTGCACGGCGGCTCGGTGTCCGCGGCGAACCGGGTAGCCGGCGGCCTGGACCTCCGGATCACCCTGCCGGTAGCCGCGTTCACGGAACAGGCAAAGTACCGGGTGCGATTTTGAATCAGGACGGCAACATCAACAGCGCGTCGAATCCGCTGAACCGGGGAGGTTGTCCAACTGTTCGGCACCGGCGCGTGCATGACCAATGGAACCGAAGCGGTCGCCGTGACCATCGGTGGTCTACCGGCAGTGGTCTCGTTTTGCGGGCCGGCGCCCGGTCTGCCGCCGGGCGTCTTTCAGGTGACCGCGACTGTGCCTCCAGGAGTGGCAGGCGGCGACGCGGTACCGGTGGCGGTGGAAGCCGGTAATGCCGCGAGCCTTCCGAGCATCACGATCGCAGTGAAATAGGCCCGCGCGGTTACCCATGCAGAAGCTGATTCGACAGGAAGGGAGATCGATCCGATCATGACCAGAGGATTCATCGCAATTTCTGCCGTGCTGCTGGCATTACCAGCGCACGGCGCCGCGCAGGAAGGCGGCGGACCACAGACGAAGGAGCAGTTGCAGCAGAGATTCCAGGAATACAAAGAGCGGCTCGCGCTGACTCCGGAACAGACCGGGCAGGTGCGCCCTGTGCTGCCGGAAGAACTCAGGCATTGAAGGCTGTTCGCGACCAATACGACGGAGATGAAAGCCGCCGCGGCCGCCTTAAGATGGCGCGGGAACTCCGGCACATTCAGGGTTCGACTGACGAGGAACTGAAGAAAATGCTCTCGAAGCAGCAGATGGAGGAATGGAAGAAGATTCGCGAAGAGGCGCGCCAACAGCTTCGCGAACGGATGGACGGGTGAAGCCGGGTGCCGTTGGGACGCAGGCTCCAGGCACGAAGGTGGGGACATGCCTCAAGGCATGCCCCCTATCGATCGTCAGAAGTAAAACTTCGCGGCCAGTTCGATATTCCGCTCGCCTTGCGAGCTGCGGATTTGACCGAACAGCGACGAAGTGATGGTCTGCGAAGCCGGGCTCTGGAAGATCGGGGTATTAGTGAGATTGAATGCCTCGGCCCGGATCTCGAACCACCGTCTCTCGGTCATGTGGAACTGCTTGCTGAGCGAGAAGTCGAAGCGCTTCATCCCCGGGCCAGGTACGATGCCGATACCCGCGTTGCCGAATGTGCCCGCCGGCGGCGCAGCGTAGGCCGAAGGATCCAGGAACAGCACGCCCGGTCCGATCTGGTGCGGGTCGTGCGGGGTGCCGACCACGTTGGCCCTGAAGCTGCGCGCCACCGTGCCCGAAGGATCGCCGCTCATCTTGATGGTGAGGGGGAAGCCGGTATGCGCGGTGAAAATTCCGCCCACCTGCCATCCGCCGGCGATACCGTCCACTACCCGGTTCCAGTTCGCGCCGAGTTTCTTGTTGCGGCCCAGCGGAAGCTGATAGACGAACGATCCGACGAGATTGTGCTTCACGTCGAAGTACGTGGGACCCCATTCGGAGCGCTGGTCGTACAGGTTCTGCCAGTAAGCCGACTGGCTGCCGGCCTGTCCGCCTTCACCGTAATAGCCGATCGAGTCCGACATGCCCTTCGCCCAGGTGTACGCCACTTGGTATTCCAGGCCCATGCTGAACCGCTTGCGCAGCGTGGTCTGCCAGGCATGGTATTGCTGGTTGGCCAGCGAAGCCGTGCCCGAGATCTGGGTAATCTTGCTGGTTAGGTCCGGGTTGCCGGAGAGGAACGGACTGGGAACTACCTTCCCGTCGATGATCTGTTTCTGGAAGAACGGCATGGCTACCACGAGGTGCGTGCCATGCTGGCCCACATATCCGGTGGTCAGCACGTTCTGGCCCGGCAACTGGTACTCCAGCGTGAAGTTCCACTGCTGTACGTTGGAGGGCCGGACCTCGGGATCCCACAAGCGGATGTTGGCGCCGGTGTAGGGGTCCTTGGGGTTGAGTCCGGACAAACCCTGGTCGAGCGTCGTCTTCGGGAGGATGTCGCTCGGCGTGTTGTACAGCGCCTGGAATTCGGAGTTGAGCGGCGGGTTCAGCGGCAGGCGCAGGTTGGTGCCGGTGCCTTCCATGAACGACGAGATGGTGTACGCTCCGCGCAGCACGAGTTTCTTGCTGAGAATGTCCGGCGTGTAAGCGAAACCGACACGCGGCTGGAAGTCCTTCTTGTACGGGTTGTACAGCGCCCGGCTGTTGCCGTTCTGGCCGGCGAGCTCGAGTTCTCCGGTGTACATGCCGAAGTTGGCCTGGCGGTCTTTCACCTCGACCAGCGGCGTGTGGTACTCCCAGCGGAGCCCGAGGTTGAGCGTGAGGTTATCGGTGATGCGCCAGTCATCCTGGAAGTAAAAGCCGTAGATCGTCTTCCGGTGACCCCAGGTTCCGGTGCTCAGGCCACGTCCAAGGTCGGACGGCATGCCGAGCACGAAATCGGCCTCGCCCACCTGCTTGCCGGCAGGGTTGATGGCGTTCGCCGCAGTGAAGCGGCCGCTGAAACTGATGTATCCGCTGCGGCCGTTGTTACCGGCGTAAAACACGTTCATCTGCTGGCGCAGAATGTTGCCTCCCATCTTCATCATGTGGCGCCCATGGATGACGGTGAGATTGTCGGCATAGTGATAGGTCGTGGTAGCGAACAACTGCTGGGTGCCGATGTTGGCGTTTCCCAGACCGCCGATATAGGCAAAGCCCTGAAGTGACAGCAGGCCCGAACCTGCGTTCTGGATACCCAGCTTGGTCGCGATGTCCCCCAAGCCTTTGTCTTCGCCGCCGTTGTTGAGCATGAGATTGTTGACGCCGACACGGGCTTCATTCACCAGCGAGGGACTGATGGTTCGCGTCCAGTTGATTACGCCGTTCTGGAACGGAGCGATGTTAAAGGTGTTGTATAGGTACGGGGCGGTGTTGACACCCGGAGTATCCTGCCGGCCGTTGGAGTAGCGCGCCGAGAGGTCGTCTTTGTCGGACGCCTTGAAGTCCAGTTTCAAGTCGCCCTGGTCGGACTTGAGGTAGCTGGAACTGCTGTAGAAAAAGTTGTTGTCGGTAACCACCGTCTGCGAAAGCGACGGCAGCGGATAAAGGCTCTGGTCCGCAAACAGCTTCTGAATCACCGGATTGTAGAGGCTGACCGGAATCTGGTTGTTGGCGAACGGCGCGCGCACCCCGGTCGTAGTATCCACCGAGAACGGGTTGTACAGTTGAATGCCGCCGGACACGCCGGAGTACTTTGAGTCCAGCAGGTTCGAGAAGTCGCCTGCGCGCCATGCCGCCGGCATGACGCGGGTTGCGGAGACACTCGGAGGGGTGGCGCGCCGCAACCCCTGGTAATCGGCGAAGAAGAACAGCTTGTCTTTCTTGATCGGACCACCGAACGTGCCTCCGAACTGGTTCCAGCGGATCGGCGGGCGGAAATTCTGCCCTACGTTCCAGTTGCGGCCCCAGTTGTTGGCATTCAACTTGTCATGGCGGAAATACTCGAACACATTCCCATGAAACTGGTTGGTGCCCGATTTGATCACCACGTTGATGATGCCGCCCTCGAAATTGCCGAACTCCGCGGAGGCATTGTTGGTGATCATCTTGAACTCCGCGATGGCGTCCAGGTTGGGCTGGTAGGACGTCAGGTTATCCGACGTCTGGTTGTTGTCCACGCCGTCCAGCAGAAAGTTGTTCGCCTCTTTGCGGTTGCCGTTCACATACGGGCGCCCGCCGCCCGCGGTTCGCTGGCCGGAATTAAAACTGTTCGGATCCGGCGTGGTCACGCCGGGCGCCAGCAACGTGAGCGCGATCGGGTTGCGGGTGACCAGCGGCGTGTTGATGATAGTCTCGGAGGAAATCACCGAGCCGACCTGGGTCGTCTCCGTTTGCAGGAGCGGAGCTTCGCCGGTAACGGTGACCGTTTCTGTCAGGGCACCGATCTGCATGGCCACGTCGAGCCGGGCACGCTGGTTGACTTCCAGCGTGATCCCGCTTTGGACGCTTGTCTTGAATCCCTTGGCCTCCACCTTCACCGAATAGGTGCCAATCGGAATTCGCGGAAATGCGTAAATACCGTCTTCGTTTGTCGTTGTGGGCCACTCGGTGCCCCGATCCCGATCGGTAGCGGTGACCGCGGCGCCCACGATCGCCGATCCGGACGGATCGGATACACGTCCCGTAATACCCGCGCTCACCTCCTGGGCGCAGGCTAACCACGCGCTCAAACACAGAAGCGCGGCAACTGTCAACCACCGTTTGATGTTCATAGCGACTCCCTCGGTGCCCCGCGTGTCGTACCCCTTCCGCATTGCGAGACGAGGCACATCTTTTTTGATTGGTGCAATTATATACCCGACCGGGCCCGAAACTCCATCGGGTATGCCCGCTAGTCAGCCCGCTAGTCGCCAGGCACGCTGCATTGCTGTGCCCCGGCAAGGTGTTATAGACTCGTCCCCGTGGAGAGACGCGCATTTCTATACCTTGCCGCGGCCGCACCTTTAGCGGGCGGTCCCGCGGACGAACCTTCTTATCGCACCGTCACGCCTTATAAACCCGCTGCAGTACCGGGAATGCCAGGACCCTATCCGGGTCAGGTTATTCGTGTTCATGCCGAAAAATCGGTCGATGTCCAATCCGGCGAGGTCAACCGCGACCTTGTTCGCCAAATGTTATCCACCGGGCTGAAAACGCTCACCGGCGATGCCCGCGATGACGACGCCTGGGCACGCTTCATCTCACCCAAGGACGTGGTCGGGATCAAAGTCAACTGCTCGGGAGCACCGCGCATCTGTTCTACACCCGAGTTAGTGGGCGCCATCGCCGATCGCCTGGTGGCTGTCGGCGTGGCACCGAAGCAGATCTGGGTCTACGAACGTTTCGAAAACCAGCTTCGCACCGTGCCGTATGCCAAGTTTCTTCCCGAGGGAGTTCACCTCTTCGCCGCCGAAACCGACCGCGGCTCGATATTAGGCTACGACCCGAAAGTTTATGTCGAGACCGATTTCTTCGGCGAGGACGATACCCGCTCCAACCTGATCCGGCTCGTGTCGGAAACCCTCACCAAGATCATCAACGTGCCGGTGATGAAGGAGCACCAGGCCGCGGGCGTCACCGGGTGCCTGAAGAACATCGCTTACGGCGACTTCTCGAACGTGGCGCGTTCGCACCGTTTCGAAAAGACCAACACCCTCTCATTCATCGGAACGCTGGCGGCCGTGGAACCGCTCCGGTCGCGCACCGTGCTCGGGATCATGGACGGCCTGCACGGGGTATGGCACGCCGGCCCGTTCAGCAACGATCCGCGCTTCCGCTTCTATCCCAAGGAACTCATGATCGGCACCGACCCGGTGGCCATGGATCACATCCTCATCGACATCATCGAGGCCAAGCGGAAAGCGGAGGGAGCGGTGTCCATCTTCGACCGCTCGCGCGAACATCTGGGCAACAATCGCGATCCCAACAAAAACGCCTACATCCGTGAGCCGGGCCACGTGGAGTATGCATCCAAGCTGGGCCTGGGCGTCTACGATGAGGCGAAGATCCAGGTGAAGAAGGTCGAACTCTGATGCTGCTGCTGCTTGCTGCACTGCCCAGCCTGTTCTGGGAGGGCCCCGCCGACACCGCCCCCACGCTCCGCGAGGCCGGAATCAGTCACATCTACGTCACGTCCGCACAAGCCGGTTCCTGGAAGGGCGTCGACGGCATCACGGTCGAAGTTGCCGACCCGCGCCAGGCCATCAAGCTCACCCCGCCCCGCGTCAATTACCGCTTCGACCAGGCGTCGGCCTCCCGAGCCCCGTGGCTGGACTGCAACGGCTGGCGATTCCTTCGCCAGCCCCAGGGCCGTTTCTACTACGAGACCGCCGGCCCGCAGGCGGCGCTGGCCGCGGCGGAAGCGTTCGCCTGGGGGGTGAACGCCATGATCAAGACGGACCCGGCAGGACTGAAGCCTTTGGGACAGATGCTGGGGTTCCTGCGCGGGATCGAAACGGCTGACCTGCCCGCCGTTGCGGATTTCGGCTACCTCGACGACGGCTCCTCGATCTCGGGCGAGGTAATGAACCTGATGGTGCGCTACAACCTGTTGTTCAAGCTTATTCGCGCCCCCGATCGCAGTCTGAAGATGACGGTGAAGCTGGGCACCAAGGACTACCCCATGGACCAGGCGAAGAATCCTGGAGCCATGGCCCATATCGTGCGCGCCAACCTCACCGACGACCGGCGGTCGCTTCGCATCTACGGCACGGCCGTAGTGGTGGGCCGCCTCACGGCGTCCGGCGACCATGCCCGCGTGCACCTGATCAATTACGATGGGGCATCCCGAAAAGTGAGCGGCATGCGGGTGCGTGTAACGGGCGAATACCCCAAGCACCAGTTGGCCGCGGCGGACAGTCCCGGGGAGGAGTTACTCGACTACGCGGTTCTGCCCGGAGCCACCGAGTTCACTTTGCCCGAGCTGAAGATGTACGCTGTAATCGATCTTTCGCGGTGATTCGATTATGAGATCTATCCGAATGGCAGCACCATTACTTTTCTCGCTGTGTCTGGCGGGCCAGACCCGCTACGACCTGCTTCTCCAGGGCGGGCACCTCATCGATCCCAAAAACGGAATCAGTGCCGTGCGCGACGTGGCCATCAAGGACGGCGTTGTGGCGGCGGTGGCCCAACGCATCAACCCCGCCGATGCGTTGAAGGTGGTCAATTTGGCCGGGCTCTACGTAACGCCCGGCCTGGTCGATATTCACGTCCACGTCTTCGCCGGAACCGGCGAGCGCAATTCCTACGCCGGCGACAACAGCGTCTATCCGGATGGCTTTACCTTCCGCGTGGGCGTCACCACCGTGGCGGACGCCGGCTGCTCCGGGTGGCGGAATTTCGAGGATTTCAAGGACCGCATCATCGACCGCTCCAAGACCCGCGTGCTGGCGTTTTTGAATATCGTCGGCGCCGGCATGCGCGGCGCCAAGTTCGAAGACAACCTCGCCGACATGGACCCCGCCCCCGCCGCGGAGATGGCCAAGAAACACAAAGGCCTGATCGTCGGCTTCAAGACCGCGCACTACACCGGTCCGGACTGGACCCCGGTGGAGAACGCGGTCAAGGCCGGTACCGAGGCCAACATCCCGGTGATGGTGGATTTCGGCGCCGATCGCCCGGAGCGCCCCATCTCCGTACTCCTTACCCAGAAGCTGCGGCCCGGCGATATTTACACTCACTGCTACTCCGGCCTGCGCCACGAGCTGGTGGATGGCAAGGTGAACCCGGGCATGATCGAAGGCCGCAAGCGCGGCGTGATCTTCGATGTGGGCCATGGCGGCGGGAGCTTCGCCTGGCGCATCGCCGTACCATTCATCCAGCAGAAATTCCTGCCCGATTCGATTTCGACCGACCTGCATATCGGCAGCATGAACTCGGGCATGAAGGACATGCTCAACGTGATGGACAAGTTTCTGGCGATGGGGCTGTCGCTGGATGACGTGATCCTGCGCTCCACGTGGAACCCGGCCAAGGAGATCAAGCACGAAGAACTGGGAAACCTGTCCGTGGGCGCGCCCGCCGACGTGTCGGTGCTGCGCCTGGAAAACGGCGATTTCGGTTTCACCGACATGTACGGCGCACGGTTGAAGGGGAAACAGAAACTGATCTGCGAGTTGACGCTGCGCAACGGCAAGGTGGTCTACGACCTGAACGGCATCACACGCCCCGACTGGACCACGCTGCCGCCGAACTATACCCAAACCGGCGACGCGGCATGGGACGCCATCACCCCGGCGCGAAGGCGCCCGGCGCGGAAATGAGCTCCGCAGAGACATGCTGTGGGCCACCTCGGCCAGTCAAGGTCACAGTTCGCCTGCCCGCACACCTCTACCGGTGGGTGAAGGAATCCGCCCGCCATGCCGGCACATCGCAGGCCCACATCATTCGCGAACAACTCGAACCACACGGAGATCGCATCCGCGGGCGTTCTTTCGCCTCGCAGGTCCCCCGGATGTCTCGGTACGCAACGGCTTCCGCTATCCGCATCCGGCCGTTGCCGAGCGTTACCCGTTCCTCCGGCCGCCGCCCCGGTACTGGTGGCGCTCGGCGGTCCAGCGGGCTTCGCCGTATTCGCCCAGGCCCACAGTGCCGGACATCTTGCCGTTCTCCACAGTTCCCCGGAACTGGAAGGACGCGCGCGTGCCCACCGTCGGAAGGGAGCTCTGGAAGCTAACGGTATTGGCCGCGACCGTTCCCCTCAGGTCACCCGAGGCGAATTCGCCTTGGTGCGTGCCTTTCAGACTGCCTCCGTCCTGTTCCAATACCAGGTGGTGGTCCACCGCGCCGTAGACGAAATCCATGTGCAGCTCCCATTGGCCGGCCACGGTAGCAGGCTCACCTTGCGGCGGCGCAGGCGGATTGTCGATCCTGGGCGGCTTGGAGAGCACCGCATACAGCCGGTCGGCGATGATCGTTCTCATCTCCGGGCGACATCTGGTAGGGAACGATGGAAACCGTGCTGTTCATGTTGCCCGGGCGGCTGCCGCTGGTCCTGGCAAATGCAATGCGCGGGTCGGTGTCCATGAGGATCTTGCCAACTTCCTGACCCGTGATGCCCAGCTTCGCGCCATCCCACTGGATGCTGAGCTGCGGCGAACGGTTCGACAGGCCCTCCGAGCCGTCGCTCATGCGGGTGTTGACCCCGTCGACGCGTTTCACGCTGTCGGCGATGGTGTTGAGCCACGATTGCCATTGCGCCCACTCGGCCTTGTGGTCGCGCTTCATCCACATCTCCACCGCCGCGAGCATGCCCATGATCTCTTCTTTGCCGACCTTGAGCGATCGCCCGAACGCGTGGTGCGGCGCGCTGTTGATCCACGCCCCTTGCAGCCACTTCTTCTCGCCCAGGAGCAACCCGGCGGCCTGCGGACCGCGGATGCACTTACCGCCGCTGTACGCCACGGCGTTGGCCCCCCGATCCAGATGCACATTCGGCTTCACCGTCAGGATCTCGGCGGCGGCGTCCACAATCACCGGCACATTCTTCTTCCGCGCCACCTCCGATACCGCCCGCGTGCCGAGCGGACCCTCGTCCCCCGGCCCTCCCAGGATGTACACCATGGCCGTGCGCTCGTTGAATGCCGGCTCCAGTTCGGCAGCCTCGCGGACGATCACCAGCTTGACGCCGAGCATGCGCACGGCATGATCGTAGACGTTATGGGAATATCCGGGAACGATCACTTCGTTCTTCAGTCCCGACACATCCGGCAGCCGCTGCATGCGCTCGGGGTTGCCGCCCGCAATGGCCGCCGCCGTGGCGTGAGTCAGCGCCGCACAGCAGCCGTCGGTCACGATCCCCCATTCCGCGCCGGTGAGCTCGGCCAGGCGCTGGCCCACACCGTCCATCAGCTCATCCATCTGCACGAAGCTGCGCGAGGCCAAGTCCATCGCCTTCTTCACTTCGGGAAGAGTGGTGGAGCCGGTGATGATCGTATACGTTCCGCGGGCGTTGAGCAGCGGGTGCACGCCGATGGACCGGTACATGTCGGCGCCGAGTTCCAACGGCCCGGCCACCGCATTCTTCATGCTGCCGCCCAGCGCCTGGGCCGCGGCCAGCAGTCCTCCCCGCCGCATCAGGTCTCTGCGGTTGAAGCCGCTCCAGGGTTCTGTGATTCTGTTCCAGTATGCCGTTGCCATCTTTCGAACTCCTACGCATTCGCCGCTTTGGCCAGCACCTCATGCAAGCGCCGGCCGACAATCAGGTCCTCACCCGGCTGCAGCATCCATACGCCGACCACAATCGTATTCTCGTCGTTGGACAGCCCGCCGCCGCGTCTTCGCCCCGTCAGCGGGTTCAGCTCGATGCTCGGATTTCCCTTGCGCAGTTCCGCCGCCACATCGAGCGGCGAGATCTTCACCCGGCTCTGGTCGTACCGGATCAGCAGGTGCGGCACGGCGTTGGCCGCCACGGAAGGAATCTCGACTCTCGCATCCATCGTCGGAATCCCCTTGAGCTGAGCGATGATGCGGTCGGCGCGCTTGCGGAACTCCGATTCCATCCCGGCGTCGGTCTGGGTGAGAAACCAGTCCACGGCCGCCACCATGCCGACGATCTGTTCCTTGGAAACCTTCATCCCCCGGCCGACCGTATCCGAATTCGGATTGTTGTTCTGCGCCGCCGCCGCGATGAGGTCCTTCCGGCCCAGGAGCAGGCCGGCGTTCTGCGGTCCGCGAATACCTTTGCCGCCCGAGAACGTCACCAGGTCGAAGCCGATTTTGGTGTAGTTCCAGAGATTCGAAATCGGCGGAACGTCAGCCGCGGCATCGTTGAAACAAGGTACGCGGTGGGTGTGGGCCACGCGCACCCAATCCTCACGACCGATCTGGCCGCCTTCGGCGGCATTGAAGAAATGCGCCATCACCGTGCGCTCGTTGAACGCCGCCTCGTACTGTTCCATGGTTTCGACCTCGACGAAACGGATGCCGCAGTTGCGCAGCGCGTGGTCGTAGTCGTAGCGGTGCGTCTTTTGTACCACCACCTCGTCTTTCAGGCCGGTCAGATCCGTCGGGATGTTGTGAACCGCGCGGCGGTTCCCGACTGTCATACAAGCCGCGGTGCCCAGGGTCAGGGCCGAGGCCGCTCCGTCGGTTACCAGCGCCGCATCACAGTGCAGCGCATTGGCTAGGTATTCGCCCGCCGCCTTCTGCAGCTCTCCCAGCCGGACCGGGTGCTTGGCCGCCCGTGCCACCGCGGCCTGCACGGAGGTCGGCATGATGGAAGCCGTCAGCGCCGTGTACGTCCCGGCAGCGTTCACAATCTTGGTTACGCCAAGTTTCTCGTAGTAGTCTTCGCCCTCAGCGGTCTCCTTGGTATCGGCCGCCGGCGCCGAACCGGCTGCCAGTCCCACTCCCGCCAGCAGGCGGTTGCTCCAGAGCAGAAACCTGCGCCGTGTTCCTCGAGATCCCTCCATAACGCCTCCTTCCTTCTGCGATGTAAACACTGTACCGCAGCCGGAAGCCCGCGGCCACTGGAGTCCGCTCCGCTTGCACAACGGCACGCAACAGAGTAGACGTGATTACAGGAGGATTCGTGAAACTCAGAACCGCTCTTCTGTTATCGGCGTTCGCCGTGGTGAGCCTGTGGGCGCAAAGGGGACCGGGCCGCGGGCCGGGATTCGGCGCGAACATCCGCTCTCCCGAAGTGGCGCCCGATGGCAAGGTGACGTTCCGGCTGCGCGCGCCCGATGCCAAAGAGGTCTTCGTCACCGGAGTCGGCCAGCGCCTGGTGATGCAGAAGGACGAGCAGGGCATCTGGACCGCCACCACGGACCCATTGAAGCCGGACATCTACACGTATTCGTTTCACGTAGATGGCGGGACTTTCAACGACCCGGGCAATCCTCTCCTCAAAACATCGTACGGCAACGCGGGCCAGAGCCTGCTCCACGTTCCCGGGCCCGAGGTCTGGGAACCGGGTGACGGGCCGCGCGGGACGGTCGCGCATCACTTCTACAAATCGGCAATCATCGGGGACAACCGCGATTACTACGTGTACACGCCGCCCAACTACGATCCCCGGCGGAACCCGCCCTACCCGGTGTTGTGCCTGCTGCACGGGCTGGGAGACGATGCGGCCGCGTGGCTGAACGTCGGCGCCGCCAACGTCATCCTGGACAACCTGATTAACCAGGGCAAAGCCGCGCCCATGATCATGGTGAACACGCTCGGCTACGGCACTCCGGAAGGACCGCGCGGCGCCATGGCCGCCAACATGATTCCGACGTTTGCCAAGGCTCTCATCGAGGAGGTGCTGCCGCAAGTCGAGAAATCCTACCGGGTCTCCAAAGACCGGAACCAGCGGGCCATCGCAGGGCTCTCGATGGGTGGCGCGGAGGCGATTTACACCGGGTTGCACTACCTGGACCATTTCGCGTATATCGGGTCCTTCAGCGGGGCATTCGTCATGTGGCCGCGCGCCGCGCCTGAAGCACCGCCGCCTGCCGCTCCGGCCGGCGCCGGAGCGCGCGGCCGCGGACCGCGACAGATGGTGCCGGCGGACTTCGCCAAGAACTTTCCGGACCTCAGCGCCAACGCCAATGCCCGCCTCCGCCTGTTGTGGATTGCTTGCGGCACCGACGACGGCCTGATCGGTGTGAACCGCCAGTTCAAGGCGTGGCTCAAGTCAAAAGACGTCCGCTTCACCGATCTCGAGGTCCCCGACTACGCACATGTTTGGCCTCTCTGGCGCCGCAACCTGGCCGAACTCGCGCCGCTGCTGTTTCGAGCCAAAGGCCCTACGCCGTGAGCGCTTCGCGCAGCTTGGCTCCGAGTGCCCGTGGGCTGAAAGGTTTGGAGATGTAAGCTACGCCGCTGTCCAATACCTCCCTCTGTGCGATGACGTTGCCGGTATACCCGGACATGTACACCACGCGGATGTCGGGCCGCAGGTGCGTCATCCTGATCGCCAGGTCGCGTCCGGTCATCTCCGGCATCACCACGTCGGTGAGCAGCAGGTGAATCCGGCCGGCGTACCGTTCGGCCAGCAGCAATGCCTCCTTGCCGTTGCGGGCCTCCAGGACTGTGTATCCGAAGCGGCCCAGCACGGTGCAGGTGAGCTTTCGCACGTCATCCTGATCTTCCACCACCAGGATGGTTTCGCTTCCTTCGACGCTCGGCACGGCAAGATCGACCGGTGGGAGCGCCGCGCCCGGCGCGCTCACCACGGGGAGGTAGATCCGGAAAGTCGTCCCCTTGCCCAGTTCGGAATAGAGTGAAATCCAGCCTCCGTTCTGTTTCACGATTGCGTATACCAGGGAGAGCCCCAGCCCGGTCCCCTCACCCCTTGCCTTGGTGGTGAAGAATGGCTCGAAAGCCCGCCGTTGCGTCTCCGGATCCATGCCAATGCCGTCATCCGTCACGGCCAGCAGCACGTGCCAGCCGGGCCGGCTTTCGGCGTGCGCCGCCATGTAATCCGCGTCGATTTCGATGTTCTGGGTCTCGATCGTGAACTTGCCGCCGTCCGGCATGGCGTCTCTGGCGTTGACCGCCAGGTTCACCAGCAACTGGTGGATCTGACCACTGTCGGCCTGCACCCGCCCGAGGTCCGGCGCCAGCATGGTCATTACCTCAATATCCTCGCCGAGCAGCCGCCGCAGCATCTTCGTGACCTCCTCGACGGCCTCGTTCAAGTCCAGGACTCGCGGTTCGATCACCTGTTTCCGGCTGAAAGCCAGCAGTTGACGGGTCAGCTCGGCGGCCCGGTTTCCCGCCCGCTCGATTTCCGCGAGCCGGTCATGCAGGGGGTCGTCGTTCCGAACTTCACCCAGGAGCATACCGGTGTAGCCGTTGATCACGGTCAGCAGGTTGTTGAAGTCGTGGGCCACACCGCCGGCCAGCCGCCCGATACTCTCCATCTTCTGCGCCTGCTGGAGTTGCTCCTGCAACTTCGCCCGCTCCTGCTCGACGCGGCGGCGCTCGGTGACGTCACGACTGATGCCGAACAGACCCACCACGTCGCCCTTGTCGTCGATCATCGGCCCCTTCGCGGAGAGGTAGGTGGCGGTCGAACCGTCATGGAGCAGCACCTGTTCTTCCACCGTCACTACCCGGCGATCCCGCATTACGGTCTGATCGCCTGCGATGATCGCCTGGCCCACCCCAGCCGGCCATAGCTCGGTGTCGTCGCGTCCCAGGATCTCCTGCACCGGTCTGCCCAAGGCCCGAGCCACGCTGCTGTTGGCGAGCAGGTAGTGTCCTTGGGCGTCTTTGACGTACACAGCATCGCTGGTGCCTTCCATTACCGACTGCAGCAGCGCCTGGGTGTGCCGCCGCGCCTCCTCCGCCCGCCTGCGTTCCGTGATGTCGTGAAAGAACACCAGGGCGCTGTCTTGCTGGTTGTGAAGGAATGGCACCGCGGATACCTCCACATCCACCAGAGTGCCGTCCAGCCTGAACCATTCCTGCTCCATCGGGAGCGATGGTTCACTGGCTTCGTGCGTGCCCCGGATCCGCTCTGCGACCGCCTGGTGATAGGCGGGGTGGATTCGGTCCATTAAGGGCCGGCCGATCAGGTCCTCCGGTCCCTTGGCGCCCAGGATCGCAATGGCGGCAGGACTGGCATAGCGAATGACGCTGTTGGTATGGATGACGATCCCTTCCGGCGCATTCTCCACCACGCTTCGAAAGCGCTCCTCGCTTTGCCGCAATGACTCCTCGGCGCGTCGGGCCTCGGCGAACCGCTCCCGGTCCAACGACGCGCGCAGGTGCCGCCACACAAAGCCGCCGCACGCACCCACCGTGAGCAGCAGAGAGGAGCCCAGCAGCGCAAGCCATGTCGCATGCTTATGAATCGGCGCGTACACTTCCTCCGCATCGACCTTCGCAACCAGCCACCAGGGAGAATCGGGAACCTTGCGCAGCGCCCCCAACACGGGCACCCCGCGATAGTCCACTCCGTCAGCCAGGCCCTCGCGCCCTTTCACGGCCTGCACCGCCAACAGCCGTTCATGGGTAAGCGGGAACCGCAACTGCAGAGCGCTGTTGCGGCCGTGCCGCAGTTCGTTCAGAAAGACGATCTCGTTCTGCTCCTTCCGAACCAGCAAGGTCTCTGCGGTGCGGCTTGGGGCCGGCCAGGTTTGCATCAGCGGGTACAGAAACCGGGCGGGATCGATCCCCAGCAGCAGGGCACCCTCCAGCCGGCCGTCAGGGCTCTTGAGGGGGATGTTCAGACCCATGTGCGGAGCAGTGAGGCCGGTATCATTGTGGATATCCGTGAAGTCCACCGCGCCCGTCGCATGCAACTTGCGCATCAACTCCGAATAGTGCTGGTTATTTCGATTGGCCTTGCCGGCCGTGAGACATACCTCGCCGCCCGCATTTATCAGGATGGCATTGGCATAGCCCGCGCCCTCCTGAATCGCCCTCAGCCATGCCGTGATTTCGGCTTCATCCCGGGCATCCGCGCGTCCCACGAGCACGTGCCGAAGCGCCGGCAGAATCGCCGCGGACGCCACGATCCTGGCATCCGCCAGCCGTTCGCTGCGCCATGCCACCACCTGCCGGACCTTCATGTCCGCAACCGTGGCTAACTGGCGCCGCACCTCGGCTTCGATGAGCTCCCGCTGATCCAGGTAGTTGCGGTATCCAATGATGCCGATCGCGGCCGTTAATCCGAGGAATACAGCCAGCAGGATGAGGAAGGACCGGCGGACTGGATCAGCGGAATGCATACGAGCTCCGACGATGACACATACGACTTTGCGCCAAAAGCGCATCCGTTACGGAAGGCAGCCGCTGGTCTCGAAGCGCTGGGCCGTGCGCCCGTTTAGTTAGGGATTTCAGGACCAGTTTGTCTCACTTATGCTGAAAATCGCAACGTCACGCCCAGCCGCTCTGTGCGAAAACACACATAAATAGGGTTAAAACGGCTCCTGACTTGCCGGGTGCGGCGGTGGCGCCGTCGATGACGGCGCGGGTTTGCCATCCACGGTTTTCGGTTCCATCAATTCGATGCGCGTTCCGTCCGGATCATACAGGTTGATCTGCCGTCTGCGGTTCACCCCTACCCGGATCTCCATGTTTCTTCCGTAGACCCCGCCAGCCGCGCGCTTTTCAAGATCGGCCAGCGCCTGCTGCGCATCGGGAACCATCAGACAGACGTGGTGCGCCGTTCCGCCCGGCTCGGGCAGCTTGTTGTAGAGCATGAACTCCAGGTAGTCGTCACCGTCCGGCACTCTCATGTTGACCCAGCTCAGGCGTTCCGGCGAGCTGCCGCCGCGCCAGAATTCCTGAAAGCCCAGAATGCCGCCATAGAATTTCATGGCTCGATCCAGGTCGCCCACTAGCACCCCCACGTGCAGCATGTGCTCCGATATGCGGGACGCCGGCATGTACTTTCCCGCCTCTCGCGCGGTCCAGCTATCCGGCTGGTATTCCACCATCTCGACGATGTGGCCATCGGGATCCTTGATATTGAAATTCTTGTTCCCGGTCATTCCCTTGCCCACCTTCGCCGGCACCGCGATGCCCTTCGCCGCCAGGTAGTCGCGCATCTTGTCGGCATCGTCGGTATAAAAAGAGATGTGATTCAGTTGACCTTCGCCTCGGTCGGGCTCGGTGAAGATCTCGATGTACTGCCGGTCGTTGATCTTCACGAAGGCGATGCGCACACCGCCGTTCTTGTCAGGCAGGGTGAAGGGTTCGGCGTAACCCAGAAATCCTTCGTAGAATTGCCGGGTCTTTGCCAGGTCCTTGACATATACCGCCATGTGGGCCACACCCAGGATTTTCGGGCGCTCTTGGGCCAACAGAGATGCCGCTATCAAAGCACTCACCAGGAGTTTCATCGAATCGATTTTACTTCGCGCCGGGCGCCCGGGGTGATGGCCCGTTCCCGCCAGTCGGGCCATGATCCGTTCAGCCGGCTCCATCGCGGCTGCTTCGGACCGGTGGCGATGTCGACGCTTTCAAAGCCCAAAATGGCCGCTTTGGTATATCATGCTCGGCAAGGAGTCTGAGGGATGCCGAGAGGAACCGCTCTTCGATTGATTGGGGTACGTTCGGCGCTCCTCTGCCTGTTCACCGCTGCCGCCTGGGCGCAACTCCCCGACGGCCCTGGAAAAGAGGAAACCCAGCGGGTCTGCTCGCAGTGCCACGAGCTGGAGCGGTCGATTTCCCAACGCCAGGATCGCGATGGCTGGCAGGCCACGATCGACAAAATGGTTTCTCTGGGCACGAAGGCCAACGCCAAGGAATTGCGCGCCATTCTGGACTACCTGTCGAAGAACTATCCCGCCGAAGCAGTCCCGCGCATCAACGTCAACAAGGCGAGGGCCATCGAGCTCGAAAGCGGGTTGACGCTGAGGCGCTCGGAGGCGGCGGCCATCATCCAGTACCGCGACAAGAACGGCCCATTCAAGTCCATCGAAGATCTGAAGAAGGTCCCGGGAATCGATGCCGCCAAGATCGAGGCGAAGAAGGATCGGCTGGTTTTTTGAGGCTTGCGGCAGGAGTGCTTGGAGTGCTCGTGAACCTTGACACGCAATCGGGGAACTAGTACGCTACAGGCGCAGAGACACAGCCTATGACCCCCCAGGTAGAGACATCCAGTGCGACGTTGATTCGCGAAGCCCTTACCGCTGGTGAGGGCGTTGTCCGTCTGGCCCCCTGCTGGGTGCCGCGATCGTTCCTTATGCCCGGTGGACGCCTCAAGCTCGACCCCCGCGATCTTTACATTCTCGGCGGGCACCGCGGCGGTATCGACGAGCGATGGTTCGCCTCCACCACCAAGGCCGCCAACGGTCCGCTCACCGCGCCGGATGAGGGGCTGAGCTACATCGAGTTCAACGGCAAGAAGGTGCTGCTCAAGGAAGCCGTCGAGACGTGCGGCGACCTCTTCCTCGGCGCTGCAGTGATGGAGCGCGAAGGCGGTTGGAACCTGCTATGCAAGTTCTTCGACAATCTCGGTCCGATTCCCCACCACCTGCACCAGACGGATGAGTTCGCGGCCCGCGTTGGCCAGAAGGGCAAGCCCGAGGCCTACTACTTTCCGCCCCAGTACAACTTCAAGGAAAACAACTTCCCCTATACCTTTATGGGTCTGGAGCCAGGCACGACCCGTGACGACATCCGCCGCTGCCTCGAGCGCTGGAATGAAGGCGACAACGGAATTCTTTACCATTCCCGCGCATACAAGTTGCACCCCGGTACGGGTTGGCAGATCGATGCCGGGATCCTGCACGCTCCGGGGTCGCTCGTTACGTATGAACCTCAGGTGAATTCAGACGTCTTTGCCATGTTCCAGTCACTGGTGGAAGGCAGGGTCGTACCGTGGGACTTGCTGGTCAAGGATGTCCCGGAGGAGCACCACCACGACCTCGATTATCTCCTGGACATGCTGGAATGGGATGCGAACACCGACCCCGAGTTCGGCAAACATCGCCTGTTCCATCCTGCGCCGGTTGCGCCCGTTGAGGAGATGGCAGAGAGTGGCTACTGCGAGAAGTGGATCGTGTATTCCACGCCTCACTACTCCGCCAAAGAGCTGACAGTCCTGCCCGGCCATTCGGTGAAAATCGCCGATCGCGCGGCATATGGGCTGATCGTGGTCCAGGGCTACGGCGTGATTGGAAAGCATGAGGTGGAAACGCCCACACTGATCCGCTACGGCCAGATGACCAAGGACGAACTCTTCGTTACGGCGGACGTGGCCGCGGATGGCGTACTAATTCAGAACCGGAGCCAGACGGAAGACTTGGTCATGCTGAAGCATTTCGGCCCCGGAAATCCCGATGCGCCGAAGTCGCGTCAGAACTGACTCCGGGGGACAGTGCTCCCGGCTTGCTACCGCTTTTCAACAGGCGGCCCGGACAGGCGTTTCGTCAATCTGAGACAGTTCCCCGATCGATCCGCGCAACTGCTCCAGCCTGTGTTCCAGATCGCGCCGTTCTCCTTTGCCGATGTCGCGCACGAACAGCGAAAGTAGTCGCGCCTCTTCATAGGAATGGCGGCCCTTGGCTTCAAGAAGGTCCGCTTTACTTTTGCAACCTCGCATGCCTGACTGCGCAGCCAGCCGCATCCAGGAAAGCCCTGCCTCCAGCCGATTGTTGATCATTTCGACGAGCTGGCGGTCCGTCTTGGCGCGCAACTCCACGAGCTTGGAAGATTCCGACGCGGTGTTCATATGTTGCTCCAGCCTGCTCTGATAGATTAGACGTTTGAGAGTTTGGTTTCGCTCAAGAAAACCGGAGAATTTTGGGCATTCTCAAGCGCTGCAGTGTAATAGAATGTAATTTCGGATAGCGATGTCCCCGATACTCAAGTCTTCCGTAATATCGCAGCCGGCGCCGGATCTTGCCGGGCCGGCAGGCGTTGATCCGGCGCCGCAGCCCCCGGACGTCAGGCGACGGATCGCCGTCGTTCTCGTGGTGGTAGTGGCAGCTTGCGCGGGGCTGGTCCTGCGGGGCCGGCAGTCTCACAAACCGGCCGAGGCAGCCCTGGTGCGGACGGTGAAGGCCGTTCGCGGGATCCTGGCGAACACGGTCCGGCTGTCCGGTTCGATCGCTGCCACCCGGTACGCCGACGTCGTCGCACCTATCTTGCAGGCTCCCGATCAGGGACGCGGGCTGGTCCTCCTCTATCTCCCACCGAATGGCGCCGTGGTGAAAGAGGGGCAAAAGGTCGCCGAACTGGATGGGCAGGCGGCGCGCGACCACCTCGACGACGTGAAGGCACAGGTCGCCCAGGGAGAACTGGAGATCCGCAGGGTGAGAACCAATCACGCCGCAGAGATGGAGTCCGTCCGGCAGCGCTTGCGCGTGGCCAGGGGGAATCTCGAAAAAGCTCTGCAGGACGTGCGCGCCGCGGAGGTCAAGAACCGCATCGACCAGGAACTGTTGAAGCTGAGGGTCGCCGAGGCCCAGGCCACCTACGACGAGGCGCAGCGCCAGGTCGCCATGTACATCGAACGGCAGGCGGCCGACCTGCGCGTCGCCCAACTCAACCAGGAACGCCAGATCCGGCATCGCGACCGCCATCAGCACGACATCGACCGCTTGCTCATCAATGCCCCGATGGACGGCCGGGTGCTGTTGCGGACCATCTATCGGCATGGCGAACAGGCCCAGGTGCAACTCGGCGATGAACTCCATCCGGGCCAGGGCTTCCTGCGCATTATCGACGCGTCCGGCCTGCGCATGGAGACCAGCATGAACCAGGCTGAAAGCGAACTCGTGCGCGTCGGACAGCCTGCCAGGATCCGCTTCGATGCGTATCCCGAAATCCGGCTCAGCGGCAAGGTGACATCCGTGGGAACGATCGCGTCCGGCGGCCGGCGCGTGAACTACTTCGTCCGCAGGGTCCCCGTGAGCATCGCTATCGACGGCAGCGACCCACGGGTACTCCCCGATCTCACAGCCAGCGCCGATGTCGTCATCGGGCAGCAGGAGGAGACGATCATCGTGCCACGCCAGGCAGTGATCGAAGAGGACGGCAGGCCCGTTGTTTATGTCCGGCAGGCCGGCGCGTTTGCTCCGCGCGAGGTCGCCGTCGGCATCGCCAGCAATACCGAGATCTCTGTGGTCTCCGGTTTGCAGCCGGGCGAAGAAGTCGCCTTGGAGCGTCCGTTCTGACGCCGGCGCCCGCCGGCAGAGCTAAGAAACCAGGTTCCGGAATCTCTCGTAAGCTCTTTCCCACTCCTCGCTCGGGTTGGGAATGAACTCCACCGGCGAAAATGAATTCCGTACCACGGCGCGTATGCCCGCGAGCCCCGTAACTTCGCGCGCGCCCATGGCCTGTACCAGGATGTTGCCAATGGCCGTGGCTTCGCTCGGCCCGGCTATCACGCGCCGGCCGGTCGCGTCCGCCACAAACTGGTTCAACACGGTGTTACGCGAGCCTCCGCCTACGATGTGAATCACGTCGATCCTGCGCCCGCCCAGCAGTTCGAGGCTCTCGAGCACCTGGCGGTATCGCAGCGCCAGGCTTTCCAGAATGGCGCGCGCATATTCGCCCGGCGTCCCGGGCGGCTGCTGCCCGGTCTCGCGGCAATGCCCGGCGATCTTGCTGGGCATGCCGCCAGGTTCGAGAAACGCGTCCGGGTTGATGGCCGCCGGGAACCGCCGCGCCTCGGCCGCCATCCGCGCCAGTTGTTCGTAACTGTACTCGTGTCCTTCCAGACTCCACGCCCGCCGGCATTCCTGCAGGAGCCATAGTCCGGCGATATTCTTCAGAAGCCGTATCGTCCCCGCCACGCCGACTTCGTTGGTAAAGTTCAGCGCCAGCGACTGTTCATTGATGACCGGCGCCTCCACCTCCAGGCCCATCAGGGACCATGTGCCCGAGCTGACGTAGCACCAGTTCCGCCCGCCCTGCGCGGGCACCGCCGCCACCGCGGCCGCGGTGTCGTGCCCCGCGCTGGCGTACACCATCGTGCCCGGCGGTTCCATCATCTTCCCGAGCGCGGTCCCGGGAGAGATGATGGGGCCGAAGATCTCGCACGGCAGGGCCAACCGCTTCAGCAGATCGGTGGCCCAGGTCATGGTCACCGGATTGAAGAACTGCGTAGTGCTCGCGATGGTGGCTTCGCATCGCGCCCCGCCGGTGAGCCAGTAGTTGAAGAGGTCCGGCATATTCAGAAACCGCCTTGCGGCGGTGAGCGCCGGCGTGTTCGCCAGCTTCAAGGCGTACAACTGGAACAGCGTGTTGAACTGCATGAACTGGATGCCGGTATAGCCGAAGACCTCGGCGCGTGGCACCACCTGGAACAGTTTCTCCATCACCCCGTTAGTGCGCGGATCGCGGTAATGCCGCGGGGGTTCAATCAACTTGCCGTTCTCGCCCAGCAGGCCATAGTCCACGCCCCAGGTATCGATGCCGATGCCGTCCAGGGCGATCCCGCGCTCCACAGCGATCGCGATCCCTCGCCGGATTTCGCGCCAGAGGCCATCCGTGTCCCAGAAGAGAGCTTCCCCGCCGCGTACCGGCGTATTCGGGAAGCGATGCAGTTCTTCGACTGCCAATTTATCGCCGTCGAGCGCGCCCAACATGGCGCGGCCGCTCTCGGCGCCGAGATCGAAGGCTAGGTACCGGCCCATGCAAGCTATGATACGGGACCGTGAGTGGAAGGGGAACTATCCGTTGGAGTATGATGCCACCACGGGAGGGGATCGGTGCAACTCCCAGCCAGAATCGGCAAATACGAACTCGAAGAGTTCCTGGGCGGTGGCATGGCGCACGTCTACCGCGCGCGTGACACCGTCCTCGGCCGCACCGTGGCGATGAAGTTCCTGACGGAGGCGGCACTCCAGGATGAGGAAGCCAAGTCGCGCTTTCTGGCCGAGGCCCGATTGGCCAGCGGCATGGTACATGAGAACATCCTCGGCATTTACGATTTCGGCGAGGACGATGCCCACCGGCCGTACATGGTGATGGAGTTCCTCAGGGGCGAGGATCTGCGCCATGCCATCCGCGACGGGCGCACGGGCGATCTGGCGGGAAAACTGAAGATCGCGCTTCAGGTAGCGCGGGCACTGCAATATATCCATTCCCAGAAGATCATTCATCGCGACATCAAGCCGGAGAACATTCACATCGCCACGAACGGCGTCGTGAAGCTGATGGATTTCGGTATTGCCAAGACAGAAGGCTTGTCGATGACGCGGGCGGGATTCGTGCTGGGGACACCTTACTACATGTCGCCCGAGCAGATCATGGGGCATGAGGTAACCGAACAGGCGGACGTTTACGGGTTCGGCATCCTGCTGTTCGAGCTGTTCGCGGGAACGAAAGCGATCATGGGCGAAACCGTGGAGCGCGTCTTTTACCAAATCCTGAATGAGCCCCTGAATCTGGAGCCGTTGCGCCAGTCGGGTGTGCCGCAGCCCCTGTGCGACCTGGTGGCCCGCTGCACCGCCAAGAACCCCGCAGAGCGTCCGCAGGGTTTCGATCCGATCTGCGCCGCGTTGCAGGATATGCTCGTCGATCGGGACTCAGGGGATCGGTTCCCTGCGCAGGCCATACCATTCGGACAGCCTGCCTCCGCGCCTCAACGACCCATCTGGCCGGCAATTCTGGTTGCTGCCGCGGTCTTGATTTCTATCTGTGTCTGGGCGGGGATGACTTGGATATCGGCCGCCGCGCTGCTGGCTGGTGCCGCCGGCGGGGCGCTGGCCATGCGCTACCGGACCCTCCTGGAAAGACACCCTTCCGGCGAGACCGATCGGACTGGAACCACTCCGCGCCCGCAGGCTGGCGCCAGCCTGCCGGCGCCGGCGGTCACCCCGTCTCCGTCCGTACCGCCGATGCCCCCGGCGTTGGGGCCGGCGCATGAGCCGCCACGATCCCCCGCCGGGGACCGCGACTGGGGGAGTCCGTCGCAAGGAGCACCCTCGCCCCCAAGCGCGGCCGTTTTCCCCTCGACGGCCTCGCCCTCCTCCGCAGGAGTGGTTGCGAGTGGGTTGCCGCCCTCGGAAAGCCCCGCTAACCCTCCGGCGCGGCCAAGCGCAGTGACGCCCGCTTCAGCCGCCTCCGGGCCCGGAGAGTTTACGCGGTTGCTTCAAGCCAGCGCCGTTTCGCCGCTGCCATCCCCAAGAGAGTCGACGCCCAGTGTTCCGCCGCCCCCACCAGGACCTACCGCTGTTACGCCATCCGCCTCTGAGCCCGGAGAGTTCACGCGGATGTTCCGGTCCTCGCTCCCGGCTGCCCTCTCCCCACGAGGCGGGGCCGTTTCACCGGCGCCACCCTCAGCCCCGATGGAATCGCCGCAGGCGCCCCGAACCGGCGGCCAGCCGCTCCCCGGTCCCCCACCTCCCTCGGCACGGCCCGCGCCCGCCAGTCCGGCACAAGCACCAGGCGAGTTCACCCAAATGTTCCAGACTAGCCCGGGGCCGGCCAACGAGCCTTCCAGCGCTCCCGCAGCGCCGGCCCCTCGCGGCTCGCCCGCAGAGCGCCCGGAGGAATTCACGCGAATGTTCCGGGTTGACGCGGGAGAGAGCCAGGCGCCGGCGGACGCCGAGACGACACCCGATGTCGCGCTGGCGATCGCTGCCTGCGACGACCTCACCATGGTGGGGAAGCAGTTCCCGCTGCGGGCTTTTCCATTCCAAATCGGTAGGCCTGCTGGAGACCTGCCGCTCTCGTTCGATGCCGCCATTTCGCGCCAGCACGCAGAATTGAGCTACGAGAATGGTGTTTTCCTGATCCAGGACCTCGGAAGCGCTAACGGCACGTTCGTCAACGGCAAACGCCTCCGACCGCGTGAACCCGAGCCGCTGCTGTTTGGCGCGCGAATCCTGCTGGGCTCAAATACCCTACTGACTTTCATCTCGAATGAACTCACCGAGCTGCCGGATTTGATCGGCGCGCTCGTGGGCGGCCGGTACATACTCTCCGAAAGGCTGCTGGCCAGCGCGAAGTCCGCGGTCTACCGCGGCAGCGACACCAAACTGCCGCAGGCCGTCCTGGTGAAGGTGCTCTCTCCCCGGTTGACACACCATCCTGGCTACCGCGAGCAATTCGACCGTGAGGCCAAGGTTGCGGTGCGGCTCCATCATCCGAATATCACCCGGGTTCTTGACTACGGTGACACCGAACTACCCGGCGAATCCGGCCGATCTCTGTACATATGTATGCCCTATTTGGAAGGCGGCAGCCTGGCGCACCGCCTGGCCGAGGAGCAGCCGCCGTTCGAGTTGCCGCGCGTGGCCGGCTGGCTCGAGAAACTGGTCGCCGGACTCCAATACGTACACGAGCAAAAGATCGTTCATGGCAGCATCAAGCCGTCGGCCATTGTCTTTGATGCCGCCGATGTTCCTTATTTGACCGACTTCGCGATCGCCGTCGCGGCGGATGATCGTTCTCATCGAACCGTAATCGGCTCTCCACCTTTTCTTGCTCCGGAGCAATGGGAAGGAGACGAGGTATCGCCCGCGACCGATCAGTATTCGCTGGCCGTGTTGTTCTATCTCATACTCACGCGATCATATCCTTACGAAGGCCAGGAGCATCCCGCCGCGCGCAGTCGCAATTTCTTGCGCGGGCCCATGCCCGCGCACGAAATGGCGCAGAAAAACAATCGCCCTGCCTTGCCCGTCGAAGTCTCCCCGGTTCTGCAACGGGCCATGGCGGTGAACCCGGCGGACCGATTCCCGGCCGTTCTCGATTTCGGAAACGCCCTCAGGGAGGCGCTGGCCGGCCGGGGCCCGCAACGGCAGGGGCGCCCCAGAGTGTTCCTCAGCTATCGTCGCGCCTCGGACTCCGCCTGGGCGCTCCTCTTCCGAAGTGAGCTGGACCGGCAGTACGGCTGCGAGGTGTTCGTCGATTCCGAGCAGCAGGACAGAGCCGGACAGTTCCCGCGGAAACTCGAGCGCCAGATCGGGCGCTGCGACGTTTTCGTCTGCCTGCTCTCCGAGAACACCCTGGATTCCGAGTGGGTAAATCGGGAAATCGAGTTGGCTTACCAGGGGCAGAAGCCGATGGTACCGGTCTTTCTCGAGAGTTTTCAGCACCCGCGCGACCTCAGTGTTCTCCCGGCGCATGTGTGCGCCATGCTGCTGTATGAAGGCGTAAAACTGCTGGACCGGCAGAACATTTTCGTCTCGGCCGCGATTCAACGTCTGAGCGAAGCCATCCGCCAATCCCTGCCGGGCGCTGAGTAATCGAGTGGAGGGCGGCTTCGACGGCCGCAATTGGCGGCCCGAGCGCCACTACCTACATCTCTGCCGTGTTCCTGATCACCTTCTCTGCGCGAAGTGACTCGGCGGCCACGCCGCCCGTAATTAGCCGCGCCCCCCGGCTGTACGTGATGTAGAGAAAGCCCCACTGGATAAACACCAGGACGCGGTTCTGAAACTGCACCAGGTACATCAGGTGGACGAACAGCCACACCAGCCAGGCCGGCAGACCCCAGAGGTGTAGGCGGAAAATATTGGCCACGGCCCGTCCGCGGCCGATCACGGCTAAATCTCCCTTGTCGAAGTAGCGAAATGGCGGCAGGTCTCTCGCCCCTTGAAGACGTTTCTGAATGGCCCGCGCCGCGTACGCGCCCCCTTGCATAGCGACCTGCGCCACGCCAGGCAGCACGTTTCCCCGTTCACCTTGGATCGCAGCCAGATCGCCCACTACGTAGATCTGCGGAAATCCCGGTATGGTCAGGTCGGAGTTCACCTGAATGTGGCCGTGCTTGTCGGTCGGGGCTTTCGTCGCCGCAGCCACGTGTCTGCCGAACTCCGACACCGACACACCCCCGGCCCAGAGCACGGTTTTGGCTTCGATCCGCTTCTCCCGCCCCTCCGCCGAGTAATACGTGACGCCATCCGCATCCATGGCGGTCACCCTGACGCCGCTCAGCACGCGTACGCCGAGGTCGATCAGGGAGCGTTCCGCGTGCGTGGAGAGGGCCGGCGGATAGGTGGGAAGTACCCGCGGCGATCCGTCCAGCACCAGGATTTGCGCATCGGCGGGGTGGATCGACCGGAAGTCGTGCTTCAGCGTGTGGCGCGCGATCTCTCCCAGTGCGCCCGCCAGTTCCACGCCGGTCGCGCCTGCTCCCACGATGATGAATGTCAGCCAGGCGCGCCGTTGTTCCGCGTCGTCCGCGCGCTCGGCGGCTTCGAATGCGTACAGGATCTTGTGGCGGATGGCGGTGGCCTCTTCCACGCTCTTCAGGCTCGGCGCCCAGTCCCGCCAGTCGTCGTGGCCGAAGTAGTTGGTGGAGGAGCCGGTGGCCACAATCAACGAGTCGTACTCGTACGTCGCGCCATCGGTCAAGGTAAGACTTCGCGCATGGGGGTTCAGGTCCGCCGCCTCCCCCAGCAGCACGCGTGTGTTCTTGTTCCGGCTCAAGATCCCGCGCAACGGCGCGCAGATCTCGCCCGGTGAGAGAGAACCGGTTGCCACCTGGTAGAGCAGCGGCTGAAACAGGTGAAAGTTACGGCGGTCGATCAGCGTGAGATCCACCGGCGCGCGTCCCAGCTCCCGCGCTGCATAAAGCCCGCCGAAGCCCCCTCCGAGAATGACAACGCGATGCCCCATATTCCCAGGATATCCATGCCCGGCCATTGACAATACGCCCGCCCGCATGCCAGAGTGTCACGTTTGCGAAGCAGCGAACACCCGCCCGGCTTGTACGACCGCTATCTGCGCCTCCTGGGTGTTCCACGCCGCCGTCCCGGCCTGGACGCGCTGGCCGAGTTGACCGCCGCGCACCTGGCCCGGATCCCGTTCGAGAACGTCTCCAAGCTGTACCATCGGCGGGAAGCCGCCCGCCGCGGATTACCCCGCCTCGGGGATTATCTGGACGGCATCCAGCATCACCATTTGGGCGGAACGTGCTACGCCAACAACTTCCACCTCAACCGCCTCCTGGCACACCTGGGGTATCGGGTTGCGCTGTGCGGCGCCGACATGTCCGCCCCCGACGTACACCTGGTGAACATCGTCACCCTGGATGGGCGTCGATATCTGGCGGACGTGGGCTACGCCGCGCCGTTCCTGGCTCCCCTCCCTCTGGACCTGGCGCATGACCACGAAATCGCGTGGGGCCGCGACCGCTACGTGCTCAAGCCCCGCGACCCGGCCGGACGCTGGCGCCTCGAACTGCACCATGCAGGCGTCTTCAGGCATAGCTACTCCGTGAATCCCGTTCCGCGCGGAATCGACGAATTCGCGCAGGTGATCGCCGATTCGTTCCGTCCCAACGCCACGTTCATGAATGCGCTGCTGATCGCCAGGTTCAATCCGCACCGTTCGGTGACCCTGCGGAACCTGGCCCTGATTGAAGCCGAGGGATCGCGCTGGACCTCGCGCCAGGTGCCACGTTCCGAGCTCCCCGAGGTGATTGAGTCGCATTTCGGGATTCCCCGCGAGATTACGCTCCAGGCGCTCCAGGGCGTGGCGCTGACCGAAGAGCCGTGACGGGCTCCCGGCGCCGGCGGCGGAGGACCAACTCTCGGGAGGGGTTGTCCAGGATCCGGATGCATAGTGCGGATGCACGGTTTGCCCAGAGCGCTGGCCTGGCACAACAGTGACCCGGGGAAGATCAGCCTTGTTGGCAGCGGCCATATACAGATTATCTTGGCTTAGGCTGCAATACGGTTCACTTAAAGGGCATCCAAACTTCCCGGATCGCCGTGTCGAGTTCGTTCCCGTAGTTGCGGGTTAGCGCGGGGCGGTCTGCTATTGGCAGGTTGTTGACGCGTTGCGCCTGCCCCACCGCCGCTGGATCGCTGCGCAGCAGGCGGACAACCCTCGCTTCAACGCGATTCGCGCACGACGCGGCCGGAGTCCCCACCCACCAGGAGCAGGTCGCCATCGTGCAGGTCCGTCAGTATTCCCGGAAGATTGACCACGGCGGGGATACCGTATTCCCGGGCGACGATGGCGCCGTGGCTGAGATAGCCGCCGCTCGCCATCACGATGGCGGAAGCGCGGAGGAACAGCGGAGTCCAGCCGGGATCGGTGGAGGGCGCTACGAGCACTTCGCCGGCGGCAAGCGTATGCGCCTGGTCGGGATGATGAACGATGCGCGCCACCCCTCGCGCGTAGCCGGGCGCTGCGCCGATGCCGGACCAGACCTCTCCATCGCGCCCGCTGAAGACCGGCATTGCGGTCACCCGGCCATCCGGTTCCTCGGTGATGACATCGGGCGGCGCCTCTTCGTCGAGCCACGCTTCGCGTTGACGCGCGCGGTCCGAGGTGAGTTCACGCGCTCCGGCGCCGTCCCACCAGCCCTCCAGCCGGCAGAGGATGTCCGCGGAGGCAAGATGAAACACCTGTTGCGGCTCATCCAAATGCCCGGCTTCTGTCAGCCGGCGGCCGATTTCCAGCGCCACACGCTTGGAAGGAGGCACCGAAGCCGCCATGGCTGACTTCGCGCTCTCCCGCACCGCCATAGCCCGCCGTAACTTTCGCGCCAGCCAAAAAATAACCGGAGCCCGCCGGCCGGAGGCGCGCCGCACAGTCCTCTCGGCCTCTTCACGGACACGCTGCGCCGCGTCTCTGGGAGCGGCTGTCTGAGGATTCGCCAGCACATAGCGAACCTGTTCCAGCACGTAGGAGGGATCCTCCGCCCATCGCGGGTTCAGGTAGTCGGCTTCGTAGACGGCGCGATGGCCATAGTTCTCGAGAAAGCGGGCCAGCTCCATGCGGAAGGCAGAGCGCTCCGGAAGGTTCACCCATTCGGTTGCGGGCGCCCGCGACTCGAGCCATGCCATCGCCACACGGTCCGCGCGCGCCGCAGCCGCCAACTGGAACATGGCGTAGCCGTGTTCGGCGCTGGTGACCGAGCCCGTGCCCGCCAGCAGGCGGCCCAGCAGGGAACGGGCCTGATCGCCGAAGACGGGCTTCAACGCCGCTTCCAGGCTCAACTCCCAGGGGCCTTCGGCGCTGTTGGCCAAGCCCACCGTAAGGTCCATCGAGTCTGCCTGGAGAGCGAGATGCCCGTACCAGACCATCAGGCTTCTGGTCGTGAGCTGGCTAAGGTCCAGGTGCCGGATCTCGCGCAGGCGCGTGTCTCGGTTACGAACCACGCGAGCCAGTTCCCGCTCGATGCCCCAGAGCTTTCGCAGCAGCCGCAAGCGGGCCATCATCCGCCGCCGCCCATCCCGGCCCCGGTTTGGATCGCCCGGCACGGGGATCTCCGGCTGGTGCCCTCCGATGGCCTGCACCACCTGCGCCGGGAGCAAGCCCAGCGCGTCGTACATCACCCACTGCATCAGGGTCAGTTCGAAATATGCCCGGCCCTGAAACCGCCGCACCAGTTCGGCGCCGGTTTCGAGCGGGTAGCCGGCCGAGATCGGGCCGGCGAAGGCAACCGCGTCCACCGCCTCCTTCAGAAAACTCCACGACATGGTACAAACCACGCCCGGCACGGCGTCCTTGATGTTCGCGGTCGACCAATGCCGGGGCAACGCGGACACGGCCGCGGGAAGGAAGCGCCGCACGTTCGTAGCAGGGCGCACCTGGAGAAACCAGATGTCTTTCCCGTCGTACGCCCACTCGACATCCTGTGGATCCTGTCCATCGCCGAAAGCCCAATGCAGCCGGAAGAGCTGATGCGCGAGCTCGCGCTCGCGTCCCGGCGGCAGCAGCGTGGGGCCGCCGCTGTGCCCTTCCCGAAGGAGCCTTCCCTTCACGTTGCGGAATACGATGCGTTGCGGATCGACCGCCCCGCTGACCACCGCCTCTCCCGATCCGCGAGCCGCGTCGATCACCATCAGATCGCGCCGGCCGCTCAGGGGGTCGAAGGTGAACCCCACGCCGGCGCAATACGGTTCGTGGGCTCCCTGCGCATGTACCATTTCGCAGATCACCACCGCGCACCAGACCTCGTCGTCGCCGAAATTCATCCTGCGGCGGTATGCCAGGGCCTGCGGCGTCCACAGCGAGGCGTAGCATCCCAGGACCGCCTGCAAGATCGCGTCAACGCCGCGAACGTTGAGAAAGCTGCGATGGATCCCCGCAAACGATGCGCGGGCGCCGTCTTCCGCCGTGGCGCTGGAACGTACCGCAACCGTCGCCTCGCGAAGCCCCTGCTGTTCCAGAAACGCCGCCAGGCCGGAAGCGAGCGTCGCCGGAATTTCCGCCGTCTCCAGCGCGAGCCGGATCTCCGCCAGCACGGCGGCGACTGTCGGCTCGGTGACACTTTCGGCCTTGACGACGCGGACCAAAGCCAGAATGCCCTGAGGCACCTGCCTGAGGACCTCCTCGTACCAACATGCCGGAATCACGCCGCCACGGGGGATACGGAACCCGTACCGGTCGAGGCGCCCCAGATTGTACCCCTTGCCGCCGCAGATCTCCGGACCGGCTGTAAACGCCGCGTTCCATGCCAGCCCCGCTGCCTTCAGTTTGCTCGCGGCCGGTAGCCGTTCACTCAAATCCATGAACTCCAGTTTCTCGTTTCTCATTCATAACCTCGGCTTGCCGGCTACGTGAACGACCGGCAATCTCTCGAGTCCCGGTAGTGACTTGCGCCTACTTCTTGCCGATTCCCGGCGGATAGTTCTTGAACAGCTTTGCCATGGCCTTTTCGAGGTTCTGGTAATTTTTCTCGGGATCCTTCTTGATGTTCAGGGTCTTTTCCGCCATACCGCGCCAGACCAGTTGGTTCCTCGCCGGATCGTAGAGATCGACCACGAGTTTCCCGACGTCGATGGTGGACGAAGTCACTCGGGCGGTTCCCCGCCACCGGGGGCCCGAGCCCCAGCCGTCAAACTGCTTTTCATGGTCAACGGCTGCCTGGTAGGCAATCTGCAAGTCGCCGCCGCTCTCCACACGCTGCAAGCCTTTCCCGGCAAGTTGTGTGTCAACTGCGCGCTTGATGTTCTGGTCCATGAGTTGGGTGGTGGACCGTTCCGCGTCCCCGACCCACTGGTAGGTCTTGTAGGCGCCGAAGTTGGCGGAGCGGTCGTAATCGAACCGCACGTCTTGCGCCAGGGCGAGAACGCCCAGGCACAGGAATCCCATGATACTGATCAGTTTCATCGTTTGCACCTCCTTCTTGGGGGGTAAATTCAAGGAACTATGGGGCCGGAAAGACGCACGAAGCCGAATGACTCTACGTCGACCATGATGTCGTCCTTCGGAATCCGGACCGTCATGCGCGACATCATGCTCGGACCATTCGGCAGTTGCCGGTAGTCAATGGCGATAGCTACCGGGCTGCCTTCGTACCGCGTATTCACATCGATTCTGGTTATCAGGTAAGTCGCGCTGTTAGCCGCCATTGTCATTTCGTCGATTGGCAGCACGACGGACCGCGACTGCACGCGAAGCCTTCCTTGTCCTTCCCAGATCTCGCCCCTCCGGATGGCTTCGCCGATCTGCTGCGGGCTTGCGTACCGCCGGGCGAGTTGCATCACGTCCTGCACGTCTTCCCTGATTTCGGCCGCTTTTCTCGCCCGGAGCGGACCCATCTTCTTCGTTTCGGGCCTGGCAAGAGTGACCCGATGAATCTGGCCGGTTGCGTCAAAACGAACTTCTTCGATCATCGGCTGCGACGGGTTCCCTTTGCGGAAGACCGTGATCTTCTGATTCCACTGGTAAGCAACCATCTGTCTGCCGTTGGCTTTCAGGGCCGTGAGCAGAGCCTGTTGATTCGAAACCTGGCCGGAAAGGGCTCCGGCAATCAGGGGCGCCATCAGAACCGCTGTGTAGCTTTTCTTGATCATCACAACCCCAGTTTGCCGGGACGGCTGTGAGGATTGAAGTGTCATACCGTATCGCGGCTATCGCGGCTCGGCTAATGGCACGCTGCACCCGACAAGGATATCCTGTGGTAACGGCAGGTCAGAGAGTTTGGGGTGAAGGAGCTTCCTCCATTTCGCTTGCATGTCGCGGATCAGTCTCTCTGGAGGGACGATCAGCGCATTCACCTGACGCCGAAAGCCTTCGCCATTCTGCGGCATCTCGTCGAGCGCTCCGGACGACTCGTCACCCAGGCGGAACTGCTGGAGACTCACTGGCCCGATACATTCGTACAGCCGGAAGTCCTCAAGAGCCAGATCCTGGATATTCGCACCGCCCTGCGGCCCCCCTGCAGATCTCGATTTTTGGCTGGGATGCCCGGGTGGCGAAGCAGCATGCGGCCATCCTGGCGTAGGCCCGCGCCACTGGCGGCCGCCTTGCCACCGCATCCGTCCTCGTGGACCACAGCTACATTCAATGGGCCTCCTCCCGATACACGGAGAGCTTGCGGAGTGCCCAGGAGAGCCTGCCGGCGCTTCTGGAAGCGGGCCGCCTGGTCCGCTACCTCCACTCGCCGCGATCTGCTCGCCTTGAACTTCGCCTTCCTCGGGCAGTGGGGGAAAGCTCTCGGCATTCTGGACGAGAGTATCGCCGATGCCCGCAGGAACGAAGCTCCGCAGCGTCTGCTCATGCCGTTGATCTTCAAGGCCTGGGTAACACCTGAACGCCATGGACTACGTCGGTGTTCGCGGGATGTGTGACACGGAGCAGCCCGCGCTCTCCGGTCCGTTCATGCTCGACCGGCGATGCCTCGCCATGCGGATGGCGGCGTCGGCCGAATTGGGGCTCCGTCATTATGACATCGCTCTGGAGCGCTTGCTCGCGTTGAGAGATGCCATCGATCAGTGCAACTGGATGTGACGCACGCCTGGCTGGCCAAGGGGGATCCGGGCCGGGCGCGCCTGGAGGCCGACCGCTCGCTCGCGCTCGCACTTGCAACTTCCGAGCGTACCTGGCAGGCTCTGGCCTCGGAGCCGAGCGCGTGCGTGGCTCTCGATGAAGCCGACGACTCGCGCATGGAAGGCGATATTCTGCATGACATTCAGGCGATGGAGGGCTTCGAGGTGCCGCTGGCCGCTTGGCGGGTCCATGGCGCCGCCGCCAGGGTACAGCGGCTACACTGGAAACATCGAGCTGGAACGCCATCATCTGGATCTCAGCCGCGGTATCCTCCACTCGCTGGCAGATTCGCTGGAGACGCGGTCCGCGCTGCAGACCCTGTTTCTTTCATCCCCCGAGGTTTCGGAACTGTGGGGAAGGCAATCTCATCCCCGCGCGGCTTCGGGTTCGCTGTAGATCAACAGAATCATCGCCACGATCCGTGCGGATTTGCACACTATCGCCTTCGGTCGGGCGCCCGGGACCGCGTGGTCACAAATTCCACCCAACGATCACTGTTTGGTCACTACTCCGGAATCGCCTTCCCCGTATTCTCGTTTCATGGAGGGAATCATGAAGCAAACCGAGTTCGACAAGTTCCGCAAGGTCCTGGAAACGCGGGTGATCGAATTGGATCGATCGGCGCGGCGGCGCGAGGTCATCTGCATCGAGGAGGCCGCCGATCCCGTAGATCGCCGCCTTCGTGCCAACGAGCGCGAATTCGCCGTGCAGAACCTGGAAGCCGAATCCACCAGGCTCCAGGAAGCACGCGCGGCCCTGCAGCGTATCCAGGACGGCACTTATGGAGCCTGCGTGGAGTGCGAGGAAGCCATCAGCCCGGTGCGGCTCGCCGCATTGCCCTGGGCCGCATTTTGTATTCAATGCCAGGAGGCCCTGGATTGCCGTTGCGGAGCAAAGCATGCCCGGCCGGCACTGGCAATGGCGGCTTGAGGTGAATTTCGTGGACAACCGAAGAACCTTCGTGCTGTGGATCTCGCGGCCGCCGGTCGCAGCAGCCGACCCTTGCAGGGTCGTTCTGGCAGGACATTTGGAGGAGGTCGACACGGGCCGCGACGAGCGCTTCCGGTCCACGGAGCAGTTGGTCGCCTTCCTGGAACGGTATATGGCCGCGGACGCGCGCCAGTCCGCACACCTCGAGGAAAGCTCACGTGAACGCACATAAGCAGTGGGATCCCGGAATCTCGCCCCATGCTGTCCGCGCACAGCTTGGCAGGATACTTGGCAGCGAGTCTTTCGCGCGCGCCCGGAGGATGCAGCGGTTTCTCGAGTTCATCGTCGAGGAAACGCTGGCCGGACGCGCCGATCAGCTCGGCGAATACGGCATCGCCATCGGCGTGTTCGATCGCCGTCCGGACTTCGAACCCGCGCTGGACCCCATCGTCCGCAACGATGCCCGCCGCCTGCGCATGAAGCTTCTGGAATACTATCGCCAGACGCACACCCGGGCGGGAGACGTGCTGATTGACATTCCCAAAGGCGGCTATGTGCCGGTGTTCCACCCGGCACAATACGGCGAGCCCGCCGGAGAGGCTGCACCCGACACTCCACGCCGCGTGGCGGTTCTCCCGTTCGAGGAGATCTCCACGGCTCCCGAGAGTGCGCTTTGCGGACTCGCTCTGTGCATGTCGCTCACCGCCGGTCTCACCGCCGTGGACGGCCTGGAGGCGATCGCTCATGGCTATGTACGCGATCAATCGTTTCGCGACACCGCGTCGGAACTGAAACTGACTCACGTCATCCACGGATGCGTCTGGAAATCGGGCGGACGCTGCCGCGTCATCGTCAATCTCATCCAGGTTTCGCAAGGCACCCAACTCTGGGCACGGGAATACGACTTTGAAGCTGCGGAGATGCCGGCAATTCATTCGGAGATCACCGGCCAGGTTCTCCGCGAGGTGAAAGCCCGGCTTGCCGCGCCACCCTCGTATCCCAGGCGTCTCGCCCTGGCGGCGTAGCAACCGCGCCGCGATCTGGCCCTCACGCCGGTCGCCCGGAGCCCCGTGGCTCTGTGTGAGGCCGGCCTGACCACCAACATCGGCGGCGGCGTCAGCTTCGACCCGCCGCGCTTCAAGATCCCGCGCACCTGCCAGTACTCCTTCGGGATCCAGCAGCAACTGCGCGTGGAACTCCATGGCGGAAGTCTCGTACAGCGGAAACTACCAGATCTGCATCCACATGACCAACGACCTGAACGCGATCAGCAGGTCGATCACAACTGGTCGCGCGCCGAATCTGCGTACAGCCGCACGCCGAACGCGTTCTACGGCATCCTGCCGCCGAAATGGCGGGCAAAGCCAGAACGCCACCATTTCGGGCGGCAGTCTGCTGACGCCAAATTCGATATTTCAGGGCCTTGCCAATAACCCGCGGCAATGGGTCCGTTATCTGCCCGACGCCCTTCAGGTGACAATCGAAAAGCGGCTTCTGGGCGGCGAGAAGCCCGGCGTGCCGAACTATGTCCTATGCGTCCGGTGGACCTATTCGCCCGAAGCATTCAACATCACCAACACCACCGGTTACTCCGGCCCGAATACAACCTTCAGCAGCGATCGCTTCGGCATGCTGCCGGACAACTAGCAGAACTGGCCGCGCCTGGTCCAGATTTCATCGAAGCTGTTCTTCTGAAAGTAGAGTAGGCCTGCCCGGTCTACCTGCTGCCTCGGATGGGTGACGTAGCCCCTACGGCACCCTCACCTCCCCCAGCTTTGCCTGCCTGAGTTGCGCGTTCAACGCTGCCAGCCCGGTCGTCTTCAGCGCCGTCCACCGTGCCATGAGTCTGGTCACCGCAGTCCGCCGGTCGCCCACCGCCGCCGCCAGTTGCGTAGTCGGCGCCACATCCGCTGCCTCCACCATCCGCATCAGGGTTGCCAGCGATCCCACGGCGCTGTTGAGCGTCTCCGGCCCGGTTGCGACTGCTCCCCGGCCTCCGCCGCCCCGCCGGCCGGGACCCGCCGCGCCCTCGATTGCCGCTGCCTTCTGGTCGAACGCCGCGATCGCCTCCGCCGCCGCACCTTGCGCCTGGCTTCGCACCTTCACCACTTCCGCGCGCAATGCCCGCACCTGCTCCAGCGCCTTCGTTACTCCCATGGCATCATCGTATAACTGCTTCGAGAGCGTGAACTGCTGCTGCAATCCAGAGGGTAGAGTCTTCACCCGCGGGTCCATTTTCAGGGTTAGCGGCTGCGTATAGCTCTTGCCGTTCACGGTCAGCTTCACCGTGTAGCGGCCCGGCGCCGCCCAGATGGAAGTCGTCGAGGGTGGTGTATCGTGAACGATGGCCTGCATCGGATAGTTCGCCCCACCGCCACGGCCCCCACCGGCCCCCGCAAGCGGCGTCCAGTGCATATCCCAGAGCCACCGATGCATCCCGGCCGTTGCCGGAAGGCTACTCGCCGGCCGCACCCAATATGCCGGGATGGCCAGCGTCGCCAGGTCGACCTGCCGCACGGGGTCCGTGCTGGCATATCGCCGCACCAGCGCGCCCGCCGAGTCAAGAACCTCCAGCGTTACCGGCCCCGTGGCATCCGCGCCAAGGTAATAATCCAGAATCGCCCCATCCGGCGGATTCGGCATGCCCGGCTCGTCCGGCGGCAGCGGCGTGTCCGTGTTCATGTCCCAGCGCACCCGCACCGCCGTCTGCGGCCTGAACAGGAACGCTCCCGCCTGCGCCACGGCTTCGTTGATCTGCCGCAGCGGTGTGATGTCATCCAGAATCCAGAATCCCCGCCCGTGCGTCGCGGCAATCAGGTCGTCATCCTTAATGATCACGTCGCGCACCGAACTGGGCGCCATGTTCTGCCGCAACGGTTGCCAGTTGTCGCCGTCATCGAACGAAACGTACACCGCGTGCTCCGTCCCGGCGAACAGGAGGCCCTTGCGCCGGGGATCTTCGCGCACCGCGTTGACGGGCGCGCCGGCCGCCATGCCGCTCACGATCTCCTTCCACGTCTTGCCGCCGTCGTGGGTGCGGAATATGTGAGGCCGCATATCGTCCAGCCGGATCGTATTCACCGCCGCGTACGCCGTCAGCGCATCGGAGTGCCCCGCGTCCATCACCGACACTTTCATCCAGGGGCCTACCTCCGGCGGCGTCACATCCTTCCAGTGCAAGCCCCCGTCGGCGGTGGTCTGAATCAAACCGTCGTCGGTGCCGATCCAAATCCGGTTCACGTCCAGCGGCGAGGGCGCCACCGTGTAGATCACGCCCCGCTGCGACGGCTGCGCGGTCGGCTGGTCGCGATACTTGCCGATGCTGGCTGGAATCTCCCAACTCTTCCGCGTGAGGTCGGGACTCACCTGCCGCCAACTGCGGCCGCCGTCGAGCGTCTTCCACAGCGTGTTGGCTCCGAAGAACATCACGTGCGGATCGGCTACCGAGAACACCACCGGCGCCGTACGCAGGGTGCGGAAATCCGGGCCGCGGACCGGCTTGGGCGCGACATTCGCCACCTGCCCGGTGCGGCGGTCCCACCGCGTCACCTTGCCGCCGTAAACCAGGTTCGCGTTCAGCGGGTCGGGCACTGCGTAGCCGTACTCCTCCACTCCCACCGGGCTCCATTCGCGGAAGGTCACCTGCCCGTCGTTGCCACGGCTCGAAACGCAGGCCGATCCGCTCTCCTGCTGCCCGCTGCATACGCGGTACGGGAAATCGTTGTCGGCATTCGCGTGGTACATCTGCGAGGTCGGCTGGTTGTACCACGAGCTCCACGTCGACCCGCCGTTGACCGTGATGATCGCTCCCTGGTCGCTCACCGCCAGCAGGATGTCCGGGTGGTTGGGGTTGATCCATACCCGCTGATAATCGTCGCCGCCCGGCGCTCCGCGGATGCCGGTCCACGTCTTGCCGCCGTCCGTGGACTTCCACAGGACCACGCTCGCCGAATACACCACATCCGGATTCTCTGGGTCCACCGTGGGCACCGGCAGATCGCCGCCGCCGATCCGCGCCGCCGGCCGTGGATCGCTGGTCGCTGCCGCCCAGTGTTCGCCGCCGTCATCGGAGCGATAGATCCCGACCCCGCGCCCATGCCCGATCGCCGCATAGAGCCGTCGTGGATTGCTTGGCGCGATTGCCAGGTTGGCCTGCGTGAACCCGTCCGGCACGCCTTGCGTTAGCGGACGCCACGTGTCGCCCCCATCGGTGGATTTGTAAATTCCCCCGCCGGGCCCGCCCCACGCGCTGTTCTCCCACGGCCCCTGCCGCGCCTCCCACAAGGAAGCGTAAACCGTCGCCGGATTCGCGGGATCGACCACGACGTCCGCGCCGCCCGTGTTCTCATCCTTGCCCAGGACTTTCTGAAACGTCTGCCCGCCATCCACCGAGCGATAGATGCCGCGCTCCGGGTTGGGCCCGTACGGATGTCCCAGCACCGCCACAAAAAGGCGGTCCGGATTGCGTGGATCGATGGCGATCTGCGGGATCTGCTGCCCGTCGCGCAGCCCGAGATGGGTCCAAGTCCGGCCCGCGTCGGTCGACTTGTACACACCGTCGCCCACCGACAGGTCGGGCCGTTGCAGTCCCTCGCCACTGCCGACGTAGATCACGTTGGGGTCCGACGGCGCCACCGCAACTGCGCCGATCGACCCCGTGGGCTGGTCGTCGAAGATGGGCCGCCAGGTCCGCCCGTAATCCGTGGTCTTCCACACCCCGCCGTTGCAGACTCCGATATAGAACACATTGGGCTGGCTGGGCACACCCGCGGCCGACCGCGTACGTCCGCCGCGCATGGGCCCGATCGGCCGCCACTGCATCTCCGAGAACAGCGCCCGATCGTAATTCGCTGCCCAAGCCAGCGAAGCCGCTGCGCCCACCGCGGCCACCAGTATCCAGCCTTTCATGCTCAGGCAGTATACCTCGCTTCCGCTGGCGCAGGCCGGTCTCCCGGGCCCTTCAGGCCCTTCATCATTCCGTCCGCACAAGGCTTAACCGCCGTGGGAGAACCCCCGTGACCCGAGTGGGGTCACGGGGAGAAGATGCCCTCCTTTAAAATCACGCGCTTGCCGGATTGCTGTGACCTGAGTGGGGTCACGGAGGGGGTTCTACCACCGGCTGCTGGGCATCCGGTTCCGGCTGCCGTGCCGCGGCAGTCACGGAACCCCCAGGAACTGAAACCTGCCGGCTGCTTTCCTGCTGGTTGCGCCAGAAGCCGTTCGGCCGGTGGAGAGGCGCTCAAAGCGGGCTTCGGGCCGCCGGCCGTCGCCGCCGGACTGCTCCACGCCGAATTGCTCCACGAAGGTGCGCCGGAAGCAGTTCGGGATTGGGCGGCCAACTACTATCCTGGATTTCCGTCCAGGAAGTCCCGGCTCGCGGCACCGCCGGTCCGAAGGAACCCGGTGCAGCATTGCGGCAAGGTCGTGCCGAACTACGACACTGCCGGATATGCACGGCGATGCGTGCGCGAAGCTCCAGCCGTCCGCAACGCAGGCCTGTTCTGCTTTACTTCCCGCCGGCCGGCTGTTGTGCGTTCGGAGGGTCCTTCACACAACGAAATCCTAAAGCCGGGCCCCGGAACCGCGCGGGCGCGCTGCCCGAATCGAAGACCGCCCGGTCGCTCCAGTCTACGTTGAATCCCAGGCCGCGAAACATGTACCAGGCCTCGTCCGCCGTCGCCGGTGGTCTCAGGCTGCTGAAAAACTGGAGCGCTTCTTTGCTGGGCGTGGTCGGCTGGTTCGCCCATTCCCAGACATTCCCCACCATGTTGAGCGCGCCGTAGGGGCTCGCTCCGTCCGGAAAGTCGGTCACCGGCCTGACCCTTTTGCTGGCCACGTTCGCACGCGAAGTGTCTTTCAGATCGCCCCAAGGGTAGATCCAGCCGTCGGTGCCGCGCGCCGCTTTTTCCCATTCCGGTCCCGTCGGCAGGCGCTTGCCGGCCCACCCCGCGAATGCCTGCGCATCCGCGTATGTCACGTTCACCACCGGGTATTCCGGCTGGTCCGCGGGGAACCCGGGCGGCAGCTCGTAATGCGTGGCATCGCAGAACGCCTTGTAGGCGCGGTTGCTCACCTCGGTCCGGTCGACATAGTACGCGGGCAGCGAAACCGCCTCCTTTTTTTCGCCGATCAGGAACTGCCCCGCGGGCACGAGCACCATGTCGCCCGAAGGCGCCGTGATCGTCTTCGCCAGTTCCACCGGCGCCGGCGGCCCTGGCGCCACCTTCGGACGCAGCAGGAAGTACAACCCCACCGCAAGCACCACCACCACTCCCAGCAGCGTGGGCAGCAGCCATGACCGTCGCGGCGGGAGCGGCGCCGGCGCGGGCGGCTGCATTTCCGGCAGCACCATCGTCGGCGCTTCCAGGTCCGCGATCATCCGCTCCAGTTCCCCGCACACCGGCGCGAACCCCTGGGGACGCTCCGCCGGGTTCTTCATCGTGCAGCCCGCCACCAGGTCGCACACCCCCTGCGGCGCGCCCGAGGCCGCCAGCGGTTCCAGGTTCAGAGGTTCATTCAAGATGCTGTAGAAGATCCGCTCCACCGAATCGCCGCCGATCGGCTTGCTGCCCGTCACCAGCTCGAACAGCAGCACCCCGAAGGCGTACACATCCACCTGTTCGGTGATCTCCTGCCCCATCACCTGCTCGGGCGCCATGTAGTAGGGCGTGCCCAGCACGTACCCCGCGCGCGTCATCGACAGGCCTTCGGTTTTGGCGATTCCGAAGTCCATCAGCTTCACCACGCCCGCGGTGGTGATGTGGACGTTTTCCGGCTTGATGTCGCGATGCACGACCTTCTGCGTGTGGATATGCTGGAGCGCCCGAGCAATCTGCAGCGCGATCTTCAGCTTGTTGGCGAGGTCTCCGGTGTGCCCGTCGCGGATGGCGTGCCGCAGGTCCTCGCCCCGCAGAAACTCCATCACCATGAACGGCCGGTGGAACTCGTCCTCCCCGAAATCGTAAATCGAAAGAACGTTGTCGTGCTCGATGTTCCCCGCCATGCGTGCTTCTGCCAGAAACCGGGCTTTGGCTTCGGCGTCCTGGCACCCCGCCTCGGTGAGGATCTTCACCGCCACGGTGCGGCCGATCACCGTGTCGCGCGCCTTGTAGACGTGGGACATGCCGCCGCCCAAAAACTCCTCGAGCTCGTACTTGCCGATGCGCTTTGGCTGGTCCGGTCCGGGCGTCATTTCGCGACGTTTGCCACGCAGCCCAGTTGCGCGAAATATCCCTTCTCGAAAATCATCGGCGTGGCCTGGATATCGAGCTTCACCGTGATAGGCTGCCCAGTCGGCTGGAACACGACCGCGCGCCCCGATCTCCCGCTGCGCAGCGTCATCTCGAGCAGTGTGCCGGTCATTTTATCCGCGTCCGCCACCCAGTGGAAGACCGCCCAGAGCCCGTCGTACGGCGCCCAACTGAACGGCTGCCCGCCGAACTTCACGTTCATCTGCACGCCGTGCGCCAGGCCCGGCCACACCACCGGCTTCGCCGCCGCGGCGGCCGCGCTGAACACCAGGTTCTGCCCGTCGATGGTCAGGTTGATGCTTTCAATGTCCGGAGTCAGCACCGGTTTCACCGCGTAGTTGAGGCGCGGCTCGGTCAACCCGTCTTTGTACGCCGCATCCGAAAACGCCGCAGCGCGATTCAGCCAGCCCAGGAACTGGCTGGTCACCTCGACTCCGCCAGCGGGCGTCGAGACATATCGCGGTCCCTGTTTCTGCACCAGCTTCGTCAGTTTGGATTCCACGAACTGCCACAGCGCACCGTCCTTGGGTCTGAAGACCGAGTCGACCTCTGCCAGCGTGGCCTCCGGGGTGGCGGTCGGCGTGAACGGGTATTTTGCCATCACCGGGTGAACCTGCCCGCACAGCGCCTTGCCTCCCGCGTTCAGTTCCGCCGGCGCGGCCGCCTGCACCAGTTTCTCGGCCTCCGTGATGGGGTCTTCCAGGAGCTTCGCCACCTGCCGGTCCACGTGCCCTTCCAGGTCCGCGGGAAAGCGGGACAACTGCACCATCGCCGTCCGCGCGTTGCGCGCATCCGAAGCGGTCTGGTTGGCAGTCGTGTCGTTGAATTGTTTCGCCGCAGCATCCAGAGAAATTTGAAGTTGCGCCAGCGCGTTCATGTAGGGCTGGTTCGCGCCTTGCACGTAGGGGTTCAGCTTGTCGGGCGGCACCACCGTTTGCACCGACGCGAACGCCGCGGCGGCTTTCGGGTCCTCCACGTTGGTGTTCTGCGAAGCCAGTCCGAACAGCTCCAGCAGCGGCGACTGCGTATCGGAGAGTACCTTCAGCTTGTTCGCTCCGTCCTGCAGGTTGGCGTATCGCACTACCGACGCAGCCTTCACGTAATTGCGCCATTCCTTCACGAAATCGTTCGAGTACAGCGCCTTGATCTCGAGCGCCAGCTTGGCCATATCGACGTTCGCCGCGCCCGTATCGCCCAGCACCCAAGCCTCGCCCTGGATGTAGCGTTCCGGGTGCGCGATGGCGTCGTTCATGAATTTCCAGCCATCCTTGGTGAACGCGCCCTGCACGTCGTAGCGGTCCACCACCACATGGTCCGAGCCCGGGAACTGCCGGTTGAAATTCACCGGTTGGAACTTCTTGTTGGCCTCCGCCAGCATGGCCTGGTACACGCGCTGCGCGCCGCCCATACGTTTCAAGTAAGCGCGGGCAGTTTCGATCGTGACCCGGTCGTTATCGCTCGAATAGGGGTTCTCCAAAAACAGCTCGCCCTGGTAGAACTCGAACTGCTTCTGCGCCAGGTCGCGGCGCGCCTGGTCCACGTCGCGGCCGTTCTGCCAGAAGGTCATCAGTACCGGCGGAAGCTGGCTGTCGCTCTTGTCGTGATGCGATGTGGTGATCAGGTACGATCGCAGCGCCATGTACGTGGGACGGTATTCGGTGTTCGAAGCCGGCAGCGCGCGCAAGTAGTCCAGCATGTTGCCCTGCGTCTGCCGGAACAGCAGTTGGCGGAACCGTTCGAAATACACGCGGCGGGCCTCGTGGTACAACGGTTCGCCGATGTACAGCCCCCAGCGGTAAAACAGCGGAGCGCCCTCGCGATTGTAGGTCACCAGTTGCTGGAGCGACTGCCGTAGCACTTCGAGCTTCTGCAACGACCCCACCGTCGCCAGGTCGGCGCCCGTGGATTCACTGGCCGGAATGCCGCGCGCGGCGGTGCGTACCTGGTTCTCCAGCCCGCGATTATTGAAGTACGAAATCGTGAAGAAGACGCACAACAGAAACGCCAGGGATGCCGCCACGATGAACAGCACGCGCCGCGCGCCGCTCACCTTGGTGCTGGCGCCGCTTGCGTCCATGGCGGCGCGGTCGCCCAGGAAGACGTCGTTGAACAGGTGGCTCAGAAACAGCCATTGCGGCACTTTTCGCGCCGAGAGCACGGGCGGGGCGGCCGGCTGCTGCGGCTGCATCTGCGCGCCGGCACGCGGGGAGAAAATGCCGGTGGCACCCGCACCTCCGGCGCCCATTCCGGACTGCTGCTGCGGCGCCGCGGCAGATACGGGAGCGGCTTCGTTCACGATCACCGGCCGCACGCCCGTGAAGTAGAATCCCCGCAGGAACGGGCCCACGCTTAACTGGCTGGGACGGCACAGGTCCACCAGGAACTGCACCACCGCCGGGCGAACCTTGCGGAACTCGCGCGGGAACTCGTACGCCGGCGGGAGCTTGGCGGCATCCGTCTCGCGCGCCAGAAATTCCGGCCGGCCATCGGCCAGCGCGCGGAACAGCAGTTCGAACTGGCCCGTCAGCCGTACCGTCTCTTCTTCCCCGTACACGCCCTCGCTGCGCCGCACGATCATCGGCAGGGTCACACCCAACACCTGCGTGGCTTCCTCGTTGTTGAGGTTGCGGACGTAGTCGGTAAAATACGGCAGCCGGTCGGTCTTGGTGAACAGCGCGTAGACCGGCAGGTTGATGCCCATGGCCTGGGAAATCTCGCCCAGGCGCGCGCGCAACGTGCGGGCGGCCTGCACTACGGCATCCATAGCCCCGGGCTTGGTGAAGTTGTCGCAGTCGAAACACACCACGGCGGCACGCGGCGCCTGCTCGCCCTTGCCGACCACCGAGGAGCGCGGCTGGAGCCTTTTCACCAGCTTGTTCCACTTGCCCCCGTCTGCCAGCACCGGCCCGCCCGCTTCGACGAACACCGATCGGCGGGAAAACCAGAGGTTCGCGGTCCGTGTAGGCGCTACGTTGCCGCCCTGGTAAACCTGCCCCGCCAGCAGTTCGGGCTCCAGCCCGCAATGCACCATCACGCTGGTCTTGGTGGTACCCGGCTCGCCCATCACCAGGAACACCGGCAGGTTCCCCACCTTGGCGGATTGTCCCAGCTTGGCCGCCGCCAGCTTGGCTTCGGCCTGGTGAATCAGCACCGAGATCTCATCGCCGCCGGGCGCCAGGCCGCTGTCGGCCTGCTGCGCGGCGGCCTTGGCTGCTTTCTTCTTGTTGCGGAAATAGAGGATGGTGAGAACGATCAGCGCCGCTGCCGCGACGCCTAAGATCACATACAGGACCGTCATACCTGGACCCCGTTATTGAGCACTACCTTGTAGACGATGAACAACAGCACCATCAGGGCGGCGGTGATGCCGGCGATCCATCCAAGCTTCCGCACCCACGGGTCCGCCCGCCCCGCCACCCCCTCGCGCGGCACCATCCAAGCCGGCGAAAGCCCCGCGAAGCGCCCGCGAATCCGCTGGATCTTCTCCTTGGTCATGGTCATCGCCTGCGACAACTCGCCCCGGTTCCCGGCGCTGTACCTGCCGGAAAAACCCAGCAGCATGCACAGGTAATACACCTCCAGGAGGTCCGCGAGATCGGACGAATCGCTCCGCCCCAAAAGCTGCTGCAGGTTTTGAAAGAACACCTCGCCGGCGATCTGAACGCTGAACATCTCCTCCTGGAGAGGCTTGCGCAGCCAGTCTGCGAAGACCGGGTTTTGCGAGATCAGCACGGACTCATCCAGAAACGCCACCACCGCATAGGTGGCGTAGCGCGTATCGTCGGCGTTGTAGCCGGCCGCGAGCGCGGTGGCGGTCGCGCTCTTGAAAGCCTCTCGCATGTGATGGCGGAAGGCATTGGCGTCGGTGACGCCCTGCCGGTTGGCGCGCAAGCGCTCGATAGCGGTGAAAGCCTCCTGAAAAATCAGCGCGAGGTTCTCCGGTCTTCGGTTGTCTGCGGACGGTGTCATTGGTTATCCAGCACTACGAGGATTTCCACTTCGGGTTCGGGGAATTCGCCCGGTACATACACGCCGATCTGCCTCGTCTTGGAGATGTGGTCCCAGCAGGGGCCGCTGCGGCTGATGCCGAAATACTCCGTCTCGACGCGCGCGGAAATGGCGGTCGGTGGAACCGCCAGATGGGTCAGCGCCAACCCCGGCAGCGCGCGCTTCACCAGCTCGCGCACGAACGGCGGCGTGCAGATCTTGATCAACACCGGTGTCTTCGCCATCAGGTCGGCCTCGCCCATGTTCGCCCGCACCGCGAACACCCACCGCGAGCGGCCCAGGCAGCGCGAATCGGTCACCTCGCCCTCATAGAAATAATCACCCGCCGGCTTCAGCGGAATCGAGATGCAGTTGGTGGGGACGATGGTTTCCAGGTGCAGCCGGATATGGCGCTCCAGCGCATCGAAACACTCGGTGAGGTGCGCGTGGTCGTAGAGCGGCAGATCGCGCGGATGCGACTCCAGGGCGAACGTGCACAGCGCGCCCGCCAGGCGCGACATTTCCACGAACAGCTCTTCGGGGTGGCCGCGCTTGGCAATCAACAGATGTTGCAGCGGTGGTATCGCCGAATTGACCGAGTGCAGCAGCCAGAAGTTGGCGATTTCGCGCGTCGAGAACTCGGTCATCCCGGAAGCGCCTGCCGCGCCGCGGCGCCCGATGGTGTCGCTCTTTTCGTTGAGGATTTCGATGATCCGCTGCGTCATCGTCATCAGCCGTGTGCTGGCGCTGATCTGCAGCACCGGCGGAACAAACGCCGCATCGTAGGCGAAATGGCCCGAACCGTCGCGGACCACGCGCGCCACCGGCAGCGCCAGCAGATCGTTGAGCGGCTCGGTATCGAACACCAGCCGCAGGTTCTTGCGCCCCAGCCGGACCGGACGTTCGTCGCCGCCCGTATTCTCATCATGCAACACCCGCGTCTCGGCGACATAGCGCGCGTCGGGCCCGTGCCCGTTGGCATCCAGCGCGCAATTGAATCCGTTCGGTTTGCGCGGGGGAATCGCCAGCATCACGACCATGCCATCGGCCGTGGGCGGGAACACGTCGGCCACGGCTCGCGGCTCCGGCAGTGCGTCGCTTTCCGGGAGATTGAAAGGCAGTCCGTCGGGAAAAATGCCGCGGGCGTGCAGCACCGAGACAGTACCATTCTGAAGCGCCTCGGCATCCAGTTCCAGACCCGCCAGACCGTACGACGAGAACCACAGGGATCCCGTCGCAAACTGAATCGAATCTTCAAAATAGCGGCTCTGGGCCTGAAAATGGTGAGGCCCGAGGTACATCCCTTCCGACCAGACTACTCTTGAAAGCAGCCGCATACCCGCGAATCAATGTACCACTAACGTTTGGGTTTTGGGAAACTGTTGGAGTACAGTACTGGGGCAGGGGGCACTCGTGCCTGCGCAGGTGTGTCATGGATTTCTATAAGAAATACGAATTGATTGAGCCGCTCCCGGGCCAGGGGCCGAGGAGTTTCCGGGCACGCCAGATTGCCACTGGCCGCGACGTGGCGGTCCACCTGATGGTCGGTGGGCGGACACCCCAGAACGAAGCCCTGCTGGCGAGGCTCCGAAACCTGCCCGCGGCATCGCTCTCGAAACTGGTCGAAGTGGCCGACAATGACGGCACACCGTACGTGGTGACGCAGGCGCCGCCGTTTCAAAACCTGGCGGACTGGTTGACCGACCAGGAGCGGGGGGCCGGCGCTTCGCCTCCCAGGCTGGAGCACGCCGGAACCTGGAAAGTGCCCGCGATGCAGCCCGGGTCCCCCGCGCCGCCTGCCCCACCCGCGTCCGGCCCGGGCGAGTTCACGCAGATGTTCCTGGGTGGAACTGCGAAATCTCAGCCAGCCGCACCCCCGAATCCGGGACCTCCAGCCGGCCCTTCGCCTTCCACGGCGCCCGGGGAGTTCACGTTGATGTTCCAGGGCGGCGCCAAGCCCCCCGCGCCGCCTCCCAAGGAACCGGATCTGTCCCCCACGCAGACCATGAAGGTCTCGCTGCCCGAAGTCAAATCCATCCCGCCGCCACCGCTCCGGGTCAAGCCCGCCCCGCCACCGCCCACTGCGGCACCCGGCGAATTCACCCTCATGTTCCAGGGCGGTACCCCGGCAGCGCCGCCGTCCCCGCCGGCAGCGCAAGAGCCCGGCGAGTTCACGCGTATGTTCCAGGCCGGCACCAACTCCGCGCCGCCGCCGCCGCCGGCAACGCCAGGGGCCGGGGAATCCACACGAGCGTTCCAGGGCGGAGGCGGCACGGCAACACCGCCATCGAAACCGGCGCCCGCCCAGGAGCCCGGCGAGTTCACCCGCATGTTCCAGGGCGGAGGTACCCCCGCGGCGCCACCGGCCGCACCGGTAACGCCCGGGGTAGGGGAGTCCACGCGAGCGTTCCAGGGCGGTGGCGGCACTGTAACACCGCCATCGAAACCGGCGCCCGCCGGGGAGCCCGGTACGTTCACGCGTATGTTCCAGACCGGCGGCGACCCGGCGGCGCCGCCACCGTCTGCGCCGGGAGCACCCGGGGTAGGGGAGTCCACACGAGCGTTCCAGGGCGGTGGTGGCACCGTAACACCGCCATCGAAACCGGCGCCCGCCGAGGAGCCCGGTACGTTCACGCGCATGTTCCAGACCGGCGGCAACCCGGCCGCATCACCAGCCGCACCACCGGCGCCTTCTCAACAACCCGGTGAATTCACCAGGATGTTTCAAACGCCCCTGAAGGAGCAGCCATTGCCGGGGACCGGGCCGGCGGAATGGCAGGCGCCGCCGGCCAAACCCGCCGCGGGCGAGTTCACCAAGTTTTTCCGCACACCTCCGGAGGAACAGGCGCAGCCGAAGTTTGCACCCCAGAGTTTTTCGAACGCTCCCGCAGGGCCCTCGCCCTCAAAGCCAATATCCGGCTCGCAGCCCGGCGAATTCACGCGTATGTTCGGGCGGCCTAGCGGCAGCCTGGAGCCGCCGCCATCGGGCGGCGGCAACGCCACCGGCGTGTTCTCGTCGCCTTCCCCGGCTCCTCCCGCTCCTCCGGTGGTTCAGCCTGGCGCGGCAGCGCCCCCGTCCTCGGCCCCGCCTCAGATGCAGCCGAGCGAGTACACGATGATGATTTCGCGCCCTTCCGGAGGCGCTCCCGGCGCGTCACCTCCTCCGGCGCCGCAGGCGCAGCCCGGCGGCTCCCCGGGCCAGATGAACGTGCAGATGCCGCAACCGGGAATGGGGGCGCCGTACGTCGCGCCGCCCCACGTGCAGGGTCCGTACGTCACGCCGCCGAATGTGCAGGGCCCCTACGTCACGCCGCCGTCGGTCCAGGGCTCCAGCATTTCGCCGCCCCACGTCCAGGCGCCCTATGTGACTCCTCCGCACGTGCAGGCGCCGTACGTAACCCCGCCGGTGGTGCAGGCGCCCTACATGGCCGCGCCACAGATCCCGAACGCGCAGGTGCGGCTTCCCCAGGGAGGCCAGCCCGCGCCGACGGCGCCCGCGCCCAAGAACAACATTCTGCTGTTGGCCATCATTGCGGTGGCGTGCTTCGTAGTTGGCGTGGTGGCAGCGATCCTGATCGTGAAGCGGTAAGCGCACGTCGTCACGCACCCCTGCGGAGAGTGGGCGGACCGGGAGGCTGCAAGCGCGATTCGCGATGGCGCATCCGCGAAGCAGGCCGGCGCGACCAGTTCGACGGTTTTTATCATTCGAGTTGACGGGCCGGGACTTCGCAGGAGTGATGCCGCCGAAGCGTATTTGAACCCAAGGCGTGTTTCTCGGGAGTAATCCGCTTTCCAGCACCAGTTCCTCCGTCGAACCGCCTCGGATAAGTAGTACGCGACCGCTCGGAGGTCGCCTGGACGCGCCAATGATCAAAGGTTCCTACAATGGAGTTCGGTCGAGCGTGTCGTGCAATGGACGAACAGACCGAATTCCATCGAGACAATCACTACGTCCCCCGCGTCTACCTGAAGCAGTTCGCAGGAACTGACGGTCGTGTAGCGACCTATCAACTTCTCGCCGCGCACGAGAGAATAGCTCCCTGGCATCGCGCCCCAACTCCCGGATTGGGGGCTCGTCATCTGGACGTCGGTCATCTTTGCGATCTCGATATGCCGACATACCGTCACGCCCCTCATGCCAACGTGTAGATTCAGATCGCCGATTTCCGGGGTCGTTTGATGTCTTCCAGAGAGTCACGCGCCCCACTGCCAGTGAGGCGCGCGACCTCTCAAAAGCCCGGCTGGGCCCTCGTTTCAGGCGGGCTTGGCAGTCCTGCTTGCGGGATCCCACACCAGGGCTCGCCGTTCCCTCATGGACTGCGCGGACATGAGGCAAGCCAGATGGGCATTGAATACGATAGGCAAGTAAGCGATCGGCTTCTGTCCGGACTTGACGCAATCCAGCCAATTCGCTACATGGGCGTCCTCGTAATCCCTCTCCACCCTGCCGAAGTTCTCAAGCAGGAACTCCTTTGCCTCGATGGGCGGTCCCTGTTGGCCCCTTCCACCCATGCCCGCGAATCCGCCTGCCGCGCCAGGAGGCGATGTGCGAACCACCGGAGGCGGTACCGGGACGCCGATCTTGTTCCTGCCGCCCAAAGTGGTCATATATGGCTGGTACTCCGACCGCGGCACCACAATATAGCCGGCGCGGTTGACCAGAAGTTGGCCCTTGCTTCCAAAGAATGACGGCCCCTGGATCAGGTGCTGATGCGGAGGCGGCGTACAGCTCAGGATGGTCATCATGAAGTGCCCGAACTGAACGGTGGAGGACCAGGTGTTCGGTACGAACTCGAGGTTCGGGTTATCCAGGAATGGGTAGTTGGCGGCTGCGGAGACGTACAACGGGGGCTTTGCGCCATCCGGGTCCAACGCCATATGGACGATATCCACGTGATGGATGATCCAGTCGGTCATGGTTCCGCCGCCATAGGCGTACCACGAGCGCCAATTGCGCGCCCTCCCCGCGTTGTAAGGACGCTTGGGCGCGTCGCCCTGCCACATGTCCCAGTCGAAGCCCTCCGGAATGGGTTGCGGCGAGTCATCGGGATTGCGGGCGGCTATGCCTCCGGCGGGGTGGTCGACGATTACTTGGGTGATGGGGCCGATCCCGCCGCTCTGGATCAGCTTCACGGCTTCCTGAAAATGCGCGCAACTGCGCTGCATAGTGCCCACCTGCACCGACCTGGTAGGGTATTTCTCGACCGCGGCGAGCATCTTCACGGCTCCCTCCACAGTGTTCGAAAGGGGCTTCTCGATGTAAACGTGCTTGCCCGCCTCGAGAGCCTGAACCAGAATCGGGCTGTGCCAATGATCCGGGGTGGCGACGAGGACCGCGTCGATATCCCTGCGCTCCAGCACCCGCCGGTAATCGCCGTAGGTTTGGCAGTTGGGGCCAATGCCCTTAGCGAAGGCCTCGCGGCGCGTCGTATCCACATCGCAGGAGGCCACGATATCGGAGTTGGGATACCTATGGGCCGCCATGCCCATCGCGACGCCACGCGTACCGGTACCAATGATCCCCACTGTGACGCGGTCATTGGCCCCAAGCACGGAGCGCGGAGTAGCCGCCGCCAGCGCGGCGGTTGCTTGCAGGAATCTTCGCCTGTTTTGATTCATGATAAGCTCGATACCTCCATGTGTCGAACCCGGCCGGAATGGCAACCCTTCCGAGATCAAACAGGATAACGCCAAATGCTGTGCAGCCTGAGCGCGGGCGAAACAAGGGCGCCCTAACCGACTGCATTACGGCTCGATGGTCGTCCGGCCGGAATTTACGTGGATTTGTCCTGGGAAGTCGGCCAGCGACAGCCGATCAGGCGCTTTGCCAAAAGCGGATGCGATCAGGCTGTGCGGTCCACAACTCGCCGAAGGGGTTTCGGGCCTGCAGGACGGTACGATCCTGCGTACGAAAACCACTTCGGTCCGTTATTCTGAGTCTGGGTGGGTATGCCCGCATGTTCGCCAAATCCAGATCCAATGTGACCAACACTCGAGCTTCGCCCCGCACGCCGTCCGCGACGAAATCGTCCGCAGCGCCACAGAGCCTTATCCCCAATAGTTTCGGCGTCGCGCCCAGCCTCTCGCAGCGTTGTGACTGCTTCGACCGCGAACTCTTGTCGAGCTTACATTAGCACTTACTTATGTCAGGCCGGGACGCCCACCCTACTTCCCATCTGGCGCGAGCGGCCGCATCATGAGGTTCCGGTACTGCACGATGCTCCCCGGGTTGTGCTGCTGCAACGCCAGGTAGCCCTTGGTGTACGTGTTTTTCGGGTCCACATAATCGGTGACCGTCTTGCCGTTGATCTTGATCACGATGTGATTGCCGCGTGCAGTGATATCTTGGGTCCACCACGTGTCATCCTGGATCAACTGGTCGGTCACACGTGACATCCCGTACAGGCTGCCGGTCTTCTGCGGGTCGGGCGAAGTGTTCTCCACCTGCGCCTCGTACCCTTTGGGAAACCCAGGGCCGAATGCCGTGCGGAAATACATTCCCGAATTCCCGCTGTGGTTCAGCTTCACTTCGGCCCGAAACTCGCAGTTCTCGCATTCCCGCACCATCCAGAAGAGATGGCTCGCCGGACCGTCGCCCACGATCGCTCCATCCACCACTTTCCAGCTCTCCGGGCTCTGGTTGGCTTTCCACCCGGTCAGGGTCTTGCCGTCGAACATGCTGATCCATCCGTCTTTGCCCGGCGTCGGCGAGCCCTGTTGGGCCAGGAGGCCAAAGCACGCCACGATCGCGAGCAGAACCGCAGTGATCACTCCGAATTTCTTCATGGCTTTATATTATCCAGTATGCGGCTCCTCTTGAGCATGTTCCTGGCGCTGGCGCCGGCCGCCGCGCAGACCGGCACTCTCGATTTGCTGAACCACAACCGGCCGATGGTCGACGCGCACAATTGTTACCCCTACGAAGGCCGCTGGGCCGAGCGCATCGATCGCGCCCTGAAAGCCGGCTTTCCGGTGGGTATCGAGCAGGACATGGCTTGGTACGTCGACCCCGCCACCGGCAAAGGGCGGGCCGTGGTGAGCCATTCCGAGAAAACGAGGGGCGATGAACCGCTGCTGCGCGACTATTTTTTCGAGCGCGTGCGCCCCATCGTGGAGAAGGCCCTGGCCGAAAACAATCGTGCAAGCTGGCCGCTGATCGTGGTCCATTTCGATTTCAAAGACAACCGCGCCCCTCTGCTCCATGCCGTGTGGGACCTGCTGGGCGAGTACAAGACCTGGATCACGACCGCCGTCAAAAGCGCAGATCCGCGCGAACTGACACCGTTCGACCCCAAGCCGCTGCTGGTGCTGACCGAAGATCCCGACGCGCAGGAAGAGGTTTTCTACCGGCAGGTCGCGGTGGGCGGCAGGCTGCGGTTGTTCGGCTCGGCCCACACCCGCGAGATCGCGTCGAAGCCCAAAGAGCGGCACGACCATCGGCTGGCAACCATGCCCCCCGAGGAACTCCTCTCGTCGCCCGCGACTACTTACCGGCGCTGGTGGAACAGTTCCTGGCTGGCCGTGGAGGAAGGCGGCCAGCGGCAGGCGGGCGATTGGACGTCCGCGGACGACGCGCGCCTCCGGGCGCTGGTGGATCACGCCCACCAACTCGGCTACTGGATTCGCTTCTACACGCTGGACGGATTCAGCCCGGAGGAAGACCGCGGCTGGGACCAGGGGTACAATTTCGGCTCGCGCCAAGCCGCGAGTTTGCGCTGGCGAGCCGCCATCGCCGCCGGAGTGAATCTTATCGCGACCGACCAGTATGAAGCCCTGGCCTCGCTGTTTCATTAGGATTCCCTCGCTGGCGATCCACGCTCGTTGACATTTTCGTAGCCAATCGCCACCCTTGGGCGTCTAATCAGCAGGAGAGGGTATACTTTGGTTAATGAGGATGCTCGAGGAATGATCCACAAGCGACGGACAGTGCTGGCTTTGCCACTGATAGTATTGGTGTTTTCCCTTCTTGGGGGCCTCTACGGTCCGAAGATCCAGGTGGCGGCGGCCGCTTCCGGCGCGGATCCGGTGGAGATCACCACCGCCGACAAGGACTTCGACAATTTCAGCAGGGTATATGCGCTGGTGGAGGAGAACTTCGCCGACCATCCCTCCCCCGACAAAGCCATCTATGATGGCGCCATTCCGGGCATGCTGCGGACCCTCGACCCTCACTCCAATTTCTTTGACCCCAAAGAATATCAAATGATCCGGGACGAGCAGAGGGGCAGCTATTTCGGAGTGGGCATGCAGGTGGCGTCGCGCAACGGCAAGACCGTGATCATGGCGCCGTTCCCCGGTTCACCCGCGTACAAAGTCGGGCTGCGCCCCGGCGACATCATCGTGGCGGTGAACGATAAATCCACGGAGAATCTGAATACCACGGAAGTCGCCGACCTGCTGAAAGGCCCGCGCGGCACGGAAGTCAAGGTAACGGTCTCCCGTGAAGGCGCTCCCGACTACATGGTCTTCACCGTCATCCGGGACGAAATCACGCGGAAAAGCGTTCCGGACGGGTTTTTCGTGAAGCCCGGGATCGCCTATATCAAGATACTGAATTTCGGCGAGGGTACGGCCCGCGAGCTGGACGACAACCTGAAACAGTTGGGCGAGAACAATTTCAAAGGCCTCGTGCTCGATCTTCGTGACAACCCGGGCGGATTGCTGAACGCGGGTGTCGCGGTGGCCGACCACTTCCTGCGGAGGGGCCAACTCATCGTCTCGCACCACGGCCGGGCATCGGCGGAGCGCGCGTACCATGCCCGCAACGGAAATCACGGACGTGATTACCCGATCGTGGTTCTGGTCAACCAGTCTTCGGCGTCCGCCGCGGAGATCGTGTCCGGTGCGCTTCAGGATCACGACCGCGCCTGGATTCTGGGTACGACAACGTTCGGCAAGGGACTGGTTCAGACCGTTTATCCGTTGAATGACCGCACTGCGCTGGCTCTCACCACGGCGTATTTTTACACGCCCAGCGGCCGGCTGATTCAGCGCGATTACTCGAAGGAATCCTTTTTCGATTACTACTTCCATAAGGACGACAACGTGCGCAACCCGCTGGACGTGAAGACTACCGACGGCGGCCGCACCGTTTATGGCGGCGGCGGGATCACGCCCGACGAAAAGTACGCGGCGCCGAAGCTGGACCGCCTCGAGTCCGTGCTCTACCGCAACGGTCTCTTCGAGTTTACGCGTTGGTATTTCAGCACCCGCAGCTCGAAGCTTCCCGAGGGCTGGATGCCGGACAACGGCATCATCGAGGAACTGCACGACTACCTGCTGAAGAAGGGCACCAACTTCACCGAAGCGGAGTTCACTCGCGATCACGATTGGATCCGGCGCTACCTGGCGAAGGAGATGTACGTGTACGCGTTCAACGTGGACGAAAGCGACCGGGTCTTCGCCAAGACCGATCCGGAAGTGGAGCAGGCCGTCGAGGCCATGCCGAAGGCCACAGCGCTGCTGGAAACGGTGCACAAAGTGGTTGTGCAGAACGTGCCGGCGCAGCCGGCGCGGTAGCGCCGCGGGCGCCTGCTACTATCGATATTTGAACCCCCATCCGCAGATTGTGATTCTGGACGCGGGCGGCCAGTATTGCCACCTGGAGGCCCGCAAGGTCCGTGAGCTTGGCGTTTATGCCGAGGTCCGGGCCAGCGAAACTCCCGCGGCGGAGCTTGCCGGAGCGAAGGGCATCATCATCTCCGGGGGCCCTGCCAGCGTCTATGACCCCGAAAGCCCCACGGTCGATCCCGCGATTTTCCAGGGAGGCCTCCCCGTGCTGGGCATCTGCTATGGCCAGCAGTTGATGGCGCGGATCCTAGGCGGCGAAGTGCGCAAGGGGGAAAAGGGCGAGTACGGCCTGGCCACGCTGCAACTGGACGAAACGGCCGACCCGCTGTTTTCGGGCCTGGCCGGCCCACAGCAGATCTGGATGAGCCACCGCGATGTTGTGGGCGCGCTGCCTCCCGGCTTCGCCGTGGTGGGCCGCACCGACACATGCGCCGTAGCGGCCATCGCCGCCCCGGAACGAAAACTCTACGGGCTTCAGTTCCACCCGGAAGTGGTCCACACGGCGCGCGGGCAGGAGTTTCTGGCGAACTTCGTCTTCCGTGTGTGCGACTGCGGGAAGGATTGGGATCCGCGCCATCGCGTGCCGCTGATCGAGCGCGAGATACGCGAATGCGCGGGCGCGCGCAAGGTATTTTTCTTCGTGAGCGGCGGCGTCGATTCCTCGGTGGCCTTTACCCTGGCGACGCGCGCGCTGGGCGTGGATCGGGTGCGCGGCGTATACGTCGACACGGGGCTGATGCGCGAAGGCGAAACGGACTACGTCCGCCGCATGCCGGGAATCACGGTGGAGCACGCCGCGGAGCCGTTTCTGGGGGCCCTGGCCGGCATTACCGATCCGGAGCAGAAGCGTCACATCATCGGCGAAGAGTTCGTGCGGGTGCAGGAACGGGTGATCGAATCGCGGAAGCTGCTGGACGAGCACTGGATTCTCGGCCAGGGCACGATCTACCCCGACACCATCGAATCCGGCGGCACGGCCCGGGCGGCGGTGATCAAGACGCATCACAATCGTGTGGCCGGAATTCAACGGCTGATCGCGAGTGGGCGAATTCTGGAGCCGCTCAAATCGTTCTACAAGGATGAGGTGCGGGAGATCGGGCGCGAATTGGGCATGCCGGCCGAGTTGCTGGACCGCCATCCGTTTCCCGGACCCGGGCTCGCCATCCGCTGCTTGTGCTCCGAATTCGACGCGCCGGTGCGGGCCGCCGAGGACGGCTGTGTGATTCCGGTGAACTCGGTGGGTGTGCAGGGCGATTCGCGGACATACGCGCCGGTGCTGGCCATCGGCGTTATGGATCATGCGCGCGCCACGGCATTAGCCAACCGGCTGGCGGGCGTGAATCGGGTGATTGCGGCGGTGGAGACGCGCGTTCCCCTGGTGGAGATGCAGGTGCGGGCATGCTCGCTGACGCCGGAACGGATCGCGCGGCTGCGGTGCGCGGATGCCATCGTGCGGCGGCTGAGCCACGCGGCGGGATACGATCGCAAGGTCTGGCAGTTCCCGGTGATCCTGATCCCGGTGGGCACGGCGCAGTCGCCGGATTCGGTGGTGCTGCGGCCGGTGGAGTCGGTGGACGGGATGACCGCGCGATCGGTGGCGATGCCGCCGGACCTGCTGGGGCGGATGTGCTCGGAGTTGCTGGGACTGCCCGAGATTGCCGGCGTGTTTTGCGACCTGACCCACAAGCCTCCTGGCACCATCGAGTGGGAGTAGGACAACCTGTTTTCAGGCGGCGGGAGCCGGTGGCCGGGCGTGGCGGGCCCGTACGTTGACGCGGCTTACCGGCTGGACTCCGGGAAGCGGCTGTGTTGTTACGATGAAAGCGAGATGCCGCAACAACCCAGCCCGGATATCGTCCTCTTGCGCCGCTGGGTAGAGACGTGGCGGCGCGCGGGCAAAGAATTGGAAGCTCTCCGCCGGATCGAGATCGAGTCCGTCGATACGCGAGAGGCAGTCCGGCAGATTTTCGGGAGTGATGGTGGCATCACTCCGGCGCCGCCGCCCAAGACCTCGGGCCTGGTCGAGCAGCAGGCGTGGTTCGCGCGCATGGGACGGGCGCGCCGGGAGCCATGAGCGGGCTGTTCGACGCGGCGCGCGATCTGCAAGCGTTTCTCGAGGCGCACAACTGGCGGTTCTGCTTCATCGGAGGAATCGCGGTGTTACGCTGGGGCGAGCCACGATTCACGCGGGACGTTGACGTCACTGTGCTCTGTCCATTTGGAAGCGAAGACCAGGTGTCCGCGCCGATGCTGGAGTCGGGGTATTGGGGACGCATTCCGGATGCCCGGGCGTTTGCCCGCGAAAATCGCGTCCTTCTCCTCCACGCACCCAACGGCGTTGCGATCGGTCTCGCGTTGGCGGCGCTCCCCATTGAGGAAGCCATGGTCGAACGGTCCAGTTTGTTCGAGTTCGAGGCGAGGTCCGTCCTGCCACCTGCTCGGCGGAGGACCTGATGATCCTCAAGCTCTTCGCGTTCCGGCCGCGCGACGTGCTCGATGTCGAGACCGTTGTATGCCGGCAGCGAGCCGCTTTGGACTGGAACTATATCGAGGCAAACCTGCAGCCCTTGGCGGAGGTGAAGGGTCAGCCGGAGATCATGGACACCTTCAAGAAACTGCGCCGCGAGTATTGATATCCCGTTCCTGCTGCCGAAGGATCGCCAAGATCGGGGGGCCGGTCGAGCCCGCAGCCCGATCATTCACGAATACCTGGGTCGGCCGCGAGACTGGGATCCCGCCCGGCCGCACCACGCCACCAGCGCAACACGCGCAGGCAGCGCAGCGTATTCCATCGGCTCGGTTCCCCCACAGTCTCCATCTCGAAGAACGTTTTGCCCGGGTAACGGTTTTGCAGCGGCCAGCGGCCGTCCGGGCGGCGGCGCTCCTCCACGAGCGCGACCGCTTCCGCCAGGCGCTCGTCGTGCGGAGCGTCCGCATCGCGGAAATAGTCGAGCCCGCGCAGTACGTCATAGTGCCAGCGCGGCGGAAAAGAGAACCGGGTCATCGCGGATTTCACCACCGCTCCCGTGCGGTGCGAGCGGAACATGCGATGCACCAGGAGAAACTCGCGGCCGCGCGCCTGAGCCTCGGTGGCCGCGCCGGCGTTCGCCGGACGGAACCGCTGGTACTCGAGCAGGGCTTCCAGCGCGGAGATGGTGGTGTGAAACGAGCCGTGCGTGGCGCCGCCGTAACCCGGCATCGCACGGCAGTTCCAGCCGCCATCGGGCATCTGCTGCTCGATGACGTGCCCCGCCAGTCGATCCACGCGCGGGTCGTCGTAGCCGAAGTAGGAGAGCGTGGCCAGCACCATGCTGGAAATGCAGGTTTCGCTGCGCTTCTGCCAACGCGGGTAGTAGTTGATGCCGCCATCGTCGCAAAAGCCGGAGTCCAGCAAGATCTCGCACGCGCGCATCGCCTGCGGATTGCCTGCCGGCAGGCCCATGCCGCGTAGAAGGAGCATGGTATAGGTGGTGGACGTCCATTTGGGAGTGTAGATGCCCTTTGCCCATCGGCCGCCGGCATCTTGTAGTTTGAGGAGGCGGAGGCCCCAGCCCTCTTCCGCCACGCGGCGGCGTTCGCGAAGCCAGGTGCGGCCGGCGGCGCATTTCAGGTCGCGCAGGGTTTGCCACCGGATCGATGGGTCGCCTTCCAGGAGCCATGTGAGGACCGGGTCATCCGGCATCGCGGCAATTGTACACTGAAAGCAGTGGGGCAATTCTACAGCCTGGTGGACCTCCTGAGCGAGCGGCAACGATGGAAGGAGGAAAGGAAGGTCGTAGTGTTTACGAACGGCTGTTACGACCTGCTCCATCCCGGGCACATACGGTTGCTGGAACAGGCGCGCTCGCTGGGCGACGTGCTGATCCTCGCGCTGAATTCCGATGCCAGCGTACGACGCATGAAGGGGACCGGCCGCCCTCTGGTCCCGGAAGCCGAGCGCGCGGAACTGGCGGCGGCCCTCGAGGCCGTAGATGCGGTGACGCTCTTCGATGAGGACACTCCGCGGGAACTGATCGCCGCCGTTCTCCCGGATGTATTGATCAAAGGCGCCGACTGGGCGCACTTCATCGCCGGAAAGGAAGAGGTGGAAGCCGCCGGCGGCCGGGTCCTGACGGTGGCACTGGAGCCGGGCTATTCCACTACTAATATTGTAGAATTACTTCTGAACCAGCCTTGATTCACCCTGCCGTCCGAGACCTGTTTCTGGACCTGGGGAGGCACGCCGCCTTCCAGGAATCGCTGCGCCGCCTGGCGGGCGGTGGCAGTACCACCGTTTCCGGCTTGACGACTACCGCCAAGGCGCTGTACGCAGTGCTCTGGTGGCAGTCCGCCTCCCGGCCTCTGATCATTGTAGTAGACGGCAACAAGGAAGCCGAAGCGGTCGCAGAGGCGATCCACACCTTCTTCCACCTGCTGGCGGCCGACGATCGCAACCCGCCGCTACTCTTACCGGCGCTGGATGTGCTGCCGCTGCAAAACCTGTCGCCTCACGCCGAGATCTGCGAGGCGCGCGCGATCGGGCTGTGGCGGCTCGCCACCCAGCGGGTACCGATCACGATTCTGCCCGTGGCCTCCGCGCTACTGCGCATCCAGCCCGGCGAATTCTACCGTCAGCTCGCTCTTAAGTTGAAGGTGGGAGAGGAGTTACCGCTGGAGGACGTGGTTGCGCACCTGGAGAGCATCGGGTACGAGCGGCGGGAACCCGTCGAGATGGTGGGTGAATATTCGGTCCGTGGCGGGATCCTGGACGTGTTCTCTCCGGAAGCCTCCAAGCCCGTGCGCATCGACCTGTTCGGGGACCAGGTGGAATCGATCCGGCGCTTCGATGTAGAGTCGCAACGGTCGGTCCTGAAGGTCGAGGACTGCGCCCTGTTGCCGCTGACGGAGTATCAGAAATCGCGTTCACTGCTCGCGGAATTGCGGCAGTTGATGGTGGAAACGGACATTCCCGGGAGGGACTTGCCGCCGCCGGGAGAGCCTTTTCCGGGCTGGGAACTGGTCGCGCCATTGCTGCGGCCCCGCAACGCTTCGGTGTTTTCCCTACTGGAGCGGCCTATCGTGATCTGGGACGAGCCGGAGTTGGTCCGGGCTGCGGCGGAGCGGTTCTGGAAGCGGCTGGAGCAGATGGAGCCTTCGCCGGCTTACGATCCGGACCGGGTGTACTTCCGCCTGCAGGAATTGGAGCGGCAGGCCGCTTTGTCGCCGCGGATCGAACTGAAAGAACTGGAGATCGGCTGGGCCAAGGACGGCGAGGAAGCCCCCTTGCATATCGCCACCCGCCCGTCGCTGAAGTTTCACGGCAACATGCAGGTAGCGATAGCCGAAGCCCGAACTCTGGTGGAAGCCGGAAACCGGGTGGCCTTCCTGGCTTCTTCTACAGGTGAAGTAGAACGTGTCGCCGACATCTTGAACGAGTATTCGATTCCCTACCAGCTCGGGCTCGAACAGTTCGATTCCACCCCCGCATACCTGGCGGAGAGGGCCTACATGGCGGGCACCGTGGCCAGCATCTACCTCATCAAGGGCCAGCTCACCCACGGCACGGCATTCCATGATTCGAAGCTTGTAGTATTTGGATCCGAGGATCTGTTCGAGACTTCGGAAATGGTGGCCCGCGCACCGGCGTCGAAATCCCTGCTGGGGACCTTTTCGGCGGACCTGATCGAGCTCAAGCCGGGAGACTACGTGGTGCATGCGGAGCACGGAGTGGCGCAATACCTGGGGTTGCGCGAGATCACACAAGGCGAGGCCAAGGGCGACTACATGCTCCTGGAGTATGCCGCCGGGGCCAAGCTCTATGTGCCCCTGACCCGCATGGACCTGGTGCAGCGCTTTCGCGGCGCGGGTGATGCCAGGCCAGCGCTGGACCGCATGGGTGGCACCACCTGGACCCGCACCAAAACCCGGATCAAGGCCAAAATGCGGGATATGGCGGACGAACTACTTCGTCTGTACGCCTCCCGCAAGATGGCCGACGGATTCGGGTTCTCCCGCGACAGCAACTGGCAGCGGGAGTTCGAAGACGCGTTCGAATTCACCGAGACCAGGGACCAGCTTTCGGCCATTCAGGAGATCAAGCGCGACATGGAGAGCCCGCAACCCATGGACCGCCTGCTGTGCGGCGATGTCGGTTTCGGCAAGACCGAGGTAGTGATGCGGGCAGCGTTCAAAGCGCTGGGCGACGGAAAACAGGTCGCGATCCTGGCTCCTACAACTGTCCTGACGTTTCAACACTACGAGACCTTCAAGCGGCGTTTCCAGCCCTTCCCGGTCCGTGTGGCCATGTTCAGCCGTTTCGTGCCTCCCAAGGAGATGAAGACTGCCCTCACGGATTTGAGCGAGGGCAAGGTGGATATCGCCATTGGCACGCACCGGCTGCTTTCGAAGGACGTGGAGTTTCGGGATCTTGGGCTGGTGATCGTAGACGAGGAGCAACGCTTCGGCGTCAAGCACAAGGAGCGGCTGAAGCAACTCAAGAAAACAGTGGATCACGTGAGCATGAGCGCCACACCGATCCCCCGCACACTACATATGTCGCTATTGGGCCTGCGTGACATGTCCGTGATCGAGACGCCGCCCAAAGACCGGCTGGCCATTCACACCGTAGTGGCTCCATTTCACCCCGAACTGATCCGCAGTGCCCTGGAACTGGAGTTGGCGCGTGGCGGGCAGGTGTACTTCCTGCACAACCGCGTGGATTCCATCTGGGAGCGTGCGGCGATGCTGCAACAACTGGTCCCGAATGCGCGAATCGGCGTCGGGCACGGGCAAATGGGGGAGGCGGAACTGGAAAAGACGATGCTCCATTTCATGCGCCACGAATTCGACGTCCTGGTTTGCACGACAATTATAGAAAATGGCCTGGATATACCGCTGGCCAACACCATGATCGTGGAAAACGCGGAACGCTACGGCCTTTCTGAGCTGTACCAGTTGCGGGGACGGGTCGGCCGGTCTAGCCGCCGAGCCTATGCTTACCTGCTGGTGCCGCCGGATACGGAGTTGACGGAGATTGCACGCAAGCGTCTGGCAGCGCTCAAGGAGTTCAGCGACCTGGGCGCCGGTTTCAAGATTGCGGCCTTGGACCTGGAGTTGCGCGGGGCAGGCAATCTTCTAGGCGGCGAGCAGCACGGGCACATCAACGCGGTGGGGTTCGACACCTACGTACGGCTGCTGGATGAGACGGTTAGAGAACTCAGGGGTGAAGAGGTAGTGCCGGAAATCCACTCCGCGCTGAATCTGGGCCTCGACATACGGATTCCCCCAGACTACATCGCCGACGAGAACCAGCGGCTGCGCGCGTACCGCCAGATCGCCAACGCCACCGATGCCGCGGCGTGCGACCGTGCCGAAAGGGAACTGGAGGACCGTTACGGCACAGTCCCGGAGGCGGTGCGCAACCTGCTGGCGTATTCGGCGCTGAAGACGCTGGCCGAGCAGATCGGGGTAGAAGCCGTCGACCGGCGGCATAACATATTGAATATCAAGTTCCACACAGAGACCCGGGTGGATCCGGCGCGGCTGATGAAAATGGTCGGCAAGACGAGGGGGGCGCAGTTCACTCCGGCAGGTGTCTTGCTACTCCCATTGGATGGCCTGACGGGTGCCGGCGAGATCTTGGGGTTCTTGTCGGACCGGTTGGCTGAGCTGAAAGCGTGACGGGCGGGCCAGGATGCCTACCCCACTGTTAGAATAAAGGGTACAGATATGAAGGTTCGCAGTTTTGTAGTAGTGCTGGTAGCGAGTGTGTCCGCCGCCATGGCGGCGGATATCAAAGTGGTGGAGGAGATCGCCGCCAAAGTGAACGGTGACATCATCACGCGCGGCGAACTGGAGCAATCGCGCAAAGACATCGAGCAGGGCATGCGTGCGGAAGGATTGACCGGCACGAGGCTGACGGAGGCGGTCAGGGACTACTCGGCCAACGCGCTGCGCGACCAGATCGATCAGTTACTGCTGGTGCAAAAGGGCAAGGACCTGAACATCAAGGTGGATTCCGACGTGAACCGGCGCCTGGCCGAACTCCAGGTGCAGAGCAAGATCGTCGATCCCGACAAGTTCCACGATTGGGTCCGCCAGGGCACCGGGATGTCGTTCGAGGACTACAAGGACAAACTGACGCGACAGTTGCTCTCGCAGCGCGTGATCGGCCAGGAAGTCACCTACCGCGTGACGATACCCGAAGCCGACATGCGCAAATATTACGACGAGCACAAGAGCGACTTCGTCCGCAAGGAACAGGTGTTCCTCAGCCAGATCCTGATTTCGACCGAAGGCAAGACGCCGGAACAGGTGGCGGCGGCAGAGAAAAAGGCCAAGGACATCACGGCTCGAGCGCGTAAAGGCGAGAAGTTCACCGACCTGGTGCGGGACAATTCCGACGATCCGGAGACGGCGCGCAACGGCGGCGAGCTGCCGCCCTATGAGCGCGGGATGGCGCTGCCGCAAATCGAGGCAGTGGTGTTCAAAGAGCCGAAAGGCTATATCACCGACCCGATCCGTATTCCAACGGGGTTCGTGATCCTCCGCATCAACGAGCGGTACGAAGCCGGCCAGGCTACTTTCGAAGAAGTAAAAAACGAGATTCAGGAAAAGCTGGCGGGTCCCAAGGTGGAGCCGAAAATCCGCGAATACCTGACGCGGCTGCGGGAAGAGGCGTTCCTGGAGATCAAGGACGGCTATGTCGACAGCGGCGCCGCTCCGAGCAAGGACACGAGTTGGAAGGACGTGGCGCAGTTGAAACCGCAGACGATCACGAAAGAAGAAGTGGCGGCGCATTCCTGGAGGCGCAAGAGACTGCTGGTAATTCCGATTCCCGGTACCCGGAAGTTTCCGACGGTGGACATCGCGCCCGAAGACGATGCGGCCGGCGCGACTCCCGACACGGCAGCGCCGCCGGCCAATCCTCCGGCCGCAACCACCAAGAAATGAAATCTCCTTACGTCAACGAGCTGGAAGCCAACCGGGTGATCACCACCAGTTTTCTGGTGCACCACAAAGAAGTCCGTCAGAAAAAGAGCGGCGAGTTGTATCTCTCGCTGCTCCTGGGCGACCGCACAGGAGAGCTCGACGCGAAGATGTGGGACAACGTGGCCGAAGTGGTCGACGCCTTCGATCGCGACGATTTCGTGAAAGTCAAGGGTCTCATCCAGGTCTTTCATAACCGGCCGCAGTTGACTGTCCACAAAATGCGGCGGATGGACGACAGCGAGATTGAATTCGGCGATTACTTCCCTTCCTCGCGCCGCGATCCGGCGGAGATGTGGAAGGAGCTGCGGCAGATCGTCGAGGACATTCGAAATCCCCATCTGAGAGCGCTGCTGGAGGCGATGTTCGACGATGAGGAGATCGCCCGGCGGTACCGGCTGGCGCCCGCCGCCAAGCAGATCCACCACGCTTTTTTGGGGGGTCTGATCGAGCATGTGCTCTCGCTTTGCGCGCTGGCCCGCATGACGGCGCTGCACTATCCGAGTGTCGACGTGGACCTGGTGCTGACGGGAGCGCTGTTGCACGATATCGGCAAGATTTACGAGCTGAACTACGAGCGGGGCTTCTCCTATTCGAGCGAAGGACAACTGCTGGGGCACATCAACATCGGGCTGCGCATGATCGCGGACAAGCTGCGCGGCCTGCCGGATTTTCCGCGGGAGCTGCGCATGCTGGTGGAGCACCTGATCCTCAGCCACCACGGACAACTGGAATTCGGCTCGCCCAAGCTGCCTCAGTTTCCGGAAGCGATGTTGCTGCACTATCTCGACGATATGGACTCCAAGATGGAGTGTATGCGGGCGCTGATCGAAAACGACCGCCAGGTGGAAGGCTGCTTCACGACCTACAGCACGGCCCTGGAGCGGCCGGCGCTGAAGAAGGACCGGTTTCTGAACGGCGCTCCGGCGCCTCAGCGGGCTCCGGCGACGGTAACTGCGCCGGCGCCGGTGAACGGTAACGGGGAACCGGGCGAAAAGACGGTGCCTGCGGCGACTGCGCTGCCGGTAGCGCCGCCGGCGGCCGCGCAGCATCCTCTGTTCGCGGCCAAGCCCGATTCACCGTTCGCCGACAAGCTGAAACACGCACTCCAGTCGGGAAGCACCAAACAGGAGAGCTGATGCCGAAGTCCACGCGCGATGTTCCCCCGCCGCTCGAGCTGTTGTGCCTCAGGACGCTGTGGTCGCTGGGTGAAGCGACCGTGAAGGAGGTGCGCGAGATGGTGGCCCGCTCACGGCCCCTGGCGTACACCACGATCATGACCGTGCTCGACCGCCTGGCGCGCAAGGGCATGATCACGCGGCGCAAGGCGGGTCGGGCGTTCCTGTACTCCGCTAAGGCATCCCGCGACAGCATGCGGCGCACGGCGTTGCGTGAACTGCTGGAGGGGTTCTTCGACGGCTCGGAGGAGCAGTTGATCGAGTTTCTGCGTGGCGACGAGGCGAGGGCGGTGGCGGCCGGCGACAGCGAGCCGCGCATCGACACGGTACTCTTGTAGTTGATGCAAAACATTTTACCGCTCCTCTGTTTTGTAGCCGGGTTTGCGCTGGCGTGGCTGATTCTGCGCCGCGGCGCGCGCGAAACGGACTCGGCCTTCAAAGCGCTGTCTGCCGACGCGCTGGCGCGCAACAATCAGGCGTTCCTGGACCTGGCCCGGGCCACGCTGGCGCAGACCCAGGAGGCGGCGCGGGGCGAGCTGGCCCTGCGCGAGCGCGCCATCGCCGACCTGGTGACGCCCGTGCGGGCCTCGCTCGATAAGGTGGATACCCGGATCCAGGAACTGGAGAAGGCGCGGGCCGGCGCGTACGCCGCGTTGCACGAACAGGTGCGCGGCCTCGCGGAGACACAGGCGCACCTGCGCGCCGAGACCGGCAGACTGGTAACCGCGCTGCGAACGCCGAGCGTTCGCGGCAACTGGGGCGAAGTGCAGTTGCGCCGCGTGGTGGAAATGGCGGGCATGGTGGAGCACTGCGACTTTCTCAGCCAGGCTACGGTGAACTCGGCGGAGGGCGCGCATCCGGCCCGACCTGCTGATCCGGCTGCCGGCCGGCAAGACCATCGTGGTGGATGCCAAGACGCCGCTGGATGCGTACCTGCTGGCGCTCGAAGCCGACGACGAGCAGACGCGGAGGGCACGGCTGGCGGATCACGCGCGGCAGGTGCGCGCGCACCTGGCAGCGCTGGGGCGGAAGACGTATTGGGAGCAATTCGACCAGGCCCCGGAATTCGCGGTGCTGTTCCTGCCCGGCGAGTGCTTTTTCAGCGCGGCGCTGGAGAGCGATCCGTCGCTGATCGAAGCCGGCGTGGAGCAGAACATCATCCTGGCGACGCCGACCACGCTGATCGCGCTGCTGCGCGCGGTGGCGTACGGTTGGCGGCAGGAGCGGCTGGCGGAGAACGCGGCGGAGATCAGCACGCTGGGTAAAGAGCTGTACAAGCGCTTGTCGGACATGGGCGACCACTGGATCAAGATGGGAAAGGGCCTGGAGCGCGCGGTGGAGGCCTACAACGCCGCCGTCGGCTCGCTGGAGAGCCGGGTGATGGTGAGCGCGCGCCGGTTCGCCGATTTGAAGACCGCGCCCCTGGGCGTGGAGATCGCGCAACTGGAGCCGGTGGAAAAGAGCGTGCGGATGGTGCAGGAGGAGTGATTACTGCGGGTTGCCGTTGGGCGGGTTCTTCAGCGAGTCGATGAGGCTTTGCAGCTTCTGCTCGGTTCTGGTCTGAGCGTCCGCGAGACGGGATAGCCTTTCTTCCGTGTGCAAGCTCGCGTCAATCAGGGCGTCCAGCCTGCGATTCGTCTCGCTCTGAAATGAGACGATCATCTTCATGCCGCCCTCGATCAGGTTCCGGATACCCTGGAGTTGCGCCTCGTGCCGTGCGGCATTTTCGACCAGAAACTCGATTGACCGTTCCATGTCCATGGCATCTTTCAGTATAGGGTAGTTGCCACGGCCTCCCGGGCCTGGCCGGCGGTGCGGAAGTCGCGCAGCACGGCGCCCCAACCGGGGTAGCCGCGGGCGGCGCTGTAGGGGTCGTCCTCCAGCATGAACGCCACGTCCACGCGCGAGCCGGGGCAGAACTCGGCCGCGCGCGCGGCGAAGTTCCAGGCCTTCAGCACCAGCGTGCGGCCATTGCTGCGCACCATCACCCTGAGATGTTTCCCGTTCCACACGGCAGGGGGGCCGGCAATCTCGACCCCGAGAGCGGCGAAGAGCGGGGGCGGGTTGCCATAGCCGAAGGGCGCCAGGGCGAAGATTTCGTTTACGGCGCGCTCTTCGATCTCGCGCAGCTCGACCACGGCATCGATTTCCACGCACCGCAGCAGGTCCTCGGGCGCCAGGCGGGCGGCGGCGAACGCATTGAAGCGCCGGCGGAATTCATCCACGCGCGCGGCTTCGAGAGTGACCCCGGCGGCATGGCTGTGGCCGCCGAATTTCACGAAGACATCGGCCATGGCCTCGAGCGCTTCGAGCAGGTGGAACGCGGGGATGCTGCGGCCGGAGCCTTGCGCGAGGCCGTCCTCCGGATTGCGGCTGAGCACGAATACCGGGCGGTGGAGGCGCTCCACGAGCCGGCTGGCCACGATGCCCAGTACACCTCGGTGCCAGTCCTCGGCGAAATACACCAGCGCCGCGGCGGAAGCATCCACCTCCATGCGCTCGCAAACTTCCACGATCTCGGCTTCCACCTGCTGTCGCTCGGCGTTCTGGTCGTGAAGCTGCCGCGCCAGTTCCCGGGCCCGCTCGGGATTGCCGCCGAGGAACAGCTCGATCACCGCTTCGGCCGTGTCCATGCGGCCGGCAGCGTTCAGGCGCGGCGCAATCTGGAACGCGACCTGGCGCGCGCTGGGCACACGGCCGCCGGTGAACCCGGCCACGTCGAGCAGCGCGCGCAACCCGGGATTGCGTACGTCGCGGAGCCCGTCCAGGCCATGCTTGACGATTACCCGATTCTCGCCCGTCAGCGGCACCACGTCGGCCACGGTGGCGATGGCCACCATCTTCAGGAACGACTCCGAAATGCGCTCGACACGTGCGGCAGACCAGCCCAACGTCGTCAGGAATGCCTGCACGAGCTTGAAGGCGACAGCCGCGCCGCACAGGTCTTTTTCGGGGTACAGACAGTCGGGCCGGTTGGGATTCAGAACGGCGAGCGCGGGGGGCAGTTCGGCTTCCGGCAGGTGGTGATCGGTGACGATCACGTCGATGCCGAGCTCCGCCGCGCGGCGCACCACTTCCGTGGCGCGAATGCCGGTATCCACGCTGATGATCAGTCTCACGCCTGTGGCGGCGGCCGCTTCGACCACCTCCGGCCGCATGCCATAGCCGTCCTTCAGCCGGTGCGGAACGTGATATGCGACCACGCCGCCGGCCAGCTCGATGGCCTTGGTGAGCAGGACCACCGAGGTGGTACCGTCCACGTCGTAGTCGCCGTAGATCAGGATCTTCTCGCCGTCCCGAACGGCGCGGCAAAGGCGTTCGGCCGCGGGGGTCATGTCCCGCAGCGCGAAGGGACTGTGAAGATCGTCGAGGCGGGGCTGGAGAAACCGGCGCGCCGCATCAGGGCCGGAGAGGCCGCGGCGCGCCAGTACCCTGGCCAGCAACGGACCGATGCGCAGCACGGAAGCCAGGCTTTCCGCGGGGCGGCACTCCGGATCGGGCAACAGCCAGCGAGAGTCGGGCAAAGTCAGTTCTTGGAGAAGTAGCCGCCCAGCGACGAGTCGTCGTCTATTTCGTCGTCGTCATCGGCCAGGCGCGACGCCACTTCGTCCTCGATACTGAGGAACTCCTCGTACCAGTCGGGCTGCACTTCGTAGACGTACAGGCGCGAGTCGTAGTCGAACGCCATTTCGATGGCGCAGGTGACGCCTTCGTAAGCGCGCATCTCGCGCAGGCGCGACTCGTAATCGCGCTGCTCCTCGCGGTCGAAGTTGCATTCCTCGAGCTGCTCGAGCAGCTCGTCCAAATCGGCCGCCTCGAACTCGCGGGCGGCAAACAGAATCAGGCGGGCGCCGACTTTCTGGGCGGCTTCCAGAAACATCTGGTAATCGGGATGGTGTTCGGTATCCCACAGCACCATCGGAAAGCCCTCGAGCGCACCTGGACTGCTGCGGAACAGGGCGAATCCGCCGGCTTCCAGGTAGTCCATGATTTCGCGCTTCAATGTGTCGAGGTTCAGGTCCACGTTACTCCTCAGCCTTACACCGCCACCAGAATATCAGAGGGGCCAGCCAAATCGCGGGCCGAAGGGGTGACGATCGTCTTCGGCCCGATATAGATCCTGCGTCTCTCCCGGATCGCGTCGCGGACATCCGCTTCGCACACGAAGTCCACCGGTTTCTGAGGGGGCGCGGGCTGCGATGGCGCCGGGCCCGCCGGACTCTCCCGCTTCAGTCAGCTAAAACCGCCCTCGGGACCGGAGCCGCCGCGCCGGGAAAGGAACCGGTCCACCACTTCGGCGGCAATATTGGAGACCACCGACGCGGTGGTCCGCGGCGGTTGAGGCGGCGTGTCGCAAGCGCAGGCTGGTCCACCGGACGGCCCGGCCACAGCGATGCCGCGTGACGCGAGGTAGCGCTCCACCGCGGCGACTACAGTCCCGCGATCGATCGGCCCAACCGGACCGGGAACGGGCAAAACGGGGGCCGCGTTGTAGTCCAGGGGCATCTCGAACGCTTCTTCCGGCCGCCGTACCACGTACGCCAGGCGCTTGATGTTGATGAGATGCTGCGGGCCGACGTTGTCGGAAGTGATGTTGCCTGCCGCCGCGCCGCAGCCCAGGGTCATGGATGGGAACACGTTGGTGGTTATCCCCGTGGAACCCTGCGGCGCCGGAGTGTTCACCAGGATCCGCATGGCCGGCATGCGCGCCGCGTACTCCCGCGTGCGGGTGTCGTTGTTCGAGTAGACGACCGCGGTGTGGCCGTTGCCGCCGAATTTCAGCAGGGCGAAACAAGTATCCAGCGCGGCGTGGAAGTCCGGCACGAAGTACAGCGAAAGCACCGGGGAGAGCTTTTCGGCCGAGAGCGGATGCTGCTTGCCCACGCCGTCCACTTCGGCGCAGATGATAGAGGTGTCAGGCGGGACCTCGAACCCGGCCATCCTGGCGATCTTCGTGGGAGGCTGGCCCACGCACTGCGGGTTGACGGTCCAGTTCGGCATCAGGAGGAGCTTGCCGAGTGCTTCCTTTTGGGCGTCGTTGGCGAGGTAGGCCTTCTGCGCCTTCAGCAGGGACAGGATGCGCTCGCGAAGCGAGGCTTCGGCCACAATGGCCTGCTCGCTGGAGCAGACCGTACCGTAGTCGAACGACTTGCCGGCCACGACCTTGGCCACGGCGTCCTCCAGGTCGGCCGAGGTGTCCACCAGTACCGGCACATTGCCGGGGCCCACGCCGAACGCCGGTTTCCCGCTGGAGTACGCGGCCTTCACGATTCCCGCGCCGCCTGTGGAAAGGATCACGCCGGTGCGCTCGTGGCGCATCAGCGCGTTGGTGGCATCCAGGGTGGCGTTGTCGATGCACTGGATGATATCGGTGGGCGCGCCGGCTTCGACCGCGGCCTGGTACAGCAGCGCGGCCGTGGCACAGGTGCATTTGTGCGCGCGCGGATGCGGGCTGATGACGATGGCGTTGCCGGCCTTCAGCGAAATCAGGGTCTTGTAGATGGCGGTGGAGGTGGGATTGGTAGTGGGCAGAATGGCAGCCACCACTCCTACCGGAACGCCGATTTCCACCATCTTCTCTTCGGGGATTTCGCGCAGGACGCCGACCGTTTTCATCCCGCGCATGCGCCGCGGGAGCCAGTCGGCGCAGAGCAGGTTCTTGACGTACTTATCCTTCGCGTTGCCGTAGCCGGTCTCTTCCACCGCCATATCGGCGAGACGCCTGGCATTGGCGCGGGCGGAGGCGGCCATGTGCTCCACTACCGCATCGACCTGTTCCTGGGAGAAGGTGCGATATTGGAGCCAGGCGCTGTATGCCTTCTCGACCTTGGTGCGGGCTTCCTGGACCGAGAGAAGGTCTTTGTCTTCGAGCATCAAAGCTTACTTCTTGAGACCGCCTGTGGGAAGCGCCTTCTCGACTTCCTCATGCGGGCGGGGGATCACATGGACGGCGACCAGCTCGCCGACTCGCCGGGCCGCGGCCGCACCCGCGTCGGTGGCCGCCTTGACCGCGCCGACGTCGCCGCGCACCATGACGCACACCAATCCGGCGCCGACGTATTCCTTGCCGGTCAAGACCACGTTGGCGGTTTTGACCATGGCATCCGCGGCTTCGATTGCGCCCACCAAACCCTTCGTTTCAATCAGGCCAAGGGCCTCCATGTATCCTCCAAAGTGTGTTCAGAAAGTCCTACCGTAGCACACTTCGGCGAAGGGTTGTGCGGGAATGGCGGGAGACACCATGCGGCGTGCGATGCGGCCCCCGGGGTTCGGATGCAACGGCCTCACGAGGCCCCCCTGTCACGTCATGCGCCGTTTTTGCATCTCGGCCGATGAGGCACGTTTTGTCCGAGACCCCCCTGTTGACACGGCACCCGGTGAAGTCCGACGTCCAGCTCGCGCGTGACCTGCTCCAGGGGAGCGAATCGGCTTTCACCGAATTCGTGAATGCTTTCCACGCCCGGCTTTCGCAATACAGCTTCCTCATGTGCGGCCAACGCGAAGACGCCGAGGATGTGGCCCAGGAAACCCTGATGAAGGTGTTCGCCAGCATCGATCAGCTCCGCGATCCGAGCCGCCTGAAATCGTGGGTGTTTCGTATCGCGAAAAACCAGTGCCTCATGAAGAGGCGGAAGGGTGTATCCGCTCCGGCCATGGAATTCTCGCTTGACGAGTTGCGTCCCGGCCGCGAGATGGGCGAGAGCGTCCGCCTCGAGATCGCCGACTGGGATTCGTTGCCGGACGACTACGTGCTCGATACCGAATTACGGGAGGCGCTGATGGCCGCCATCCGGCAATTGCCGGAAAACTACCGGAGCGTGGTCCTCCTGCGGGACGTCGAGGAGCTGACAACCGGGGAAACGGCGGAATCGCTGGAAATCACTCCCTTGACGGTGAGACTGCGCCTGCATCGCGGCCGGTTGGCGTTGCGCAATTCCATGGACCAGTATCTTCGCCGGACGAAAGGAGGACATCCACGGTGACGGAGAACGAATGCAAGCGCGTGTTTGCGCTGCTGTCGGAGTATCTCGACCGCGAGCTGTCTTCCGGAACCTGTGAAGACCTGGAGCGGCACCTGAATGGATGTCCGCAATGCCTCCGGTTCGTCCGCAGTCTGAGGCACAGCGTGAACCTTTGCCGGCAGGCCGGCTCATGCCTCGCGGTGCCGCCCATCGATCCTCACGTGAAAGCCGGGCTTCGCGCGGCATACGAGGAGATGCTGGCGCGGCGGCGCGCCGCCGGGCATTAGCGGCGGCTGCGGTGCCGTGAGCCGCCGCCCGGCACCTGGCCTTCTTCGGGTCGATGCCTGAAACGACGAACAAGCCGGCGCGATTCAAACGCCTGTTCGGCGCCGTCTAGCCAGGCGCGCCCTTTCGACTGTCGGCGCGAACGTGCCTTTCCTCACCCGGCCCCGGCCCGCGAGGCCGGCGCGCAGTTCAAACTAGAAACAGGAAGCCGTGATCCATCTGCGCGTGGTTACATACAATGTGCACAAGTGCCGCGGACTCGATGGCCGGGTCAGCACGACGCGCATCGCTGAGGTGTTGCACGAGGTCTCTCCGGACATCATTGCGCTTCAGGAAGTCATGGACCGGCAGGCGGAAGCGATCTCTGCCGACCTCGGTCTGGATTTCGTCCTGGGTGAGAATCGTAAGCACCGCGGCAATGGGTACGGCAACGTCGTGCTCAGCCGGTTTCCGATCCGCACGATGCACAACTACGACCTGAGCGTGCGCGGCAGGGAGGAGCGGGGATGCCTGCGCGCCGACCTCGAGATCCACGGCGAGCTATTGCACGTGTTCAACGTTCACCTGGGCACCGCCCTGATCGAGCGGCGCCACCAGGGCCGGAAACTCATCGCCCCGGAACTTCTGGCCGATGAGGCCTTGCAGGCGCCCCGGATCGTGCTGGGCGATTTCAACGAGTGGACACGGGGGCTGGCCACCCGTTTGCTCCGGTTGCACCTGAAAAGCGCGGATGTCCGCAGGCATTTGCGCCGGTCCCGCACCTATCCCGGCGTACTGCCCTTCCTGCACCTGGACCACATCTATTACGATCCGGTGCTGCGATTGGACCGGCTGGTGCTGCACCGCACCCGGAAGGCGCTGGTAGCGTCCGACCATCTGCCGCTGTCAGGGGAATTTGTCTGGGAACAAAAAGAAAATGGTTCCAAGTGACCTGATTCCCAGCCTTGCTCTCCGCCGGTATACACGGCACCGAACAATGCAAACAAGAGCGCCGGGCGATTCGCCTCTCTGCTCCCCGACCGCCGCTTTAGACGGCTACCGGATCAATGCTTCGAAACTCGCCGCAAGCTCTCTCTCGCTCGGGACCGGATGCTCGTAACGGCCTTTCACTCGCCCGCAACGGCTGCTCCTTACGGAGCCTCCATTCCGGGGTCAAAGTTCCCGGCCTCCTACTTCGCTTCCCAGCCTGCCGCTTTCACCACCCGTTCGGCCTTTCTGCTCCGCCGCCGGATCCGGTTCACCCCCGGTTCCGGCCGCCTCTACGCTTCTGGCCCGTTGCGGCTTCCGCGACTTGCTCGATTGGCCGCGTTTTCCGTCTCCACTCCCCTTCGGGACTCTTACCTCCCTCCGGATCAAAGCGTTCAACGGAACTCCCGGCCATTCGGCCCGCCTTCCGGATCCGCCCGATCTCCTTTCGCTCCCCGCAGCCGATTTCTATCGCTAGTAATGCTGGCTGCGGATCAACGTTCCAGGCCCGCTACGTTTCCGAAGGCTTGCTGTTCCTCAAACCTCTTGGAACCTCTCCCAGCTTGCCGCAGAAGAGCTTTGCCGTCAATGGCTTAGTGCGCGGAATAGCCCTTTTTCCTCAGAAAATATCATTTCTGTTTCCAATAGGTTACAGACGTGTGGCAGTGCATCCGTTGTGGATAAAACGTAGTCGGACAGACTTGTTTCTGGGATACTGGACACCGTGCGCAGGCTTGCGATCCGGCCCGGAGCGATCGGGGATTTCATCCTCTCTCTACCGGCATTGGAGTGTTTGCAGACCGGCTGCCTGGAGGTGTGGGCGGCCTCGCCGAATGTGCCGCTGGTTCGATTCGCCCGGGCCCGTTCGATCGCCTCCACCGGCCTGGACCTGCTGGGCATTACGCACCCCCCGGCCGGACTGCTGGATGAGCTTCGCGGGTTTGATTCCATTGTGTCCTGGTACGGCGCGAACCGGCCGGAGTTTCGCGAGGTGGTCGCGGAGTTGAAACTCCCGTTCACGTTTTTTCCCGCGTTGCCGGCGGCAGGATCGCGGATACATGCCACGGACTTCTACCTGGAACAGGTGCGGACCCTGGTGGAGTGCGCCAGCAGCGGCGTGCCGCGCATCGCGTGCCAGGGGCCGCGAGGAGACTACGCCGTGATCCACCCATTCTCCGGCAGCCCGAAGAAGAACTGGCCGCTGCAGAAGTTTCGCGCCCTGGCCCGCGGACTGGAGCGTTTCATGGAGGTCCGCTGGTGCGCGGGCCCCCAGGACCCGCCGCTGGAAGGCGCGGTCTCCATCAGCGATCTGTACGATCTGGCGTGCTGGCTGGGAAGGGCGCGCCTGTACATCGGCAACGATTCCGGAATCACGCACCTTGCGGCCGCAGCCGGCACACCCGTGCTGGCCCTCTTCGGCCCGACCAACCCGGAAGTCTGGGCACCTCGCGGACCCAACGTTCGGGTCGCCACGTGGAGGCGGCCGCTCTGGTAATTCCACACCGTCCTGCAGCCCGCTTGTCGAACGTCCCGGGTCTTTCCGGGTTGCGGGGCGCGGGCTAGAACGGGGCTAGTCCAATGCTGTTCACTTAATCCACTGAGTGGGTGAAGGACTCTGCGTCTACCTGCCGGCCGGAGGCTTGAGCCGTTTCCGAGGGCCCGAATAGACCAGCGCCATACCCGGCTACGCCCCAGAACCGGAATTGGGGGACCCTTCGCAGTCCAAATCGGCGAGTCGGGCGTTTTCCGGCCAGTAGGCACAAGGCACGCGAATGCCGGGTGAGCATCATCGGGTCGGGAATGGGAGGCGAACCTCGATCTGATACGACAGGTAATGCGAAAGAACGGAGTCGCCATCCGCGAGGACGCGGAATTCGTTTCGTTGATCGAACGCTACCGGAATGAGATCGTCGAGACCGAATAGGCCTCCAGAATGTACAATCGGGCCTGAACGCTTTGCCCGTTCTCACACGCTGGACCACACGCCGGTGCTCATCTCTCGCTTTCGGATAGGCCACGAGACAACGGCTACGATTACCTGCTGCGGCGCCTGTGAGTGCGTCAAATGTTTCTGCGGATCCTTCCAAGACGCAAGCCGATGCCAATCGACGGTTGCCGCACACTTGCAATAGCCAGTAGTCCGAGTCCACATCGAGCCAAGGTCGCCAGACGGCTGGCCGGGCCAGACAGGCGCTGCCGGTCCCTGGGTGCTGGCGGGATAATGTCCAAATGGAGGAAGGGATTCACGCGGAAACACCCGAACAGTATCAGGCCCGCCTCAACTCGTACGTTGCGGGCAAGGACCCGATTGAAATGCTACAAGCAGCGCCACATGTACTTGCAGAGTTGATTGAGGGCGCACCTGGCGCCCTCTCGAATCGGCGGCCGGCACCCGGCAAGTGGTCCGTCCGTGCGATTCTTGCGCATATGGCCGAAGACGAATTGGCCAGCAGTTGGCGCTACCGGCAGATGATCGAGCACAATGCCGCCACGTTACTGGGATTTGATCAGGACGAATGGGCGAGACTCGGAAATTACGAGTCCTGGTCGGCCACAGAAGCTCTTTCTATGTTCCGTTTACTGCGCGAGGCCAATCTACGCATGTTCAGGGCGCTCACCCCTGAGGAGTGGCAGCGCCACGGCTTCCACGCGGAGCGCGGAAGGATCACTGTCGCAGATCTCGCCCGCCACATGGCCGCACACGACGCGAACCATATTAGGCAGCTGAGACGCTATCTCGGACAGATCTAGGCGCGACTGCAGGTAGCGGCTCGCTATCAGCCTTTCAGTAGCACGATCATATGCCGATTTGGAATCCAGCTTGACGGGTTTCGGCGTTCAGCTCGACTGGCAGCTACCGTGACATCGAGGCGGCAAGGGGAATCGTTTAGGCGTTTATCCGGCCAAGTAGCGTGAAGCTGGCGCTTCTGTGACATCCTAACGGAATGGGAGATACACCCAAGCTGGACGACGTTTTCCGGAAGTATGGCGAGACTGCCGAGGCGGCGCAACTGCGAGAAACGGAGCTGGGAACACTCTTGCTAAATGAGCAATGCATGGAAGAAGGGCTGTTCGGGGCTGACGGGATAAGGGCGACGGAGATCATGCGGTCCATCAACCGGGACACGCTTGGAGGACTGATCCGGAAGGCTAGGAGCGGGCAGTCCACCGAGGGAATAGAGGCGTTGCTGGAAGCTGCGCTGGAAGCCCGGAACCGGCTGATTCATTTCTACCGGAAACACAACATGCGCAAGTTCTCTGACGACGGACGCATGATCATGATGCAGGACCTTGACAATATCCAGCCGCTCGGTGACAATTGCATCTGGGATTACTCGCTGTCCCGAATCCAGGGATTCCGAGGCAAGTCGACGGAAGCGCCTTGTGCCGGTATCCGGCGCCGAGAATCAATCATTCGGAACACGGCGACGAGCCGCGGGCTTTAAGCGGACGTCACGACAAACCCAATTTGTGGAGCAGATCATAATAGCGAGGGTCCGAGCGGACCGTGTCGAGCAGAGGCTCGATCTTCAGATTGTGCAATTGCCGCTGCTGCCGGGCATACGCCCTGGAGAGGTATTCGAAGACAGTGTCCGTTTGCGCAAGCCCGGCGTAAACCGGGGCCAGATTCCAGTCGAGGTCGGCCGCGGCCGATTCGCGGGAGTTCTGGGCGAGTTCCCGGATCCGCGACACCACGCGTTCGGCCTCGCTGCGCTGCCCAGCGATCGCGAACGTGTGCGCGAGTGCGCGCAGATTGCCGACCTGCACCGGAAGGTCCGGCGGTTGGACGCTCTCAAATGTGGCGATTGCTTTGCCGAAGAGCCCTTGGCGCGCGTAGACCGTGCCGATGCAGTGGCGCGCCGCGATCGAGTTCGGATCGGCGTCCAGTACCCTCTTGAACTCCTCGAACGCCTGATCGTAACGACGCGCGTAATAGTGGACCAAACCAACTTGAAGTGAGATCGCGGTAGGCATCGGATCGAGTTCCCGCGCCTTTTCCGCCTCGCGGAGCGCCTCCTCGAACCGGCCTTGGTACATCAGCAAGCGTGAGTAGTCCAGGTGGGCGACTGAGTCGCCCGGGTTCAACTCGATCGCGCGCCGAAACCGGCTCTCGGCGTCTTTCCAATGCCACGTAAGCATGTTCACCCGCCCGAGTGCGATCTGCGCATCGGGCAGAGAGTCGTCGATGAGCAATGCGGCATCCGCTAGTTCCTTTGCTTTCGCGACCGACTCCCGCACGGGCAGTTCGCGAGCCTGCGCGGAGGTATACCACTCGGCCAGCGCGGAATATGCGACGCCGTACGAGGGATCCTTCCGGATTGCGCGTTCGTAGTAATCGGCAGCGGTCCGATCGTACTCCCACCGCGCCGATTGGGCATGGCTATAGAATCGGCCTTTCAGGTAAAGGGAGTAGGCCTCCAGGCTTTTGGGCTCCGCTCTCACCAGGGACCGGGCCGCCGGTCCGGAAAGCTGGATGCGCAACGAGTTGACTATCGACCGGGAGATATCGACCTGCACCGCAAAGAGGTCGCGTAGGGGCCGCTCGTACTCCTGCGACCAGAGCAGCGACGCATCCTTCAACTGCACGAGCCGGGCATTGACACGAACGCGGCTGCCTGCGACACGGGCGCTTCCCTCAAGCACAGCTCCGACGCCCAGTTTGCGACCGACCTCCTGGAGGTCCTGGTGATTCTTGAAGGCTAAGCTCGACGTGATTCCCGGGACGCGAAGGCCGTCGATCCTTGTCAATGCGCCGATGAGCTCCTCTGTGAGCCCCTGGGTGAAATACTCGTCCGAGGAATCCTCGCTTAAGTTGGCGAAAGGCAATACTGCAACGCCGGACTGCAGCGTGAGGCGATGATCGCGGGCGTTTGTCGCCAACTGGTAAACCGCGACCCCGGCCGAAATAAGGACCACCGCAGCGGCCGCGATCTTCGCCCAGAGCTTTCCATCCGGGAGGTAAAGCCGGCGATCGGCGCCAGCTTTGGTCACCGGACCTGGTTCGGCGGCGGTCTGGCGCGCGCGGATGATGGGAACGTAGCCGCCCCGGGGGAGATCGATAACCACCGGGTCCGATGAACCCTCGAGCGAGTAGTAGTCCACCAACCGGGCTCTTAGCTTGCTGGCCTGAACGCGCACGATGGTGTCGAGGCGCGGGTCGAAGGTCTCCGGGCGTCCGAAGACCTCCGTCGCGACGGTGTACTCCTTAATCTCGTGTGCGCGGCCGGCGGTGGATTTGCGGACGACGTACTGTAGGAAGGCGCTCAGCCTCCCCGCGCCGGAGAAATGGCTGCTCGCGAATATGCGGGCCAACTGGGCTTCGATCTCCGCGAACTCGAGCGACCGGGACGGATGTGGTTCGTTGCCCATGGAAGCGGCCTGGTGGACGCACTCGGTATTCTAGCACCGGCGAACTTGCCCGGCGGCTTTCCCTAAAAGGGACAAGCTCTTTCCTTTCAACGCAATTAACCGTGAATTCGCTGTTCTCGCGACAGCAAACCACTGTCGGGCGAACGTCGGCCAGCCGCACTCTCGCTCAGGGAACCGAATATGCGCTTCACGATTTTGGTAACCGTCTCTATAGCAGCACTCGCGGCGCATTTGCCCGGGCAGGCGCCGACGCCAGTACGCAGACGCGGCGGAGGTTTATCGAGCGGCGAAGAAGAAGGTCGCCCGTAATGGAGACATCCGGCTGGTTCAGACGCTCCATATACTGGCAAACAGTGAAGCGAATGCCGGCAGGTTCGCAGAAGCAGAGCGGGAGTATCGCCGGGCTTTGGCGGCGGCGGAGACGATCGTGGGAAAACACACCCCCGAGTACGCGATCGTACTGACCAGCCTGGCCGTCAACTACTGGGAATTGGGCGACGCGAAGCGCGCCGAGCCCATGCTGCGGCAGGCAATCGAGATCTATCGCGTCTCGGCGCGGCCGAACGACCCGGGGCTCGCCGTGGCGCGGGATAGCCTCGCGGCTGTCCTGCTGTCGGGGGACAACTACAGCGAGGCGGGCGGACTGCTCGAACTGGCGCTGGAGGCTTTCCGGGCGACTCCCGAACAGCATGCAGCCCAGATTGTCAGCGCGTTAAGTAATCTCGCGATCGTAAAAATGAATGCCGGAGCGTTGGCCGAAGCGACGCAACTGAGCCAAGAAGCTATCCGGCTCACGGAGAACACGTTGGGGCCGTATCATCCGCTGCTGATCCGGCCGTTGAACAATGTCGCGACGTTATCCGAAATGTCCGGCAAGCGCGCGGCGGCGAAAGCGGCGTTCGAACGCGCCATCGACCTCGCTGCCCGGAGCCTCGGCCCGTGTCACCCGACCTACGGCGGTCTGTTGCTCAACTATGCAGAGTTCCAGCGGCGGTCGGGTCACAAGAAGGAGGCGAAAGCACTCGAGGCCAAGGCGAAGTCGCTACTGCACGAGAGCGCCGCCCTCAACGGAGCCGGGATGACAGTCGATGCGTCGCAATTCGGCCGGCGGTAGGAGAACTATGATCTATTTGCGTTTCCGGCTGGCGTCTCACGAGTGCGTTAACAGCCATGGCGTAGGGGCAGGCGTTCGAGTGGAGCGGCGCGATTGATTACGCGGAGGGCGGAGCACACGGCAACGTTCATTTACCACGGCCTGGTCCCCGATTACGGGCGAATTCTCGGACGTTACCTGGCCGTCAACCTGCCGGCTGAAAGTCCGACAAGCCGGGCTCTAACCTCCGTCGGCTATGGAGACGCGCTCCACTTGGTCCTGTAGTCGCCGTATTGTACATGTGCCGCTACGATCTCACCGCTGCTTCGGTCGGATGACGCGCTACTCGGACACTGCGGTATCTAACGTCTTCGTGTCCGGATGGCCGACGATCCGCTCGGGACCGAACAGGGCACATCGAATGAGCGCGTTTTTCGGGCAAGTGGATCAACCCGACTGGCCAACAGCATGGTACGTTCATTCTGATGAGTACGTTCAGCAGCATTGGCCTATCGTTCGGCTCTCTACTCCTCTCCGCCCTCCTGTTCAGTCTGTCCTTCAGCGGGCTGTTCCGGGCCGGGGCGTTCCTTCCTGTTTTTCACGTCACGATGGTCTTTGCGCTTCCGGTCTGGTGCCTGTATCTGCCATTCGTGATTGCCCTCAAGGATGCAGAGGCGCGGCGAATCTGGACCATCCTCTTCAGTGGGATTCTTATCGGGCCCGCATCGCTCGCCTTTTGGTCTCTCATCCTTCAGCTAAGAGGTGGCGACCCATACACAATCTGGCACGGCGATCCCCTCAGCGGCCTCGGCGGAATTGCGGCCATGATCTACGCCCTGATCGTTGGCTTTCTGACGACCTCCTTCTATCTACTCGCCTTACGAGTCCTCCATCGCCTGTTCACGGCAGCCAGGGGTTGATTCACCTGGATTCAAAGTCGCCTACGGTTCCTTTCTGGCGGACCGACGCGCCGTGTTGCCGCAAAAGCGCGACATGGGCGTTTCTCGTCAAGTTGGTGTGCGGCAACCCAATTTCCACTTGGCGTGATCCGCTCTGAACTACTCGGAAAGGGCGGGTTCCCCGCGAGAGGGGGCAAGTCGTCAGGGTGGAAGCAGGAGTAGTGTCGTGTTATGAGGATCGCAATCTCAAGTTAAGAACACTCCTCATAAAGCGGTGATCCGCGTTCGACATTCCCTTTGGGACTCGGGATGAGCTCATTCGTACTTCAGCGCTACCACAGGATCAACCCTGGTCGCCCGGCGCGCGGGGACGGCGGCGGCGAGCAGCGCCGCGGCCAGCAGGACGGCGACGGATTGCGACATCGATACGAGATCGAAATTGTCGATCCCGTAGATCAGGCTGCCGAGGAAGAGACCCCACGAAAATGACAGTACGACCCCAATAGCCAGTCCGGCCACCACCGGCGCCAAGGACAACCGCAAAATCATCCTGCCCACGTCTTCGCGCCGTGCACCGAGCGCCATGCGGATGCCGATTTCCCGCGTCCGTTGCGTCACTACGCAGGCCAGCACGCCGAAGAGTCCCAGCGAGGCCAGGCCCAGCGCCAGAATTCCGAAGAAACTTGAGAGGTACGCAGTCAGGCGCTCGTTCGCCAGGCGCCTGTCGATGTACTCTTCCATCAAGCGAACGTCCAGCAGGGGAACGTTTGAGTTCTGGTCTTCGATCGCACGCCGGATTCCCGCGATCACCGGGGCGGCGCTTCCGGCAAACCGCACCACCAGCGCGCGGGCATCGGCGCCGTTCGACCAACTGGGCTCGTAGATAGTCCCGTATCGGTCGGCTTGGGGGATATCAACGTAGTGCACATCCTTCACCACGCCGATAACCTCAATGCCACCGCCGGCGGGACAATCGGACCCAGACAGGCACAATCGCCGCCCCACGGCATTTACCGTTCCGAACCGCTGGCGCGCCAATGATTGGTCTATGATGCAAACCCGGGACGCGTGCTCATTCCGCCGGCCGCGGGGTGTAACGACAGGCTCATCATCGCGCTGAAAGTCACGGCCCGCCAGCAGTGGGATGCCCATAGTGGCGAAGTAGCCCGAGCTGACTGGATTGTAAATCATCATAAGAACCGGCCGGAACGCCTTTTTCCCCACAGCCATCATGCGCAGATGGTTGCTAATTGGCGTCATGCCCGCCAAAGCGGCCGTGCGCACGCCGGAAAGGGACCGCGTGCGATCGAGCAACTGATCGTAGAAGGCGCGCAAGGCGTGCCCGCTGTATCCGGCGCTTGTGGTCCCGATCTCAAAAATCGCGATGCTCTCACGCTGAAAGCCGAGGTCGATATTATAGAGATTTCTCAGCGTGCGACCAAACATACTGGCCCCGATCAGCAACGCCAGGGACAAGGCGATTTGGCCTGCGATCAGAAACCTGGAAAGGAGTGACCGGGAGAGCGTCTCGGTGGACACTCCACCCGCCTTCATGCTCTCCCCAACGTTCATCCGCGTGGCTCGTAGGGCGGGAATCAGGCCGAACAAGATGGTGGTGAGCAGCGTAAGGCCCGCACACGATGCGAAAACGAAGAGGCTGAGATGGAAACGAAAATCCGGGTTTAGAACATTGAGCCGGGCAAGAGCGCGTACGCCGAACCAGGCAACTCCAAGCCCCGTCGCGCTCCCTGCCGCGGCCAGCAGGAGGCTCTCCGTGAGAGACTGCCGAATCAAGCGCCCGCGCGTCGCGCCCAGCGACAGACGCACGGCGGTCTGCTTCCAGCGTTGCGAGGCGCGCACGAGCAGCAGATTCGCCACGTTTGCGCAGGTCAGCAGCAGCACCAGAACGGTTGCGGCCGCCAGGGCTTTAAGCGGATCTAGAGAAAACCCGTTGTCCACAAAGTAGGGGGCACGGGCCACAGGCGCGAGCCGGCATTCGTCCTTCCCAAGGAGATGTGCCTTGGTGACAACTTCGACGCCCCGGGCATTCACCTTTTCCACTGCCTGACGCCAGAGGACCGGCATCAAGGCTTGGGCTTGCTGCATGGAAAGGCCCGGCTTCAATCGCGCCACGCAGGTGAGCCAGGGATTCTGCGCCTTGTTCCATTCCTGTGCCGCGCCGGGGTTCGTCACCGGGTACATGGCTAAGGCCATAAAAACGTCGGGCTCGTCGCCCTTGAACAAGCCGCCGAACCCCTTTTCCGCTACGCCGGCGATTATGAATGAGTAGTTGTTCACCGAGAACTTCTGGCCGATCACCCGGAGGTCCTCGTCAAACTGCCGCTGCCAATAGCGATAGGAAAGGACAACAACCGGTGGACCGCCGACTGTATCGTCAGACGGCGCGATAACCCGGCCGGCAGCGGGTCCTATCCCGAGGACTTGGAAGTAGCCGCCGCTGACGTAGCCCACTTTGCCGATTTCCGCGCCCCGCGACCCAAGGGGCCGAAGGCCGGCGGCAAGGCTGTCGCTGCTGGCGAGCACTCCGTCGAAAGCGTGGCTGAGGTCGCTGTAGGCACGGAAGAAGGGATATGTGCGGCTGTAGAAACCTTCGATCCTCACCAGGCGATTCGCTTCGCGTGCCGGAACGGACCACAGCAAAAGCTGGTCGACAAGGCTAAACAGGGCCGTGGTCAGGCCTTGGCAGAAGGCGAGTGTGGCCACTACTAGAAGCATGAAGCCGGAGCTCTTGGCGAGAGCCCGTGCCCCAAATCGAATATCGTCGACCAATGTGTTCATGGACCCTCCCCAAATTGGTTCGTGCCACCGGACCAACTCGGTTCGTCGTTCCAAGCCCAGATTCGACCGCGATGAGGAGAACCCCCACGGCCCCGATTACGGGCAGCAGATGGCTCACGGGTGACAGCTTACCACCCTTGCTCGTCGTGAAGTGGGCTGATCGGAAACCGCTCTTCGGGCAACCCTGTCCAGTTGGTCGACCACCCGAACCAATCCACATGAGCGAGAAGTCGCCATCCCGTGCAATGGCACTCTACGCGCCGCCAAAGGAAAGGAATCGTTGGGCGTTTCGCGGTCATGTGAACTGCCTCCCACAGGGTGTGGCTCTCATACTGGACATTGACATGACGGTCAAGCCGCGCGGACAGACTTTCGTAGCGGGCGAAGAGTTAGAGCAATTGCAGGGCCCCATCGATCACTCAGGGCGAGGGCGCGTAACTGCACGATGTGCTGACCCGTCTCCTCCTTCCACCGTGCGCCGCAGCGCTTCATGCGGGTTTCGAAGAGACTCTTGCAGGTTGCCTCGACGTTGCCAGTGCCAAGCGCCAAGCCTAGTCGGCGCGCCCGAGCGTAGTTCATACGATCGGCGTCGGCGCTGTGACTTTGGAGATAGGTGATGGCCGCATGGACGGGGTGATCCGTGCCGACACCCTCATCCCTGCCCGAGGCGGTCAACTCCTCCAGAATGCCGCTTGCCGCACTCGCGCGGTTCAGCCGGCTCATCTTCCATCGCCGGAGCTTTTGGTCGGCCCCCGTGGCATCCTCGATGGCGCGGGCGGCGGCCCCAAGCTTCTCCATGAGGTGGTGCAGATCCACCAGGCGGTAGAGATCGTTACCGAACTTGGCGACGAAGCCCTCGTCTAACACATTCCACATCTCCGGAGCCCCGTCGCAGAGTAGCTCAATCTTCAAATCCGGTTTCTTGCTGCGCAGCGTCGCGACATCGGCAACCAGACGGTCGCGCAAACCGGTGAGATCTCCCTCCGGCATGCATCCATAGCGAATCGTGTGCCGTCCCACTCCGTTTGCATCGTGCAGCGTCACCGTACCGCAATAGGCCATGCGAAAGTTCCGTTCCACCGGCTTCTTCGGCGCGCCCTTTTTCGGCCGCCCCGCCGGCCGCCGCCGCGGTTCCTCCATCGGCACACTGACCCGATCCAGAGACACACTAATCGAGCCGGCCTCCTCCAGCACCTCCACGGCATCGATCAGGGCGTCTTCCATGTCCTGGTGATCCGCAACGGCCAGAGCCCCGACCAGGTGGGCCACCCGCTCGAAACTGGCGCGCGAATACGGTAGCCGGCCAAACTCGCGCGCGCTCGCTTCCGCTTCCCGCGACGGGCCTTGCTGCACCGCATGGGCCATCGCCCGCGCCGCCTGGGGCAGCCAGCCGTCCTCCACCACGCCGGCCCGCAGGCTCACCGCATCCACTACCCGGCCGCCCGGTTGCCCCCCACGCTCGCCCGACTGACGGTACCACGATCTCTCGACGGAGACTGAACCCACCATCGTGTGGTAGGGCGCCTCGCACCGTCCCACCCGCGTGTAGCGCACCCCTCCGATGATCACCGCAGGAAGGTCCATGTCCAAGCTCTGTAGAATGGCGCGCTGGCCGGCCAACTCCGTGCGTCCCGCACTTTCTGCCATCGCCTGTTCCATTTCCGCATAATCCACCGCTTTCCCGCCCCCGAGGCGGGACACCGTCCGCTGCAGGGCCGCCAGATGCTCCACCATCGCCTTTCCCACTTCCGCAAACTCCTCCGGAACCTCAATCACCATCTTGGGCATCACACCTCTTGACATTAGGCCAAGCTTGGCATTCTGTTCTAGCACATTCATGTCGATTTGTCCAGGATGAGAGCCACACGCCTCCCGGACGGGCACTGATCTGATTCTTGAAGCCCACCCTGAACGCCGTTCAGCGTCGCGGCTTCGTTCATGCGTCTGAACGGAATGGTTTGAGTGGTGGCGCATTCCCGCCCGAGTAGTTTGGGGATTTCAGTTCGAGGCCCTGGAGCTAAGCACACTAAGCGCGCCACCCGCATTCAGAGATCCTCCAATATCGAGCTCAGATGGCGCTGCAGACTCTCTTCTACCAACACTTTCCCGCCGATTGAGTCCTCGTAGAAGATCACGCGATAGCTGCGAATATCAAACGGAAGCTCCACGCCCCGCTGTGCAAGGAGGATCGTGGGCTTATTTCTCCTTGTCGTCTACGGAATCACCGGAGGATCGGTCTCCGGTGGGGAATCAAAGTAATCGGCGCCACGGATGTTGTCGTGGTCCACAGCAGTTTGGGTGGGCGGGTCGCCAGGGATCGGCAGCCGGTCGAGCTGGTTCTTCAGGATCGAGTCCATGCTGGCGGCGTTGTAGGCGCGCGCCCGTAGGCAGCGCCGGGCTGCCGCTTCCATGCGCTCGGCTGGGTAAGTTTTGGCCAGCCGCAGAATCCCCAGACACGACCGAAAGCCTTGTTCCGGATGACGCTTGGCCGCCAGGATCGCTTCCACCAGTTGGCCGGTGCAAGGTCCGGTCTGCCGGGCATCCTCGATCAGCCGCGAGGGCGTGCGCCCCAAATACTTTTGGTGTGACTTGGGCCGGTGCTCATCGACCGTGCTGGCTTTCGCCTCTTCCCGGGAGCGGACATGAGAAGCGACCCGCACCCCGCGGTGGAGGATCTCCACGGTTTCCCCAGTAAGATGTACGTCCACCTCCTGGTGGACCAGAGCGTACGGCACGCTGTAAAAGTGCCGCTCGACTTCGATGTGATAGTCGATGTTCACGCGCGCCGTTTTCCATTCTCCGAACTGATAACGCGTGGCCGGAAGCGGCTTCAGCGCCGGCCGGTCCAGTTGCGCGAACAGCGTGGCGCGGTTGCCGGGGCGCTTGCGGAACGGCCGCTCATTCAACCGCGCCAGCAACTCGCCAATCGCCTGGTTGACTTCCGCCAGGGAGAAGAACTTGCGTTTGCGTAAGGCGGCCACGATCCAGCGCTGCACGACTTGAACGCCCACCTCCGCCTTGGCTTTGTCCCTGGCTCGGTAGGGGCCGTGCCGGAATGATCGCCACGCCGTAGTGTTCCCCCAAGTCCCGATAGGTAGGATTCAAATCCGGCTCGTAATAACTCGGATGCGTGACGGCGCTCTTCAAGTTATCCGGCACCACCACTTCGACTGTGCCGCCGAAAAACTCGAAGGCTCGCTGATGCGAACCGATCCAACTCCGCAGATCCTGGCCGGCGGTGGCCTCTGCGAAGGTGTAGCTGCTTGCGCCCAGCACGGCTACGAACACGGCGGCGGCGTGAACATCACCGCCCTCCGGATCGTGAATCGGGATCGTGGCGCCGGCGTAATCGACGAACATTTTCTCCCCGGCGCGGTGTTCCTGCCGCAGTACCAAGTCGAGCTTTTTCAACCATCGCCGGTAGAGGTCGCAGTACCGGCTGTAGCCATAGCCTTCTGGATTGCTCTCCCGTCCTTCCTGCCACAGCAGTTGTAGCGTCAGGTCCTTGTGGGTCTGCAACTCTTCGTGGATCTTGGCCCAATCCGGCTCCGGATGTTTCCGCCAGACGGCGGGAGCGGGTCGCTGGGGAAACAGAGCCTGCCCGGTCTGCTGGTCATCCCAACCGTCGGGCAACGGCCATTTCACGCCAGCCGATTGCGCGGCGGACACGTACTCGTGGACGGTGCTTTGGGAAATGCAACAACTGCGGGCAATCTGATGCTGGCTCAGTCCGAGGGAATGGAGCCGCAGAACTTCCTTCAACTTGCGCATGGTCAGCCTCTTCTGTGGCAACGGGGGTCTTGGCCTCAAAGTAGATTTCGGGGGAGAAACCTACTTTAAGTGGATCCCAGCCGCCACGGCTACCCTGCGCGCTGTTCCAATCCAATGCCGATCACTGTTCCGAACTACAACCGTAAAACTGATCGGCCTCAGTTCGGAACACCGATCGGCATCACTTCGGAATCCTGATCGACATCAGTTCGGAACGCTGATCGCCATCCCTCGGAATCCGCAGGCTACCGAGTTCGGCAAGATGGTCAAGATTCAGGAGTCCGAAAATCAGATCATCACCGACTATGACGTCTACGAAAAGCGACCGAGTGACTCGGAGTTGGTGATTCCTGCGCTGGATGCACATGAGAAGAAGCTGGGCTGTGTTCCGCGCCTGGTGGCCGGCGACGCGCATTCTACTCAGCGAAGAATGAAGCCGCTGCTCACGAGAGAGGCGTGAAGCGAGTATGCATCCCGAATCGCTCCACGAAAAGCTCGGAGCGAAAGCGCGAGCAAAAGAAACGATGGTTCAAAGAAGGGCAGCGATGGAGGACCGGTTGCGAGGGTCGCATCAGCGTTCTCAAGCGTCGGCACGGTCTTCGGCGCTGCCTTTACAAGGGCGACTGCGGAATGAAACGATGGGTCGGCCTAGGCGTCATCGCGGACAATCTCCACCACCTTGGGACGGTGTTAGCAGAGCGCAAAAACTGAATTTTCGAAGTGACCCAACATCAATGACTTGAATTCCCGGCGGTCACGCGAACCAGGCGCCCGTGGCGCAAGCTTGGCAGCTCACCGCTCGCGATGAGCCGATACACGTAGGACAGGGCTATCCCGGTGATTTCCGCGACCTCCCGCGGCCGATAAAGCAGGCGATCAGGCTTTTTTTGTTCTCTTGCATCTCAGAATTGCCTCTGTGGCAAAGTTTAATGTGTTGTAGAATCAATAATCAATGGAAAGGCGTTATTTATGCCTTGAGTATGCCAACATCACTTCCATGGTGGTATCAGCCCACGGGAAGCGGCGAGACGGGCTCGATCGACCGGCGAGTGGAAAGCGGGATCCCTGTCATTCCGCCGCAGATTGAAATCCGCGATGGCGGAATATTCTGGTCGTACGACCCCGAGCATCGGATTCCCCGGGTCAACCCCCATGCCGACAACACGTCGCAACGGCTTGGGCAACTCCGCGTGGCTTTCACTTGACTTTACGGCAGGCTCTCAAAATCGAGTCAGATTTTGGAAAGCGACCGCATCAACCTGATGCGGCACGTGAAACACATCAGGTCCTGCCTGGCACCGGATCGCCACATGCTCACCGACTTCCTGAAGCTGCAAGGCGGAGGACTGAAGGAAGTCCTGAAGTACGCATGCAAACATGGGGTGCTCGATATCTGCAAACACGGACTACCACACGCGCACCATGGCTGGTGCGCACCGCCGGGTTGGCCACTTGAAGGGTGGACCTCGCTGGAGGCATGGCGAAGCACAGCCGGCCTCTTTGCCACAATCCTCCGAATCTCGTCAGATCTGAAAGAGGATCCCCAATCCTCCGGCCGCAAAGAGGACTGGCGAATAGTTTTTTCAACGGTCCAAGACGATGACGCAAGAAAGCACTTAGAGATACTAAATCGGGAGTTTGGTCTCAATATGCTCCAGGGCATTGTTAACGATTACCTGAGGATTGGAGAGGTAGCCCCCCTGATTGCAAGAACGCCGTCGGGATGGAAGCTTCACGTCGCTGGCAATTCCCTTTACGCGTTGTTTGGCAGTCTTGCCTTCCAGCTCGCTCTGGTATTGTGCGGTGCCGGCGATTTATACGTGCTCAGGATGCGGCGATCTCTATCTTAGAGCAGAAGGACGCCGCCGGCCAAAATCTGGAAATCAGAACTACTGTAGCGATTGCGGCAAACCCAAAGCCTTGTTGAACGCCAAGCGGCAGTACCTCGCGAGGATTGAAGAGGCGCGAAGGCTCCGCTCTGCGGGCCTTGCAACCGATCAGATCGCTCGTAAGTTGCGTGTTGACCAGAGAAGAATTGCCAAATGGACGGCCAAGACGAGCAGAGCGGCCGGCTGAAGGCTGCTTCCGCCGATGTGGTTGGGACACAGACCGCTGGTCCGGCTAAAATCATGGTCTCCGCAACTTGCCATTGAAGACTTGACCAAATCTGACCAATAGCGTCTTCCACTTCGTGTCACCGCTTCTATAGCTTGCCATCCATCAGTAACTTGAGAGTACCGGTTTGTGCGGCCGCCTTTTCATGCCGCCAACCTGGTTCCTTCAGCCCTGGAAAGGTCCAGACGGTCGCGGAGGAATTTCACAAGGATTACGGTTTTTGCGGCAGTGGCGAGAAATTCCGGAAGGGTACTGCGGAGGGCAATGGCCACGACCTGTTCCGAGGGGGCCAGCCCTCCCCGAACCGTACGGATCCAGGAACCAAAGGAAAGCCATACTAACTTCGGTTCCATCGCCGAGAGGATCTGAAGCAGGCCCTGGGCGATGAGTCCGAGTTGGATGTGGCGATGATAGGCCGCGATCTTTCGGCGGACGGCATTGCGGTAGTCCTCGGACTTGTGGTGCAGGTACTGGTTACCGCTGACACGCCGTAGGGGAGTCATGGCCACCATCCAGAAGTGATACGCATAAGCGCCGATGACCCGGATGGCCTGCTTGAAGGACACTTCAATCTTGAATCGCAAGCCATAGAGGCGGATGATCTCGAGGGGAGAGAGGGTCAGGTCGGTGCTCATCAGCAGGATGGCGCCGCGAAGGGGATGGAGCACCACGACGAAGCGGACGAGGATGCCGACAGGGCGCCACAATAGGTCGGCGGTGCGGAAGCGGAGGATCACATTCTTCTCGCCATAGACGGGGCTGGGCGCCTGCTGGAGTTGGGCAGACTGTTTCAACAGCGCGGCAACCTTGATCTTCCTGCCGTACTTCTTCGGCCTGCCGCGACGCCGTCGCCGGTTGGGAGGCGGGAGTGATGCCGGGAAGAAAGCCACGCTGTTGCTCTTGACCCGGGTGACCAGATGGTGGCCTTTGGCGAGCAACCCACGAGCGATCTTGCCGGAGGCATAGTACGCATCGGCCACGAAGTAGCAGGGCTCTTTCAGGCGGAGCGAATCGAGCAGCAGGATCATCTTGTCGAGGAGGGTCCGGTGGTCGCGGTTGGAAAAAGACCGTGCCTTCGTGGATGCGACAAGCCAAAGGCAAGGCGAATACGCTGGACAAGGCTTGGGCGAGCACGGCGACCGCCTGGCAGGAGTGGCCGAAGATGAACTCCGGCTTGTTGTTGGAGTCCGATTCTTGATGGAGTTTTTTGACTCCCGGCATTTTGCGTCCGGCCTTGGCGACCTTGATGCCGTCGGCGACGAGGACGGGCCTGCCGTTGACGCGTAGGATGCCGGGGTGGACGCGGAAGACCAGAGCGCACCAGGCAAGGGTGAGCTTGTTCAGATCCAGGGCTTGGCTATGGAAGAAGTCCAGGAGTCGGTCGTAGCAGGCCGGCTCCAATCCCAGGGCGCGCACGATACTGGTGACGCCCAGTAGATCCTTGCGAACGGTGAAACCGGCCAGGCAGAGCGCCATCCCGAGGAAGGTTCGGGTCCGGGCGCAGGCGGACCGCAAACCGCACACCAAATTCCACCAGTGACTCCAGAGCATGAGCGGCCTCCTGGCCGGGTGGTGCGAAGCATCGGCATTTATGGCTTGACGATAAGTCGCTGTATAGTATAGCATATCTATGCTATACTATCGATGTAAAAGGAGGCATCATGAGCCAGAAACGGATTCAGCAGATCGAGCGAAGGATTGATCGCATCAAGACGGCGCTATTGGAGATCGGGCCGATGCGCCCGGGCTCACTGACCCGTCAGTACAAGGATCCCCAACACCACGCCGGAGCCTATTGGCAGATCAGCTATACGCGTCGGATGAAGAGCCGCACCGAGTACGTCCGCCGGGAATGGGTGAAGGATCTCCGCCGCCACATCGCGAGTCACAAGCGGTTCAAGAATCTGGTCGAACAGTTGATCGACCTGAGTATCGAGCACTCACGACTGACCATGCAGGTTGCCGAGCCCAAGGCTACCTAACGCGTGCGAACTCGGTACTCTCAAGCAGTAACTTACAGATAATAAAAGCATTACATGGCTCCGAACCCCACCCTCACCGCCATTTCAAAATCGATAACATACTGAAGATCCGGCTGCCCGCCCGCGCCGATAGACATTGGCCCATCTTCGCGTTACAAGGGTAGAGCTATGTCCGATGAAAAGACCGGCTTGACTCGACGCGAGTTTTTACCCGCCACCGCTGCTGCTTTCACCATTGTTCCGCGCCACGTGCTCGGTGCGGGGTACGACGCACCCAGCGACAAGCTGAACATCGCCGCCGTAGGTGTAGGCGGAATGGGACAGAACTACGTGAAGGGGTGCGCCAGCGAGAACATCGTGGCCCTCGCCGACGTGGACCACGACTTCGCAGCACCCGTCTTCAAGAGCTATCCCGGGGCCAAAGTCTACAAGGATTATCGGGTGATGCTCGAAAAGGAAAAGGGAATCGATGCGGTCATCGTCGGCACGCCCGATCACAGTCACGCGGTTGTGGCCGCGGCTGCGATTGCGCTGAAGAAGGGCGTCTACGTGGCCAAGCCCATGACGCGCACCGTGTTCGAGGCACGCGCCCTGGCCAAGGCGGCTCGAGAGCAGAAGGTCGCCACGCAGATGAGCGTGCAATCCACGTCCACCGACCCGGCGGTGACCACCGAAGAATGGGTGAAATCGGGCGTGATCGGCAAGGTTCGCGAGGTGCACGTCTGGACCGACCGCCCCGTGTGGCCACAGGGCCTGGTGCGGCCCACCGACAAAGTGAATACGCCCGGGGCGCTCGATTGGGATATCTGGTTAGGGCCGGCGCCCGTGCGGCCGTATCACCCGCTATACCATCCATTCAACTTCCGCGGCTGGTACGATTTTGGCACAGGCGGCCTGGGCGACATGGCGTGCCACACGTTCCACATCATCGTGAAGGCGCTTGGGCTGGGCGCGCCGAGCAGCGTCAGCGCGGCAGTGACGGTGATCCGCGAACCGCTCCGGAAGGGCGACAAGCCGGACCCCAACTGGACCCGTTCGAAGCGCGGCAATTACCCCGAGACGTTCCCCAGTTCCTCGATAGTCACGTGGGACTTTCCCGAGCGGGGCGGCCAACCGCCGGTCCGCATGACCTGGTACGAAGGCGGCCTGCACCCGCCGCGCCCGCTGGAGATGGCGGCGGACCGCACTCTGGATGCCGACGGCCTGCTCTTCGTGGGCGAGAAAGGTACCTTGCTGAGCGGCTTCTCCGGCGGCATCCGCTTCCTCTCCGCCGAGCAGGAGAAGTCCCTCACGGCGCCGCCCAAAACCCTGCCACGCACCACGGGGCACTACATGGAATGGGTGGACGCCTGCAAGGGCGGCGCGCCGGCCAACTGCAATTTCGAGTTCGCCGCGCCGCTCACTGAGATCGCCTTGCTGGGCGTGATCGCGCAGCGCACGGGCAAGTTCCTGCTGTGGGACGCCCAGGAGATGCGCTTCCCCAACGACACGACGGCGACGCAATTGCTCAAACCGGAGTACCGACAAGGCTGGTCGTTGTAGCATCCGCGGGAGCAGACGGGTGTCCCGCCATTGACACCACCCCGCCAGCAATTCGCGTTGCGCCGCCGGCGAGGATTCCGCACCCGAGCCCAAGATCCGGAAGGCTCTGACACAGGAACTGGGGTTTGAGAAGATGGTTCCATCCGCCATGTCCCTTACCCGGCGAACTTTTCTGGGGGGAACTGCCGCCAGCCTCGGCGCGGCTGCCGCCGCGTCCAACCAGCCGAACCTCGTCTACGTGTTTGCCGACCAACTCCGCTACCAATCCTGCGGTTACGCCGGCGATGAATACGCGCGGACGCCAAACATCGACAGGTTGGCCGGACAGGGCTGCAACTTCCACCAGGCGATCTCGAATACACCCGTGTGCGCGCCGCATCGCGCGTCGCTCATGACCGGCAAATATCAATCGAGCACCGGCATGGTGATCAACGAACTGCGACTCAGCCCCGAGCACGAAAGTCTTGGCCACGCGCTCACCCGCGGCGGGTACGGCACAGCCTATATCGGCAAGTGGCACCTCTGGGCGAACGAACTCGGTCATCACGAGGAGACGCGCAACGGTTTTGTTCCGCCTGGACCTTATCGCCTCGGCTTCGACAATCTCTGGGCTGCGTACAACTTCAATCACAACTATTACAGGTCGCCGTACTTCGAGAACGACACGACCCGCCACATCCGCAAAGAGTACGAGCCGGATGGCCAGACGGAGACGGCCATTCAGTTCATGCAGAAGCACGCAAAGTCCGGCACCCCATTCGCGCTTTTTCTCTCCTGGGGCCCACCTCATGATCCATGGGACGATGCCAACGTGCCGCCGGCATATCATGACCTCTATCGCGGCGTCATGCTTCCGAAGCGGCCCAATTACTCCGAGGTGTCCGACCCCTACGCCGATGACTGGGCCAAACTGCCGGCCGACTATCCGCGGAAGATCGACTCCTTTCAGCGCGCCTACTATGCGCAGACCGCTAATATCGACTGGAACGTGGGCAGGCTCCTGGAGGCGCTGGACCGGATGGGTCTTGCCGGCAACACGATCTTGGTCTTCACCTCCGACCACGGCGAGATGTTCGGGGCGCACGGCCGCCGCGCCAAATACATTTTTTATGAAGAGGCGGCGCGGGTGCCGTTCCTCATACGCTGGCCCGGGCACATTCCCCCCAAACTGACCTCTGATGTTTTGCTGGGAACGCCTGATATCATGCCGACGCTGCTGGCGCTTCTGCACCTGCCAACCCCGTCTTCCGTCGAGGGTGTGGATCTTAGCCGCCATGCGCGGGGCGAAGCCAACAGTGGACCTGTTGCCGCCCACATGCAGGGGATGGGCACAACCGCGGCGTGGGCCGACGGCACGGAGTGGCGTGGACTGCGCGACCACGAGTACACCTACGCCATTTACCGGCGGGACGGCCGGGAACTGCTCTTCCACCACCGTTCCGATCCGTACCAGATGCGCGATCTTTCCGGAGAGAAATCCGCGGGCGCAACGCTGCGGCACTATCGCGAAACTTCCCAGGCCTGGCGTAAGGAGCACAACGACGCGTTCGAGTCGTGCACCTGGTATCGCGACCATTGGACCCAGGATCGCAACATCATTCTGACCGCCCGCGGTGTCAGGCAGGATCTGGCAGCGCTGGCACAGATTCGCGCCCAGTGGTTTTAGCCCATGGTAGAACCTCCGTGACTCAAGTGGAGCCACGGGGAGAAGATGCCGTCCTGTAGAATCAAGCACTTGCCGGATTGCCGTGACTCAAGTGGAGTCACGGAGGTCACGGAGGGTTCTGCCACGGGCCATGAGCCTGGCTGCGCCGGCCGCGCCGGTCGAGGTGCTGGCGGTGCAGATCGGCGGTTATGTCGCCCTCAGTGTCCGGCTGCCGTCATCGCGCCGTCTACCACCAGGGAGGTGCCGCTGATGAACGCCGCGGCGTCGGAAACCAGAAAGAGACATGCCTCGGCAACGTCGCGAGGCGTGCCGATGCGTCCCAGCGGATGCAGGCTCAACACACGCCGCATGGCGGCGTCGCGGTCCGGCACTGTCTCCAGCCAGCGGTCAGTGATCGCGGTGTGAATGTAGCCGGGGCAAACGGAGTTTACGCGGATCCCGTCACGCCCATGGTCCAGCGCCATCGTGCGGGTAAGCCCGATCAGGCCGCACTTCGAAACATCGTACGCGACCGTTCCCGGCCAGGAGACCATGGCATGGACCGAAGATATGTTCACGATAGCGCCGCCGCGACGCCGCATGTGCGGAATGGCATATCGGGATACCAGATATGCACCCTTCAGATTCACTGCCAGTTGGCGCTCCCAGTCCTCGGGAGTAATCTCCTCCACCGTGCCATGCACCTCAATCCCTGCATTATTGATCACGATATCGACCGAATCCCACTGCCTCACGACCGCCTCAATTGCCGCCCGAACCTGCGCATCCGACGAAACATCGCCACGGAGTGGGAGCGTGCGGCCCGGACCGAGTGAACCCGCCACCGCATGTGCTCCGTTGCCGTCCACATCGAGAATTGCAACCCGCGCGCCCGCTTCGACGAAGCGCTCGACTATCCCTCTTCCAATACCGGACGCGCCTCCGGTTACGATCGCGACCTTATTGTCCAGACGCATACGTTCCATTCTCCTCATTCCTGGCGCGTGGCTCTGCGGGCGGTCTCCGCTGCCTTAAGGCACGGTGCGGAGCGGATTACGTGGGAAGTTTCCGGAAGCAGTGAGGTGTGCGCGCGACACTACCAGGGCCGGGAGCGCGCGACCGAAATGCCGCGCACCTCATTCGGCCACCTGCCGGAAACGGCGCAGTAGAAATGATAGAGCGCATGCTCATGATAGATTACGCTGGGCTTGTGCGCATATGTCGAATCGACAGAGCCCGGAGGGCCGACATCAATCAGGATTTCGCTCACCTTTACGGGGTGGAACGGGTCGTCGCCGAGAGCTAGCAGGTCTCGAGCCTTGCTTTTCTTGTCGAGGCTGTAATAGAAGAACGTCCACCGCCGGCCGTCAAGCAGCACGCATGGGTCGCTGGCGAAGCGCTCGTCCCAACTCCCAGCCGGGCCGTTGGGGATGATCGGATTGCCGGGGTAGCGTTCCCAGGCTCGCAGATCCGTCGATGTGGCAACGCCGGTCTGCTCGCGCCATCCGCCGCCCTGTTCTCGCGGAAGGTTTTTGGTCTTGGCGTTGTAGAACAGATAATACTTGCCCCGTTGCTCCACCAGACCAGGTTTATAGAGCCACCCTCTCCGAATCGGCGCCGTCCTCGGGCCGGAGGCACGGGTCGTCGATCTGCCAGTGCATCAAGTCGTCGCTCCAGCAGAGTCCGATTACGGCGGGCCCCTCTTCGAGCCCAGCGTTGGGGTAGGCCTGGTAAACACCGAGAAACCGGCCACGCACCTTCTTCAACTCGCCGGCCGACCGAAGCTCGTTCTGCCTCACGATCCAGTTCATCGCGATGTTGTAGCGAGTTACGGGCGACGACGGGTCTCTGCGCAGGATGCAGCCTTCTTTTTTCCAATCCATCAGGTTTCGGGATGACGCCAGCCCCGTCTGATAGCCGGTCTCGTCCCATCCCACGTAGGTCATGTAGAACCGGCCGTCGTGGCGAAACACGAATGGGCAGTCGACCGTCTGGCTATCGAACGCATCGGACTCTTTGGATGCCGCCAGCACGAGTTTGCGGAATTTATAGGGAGTACGGTAAGGCGCTGCCGGATTCTGCGCGGCGAGCGGCGCGGCGCATGTGACCGCGAGAAACCGGCGGCGATTCATTCGTCCTCCCTGTCCAAGTTGGCGTGGCCGTTTGTGTGCGGCAAGCCGACCCGTACACCCTGTTGGTCACGCTGTTATGCACCTCTCCGTCCCCACCCGTCTCCGTTGTCGAGATCCGCCATCGTTACGGGCACCAGTTGACTGGATCACTATTTCAAAGCGGATAAAGAAGGTAAAATCACTCCTCGATCTCCAGTTCCCATTATGATAGTGAGGACCCGGGAATGGACCTTCGAGCCTTACCCTTCGTGCTCGCCATCGCGGCCCTGTCGGCCCACGCCGCCACACCCTCCCTCGACCGCCAGTTCACACAAACCGTCCGCCCTTTTGTCACCAAATATTGCATTGGCTGCCACAGCGGCCATTCGCCCGCGGCGCAATTTGATCTCAAGTCGTACACCACCATGGAAATGGTGACCAGCGATTTTCCGCGCTGGGCGCTCGTGCTCCAACGCTCGCGAAAGAGATGCCGCCCAAGCCGGTGCCGCCGCCCCCGGACGAAGCCCGGCAGCACGTCATCGATTGGATCCAGGCCGTGCGCGCCGACGAGATCCGGAGGAACGCGGGCGATCCGGGCCTGGTGCTCGCGCGCCGCCTGAGCAACGCCGAATACAACTACACCATCCGCGACCTCACCGGCCAGGATCTGCAGCCCGCGCGCGAGTTCCCCGTCGATCCCGCCAACCCCGCGGGCTTCGACAACTCCGGCGAATCGCTGACCATGTCCTCCGCGCTGCTGAACAAGTACCTGCAGGCCGCGCGCGCCGTGGCCGACCACATGGTGCTGACGCCCGACGGCATCGATTTCGCGCCTTTCCCCATGCTGGCCGAAACGGATCGCGAAAAGTATGCCATCCGGCGCATCGTGGATTTCTACTTCCGGCAGCCCACCGATTTCGCGGATTACTTTCAGGCCGCCTGGCGCTACAAATACCGCGCCGCCCTCGGCAAACCCGCGCCACGCTGGCCACCATCGCGGCCGATTCGAAAGTGAGCCCGAAGTACCTGCCCATGGTGTGGAAGATTCTGGAAGACGAGAAGGACGCGGCCGGCCCGGTCGCGAAACTGCAACGCATGTGGCGTCGCGCTGCCCGCGCCGGGCGAAAACCACCCGACGCGCTGCGCGCGCAATGTGTCGAGATGCGCGACTTCGTGGTCCGGATCCGGAAGCATACGGCGATGCAGTTCGCCGCGCCCATGGTGAGCGGCCTGCCCGCCGCGTCACAGCCGCTGCTGAACTGGAAGCTGCGCGAGTTCGCTTCCCACCGCCGCGACAGCGATCCCAAGGATCTGCGGAACGATACCGACCCGCCGCCGGTGGTGCCCACGATTCCGCGGTATCCCGGGCTGCACCAGGAAGCCGCTCCGCGCTGGGCTGCGCTCTCCGCGAAGCCCGCGCCGGCGACACCGACCTGATCGTTCCCGCCGCCGAGCGCAGCCGCTACGAGGCCGCCTTCGAGCGCTTCGCTTCCGTCTTCCCCGACACGTTCTATATCACCGAGCGCGGCCGCTACTTCCCGGACGATTCGGAGGACAAGGGCCGCCTGCTTGAGCGCCGGCTATCACAGCGTGATCGGCTTCTTTCGCGACGATATGCCGCTGATGGAATTGATCCTCGACGAGAACGGCCGGCAGGAAATCGACCGTCTCTGGAACGAATTCGATTTCATCGCCGACTTCACCGCGCGCACCTGGATTCAATACTTCTTCAACCAAAGCGGCGAAGTGCAGGGCAAGGGCGATGAATCCGGCACCCCGCGGCCGGCGGACCACGCGTTCACCGATGAGCCCGTCATCCTGACGATGCGCGACGCCTATCTGGCCAAGGCCGCCGCCGTCCCGAAACGATCCCGTCGCACCCGAGGCCATCCGCAACCATTTCGACGGCATCAACGCCACCCTCACGCCTTGGAAAAAGAGCACGCGGAAGCCGAGCCCAAACATCTGCGCGGCCCTGCTGGAGTTCGCAGCGCGCGCCTACCGCCGCCCCCTTTCAGGGCCGAGCGCGACGACCTGCTGGCGTACTATCGTGACGCTCCGGGAGAAGAACGAACTGTCCCACGAGGACGCGATCCGCGATTGCATGGTCACCGTCTGATGTCGCCCGATTTCCTCTACCGCATCGATCTCACCGACGCCGCCGCGGCTCCGCGCGATCCGCTGTCCGGGCTGTGGCGGCGAAAGCCTCCGCGCGCCCGCGACCCGGCCGCTCTCCGCCTACGCCCTGGCCAGCAGGCTCAGCTATTTCCTGTGGTCCAGCATGCCCGACGAGGAGCTGATGCAGCACGCGGCGGCGGGCGATCTCCGAAGCCGGCGTCCTGCTGGCCGCAGACACGCCGCATGCTGAAAGATGACCGCGTGCGCGGCCTCGCCACCGAATTCGGCGGCAACTGGCTCGACTTCCGCCATTTCGAAACCAACAACTCCGTGATCGCGAACGCTTCCCAACCTTCACCAACGACCTGCGCGAGGCCATGTTCCAGGAGCCGATCCGGTTTTTGGACGACGCTCATCGCGCAACAACCGCTCAGTGCTCGACCTCCTGTACGGCAACTACACGTTCGTGAATCCGGTGCTGGCCAAACACTACGGCATGCCCGAGGTGAAAGGGGATCACGACACCTGGGTTCGGGTCGAGGACGCCAGCCATATGGCCGCGGCGGACTGCTGCCCATGTCGGTTTCCTGACGCAGAATTCGCCCGGACTGCGGACCAGTCCGGTGAAGCGCGGCCTATTGGGTGGTGCAGCGCGTGCTCGGCGAAGTCATTCCGCCTCCGCCGCCGGTCGTGCCCGAATTGCCGAACGACGAAGCCACCTCGGATCTGCCCATCCGCGACATGCTGGCCAAGCATCGCGCGAACCCGGTATGCGCCGCCTGTCATGCGCGCTTCGATTCTTCGGCCTGGCGTTCGAAGGCTATGGTCCGGTCGGCGAGGCCCGCACCAAAGATTTGGCCGGACCGTCCGTCGATACCTCCCGGTGACTTTCCAGGTGGGGCAGGCAACGGACTCGCAGGGCGTCGCGAACTACATTCGCGAGCATCGGCAAACGGACTTCGTGGATAATCTCAGCCGCAAGTTGCTGGCCTATGCCCTTGAACCGCTCGCTGCAGCTCTCCGACGAAGATCTCATCGACCGCATGAAAGCCGGGCTCGCGACGAGTGGCTTCGTTTTGATTCGCTGGTCGAAACCATCGTCACCAGTCCGCAATTTCTGAACAGCGAAATCCGGAGCCGCCGGAACCGCTATCCCGTCCAAGTCCCGACGAACCAAGGAAGGTGAATACATGATGCCCCAATCGAAAAAGGACTCCGCCAGCCGCATTTCGCGCCGCACCGTGCTGCGCGGCGCGGGCTGCACCATGGCCCTTGCCGTGGCTGGAGTCGCTCGACGCCTTCGCCGATACGCCGCCGCCGTCCGAATTCCCGAAACGCTTCGGCATGGTGTTCCTGGGGACGGGATCAACGAGGATCACTGGAGCGCCAAGGGGCCGGCGCCGCCATGGTGCTCAGCAAAACGCTGCAGCCGCTGGAGCCGTTGAAGCAGAAGATCAACGTAATCGACGGCCTCTACGTGAAGGCGCTAACCGGCCAGGGCATTCACCCCGGGCAGACCGGCAGCCTGCTTTCGGGCGCGCACATTGCCAAGGGCGCCATCATCCACTCCGGCATCAGCGTGGATCAGATGATCGCCAACCACGTGGGCGATGAGACGCCGCAGTCCAGCATCGTGCTGGCTTGCGACCAGCCCATGACGGGCTACCACGAGACCAACTTCTCGATGGCCTACAGTTCGCACATCTCGTGGCAGACGCCGGAATCGCCTGTGCCGGTGGAGTTTATCCTTCGCTGGCGTGGGATAACCTGTTCGACAACCGCGGCAGCCTGTTGAACCTCAGCATCCTCGACCGCGTGAAGAGACCGCGCCGCAGGAACTTGACCAAGAAGATCAGCTCCAGCGACAAGAACAAGCTCGACGAATACCTGACCAGCGTGCGCGAAGTCGAGAAGCGCGTCGAGGGGATGCGCAAGAGCATGGACAGCGCCGACGACGCGGCCAAGGCGAAGAATACGGTGGCGGCCACCATGGATCGTCCGGCCAATGGCTTGCCCGAAGATCTGCGCGAACACTCGCGCCTGATGTGCGACATCATCGCCATCGCGTTCCAGACCAATAAGACGCGCGTGGCGTCGCTGATCATTTCGCGCGATCTTTCGGCGCATGTACTATCCGTTCCTCAACGTCAGACGGCCACCACGCCGCGTCGCACAACAACAACTCGGAAGCCTACGACGCATCGCGCACTTCCACGTGAGCCAGTACGCCTACCTGGCCTCCAAGCTGGACGCCATGCCGGAAGGCGACGGCACGGTGCTCGACAACACCTGCCTGATGTTCCTCGCAACCTCTGGATCGGCCGCAAGCACGACAACTTCCGCTTGCCGCTGCTGCTCGCCGGCGGACTTGGCGGCACGCTCCAGACCGGCCG